>NZ_JCAFUU010000001.1:0-1077684 GCF_059371655.1 Stenotrophomonas sp. YJH_SMC_17 | reverse complement strand
GAAATGGTGATGCCGGGTGACAACGTCAAGATGGTCGTCACCCTGATCAACCCGGTGGCAATGGACGAAGGCCTGCGCTTCGCCATCCGCGAAGGTGGCCGTACCGTCGGCGCCGGCGTGGTCTCGAAGATCATCGAGTAATCTGGTAGTATCTGCGCCCCGATGTTGCCTGGGTAGGGCATCGGGGCGTATCAAATGGGAAAGCAGGCACAGGATGTGCCTTGTGTTCCCCGGACCAGGAAGGGTCAATGCCATTCAGGCGGCGTCAACAGGCGACTGTTGACAGCTGCCTTGCGTGCCATTATGCTTCTACGTCTGGGCAGGCCTGGGAACGGGTCTGCCTACGTTTTTGAGGTCTATGGAGTGACCTTGTCGGCCTGCAGGAGTGTGGGCCGTCCGTATTCAGGAATTTCATGGGGCAAAGCAACCCAGAGGCTTTGTCTGTCGCTCTTTTAACGAAGGAACCTACCGCCATGGCGGACCAAAAGATCCGGATCCGGCTGAAAGCGTTCGATCATCGTCTGATCGACCGTTCGGCCAGCGAGATCGTTGAAACGGCAAAGCGGACCGGCGCGCAAGTGCGTGGCCCGATCCCGCTGCCGACCAAGATCGAGCGTTACACCGTTCTCGTTTCCCCGCACGTCGACAAGGACGCGCGTGACCAGTACGAGACCCGCACGCACAAGCGCGTGCTCGATATCGTTGACCCGAATGACAAGACCGTGGACGCGCTGATGAAGCTCGAACTGGCTGCCGGCGTCGACGTTCAGATCAAGCTGACCTGAGGACTACGACCATGACGAAGAAGTATTCGTTGGGCTTCGTGGGCCGCAAGGCCGGCATGAGCCGCGTGTTCACTGAAGATGGCCGCTCCATCCCGGTGACCCTGATCGAAGCAACCCCGAACCGCATCGCGCAGATCAAGACCGTCGAAACCGACGGCTACAGCGCCGTGCAGGTGACCGTCGGCGCGCGTCGCGCTGCCCTGGTCAACAAGCCGGAAGCCGGCCACTTCGCCAAGGCGAAGGTGGAAGCGGGTCGTGGCCTGTGGGAATTCCGCGTTGAAGACGCGCAGCTCGGCGATTTCGCCGTTGGCGGCGAAGTCAAGGCGGACATCTTCGAAGTCGGCCAGATCGTCGACGTCCAGGGTGTCACCAAGGGTAAGGGCTTCCAGGGCACCATCAAGCGCCACAACTTCCGTATGGGCGATGCAACCCACGGTAACTCGCTGTCGCATCGCGCGCCGGGTTCGCTGGGTCAGCGCCAGACCCCGGGTCGCGTTTTCCCGGGCAAGAAGATGTCGGGCCACATGGGCGCGGTGCAGCAGAGCACCCAGAACCTGGAAGTGGTCAAGGTCGACGTCGAGCGCGGTCTGATCGCGGTTCGCGGCGCCGTTCCTGGCGCGGCGGGTGGCGACGTGATCGTCCGTCCGGCGAGCAAGGCATAAGGAGAGATGACGATGGAACTCGTTATCACGGGTAGCAACAACAAGGTCTCGGTCTCCGAAGCCGTGTTCGGTCGCGATTTCAGCGAAGATCTGGTCCACCAGGTCGTCGTTGCTTACCGCAACGCCGGTCGCGCCGGCACCAAGGCACAGAAGACTCGCTCTGAAGTGGCTGGTACCACCAAGAAGTCGAAGAAGCAGAAGGGCGGCGGCGCGCGTCATGGCGCACTGACGGCTCCGATCTTCGTCGGCGGCGGTGTCACCTTCGCGGCCAAGCCGCGCAGCTTCGAGCAGAAGGTCAATCGCAAGCAGTACCGTGCCGCCATGTGCGCGATCCTGTCCGAGCTGAACCGTCAGGGCCGTCTGACCATCGTGGAGTCCTTCGACGTCGAAGTGACCAACACGAAGGGTCTGATCGCCAAGCTGGCCGGCCTGGAAGTGGGCAAGCGCCCGCTGATCGTCACCGAAGAAGCGTCCGAGCACCTGTACCTGTCCGCCCGCAATCTGCCGTACGTGCAGGTGCGTGACGTCCAGGGTCTGGATCCGGTCTCGCTGGTGGGTGCCGACACGGTCGTCATCACCGCTGACGCGGTCAAGAAGGTCGAGGAGTGGCTGGCATGAACAGCAACGAAAAAATCTTCAGCGTGCTGCGTGCCCCGCGTGTCTCCGAAAAGACCGCGCGCCTGCAGGAACTCTCCAACCAGTATGTCTTCGAAGTTTCGAACGAAGCCACCAAGGCCGATGTAAAGGCCGCGGTTGAGCAGCTGTTCGACGTCAAGGTCGAAGCCGTCAACGTGGTCAACGTCAAGGGCAAGAACAAGTCCTTCCGTAACCGTGCTGGCCGCCGCGGCGATTGGCGCAAGGCGTACGTTCGCCTGGCCGACGGCCAGTCGATCGATGTAACGGCCAAGGCCTGAGGTACATCCCATGCCATTGATGAAATTCAAGCCCACTTCCCCCGGCCGCCGCTCGGCCGTGCGCGTGGTCACTCCCGACCTGCACAAGGGTGCTCCGCACGCTGCGCTGGTCGAGTCGCAGAGCCGCTCGGGTGGTCGTAACCACCATGGCCGCATCACCGTGCGTCACGTCGGTGGTGGTGCCAAGCAGCACTACCGCATCATCGACTTCAAGCGCAACAAGCTGGGCATCCCGGCGCGCGTGGAACGCATCGAATACGATCCGAACCGCACCGCCCACATCGCTCTGCTGTGCTACGTCGACGGTGAGCGTCGCTACATCATCGCCCCGAAGGGCCTGAAGGCTGGTGATCAGGTGATCGCCGGTTCGGATGCCCCGATCAAGGCTGGCAACACCCTGCCGCTGCGCAACATCCCGGTCGGCACCACCATCCACTGCATCGAACTGAAGCCGGGCAAGGGCGCTCAGATCGCTCGCGCCGCGGGTGCGGCCGTGCAGCTGGTGGCTCGCGAAGGCATCTACGCCACCCTGCGCCTGCGCTCGGGTGAAATGCGCAAGGTTCCGGTCGAGTGCTGCGCCACCATCGGCGAAGTCGGCAACGACGAGCACAGCCTGGAAAAGCTGGGCAAGGCCGGTGCCAAGCGTTGGCGCGGCGTCCGCCCGACCGTTCGTGGTGCTGCCATGAACCCGGTTGACCACCCGCACGGTGGTGGTGAGGCCAAGGCCGGCCAGGGTAACCCGCATCCGGTCACCCCGTGGGGTGTCCCGACCAAGGGTTACAAGACGCGCCATAACAAGCGCACTCAGCAGTTCATCGTCCGCGATCGTAGGGGCTAATCGACCATGGCACGTTCACTCAAGAAGGGCCCGTTCGTCGATCACCACCTCGTCAAGAAGGTGGAGGCCGCTGCGGGCAGCAAGAAGCCGATCAAGACCTGGTCGCGCCGTTCGATGATCCTGCCTGACATGGTAGGCGTCACCATTGCCGTGCATAACGGCAAGAACCACATCCCGGTTCTCGTCAACGAGAACATGGTCGGCCACAAGCTCGGCGAATTTGCCATCACCCGGACCTTCAAGGGTCACGGTGGTGACAAGAAGTCGGGCAAGTAAGGAGAGATGACAATGGAAGCGAAAGCCATCCTGCGCACTGCGCGCATCTCCCCGCAGAAGGCTCGTCTGGTCGCTGACCAGGTGCGCGGTCTGCCGGCCGAGCGTGCGGTCAACCTGCTGAAGTTTTCGGACAAGAAGGCTGCCCACCTGATCAAGAAGGTGGTGGAGTCGGCTATTGCAAATGCCGAGAACAACCAGGGCGCCGACGTCGACGAGCTGAAGGTTCAGACCATCATGGTTGATGAAGGTCCGACCCTGAAGCGTTTCATGGCGCGGGCGAAAGGCCGCGGTACCCGCATCCTCAAGCGCACCAGCCACATCACTGTGGTTGTGGGCGCCGCCAAGTAAGCGGATAAGGAAAAGACCATGGGTCATAAAGTTCATCCGATTGGTATCCGCCTCGGCATTTCCAAGGACTGGAACTCCAAGTGGTACGCCAACAAGGCCGAGTTCGCTGGTTACCTGGCAGCCGACCTGAAAGTGCGCGACATGCTGCGCAAGAAGCTGGCTCAGGCCGGCATCAGCAAGATCCTGATCGAGCGTCCGGCCAAGACCGCTCGCGTGACGATCCACACCGCCCGTCCGGGCGTGGTGATCGGCAAGCGCGGTGAGGACATCGAGAAGCTGCGCAAGGAAGTGAGCGAGATGATGGGCGTCCCGGCGCACATCAACGTCACCGAAGTGCGCAAGCCGGAACTGGACGCGCAGCTCGTTGCCGAGTCGATCGCCCAGCAGCTGGAGCGTCGCATCATGTTCCGCCGTGCAATGAAGCGCTCGGTCGGCAACGCGATGCGCCTGGGTGCCCTGGGCATCAAGGTCAACGTCGGTGGCCGCCTCAACGGTGCAGAAATCGCCCGTTCGGAGTGGTACCGCGAAGGCCGCGTGCCGCTGCACACCCTGCGTGCCGACATCGACTATGGCTTCGCTGAAGCCAAGACGACCTACGGCATCATCGGCATCAAGGTCTGGATCTACAAGGGCGAGGTCTTCGATTTCTCCCAGGTTGGCCAGGAAAAGCAGGACGACACCCCGTCGCGCAACGATCGTCACGATCGCGGCGACCGTGGTGACCGTCAGCGCCCGGCCCGTGAAGCGAGGTAACGACAATGTTGCAACCCAAGCGAACCAAGTACCGCAAGGTACACAAGGGCCGTAACGATGGCCTGAGCTGGAGCGCCAACGCTGTCAGCTTCGGCGAGTATGGCCTGAAGGCAACCGCACACGGTCAGCTGACCGCGCGTCAGATCGAAGCGGCCCGCCGCTCGATCAGCCGCTACGTCAAGCGCGGCGGCAAGATGTGGATCCGCGTGTTCCCCGACAAGCCCATCACCAAGAAGCCCATCGAAGTCCGAATGGGTTCGGGTAAGGGTAACGTGGAATACTGGGTGGCCCAGATCCAGCCCGGCCGCATGATCTATGAAATCGAGGGTGTTTCCGAGGAAGTGGCTCGCGAGGCGTTCCGCCTGGCCGCCGCCAAGCTCTCGGTCACCACCACTTTCGTGACCCGTACGGTGCGCTGATGGATATCAAAACTCTCCGTGAAAAGTCGGCTGACGAACTCAAGGCCCACCTGATCGACCTGCGTAAGGAACAGTTCTCTGTCCGTATGCAGCAGGTCACCGGCCAGCTGCCGAAGACCCACGACATTCGCCGGGTCCGTCGCGAGATTGCTCGCGTCAAGACCCTGCTCGGCAGCACGAAGTAAGGATGGCCGCTATGAGCGACAATACTGAAAAGAAGACGCTGCGCACGGTCGAAGGCCGTGTCGTCAGCAACAAGATGGACAAGACGGTTACCGTCCTGGTTGAGCGTCAGGTCAAGCACGCGCTGTACGGCAAGTACATCAAGCGCTCGACGAAGCTGCACGCCCACGATGCCGACAACGCCTGCAAGGAAGGCGATGTCGTCCGCGTGACCGAGATTGCTCCGATGTCCAAGACCAAGAACTGGCGCGTGGTGGAAGTCATCACGCGCGCGGCTGAATAAGGAGCTGAATCATGATCCAGATGCAGAGCTACCTTGACGTCGCGGACAATTCGGGTGCCAAGCAGGTGATGTGCTTCAAGGTGCTGGGTGGTTCCAAGCGCCGTTACGCCGGCATCGGCGACATCATCAAGGTCACCGTGAAGGATGCGATTCCGCGCGGCAAGGTCAAGAAGGGTGAAGTGTATGACGCCGTCGTGGTGCGTACCCGCAAGGGTGTGCGTCGCGCCGACGGCTCGCTGATCCGCTTCGACGGCAACGCTGCCGTTCTGCTGAACAGCAAGCAGGAGCCGATCGGTACCCGTATTTTCGGGCCGGTGACCCGTGAACTTCGTTCGGAGAAGTTCATGAAGATCGTCTCGCTCGCTCCCGAAGTGCTGTGAGCGACAGGAGATAATCATGGCTAACCGTATCAAGAAGGGCGACCAGGTTGTCGTCAACGCTGGCAAGGACAAGGGCAAGCAGGGCGAAGTCGTCCGCGTCGACGGCGACCGCGTGGTCGTCGCCAACGTGAACATCGTCAAGCGCCACACCAAGCCGAACCCGCAGGCAGGTGTTGCCGGCGGCGTGGTCGAGCGCGAAGCTTCGATCCATATCTCCAACGTGAATGTTCTGAACCCGGCTTCGGGCAAGGGCGAACGCGTTGGCTTCAAGGTGCTGGAGGATGGACGCAAACTGCGTGTGTTCCGCTCCAGCGGTGAGGCGCTCGACGCCTGAGGAATGAGAAGATGAGTTCCCGTCTCGAAAAGTTCTACAAGGACGAAGTGGTGCCGGCGCTGATGAAGCAGTTCGGCTACACCAATCCGATGGAAGTGCCGAAGCTGGTCAAGGTCACCCTGAACATGGGTGTCGGCGAAGCGGCCACCAACAAGAAGATCCTGGAAAACGCCGTCGGCGACATGACCAAGATTTCCGGCCAGAAGCCGGTTGTCACCAAGTCGCGTGTGTCGGTTGCGTCGTTCAAGATCCGCGATGGTTGGCCGATCGGCTGCAAGACCACGCTGCGTCGCCACAAGATGTACGAGTTCCTGGATCGCCTGATCAACATCTCGCTGCCGCGCGTGCGCGACTTCCGTGGTGTTTCCGGTCGTTCCTTCGACGGCCGCGGCAACTTCAACATGGGTGTGAAGGAGCAGATCATCTTCCCGGAAATCGACTTCGACGCCGTCGACGCGATCCGCGGTATGGATATCGCCATCACCACCACTGCGAAGACCGACGCGGAAGCGAAGGCGCTGCTGGCAGCGTTCAAGTTCCCGTTCCGTAACTGATCTGTCGAGGAAACCGAAATGGCAAAGACCTCCATGGTCAACCGCGACATCAAGCGGGAAAAGCTGGCAAAGAAGTACGCTGAAAAGCGTGCGGCTCTGAAGAAGATCGTGTCCTCCGTGGACGCGACCTACGAAGAGAAGATCGACGCCGCAACCAAGCTGGCCAAGCTGCCGCGCGATTCGTCGCCGAGCCGCCAGCGCAACCGTTGCGAACTGTCGGGTCGTCCGCGTGGCGTCTACAGCAAGTTCGGCCTGGGCCGTAACAAGCTGCGTGAAGCCACCATGCGTGGCGACGTCCCGGGTCTGCGCAAGGCCAGCTGGTAATCCCAGCCGGCCCTGCGATCAGGAGCCCCTTCGGGGGTTCCTGAACCGGGCGGGGGAGGCATTCAGCTTTCCCGACGCAAAAAAAACCGAAGAGCCCGGCGCAAGCCGGGCTCTTTTGGCGTATACTCCCGCGTCTTGCCCTGCGCAAACGGGGTCGTAGGAGTGGGCTTCCGGCCCGCTGCATCAAGGGGCCTGGCCCGTTTCCAGGAGACAACAGATTTTCGCGAAAGCGGATATCGGTGCACTCAAAGGTACTCATATGAGCATGACTGATCCCATCGCCGACCTGCTGGTCCGCATCAAGAATGCGGCCGCGGTAGGCAAGCAGACGGTGAAGGCCCCGTCGTCCAAGATCAAGGTTGCGATCGCCCAGGTCCTGAAGGACGAGGGTTACATCACCGACCTGCGCGTGACCCAGCTGGAAAACAACAAGTCCGAGCTGGAAATCGTGCTGAAGTATTTCGAAGGCAAGCCGGTCATCGCGACCCTGAAGCGCTTCTCGCGTTCGGGCCTGCGCCAGTACCGCGGCAAGAGCGAGCTGCCGAAGGTCATGAACGGCCTGGGTATCTCCATCATTTCCACCTCCAAGGGCATCATGACTGATGCGCAGGCGCGCCAGCTGGGCGTCGGCGGCGAAGTCCTGTGCTTCGTGGCCTAAGGCGAAAGGAGTAGAACTATGTCCCGCGTAGCCAAGAAGCCGATTACCCTGGGTAAGGTTGAACTGAACGTCCAGTCGGACAGCGTCACCGCCAAGGGCCCGAAGGGCACCCTGTCGCTGGCCAAGCCGGCCGGTATTGCCATCAACGTCGACAACGGCGTTGCCACCCTGAGCACCGAGAACGCCGAGCTGGTCGCACTGACCGGTACCGTGCGTGCGATCCTGTCCAACATGGTCAAGGGCGTGTCCGAAGGCTTCGAGCGCAAGCTGGAGCTGGTCGGCGTGGGTTACCGCGCTGCCATGCAGGGCAAGGACCTGAGCCTGTCCCTGGGCTTCTCGCACCCGGTCGTGTTCGTGGCGCCGGAAGGCATCACCATCACCACCCCGACCCAGACCGAGATCCTGGTCCAGGGCGCTGACAAGCAGGTCGTCGGTGAAGTTGCCGCCAAGATCCGTGCGTTCCGCAAGCCGGAGCCGTACAAGGGCAAGGGCGTGAAGTACTCCGACGAAGTCATCATCCGTAAGGAAGCCAAGAAGGCCTAATTAGGCGCTTCCGCTTTCAAAGGAAAAACATCATGAACAAGAACATCGCCCGCCTGCGTCGCGCCAAGTCGACCCGCGCCCACATCCGTGAGCTCGGCGTCGCCCGCCTGTCGGTGCTGCGCACCGGCCAGCACCTGTACGCCCAGGTCTTCACCGCCGACGGTTCCAAGGTGCTGGCTGCCGCCAACACCACCCAGACCGACGTCAAGGAAGGCCTGAAGAACGGCAAGAACGCCGATGCCGCCGCCAAGGTCGGCCGTATCGTCGCTGAGCGCGCCAAGGCCGCCGGCGTCGAGAAGGTTGCCTTCGATCGTTCGGGCTACCGCTACCACGGCCGCATCAAGGCCCTGGCAGAAGCCGCCCGCGAAGCCGGCCTGCAGTTCTAAGGGACAAGGGCAGGGGACCTGTGGTCTCCTGCCCGCCTGCTCGCCCGCCTGAGTGAGGCGGGGCGGCGCCACTCTTCTGCAGTGGTTCACCGGAACAACGCGACATTCCACAACCATAAGCGGCCTCGAGCCGTACATACCCAAACAACCAAGGAATCAACATGGCAGAAGAGCGTCAGCAGCGGGGTCGCGATCGCGACCGTAACCGCGAAGAGAAGATCGACGACGGCATGATCGAAAAGCTGGTCGCGGTCAACCGCGTCAGCAAGACCGTCAAGGGTGGCCGCCAGTTCACCTTCACCGCCCTGACCGTTGTCGGCGACGGCGAAGGCAAGGTCGGTTTCGGTTATGGCAAGGCCCGCGAAGTGCCGGTCGCCATCCAGAAGTCGATGGAACAGGCCCGCAAGAACCTGGTCAGCGTTGACCTGAACAACGGCACCCTGTGGCACACCATCAAGGATGGTCACGGCGCAGCCCGCGTGTTCATGCAGCCGGCTTCGGAAGGTACCGGTGTGATCGCCGGCGGTGCCATGCGCGCCGTGCTGGAAGCCGTTGGCGTTAAGAACGTGCTGGCCAAGGCCACCGGTTCGCGCAACCCGATCAACCTGGTGCGTGCCACCGTGAAGGGCCTGTCTGCTGCGCAGTCGCCGGCCCGCATCGCGGCCAAGCGCGGCAAGAAGGTGGAGGAACTCAACCATGGCTAATGAGTCCAACAAGACTGTCAAGGTCCGCCTGGTGCGTGGCCTGCGTGGCACCCAGTCGCGTCACCGCCTGTCGGTGCGTGCCCTGGGCCTGAACAAGCTCAACGATGTGCGTGAACTGAAGGACAGCCCGCAGGTGCGCGGCCTGATCAACAAGGTTCAGTACCTCGTCCAGGTTGAGGAGTAATCGACCATGACTCTGCGTCTCAATGAACTGAGCCCGGCACCGGGCGCCCGCACCGAGCGTACCCGCGTCGGTCGCGGTATCGGCTCGGGCCTGGGCAAGACTGCCGGCCGCGGCCACAAGGGTTCGTTCGCCCGCAAGGGTGGCGGCAAGATCAAGGCTGGCTTCGAAGGCGGCCAGACCCCCATGCAGCGTCGTCTGCCGAAGATCGGCTTCCGTTCGCCGATCGCCAAGGACACCGCTGAAGTGCTGCTGTACGCGCTGGACAAGCTGCCGGCCGGTGAGATCGACTTCGCCGCCCTGCGTGCTGCCAAGCTGGTCCCGAGCACCGCAAAGAAGGCCAAGGTCGTCGTCAAGGGCGAAGTGACCAAGGCGTTCACCCTGAAGGGTATTGCTGCCACGGCCGGTGCCAAGGCTGCGATCGAAGCTGCCGGCGGCAGCGTAACGGAGTAAGAAAATCATGGCGCAAGCTGGCATCGGTAACCTCGCGGGCGGAATGGGCAAGTTCACTGAACTTCGCCAACGTTTGCTGTTCGTCGTCGGGGCTTTGATCGTCTATCGCATCGGCTGCTACGTGCCGGTGCCGGGCGTCAATCCCGATGCCATGCTTGCCATGATGCAACAGCAGGGCGGCGGCATCGTGGACATGTTCAACATGTTCTCGGGCGGCGCCCTGCACCGTTTCAGCATCTTCGCGCTGAACGTGATGCCGTACATCTCGGCATCGATCGTGATGCAGCTGGCCGTGCACATCTTCCCCGCCCTGAAGGCGATGCAGAAGGAAGGTGAGTCCGGCCGCCGCAAGATCACCCAGTATTCGCGCATCGGCGCCGTGCTGCTGGCAGTGGTGCAGGGCGGCTCGATCGCGCTGGCCCTGCAGGGCCAGGTCTCGCCGTCGGGCGCTCCGGTCGTGTACGCACCGGGCATGGGCTTCGTGCTCACCGCCGTGGTCGCACTGACTGCCGGCACCATGTTCCTGATGTGGGTCGGTGAGCAGGTCACCGAGCGCGGCATCGGCAACGGCGTATCGCTGATCATCTTTGCCGGTATCGTGGCGGGCCTGCCGGGTGCGGTCATCCACACCTTCGACGCGTACCGCGACGGCAACATCCAGTTCATCCAGCTGCTGCTGATCGCCATCGTCGTGCTCGCCTTCACCTTCTTCGTGGTGTTCGTCGAGCGTGGCCAGCGCCGGATCACGGTCAATTACGCGCGCCGCCAGGGCGGTCGCAATGCGTACATGAACCAGACCTCGTTCCTGCCGCTGAAGCTCAACATGGCCGGCGTCATCCCGGCGATCTTCGCCTCGAGCCTGCTGGCCTTCCCGGCCACCCTGGCCATGTGGTCCGGCCAGGCCGCCAACCAGAGCAGCTTCGGCCAGATCCTGCAGAAGGTCGCCAACGCCCTGGGCCCGGGCGAGCCGCTGCACATGATCGTGTTCGCTGCGCTGATTACCGGTTTCGCGTTCTTCTACACCGCGCTGGTGTTCAACTCGCAGGAAACCGCCGACAACCTGAAGAAGTCGGGCGCGCTGATTCCGGGCATCCGTCCGGGCAAGGCCACCGCCGACTACATCGACGGCGTGCTGACCCGCCTGACCGCGGCCGGCTCGGCCTACCTGGTGATTGTCTGCCTGCTGCCGGAGCTGATGCGCACTCAGCTGAACGCCTCGTTCTACTTCGGCGGTACTTCGCTGCTGATCGTGGTGGTGGTGGTGATGGACTTCATCGCCCAGGTGCAGGCGCACCTGATGTCCCACCAGTACGAGAGCCTGCTGAAGAAGGCCAACCTGAAGGGCGGCAACCGCGGCGGTTTTGCCCGCGGCTGATTGGCCTGTTATACTTTCGTCTTCCTGACGTGATGGTCCCTCCGCTTCGCGGACTCCGGCCACACAAACGAAGGGCGGCCCCCGCAGCGGTTCCGGGTGGGGGTGTGATGAGGTGGTCCCGCGCTGGAGTAGCGCGGGCGGCCCCGGGGGAAACCCCAGGTCCAACCCCATCCGGCGCCGGAGCCTGGGCACACTCCCCAGGCCGGGTTCATGAAACCAATGGTTTCACGGGCTTCCATGTAAACCGGAACCTTGTTAGTATCGCTAGTTCACTTTTTTGATCCATCCTGCCGGATTGGCGTGCCCGAGGCGCGCTGTCGGCCATCACTCAGCTGGAGAACCGCGTCATGGCGCGTATTGCAGGCGTCAACCTGCCAGCCCAGAAGCACGTCTGGGTCGGGTTGCAAAGCATTTACGGCATCGGCCGTACCCGTTCGAAGAAGGTCTGCGAAGTCGCAGGCGTTGCTTCGACCACCAAGATCCGCGATCTGTCGGAGCCGGAAATCGAGCGCCTGCGCGCCGAAGTCGGCAAGTACATCGTAGAAGGCGATCTGCGCCGTGAAATCGGCATCGCGATCAAGCGCCTGATGGACCTGGGCTGCTACCGCGGCCTGCGTCACCGTCGTGGCCTCCCGCTGCGTGGCCAGCGCACCCGTACCAACGCCCGCACCCGCAAGGGTCCGCGCAAGGCGATCAAGAAGTAAGGGACTGAGAAATGGCTAAGCCCGCTGCTAAGACCAAGAAGAAGATCAAGCGCGTCGTCACCGACGGCGTTGCCCACGTCCACGCTTCGTTCAACAACACCATCGTCACCATCACCGACCGCCAGGGCAATGCTCTGTCGTGGGCGACCTCCGGTGGCGCTGGCTTCCGCGGTTCGCGCAAGTCGACCCCGTTCGCTGCCCAGGTGGCTGCTGAAAAGGCCGGTCGTGCTGCGCTGGACTACGGCGTGAAGTCGCTGGAAGTCCGCATCAAGGGCCCGGGTCCGGGCCGTGAGTCGGCCGTGCGTTCGTTGAACAACGTCGGCTACAAGATCACCAACATCATCGACGTGACGCCTATCCCGCACAACGGGTGCCGTCCGCCGAAGAAGCGTCGCGTCTAAAGGGAGCGATAAGAAATGGCTCGTTATATCGGTCCTACCTGTAAGCTCGCCCGTCGCGAAGGCGCCGACCTGTCCCTGAAGAGCCCGGCGCGTGCGCTGGACTCCAAGTGCAAGCTGGAGCAGAAGCCCGGCCAGCACGGCGCCACTGCCCGCAAGGGCAAGCTGTCCGACTACGCTACCCAGCTGCGTGAAAAGCAGAAGGTCAAGCGTATCTACGGCCTGCTGGAGCGTCAGTTCCGCAACTACTACAAGAAGGCCTCGACCAAGAAGGGCAACACCGGCGAGAACCTGCTGCAGCTGCTGGAAACCCGCCTGGACAACGTCGTCTACCGCATGGGCTTCGCCGTGACCCGTCCGGCTGCCCGTCAGCTGGTGTCGCACCGCGGCGTCACCGTGAATGGCAAGTCGGTCAACCTGGCTTCGTACCAGGTCAAGGCTGGCGACGCCATCGCCCTGTCTGAAAAGGCTGCAAAGCAGTTGCGCGTCCAGGAAGCCCTGACCGTCGCCGCCCAGCATGACCTGAGCCCGTCGTGGGTTGAAGTGGATTCCGGCAAGTTCACCGGCATCTTCAAGGCTGTTCCGGATCGTTCGGATCTGCCTGCGGACATCAACGAAGCGCTGATCGTCGAGCTGTATTCGAAGTAATTCACATTGGAGAGCCCCCGGCGACGGCCGGGGGTTCACTAGGAGAACCCGCAACATGACGGTTACCGCCAACCAGGTTCTGCGTCCTCGCGGTCCGCAGATCGAACGCCTTACCGACACCCGTGCAAAGGTCGTTATCGAACCTTTGGAGCGGGGTTACGGGCATACGCTGGGTAATGCCCTGCGTCGCGTGCTGCTGTCGTCCATCCCGGGCTTCGCCATCACGGAAGTCGAAATCGACGGCGTGTTGCATGAGTACACCACGGTCGAAGGTCTGCAGGAGGACGTGCTTGAAGTCCTGCTCAACCTGAAGGACGTGGCCATCCGTATGCACTCCGGCGACAGCGCCACCCTGTCCCTGTCCAAGCAGGGCCCGGGCGTTGTCACCGCTGCCGACATCAAGGTCGACCACAATGTGGAGATCCTGAACGGCGACCATGTCATCTGCCACCTGACCAAGGACACGGCAGTCAACATGCGTCTGAAGATCGAACGTGGTTTCGGCTACCAGCCGGCTGCCGCGCGTCGTCGTCCGGACGAAGAAACCCGTGCCATCGGCCGCCTGGTCCTGGATGCCTCGTTCTCGCCGGTCCGCCGCGTCGCCTATGCCGTGGAAGCGGCCCGCGTCGAACAGCGTACTGACCTGGACAAGCTGGTCATCGATATCGAGACCAACGGCACCATCGATGCCGAGGAAGCCGTGCGCACCGCCGCCGACATCCTCAGCGATCAGCTGTCGGTGTTCGGTGACTTCACCCACCGCGACCGCGGTGCGGCGAAGCCGGCCAACAACGGCGTGGATCCGGTGCTGCTGCGCCCGATCGACGATCTGGAGCTGACCGTGCGTTCGGCCAACTGCCTGAAGGCTGAAAGCATCTACTACATCGGCGATCTGATCCAGAAGACCGAAGTGGAGCTGCTGAAGACCCCGAACCTGGGCAAGAAGTCGCTCACCGAGATCAAGGAAGTGCTGGCTCAGCGCGGCCTGTCGCTCGGCATGAAGCTGGAGAACTGGCCGCCGGCCGGCGTCGCCAGCCACGGCATGCTGGGCTGATATCGGTAATGCCTGAGGGCTCCACCGTTCGCGGTGGAGCCTTCAACGCAACACAACATGCCACGACGAACCCAAGGTTCGCGGGCAGGTCGTCCAGGATGGATGGCCAGGACCACCCGCAGTCCGCGCAGCAACGCCAGGATGGCGACAACGATCCACACAGCCTCATCATTAACCAAGGAATATCACCATGCGTCATCAGAAGTCTGGCCGTAAGTTCAGCCGTACCAGCGCCCACCGCGAAGCGATGTTCAAGAACATGGCCGCCTCGCTGTTCAAGCACGAGCTGATCAAGACCACCCTGCCGAAGGCCAAGGAACTGCGCCGCGTTGCCGAGCCGCTGATCACCCTGGCCAAGGTCGACTCCGTCGCCAACCGCCGTCTGGCCTTCGCCCGCCTGCGCGACAACGAAGCCGTGGGCAACCTGTTCACCATCCTGGGCCCGCGCTACGCGAACCGTCCGGGCGGCTACCTGCGTCTGCTGAAGTGCGGTTTCCGCGCCGGCGACAACGCGCCGATGGCCTACGTCGAGCTGGTTGACCGTCCGGTCGTGGCCGAGGAAGTGGCCGAGTAATCGGACCGCTCCAACGCGACACAGCGAAAGCCCGGCCTCTGCCGGGCTTTTGCGTTTCTGCGGATCCCGTGCCGCGGGCACGGGCTCTGACCCGCACCGTTCCGACAGGCGTGCCGTGTGGCGGTTCGAACGGGGCGCGCTGTCGGTTACGCTTGGCGCCTGATCCATTCGAGCGTTGACGATGAATCCACTGCGCTGGCCCTTCCGCGCCCAGTTCTTCCTGGGCTTCCTGATCTGCGCGGGCCTGCTGGGCTACGCCATCTTCCTGCAGCTGAAGATGGGCCTGGAGCCGTGTCCGTTGTGCATCTTCCAGCGCCTGGCGTTCGCTGCGCTGGGCCTGCTGTTCCTGATCGGTGCGCTGCACGGGCCGTCCAACCGCCCCGGCCGCGCGACCTATGGCGTGCTGGCCTTCATTGCCGCCGCAGTTGGTGTCGGCATCGCCGCTCGCCACGTCTACGTGCAGATGCTGCCGCCGGAGATGGGCGCGACCTGCGGCCCGCCGCTGAGCTTCCTGCGCGAGACCATGGGCCCGCTGGAAGTGTTCCGCACGGTGCTGACCGGCACCGGCAACTGCGGCAATATTGACTGGACGTTCCTGGGCCTGACCATGCCGATGTGGTCCGGCGTGTGGTTCGTGCTGCTGGCGCTGTGGGCGCTGGCGGTGTCGCTGCGCAAGGTCAAGCGCTGAGAGCAAAACGGGGTCGGAACCCTTTGCATCGCAAAGGGCGCTGACCTCATTCCCGGTGCGGGGTCAGAGCCCTTTCCTGCGGAAAGGGATCCGACCCCTGTCTCCTCAGAAATCCTGCTGCAGGCTCAGGTAGGCGCCGCGGCGTGGCCCCCACTGCGGGGCGAACACGCCCACGCCACCGCCATCACGCAGCTGGTAGCTGCGGTCCAGCGCGTTGATCACGGCCAGCTGCACATGCAGTGGATGCCCGCTGTCGGCGTTGAAGTCGTGCCCGGCGCTGAGGTTCACCTGCAGGTACGCCGGCAGTTCGCCGCCGTTGGGCACGCCCTCGATGTCCGAACGCAGACCGCTGCCGAACACGTAGTTTGCACCGATCCGGTTGTGGCCGGCGAAGGCGTAGCTGAGCCCACCCGATGAGGTCAGCTTCTGGTCGTGGTCGAGGTGGATCCAGTGGTCGGCCACGTAGGCCAGCGCATCCGGATCGAGGTTGTACTGGCCGGTGATGACCCGGGTGCCGATTGCCTTGTTGTACGCCGCATTGAAATAGGCGCTGAAGGGGCCGTTGCTGTAGTCGGCACTGAACTCCAGGCCGCGGATGTGGCCACGGCGATAGTTGAAGGTCGAATAGATGTAGGCGGCGCCGAACTGGCCTTCATCCTGCAGCCGCGCGACGCGCCGATCGTAGGCATCCAGGCCGAGCGTCAGGTGCTCGCCCAGCTGCTGCGAGACGCCGATGTCGTAGTAGTCGCTGCGTTCGGCCAGCGGCGTGTTGCTGCCGCCGCTGGGTTGCTGGTTGGTGGTGCCGTCGTACAGGGCGATATCGCTGCTGGCGATCAACTCACTGGCAGGCGGCGTGAAGTAACGCGAATAGCCGGCATGCACGGTGGTGCTGTCGCTGGCATTCCAGACCACCCCCAACCGCGGGCTGAGCTGACCCTCGGTGTGGCCGAAGGCCTTGTAGCGATCGCCGCGCAGGCCGTAGTTCACGGTCCAGTCGTCGCCGATCTTCCATTCGTCCTGCACGTACAGCGCCAGCGTACTGGCGTGGAAGGCGCTGCGATCCGGAATCAGCAGCGGCGTGGTGCTGGACTGCTGGCCGGCATCATCGACCGGAAACACCCAGCTGCTGTTGCTGGCCTGCGCGTTCTCGTAATTGCCGTACAGGCCGTAGCGCAGCGTGTGGTCGTTGCCCAGCGGGGTGGAGAAGTCGGCCTGCAGGGTGTTGGCGCGGTTGCTGCGCTGGACCTGCGAGGCGACGCCGCTGAACACCAGGTCGCCGACGACATCCGGGTTGAATGCCACATCGCTGTAGCGCTGCCCGGCAGAGACCTGGTAGGCGGTGCTGCCCAGCGTGCCCTGCAGCACCAGCATGCCGAAGCGGGTGGTCTCGCGCTGGGTCTCGTCCAGCTGGCTGGAATCGAACGTGGTGGTATCGAGATAGCCGAACTGTGGAGTCTGGCCCGGATTGACCGGGATCTGGAAACGGTTGTTGGCGAAGCCGGCGAACACGCTCAGGCGGGTGTTGTCGTTGACCAGGTAGGTCAGGTCGGCGAACGCCTTGCCCTGATGGGTGTCGTCGTGCATTGGCTTGCGCGAGCTGGTCGGGTTCTCCAGGCCAACCTCGTTCTGGTCGTAGTTGCCGGTCAGGAACCAGCTCCAGCGGCCCTGGTTGCCCCACCAGGAGGCATTCGGGTTGACCTTGCCGAACGAGCCCGCGGTGAGTCCGGCGCTGCCGCCATTGCCGAGCTCGGCGCCACTGCGGGTGGTGATGTCGACCACCGCCGCGGTGCGCTCGCCGAACTGCGCCGGCAGCGCGCCGTCCATCAGGCGGATGCTCTTGATGGTGCGCGCGTCCAGGGTCTGGCCGAAGCCGGAGATCGATTCGGGCAGCAGCACGCCGTTGATGCGGTACTGCAGGTTGGCGTGGTCGCCGCGCACATGGACGCCGCCATAGGAGTCCTGGACCACGCCCGGGGCCTGCAGCAGCACCTGGCTGAGCGGGGCGGAGGCACCCAGCGGCTGCTTCTGGATGTCCTCGGCGGTGATCTGGTACTGGCTGCTGCCGATGTCCGGCGACAGCGCGTTGCGGGCCTGGTCGAGCTGGGCACTGACGGTGACGGTATCGAGGTCCTTCACCGGGGCCGCATCGGCAGCCAGGGCGAGGGAGGGCAGGCTGGCCAGGGTCAGGGCGAAGGTGATGCCGGTAGCGAGCAGGGAGGGCTTCATGGCGGATAGGCTGTGGAAGGGGCCAATGGGGATTGAGTGTTACTTCGTAACAGTGCGTGGCGAATCATGCGCCTGTCCGGCCGTCCGTGGGCGTGCCGCTTCTGGCCAATCGCGATGCGCTTTCCCCGGCGTTCAGTCATGTGCAGACGATGTTCGACCCTTTGCGACAGCGGTCGGCTCTGCGACCATGAACGCCCCCCACCTCCGGAAGTCTGCAATGAGCCTGTCCGCCGTTTCGCCTGTCCCCGATCCTGCCGCAGCCGCCGCTGGCGCTGCCTGGTCGCCGGAGAGCTGGCGTGGCAAGACCGCGCTGCAGATGCCGACCTATCCGGACCCGGTGGCGCTGGACGCCGCTCTGCACGAGCTGAAGCGGCTGCCGCCCCTGGTCACCTCGTGGGAGATCCTGGCGCTGAAGCAGCAGCTGGCCGAGGCCCAGGAGGGCAAGCGCTTCCTGCTGCAGGGGGGCGACTGCGCCGAGAATTTCAGCGACTGCGAATCGGGCACCATCTCCAACCGCCTGAAGGTGCTGCTGCAGATGAGCCTGGTGCTGGTTCACGGCCTGCGCCAGCCGGTGATCCGCGTCGGCCGCTTCGCCGGCCAGTACGCCAAGCCGCGCTCGGCCGATACCGAGACCCGCGACGGCGTGACCCTGCCCAGCTACCGTGGCGATGTGATCAACGCGCCGGCCTTCACCGCAGCGGCACGCCTGCCGGACCCGAAGCGGATGCTGCAGGCCCACGCGCACTCGGCGATGACGATGAACTTCGTGCGGGCGCTGATCGATGGTGGCTTCGCCGACCTGCACCACCCCGAGTACTGGAACCTGGAGTGGGTAAGCCACTCGCCGCTGGCCGCCGAGTACCAGAAGATGGTGGCCTCGATCGGCGATGCGGTGCACTTCATGGAGACCCTGGCCGGGGCCCGCGTGCACAACCTCAACCGCATCGATTTCTACACCTCGCACGAGGCGTTGCTGCTGCCCTACGAGCAGGCGCTGACCCGGCAGGTGCCGCGCCAGCAGGGCTGGTTGAACCTGAGCACGCATTACCCGTGGATCGGCATGCGTACCGCCGCGCTGGATGGCGCGCACGTGGAGTACCTGCGTGGCGTGCGCAACCCGATCGCGATCAAGGTCGGCCCGTCGGTGACGCCGGACCAGCTGCTGCGCCTGATCGACGTGCTCAACCCGCATGACGAACCGGGCCGCCTGAGTTTCATCCACCGCATGGGCGCCGCGCAGATTGCCGAGAAGCTGCCGCCGCTGCTGGATGCGGTCAAGCGCGACGGCCGCCGTGTGCTGTGGGTGTGCGATGCGATGCATGGCAATACCGAGAGCACCGCCAACGGTTTCAAGACGCGCCGCTTCGACAACGTGCGTGGCGAAGTGGAGCTGTCGTTCGATCTGCATGCGGCCGCAGGCACGCGCCTGGGGGGTGTGCACCTGGAACTGACCGGCGAGGACGTGACCGAGTGCACCGGTGGCGCACGCGAACTGACCGAGCGCGACCTGGAGCGCGCGTACCGCTCGACGGTGGACCCGCGGTTGAATTACGAGCAGTCGCTGGAGATCGCGATGGCGATCGTGCGCAAGCAGGAGCAGGTGCGGTAAGGGTTTTTCGGCAGGGCTTGCAGCCCTGCACCTGCCAGAAGCCGAAGCAACAGCAACGGCAGAAGCGGGCATTCCGTGGGGTGGCGGGGCGGTGTGGGTAGGCAGGACACGCCGTAAACCCATCCATGGGGGCTCGATGGCGCCATCCATGGCGCCAACGGTCCTGCCTACCCACACCGCCCCGCCTCTGACAGATCTCTGCGACCTGCGGTAGATCCACGCCATTCGTGGATGAATCACTATGGAAATCGAATATATCGATATCTGTGAGATTTGAGCCGAGCATGGCTCGGCTCTACAGAAGCGCGAACAGATCGCGGAAATCTGTCGAAGGCGGGGTGGGTCCGGTTGCGGGAGTGTCCGCGGCATGGATGCCGCGGCCAAGCCCCCAAGGATGGGTTTACGGCGTCTCCCGCAACCGGACCCACCCCGCCATCCCACGGAATGCCCGCTTCTGCCGTTGCTGTTGCTTCGGCTTCTAGCAGGTGCAGGGCTGCAAGCCCTGCCGACCAACACCCTGCTTACGAACGACTGACGTGACGCTCATGCGCCATGCGCGAGGCTGTCCGCTTGGCTGTTCGAGTGGAGGTGGCAACGGTGCACTGGCAAACCGCACAGGCCTACGCATGGCCGTTGGGATTGGCAGCAGTGGTGGGCGGCGTCGGTGCGTGGCTGATCCTGTGGATCTATCACCGGCTGAAAGGGCGTGATCGGCGGCGCGCGCGCATCGGTCGCGTGCTTGGATTGCCGATGGCCACCGCATGGCCGCTGCTGCTGTTGATTCCAGCGCTGCAGGCCACGCCGCTGCAGGATCCCGTGCTGGGCAATCTGCAGCATGTGCTGCACATCGCGCTGACCGCCTGCTTCATCTGGTTGCTGGTGCGAGCGGTCGCCGCGGGTGAGCGCGCGATCCTGCGCAACCATCCCATCGATGTCTCCGACAACCTGGAGGCACGCCGCATCCAGACCCAGACGCGGGTGCTCAGCCGCGTGTTGATGGGCGGCATCATCGTGCTCGGTGCCTCGCTGGTGCTGTTGACGTTCCCGATGGTGCAGAAGATCGGCACGGCCCTGCTGGCGTCGGCGGGCCTGATCGGCCTGGTGGCGGGTATCGCGGCCAAGCCGGTGTTCGGCAACCTCATTGCCGGCCTGCAGATTGCGGTAACGCAGCCGATCCGCCTGGATGACGTGGTGATCGTCGAAGGCGAGTGGGGCCGCATCGAGGAGATCGGCAGCAGCTACGTGGTAGTGCGCATCTGGGATGAGCGGCGGATGGTGGTGCCGCTGACCTGGTTCATCGAGAACCCGTTCCAGAACTGGACGCGACGCAGTGCCGATCTGCTCGGCACGGCCTTCCTGTGGCTGGACTACCGGGCACCGATCGCGGCGATCCGTGCCGAGCTGGAGCGTATCTGTCGTGGCGAAGCGCTGTGGGATGGTCGGGTCTGCGTGACCCAGGTGACCGAAACCAGCGAACGCGCAATCCAGGTACGCCTGTTGGTCAGCGCACGCAGTTCCGGCGATGCCTTTGACCTGCGCTGCCTGGTGCGCGAGCGCATGCTCGATTTCCTTGCGCGCGAGCATCCGCAGGCGCTGCCGCAGGTCCGTGCACGCGTGCAGCACGATGATGAGCTGGATATGCCGCGCGGTCCGCGGGCGCGCACCGCGGATGTGCGTTCGCCTGGCGCGGAGGATGGTGAAGCGGCGATCGTGCCGGCGGAGCCTGACCAGCCTCTGTAGAGCCGGGCCATGCTCGGTCGCTTTCGATTTTCCGGTGAAGCCGAGCGTGGGCTCGGCGCTACAGAAACACGATCAAGGCTCGCCGGCGTCGATCAGTGCGTCGGTATCAAAGTGCGGCGGCTTGCGCGCGCGCGTGCGTTGCTCGTAGGCGTAGGCCATCTCGATCAGCTTTGGTTCGCTCCAGGCGGTGCCCATGAACAGCAGGCCTACCGGGAGGCCGTCGATCTGCCCCATCGGCACGGTCAGGCTGGGGTAACCCGCGACGGCAGCGGCGCTGTAGCTCTCGCCGGGGAAGTCGTCGCCTTCGCTGCGGATCGGCCATGCGACGCCGGTGGTCGGCGCCACCAGCGCATCGAGTTGATGGGCGGCGAGGGCGGCATCGATGCCCTCCGGACCGGCCAGGCGGCGGGCTTCACTGCGTGCGCGGATGTAGGCCGGGTCTGCCAGGCCCGCGGTGGCGTCAGCCTCCACCAGCAACTCCTGGCCGAACAGGCCCAGTTCCTGTTTGCTGTGCGCCTGGTTGAAGGCGATCAGCTCGGCCAGGCTGCGCAGCGGGGCGCGATGGGTGCTGAAGTAGCGCTCCAGCCCGGCCTTGAATTCGTACAGCAGCAGCGTGCGCTCGGCCTCGGCCCAGGCACCCTGGTTGGGCAGCTCCACCGGCACCACCACGGCGCCGGCGCGACGCAGCTCGGTGGCGGCCTGTTCGATCAGGGGCGGCATGCCGCCGTACTTCAGCAGCGGCGTCTGCAGCAGGCCGATGCGTTTGCCGCGCAGGCCCTGCGGGTCCAGGCGGGCGGTGTAGTCGTAGACCGCGCGGCCGGGCATGGTCGCGGTGGCCGGATCGGCATCGTCGCGGCCGGCGATCGCGGTCAGCACAGCGGCGGCATCGGCGACGCTGCGTGTCATCGGCCCGGCGGTGTCCTGGCTGAAAGAGATCGGCACGATGCCATCGCGGCTGACCAGGCCGACCGTCGGCTTCAGGCCGACCACGCCGTTGATGGCGGCGGGGCAGACGATGCTGCCGTCGGTTTCGGTGCCGATCGCCACGCTGGCCAGGTTGGCGGCCACGGCCACCGCGCTGCCGCTGCTGGAGCCACAGGGCGAATGGCTCAGGCGATAGGGATTGCGGGTTTGGCCACCGCGTGCGCTCCACCCGGAAATCGAATCATTGCCGCGGAAGTTGGCCCATTCGCTGAGGTTGGTCTTGCCCAGCACCACGGCACCGGCCTCGCGCAGCCGGCGCACCAGGTAGGCGTCGTCCGGGCGGAATCCCTGCAGGGCCAGCGAGCCGGCGCTGGTGGCCATCGGCGCGGCGTTGATGTTGTCCTTCAGCAGCAGCGGGATGCCGTGCAGCGGGCCGCGCAGGCGTCCTTCGCGGCGCTCGCGGTCGCGCGCGGCCGCTTCCTTCAGGGCATCGGGGTTGAGCTCGATCACCGCGCGCAGGCGCGGCCCGGTGCGGTCGAGGCTGGCGATGCGCTGCAGGTAGGCCTGGGTCAGGGTGGTGCTGTCCAGCTCGCCGGCGGTCATCCTCGCCTGCAGGTCGGCGACATCGGTTTCGGCATACGGGAACGGCACGTTGCGGCTCGCAGGTTCGGCCGCATGGGCGCTGGACGTGGCGGGGCTGCAGCCAGCCGAAAGCAGCGCAGGCAGCGCGGCGAGCAGGCAGGTCAGCAGAGGCGTCAAGGACGGGCGCATGGGGCGGCTTGGTCGGCTCCAATCCCCAGTGTAGCCGGTGCTCAGCGGTGGCGCTTGCGCAGGTCGCGGGCGAGGACGTAGACCACGATCAGGTTGATCGCCAGGATCGTCCACGACGGCCAGCCGGGATGGCGGATGATCGCGAAGATGTCGAAGGGCAGGTACAGCGAGGCGGTCAGGCAGCCCAGCCAGGAGGCCCAGGCCTTGGCCCGCCACAGGCCCCAGGCTTCGACCAGGTGCAGCAGGCCGTAGCCGATCATCCCCGCCGCGGCCAGGTGCACCGCGTCGGGGCTGATCATGTGCAGCAGCGAGGGCAGGGTGCCATGGTCCGGATCCAGGCTGAAACGCCGGATCAGGACCATGATGCCGTGCCGCAGCGGCTGCGGTCCGAGCACTTCCAGCCCGGTGGCCGCCAACAGCGCCAGCATCGCCTTGCTCGCTTCGAGCAGGGCGATGACGTGGAGACCCGGATGTCGGTGTGGATCCGGGTTGTAGCCGCTCGGGTTCACGGGGTGCTGGCTCAGCCGCCGCGCGAAGCCTTCTTGCGGTCGCTTTCGGTCAGGAACTTCTTGCGCAGACGGATCTCCTTCGGGGTGATCTCGACCAGCTCGTCGTCTTCGATGAAGTCCAGGGCCTGTTCCAGCGAGTACTTGATCGCCGGGGTCAGCTGGATCGCATCGTCCTTGCCCGAAGCGCGCATGTTGGTCAGCGGCTTGGTCTTGATCGCGTTGACGGTCAGGTCGTTGTCCTTGGAGTGGATACCGACCAGCTGACCTTCATACACGTTGTCGCCTTCAGCAGCGAAGAGCTTGCCGCGCTCCTGCAGCGGGCCCAGCGAGTAGGCCGGCGTGGTACCCGGGGCGTTGGCGATCATCACACCGTTGATGCGCTTGGCGATGGCGCCCTGTTCCTTCGGACCGTAGTGGTCGAACACGTGGAACAGCAGGCCCGAACCCTGGGTGAGGGTCTTGAACTCGTTCTGGAAACCGATCAGGCCACGGGCCGGGATCTGGTATTCCAGGCGCACGCGGCCCTTGCCGTCCGGCTCCATGTTCTTCAGCTGGCCCTTGCGGGTACCCAGCTTTTCCATCACGCCGCCCTGGTGCACTTCTTCGATGTCCACCACCAGCTGCTCGATCGGCTCCATCATCTGGCCGTCGATTTCCTTGATGATCACTTCCGGGCGCGACACGGCCAGCTCGTAGCCTTCACGACGCATGTTCTCGATCAGCACCGACAGGTGCAGTTCGCCACGGCCGGAGACCAGGAACTTGTCGGCGTCTTCCAGCTGTTCGACCTTCAGGGCCACGTTGTGGACCTGCTCGCGGTCCAGGCGGTCCTTGATCTGGCGGCTGGTCAGGAACTTGCCACCGGACAGGTCCTTGTTGCCGGCGAACGGCGAGTTGTTGACCTGGAAGGTCATCGAGATGGTCGGTTCGTCGACGGTCAGTGCCGGCAGCGCTTCCGGGGTGTCCGGGTGGCACAGGGTGTCGGAGATGGTCAGTTCCGGAATGCCGGAGATGGCCACGATGTCACCGGCTTCGGCGGTGTCCTGCTCGATGCGCTCCAGGCCCAGGAAGCCCAGTACCTGGGCGACCTTGCCGTTGCGCTTCTTGCCTTCACGGTCGATGACCGCGACCTGCATGTTCTTCTTCAGGGTGCCGCGCTGGATGCGGCCGATGCCGATCACGCCCACGAAGTTGTTGTAGTCCAGCTGGCTGATGCGCATCTGGAACGGGCCTTCCGGGTCCACTTCCGGACGCGGGGCGTGCTGCATGATCGCTTCGTACAGCGCGGTCATGTCGCCGTCGCGCACGGTGTCTTCCAGGCCGGCGTAGCCGTTCAGGGCCGAGGCGTAGACGATCGGGAAGTCCAGCTGCTCGTTGGTGGCGCCGAGCTTGTCGAACAGGTCGAAGACCTGGTCGATCACCCACTCCGGACGCGCGCCCGGACGGTCGATCTTGTTGACCACGACGATCGGCTTGAAGCCCATCGCGAAGGCCTTCTGGGTGACGAAGCGGGTCTGCGGCATCGGGCCGTCCATCGCATCGACCAGGATCAGCACGGTGTCGACCATCGACAGCACGCGCTCGACCTCACCACCGAAGTCGGCGTGCCCGGGGGTGTCGACAATGTTGATCCGGTTCTTGATGCCGGTCTTCTTGTCTTCCCAGGTGATGGCGGTGTTCTTGGCCAGGATGGTGATGCCGCGTTCCTTTTCCTGGTCGTTGCTGTCCATCACGCGCTCGGCGAGGACGGTGCGCTCGGACAGGGTGCCGGACTGCTTCAGCAGCTGGTCGACCAGGGTGGTCTTGCCATGGTCGACGTGGGCGACGATGGCGATGTTGCGAAGATTTTCGATGGACATACGAAAGGGGGCCAGTCGGCGCCGGATTTGGAAAAAGAAGTCCAACATTATACGTCGAACTTGACGATTCGCGAAAAGATGGAGTTCACGCCCGTCACGGCCCCCATTCAGCTGACTGTCCGCGGCCCCGGCCGAGGCCGCCAGGACCCGGTGGCGCGGCTCCCCGTCCGTGGGCTGAAGCGAGGCGCTTCACCCATGGTCGAAGCCGCCGCCGACACGAGGCGGGTGTAAACTAGGTGGCTAGACGCATTCCCCTTTGCATCAAGGATCTTCATGTCCCTCATCGCCACTTTCGACACCACCCAGGGCCCGATCAAGGTCGAGCTGTTCGCCGACAAGGCGCCGCTGACCGTGGCCAACTTCGTGAACCTGGTCAAGCACGGCTTCTATGACGGCCTGATCTTCCACCGCGTGATCGCCGACTTCATGATCCAGGGCGGCTGCCCGCAGGGTCGTGGCACCGGCGGCCCGGGCTACAAGTTCGAAGACGAGAAGAATGGCGTGAAGCACGAGGTCGGCTCGCTGTCGATGGCCAATGCCGGCCCGAACACCAACGGCAGCCAGTTCTTCATCACCCACATCAAGACCGACTGGCTGGACGGCCGCCACACCGTCTTCGGCAAGGTCCTGGAAGGCCAGGCCATCGTCGATTCGGTCAAGCAGGGCGACGTGATCCATTCGATCACCCTGGAAGGCGACGTCGACGCCGTGCTGGCCGCCCAGGCCGACCGCGTCGCCGAGTGGAACAAGCACCTCGCCGCCTGATTCCCCTTCGAAACGGCCACCCACGGGTGGCCGTTTCCCTGTTCCCCGCCGCCCGCCAGGCCTGCGTGGCTCTGCCCGCGGCGTCCCATCAAACGCTTGCAAGCAAGAGGAAACCCCCATGAAAGCACCCGTTCGTGTTGCCGTGACCGGCGCCGCCGGCCAGATCGGTTATGCCCTGCTGTTCCGCATCGCCTCCGGCGAAATGCTGGGCAAGGACCAGCCGGTCATCCTGCAGCTGCTGGAACTGCCGGTGGACAAGGCCCAGGCCGCCCTGAAGGGCGTGATGATGGAGCTGGAAGACTGCGCCTTCCCGCTGCTGGCCGGCATGGTCGGCACCGATGACGCCGAAGTCGCGTTCAAGGACGCCGACATCGCCCTGCTGGTCGGTGCACGTCCGCGTGGCCCGGGCATGGAGCGCAAGGACCTGCTGCTGGAAAACGCCAAGATCTTCACCGCCCAGGGCGCGGCGCTGAACAAGGTCGCCAGCCGTGACGTGAAGGTGCTGGTGGTCGGCAACCCGGCCAACACCAATGCCTACATCGCCATGAAGTCGGCCCCGGACCTGAAGCCGGAAAACTTCACCGCCATGCTGCGCCTGGACCACAACCGCGCCCTGAGCCAGCTGTCGACCAAGCTGGGCAAGCCGGTCGGTGGCATGGAGAAGCTGGTCGTGTGGGGCAACCACAGCCCGACCATGTACCCGGACTACCGTTTCGCCACCGCCGATGGCGCGTCGATCGCCGATGCGATCAACGACCAGGAGTGGAACGCCAACACCTTCATCCCGACCGTGGGCAAGCGCGGTGCAGCGATCATCGAAGCCCGTGGCTCGTCCTCGGCCGCTTCGGCCGCCAACGCCGCCATCGACCACGTGCGTGACTGGGTGCTGGGCAGCAACGGCAAGTGGGTCACCATGGGCGTGCCGTCCGACGGTTCCTACGGCATTCCGGAAGGCGTGATCTTCGGCTTCGCCGTGACCACCGAGAACGGTAAGTACACCCTGGTGAAGGATCTGCCGATCGACGACTTCAGCCAGAAGTACATCGACAAGACCCTGGCCGAGCTGGAAGAAGAGCGCGCCGGCGTCGCCCACCTGCTGGGCTGATACGG
This sequence comes from Stenotrophomonas sp. YJH_SMC_17, assembly GCF_059371655.1. NCBI lineage: Bacteria > Pseudomonadati > Pseudomonadota > Gammaproteobacteria > Lysobacterales > Lysobacteraceae > Stenotrophomonas > Stenotrophomonas sp. YJH_SMC_17. The sequence continues at coordinate 1,050,752 of NZ_JCAFUU010000001.1, read as the reverse complement.
GCCTCGGCCGGTAGGTGCCGACCGTTGGTCGGTACGCAGAAAACGGGGAAGCTTCGGCTTCCCCGTTTTCATTTGGAATTCCTGGAACCGCATGATCCACCTGCACTACATCGACGACGCGCTGCTGGTGGCCGAGAAGCCGGCCGGCCTGCTGTCCGTGCCCGGCCGCAGCGCCGAGAACCAGGACTGCGTGGTCGCGCGCCTGCAGGCGGTGTACCCGGACGCGCTGACCGTGCACCGGCTGGACCAGGTCACCTCGGGCCTGCTGCTGCACGCGCGCGGCAAGGAGATGCAGGCCGCAGTGTCGATGCAGTTCGAGCAGCGCCAGGTCGGCAAGTGCTACGAAGCCGTCGTGCAGGGTGTGATCGAAAGCGATGCCGGTGAAGTGGACCTGCCGCTGATCGTGGACTGGCCGAACCGGCCGAAGCAGATGGTCGACCATGGGCGCGGCAAGCCGGCGCTGACGCGTTGGCGCGTGCTGGCGCGTGATGTTGAAGCGCAGCGCACGCGCGTGGCGCTGGAACCGATCACTGGCCGCAGCCATCAGCTGCGGTTGCACATGGCCAGTCTTGGCCATCCGATTGTTGGCGACGTGCTGTATGACGCGGCACCGGCGCACCGCGTGCATCTGCATGCGCGCAGCCTGCGGTTTACGCATCCGCTGACGGGCGAGGCGCTCGCGTTCGAGTCCGCAGCTCCGTTCTAGGGGCCGGCAGGGCTTGCAGCCCTGCACCCGCAGAATCAACGTCAACGTCAAAAGCGGGCTGTCCGTGGGGTGGCGGGGCGGTGTGGGTAGGCAGGACACGCCGTAAACCCATCCATGGGGGCTCGATGGCGCCATCCATGGCGCCAACGGTCCTGCCAACCCACACCGCCCCACCCCCGACAGATTCCTGCGGCGGTTGGTAACGGCTGTCGCTGTTGGTCTTGGTAGGTGTCGACCTTGGTCGACACGATTTTTCTGTCAGATATCGAATTGAATATTGAATCTGGGATCCGACCCCGTGCTCCGACAGATCGCGGAAGTCTGTCGAAGGCGGGGTGGGTCCGGTTGAGGGGGCGTGAGCCGCATGGGCCCGAGGCATGCCTCGGGCGGGTTGGGCAGGACGCCCAACCCCGGTCTTGCCGTGTGCGCAGGACTGCGCACACGAGCAAGCGGCGACCGAGCCTCCATGGACGGATTCACGGCGTCCCCCGCAACCGGACCCGCCCCGCCATCCCCGGTAAGCCAGCTTCTGCTGTTGCTTCGGCTTCTGCAGGCGCAGGGCTGCAAGCCCTGCAGAACAAACCCCACCCCCTACCAAGGTAGGGCGGCCCGCACGCCAGCGCCGGACTATCCTCGAACCCATGACTTTGTCTGGGAGGGCTGCGTCATGAACTACGAGGAAACCTACCGTCGCTCGATCGACGAGCCGGAGGCCTTCTGGGGCGAGGAAGCCAAGCGCATCCATTGGCACAAACCGCCACAGCAGGTGCTCGACTACAGCAACCCGCCGTTCCGGCGCTGGTTCGTCGGCGGCGAAACCAATCTCTGCTACAACGCCGTCGACCGCCACCTGGCCGAGCGCGCCGACCAGCTCGCGCTGGTTGCCATTTCCACCGAGACCAACAGCACCCGCGAGATCACCTATCGGCAGCTGTACCGCGAAGTGAACGACTTCGCCGCGGTGCTCAAGCACCTCGGTGTCGGCCACGGCGATCGCGTGGTGATCTACATGCCGAACATGGCCGAAGCCGTGTTCGCGATGCTGGCGTGCGCGCGCATCGGTGCGGTGCATTCGGTGGTGTTCGGAGGCTTTGCCGCGCATAACCTGGCGCTGCGCATCGACGATGCCAGGCCCAAGCTGTTGATCGCCGCCGATGCCGGCATGCGCGGTGGCAAGCTCATTCCGTACAAACCGATGGTCGATGCCGCCTGCGCTGAAGCGGCTTCACCGCCACCGCACGTGCTGATCGTGTCGCGCGGGCTGGACGCAGCCGAACCACGCGTGCCGGGCCGTGACGTGGAGTACGCCACGCTGCGCGCGCAGATCGGTGAAGTCGATGTGCCGGTGCAATGGCTGGAAGCAAGCGAGCCGAGCTACCTGCTGTACACCTCCGGCACCACCGGCAAGCCGAAGGGCGTGCAGCGTGATGTCGGTGGCTATGCGGTGGCGATGGCGCAGTCGATGGAAACCGTGTTCGACTGCAAGCCAGGGCAGGTGATGTTTTCCACCTCCGACGTCGGCTGGGCCGTCGGCCATTCCTACAACGTCTACGGCCCGCTGATCGGTGGCTGCACCTCGCTGCTGTACGAAGGGCTGCCGACCAATCCCGATCCGGGCATCTGGTGGGCGCTATGCGAGCAGTACAACGTGCGCACCATGTTCTCTTCGCCCACCGCGATCCGCGTGCTGAAGAAGCACGACGCGGACTTCATCCACCGGCATGACCTGGGCGCACTGAAGTACCTGTTCCTGGCCGGCGAGCCGCTGGACGAGCCGACCGCGCACTGGATCAGTGAAGCGCTCGGCAAGCCGATCATTGACAACTACTGGCAGACCGAGACCGGCTGGCCGGCACTGACCCTGCTGCCGGGCCTGGAAATGAAGCCGGTGCGCTTCGGTTCGCCTGGTCTCCCCAATCTTGGTTACCGGATGAAGGTGATCGACGAGAACACCGGCGAGGAGGTCGCGCCGGGGCAGAAGGGCGTGCTGGTGGTGTCGCCACCGTTGCCGCCGGGTTGCATGAGCACCGTGTGGAACGATGACAGCCGCTTCCTGCAGAGCTACTTCAGCCACTTCAAGGAACTGTTGTACAGCTCGCTGGACTGGGCGATCCGCGACGACGATGGCTACACCTTCATCCTCGGTCGCACCGATGATGTCATCAACGTAGCCGGGCATCGCCTCGGCACACGCGAGATCGAGGAAGCCATTTCCAGCCATCCGCGCGTGGCCGAGGCGGCGGTGATCGGGGTCAAGGACGAGTTGAAGGGGCAGGTGCCGCTGGTGTTCGTCACCCTCAAGCAGGGGCTCAACGGTGAGGATCCGGCGCCGGTGGTGGCGGAGATGATGGCCACGGTGACCACCTCGCTCGGCGCGGTCGCACGCCCGGCGCACGTACACGTGGTCAATGCACTGCCCAAGACCCGCTCCGGCAAGCTGCTGCGGCGCTCGCTGCAGGCGCTGGCCGAACAGCGTGATCCGGGTGACCTGTCGACGCTGGATGATCCCAGCGCGCTGGAGGAGATCCGCCGCGCGCTGGGGCGCTGACCTGCTTCTGTAGAGCCGAGCCGATGCTCGGCTCCGCATGCCTTGCCAAGGCAGCCGAGCATCGGCTCGGCTCTACAGGGGAGGCCGTTGCTGCACCGCAGCTTCCTCCCTGCAACCGGTGCGCTAAGCTCGGTTGCAGGGGAGCGTGCCCGCAAGGGCGCGCTGGCATGGCGCATGAAGGGAGGGGGAGGCAATGGCATTGCTGCACGCCAAGACGGCGGCTGGCCGTCAGGAAATCGAAGACCGTGGCCGGCGCCTGCCGGCAGCACTGCGGTCGATCCTGCTGATGGTCGACGGCCATCGCGACGACACTGAAATACGCGGTCTGTTCGAAGGCCTGCGCGCGCCGGCCGATGCGTTGGAGCAGCTGGCAGCGCAGGGCCTGATCGAAGTGATCGGCGGCAGCGCTGAGGCGCCACCGGCACGCGGCATCAGCGCCGGCCGCGAACAGGATCCGGCGTTGTACCAGCACCTGTACGACGCGATGAGCGAAGCCGTACGGCGCCATCTCGGCCTGAAGGGCTACTTCATGCAATTGAAGATCGAGCGCTGCACCGATGCGGTGGCGCTGGAGCGCCTGTGCCCGGAACTTCTGACGGCGGTGGGCAAGGCGCGCAGCCCGGCGCTGGCGCAGCGCTGGTGGCAGGAAACGCAGGCGTCGATGGTGAATGATGGTGGCGAGGTCGTGCAGGCCTGAGCCACCGCGTAAAGTGATCGGTTCACTTCCCCACAAGGAGTCCCGCGTGCAGGACGACCACGACGACACCGACACCCCAGGCTGGGACGCGATCAACGCAGCACTGGCGCCGTTGTATGCAGGCCAGGAACCGCGTCATTTCGGCACCGCGCTGCCGTACACGCTCGGCGGCCAGGATCCACTGGATGGCATCAGCGTGTACTGGGCGGATGCGCCGGTGCCGCACTGGCACTACGTCACCTACGGCTTCTCCGAGCTGTACACCAAGGAAAGCAGCGATGCCGCCGCCAGCGGCTATGGTTTCGAGCTGACCTTCCGCCTCGCTGCCGACGCCGGTGAGAACGCTGGCAGCTCGCCGCCGGTGTGGCCGATGAACCTGCTGCAGAACCTGGCGCGCTACGTGTTTGGCAGCGGAAACGTGTTCGAGGATGGTCACCATCTGAATGCCAATGGCCCGATCGCGCTGGAGACCGACACGCGCCTGTGCCACCTGGCTTTCATTGCCGACCCGCAGCTGCCGGCGCGCGACACCGCCAATGGCCACCTGCAGTTCCTGCAGCTGGTCGGCCTGACCGACGAAGAGATGGAGGCGGTCAAGCGCTGGTCGACGCGCGGTGTGCTGCAGGCGCTGCAGCCGGCGATGCCGCTGTGGATCAGTGATCTGCATCGCGGCAACCTGCTGGACGATCCGGCACTGACGGCCCGGGTGCGGGCCGGCAGCGAGCGCGAGGGCTCCAGCACCGGCATGTTGTTCATCGAGACGCTGGACTGGGGGCAGGAGGCGGGCGTCACCACGCTGGTGCTTGGCGCGGGCCAGGTGGCCAGCGTGTGTGAACTGCTGCCGCTGCGCCTGCGACACGGCAGATCGCTGGAGCTGGTCAGCCGCGAGCGGCAGTGGGAATTCATTCCGGCCGGGCCCGGTGAAGCCGGCGAGGTGTCCACTGACAGCGCGCGCTGGCCCTTGGACGAGACAGGGCTGCAGGCCCTGGCAGGCGTGCGTGCCGAACGTGGCCTCTACCCGGTGGCGGGAGCACTGCGCATCGAGGTGGTGCCGACCTACCTGCGCGATGCAAAGGGTGAAGTGATCCGCCAGATCGGTTGACCGGGCGGGTGGAACCGGTGGGGTCAGATCCGTTCGCCATGCGGACGGCTCTGACCCCTGGTCAAGGTCAGGCCAGGCCTTCAGCCTTCAGCGCGGCCTGCACGCCGGCATCGGCGTCCATGCGTGCCTTGTAGGCAGCCAGGTTGTCCAGGCCGGACAGGTCGACCTTGGTGCCGGCGGCCCAGCGCAGGGTGATGTAGAAGTACGGGTCGGCGTAGCTGCGGAAACCGGCCAGCCAAGGCTTGTCCGCCAGCTGCTTGTCAGCGGTCTCGAACAGCCCGCGCAGGCGCTTGTGTGCGGCGGCGCGGATCGCATCGAACTGGCTTTCGTCGGCGATGAACTTGCCCGGTGCGAACAGCGGCGAGAAGGCCGGGTGCACGTCGGAATTGACGAAGGCCAGCCAGCGGGTGGCTTCGGCACGCTGGCGCGGGCTGCCGTCACCCGCGAGGCCGGCCTGCGGGTAGCTGTCGGCGATGTAGCCCATGATCGCGGCGTTCTGCAGCAGCACGAAGTCGCCGTCGACCAGCGCGGGAACGGCGCCGGCCGGATTGATCTTGAGGAATTCCGGACCCTTCAGGGTGTCCTTGTTCAGCAGTTCAACCTCGAACGGCTGGCCGGTCCACTGCAGGGCGATGTGGTCGGCGGTGGAACAGGCACCGGGCTTGCTGTACAGCTTCATGGGAACTCCAGGTGATGCGGGCGGGAAACGCCCACTATCCCAGAGCCTGCCGGCGGGCGGCAACGCCGCCGCCAGCACGGATCGTTACGACTGCCGCGGCTTGAGGTTCTGCACCTTGTAGAAGGTGTGATCGCCGATGGTGGCCACCTGGTAGGCGTTGCGCCAGTTCGGGCTGGCGATGGACAGCGCGGCGAAGTGGCTGGCACCGGGCACGATCTCGCGGCGTTCGCCGGCCGGCAGCGCCCAGTTGCGCTCGGCATCAAAGGCCACGTTCATCGCCTCGCTCCACGCCGCGTCATTGCCCAGCTGGGTGCCGGGGGAGACGATGGTCGGTGCGAACTGCTTGCGCGCGGTGACCACCTGGCACATCGAGTCACCCCACAGGCCACTGTCGAGGCGACGCAGGGCGACCTCGGCGACGGCCTGCTGGCCACGCAGGGTCTGGTCGCGGGCTTCCAGGTAAACGGTGGTGCTCAAACACAATGAATCAGCGGCCGGCTGCGGCAACAACTGCGACAGCCAGAGAATCCAGGCCAGTTTCATATAACTCCTTGCTCCGTATGGGCCGCACTTCCCGGCCCCCGCAGCGGGGGCTGCGGGACGGGGTACGACTTGGCGTCATGGGGAGGCGGCCATCGGGGCCGCCCCGTGGGCGGCCCCAAAAGAAACGATCAGTACCGATCGAGGGGACCGCACCGGCTCACCGGAAACTGGCTGGTGAGCGGAAGATGGCGCAAGGTAGGGGGGGATAGCCGAATGCATCGTGAACCGTCCGGCTTGACATTCAGGTTCGGGAGGGGTGACGGAAATCACATTCCGCCCCCCATTCAGGCACTCATCAGAGCGCGGCGGCGACCCGGCTGCCCTGGTCGATGGCCCGCTTCGCATCCAGTTCTGCGGCCACGTCGGCACCGCCGATCAGCTGCGTGTTGATGCCGGCCGCCTGCAGCTCGGCCTGCAGCGAACGGTTCGGTTCCTGCCCGGCGCAGATCACCACGTGATCGACCGGCAGCAGCTGTTCGCTGCCATCAACGCGGATGCGCAGGCCGTCATCGTCAACGCCCAGGTACTCGACGCCGCCGAGCATGCGCACGCCCTTGGCTTTCAGCGTGGCGCGATGGATCCAGCCGGTGGTCTTGCCCAGCCGTGCACCGGGCTTGCCCGGGCTGCGCTGCAGCAGCCACAGCCGGCGTGGCGAGGCTTCTGCCTGCGGCCTGGCCAGCGAGCCGCGCGCTTCGAAGCTGGCGTCAACGCCCCATTCGGCCATCCAGCGCTGCGGGTCCAGCGACGGCGACTCGCCGGCATGGCTGAGGAACTCGCCGACATCGAAGCCGATGCCCCCGGCGCCGATGATCGCCGCATTGGCGCCCACCTGGACCCGGCCCAGCAGCACGTCCAGGTAGCTGACCACCTTGGCATGGTCGGCGCCAGGGAAGTCGACCCTGCGCGGGGTGATGCCAGTGGCCAGCACCACCTCGTCAAAGCCGGCCAGGCGGCTTGCGTCGGCACGGGTGCCCAGACGCAGCTGCACCCCGGTTTCAGCCAGCTTGTGGCGGAAATAGCGCAGCGTCTCGTAAAACTCTTCCTTGCCCGGGATGCGCTTGGCCACGTTGAACTGACCGCCGATCTCCTCGTTGGCATCGAACAGGGTGACCTGATGGCCGCGCTGGGCGGCGACCGTGGCGCAGGCCAGCCCGGCCGGACCGGCACCGACTACGGCGATCTTCTTCGGCGCAGCGGTCGGGCGATAGACCAGCTCGGTCTCGTGCGCGGCGCGCGGATTGACCAGGCAGCTGGCCAGCTTGTTCTCGAACACGTGGTCCAGGCAGGCCTGGTTGCAGGCGATGCAGGTGTTGATCGCCTCGGCGCGGCCGGCACGGGCCTTGTTCGGCCATTGCGGGTCGGCCAGCAGCGGGCGTGCCAGGGACACCATGTCCGCGCCGCCATCGGCCAGGATGCGCTCGGCGACCTCGGGCATGTTGATGCGGTTGGTCGCCACCAGCGGCACCGTCACATGCGGCTTCAGCTTGGCAGTGACCCCGGCAAAGGCCGCGCGCGGCACCGAGGTGGCGATGGTCGGAATGCGCGCTTCGTGCCAGCCGATGCCGGAATTGATGATCGTCGCGCCGGCCGCCTCGATCGCCTGCGCCTGCTGCACGATCTCTTCCCAGTTGCTGCCGTCTTCCACCAGGTCCACCAGGGACAGGCGGTAGATGATGATGAAGTCCGGGCCACAGGCCTCGCGGATGCGGCGCACGATCTCCACCGCGAAGCGCATGCGCTGTCGCGCGTCGCCACCCCAGGCATCGGTGCGCGTGTTGGTGCGCGGGGCGATGAACTCATTGATGAGGTAGCCCTCCGAGCCCATCACTTCCACGCCGTCGTAGCCAGCCTCGCGGGCCAGCTTGGCGCTGCGTGCGTAATCGGCGATATGCCGCTCGACGCCGCTGGCCGACAGCGCACGCGGGGTGAACGGGTTGATCGGCGCCTTGAGCTTCGACGGTGCCACCGACAGCGGATGGTAGGCATAGCGGCCGGCATGCAGCAGCTGCAGGCAGATCTTCGCGCCATGCTGGTGCGCGGCAGCGGTGAGCTGCCGGTGCGGGCGTACTTCCCACGGCCAGGACAGCTTGCCGCCGAACGGCTTCAGCCAGCCCACCACGTTGGGCGCGAAGCCGCCGGTGACGATCAGGCCGACACCACCCTCGGCGCGCTCGGCGAAATAGGCCGCCAGGCGCGGGAAATCACGGGCGCGATCTTCCAGGCCGGTGTGCATCGAGCCCATCAGTACGCGGTTGCGCAGCTGGGTGAAGCCCAGGTCCAGCGGAGTGAACAAGTGGGGATAGGCGCTTTCGTTGGCTGGCGACATGGTCGATACGCTTGCGTACGGAAGCGCGAAGCGTGCCGCGAAACGTCGGTCGGGGCAAGGGCTGGCGAATCGGTAGCGCCGGGCCATGCCCGGCGACGCGGCTACCCGTGGCCGCGCTGCGCGCTCGCCGGGCGCGGTCCCGGCATCGGCCGGCCAATCCCGAACCAGCCCAGCGTCACCCCGCACAGCGGGCCGATCAGCAAGGCGAAGGCGAGGGTGCCGAGCCCGACATTGCCGCCCAGCCACCAGCCCAGCAGCAGCACGCTGCCTTCGATCAGGCTGCGCACCTTCCAGATCGGCCAGCCGGTGCGGGCGTGCAGGCCGGTCATCAGGCCGTCGCGCGGGCCAGGCCCGAGCCTGGCACCGATGTACAGGCCCGTGGCCAGCGCAACCAACAGCATGCCGGCGCAGAACATCGCCAGCTGCCAGCCCAGGCCCATGGCAGGCGGCAGCAGCCACAGGCCGAACTGCGCCGACGGGCCGATCAGCATCACGTTGAGCACGGTGCCGACGCCCGGCTTCTGCCGCAACGGCCACCACAGCAGCAGCACCAGCGCGCCGATCACGTTGGTGGCCAGGCCGAAGGACAGCGGTGTCTGTGCGGCGATGCCCTGCGACAGCACATCCCAGGGTGCCACGCCGATCGCGGCACGGATCATCAGCGAGGCGCCGAAGCCGTACAGAAACAGGCCAACGATCAGTTGCAGCAGTCGCAGGGGCAGGGCGGTGGGCATGGCACGCTCGGGAAGGGGAGGATCTGTTTCCACCGTATCCCCGTTTCCGAATCATCCATAGATACAGATGACAGCCAATCCGCTGCCACAGGCGGAAGCTGCAGCGCCGAGCCCATGCTCGGCGCTACCGGCGCGTCAGTCGCCCCAGCCGGCCAGCGCCAGCTTGCCCACCGTGCGCCCGCTGGCCAGGCGCTGATGGGCGATGTCCAGATTGGCCGCATTGATCGTGCCCAGCGTCTCGCTGAGGGTGCCGCGCAACTGGCCCGCGTCGATCATGCTGGCTGCACGGCTGAGGATGCGGTGCTGTTCGATGCGGTCGGCGGTGGCGAAACGCGAACGCGCGAACATGAACTCCCAATGGATGCCGATGCACTTGGCCTTGTAGGGATCGCCGATGCGCAGTGCGCCGCGCGGTTCGACGATGAGGCCGACATGGCCCTGTGGCGCCAGCACCTGACCCAGTTCATCCCAGTACTGGTCAGTGTCGGCCAGATTGAGGGCGACCTGTACTGCGTCGATGCCCAGCGCCTGCAGCTGGGGCAGCAGCGGCTGCCGGTGGTCGATCACCTGCTGGGCGCCCATCTGCCGGCACCAGTTGATCGACGCCTCGCGCGAGGCGGTGGCGATCACCTCGAATCCGGCATGCCGGGCCAGCTGGATCGCCATCGATCCAACCCCGCCTGCGCCGCCGATCACCAGCAGGTGCTGGCCGGCATGGCGGCGATCATCCAGCTGCAGTGGCATGCGCTGGAACAGCAGTTCCCATGCGGTAAGCGTGGTCAGCGGCAGGGCCGCCGCTTCGGCGAAGTCGAGCGTCGTCGGCTTGCGCGCCACCAGGCGTTCGTCCACAAGATGGAACTGCGCGTTGCACCCAGGGCGGGTGACATCGCCGGCGTAGTAAACCTCGTCACCAGAAGCGAACAGGCTGGCCTCTTCGCCGATCGCTTCGACCACACCCGCAGCGTCCCAGCCGAGCACGCGCGGCACGTCGAGCACGGCGGGGGCAGTGGCGGCGCGCTGCTTGCCATCGACCGGGTTGACCGAGACTGCTTCGACCCGGATCAGCAGATCACGGCCGGTGGGAGGCAACGGCGGAGGCAGCTGGACATCGCCCAGGGCGGGGGCGGATTCACGACTCAGGGCGACGGCTTTCATCTCGGCTCCGGCTGGGTTCGTAATCCCATCATAAGGTTCCTCACCTTTCCGCAGACGCGCTGAACCGTGTGAAGCAGTGCGTCGCGCAGTATGTCGTTTCCTGCACCTAAACCTCCTCAAACCCTTGTGGTGTGAGGGTCTTGCGGATTTTCATCATCCTGTATAGGGTTTCAACGTCGGACCGGTGGAGGGTCGGGCGCAACACTTCACATGTTACGGGACTGTTAACATGACCTTCACCCGCCTGAGCATAATGTTCGCGGCGGTGGCGTGCTGAATCGGCTGTCGAACATCGACGCAGTAGTGCTGGCCCATGCCTCTACCGGTTTCATACCCCCGAAATAGGAGCTGTACTCAATGAACAAGAAGATCCTTACTGCCGCGCTGCTGGGTGGTCTGGCTTTCGCCCAGGCTGCCTCCGCGCAGGAGTTCGATGACCGCTGGTACCTGACCGGTTCGGCCGGCTTCAACTTCCAGGACAGCGACCGTCTGACCAATGACGCTCCGTTCGTCACCCTGGGCCTGGGCAAGTTCATCAGCCCGAACTGGTCGCTGGACGGTGAGCTGAACTATCAGAACCCGAACTTCGATTCGAACCAGGACCTGAACTGGTCGCAGTACGGCATTTCGCTGGACCTGCGTCGCCACTTCATCAAGGAAGGCCGCGGCTGGAACCCGTACATCGTGGGTGGCCTGGGCTACCAGAAGTCGGAAGAAGAGTACCCGGCACTGGACAACAACGGTCCGCGTCAGCGCAAGGACGGCAACGTTGCCGCCAAGCTCGGCGTCGGTCTGCAGACCACCTTCGAGAAGCGCGTTGCTGTCCGCGCCGAAGTGGCCTACCGCGCTGACTTCGACGACCAGAGCGTTGCCGCTCGCAACGAAAGCTGGTTCGGCGACGTGCTGGCTTCGGTCGGCGTCGTGATCCCGCTGGGCCCGGCTCCGGTCGCGGCTGCTCCGGCTCCGGCTCCGGTTGCCCCGAGCTGCGCCGACCTGGACGACGACGGTGACGGCGTCAACAACTGCGACGACAAGTGCCCGAACTCGCAGCCGGGTCAGACCATCGGTCCGGACGGTTGCCCGGTTCCGGTCTCCATCGACCTGAAGGGCGTCAACTTCGACTTCGACAAGTCGAACCTGCGTCCGGACGCCGTGGCGATCCTGAGCGAAGCCACCGAGATCCTGAAGCGTTACCCGGATCTGCGCGTTGAAGTTGCCGGTCACACCGACTCGAAGGGTACCGACGCTTACAACCAGAAGCTGTCGGAGCGTCGCGCTACCGCCGTGTACAACTACCTGACCAAGAACGGCGTTGACGCCGGTCGCCTGGTCGGCCCGATCGGCTATGGTGAGAGCCGTCCGATTGCTCCGAACACCAACCCGGATGGTTCGGACAACCCGGAAGGTCGCGCCAAGAACCGTCGTACCGAGCTGAACGTCCAGAACTAAGTTCTGACGCTCTGCCCGCAAGACACAGCAGGACCCGGCTTCGGCCGGGTCTTGTTGTTTCTGCGGCCTCGAATCCAGCCTTGCCTGTGCAAAGGTGACCGTTCGTCGGGATTTTGTTCGTAAAACCAATGAGTTGCCGTATTCATTGAAAGTGGCGCTTGAAAGCTGGCGCGGCATTGCTAAACTCGCCGCGTCACTTCCTTCCGTGGATGCCCCTCATGCTGCGCTCTGCATCGGCCGCCGTCCTGGCGCTGGCCCTGGTTCCCGCCGCCCACGCTGCGGTCGATTGCTCGGTCAACACCAGCGCCTCGCCGCTGCCGTTGCCGGCCACGACCATCGCGCCGGTGGCCGACGAGCTGTACATCCGTGGCAACCAGCTGGGCATGCCGGCCGGTGTGCTGAGCAGCAACTACGATCCGTCGCAGTCGCTGGACCAGGTGCTGCAGCGTCTGCGCATCGATGGCTGCCAGAACATCGCCAAGGCCATCCCGAGCGCACCGGCGGTGAAGCCGAACGATCCGGCGGCGTACAAGCCGCAGACCGAATTCGACAACACGCCCTGGCGCTTCGACATGAGCCAGAACGGCAAGCGCATGACCGCCGAAGAGTTCGACGCCTGGATGAAGGCGCGTGGCGTGCGCGTGGTGAAGGCCCGCCCGGCACCGGCCGCCACGCCGGCCGCAGCCGAAGCACCGGCTGAAACCAAGCCGGTCGACAAGAAGTAAGCGCTGCGGGGAGCAGAGGCTTGCGTACGCGCCGCCCGCCTGCATCCCCCGCCGCCCGCTCCCACGCAACGCGTGGGCGTGCGACTCCCGCTGCCACGCCCGCCGGTGTCCGCCATGGCCTGGCGCGCGTGCTGTCCAAGGCGGGTGTCTGTTCGCGCAGCGAAGCCGCGCGCTGGATCGCCGATGGCCGTGTGCGTGTTTCCGGACGCATCGTGCGTGATCCGGAATTTCCGATTGGCCAGCCGGCGCCGCCGATCGAGGTTGACGGCCAGCCGATGGGCGCGCCGCAGCGCCTGTATCTGATGCTGAACAAGCCACGTGGGGTGGTGACCACCGTGCAGGACGAGCGTGGCCGCGACACCGTCTATCGCTGCTTCGATGGCGCCGGCCTGCCGTGGATCGCCCCGGTCGGGCGGCTGGACAAGGCCAGTGAAGGCCTGTTGCTGTTCAGCAACGATCCGCAATGGGCCGCGCACCTGACCGATCCGGAAACCGGTCCACAGAAGACCTACCACGTGCAGGTGGACCATCTGCCCGACGAGGACACCCTGGCTGCGTTGCGCGCCGGTATCGAGGACGAGGGCGAGTTCCTCGTCGCCCAGGCCGTGCGCGTGCTGCGCAGCGGCGACAAGACCGCGTGGCTGGAGGTGGTCCTCGACGAGGGCCGCAACCGTCACATCCGCCGCCTGCTGGCGGCCTTCGACCTGCAGGTGCTGCGCCTGGTCCGGGTCGCGATCGGTGGGCTGCAGCTCGGCGATCTCGGCAAGGGACAGTGGCGGATGCTGGAGGTCAGCGACCAGCGGCGGCTGGGGGCCGCTGCAACGGGCTGATCATCGCCCGCGGCCGGCAGTTGCCGGCCACCGTTCCAGGCGTGGGGGCGTCTGGTTGTTGAATTTCCCGAACGGAGCCTGCCCATGTACCACCTGACCCTCAACCCAACCCTGCGCTGTGCAGGCCTGCTGCTGCCGATGGTGCTGCTGACCGCCTGCGGCGGCCACAAGAAGGTGGCCAAGGCCGAAACCCCTGCCGAGACCCCGGTGGTGGAAGTAAAGGCCCCGGAACTGGATGGCCGCGGCAGCTACCGCTTCATGATGAGCAACGGCGACCAGAAGATGACCGCCGACCAGTTCGATGCCTGGATGAAGGCCAATGGCATCCGCGTTGCCAAGGGCAATGGCCAGGACGCTGCCGCCAAGCCGGTGGTGGTGGCCAGCAAGGACGAACCGAAGGGCAAGAAGAAAAAGAAATGACGCCTGTGGGTGCCGACCTGGGTCGGCACGCCTTGCCTGGTGGGGGCAGAGCCCTTTCCTGCGGAAAGGGATCCGACCCCGGGGCGGTCAGCCCTTGATCACGCCCAGCTCGACACCGATGCGGGTGAACGCATCGATCGCGCGGTCCAGCTGTTCACGGGTGTGCGCGGCGCTGATCTGGGTACGGATGCGCGCCTGGCCCTTGGGCACCACCGGGAAGAAGAAGCCGATCGCGTAGATGCCTTCTTCCAGCAGGCGCTCGGCGAATTTCTGCGCCAGCGGTGCGTCGTAGAGCATCACCGGGCTGATCGGATGCACGCCCGGCTTCACGTCGAAACCGGCGGCGACCATCTTCTCGCGGAAGTGGCGGGTGTTCTCCACCAGGGTGTCGCGCAGGTCGTCGGCGGCGGCCAGCATCTCGAACGCCTTGATGCCTGCGGCCACCACGTGCGGCGGCAGCGAGTTGGAGAACAGGTAGGGGCGCGAACGCTGGCGCAGCAGTTCGATCACCTCGGCACTGGCGCAGGTGAAGCCGCCCAGCGCGCCGCCCATGGCCTTGCCCAGGGTACCGGTGATGATGTCGATCTTGTCCAGCACGCCCTTCACTTCGGCCGAGCCACGGCCGGTGGCGCCGAGGAAGCCGGTGGCGTGGCACTCATCGATGTGCACCAGCGCGTTGTACTTCTTCGCCAGCGCGGTGATCTCGTCCAGCGGCGCGATGAAGCCGTCCATCGAGAACACGCCATCGGTGGTGATCAGCTTGGTCTTGCAGCCGGCGGCATCGGCAGCCTGCAGCTGCGCTTCCAGATCGGCCATGTCGCAGTTGGCGTAGCGGAAGCGCTTGGCCTTGCACAGGCGCACGCCGTCGATGATCGAGGCGTGGTTCAGCGCATCGGAAATGATCGCGTCGTTTTCGCCGAGCAGCGGCTCGAACAAGCCGCCGTTGGCGTCGAAGCAGGCGGCGTAGAGGATGGTGTCCTGCTTGCCGAAGAAGTCGGCGATCTGCTTTTCCAGCTGCTTGTGCAGGTCCTGGGTGCCGCAGATGAAGCGCACCGAGGCCATGCCGAAGCCGTGGGTATCCAGCGCGTCCTTGGCGGCCTGGATCAGGTCCGGATGGTCGGCCAGGCCCAGGTAGTTGTTGGCACAGAAGTTCAGCACCTTGCGGCCGTCGTCGAGGGTGATCTCGGCCGACTGCGGGCTGGTGATGATCCGCTCGGACTTGAACAGGCCCTGGGCGCGGATGGCGTCCAGTTCCTCGGCGTAGTGGCGGGTCAGGGCGGAGGAGGCGTCGGTCATGGCGTGGGCACGGCTCAGCACGGGGAAACCACTGATTCTACCGGGCAACGGCGCCCATCGACCGGGCCGGACAGGGCCCCGCCACCGGCGGCACATGTTGCATCGCAATAGCAAACGGGTTAAAAATTCGTGAACCCCGCCTGTCTGGCGCCGGTTGCCCGCTCCCCCTCCCGCCCCCGCCACCCTCGGAGACGCCCATGAAGCATGCCCGTGCCTGCCTCGCCATTGCCGCCGCCCTGACCCTTGCGCCGTTTGCCGCCAGTGCCCAGGACAACGAATCGCCCTACAGCTGGAACGTCACCGCCGTGTCGGACTACCTGTTCCGTGGCGTGTCGCAGACCGACGAGAAGCCGACCCTGCAGGCGGGCTTCACCTACACCTCCCCGGTGGGCCTGTACGCCGGCGTCTGGGGATCGGGCGTGGACTTCGGTGCGGGCGACCCGAACACCGAGGTCGACTACCAGATCGGCTATGGCGTGGACGTCACCCCGCGCGTCAATTTCGATGTGCTGCTGAACCGCTATACCTACATCGGTGCCAGCAACCAGAACTACAACGAGCTGGTTACGACGACCACGCTGGACGAGACCTACAAGCTGACCGTGGCCTACACCAACGACCAGTGGAACAGCGGGACCGACGGCTGGTACTACGGTGTCGGCGGCCAGTGGGGCCTGCCGCGTGACTTCACCCTCAACGCCAACGTCGGCCGCAGCAGCTTCGAGAAGGGCCTGGCCAAGGACTACACCGACTGGAACGTCGGCGTCAGCCGCCAGTTCGGCCTGTTCAACGTCGGCCTGGGTTACTACGGCACCGACAGCAATGGCCGCGAGAACTCGGGCAAGCTGGCACACAGCCGCGTGCTGCTGACCGTGGCGGTCGGGAAGTAACGCCGCAGGCGTTACGGTAGGTGCCAGGCTTGCCTGGCACGCTCTACGAAAAAGGCGCCCATCGGGCGCCTTTTTCAATTCCGCAGTGTTCTTGATCCCATCCGGGGGAGAGCCCCCTTGTTGTTCCAGGGGGCGCGCCAATGGCGCGGGGATAAGAAAACATGCGCGGACTGATTCAACGTGCCGAGGGCACGGTGAATCAGTTCCAGCTCAGCACGACCTTGCCGGCCTTGCCTTCTTCCATCAGGTCGAAGCCCTTCTGGAAGTCGTCGATCGGCAGCTGGTGGGTCATCACCTTGCCGAGCGGGAAGCCGGACAGCACCAGCTGGGTCATCTTGTACCAGGTCTCGTACATCTTGCGGCCGTAGATGCCCTGCACGGTCAGGCCCTTGAAGATGATCTTGTCCCAGTCGCAGCCGGCGCCCTTGGGCATGATGCCGAGCATGGCGATCTTGCCGCCGTGGTACATGCAGTCGAGCATGTCGTTGAACGCGCGTGGGTTGCCGCTCATTTCCAGGCCCACGTCGAAGCCCTCCATGTGCAGTTCCTTCATCACGTCCTTCAGCGACTGATTGGCGACGTTGACCACGCGGGTGGCACCCATGTCGGCAGCCAGCTTCAGGCGGAAGTCGTTGACGTCGGTCACCACCACGTTGCGCGCACCGATGTGCTTGCAGATGCCGGCGGCAATGATGCCGATCGGGCCGGCCCCGGTGATCAGCACGTCCTCGCCGATCACGTCGAACTCCAGCGCGCAGTGCGCGGCGTTGCCGTAGGGGTCGAAGAAGGCGGCCAGCTCGGACGGAATCTGGTCCGGGATCGGCCACAGGTTGCTGGCCGGCATCACCATGTATTCGGCGAATGCGCCGTTGACGTTGACGCCGATGCCGACGGTGTTCGGGCACAGGTGCGGGCGGCCGCCACGGCAGTTGCGGCAGTGGCCGCAGACGATGTGGCCTTCGGCCGAGACGCGCTGGCCGATCTCGTAGCCGGTCACGCCCGGGCCGATTTCGGCAATGCGGCCGACGAATTCATGGCCGATGGTCAGGCCCGGCTTGATCGTGCGCTGGCTCCACTCGTCCCACAGGTAGATGTGCAGGTCGGTGCCGCAGATCGCGGTCTTCTCCAGCTTGATCAACACCTGGTTCGGGCCCGGGGTCGGTACCGGAACCTCTTCCATCCAGATGCCCTTGGCCGCTTCGCGCTTGACCAGGGCCTTCATCGTTTGCTGCGCCATCGGGTGGAACTCATCAGGGGGAAAACGCGGATTATAGGGTGCCGGGCGGAATTCCCATGTTGCGCTGCGGGTGCATTGGCGGAACGAAAGGCGTGCGCCGGCAGGCGTTTCGAACGTGGCCGCTGCACTCGCCGGGCATGGCCCGGCGCTACCGCCCGAGGCCAGGGAATTGTCGGGAGACGGGAGGCCAGGCCGATGCAGGACCGTAAGCGCCATGGATGGCGCGATCGAGCCCCCATGGATGGGTTTACGGCGTGTCCTGCATCGGCCTGGCCTCCCGTCTCCGTCCGATCGCAGTGGAGACGCTGAACGGTGGAAGCATCCGATTGCATGACTTCCGGGGTTCGGGCCGGGGCAGGGCGGCGGGCTACAATCGAGGGTTCCACTACCAGGGGCCGCTCCATGCGCTCGAACCTGCTTGCATTCTCCATCGTCGCCAGCCTCGGGCTGGCCCAGGTCGCCCATGCCGCTGAAGGCATGTGGGTGCCGCAGCAGCTGCCGGAAATCGCCGGCCCGCTGCAGAAGGCCGGCCTGAAGCTGTCCCCGGAACAGCTGTCCAACCTCACCGGCGACCCGATGGGCGCGGTGGTTGCGCTGGGCGGCTGCACCGCCAGCTTCGTCTCGCCGCAGGGCCTGGTGGTCACCAATCACCACTGCGCCTACGGCGCCATCCAGCTGAATTCGACCGCGCAGAAGAACCTGATCAAGGACGGCTTCAACGCCCCGAAGCACAGCGATGAACTGAGCGCGGGCCCGAATGCCCGCGTCTACGTGCTGGACCAGATCACCGACGTCACCGCGCAGGCCAAGGCCGCGATTGCCGCCGCCGGCAACGACCCGCTGGCCCGCAGCCGCGCGCTGGACGCCTTCGACAAGGCCCAGGTCGCCGCCTGTGAAGCCGAGGAAGGCTTCCGCTGCCGCCTGTACACCTTCTCCGGCGGCAACACCTACCGCCTGTTCCGCAACATGGAAATCAAGGACGTGCGCCTGGTCTACGCGCCCCCGGGCAGCGTCGGCAAGTACGGCGGCGATGTCGACAACTGGATGTGGCCGCGCCACACCGGCGATTTCTCGTTCTACCGCGCCTACGTCGGCAAGGACGGCAAGCCGGCGGCGTTCTCGGCCGACAACGTGCCGTACCAGCCCAAGCACTTCCTGAAGTTCACCGACCAGCCGCTGGGTGCCGGCGACTTCGTGATGGTGGCCGGTTACCCGGGCCGCACCAACCGCTATGCGCTGGCCGGTGAGTTCAACGAAACCGCCAACTGGACCTACCCGACCATCGCCAAGCACTACAACGCGGTGCTGAAGATGATCGACGAGGCCGGCAAGGCCGACGCCGACGTCAAGGTGAAGTACGCCGCCACTGCCGCCAGCATGAACAACGTGGCCAAGAACTACTCGGGCCAGCTGGAAGGCTTCAAGCGCATCGACGCGGCTGGCCAGAAGCAGGCCGAAGAAGCCGCCGTGCTGGCGTGGCTGAAGAAGCAGGGCGCCGCCGGCAAGCCGGCACTGGCCGCACACGCGCAGCTGGTCAAGCACCTGGACACCAGCAAGGCCACCCGCGAGCGTGACCTGTTCGTCGGCCAGTTCAACAACACCCAGGCGGTCAGCGCTGCCATCGGCCTGTATCGCCTGTCGATCGAGCGCACCAAGCCGGACGCCGAGCGCGAAGTCGGCTACCAGCAGCGCGACCTGCCGACCCTGGAAGGCGGCCTGAAGCAGATGGACCGCCGCTACGTGGCGAAGATGGACCAGCAGCTGCAGACCTACTGGCTGGACCAGTACGTCGCCCTGCCGGCCGCACAGCGCAACAATGAAGTGCTCAACACCTGGCTGGGTGGCAGCGATGCCAACGCCGTCAAGGCGCTGGTCACCAAGCTGTCGGGCACCGAGCTGGGCAGCCTGGACGCGCGCCTGAAGTGGTTCAAGGCCGACCGCGCCGCGTTTGAAGCCAGCAGCGATCCGGCCATCCAGTACGCGGTGGCGATCATGCCGTCGCTGCTGAAGCAGGAAGAGCAGAAGAAGATCCGGGAAGGCGAGTCGCTGACCGCGCGTCCGCTGTACCTGCAGGCCCTGGCCGACTACAAGAAGAGCCAGGGTGAGTTCGTGTACCCGGACGCCAACCTGTCGCTGCGCATCACCTTCGGCAACGTGATGGGCTATGAGCCCAAGGACGGCGTGGCCTACACCCCGTTCACCACGCTGGAAGGCATCGTCGCCAAGGACACCGGCGTGGATCCGTTCGATGCGCCCAAGGCGCTGCTCGATGCGGTCAAGGCCAAGCGCTACGGCGGCCTGGAAGACAAGCGCATCGGCTCGGTGCCGGTGAACTTCCTGTCCAACCTGGACATCACCGGCGGCAACTCCGGTTCGCCGGTGCTGGACGCCAACGGCAAGCTGGTCGGCCTGGCCTTCGACGGCAACTGGGAATCGGTCAGCTCCAACTGGGTGTTCGACCCGGTGATGACCCGCATGATCTCGGTCGACAGCCGCTACATGCAGTGGATCATGCAGGAGGTGGCGCCGGCACCGGAGCTGCTGAAGGAACTCAACCTGGCGAAATAAGGGAGTGCCGGCCGCTGGCCGGCAACGCCTACGGCCTGGCGGTGCAACCACGCATGGCGTGGATCTACTGCCGGACCTGAAACCCCGCGACGCAGGTCGCGGGGTTTTTTCATGCCCGCCCCGGCCCGGTGCGCCGAACAGGTATCATCCCTGTTCCGCATACTTCACAGGATGTGAACGAACGCGGAAACCTCCTTCCCCCAGGACCCCTTGCTCGCATGCGCATCCTGCTTGCCCGTCACGGCGAAACGCCGTGGAACGCCGAAGGCCGCTACCAGGGCCAGATCGACATCCCGCTTTCGCCGATCGGTGAAGCCCAGGCCCAGGCACTGGGTGCCCGGCTGGCCTCGGTGGACATCACCCGTGCCGTCGCTTCGCCGCTGTCGCGCGCGCAGCGCACCGCGCAGCTGGCGCTTGGCGCCGCCCGCGCCGACATGCTGCTGACCGAGCCGGAGCTGCAGGAAATCGCCCACGGCGAATGGGAAGGCCTGCTGGCCAGCGAAATCAACGAAAAGGATCCGTCGCGCCTGCAGGCCTGGCGCGAGGAACCGGATACCGTGCTGATGCCCGGCGGCGAATCGCTGCGCCTGGTGCTGGAACGCAGCTGGCGTGGCCTGGCCCGTGCCACCGAAGGCCTCGGCGAGCACGACACCCTGCTGGTGGTCGCCCACGACGCGGTCAACCGCGTGATCCTGTGCAAGGTGCTGGGCCTGCCGATCTCCCGCCTGTGGACCTTCCGCCAGGCACCGACCACGCTCAACCTGCTCGAAGGCCCCGACCTGGACAGCCTGGAAGTGGTGCGCCTGAACGACTGCGCCCACCACACGCCGTTCTTTGGCGAAGCCAAGCACCGCGCCCTCTGATCCATCCCCCCGCATCAACTGCTTCTGCTGGAACCGCTGCCGTGACGAACACCCCGACCACCCTGGCCGACTGGCTGGACTACATTGAACGCCAGCACCCGGCGACCATCGACATGGGCCTGGAGCGCGTGCGCGCCGTGGCTACGGCGATGGGCCTGGGCGCGCCGGCCAAGCGCACCATCGTGGTCGGTGGTACCAACGGCAAGGGTTCCACCGTGGCCTTCATCGAGGCCATCGCGCGCGCCGCCGGCTGGAAGGTCGGCGCGTACACCTCGCCGCACCTGCTGCGCTACAACGAGCGCGTGCGCATCGACGGCCAGGACGTGGACGATGCCGCGCTGGTTGCCGCGTTCAACGCCATCGAGGCGGCGCGTGGCGAAACCACGCTGACCTATTTCGAGTACGGCACGCTGGCCGCGCTGCGGCTGTTCGGCGACGCCGGGCTGGACCTGGCGGTGCTGGAAGTGGGCCTGGGCGGTCGCCTCGATGCGGTCAACATCATCGACGCCGACGTGGCCGTGATCACCACGGTGGACATCGACCATGCCGAGTGGCTGGGCGAGGACCGCGAGGCGATCGGTACCGAGAAGGCCGGCATCATCCGCGGCTGGAAGCCGGTGATCCTGGGCGAGACCGATCCACCGTCGAGCGTGCTGCGCCGTGCTTACCTGGTCGGCGCCAACGCGATCCGTGGCGGCAGCGATTATTTCTACGAGCCGATCGATGCCCAGCGCTGGCGCTGGCGCGACGTCGGCCTGCGCATGGAACTGCCGACCCCGGCGCTGGCCGGCCCGATCCAGCTGGCCAACGCCGGCGCCGCCATCGCCGCGCTGCGCGCGCTGGACAAGCCGGTGCCGCGCGCGGCGTGGGCTGCCGGTGTCGCGGCGGCGCGCATTTCCGGCCGGCTGCAGGCATTCGAGCGCGACGGCGTGCAGATCCGTGTGGACGTGGGCCACAACCCGCAGGCCGCGGGCCAGCTCGCGCGTGCGCTGAAGGCCGAGGTCTCGGCCGGGCGCACCCTGGCGGTGTACGCCGCGCTGCAGGACAAGGACGCAGCGGGCGTGGTGCAGGCGCTGGAGGACGTGGTGGGCGAGTGGACCCTGGCCGGGCTGGAAGGCCCGCGCGGGCAGAGCGCCGCCCAGCTGCAGGCACGCCTGGCCGGCACGGTCGCCGCCACGGCGGCGCTGGCTGACAGCGTCGAACAGGCGCTGGCGCAGACACTGGCCCAGGCCGAACGTGGGGACCGGGTACTGGTGTTCGGCTCCTTCCATACCGCCGCCGCCGCCCTGCAATGGCTGCAGGACGCAGCCTGATACGCGTTCAGCCAACGCCGACGCCGTCCGGTCCGGCACCCGTATAATCGATGGCAATCTCCGGACAGTTGCCTGCCTCACGTGGATACGCCTCTGAAACAGCGTCTGATTGGTGCCATCGTGCTGGTGGCACTGGCCGTGATTTTCCTGCCGATGCTGGTCAAGGGACCCGCACCGGACAGCGGCGTCGCCAATGTGCCGATCGCCGCGCCGGATGCACCTGCCGATGGCCAGTTCGAAACCCGTGAACTGCCGCTGGTGGCCCCGGCGGGCGGTGCCACGGGGCTGCAGACCGGCCAGGCCAAACCGCTTGCGGAGGCCACAGCGCCCGCCACGCCGCCGACCGTGGACACGTCGCCGGCGGTTGCCGCCGGCAACTATGCGGTTACCTTCGGTGCCTACGGCAGCAAGGCCGACGCTGACGCGGTGATCGCTTACCTGAAGCGCTCGCAGCTGCCGGGCTTCGCCGAAACGACGACCATCAACGGGCGCCAGGCATGGCGCGTGCGTGTCGGGCCGTATGCCGACCGCGCCCAGGCCGAGGCGGCTCGCCTGCAGGCGGTGAAGATCCGCGCCGACGTGAAGGCCGAAGTGATCACCCTGGATGCCGCAGCGGCCAGCAGCGCCCCGGTGGCAGCCACCCCGGCACCGTCCACGCCAGGCGCCAGTACCCCGTCCGCAGCCACTGCGCCGTCGGCCAGCAGCAACCCGGTGCACAGCGAAAGCCTGCCGCCGAGTACGCCGACCGCAACGACCGCAACGACCGCCCCGGCCGCCAAGCCGGAGCCGCCGAAGCCGGCGCCGAAGCCCGAAACCCCGAAGCCGGAGCCCAAGCCGGATGCCGCCGCCAGCAAGCCGGCAACCGCCCCGACCACGCCCGCCGCACCGGCGGCCAGCGGCGTCGGCTTTGCCGTGCAGCTGGGCGCGTTCGGCCAGGCCAACGATGCCAACGCCCTGCGCGACAAGGTCCGGGTCGCGGGCTTCAGCGCCTTTGTCGAGCAGGTGCGCACTGAAAAGGGCACCCTGCACCGCGTCCGCGTTGGGCCGGTGGCCAACCGCGCCGATGCCGAGCAGCTGAAGGCGCAGGTCGCCGCCAAGGTCGGCGTGGCCGGCATGGTGCGACCGCACCCATGACCCACGCGCAGCCCCGTTGCCAGCGCCGCCGAAGGAGCGGGGCGCCATGATCGACGTGGTGCTGCTGATCGTGATCGCCGCCTCGGCGCTGCTGGGGATGCTGCGCGGCTTCGTCGGCATCGTCATCGGCACCCTGTCGTGGCTGCTGGCCGCGTGGGCGGCCTTCGCCTTCGGCAATGACGCGGCCCATTGGTGGGCCGCCCCGGCCGCCCCGGGCGGCGAACACTTCGTTGGTGGCTACCTGGGCGTGGGCATCGGCGTGATGATCGTGGTCGCCGTGGTCGGCATGGTCATCAAGGCCCTGGTCAACCGCAGCATGCTCACCAGCCTGGACCGGCTGCTGGGAGGTGTGCTGGGCGTGGTCCGTGGCGGCCTGATCGCCGCGATCCTGCTGCTGCTGGGCAGTTTCACTCCGCTGACCGCCGAGCCTTCCTGGCAGCGTTCGGCGGTGCGCCCACTGCTGAACCCCACCGTTGCCTGGATGAACAGCAAGCTGCCGCACTGGGAGGTTGCCGGGGCCGATCTGCTGCCCAAGGCCTTGCCGACCGACGCGCTGTCCCCATCTGCATTGATGGAGTTGGGCAGGAACGCAGGCGGCGGGTTGGGAAAGCCGGGCGCGGCAGGCGATAATGGCATCCTCAACCAGGTAGTGGCAGGCAGCGGATGGCTGAGGCCTGCAAAAGCGGAACAGGGCGATTCCTACGATCCGGCCGAAGTGCGTCCGGACGCCCCAGCACTGCCGGACAGTATCGAGCCGGGCGATCCGGCCAATGTCGACCGCAGGCGCGGCGACCACCGCGGCCAGGTACGGCCACCTTCCTTGTAACTGGGCACAGCCCAGCGGAGACCTCGCACCATGTGTGGCATCGTCGGAATCGTCGGCAACCAGAACGTCGCCGGGCAGTTGTATGACGGCTTGACCGTCCTCCAGCACCGTGGCCAGGACGCGGCGGGCATCGCCACCGCCAATGGCAGCCGCCTGCGCGTGCAGAAGGCCACCGGCCTGGTCCGCGATGTGTTCGATGCCCGCACCATGTCCACCCTGGAAGGCAGCGTCGGCATCGCCCATGTGCGTTACCCGACCGCCGGTTCGGAAGGCATGGACGAGGCGCAGCCGTTCTACGTCAACTCGCCCTACGGCATCGCGCTGGCCCACAACGGCAACCTGATCAATACCGAGGCGCTGCGCCAGCAGGTGTTCGAGCAGGACCGCCGCAACGTCAACACCGATTCGGACAGCGAAGTGCTGCTCAACGTGTTCGCCTACGAACTGGAGCAGCAGCGCCAGCTCAGCCCGGAAGCGGCCATCCGCGCGGTGGCCGGCGTGCACCGCCGCTGCAAGGGCGGCTATGCGGTGGTCAGCGTGGTGCTGGGCCTGGGCCTGGTCGCCTTCCGCGACCCGCATGGCATCCGTCCGCTGGTGCTGGGCAAGCGCAGCCACGCTGAAGGTGACGAGTACATCGTGGCTTCCGAATCGGCGGCACTGGACGTGCTGGGCTTCCAGCGCGTGCGCGACGTGCAGCCGGGCGAAGCGCTGGTGATCACCGCGCGCGGCGAACTGTTCTCCGAAATCTGCGCCGAGCCCGCCGAGCACACCCCGTGCATCTTCGAGTACGTGTACTTCGCGCGCCCGGATTCGATGATCGACAACGTGTCGGTGCACAAGGCGCGCATGCGCATGGGCATCAAGCTGGGCGAGAAGATCCTGCGCCTGCGCCCGGACCACGACATCGACACCATCATCCCGATCCCGGACACCTCGCGCGATGCCGCGCTGGAAATCTCCAACGTGCTCGGGGTGAAGTACCGCGAAGGCTTCATCAAGAACCGCTACATCGGCCGCACCTTCATCATGCCGGGGCAGGGCGAACGCGTGAAGTCGGTGCGTCGCAAGCTCAACCCGATCCACCTGGAGTTCCGCAACCGCGTGGTGCTGCTGGTGGACGATTCAATCGTGCGTGGCACCACCAGCCAGCAGATCGTGCAGATGGCGCGTGATGCGGGCGCCCGCAAGGTCTACCTGGCCAGCGCCGCGCCGCCGGTGCGCTACCCGAACATCTACGGCATCGACATGCCGGCCGCCGAAGAGCTGGTCGCGCACAACCGCACGGTTGAAGAGATCGAAGCGCACCTGGGCTGCGACTGGCTGATCTACCAGGACATCGAGGACATGGAAGCGGCGGTGAGCGAGGGCAACCCGGCGCTGCGCAGCTTCGACTCGTCCTGCTTCAACGGGCACTACCCGACCGGCATCGAGCCGGGCTACTTCGAGCGCATCCAGCAGCTGCGTTCGGACGATGCCAAGCACAAGCGCCGCGCCTGAGGATCAGGCGTGGTTGATGTGCCCGACGTTGGTGGCGACCTGCTGCGCGCTGCGCAGCAGTGCCTGGCTGAAGCCGATCCGCTGCGCAAGGTTGCGCTGACCCAGGCCCATGCCGCTGCGTTCCGTGCCGGCCGCCTGAAGGTGGCTGCCGACGCGCCGCCGCCGGAGCCGATCCGCATGCCCGGCCGGCCGGCGCAGCTGGTGCTGGTGCACCCGCGCGAAGTGCCGCGGCGCGGACTGGGTGGTGTGGAAGGGCGGGCTGCTTTCATCCACGCCATCGCGCATATCGAACTCAACGCGATCGACCTGGCCTGGGATGCGGTGTACCGCTTCCGCGGCCTGCCGCCGGCGTTCCATGCCGACTGGGTCAGCTGTGCCGACGACGAATCGCGGCACTTCATGCTGCTGCGTGAGCGCCTGCAGGCACACGGCCACGACTACGCCGATTTCCCCGCGCACAACGGCCTGTGGGAAATGTGCGAAAAGACCGCGCACGATGGCCTGGCACGCATGGCGCTGGTGCCACGCGTGCTGGAAGCGCGCGGCCTGGACGTGACGCCCGGCATGATCGAGAAGCTGCGCAATGTCGGCGATGGTGAAACCGCCGATGTGCTGGAAGTGATCCTGCGCGAGGAAGTGGCGCATGTTGCCGCCGGCTCGCGCTGGTATCGCTGGTACTGCGACCGCGCCGGTGTCGAACCGCGCGCACGCTTCAAGGAACTGCTGGTGGAGTACGCCGGCGGCTACCTGCACGGGCCGTTCAACATGGAAGCGCGCCTGCTGGCCGGGTTCGATGCGGATGAGCTGGCCAACCTGGTCGAACAGGCGGGTTGATTGGCGCCGGTTGGATGCAGTTCACCCATTCGGCAACACCACGCGCTTGCCGTCCACGGTCGGCCGGTTGATGTAGAACAACCCCGGCCCCGGCCGGTATGGCAGTTCGCTGACGCCGGCATCGGCGGCGTAGGTCAGTGCGGTGTCGCCCAGCGCGTCGAAATTCCAGTGCGCCGACTGCATCAGGTAGCGCCGCCGCAGCAACGCTTCCTGGGTCTGGGTCAGTGCCTGTCCGCCCACCAGCCGCCGTGCGATCGGCTGCAGGGCCGACGGCAGCTCCCAGCCAGGAACTTCGGCGGCATTGGCGGTCCATTGCACGCCGGCATTGATAGCCTGTTGCTGCATCACCTGTAGTGCGATCAGCTGGTAACGCCAATCGATCTTCCGGCGCAGCACTACCGCAGCGGTCACATACAGCACCGGTGACAGCAGCACGCTGCGGCTGCCGGCACGACGCTGCTGCTGCCATTGGTGCCAGACATCCACCCAGACCTCTTTCTCGCCCACACCCAGTTGTTGCCGCCAGCGCTCGGCATCGGCCAGTGTTTCAGCGTAGGCCGTGGTCGTCTGCAGCAGGGCCAGCGGTGGCGTCTGGTAGTCAGCCACTGCTGGCCGACGCAGTTGTTGCCGACGTGGGCGACTGAGCAGCTTGGGGCCTTCCTCCAGCTGGTTGTAGCCACCACCGATGTTGGCGTGCACGCCGGGCAGCGCGATCTCGGTGAACGGCGGTGCCACGCTGGTCAGCGGATAGTGCTGGCGATGTTCATCACGCGCGGTGAGCTGTACGACGTGGCGTGCGATGCCACTGCGCAGAGCCAGTTGCGGCTGCTCATCGGCGCGGCCGCCATTGACCGCGACCACAGTGTCGAACAGACCGATGAAGCGCAGCACCGGCGTGGCGGGGGCGAAGTCGGTTGCACAGGCAAGGCCCGAGGCCTGCAGCAGCTGCCGCCACCGCGTGCCATCCCACCCCTGCAGCTGGTTGGCGATGTCACGGGCCGAGGCAGCGCCGCGTGAAAAACCGAACAGATCCAGCTGCACGCGATGCAGCGGCTGCCGCCAGCGCGTGGACAGTTCCGCCAGCGCGGCTGGCAGCAGCACCTGCAGCACGCGCTGCACTTTCGCCCGCACGCCGCTGGCACCGATACCGAAGGCCAGCCCGATCAGATCGTCATCGGCATCATCGCGGGTGCCCACGCCTTCCACATAGATCGACAGCGAAGGCGCGGCCATCGCATCGCGGCGGCTGTCCGGATACAGCTGCTGCAGGCGCGCGATGTTGGTCAGGCCATTGTCGTAGCTGCTGGTCAGCCGGCTCTGGTAGGTCGAATCGTCATCCGCACGCAGCTGCGCCGGGCGTGGCTGTGGCAGCTGTGGGCGACCGCGCGCCAGATTGTGGGCGTTGTTGCGGGTGCCATCGAAGAACAGGCCGATCCGCAGCAAGCCGACATCTTCGTCCGTGTCCTGCGATGGTGCCATGTGCATGTCCCGTCGTGGCTACGTCACGGTAGCGCGAAAGCGGTGTATTAGCGAAGTGTAGTGACGCTTTTGACCTTACTTAACGCAGATGCGGTCGATCACAGTTCCTGATTTTCATTCCCATCTTCTATTGAATTCACACGACCCGCGCAGGCCATATGGCCAAACCCGGCAAACCCGGGCGTGCTGCATCAACGCTGTTCACATCATTCAAGGAGCGACGCAATGTTGTCCAGATCGATTGGCAAAGCGGCAGGTGGCCTCGTATTGGGTTTGTCGGTGGCAGCGGCCGCGCATGCGGCACCGTTGTTCGAACCGGTGACGGTCATCAGCCGGGCATCGGCAAACAGTGAGCCTGCCCTGGGCAAGCTGCTGGCCACCCCGTCCACGGCGACGGTGCAGGAAGTGCGTGTCGACGCGGCGGCCACCGCGCAGCCGCAGCTGGAATTCGAGCTGCTCGGCAAGCGCGTGCAGGCGGTGCGCAGCAAGGTCGAAGCGCTGCCCGACGGCGGCAGCATCTGGTACGGCCAGTTCCGTTCGCCGTCCGACCGGCTGACCGCGGCCACCTCCAACGGCCAGGACGATCCGGGCAATTCGCTGATCCTGGTGCGTTCGGGCGACACCATCACCGGTTCGATCCGCAAGGACGGCAAGCTCTATCGCCTGCGTCCGCTGGGCAACCGCCACGTGCTGGTGGAAGTGGACGAATCGCGGATGCCGGCCGATCACCCGGCTGACTACAACCAGCTGCCGAAGATCCCGATGGCCGACAACGACCACATCGGCATCGCGCAGGCCTCGTCCGGCACGCCGGCGACGATCCGCGTGCTGGTGGTGGCGACCAACGCTGCTGTCACCGCCTATGGCGGCAACATGCAATCGCTGGTGCAGCTGGCAGTGGCCGAGTCCAACCAGGGCTACGTCAACAGCAACGTCGGCATCACCATGCAGCTGGCCGGTTACGAGACCACCAGCTACACCGAGTCCGGCAGCTTCGATACCGATCTGGCGCGCTTCCGTGGCACCAGTGATGGCTACATGGACAGCATCCACACCAGCCGCAACAACACCGCGGCCGACGTGGGCGTACTGCTGATCAACAACGCCGCCTACTGCGGCCTGGCCTCGGGCATCGGCTCGACCGCATCGACCGCATTCGCGGCGGTGTACTGGGATTGCGCGACCGGCTACTACTCGTTCGCGCATGAGATCGGCCACCTGCAGAGCGCGCGGCATGACATCGCCACGGACTCGAGCACCTCGCCCTACGCCTATGGTCACGGCTACCGCTATGAACCGGCCAGCGGCACCGGCTGGCGCACGATCATGGCCTACAACTGCACCCGCAGCTGCCCGCGCCTGAACTACTGGTCCAACCCGAACATCAGCTACAACGGCATCCCG
Source organism: Stenotrophomonas sp. YJH_SMC_17 (assembly GCF_059371655.1). Classification (NCBI taxonomy): domain Bacteria; kingdom Pseudomonadati; phylum Pseudomonadota; class Gammaproteobacteria; order Lysobacterales; family Lysobacteraceae; genus Stenotrophomonas; species Stenotrophomonas sp. YJH_SMC_17. The sequence continues at coordinate 1,021,497 of NZ_JCAFUU010000001.1, read as the reverse complement.
ATGGGCAATGCCAGTACCGCCGACAACCAGCGTGTGCTGGTCAATACGAAGGCCACCATCGCGGCCTTCCGCTGAGTCCGTACAGTCCGCGGCCGCCTTGCGCGGCCGCGGATGTCCTGCCGGCAGGACTTACCCGCGGGCCAGGGTATCCAGCGACCAGCCGCTGGCATCCACGCGCAGCACCGAACCCTGCTCGTACCAGTCGCCCAGCACGATGCGGGTGCAGGCGCGGCCACCGGCCTGCAGCGAATGGATCGCCGGGCGATGGGTGTGGCCATGGATCATGGTGTCCACGCCGTGGCGCACGAAGGTGGCATCGACTTCGGCCGGGGCCACGTCGGTGACGGTCTCGAACTGCGCGCGATCACCCTGCTTCATCTCCGACTGGCGGGCCTGGCTGGCTTCGCGCGCCTTCTGCGCGAACGCGATGCGCGCGGCCAGTGGCTGCGACAGGAACTGCGCCTGGAACACCGGGTCGCGCGTCTGCGCGCGGAACTGCTGGTAAGGAATGTCGTCGGTGCACAGCAGGTCGCCGTGCTGCAGCAGCACCGGGCGGCCATAAAGTTCGATCAGGCACGGATCGGGCAGGATGCGCAGGCCGGCGCGGCGCGCGTAGTCCTCGCCAAGCAGGAAATCGCGGTTGCCGCGGATGAAGTACACCGGCACGCCGCTGTCGGACAGCACCTTCAGCGCATCGGCCACCGCATCGGCGGCAGGCGAGGGCGTGTCATCGCCAATCCAGGCTTCGAACAGGTCGCCGAGGATGTACAGCGCATCGGCGCCGGGCGCCTGCTCGCGCAGGAAGCGCAGGAACAGATCGGTGATCTCCGGACGGCTGGGGTCCAGGTGCAGGTCGGAAATGAACAGCGTGGTCATGCGGCCATTCTAGGACATCCACCGCCGGGCATGGCCCGGCGCCACCGAACGGATCTGACCCCGGGGGCTACACCGGCAACGGCAACCAGGCCAGGCTGGCCGAGGCCAGCCCGATGGCGATGCCGGTGGCGGCCAGCACGTCGCTGGGGTAATGCAGGCCCAACACCACACGCGACAGCGCCACGCCCACCGTGAACGGTACCAGCAGCGGCGCCAGCCACGGGTAGTAGGCCAGCGCCACGATGGTGAACGACACCGCGTGCAGGGTGTGGCCGGAGGGGAAGCTGAACTCATCCAGCGGTGCCACCCAGGCGCGGATGCGCAGGTCGGCCGCATACGGGCGCGGGCGCCGGGTCCAGCGCTTCAGGCCTTTGTACAGCAACAGCGCGGCCAGGCCGGTGGCGGCCATGTGCACGGACGCGCGCAGGCCGTCGAAGCCATCGAGCAGCACCAGCGCGCCCATCAGCACATACCAGAACACGCCATCGCCGAGCCGGCTGATGACCGCGAACAGGCGGCGCACGCGGCGGCGGCGGCAGTAGTGGTTGGCCCGCCGGCACAGGCGGGCTTCGCGGTCGGCCAGCAGTTCAAGCCGCGTTGTGCGCATGGCCGATCCTCCGCGACTGCGCCAGTTCGGCCAGCAGGGCATCGAATTCCGCCACCACCTGCTGCGGATGCAGGCGCTTCATGGCGCGTGCGGCGTTGCCGCCCAGCGTCCCGCGCTGCGCGTCATCCGCAGCCAGCTGCACGGCCGCTTCGATGAACTGCTCATCGTTGTCCACCGCGGCGCCATTCTCGCCATTGCGCAGGTACTCGCGGGCAGCGCCATAGTCGAAGGCCACGGTTGCCACGCCGCTGGCCATGCTTTCAAGGGTCACGTTGCCGAAGGTCTCGCTGCGGCTGGGGAACAGGAACAGATCGCCGCTGGCGAAATGGCGTGCAAGGGCTTCGCCGCGCTGGATGCCACAGAAGATGAAGTCGGGATTCTCGTGCGCCAGTTTTTCGCGGGCCGGGCCATCGCCCACCCACACGAAGCGCGCCTTGGGACGGATCTGCTGCAGGCGGCGGAATGCCTTTACCGCCAGGCCGAGATTCTTCTCGGCGGCGATGCGGCCGACGTAGATCGCCACCAGGCCGTTGCCGTCCACGCCCCACTCCTCGCGCAGCGCAGGATCGCGCCGGCCGGGATCGAACTGCTGGCTGTCGACCGCACGGGCCAGCAGGCGTACGCGTTCGAAACCCTGTTCGCCGAGAAACTGCTGCAGTTCGCGGGTGGGTACCAGCGTTGCATCGGCCTGATTGTGGAAACGACGCATCCAGCGCATCGCGGCGGCCTGCAGCCAAGCCACGCCATAGTCGGGCAGGTATTCGTCGAAGCGGGTGTGGAAGCCACTGGCCACCGGGATGCCGAGGCGCCGTGCGGTGCGCACCGCCGACCAGCCCAGCGGGCCTTCGGTGGCGACATAGACGGCATCGGGGCGTTGCTGCTGCCAATGGCGGCCGAGCCGGATCGGGGCCGGCAGCCCGAAGCGCAGACCGGGGTAACGCGGCAGGGCGGCACCCGGAACCAACAGGGTGCCCGCTGCGGAGTCCAGCGCTTCACTGGCCTGTCGCGGGCGGATCAGGTCGATCTCGTGGCCGGCGTTGCGCAGTCCCTGTTCCAGCCCCTGCACGGTCAGGGCAACGCCGTTCACTTCCGGCGGGTAGGTCTCGGTGACGATGGCATAGCGCATGGCGGGCCTCCGGGTTTCCGGCATGCTCGGTGCTGGCGATGTAGCCGATATGACCGCCTTGCGACCGGCAGATGACGCCGGTCGCGGCCGCTGCGGGCAGAAAAAAAAACCACGGCCCCGAAGGGCCGTGGTCGTGGAGCTTCAACAACGCGGATGGATCAGAAGCGCTGCTGGTACTTCATGTACATGAAACGACCGATGTCGTAGCCGCCGTAGTAGGAGAACGACGAGTTCGGCTTGCTGTACATCACCGGGCCTTCCTTGCCGAACACGTTGTTGGCGCCAACCGACACGGTGGCATCCCACGGCAGGTTGTAGCGGAACTGCACGTCATGGAAGGTGACCGCGCCACGCTCGTTGTAATCGCGCGTCCCCTTGATCCACGGGGCCATGAAGCCCGGATCGGAGCACTCATCCGCGTAACGGGTGGCGTTGAGGCAACGCTCCTTCACGCCGGAGTAGTAACGCGCGGTCCAGCTGACGCCGAAGTCACCGATATCCCAACCCAGCACCAGGTTCGAACGCACCCGGAAGGCCAGGCTGGTGTTGGTGCCGATGGTGTTGGCCACGCCGTTGATCGGGGTGGGCACCACGCCGGTATCGTTGGTGGAACGGTAAATGTTCTTGCTGACATAGGTGCTGGTCCAGCCAGCGCTCAGCTTGCCGTAGCTGGTATCGACGCGGTAGCTGACGTCGAGGTCGTAACCTTCGGTCTCGGCAAAGCCGGCGTTGCGGTTGCCGAACCTCAAGCCAGTGACGATGCCGGTGGCCGCATCACGCGTGAAGCGGCTGCAACGTGCCTGGATGCCCTGCTCGTAGCAGTCGGTGAGGATCTGGTTCGGGCTGTCATCGACGATGGTGTTGTCGATGCGGATCTTCCACCAATCCAGCGCAACGTTGAAGTTGCTGATGAAGGTCGGGCTCCACACCACGCCCAGCGTCTTGCTGGTCGAGGTTTCCGGGGTCAGTTGCGGATTGGAACCGGACACGAACGGCGTCGGCGTTGCGTCCTGCGCGGTGGTCACCGGCGTATTGCCCTGGCGCAGCTGACGGAAGTTGCCGGCATCGGCGATGTCGCGTGCGCAGCGTGCGCGGACTTCCGGACTGTTCTTGGAAGCGCCGAACACGGTGTCGCAGGGATCGCTGAACTGCGCGAAGGTTTCCGAACCGCCACCGTACAGGTCGCTGATGGTCGGTGCACGGAAACCTTCAGCCCAGGTACCGCGGACCAGCAGCTGGTCGATCGGCTTCCACTTGAAGCCGAACTTGCTGTTGAGGGTGTTGCCGAAGGTGTTGTACTCGGAGAAACGCGTTGCGGCGCTGAGGCTCAGTTCCTTGGCGCCCGGCAGGTCGGCCAGGATCGGCACGTTGAGCTCCAGGTACGCTTCCTTCACCGTGTAGCTGCCACCGGTCGGGCCAGCGGCCAGGTTGGTGGTGGCACCGGTCTGGGCCAGCGCGTCAGGCGTGTACTGGCCATCTTCCTTGCGGCTCTCAACGCCGAAGGCAAAGCCCAGGTCGCCCGCCGGCAGGGTGATGATGCTGCCCGACAGGTTGGCGAACGCGTTCTTGGTGGTGGTGCGGCCGGTGGTTTTCTCGGCCGGGAACAGCCAGGACAGCAGCTCTTCGTTGCCGGTCAGGCCGTACGGATCGTTCTTGCCAAACGGCACCAGCGGGTTCCACGGCTTGCAGCCATCGATGACCGCGCCCTGGCGGCCGCACATCACCTTGCCGGTGGCCGGGTCGAGGAACGACGGGCCCACGGCATCACGCACGCGCTTCTTGTGCAGGTTGCCGGTGGCGGTGGCGGTCAGCTCATTGCGGTTGTACTGATAGCCCACGTCCCAGTCGAAGTAGCGCTGGCCGATCTCGAAGGAGCCATCCAGCGACACCACCGCGCGATAGGTCTTCAGTTCGCTGGTGCTTACGCGCGGTACTTCCCAGGTGCGGCGGTTCCAGGACACTGCGGTCGGGTTGGCGTAGCCGTGCTGGCTGCCGAACGGGTTGAAGTAGCTGTCCCTGGACATCTGGCCAGTGGCGTTCGGGTCATTGGGGATGGACACCGAGCTGGACTGGGTCGGGTAGCCGGCGATCTGGCGCTCGGAGGAACGCTTGTTGTAGCCCAGCTCGGTACGCAGGTTGATGCTGTCGGTCAGCTTGAAGCGGCCATCGAAGTACACCGAATCACGCTTGATCGGGTACATGACGTGCATCTGATCGTTGGCATTGCTGACGTCGCCGGTGAACGGCGTCGTATCGGTCAGGTGGTAGTTGGCCGGGTTGGTCGGGTCGGCACCACGGTTGAGCGAGTAGCCGCAGCCCAGACGGGCATCGGTGCAGCCCGGCAGGCCCTTCAGGCCGGTGATCTGGCCCCACTGGCTCAGCGTGGTCCAGTTGGAGGGATCCTTCGGATTGTGGTCGCTGGTGCCGTACTTGCTGAACCAGCGGTCACGTGCCCACACGCCCTTTTCTTCGGAGTGTTCCAGCGCCAGGGTCAGCGACACGCGGTCGTTGCTCCAGCCACCGACCACGTCGAAGCGGTCGCGCGCGCCGTCCCCTTCGCTGTACTGGCCGTGGTAGACGTTGGCGGTCACGCCGTTGACGTTGGAACGGGTGATGATGTTGACCACGCCGGCCATCGCATCGGAACCATAGATGGCCGAGGCGCCATCCTTCAGCACTTCGATGCGCTCCACCGCCGACACCGGCAGCGAGGACACGTCCTGCAGGCCCGAGGTGCTGATGCCCAGGCGCTTGCCGTTGACCAGCACCAGAGTGCGCTGCGCGCCCAGGTTGCGCATGTCAATGTAGGTGCCGCCGGTGTTTTCGCCCGAGCTCAGTGCGTTGGCGCGGCTGATCGCCGGGCTGCCCATTGCGGTCACGTTCTGCAGGATGTCGGCGACCGAACTGAAGCCCTGGCGCTCGATGTCCACGCGGGTCATTGCCAGCACCGGCTGGGCGGTCTCCACATCGACCTGGCGGATGCGCGAGCCGGTGATTTCGATGCGATCCAGATTGGTCGGCGAAGCGTTGCCGCTGTCCTGGGCGAAGGCCGGCAGCGCGGCCACGGCGGTGGTCGTCACCAGGACGTGGGCAATGGCCTTGCCCAGCACGGTACGTGAAGTCATTACGTTCTCTCTCTCAAAGACGTAGGGAGATGCCCAAAAAAGCACCCAATTGCCCAGCGGAAGTGCGCCGGTGCCCCAATACTAGTCTCGGTAGTTAAGAGTTTGTAAATAGCCCGTGTCGAAATAATTCACCACGTGTCATGCTGGTGATGAAAATGTGAAGGAATTCGGGGGCTTGCAGATGAGATGCATCTATAGCGACGGTGGGTTGATGTTGCGGTGCAGCGCGAATTGCGCGCGGCCCGGGTCTCGCCCGGGCCGTCAGGCCACGAACGGCCGGAACTGGATGCCCAGCCCGGCGATGCCGTCGGTTTCGCCGATCAGGTCGGCGCGCAGCAGTGGGCGGGCATCGATGAAGGCCTGCGGCACGATCAGTGACAGTCGGTTGTCGTCGGCGGTCAGTTCCAGCGCCGGCAGCGGGGCGTCTTCATGGGCGCGGTTGAGCAGCACCGCCAGGCGCAGCAGGGCGGCCAACCGGCGCGCGGTCAGCAGCAGGCGCTCGGGCAGGGCGTCGAAGGCGGTCCGGGGTACGCTGCGACGATGGCTGCGCACCAGCGCGGCCAGCATCTGCTGTTCCTGCCGCGAGAAACCGGCGATGTCCGAGTGTTCCAGCACGTAGCTGCCATGCACGTGGTAGCCGCTGTGGGCAATCATCAGGCCCAGCTCGTGCAGGCGAGCGGCCCAGCCGAGCATGCGCGCATCGTCGGCATCGAGCTGCCAGCGTTCCTGCACCTGCTCCAGCAGTGACAGTGCGGTGTCCTGCACGCGGTCGGCCTGCACCGTGTCGATACCGTAGCGCTGGCTGAGCGCGGCCACCGATTCATCGCGCAGGTCGTTCTCACCGGCGCGGCCGACGATGTCGTACAGGATGCCTTCGCGCATCGCCGCCTTGCTGACCAGCAGCTTCTGCAGGCCCAGTGCCTGGAAGGCAGCCTCCAGTACCAGGATGCCGCCGGCGATGATCGGGCGGCGGTCGCTGGACAGCCCCGGCAACTGGATGTCGTCGATCTTCTTGGCTTTCAGCAGTTCGTCGCGCAGCTGCGGCAGGGCCTCGGCGGTGATCGCGCCCTTGCTCAGCTTCATGGTCGCGCAGATTTCGCTGATCGCCTTGTGCGTGCCGGACGAGCCAAGGGCTTCCTGCCAGCCGAGCGCGCGGTACTTGCTGGCGAACGGCTGGAACTCGCGGCCGATCTCGGCCAGCGCGTCCTTCCAGCGCTTCTTGCTCAGCTTGCCGCCCGGGAAGAAGCGGCGGGTGCTGGCGATGCAGCCGGCCTGCAGGCTTTCGCGCTCCAGGGTCTGCATGCCCATGCCGATGATGAATTCGGTCGATCCACCGCCGATGTCGATCACCAGCCGGCGCTGGCCGGGCTTTGGAGGTTGTGCGTGGGCCACGCCAAGGTAGATCAGGCGCGCCTCTTCGCGGCCGCTGACCACTTCGATGGCGTGTCCCAGCGCGGTTTCGGCCGGGACCAGGAACGACTGGGGAGAACGCAGCTGGCGCACGGTATTGGTGGCCAGGGCGCGCACCCGGTGCGGCGGCACATTGCGGATGCGCTGGCCGAAACGGGCCAGGCATTCCAGCGCGCGCTGCCGTGCGGCGGAAGAGAGTCCACCTTTGCCATCCAGGCCATCGGCCATGCGCACTGTCTCGCGCAGGCGGTCGATCACCCGCAGTTGGCCGAGCGTGTAGCGCGCGATGACCATGTGGAAACTGTTGGAGCCAAGGTCGATGGCGGCCAGCAGGTCGCCATCCTGCAATGCGGGCGGAGTCGTGGTGGTATGCGGCATGGGCGAATGTTAGCCGAAGGGGCGGTGTGCTCGTCACCGCGCGGCCTTCACATTTTGGAAGAAGGGAGTGCGGCAGGGCTGCGCCCTGCACCCGCAGAGGCAACGTCAACGTCAAAAGCGGGGTATCCGTGGGATGGCGGGGGTGGGTCCGGTTGCGGGGGGCGCCGTGAACCCATCCTTGGGGGCTTGGCCGCGGCATCGATGCCGCGGACTGATCTGGCCCCCCGCAACCGGACCCACCCCGCCTTCGACAGTTCCCTGCGATCTGCCGTTACGGCGTGCTGTGCGGCTGTTGGTGGGTGTCGACCTCGGTCGACACGGTAGATCCACGCCATGCGTGGATGAGTCCAAACGCGCCGACCTTGGTCGACACGTACCGGATCAGAGGCCCTGCATCAATGCCATCTGAGCAGAATGCGGGGCTTCGTCTTGGGCCGGTGCGCGCTTGTGGTACACGCCGTCGGCATCCAGCTCCCAGGCGTTGAGGTTGTCGTCCAGGTAGTTCTGCAGCACCTCGCGGTACACCCGCTTGGCCAGTTCCGGGTCAAGGATCGGGAAGCAGGTCTCGACCCGGCGCAGCAGGTTGCGTTCCAGCCAGTCGGCGCTGGCGCAGTACATCTCCGGCGCACCGTCGTTGCCGAACCAGTAGACGCGGCTGTGCTCCAGGAAGCGGCCGACGATCGAGCGCACGCGGATGTTGTCCGATACACCCGGCACGCCCGGGCGCAGGGTGCAGGCGCCGCGGATGATCAGATCGATCTGCACGCCGGCCTGCGAAGCGGCGTACAGCGCGCGCACCACCTGCGGTTCGTTCAGGGCGTTCATCTTGGCGATGATCCGCGCCGGGCGGCCGGCGGCGGCGATGCGCGTTTCGCGCTCGATGCGGCCGAGGATGCCGGTGTGCAGGGTGAAGGGCGACTGCAGCAGGCGCTTGAGCTTCATCTTCGACGCCAGCCCGGACAGCTGCTGGAACAGCAGGTGCACATCGTTTCCGATGTCCGGATCGGCGGTGATCAGGCTGATATCGGTGTACGCGCGTGCGGTGCCGCTATGGTAGTTGCCGGTGCCCAGGTGCACGTAGCGGCGCAGCTTGCGGCCCTCCCGGCGCACGATCAGCAGCATCTTGGCGTGGGTCTTGTAACCGACCACGCCGTACACCACCTGCACGCCGGCTTCCTGCAGGCGATCGGCCAGGCCCAGGTTGGCCTCCTCGTCAAAGCGCGCGCGCAGCTCGACCACCACGGTCACGTCCTTGCCGTTGCGTGCGGCCTGGATCAGTGCGTCGACGATCAGCGAATCCTTGCCGGTGCGGTACAGGGTCTGCTTGATCGCCAGCACGTTCGGGTCCACCGCGGCCTGCCGGATCAGGTCCAGCACGGCGGTGAAGGCATCGAACGGGTGGTGCAGCAGCAGATCCTGGCGCGCGGCCGTCTCGAAGATGCCGTCGCTGTCGCGCAGGGTGCGCGGGGTCATCGGCGGGTACTTCAGGTCCGGCTGTGCGATCAGGTCGTACAGCTGGATGATGCGGTTGAGGTTGACCGGGCCATCGATGCGGTACACCGCGTTTTCGGTCAGGCCGAAGTTCTGCAGCAGGGTCCGCACGATCTCCCGCGGCATGTCGTGGGCGATTTCCAGCCGCACCGCCGGCCGGTAGCCACGGTCGACCAGTTCGTCGCGCAGCGCCAGCGCCAGGTTCTCCACTTCTTCCTCGTCCACCACCAGTTCGGAGTTGCGGGTGACGCGGAACTGGTAGGCGCCCTGGACTTCCATGCCCGGGAACAGTTCATCAACGAAGGTGGACAGCACCGACGACAGGAACACGAAGTTCTGCGATCCACCCAGCTTTTCCGGCAGCTGGATGATGCGCGGCAGCGAGCGCGGCGCACGCACGATGGCCAGGTGGCCGGCGCGACCGAACGCGTCGGTGCCCTTCAGTACCACCACGATGTTCAGCGATTTGTTGAGGATCTTCGGGAACGGATGCACCGGGTCCAGGCCCAGCGGCGACAGCACCGGCATGATCTCGTTGCGGAAGTACGCGCGCAGCCAGCGCTTCTGGCGGTGGTTCCACGAATGGCGGCCGAGCACGCCGATGCCGGCGTCCATCAGCGCCGGGCGCAGCGTCTCGTTCCAGCAGCGGTACTGCTGGTCCACCAGTTCGGCGGCACGGTCGTGGATGGCGGTGAGGATGGCCTGCGGGCTCATGCCGTCCGGCGCCGGTGGCAGGCCGAATTCCTGCGCATGGCGCACGGCGGCGGCGCGGATCTCGAAGAATTCGTCCAGGTTGGTGCAGGAAATGCACATGAAGCGCAGGCGTTCCAGCAGCGGCACCTGCGGGTCCATCGCCTGCGCCAGCACGCGGAAGTTGAAATCCAGCTGCGACAGTTCGCGGTTGATGTAGAGCGCCGGGTCGCGCAGCGGATCGTTGTCCGGGCTCACGGGGAGGGGGAGGGATCCGAGGCTGCTCATGGCGTCATTCTTCGATGGAAGTCAGGGGGGCGGACTCGCGCGGGCGCACGTGGTCGGCATCGAAATGGCAGGAAAACACCGAGCCCTTGCCGACCTCGCTTTCAATCTCCAGCCGCGCGTGGTGCAGGCCGAGGATGTGCTTGACGATGGACAGGCCCAGTCCGGTACCGCCGCTTTCGCGGGAACGGCTGCTGGAGACACGGTAGAAACGTTCGGTCAGGCGCGGCAGGTGGGTGGCCGGAATGCCGTAACCAGAGTCGCGCACCGCCAGCACCGCGCCGTCGCCTTCGCGGCGGAATTCCACCGCGATGCGACCACCGGCCGGCGTGTAGCGCACCGCGTTGGTGACCAGGTTGGAGAAGGCGCTGTGCAGTTCCTTGGTCGAACCCTGCAGGTCGACACCGGCGAGGTCGTCGATGCTGATCTGGTGGCGGCCCTGGCTGTGCGCCTCGGCCTCGCGGCGCAGCGTGGCCAGCATCGGCTGCATGGCCACCGTCTCTTCCTCGCTGTGTTCCTGCGATTCGAGGCGCGACAGGGTCAGCAGGTCTTCCACCAGCTGGGCCATGCGTTGGCTCTGCTTGCGCATCTCTTCCAGCATCGGACCGGTGCCCGGGAAATCCTCCGGGTCCATCATGTCCAGGTAGCCGTGGACCACGGTGAGCGGCGTGCGCAGTTCGTGTGAAACGTTGGCGACGAAGTCGCGGCGCACCTGTTCCAGGCGCAGCAGCTTGCTGACGTCGCGGGCGATCAGCAGCCAGTAGTCCGACGAATAGGGAATCAGGCGCAGATTGAGGCGGATCGCCGGGTCGACCGGTGAGGGCACGTCCAGGATCGGCTCGGCGTTGCGACCGCCGGCCAGCCAGTGGGCCAGCGGCATCGGCTGCAGGCGCTCGACCAGCGCCTCGCCGAGATCACCCGGATGATGCAGGCCGAGCAGGGCGGTGGCCGCTTCGTTGAACCACTGCACGCGCTGGCTGTTGCGGTCCAGCACCACCACCGCATCGGGCAGCGCGGCGGCGGCGGCGCGGTAGCTGCGCAGCATGTCGAGCAGGCGGCGCTTGCGAACGCGCATTTCCACCTGGTTGCGGTACAGCAGGCGGTCCAGCTCGTTCCAGACGCCGGTGCCTTCCTCGGCGGTGTCCCAGCGCTGGCGCGCGGTCAGCCGGCGCAGCACGCTGCGCAGGCGCCAGTAATGCCAGGCCAGGGTGGCCAGTGCGCCCAGTGCGATGCACAGCCACAGGTGACCCGTGAACCACCCCACCAGTCCGGAGAACAGCAGTACCGCGGCAACGGTGGCCAGGGTCTTCAACCAGGCAGAGCGGATGTGGCGGGGCATTGCGATCTCGTCGTTGAGGTGCGGCGGTTCACTGGGGTGAACCGAGGGTTATAGCAGAGTTACCGGCGCCGGCACCCGCAGGTGCGCGGCGCCGGCACGACGAGACTCAGGTGGCAGTGGAGAAGCGGTAACCGGCGCCGCGCACGGTCTGCACCATGTTCTCGGCGTTGAACGGTTCCAGCGTCTTGCGCAGGCGGCGGATGTGCACGTCGATGGTGCGCTCCTCCACGTACACGCTGCCGCCCCACACGTGGTCCAGCAGCTGGGCGCGGGTGTAGACGCGCTCGGGGTGGGTCATGAAGAAGTGCAGCAGGCGGTATTCGGTCGGGCCGATCGGCACCGGCTGGTCGTTGGCGAACACGCGATGGGCGGCGCCGTCGATGCGGATCGGGCCGACCGCCACGCTGCCGTCTTCGTCGTCCTCGCGAGCGCGGCGCATGACCGCACGGATGCGGGCCAGCAGTTCGCGCGCCGAGAACGGCTTGACCACGTAGTCGTCGACACCGGCTTCGAGGCCGCCTACGCGGTCGTTCTCTTCGCCGCGGGCGGTCAGCATGATGATCGGCACTTCGCGGGTCAGGGTTTCCTTGCGCCAGCGGCGGGCCAGGTCCAGGCCGCTGGTACCGGGCAGCATCCAGTCCAGCAGGATCAGGTCGGGAACGCGGTCGGCGATCGCGGTCTGGGCCTCGCGGGCGTCGCCGGCGTGGACCGGTTCGTAATCGCCCTTGCGCAGGGCGAAGGCGACCATTTCACGGATCGCGGGCTCGTCATCGACGATCAGGATGCGTTTCTGCACGAGGACACCGTAGGGCTCGGTTACTGGAGTGGTGCCAGTAGACTACGGTTTGATGACATGTTTGTGACTGTCTGGCCGGAACCGGTCGGGATTGCCATCGACCGGTCATGCAGCGCTCAGCGGCGGTCCAGGTCCGGGTCCTGCACGCCCTGGCGGCGCAGTTCCAGCACGGTGGGGGTGATCGCCTCGATGCGCGCATCCACCCGCGCCCGGCCCACGTAGTCCAGTGCCGGGTTGCGTTTGAGCGCCTGCAGCTGCATCAGCGACTGCTCCGGGCGGCCGCTGAGGAAGGCGGCCTCGGCATAGGCTTCGCTGGCGCGGACACTGTCGCCGGCCAGCTCGCTGGCACGGGCGTATCGCTGCTGGAAGACCGGATCGTTACCACTTTGCGACAGCAGGGGCCGCAGCATGGCCTGCGCACGCTGGCCGGCCTCGCGGGTGCCCTGTTCGTTCAGGATCTCCGCGTACGTCAGGGCCACGGGCCGGCTGTTGGGGTGCTCGCGCAGCAGCTGCTCGAAACGGGTGTTGGCCTGTGCGCCCAGCCCGGCGCGTGATTCGGCCTCGCCCAGGCCCAGTGCCAGCCACAGGTTGTCCGGACGGGTCTGCAGCAGGCTGGCCAGGGTCTGCCGGGCCTGCGCGGCACCGCTGCGGCCGCCGCGCATGACCGCCAGCGCCTGGCCGTAGCGCTGGGCGTCGTTGAGGCCGTCCTTCTGCCGCTTGGCCATGTCCGCATACTCGCGCTCAAGCTCGGTGGTGGAATCGGCGCTGAGCACCCGCAGGCGCTCGCGTGCCCACTCGAAGTCGCCGCTGGCGCCACGGGCCAGCTGGCCCATCGGAATGCGCAGCACGCTGCCGGGCAGCAACGGGTTGTTCCCGCGCAGCAGCGGCTCGGCCAGGCCCGGGTCGGCCGGATTCACCCGCTCCTTGCGCTCGCCGCTGGGAGTGCTGGTGGTCAGCAGCACCGTGTCCTTCTTCATCTGCTCGGCGCGGGCCTTGGCCTCGCTGATGCGGGTGATGTTGACCGGGTGGGTGCGCAGGAACTCCGGCACGCTGTAGCCGCCCTCGTTGCCGCGCATCGCCGCCGACATGCGCTCGAAGAAGCCGGCCATCGCATCCACGTCGTAGCCGCTGCGCGACAGGGTGCGGATGCCGAGACGGTCGGCCTCGGACTCGTTGGAACGGGTGTAGTTGATCTGCCGCTGCTGCATCAGGCCCATGCCCGAGCTGATCGCGGCCATCGTCGCGTTGCCGGACGACGTGCTGTTGCTGGCCTGGGCGGCCACCACCGCCGCCAGCATGCCCAGCAGGATCGGAATCTGGTCGCGCTGGGCGCGCTCGACCCCGCGCAGCACGTGCTGCTGGGTGACGTGGGCGATTTCGTGGGACAGCACCGCAGCGACCTCGTCCTCACGCTCGGCGGTCAGCACCAGGCCGGCATTGACCCCGATGTAGCCGCCCAGCGTGGCGAAGGCGTTGATCTGGCGGTCCTTCATCACGAAGAACGTGTACGGCTGGCGTGGCTGGTCGCTGTTGGAGCCGAGCCGGGTGCCCATGGTCTGCAGCCAGTCGTTCACCAGCGGGTCGTCCAGCAGGTAGCCGTAGTTGCGCAGCTCGCGCAGCATCATCGCGCCGTACTCGGCCTGGCGCGCCGGGGTCAGCAGCTCGCCGGCCGAGGAGCCGATGTCGGGCAGCTTCTCCTGGGCCTGGGCCAGCGGCATGGCCAGGGCCAGGGTGACGGCGGTAGTCAGCAGCAGGGCTCGCAAGCAGGGGGTCCTCGGGCAGGGCGCGCCCAGCGTGGCAGGGCATGGCGCAACCATTCGTTAATCCACAGTGTTGCGGCGGTGGCGTGGAAATTCCAGCGCACCGGTACCATATGTAGACCGTCGATCCATCGTGGAGTTTCCCGTGACAGCCCAGACCGCCGGCGGTGCCCCCGCCATCACCATCTATTCCACCGCCGTCTGCCCGTATTGCGTGGCCGCCAAGAACTTCCTGAAGAGCAAGGGCCAGCAGTGGACCGAGGTCCGCATCGACCTGGACCCGGTCGAGCGCGAGAAGATGATGGCGCTGACCCGCCGCACCAGCGTGCCGCAGATCTTCGTGGGTGATGTCCATGTCGGCGGCTACGACGACATGATGGCCCTGCACCGTGAAGGCAAGCTCGAGCCGCTGCTGGCCGGGCAGGGCCAGGCATGAGCGCGGCCGACGACGGCAGCAAGGACCGCATCGCCGAGTTCACCGAGTTCCGCAAGCGCATGAACGAGCGCATCCTGGGCGAACCGAACCAGGTCGTGCGCCGCTTCTTCGCGCTCGACACGCAGACCTACCAGGCCGGCGCACTGGACGTGAAGACCAAGGAGCTGCTGGGCCTGGTGGCTTCGATGGTGCTGCGCTGCGACGACTGCATCAGCTACCACGTGGCCCAGTGCAAGGACGCCGGGGTGACCCGCGAAGAGTTCTTCGAGACCTTCTCGGTCGGCCTGGTGGTGGGCGGCTCGATCGTGATCCCGCACCTGCGCCGCGCGGTCGACTTCCTCGACCAGCTCGAAGGGGGCGCCGCCGCCCCCGAAGCGCACGAGCACTGAGGTAGCGCCGGGCCATGCCCGGCGGAGACCTGAACGAAAAGCCGCCGGGCATGGCCCGGCGCTACCGGATCACGGCCGCGCACCGGGGCATTTCCCGCGATCCAACCGCCCAAAAGCCCCTTCTTGTTGAAGGGGCGCGCCGACAGGCGGGGGTAGAGGAGGAATGCGCGGGCAATTATGCCTTTGCCGGGGTCAGGACCATGGTCTACTTGGGTAGCCGGGCCCGGCTAAGGCATAATTGCGGGTGAAACTTCCTTTGCGCCGGCGTTTCCGGGCACGTCCGGACGGCGTTTTTCCCCCTGTTCGGAACATCGATCAATGACGCAGAAAATTACGGTCATCCGCGGCGACGGCATTGGCCCGGAAATCATGGACGCCACCCTGTTCGTGCTCGACCAGCTCAACGCTGGCCTGGAGTACGAAGACGCCGACGCCGGCCTGGTGGCCCTGGAAAAGCACGGCGACCTGATGCCGGCGGTGACCCTGGAATCGATCGCGCGCAACAAGGTGGCGCTGAAGAGCCCGCTGACCACTCCGGTCGGTGGTGGCTTCACCTCGATCAACGTCAGCCTGCGCCGCCACTTCGACCTGTACGCCAACGTGCGTCCGGCCCACACCTTCCCGAACACCAAGTCGCGTTTCGACAACGTCGACCTGATCACCGTGCGTGAGAACACCGAAGGTGCGTACCTCGCCGAAGGCCAGGAAGTGTCGGCCGATGGCGAGACCGCCTTCTCCGGCACCCGCATCACCCGCAAGGGCTCCGAGCGCATTGTGCGCTATGCCTTCGAGCTGGCCCGCAGCGTCGGCCGCAAGAAGGTCACCGCCGTGCACAAGGCCAACATCATCAAGTCGACCTCGGGCCTGTTCCTGAACGTCGCCCGTGAAGTGGCCGCGCAGTACCCGGACATCGAGTTCCAGGAAATGATCGTCGACAACTGCTGCATGCAGCTGGTGATGCGTCCGGAACAGTTTGACGTGATCGTCACCACCAATCTGTTCGGCGACATCATCTCCGACCTGTGCGCCGGCCTGGTGGGCGGCCTGGGCCTGGCCCCGGGTGCCAACATCGGCAAGGACGCGGCGATCTTCGAAGCCGTGCACGGTACCGCGCCGGACATCGCCGGCCAGGGCAAGGCCAACCCGTGCGCGCTGCTGCTGGCGGCCGCACAGATGCTGGACCACGTCGGCCAGCCGGAAAACGCCGAGCGCCTGCGCAAGGCCATCGTGGCCACCATGGAAGCCAAGGACTCGCTGACCGGCGACCTCGGCGGCACCGGCACCACCATGAGCTTCGCCAAGGCCATCGCCAGCCGCCTGTAAGCAGCTGGTCGACCTCGGTTGGATCCCAGCGGGGCGCCTTCGGGCGCCCCGTTGCGTTTTGCGGTAGATCCACGCCATGCGTGGATGACGGAATGATCGGTTGTGCGGTTTTCGCACAGATCATGTGCCGCCGCACGGCTGGTTCGTGCGCCAATCGCTCCGCATCCTGTGCCCCGCACCCATCGCACAGGAACCCTCTTATGAACCTCACCGCCTTCGGCCTGGCCAGCCTGATCGGCATGGCCGCCACCGCCCCGGTCGCCGCCGCCGAACCGTCCCATCCCACCATCCGCCACATGGCCGGCGCGCCGGTCGCGGCCTCGCTGGATGCCGCGAAGACCGCCGTGCTGGTGATCGACTTCCAGAATGAATACTTCGATGCCAGCGCCGCGCCCGGCTTTGCCGGTGGCCGCATGGTCATTCCCGATGGCGTGGCGGCACTGCGCCAGGCCACGCGCGTGGTCGAGTTCGCCGATGCCAATGGCATCCGCGTCATCCATGTGCAGCACGTGCTGCCGGCCGGCGCGCCGCTGTTCGCGCAGGGCAGTGTCAATGCCGACTTCCATCGCGACCTGCAGCCGCGCGAGGGCGAAACCGTGGTGCAGAAGGACAACGTCAGCGTGTTCGCCGGCGCCTCGGCCGCCGTGCTCGACACCGTGCTGAAGGAGGCTGGCATCGACACCCTGATCGTCACTGGCCTGCAGACCCATGCCTGCGTGGCCGGCGCGGCCCGCGATGCCGCCGCTGCACCGCGCGGCTACCGCGTGATCGTCTCATCCGACGCCAGTGCCAGCCGTGACCTGGACCTGGCCGATGGCCGTCGCATCGAACATCGCGCGCTGCATGAGGCATCGCTGGCGCAGATCGAAGACACCTTCGGTGATGTCATGCGTACCGACGCGATCCTGGCGCTGCCGGTGCGCAAGGCCGGCGACGGCGCTTGATAAGCTGGCAGGGCCCGCATGCCGTGGGCCCTGCCAGGTGGAGCCGCCCGCTGATGGATCATTTCGCCGCCCTGCGTGCGCTGCGCGCCATCGTCGATGCCGGCAGCTTCACCGCTGCGGCCGAACGCCTTGGCACGACCCACTCGGCGATGTCACGGCAACTGCGGCAGCTGGAAGATCACCTGCAGGTTCGCCTGCTCGACCGCAACAGTCGGCGGCTGTCGCTGACCGAAGCCGGGCGCGACTACTACCGGGAGGCCGGCGTACTGCTCGATCGCCTGCAGGAAGCGGACGACCGCGCGCGCGCCGGGCAGGCGCAGCCCAGTGGCGCCTTACGCATCAGCGTGCCGCAGGTGGTCGCCAGCCAGGAGCTGCCCCAGTGGTTGCCGTCGTTCCTGCAGCGCTACCCGCAGGTCTCGCTGGACCTGTCGGCCGATGATCAACTGGTCGATGTAGTGGGGGGCGGTTTCGACCTGGCCCTGCGCATCGCGCCCTCGTTGCCGGACAGCCAGCTGGTCGCGCGCGAACTGGCCAGCTGCCCGCGCATCCTGGTTGCTGCGCCGGCCTATCTGGCACGTCGTGGTCTGCCGCGACAGGCTGCGGATCTCGAACAACATACGCTGCTGGGATTCAGTCCCACGCCGTCAATGCCGCCCTGGCAGCTGCAGGGGCCACGCGGTGCCAGCGTGAGCATCGAGGCCGGCCAGCGCCTGCGCGTGGATGCCACGCCCGCGCTGTATGCCGCCGCGCTGGCCGGAATGGGCATCAGCCTGTTCACCGCACTGACCGTACAGGAGGACCTGCGCGCCGGTCGTTTGATCCGCGTGTTGCCGGCCTGGCATGCCGGTCAGCGCCGCTACTTCGCGCTGTATCCGCATGCACGGGCGCTGGCACCGAAAGTGCGCGCGCTGGTCGAGCACCTTGCGGCGCACTACGCTGCACAGAGGGGCGTGGCAGGTTAGCCGCGCGGTTGCAGCCGAGGTGGTGATGGAGTCGGTGTATCTGCTGGTCGCGCTTGGCGCGATCGTCGCCGGATTCGTACAAGGCTTGTCCGGCTTCGCCTTCGGCATGGTGGCGATGTCGTTCTGGGCATGGGGGCTGGAGCCGCGGCTGGCGGCGACGCTTTCGGTGTTCGGCGCGCTGGTTGGCCAGCTGGTGGCGGTGTTCACCGTGCGCCGCGGCTTCAACCTGCGCCTGCTGCTGCCGTTCGTGCTGGGCGGGCTGGCCGGCATCCCGATGGGCGTGATGGTGCTGCCGCAGCTGGACATGGCCTGGTTCAAGGCGCTGCTGGGGGGCTTCCTGGCGCTGTGGTGCCCGGTGATGCTGATGGCGCGCACATTGCCGCCAATCACCGTGGGTGGCCGTGTGGGCGATGCGATCGCCGGCATGGCCGGCGGCGTGCTCAGTGGCATCGGCGGTTTCGCCGGACCGGTGCCGACGCTGTGGAGCACGCTGCGCGGTTTCGGCAGGGACGAGCAGCGCGCGGTCATCCAGAACTTCAATCTGGCGATGCTGGCGGTGACCATGGCCACCTATGTCGGGAGTGGCCTGGTGACGCGGCAGATGCTGCCGTACTTCGCCATCGTGGCACCGGCGATGCTGGTGCCGACGCTGTTGGGCGCGCGGGTCTACATCGGCATCAGCGAAGCGCGTTTCCGGCAGGTCGTGCTGAGCCTGCTGACCGCCTCCGGCATCGCCCTGCTGGCCTCCTCGCTGCCGGTGCTGTTGTCCCGTCCTGCCGGCGGCTGAGATTCAGGCCGGGCGGAACATGCGGAAGCGTTGTTCAGCGCCGATGCGGAAGTAGTCGGCGGGACCTCCGCCGCGCAGGATCGGCGCCGCCGCGGCGGTGTCGTAGATGCCATCGACGAGCAACCGTTCATCGATATGCACAGCGACCACTTCGCCCAGCACCAGCCAGCCGTTGGTGTCCTGGCCGGCGGCATCGCGCAGGCGGACGATCTGGGTGCAGCGACATTCCATGCTCACCGGGCTCTGTGCCACGCGGGGTGGCGCGACCTCTGTGGAGGCCAGTGGCGTCAGGCCGGCCAGGGCGAACTCGTCGACTTCCGGCCCGACCGCACGGCAGCTTTCGTTCATCGCCTCGGCCAGGTCGAACGTGGCCAGGTTCCAGACGAATTCACCGGTCGCTTCGATGTTGCGCAGCGAGTCTTTGCGGCCCTGGCTGGAGAAGCCGATGATCGGTGGGGTGTAGTTGAAGGCGTTGAAGAAGCTGTAGGGCGCCAGGTTCAATGCCCCTTCGGCGTCGCAGCTGGAAATCCAGCCGATCGGGCGTGGGCCGATGATGGCGTTGAACGGGTCGTGCGGCAGGCGGTGGCCGTCGGCCGGGCGGTAGCTGTGGAAGGTGTGGGGCATGGGGCGGGATTCCAAAAAAGAAGCCGTGGCCCTCGCGGACCACGGCTTGTCGTTCACGACCTGATGGGGCTCAGCGCTGCTGGATCTTCGACAGCAGGCGCAGGAACTCCACATACAGCCAGACCAGGGTCACCATCAGGCCGAATGCGCCATACCACTCCATGTACTTCGGCGCGCGCTGGGCCACGCCGGTTTCGATGAAGTCGAAATCGAGCACCAGGTTCAGCGCGGCGACGACCACCACGAACAGGCTGAAAGCAATGCCCAGCCAGCTGGAATCGTGGATCACCGGCACATCGATGTTGAAGAAGCCGAGCACGAACGAGGCCAGGTAGAGCAGGGCGATGCCGCCGGTTGCTGCGACCACGCCCATCTTGAAGTTCTCGGTGGCCTTGATCATGCCGCTGCGGTACGCGAACAGCAGCGCGGCCAGGGTGCCGAAGGTCAGCAGCACGGCCTGGAATACGATGCCCGGGTACTTCATGTTGAACAGGGCCGAGACGGCGCCCAGGAACAGGCCTTCGACCAGCGCGTACATCGGTGCGGTGACCGGCGACCATTCCTTCTTGAAGATGGTGATCAGCGCCAGCACCAGGCCGCCGATCGCGCCGCCCATGGCGTACACCTTGGCCGCGTCCATGACCTGGTCGTACTCGTCGACCGACTGGCCCCAGGCGAACGCCGCGGTCAGCACGGTCAGCAGCAGCAGGATGCCGGTCTTGTTGGCGGTGCCGTTGAGGGTCATCACCTGGTCGGGGCTGGTCACCACCGAGCCACTGGCGAGGTCGAGGAAGGTCGACTCGGAAAGAGCCGGGTTGCCGCTGCGCATGCGTGTTCTCCGTGCGAATGAGGGGCTGGACGGCCATCCGGCCGATGACCGGGAGCATAGCCGATGGCTGCGCGTGGTGCCGTACCACGCGTCGGGTCCGGGTCGCCGCGTTGACAGTTCATGATGCGCTTGGCCACAATGACCAGCTCCCCGGGCCTGGCCCGAGGGGATTGCAAGACCGGGGTATAGCGCAGTCTGGTAGCGCGCCTGCTTTGGGAGCAGGATGTCGGGGGTTCGAATCCCTCTACCCCGACCAATCCCACGCCACGTCGGATTGGACACCGTTCCGGTTCGGGCGCCCGTAGCTCAACTGGATAGAGCACCGGCCTTCTAAGCCGGCGGTTACAGGTTCGATTCCTGTCGGGCGCGCCATTGGCGAGGCACCGGGGTCGCATCGACGGATGTGAAGAAGTGCTTGCAAAAGCGTAAAGACTCCACCAGAATATCGGACTCGCTTCGGCGGACCGGAACTTCGGTGACAGTCTCCAGGCAAAGGTTTGAAGTTCCCGCGTCGGCAGTAGCGGCGTGGAGCGAAAGTTTCAGTGGTGGCTGTAGCTCAGTTGGTTAGAGTACCGGATTGTGATTCCGGTGGTCGGGGGTTCGAATCCCCTCAGCCACCCCACTGATTCAACCGCGTCGGCGCAGCCGAAACGGTATTGCAATAAACAGAATGCACGCTACAATGTGCGTCTGAGTTTCACGGGCCGTTAGCTCAGTTGGTAGAGCAGTTGACTCTTAATCAATAGGTCCAAGGTTCGAATCCTTGACGGCCCACCAAAACGGAAGCCACCTGGTACGCCAGGTGGCTTTTTTCTTATAAGTGTGACCCCTTCGTTTCGATGGATCACATGCTGCAGAACCCCGCCTGGCGCGGATCTGCAGCAGCAGCGGGACCGCAGTGCTGGTTTCAACGACGTTGAAAAAAGTGCTTGCGCCCTCCGAGCGGATCGGGTCATAATTCGCGCCCCGATTTCGGGCTGTTAGCTCAGTTGGTAGAGCAGTTGACTCTTAATCAATAGGTCCAAGGTTCGAATCCTTGACAGCCCACCAGACGAAAGCCACTTGGTCAGCCAAGTGGCTTTTTTCTTGCCTGTGGCCGGGCTGTGGGCGTGGATCCACTGAAGCGGCGATGAAACCGGGGTCATACGCGTCATCAGTGTTTTCAATGCTGTGCGCTGCTTCTCACCGCTTCGTGTCCTGCATCGCACTCAATGGTTCTTCCGCGCCGATGGCGCATGCATGAAGAAGAATCTGATGACCGATATCAACCGACGCGTTTCAGGGGCGCTGGTTCTGCTCGCGCTGGCGGCGCTCGCTGCCTGCAGCCCGCCGGGCGACCCGGCGCAGACCGTGCAGCGCGACGCCGATGCGCAGCATGTTCCCGCACGTCCTGTCGGTGAGGCGATGGAGATGCAGCCGGCGGCACCGGCTGAAGGCGTGACCCAGCCCGAAGCGGTGCAGCTGCGCCGGACCGACGGCGGTGGCATCGAGGTCCGCAACGTGGACGCAGCAGGCGGGCAGGGAGCTGACGCAGCGCCCGCCGCACCCCTGAAACCCTGATCCAAGGCCGTCCCGGGCGGCTGCCGGTCGCCCGGGATGGCAGATTCAGCTTTGTGCAGGCCTTCCGCTTCCGGCCCCCGCCTGCGACAATGAACGCCTGTGCCGGCCACGCGAAAGTGGCGGAATTGGTAGACGCCCTGGATTTAGGTTCCAGTGCCGCAAGGCGTGGGGGTTCGAGTCCCCCCTTTCGCACCAGTGCCGGCCTGTCTCCCCGCCCAGATCGGGCCCGCTGCGCCCCTTGACCGGCACGCGCTGGCAGTGCAGGCCAAATTGGGCGAAACTAAAGGGCTGCGGCAAGCAGGCGCGTCCCAGACGCCGTGTCCTTACAACCGTTTCATCCCAATCATCGAGCCGGGGGCCTGGGCCACCGGTGGCAGGAGTCAACATGCAAGCTTCGATCGAATCCACCGGCAGCCTGGAACGCCGCCTGAGCTTCTCGCTGCCGGAAGACCGTCTGCAGAGCCACATCGTCGGCCGCCTGGGCGAAATCGCCCGTACCACCCGCATCAAGGGCTTCCGTCCGGGCAAGGTGCCGGCCAAGGTGATCGAGCAGCGCTTCGGCGCGCAGGTCCGTGGCGAGGCGCTGGACGGCCTGCTGCGCGAAACCTTCGACGCGGCCGTTCGCGAGCACGACCTGCGCATCGTCGGCAGCCCGCGCATCGACAAGGGCGACGAGGGTGAATTCTCCTTCGTGGCCACCGTGGAAGTGGTGCCGGACTTCGGCGACATCGACGTCAGCAAGTTGACCGTCGTGCGCCACACCGCCGAGATCACCGACGCCGACATCGACCAGATGATCGAGAACCTGCAGAACCAGCGTCGTACCTGGGCCCCGGTCAGCCGTGGCGCGCAGGACGGTGACCTGGTCGCGGTGGAAACCTGGTCGCAGGCCGGCGAAGAGCGCCTGCCGGCCGAGGGCACCGAGAAGGGTTCGATCGTGCTCGGCCAGGGCATGATGTTCGAGACCATCGAGAAGGGCCTGGTCGGCCTGGCCAAGGGTGAAGAGAAGACCTTGGACGTCGAGTTCCCGGCTGACTGGCGCGTGCCGGTGCTGGCCGGCAAGACCGTGCAGGTCACCGTCAAGGTTGCCGAAGTCTCCGAGCCGGTCGTGCCGGCGGTAGACGAAGCCTTCATCAAGAGCTTCGGCGTGAAGGGTGGCGATGTGGAGCAGTTCCGCAGCGACATCCGCGCCAACCTGGAGCGCGAGCTGAAGGGCGCCCTGATGAACCGCCTGCGCCGCGAAGTGGGCGAGCAGCTGATCGCCGCCTATTCCTCGGTGGAAATGCCGCCGCGCCTGGTCGAGAACGAAGCCCGCGCCATGCTGGCCCAGCAGGTTGAGCAGATCCGCCGCAATGGCCAGAACGTCGGCGAGATCCCGGCCGACGCCCACGAAGGCTTCAAGGACGCTGCCGCCAAGCGCGTGCTGGTCGGCCTGCTGGTCGGTGAAGTGGCCCGCATCAACGACCTGCGCCTGGAAGCCAAGCGTCTGAACGAAACGATGCGCCTGATCGCTTCGACCTACGAAGAGCCGGACCAGGTCATTGAGATGTACCGCAATGACCCCCAGCTGATGTCTGGCCTGCAGAACCGTGTGATGGAAGAGCAGGTGATCGACTGGATCGCCGAGCGTGCCCAGCACACCGAAGAGAAGCTGTCGTTCCAGGACGCGATCCGCCAGTAAGCCCGGGCGGATCACCGGATGCCCCGCGCCTTTGCCGGCGCGGGGTTGTTGCCCCCCAAGATAGGTACCTCACGTAATGGACAACCGAACCAAAGCCCTGAACCTGGTTCCGATGGTGGTCGAGCAGACCAGCCGCGGCGAGCGTGCCTACGACATCTATTCGCGCCTGTTGAAGGAGCGCCTGATCTTCCTCGTGGGCCCGATCGACGATCACATGGCCAACGTGGTGGTGGCGCAGTTGCTGTTCCTGGAATCGGAAAACCCGGAAAAGGACATCAACATCTACATCAACTCGCCGGGTGGCGTGGTCACCGCCGGCATGGCGATCTACGACACCATGCAGTACATCAAGCCGAATGTGAGCACCACCTGCATCGGCCAGGCTGCCTCGATGGGCGCCCTGCTGCTGGCCGCAGGCGAAGCCGGCAAGCGCTATGCGCTGCCCAACTCGCGTGTGATGATCCACCAGCCGTTGGGCGGCTACCAGGGCCAGGCCACCGACATCGACATCCACGCGCGTGAGATCCTGACCCTGCGTTCGCGGCTGAACGAGGTGCTGGCCAAGCACACCGGCCAGTCGCTGGAGACGATCGCGCGTGACACCGAGCGCGACAACTTCAAGAGCGCCTTCGAGGCGCAGGCCTACGGTCTGGTCGACCAGGTCCTGGAGCGTCGTCCGGATGAGTCGATCCAGGCCGGCTGACCGGCCTTCACGGGGCCATGGAGGCCCCGTTCCTGCAGGGTCGGGCGGGACTGGCGTCCCCTCGGCCCTGTGCTATTCTCGAATCGAACCCCCGTTCAGCGGGTGGGGTAACTGGGTAAGCGAAGCATGAGCGAAGACCGCCAAGGTCGTTCCACGGACACCGGCAAGATCCTCTACTGCTCTTTCTGCGGCAAGAGCCAGCATGAAGTGCGCAAGCTGATTGCGGGTCCGAGCGTGTTCATCTGTGATGAATGCGTGGAGCTGTGCAACGACATCATCCGCGAGGAACTTGAGGAAAAGGCGCAGTCGGCGCGCAGTTCGCTGCCGAAGCCGCGCGAGATCCTCGAGGTGCTCGACCAGTACGTGATCGGCCAGAACCGCGCCAAGCGCACCCTGGCCGTGGCCGTGTACAACCACTACAAGCGCATCGAGAGCCGGCAGAAGAACGACGACGTCGAACTGGCGAAGTCGAACATCCTGCTGGTCGGCCCGACCGGTTCGGGCAAGACCCTGCTGGCCGAGACCCTGGCCCGCCTGCTCAACGTGCCGTTCACCATGGCCGACGCCACCACGCTGACCGAAGCCGGTTACGTGGGCGAGGACGTGGAGAACATCATCCAGAAGCTTCTGCAGAAGTGCGACTACGACGTCGAGAAGGCGCAGCAGGGCATCGTCTACATCGATGAAATCGACAAGATCTCGCGCAAGAGCGAGAACCCGTCGATCACCCGCGATGTGTCCGGCGAAGGCGTGCAGCAGGCCCTGCTGAAGCTGATCGAAGGCACCGTGGCCAGCGTTCCGCCGCAGGGCGGCCGCAAGCACCCGCAGCAGGAATTCCTGCAGGTGGATACCAAGAACATCCTGTTCATCTGCGGCGGCGCGTTCGCCGGGCTGGACAAGGTGATCCAGGCCCGTTCCACCGACGTCGGCAGCATCGGCTTCGGCGCCAAGGTCAAGAGCAGCGAGCGCAAGCAGGAAGTGGGCAAGGTGCTGGCCGAAGTCGAGCCGGAAGACCTGATCAAGTTCGGCCTGATCCCCGAGTTCGTCGGCCGCCTGCCGGTGGTGGCGACCCTGGAGGAGCTGGACGAGCCGGCCCTGATCAAGATCCTGACCGAGCCGAAGAACGCCATCACCAAGCAGTTCAAGAAGCTGTTCGAGATGGAGAACGTCGAGCTGGAGTTCCGTCCGGACGCGCTGTCGGCCATTGCCCGCAAGGCGCTCAAGCGCAAGACCGGTGCCCGTGGCCTGCGTACCATCGTCGAGTCGGTCCTGCTGGACACCATGTACGACCTGCCGTCGCAGGAAAACGTCAGCAAGGTGGTGGTGGACGAGTCGGTGATCGAGCACAAGTCCGAGCCGTACCTGATCTACCAGACCCCTGCGGCCCCTGAACAGAAGGCCGCAGGCGCCGAGTGATCCTTCCAAGTTGTTGATTGGAAAGGATTTTCAAGGAATGCCTTGCATCTGAAAGCCGATGGCCCCATAACGGGGCCATCGGCTTTTTTTGTCTCCGGAAGATGCCCTCCCGGAGGCGGTTTTCCCCTTCCCTGGAGCCCCCATGGCCCGTTCCCCAAGTGAAACCCTCGACCTGCCGGTCCTGCCGCTGCGCGACGTAGTGGTGTTCCCGCACATGGTCATCCCGCTGTTCGTCGGCCGTGACAAGTCCATGCACGCGCTCGAACAGGCAATGGAATCGGACAAGCGCATCCTGCTGCTGGCGCAGAAGTCGGCCGAGACCGACGACCCGCATGCGGCCGACCTCTACCAGGTCGGTACGCTGGCGCAGGTGCTGCAGCTGCTGAAGCTGCCCGACGGCACCATCAAGGTGCTGGTCGAAGGCCTGTCGCGCGTGCAGGTCACCCACGTGGACGAACGCAACGGCTCGCTGCACGGCCAGGCCGTGGAGATCGACGCCACCGACGAGCGCGAAGCGCGCGAAGTCGAAGCGATCGCCCGCTCGCTGATGTCGCTGTTCGAGCAGTACGTCAAGACCAACCGCAAGCTGCCGCCGGAACTGCTGCAGACGCTGTCGGGCATCGATGAGCCGGCGCGCCTGGCCGACACCATCGCCGCGCACATCAGCGTGCGCCTGGCCGACAAGCAGCGCCTGCTGGAAACGCTGGCCGTGGGCGACCGCCTGGAGATGCTGGTCGGCCTGGTCGACGGCGAGATCGACGTGCAGCAGATGGAGAAGCGCATCCGCGGCCGGGTGAAGTCGCAGATGGAGAAGAGCCAGCGCGAGTACTACCTCAACGAACAGATGAAGGCCATCCAGAAGGAACTGGGTGACCTGGACGACGCGCCGGGCGAGCTGGAAGAGCTGGCCCGCAAGATCGCCGAAGCCGGCATGCCGAAGGCTGTTGAAGCCAAGGCACGCAACGAACTGAACAAGCTCAAGCAGATGTCGCCGATGTCGGCCGAAGCGGCCGTCGTGCGCAACTACCTGGAGTGGCTGCTGGGCGTGCCGTGGAAGAAGCGCAGCAAGGTGCGCAAGGACCTCAAGGCTGCGCAGGACACCCTGGACGCCGATCACTACGGCCTGGAGAAGGTCAAGGAACGCATCCTTGAATACCTGGCGGTGCAGTCGCGCGTGAAGCAGATGAAGGGCCCGATCCTGTGCCTGGTCGGGCCGCCGGGCGTGGGCAAGACGTCGCTGGGCCAGTCCATCGCCAAGGCCACCAACCGCAAGTTCGTACGCATGTCGCTGGGCGGCGTGCGCGACGAGGCCGAGATCCGTGGCCACCGCCGCACCTACGTCGGTTCGATGCCGGGCCGCATCGTGCAGAACCTCAACAAGGTCGGCAGCAAGAACCCGCTGTTCGTGCTCGACGAGATCGACAAGATGTCGATGGACTTCCGTGGCGATCCGTCCTCGGCGCTGCTGGAAGTGCTCGACCCGGAACAGAACAACGCCTTCAACGACCACTACCTGGAAGTGGACCTGGACCTGTCCGAAGTGATGTTCGTGGCCACCTCGAACTCGCTCAACATTCCCGGCCCGCTGCTGGATCGCATGGAAGTGATCCGCATCCCCGGCTACACCGAGGATGAGAAGCTCAACATCGCCACCCGCTACCTGGTGCCCAAGCAGATCAAGGCCAACGGCCTGCAGCCGGAAGAGCTGGAGATCGGCAGCGATGCCATCCAGGACATCGTGCGCTACTACACGCGCGAATCGGGCGTGCGCAACCTGGAACGCGAGATCGCCAAGATCTGCCGCAAGGTAGTCAAGGAGATCGCGCTGGCCGGCCCGCAGCCGGCGGCGAAGGCGAAGAAGGGTGCGAAGAAAAAGGCGCTGGTGAGCGTGTCCAGCAAGAACCTGGACAAGTACCTGGGCGTGCGTCGCTTCGACTTCGGCCGTGCCGAGGAAGAAAACGAGATCGGCCTGGTCACCGGCCTGGCCTGGACCGAAGTCGGTGGCGATCTGCTGCAGATCGAATCGACGCTGGTGCCGGGCAAGGGCCAGCTGATCCTGACCGGCCAGCTTGGCAACGTGATGAAGGAATCGGCGTCGGCGGCGCTGTCGGTGGTGCGTTCGCGCGCGGTCGGCTTCGGCATCGACAGCGACTTCCTGCAGAAGCACGACGTGCACCTGCACGTACCCGATGGCGCCACGCCGAAGGACGGCCCGAGCGCCGGCGCGGCGATGGTCACCTCGCTGGTGTCGATGCTGACCAAGGTGCCGGTGCGTGCCGACGTGGCGATGACCGGCGAGATCACCCTGCGTGGTCGCGTCACTGCCATCGGTGGGTTGAAGGAGAAGCTGCTGGCCGCACTGCGTGGCGGCATCCGCACCGTCATCATTCCGGAAGAGAACCGCAAGGACCTGGCCGACATTCCGGCCAACGTCACCCGCGATCTGGAGATCGTGCCGGTGAAGTACATCGAAGAAGTCCTGGACCTGGCGCTGGAGCGTCCGTTGGCACCGAAGAAGGCGCGCAAGAGTGCGCAACGTGTCACGGTGCGCAGCAAGGCCAAACCGAGTGGAAGCGCGCGCGTCAAGCATTGACGCGCGCTGTCCAATGGCCCGAAACCCGCGTCGTTGCTGGCTTTCCAGCTTGCGTGGGGGTAGGGCCACTGGTATAAAAGCAGCACTCGCGAATGAGTGATCGCTGTCAGCGATGACTGAATCGGCGAACCGTTTCCACATGGCGGCCGCATGCAGAAGGCATGCGGTTGCTTCCCTGTCGAATAAGCGGAACCCACCGCCAAAGGAGTTGTAGAGAATGAACAAGACCGAATTGATCGATGCCGTTGCTGAAGCTGCCGACCTGACCAAGGCCGAGTCCAGCCGCGCTGTCGATGCCGTCGTTGCTGCCGTCACCAAGGCGCTGAAGGACGGCGATGCGGTCACCCTGGTTGGCTTCGGTACCTTCCAGGTCCGCGACCGTGCTGCACGCACCGGCCGCAACCCGAAGACCGGCGACACCATCAAGATCGCTGCTTCGAAGAATCCGTCGTTCAAGGCTGGTAAGGCCCTGAAGGATGCTGTAAACTAAGCGGCTCGCTGGGGTGCTTAGCTCAGCGGTAGAGCGTCTCCTTTACACGGAGAGGGTCGGGGGTTCGAAACCCTCAGCACCCACCACAGCACCGCGGTAAACGTTTGAGTGTGGAGCGGTAGTTCAGCTGGTTAGAATGCTGGCCTGTCACGCCGGAGGTCGCGGGTTCGAGTCCCGTCCGCTCCGCCATTCAACGAGGCCTCCGGCCAAAAGCTGGAGGCTTTGTTTTCTTCCCGGTCCAGGCCGGCTGGAAAGCAAAAAAGCAACAACGCGGAGCGGTAGTTCAGCTGGTTAGAATGCTGGCCTGTCACGCCG
The DNA here is from genome assembly GCF_059371655.1 of Stenotrophomonas sp. YJH_SMC_17. Lineage (NCBI taxonomy): Bacteria > Pseudomonadati > Pseudomonadota > Gammaproteobacteria > Lysobacterales > Lysobacteraceae > Stenotrophomonas > Stenotrophomonas sp. YJH_SMC_17. The sequence goes on along the minus strand of NZ_JCAFUU010000001.1, from coordinate 992,562 downwards.
GAGGTCGCGGGTTCGAGTCCCGTCCGCTCCGCCATTACATCGAGGCCCCCGGCCTGAAGCCGGGGGCCTTGTCTTCTCCCCGGAAAGTTCGGGAAGAAGGCGAAAAGGTTTTTGCAAGAACGGAGCGGTAGTTCAGCTGGTTAGAATGCTGGCCTGTCACGCCGGAGGTCGCGGGTTCGAGTCCCGTCCGCTCCGCCATTGCAGAATTCTTAAGTCCCTGTGAAAAAACTTTGAAAAAAGTGTTCATCGGGCTGGGTTTCCAGGGAGTCTTCGGATATACTGGGCGCCTGCAACGTTTCAGCGCGGAGCGGTAGTTCAGCTGGTTAGAATGCTGGCCTGTCACGCCGGAGGTCGCGGGTTCGAGTCCCGTCCGCTCCGCCAACTCTAAAAGCCCTCGGCGCAAGCCGGGGGCTTTTTCTTTGTGCCGTCGCGAAGCGGTGCGCAGGCCACGCCGGTGCTGCTTTTGGTCCCTGCGGCGAAGCGGGTTACACTGCCGGGCTCGCCAATCAGGCCTTGTGATTCCTCACCATGCTGCAGAAACTCCGCGACAAGACCTCAGGCTGGATCGTCACCGTGATCCTGGGGCTGCTGATGATTCCGTTCCTGTTCGTGATCGACAACAGCTACCTCGGTGGCGTTGGCGCACAGAACGTGGCCAAGGTTTCCGCGCCGCCGACCTGGTGGCGTTCGGCCCCGTCGTGGTGGCCGGTGCGCATGCTGTGGCAGCACCATGAGATCAGCGCGCAGGATTTCCGCACCCGTTTCGAGCAGGAGCGCATGCGTGAGCGCCAGCAGCAGGGCGAGAATTTCGACCCGCGCGCGTTCGAAAGCACTGAGAACAAGCTGGCCGTGCTCGATCAGCTGATCGACGAGCAGGTCGTGCGCCTGGTCGGCGAGCAGGCCGGCGTGGTGATCGGTGATGGCGCGGTGCGCGAGTACATCGCCACCATCCCGGCGTTCCTCGACGCGAACGGCAAGTTCAACGAGAACAACTACCGCCTGGCCCTGGCCGGTGGCAATCCGCCGCGTACCCCTACGCAGTTCCAGGAGCTGGTGCGTGAGAGCCTGCAGCAGTCGGTGATTCCGTCGGGCCTGCAGAACTCCGGCTTTGTTACCCAGTCCGAGACCGAGCGCCTGCTGAAGCTGCTGGGCGAAACCCGCGACGTCGAACTGGCCGCGCTGCCGGAAGTGCCGGCCGATACCGCGCCGGTGACCGATGCGCAGATCAAGCAGTGGTACGACAGCCACGGCAAGGACTTCCGCCAGGCCGAGAGCGTGTCGCTGGAGTACGTCGAACTCAATGGCGCGAACCTGCCGGCACCGACCGCAGCCGATGAAGCCACCCTGCGCAAGCGCTATGAAGACGAGAAGGCGAAGTTCACCTCGCCGGAACAGCGTCAGGCCGCACACATCCTGATCACCGGCGACGGTGCTGAAGCCAAGGCCAACAAGATCGCTGTCGAGGCCAAGGCCGCCGGCGCCGACTTCGGTGCACTGGCCAAGGCCAATTCGGAAGATCCGGGCTCCAAGGACCAGGGCGGCGACCTGGGCTGGGTCGAGCGCGGCGCGATGGTGAAGCCGTTCGAAGATGCGCTGTTCGCTGCCAAGGCCGGTGACGTGATCGGTCCGGTCAAGACCGAATTCGGCTATCACATCATCAAGGTTGCCGCGGTCCGTGGTGGCCAGGGCAAGTCCTTCGAGGAAGTGCGTGACACGCTGGCTGCCGAGCAGCTGAAGGCCGACGGCGAGCGCGGCTTCAACGAACTGGCCGGCCGCCTGGTCGATGCCATCAACAAGAGCCCGAGCGACCTGGCCGGTGCGGCCAAGGAAGTGGGCCTGCCGCTGCAGACCCTGGGCCCGATCACCCGTGCCACCGCCAGCGGCATCGCCGCTGATCCGGCCGTGCTGCGTGCCGCCTTCTCCGACGTGCTGGTGCAGGACGGGACCGCCAGCGATCCGATCGCCCTGGGCGGCGCGACCAACCACAGCGTGGTCATCCGCGTGGCCGCGCATACCCCGGAACAGGCCCTGCCGCTGGACAAGGCGCGTGAACAGGTCATCGCGGCAATCCGTGCCGATCGCCAGCGCCAGGCCAGCGACAAGGCGGCCGATGCCGTGCTGGCCAAGCTGAAGGCGGGGGCCACGCTGCAGTCGCTGGCCGCCAGCGAGAAGCTGCAGCTGAGCCCGATGCCGGGCCTCCCGCGCAGCCAGCCGGTGCCGACCCCGGAAATCAACCGCGCGATCTTCAGCGCGCCGGTGCCGGCCGAGGGCAAGCCGAGCTACGGCAAGGTCGACGTCAACGGCCACGCGCTGCTGTTCGCGGTGAACAAGGTCAACCCGGGCGACATCAAGGAAGTGACTGCCGAGCAGCAGAAGCAGCTGAAGGACCAGCTGAGCCAGATCGACGGCATGGCTGCTGCGAAGGGCTACATCGAGACGATGCGCAAGAAGTTCGTGATCCAGACCACCGAAGCGAACCTGTAAGCCTCGCGGCGGGCAGGACGAGAAAGGCCCGGCAATGCCGGGCCTTTTTTGTTGGGGGAGACGGTGGACATTGAACTGTAGAGCCGAGCCCATGCTCGGCCTGTCATGAACCCCGGCAGGGCGCGGACATGAAAAAGCCGAGCATGGGCTCGGCTCTACAGGGAGGCGCTGGCTCGCGCGCGTCAGTCCTCGACGCGCAGCACCGCGCCCGGCTTCAGCACGCTGCTGCCGCTCAGGCCGTTCAGGGACAGCAGCGCCTTCACCGGCATGCCGTAACGGCGGGCGATGGTCCAGGCCGACTCGCCATCGCGCACGGTGTGGCGACGGTTGCGGGGACGATCGGCGATCGCGGCAACGGTCTTGGCGACCTGCGGCGTCGGTGTGGCCGAAGCGACCGGTGCGGCGCTGGCGACCAGCGCGGTCGCGGCCTCCGTTGCCGTCGCATTTGCGGCCGAGACCGGTGCCAGTACGCGGGTGGTGCCGGAGGCGCGGCCCCCGCTGGCCAAGGCCGGGTTGAGGCGGGCGATCCTGGCCGGGTCCAGGGCGCGCTGTGCGGCCCACTGCTGGACGCTGGTGCCTGCGGGCAGGGTATGGTCCTTCAGCACTGGCACGGTGCGGTCCAGCGAGGCCATCACGCCCGGCTGGTCTTCCACGTCTTCCAGCACGCAGGCCAGGGCATGCAGCTTCTCGACGTAGGCGTGGGTGACCGGCGACAGGCCGGGCAGCGCCGAAGGCTTGGCGTTCTGCGCGTTCATGCCGGCCTTGCGCATGGACTGCAGCACGCGGTACTCACCGGCGTTGTAGGCCATGGTGGCCAGGCGCCAGTCGCCGCCGAACATGCCGTGCAGGGTCTTCAGGTAGCGAACCGCGGCCTGGGTCGAGTCGACCGCCGACAGGCGGCCGTCATAGCCGTTGGCCATCGGCACGCGGTGGTTGCGCGCGGTGGTGGCGATGAACTGCCACAGGCCGGTCGGGCCGCTGCCGTTGCGGGCATTGGGCCGGTAGCCGCTTTCCACGAACGGGATCAGCGCGAATTCGGTGGGCAGGTTGGCCTTGCGCAGCTCTTCGACCACGTAGCCGAACAGCACCAGCGCATCGTCATCCTGGTTGGCCAGGCGCGAGGGGGCGTGGGCGAACTGCTTCTGCCAGCGCGGGCTGGTGGCCTCCGCGTCACAGCTGGGTTCGGCCAGGCCGTCGCGGAAGCTGGTGAAGATATCCTGCCCGTTGCGCACCGAGGCCGCCGGCAGCGCGGACGGATCCAGCGGCAGGGCCGCGGCGGCGGTCAGGTTCTGGCTGATGCCGGCGCCCAGCGACTGTGCGCCCGCGGTTCCGGCCAGCCCCAGGACAAGGCCCAGGGCCAGCGGCAGACTTCGGCGCATCATGCGCGGAAGCCGTCTTTCCAGTGCCGGAGACCGGCCATCACGTCGACGTCGTCCACGACGTCACGGCCCAGGTGTGCGGATACCGACGCACGGATCGGCGCCGCGTGCACACGCAGGAAGGGATTGCAGTCGAATTCGTTGGCCAGGGTTACCGGCAGGGTGGAACGGTCATCGCGGCGCATGGCCAAAGCCTCCTCTTGGCGCTGCCACAGGGCAGCGTTGGCGGGGTCGACATGCCGCGCGAAGACGGCATTTGACACGGTGTACTCGTGGGCGCAACAAAGCAGCAGTTGCGCGGGCAAGGTACCCAGCTTGCGCATCGATGCCAGCAGCTGGGACGGCGTACCTTCGAACAGACGTCCACAGCCCAGGCTGAACAACGAATCTCCGCTGAAAAGATGTTCAGCGGTGTGAAACGCGATGTGGCTGCGGGTATGCCCGGGCACGGATAGTACGTGGAACATCTGCCCCAGTGCCTGAACGCGTTCACCTTCACCGACCCGCTCGGTCGCGGTGGGAATGCGCTCTTCGACCGGCGCGATGACCCGCGCGTCGGGGAAACGCGCGCGCAGCTCCGGCACGCCACCGATGTGGTCGTCGTGGTGGTGGGTGAGCAGGATCGTGTCCACGCGCAGGCCCTGATCGGCCAGCGCAAGCACCGGCGCAGCATCGCCCGGGTCAATGACCACGGCGGCGCCATCGTCGTCGATCAGCGTCCAGATGTAGTTGTCCGCAAATGCGGGCAGGGCAGTCAGTCGCATAGAATTGGACCATGCCCGCGTTGCAGAGCACCCGTCAAGCGAGCCAGACCCCGTGGTTCGACAGCGAGCCGGCGGCGGCCCTGCGCGTTCTGGAACGGCAGTTGCTGCTGCCGCAGCTGTCGGTGCTGCCGACGCAGCCCTGGCTCTGGATCGCGCCGAGTGCGGCTTGGCTGGAGGACGCGCAGTTGGGTGGGCGCGGCCTGCGCCTGTACCGGCAGGGGCAGGGCTATGCCGGCGATAGCCGCTGCGCGCTGCCCTTGCCCCTGGCCAACGAGAGCGTCAATGCGATCGTGCTGCAGCATGTCACCACAGGCGATGCCGACCAGCTGCTCGACGAGTGCGAGCGCGTGCTGATGCCGGGCGGGCATTTGTGGCTGAGCAGCCTCAACCCGTTCAGCCCGTACCGCACGCACTGGCGCCGGCATGGGCTGGTCGTGCGCACCCCGCAGCGGATCCGCCTGCTGCTCGGCCGCCATGGCCTGGAGTGCGACGATGTGCATTACCTCGGCCCGCTCTGGCGGGGTGCCGGCAGCCGGCGTCCGGGAGGCTGGGCACCGCTGCGCGCCGCCTGCCTGTTCCACGCGGAAAAACGCACGCTGGCCCTGCCCGGGCCAAAACCGTTGCCGGTGCGCTGGCACGGCACCGTTGCCACCTGATTCTGGAGTTGTATTGAAAACCATCGAAATCCACACCGACGGATCCTGCCTCGGCAATCCCGGCCCCGGCGGCTGGGCCGCGTTGCTGCGCTACAAGGGCCATGAGCGCGAGCTCAGTGGCGGTGAAGCGCACACCACCAACAACCGGATGGAGCTGATGGCGGCCATTTCAGGGCTGGAGACGCTCACCGAGCCGTGCAACATCGTGCTCTACACCGACTCGCAGTATGTGCGGCAGGGCCTGACCCAGTGGATGCCGGGCTGGATCCGCAAGAACTGGAAGACCGCCGGCGGCGACCCGGTGAAGAACCGCGAGCTGTGGGAGCGCCTGCATGCGGCCACGCTGCGGCACCAGATCGACTGGCGCTGGGTGAAGGGGCATTCCGGCGATCCGGACAATGAACGCGTGGATACCCTGGCACGCAACGCGGCCATCCAGGTCCGCGACTCGAGCCCGGTAAACTGAGCCCATGCGTCAGATCATCCTTGATACCGAAACCACCGGCCTGGAATGGAAGAAGGGCAACCGCATCGTCGAAATCGGCTGCGTGGAGCTGTTCAAGCGCCGCCCGACCGGCAACAACTACCACCAGTACATCAAGCCGGACTGCGAGTTCGAACAGGGCGCGCAGGAAGTCACCGGCCTGACCCTGGAGTTCCTTGCTGACAAGCCGGACTTCGCGCAGATCGCCGACGAGTTCCTGGCCTTCATCGATGGCGCCGAGCTGATCATCCACAACGCGGCGTTCGACCTGGGCTTCCTCGACAACGAGCTGTCGCTGCTGGGGCCGCAGTACGGGAAGATCACTGACCGCTGCACCGTGATCGATACGCTGGTGATGGCGCGCGAGCGCTTCCCGGGCCAGCGCAACTCGCTGGATGCGCTGTGCAAGCGGCTGGGCGTGGACAACTCGCACCGTGCGCTGCACGGCGGCCTGCTCGATGCGCAGATCCTGGGCGATGTCTATATCGCGCTGACCTCGGGCCAGGAAGAGATCGGCTTTGGCCTGGAAGATGAGGGCGGGGCGGCAGGCGCTGCGCTGCTGGCCTTCGACCACAGCAAGCTGCTGCCGCGCCCGCGCGTGGTGGCCACGCCGTCGGAACTGGAAGCGCACAATGCGCGCCTGGAGCGGCTGCGCAAGAAGGCTGGCCACGCGTTGTGGGATGGCCCGAAGGTGGAAGAACCCGCCAGCGCCTGATCATCCACGCATGGCGTGGATCCACTGTAGAGCCGAGCCCATGCTCGGCTCGTGCGCGAGGCTCAGTGGCAGCGCACCAGGATCACGCTGATGTTGTCGCGGCCGCCGCCATCGAGTGCGGCCGCCACCAGTGTGTCCACGCATTCCTGCGCGCTGGCATCGTCGAATGCCAGGGTGCGGGCGATGCCGCGGTCGTCCACTTCCTCGGTCAGGCCGTCACTGCACAGCAGCAGCTGCATGCCCGGGCGCAGCTCACCGCTGGTGGTGGCCACGTTCAGATGCGCCGGGTCGGTCACGCCCAGCGCCTGGGTGACCACGTTGCGGTGCGGATGTGCGCGCGCCTGTTCGGCGGTCAGGTTGCCCTGCGCGACCAGTTCCTGCACCACGCTGTGGTCCTGGCTGAGCTGCGCAAGCTGGCCGTCGCGCCACAGGTAGGCGCGGCTGTCGCCGACCCACGCCACTTCATAGCGATTGCCCTGCACGCGCGCGGCAACCACGGTGGTGCCCATCGGCAGCGTGTCGTTGCGTCGGCGCGAGGCGCGGATGATCTCTTCGTCCGCAGTGCGGATGGCCTGCGCCAGCGGCGCGCCGCGGCGGATCTCGCGCACGATGGTTTCGCGTGCCAGCGCGCTGGCCACTTCGCCGCAGGCGGGCCCGCCCATGCCGTCGGCCACCAGCCACAGGGCCAGCTCGCTGTCACCGTAGTAGGTGTCCTCGTTGAGCTCGCGGCGCATGCCGGGGTGGGTGAGGTGTCCGAATTCGATCATGGTGGGCAGGGGCGGGGTATTGCGGGGAGACAGGCATCATCGGGGGGCAGCAGACATCCGGCAAGGCATGCACTCAGGAAATTTTCACTTCATGGGCCGGAATGACTTGTCGTCGGCCTCACTTCCTCGTATCATGCGCGTCCCCGGTCCGCCGGGGACCACCCGGAGAGGTGGCAGAGTGGTTGAATGTACCTGACTCGAAATCAGGCAGGCGTTTATAGCGCCTCGGGGGTTCGAATCCCCCCCTCTCCGCCAGATAAAAGAAAAGGGCTGCCGAAAGGCAGCCCTTTTCTTTTATCTGGCGCGGGACGCGACGCGCGTTTCGCGCGTCGCCCCACACGTTGCTGTGCAACGCGTGGGGCCCTCCCTTTGCCTGCCTCTCCCCGCCCCCGTCGGGGCAGCCCCTCGACAGGGGGGGGCTTGTTCCTCCAGATGCATCAGCAGATCCACGCCATGCGTGGATGCTCCTGCTGCCGGGCTGAACCATCCACGCATGGCGTGGATCTACCTGTCCCATCGCGAGCCGCGGGTTAAACTGCACGCATCACCTGCTGGAGCTTCTCCCCATGACCGCTGAAATCCTCGTCCCCGTTTCCTTCGGCGAGCTGCTGGACAAGATCTCGATCCTGCAGATCAAGTCCGAGCGCATCAGCGACGAGGGCAAGCTGGCCAACGTGCGCAAGGAACTGTCGGCGCTGGAGCAGACCTGGATGGCACACCCGGCAGCGGTGAAGGACATCGCCAAGCTGCGCGCCGAGCTGAAGGCGGTCAACGAACAGCTGTGGGACATCGAGGACGACATCCGCCTGAAGGAGAAGGCGCAGGCCTTCGACCAGGGATTCATCGACCTGGCGCGCAGCGTCTACCTGCGCAACGATGAGCGCGCGCGGATCAAGAAGGCGATCAACCTGGCGCTGGGTTCGGCGTACGTGGAAGAGAAGTCCTATCAGGACTACGCGCAGCGCGGGTGAGGTGGAACCGCCGGGCGTGGCCCGGCGCTACCGATGATCCGTCGACTCAGGTGAGGTGGTCCGCCACGTATCGTTCGAATGCGGCGATGCCGTCTTCAACGGTGATCAGTTCCATCACATCGTCGAACTCGATCTTGGTGCCCCACTTCAGGTCGGCGGCCTGCTTTGCCAGGTACTTGCGCGCGGCATCGTCGTAGCGGTCCACGCAGTAGCGACGGTCCGAATACGGGCCGCTGCGGTTCGGGTTGCTGGCTGCGTGCAGGCCCAGCACCTTGGTACCCATCGCGTTGGCGATGTGCATCGGGCCCGAGTCCGGGGTCATCACCAGGGTGGCGCGGGCGAGCAGGGCGGGCAGCTGCTTGAGCGTATCCTTGCCGACCAGGTCCAGTGCCGGCGTGTGCAGTTGCGCCTGGATGGCATCGGCCATGCGGCGCTCCAGTTCGCTGCGGCCACCGCACAGCACCACCTGCCAGCCGCGTTGCGCGGCATGGTTGGCCACGGCGGCGTAGCGGTCGGCGTACCAGTTGCGGCGCACGTGGCTGGAACAGGGCGAGATCATCAGCACCGGGCGGCCATCGTCTTGCCACTGCGCGGCGGCCCACTCGAAGGCGGACGGCGGCACGGCCAGATCCCAACTGACCCCGGTCTGGCGCAGGCCCAGCGGCTCGCAGAAGCTGCCGATGGCATCCAGCACATGGATGCCCGGACGATCAGGGATGCGCTCGTTGATGAAGAGCCCATGCAGGTCCTTGGAGCGGCTGCGGTCGTAGCCGATGCGGCGCTCGGCCGGAATGAAGGCCGACAGCAGGTTGGCGCGGAATGCCACCTGCATCTGCAGCAGTGCTTCAAAACGCCCCGGTGGCAGCTGTTTGCGCAGCTCCTTGACCCCGGCCATGCCGCTCTTCTTGTCGTAGGCGTGGAAGGTGACGCCGGGCAGGCCGTCGAGCAGCTTGTGCCCGACCTTGTCGATGATCCAGTGGATCGGCGTGTCCGGGCGCGCAGCCTGCAGGGTGCGCACCAGGGGCACCACGTGGGTGACATCGCCGAGTGCGGACAGGCGCAGGAGGCACAAGGAGGAGGACGCTGATGCCATGTGTTGTTAGACTCAATGAAATGGTCGCATTCGACGCCAATGAAGCGCTGACGCCATGCCGCGAGGGTCGCGGCATCGGGGCCATTCTGTTCGACCGCGAGCGGCTGCGGCAAGCCGAGATCGGCCTGTTCTCGCCCCAGCACTGGGGCAGCAAGGCCCGGCCGGTGGGCGAGGGCGGCCGTGGCAGCGCCTGGTTCATCGATGCGCCGTTCGGCGCCAGCGTGCTGCGCCACTACCTGCGCGGCGGCCTGGCAGCGAAGATCAGCCACGACCAGTACCTCTGGCGCGGGTCGGACCGGACCCGGAGCTTTGCCGAGTTCCGCCTGATGCGTGCCCTGCGCGAGAAGAAGCTGCCGGTGCCCCGGCCGATCGCTGCGTTCTACATGCGCGAAGGCCTGCGCTACCGGGCGGCCATCCTGATGGAGCGGATCGAGGGCGTGCGCTCGCTGGCCGACCGTGCGCTGGTCGCCGGCCGGGGCGCGCCCTGGGAAGAGACCGGGCGGCTGATCGCCCGCTTCCACCGTGCCGGCCTGGACCATGCCGACCTCAACGCGTACAACATCCTGTTCGATGGCAACGGGCATGGCTGGCTGATCGACTTCGACCGCGGGGTGATCCGCATTCCGGCCACGGCCTGGCGCGAACGGAATCTCAAGCGCCTGCTGCGCTCGCTGATCAAGCTGCGCGGCGAGCGCAGCGTGGAAGATGTGCAGAAGGACTACGCACGGCTGCGCCGTGCCTATGACATGGCCTGGAACCGGGGCACCTGATGGACTGGTCGTTGCGTTTCCTCGGCGTCGGCAATGCGTCGGCGGTCGAGCTGGGTTCGCCGATGTCGGTGATCGAGCGGGACGGGCGTCCCTGGCTGACGATCGACTGCGGCGGTGAAGGCCTGACCGCGTTCAAGGCGCACTACGGGCACATGCCGCAGGCATTGTTCGTCACCCATGTGCACCTGGATCACGTGGCCGGTTTCGAGCGGCTGTTCGTGGATACCTTCTTCAGCACGCAGCGCCGCGGCAAGGTGCGCCTGTACGTGCCGGCCACGGTAGTGCCGCTGCTGCACAAGCGCATCGGCGACTATCCGAACGTGCTGGCCGAGGGCGGCGCCAACTTCTGGGATGCCTTCCAGCTGATCGTGGTGGGTGATGCGTTCTGGCACGAAGGCATGCGCCTGGAAGTCTTTCCGGTGCGCCACCACTGGCCGGAGACGGCCTACGGCCTGCGCCTGCAGGGCGCGCTGACCTGGAGCGGTGATACCCGGCCGGTTCCGGAGATGCTGGCCCGCTTCGCCAACGACAACGAACTGATCGCCCACGACTGCGGCCTGCACGGCAACCCGTCGCATACCGGCGTGGACGATCTGGAACGTGAGTACAGTGCCGAGCTGCAGGCGCGGATGATGCTCTACCACTACGCCAGCGTGGCTGACGGTGCGGCGCTGGCCGCGCGCGGCCACCGGGTGGCGCAGCCGGGGCAGTGCGTGCCGCTGGCCAGCCCGACGGCGCCGCACGTGCTGGCGCAGGACCCGCCGTGACGGACGTGGGCCAGCCTGCCGATGCAGGGTTGGCCGCCGAACTGGAACAGCTGGAACGCGCACTGCACACCCCGCAGGTGCGCGGTGACCGTGCGCGTCTTGCGGCGCTGCTGGATGAGGATTTCAGCGAGATCGGCAGTTCCGGTCGGTGTTACGGCCGTGCAGCTGCGCTGGCGGAGATCCCGCTGGAGCGGGCGCAGGTGCAGATCGAATCGGAGCAGTACGCGGTCTCGCTGCTGACGCAGGACCTGGCCCAGGTGCGTTATCGCAGCCGCTATCACCTCGATGGCCAGCCACAGGGCTGGGTGCTGCGCAGCTCGCTGTGGCGCCGGCACGCGCAGGGGTGGCGGGTGGTGTTCCACCAGGGAACGCCGCAGGCACGGTAGCGCCGGGCCATGCCGGGCGAAGCATGTGAAGCCAGGGTCAGATCCCTCTGCCATGCAAAGGGATCTGACCCCAGTGCAGAAAAGGCGATGGCCCCGCCGGCTGACCTCGGCGCCCGCGTCGATCGATACCGTTGCTGCCTTCCGGCCCTGGCGGGGTTTTCGACCTAGCGTCGCGAGGGGCCGACGGGGCCACCATAGAGACGTTGGCCGCCCCGAGGGCGGCCAGTTCACGGATCAGGGGAAGCAGCGCGCGACGCGCCAGAGACCACAGCCGGACTGCACATCGGTTGTCCGAGGGCAGACGCGCATTCTAGCGCAGGGAGGGCCGCCGATGCCAGCTTCACGCACTGAATCGCCTGTAACCCGTTCCCGGCTGGGGCGGCCCGGCATTGCTCCCGTTGCTAGAATGCCGGCCAGGAGGAACGGCCTCCCCCACATCGGGAATCAAAGACCAGGACGGCCTGGCCCTGCCAAGAGGAGGGCCGTCATGGCCTGGATCTATCTGTTGTTTGCCGGCCTGCTGGAAATCGTCTGGGCCGTGTCCATGAAGCAGTCCGAAGGCTTCACCCGTCTCACCCCCACCGTGGTCACGATCATCGGCATGATCGCCAGCTTCTGGTTGCTGGCCGTGGCCATGCGCAGCCTGCCGCTGGGCACGGCCTATACGATCTGGACCGGCATCGGCGCGGTCGGTGCGTTCGTGGTCGGCATTGTGTTCCTGAGCGAGCAGGTCAGCCCGATGCGGATCGGCGCAGCGGCGTTGATCGTTTCCGGCCTGGTACTCATGAAACTCTCGAGCACCTGAATGCATTTACTTGTGGCGGGGAATGGAATCCCCGTCATATGCAGGTATATGCATTTTCGGCAAAACCATTTTGTCCGTCGGATTTATTTGACGTGCGTCATAAAAATAGCGCGCGTGATTCACGTCGCACTGGCACCGTCGGCCCCACAGTGCCGCCATTCGTAGGGCGAAACCGGGGAGTTTTCACTCCTATGGATACGTTGGCGTGCCTTTCCAGGCTGCGTCCGCGTGAAGGCGTGAAGATTTTCAGAAGTTAATGCAGCCAGGCCTTGTTCCCGCTCCGGGAGCCGGGAAGGGACGCATCGTCTTCAAAAAAACCTGCCCGCAGTGCCATCCGGTCTTTTCATGGAGATTTACCGATGAACCGCATTTACCGTCTGGTTTTCAATCGCGCCCTCGGCGTAATGCAGGTTGCTTCGGAGGTCGCCCAGAATCCCGGCGGAAGCGCGGTCAGCGCAGGGCGGGTGCCGCGATTGCGGGCTCACCAGCTGGCGGCGGCGTTGGCCGCCACACTGGCCAGCGGATCGGCATTCGCAGCGTGCACGGGCACCACGACCGTAAACTGCGACAGCACCACCAACATCAACAACTACTCCAACGCGACCAACGGCCTCACGCTGAACATCGCCGCGGGTGCGTTGCTGCGTACACCGCCGATCGTAGGTGGAGGCAACGCAGCAACGCTGACCGGCGACAACGTGACGGTCAACAACAATGGCACGATCGATCCGAGCTCGATCGTCCTCGCCTCGCCTGGCCTGGTCATCGGCAATGGCTCTGCCAACAACAGCGCGATTGTCGTCAACAACAACGCCAGCGGACAGATCAAGGGTGTCGTCAACATCGCAACGCTGCTGGGCTTCGGTGGACAGGCGCTGGTGGCACAGAATGTCAACGGCACCACCACCATCAACAACGCCGGCCTGATCAGCACGTCGTTGATCGGCGCAGGCAGCGTTTCCGACGCGACCACGGTGGTGACCTACGGTGGTGCGGCAGCCAATGTGACCAACACCGGCACCATTGACGGGCGTGTCGGCCTGGGCGCTTCTGGCGGCAATACGTTCCTCAACGCGGGGGCGGTCAGTGGCAGCGTTCACCTGGGTGATTCAACCGGCGGCAATACCTTCACCGCAGTGTCGGGTTCCAGCGTTGTGACCGGTGGCGGCAGCGCTCTTGCCGGCGTGATTACCGGTGTTACCGGGGTGAAGGTTGCGGCTGCGGGATCGGTCGACGCCGGTACCGGCGGTGGTGCGGCCAACAACACGCTGGTGTTGCAGAACGTCGTCAGCGGTCCGGGGTCCGGCACCGGTGGAGCGGTGACCACGCTGGGCTGGAACCAGTACATCAACTTCCAGAAGCTCACCGTCAACAGCGGCACCTGGAACCTGCAGGGTGCGTGGGCGGGTGCTGGTACGACCACGCTCAATGATGGCCTGGTCAATTTCAACAATGCCGGTTCCTTCGGCACAGGGCTGTTCACCGCCAATGGCGGTGCCATCGCATCCTCCACGGCCGGTCTGAATCTGGCCAATGCGTTCAACCTTGGCGGCAATCTATCGCTGGCCGGAACCAATGCGTTCGGTTTGAATGGCGTGCTGTCAGGTGCTGGCAGACTGACGGTCAACAACACCGGCATTGTTACTCTCGGCGGCGCAAACCTGTTCTCCGGTGGCGTCAACCTCAATGCCGGCGGCCTGGTGCTGGGCAATGCCGGTGCGCTCGGTAGCGGCAACCTGACCGTCGGTGGCAGCGCCTCGCTGGATACGACGGCCAATTTCGCCCTGGCCAACAACCTGGTGATCAACGCCGGTGGCTCGTTGAACCTGCTGGGCAACAACCCGTTGTCATTGAACGGCGCGATTTCCGGTGCCGGCAACCTGGTCAAGAATGGAGCCAGCACCCTTACCTTGAACGGTGCCAATTCGCTGACCGGCAACTTCAGCCTTGCCGGGGGCTCGCTCGCGCTTGGCGCCGGCGGCAGCCTGTCACCCACGGGTGCGGTGACCCTGGGCGTCGGCACCACGCTGGACCTGACGGCAGCGGCCAACCAGACCATCGGCTCGCTGGCCGGCCTTGGCGGCGCAGTCAATCTGGGCAGCCACACGCTGACCTTGGGCGGGCTGGGCAGCACCAGCTACAGCGGCACCTTCGGCGCCGGCACAGGTGGCCTGATCAAGCTGGGTACGGGCGTGCAGACGCTGTCCGGTGTCAACAACCTCAGCGGCGGCGTTGCACTCAACGCCGGTGGACTGCTGCTGGGCAACGCGGCAGCGTTGGGCAGCGGCGCCCTGTCCGTCGGCGGCAATGCCACGCTGGACGGGACGACCGGGTTGGCGTTGACCAATGCCGTCAACCTCGGTGCCGGGGCCAGCCTGAATCTGCTGGGCAACCAGGCGCTCACCTTCAACGGCGTGATCGGTGGCGATGGGGGCCTGATCAAGAATGGCGGGGCAAGCCTGACGCTCAATAGTGCCAATACGTTCGGAGGCGGGCTGGCGTTCAATGCAGGCAGCCTGCTGCTGGGCAATGGCAGCGCGCTGGGAACCGGGGCCTTGAACGTCGGCGGAGCCGTGACCCTCGATGGCAGCTCGGCGTTGAGTGTGGGCAACAACATCAATCTCGGCGCTGGTGGCTCGCTCGACATTCTGGGAGGCAGCGCGCTGACGCTGGGCGGTGTCATCGGCGGCGCTGGCAGCCTGGTGAAGAATGGCGCCGCAACGCTGACCCTGACCGGTGCCAACACCTACACCGGCGGCACCACCATCAATGCAGGAACACTGGCGATCGGTGCCGGTGGCAGTCTTGCTGCCGGCGGCGGCGTCAATCTCGGTGGCATCGGTGCCACGTTCGACATCTCCGCGGCGGGCAACCAGACCGTGGGTGCACTCACCGGCGTGCTCGGCACGACCGTGGCGCTGGGCGCCAACACGCTCACCTTTGGTGATGCCACCAACCAGACGCTGGCCAGCGTCATCACCGGCACCGGTGGCCTGGTCAAGCAAGGGGCCGGCACGCAGACGTTGTCCGGCGCCAACCTCTTCAGCGGGGGACTGAACCTGGCAGCGGGTGGGCTGCTGCTGGGCAACAACGGCGCCCTTGGCACCGGTGCGCTGACGGTCAGCGGCAACGGATGGCTCGATGGCACTGCGGCGTTGAATCTGACCAATGCGGTGAACCTGACCGGTTCGCTGAACCTGCTGGGCGGGCAGAACGTGACCTTGGGCGGCGTGGTCGCCGGCACCGGCAACCTTGTCAAGAATGGTGCGTCGCTGCTGACGTTGAACGGCAACAACACGTTCAGTGGTGGCCTCACGCTCAACGCTGGCAGCCTGCTGCTGGGCAGCAGCGCCTCGCTGGGCAGTGGTGCACTGAACGTCAATGGTTCGGCGACCCTGGATGGAGCGACGGCGCTCAATCTGAGCAACACCATCGCGCTGGGTGCTGGCGCCGCACTGACGCTGCCGGGCACGCAGGCCATCACCCTCGGCGGCGTGGTATCGGGCGCGGGCAGCCTGACCAAGAACGGCGCCAGCACGTTGACGCTCAACGGTGCCAATACCTTCACTGGCGGCCTCGCGCTCAACGGCGGTGGCCTGCTGCTGGGCAATGCCGGTGCACTCGGCACGGGCGCCTTGAATGTTGGGGCAAACGCGACGCTGGACAGCAGTGTGGCGCTCAACCTGGGCAATGCGGTGAACCTGGGCGCAGGCACTGTACTGAACCTGCTTGGCACCGAGAACGTAACCCTGGGCGGTGTCATTGCCGGTACCGGTGAGCTGGTCAAGAACGGCGGCTCGACGTTGACGTTGAATGGCGCCAATACCTTCTCCGGTGGTGTCGGCCTCAACGCCGGCCTGCTGCAGTTGGGCAATGCGAGCGCGCTCGGTACCGGGGCGCTGGACGTCGGTGGCAGTGCCTCGCTGGATACCAGTGCGGCACTGACCGTGGGCAACAGCATCGGCCTCGCCGCGGGTGCCAGCCTGACAGTGCTGGGCAGCAACGACCTGACACTGAGCGGGCCGGTGTTCGGCGTCGGCGGGTTGATCAAGGACGGCGCGGCACGGTTGACCCTGACCGGTGCCAATCTCTACGCCGGTGGCACCACCATCAACAACGGCACGCTGGCGTTGGGCGCTGGCGGCAGCCTCGCCGCTGGCGGTGATGTCACCCTTGGCAACGTCGGCGCAGGCTTCGATATCTCCGGCGCCAGCGGCAACCAGACCATTGCCGCGCTGAATGGCGTCACCGGAACCGCGCTGACGCTGGGCGGCAATTCGCTGACCTTCGGCACCAATGCCAACGCCACCTTCGATGGCGTGATCAGCGGCACGGGTGGGGTGGTCAAGACCGGTACCGGCATCCAGACGCTGTCCGGTGCCAACACCTTCAGTGGTGGCCTGGCACTCAATGCCGGCGGCCTGCAGCTGGGCAACGCCGATGCGCTGGGGACCGGCGCGCTCGGCATCGGTGGCACGGTCAGCCTCGACAGCACAGTGGCATTGAACCTCGCCAATGCGGTGAACTTCGGTGCCGGCACCCAGCTCACCCTGGGCGGGACCAGTGACGTTGCATTCGGCGGCGTGCTGAGCGGCAACGGCAGCCTGATCAAGAACGGCCCTGGTCTGCTGACGCTCAACAACACCAACACGTTCGGTGGCGGCCTGACCTTGAACGGCGGCAGCCTGGTGGTGGGCGCCAACGGTGCGCTGGGTACCGGCACGCTGGCGGTGAACAACAGTGCCTCGCTGGATGCCGGCGCCGCGGTGACGCTGGGCAACGCAGTGAACCTTGGCTCGGGCGTGGCACTGACCGTGCCGGGCAGCAACGCGCTGACCCTGGGCGGCATCGTGTCCGGCAATGGCAGCCTGATCAAGAACGGCGCCGCCACGCTGACACTGGACGGTGCCAACACCTACAGCGGTGGTACCACCATCAATGCCGGTACGTTGGCGCTGGGTGCGGGCGGCAGCCTGGCCGCCGCAGGCGACGTCACGCTCGGCAATGCCGGTGCCGGCTTCGACATCTCTGGTGCAACGAGCAACCAGACCATTGGTGCGCTCAACGGTGTGGCCGGAACCACGCTGACGCTGGGTGGCAATTCGCTGACCTTCGGCACCGCGGCCAATGGCGCCTTCGATGGCGTGATCGGCGGGGGCGGTGGCCTGGTGAAGGTCGGTGCCGGGGTGCAGACCCTGTCCGGTGCCAACACCTTCGGTGGCGGCGTGACGCTCAATGCCGGCGGCCTGGTGCTGGGCAATGATGCGGCGCTGGGGACCGGCGCACTCACCGTTGGCGGCGCGGCCACGCTGGATACCACTGCACTGGCGACGCTGGCCAACAACGTTGTGCTCAATGCCGGGCTGACCGTGCTGGGCACCAACGCACTCACCCTCAACGGTGTGCTCTCCGGTACCGGCAGCCTGACAAAGAACGGTGGCGCAACGCTGACCTTGAACGGCATCAACACCTACACCGGTGGTACCAACGTCAACGCCGGTACGCTGGCGCTCGGCGCCGGGGCCAGCCTGGCCGCAAGCGGTACCGTCAATCTCGCCACCGGCGCCACGCTGGACCTGTCGGCCGGCAACGGCACGCAGGTGTTTGGCACGCTGGTTGGCAATGGTACGGTCAACCTCGGTGCCAACAACATCGAAGTGGGCAGCGCCGCCAATGGCACCTTCAGTGGCTCGATCGCCGGCACCGGTGGACTGACCAAGGTCGGCAGCGGTATCGAGACACTGACCGGCACCAACACCTACACCGGCGGCACCACCATCAACGCCGGCACGCTGGCGATCGGCCTCGGCGGCAGCCTGTCCCCGACCGGTGCGGTGAACGTGGCCGCGGCCGGTGCGGGCTTCGACATCTCCGCTTCCGGTGCCAACCAGACCATCGGTTCGCTGTCCGGCGTGACCGGTTCCCTGGTCAGCCTCGGCGCCAACTCGCTGATCCTCGGCGGCGCCGACAGCAGCACCTTCAACGGTGCGATTTCCGGCACCGGTGGGCTGGTCAAGAACGGCGTGGGCATCCTCACCCTGGGTGGCGCCAACCTGTTCAGTGGTGACCTGGCCTTGAACGGCGGCGGCCTGGTGGTTGGCAACAACAGCGCGCTGGGTACGGGGGCGCTGGACGTGGGCGCCGACGCGACGCTGGACAGCAGCCTGGCAGTGACCCTTGGCAACGCCATCAACCTCTCTTCCGGCAACAAACTCACCCTGCTCGGCAGCAATGCGCTGACCCTGGGGGGCGTCATCAGCGGTGCCGGTGGCCTGGTGAAGGACGGCGCGGGCACGGTGACCCTGACCGGCGCCAACACCTATTCCGGTGGCACCACCATCAACAACGGCACGCTGGCCATTGGTGCCGGAGGCAGCCTGGCATCCACCGGTGCGGTGAATCTGGCCGGTGCCGGCACGCTGGACATCTCCGGCGGCGGCAGCCAGAGCATCGGTTCGCTGGCCGGCGTGGCCGGAAGCACAGTGGCGCTGGGCGGCAATACGCTGACCCTCGGCGGCGTCGCTGACAGCACCTACAACGGCGTGATCAACGGCAGCGGCGGCCTGGTCAAGAACGGCGCCGGCGTGCAGACGCTGAACGGTGCCAACACCTTCAGCGGTGGCGTCACGCTCAACGCCGGTGGCCTTGTGGTCGGCAACAATGCCGCGCTCGGTACCGGTACGGTGACGGTCGGCGGCGCTGCGACGCTCGATTCGAATACTGCGGTCATCCTTGCCAACAACTTCGTCCTCAACAACGCGTTGACCGTGCTGGGCAGCAACAATCTCACCCTCAATGGCAGCCTGAGCGGCACCGGCAGTCTGACCAAGGAGGGGGCAGCCACGCTGACCTTGAACGGCACCAACACCTACACCGGCGGAACCAACATCAACGCAGGTACGTTGGCACTGGGCGCGGGCGCGAGCCTGCACGCCAATGGCATCGTCAACCTGGCTGCCGGCGCGACCTTCGATCTGTCGGCCGGTGCCGGTACGCAGCAGTTCGGCACACTGATCGGCAACGGCACGGTGAACCTGGGCGCGAACACGCTGACGATCGGTGATGCCACCAACGGCACCTTCGGCGGTTCGTTGGCGGGTACCGGCGGACTGATCAAGGAAGGCACCGGCACCCAGACCCTGACCGGTACCAACACCTTCACCGGCGGCACCACCATCAACGCCGGCACGCTGGCGATCGGTCTCGGCGGCAGCCTGTCCCCGGCCGGCGCAGTCATCCTCGCCAACGCGGGCACCAGCTTCGACATCAGTGCCGGTGGCAACCAGAGCATCGGCTCGCTGGCGGGCGTGACGGGCTCGAACGTGTCCCTGGGCGGCAACACGCTGACCCTCGGTGGCGTCGGCAACAGCGTGTTCAATGGCAGCATCGGCGGCACCGGTGGCCTGATCAAGGACGGAGCTGGCGTGCAGACGCTGGGTGGTGCCAACACGTTCACTGGTGGTGTCACCCTCAATGCGGGCGGGCTGGTGGTCGGCAACAATGCCGCGCTCGGCACGGGGGCGTTGACCGTGGCCGGCAACGGCTCGCTGGATGCCAATGCGGCGGTGACCCTGGCCAACGACGTTGCGCTGGGCGCCGGCGCGACGCTGGATGTGCTGGGCAGCAACGACCTGACCCTGGGCGGTGCGGTTTCCGGCGCGGGCGGCCTGACCAAGGATGGCGCGGCCACCCTGACCCTGACCGGCGCCAGCAGCTACACCGGCACTACCACCATCAACAGCGGCACGCTGGCGGTGGGCGCGGGCGGCAGCCTGTCCGGTGCCAGCACGGTGAACCTGGCCGGCACCGGTACGCTGGACATCAGCGCCGGCGGCAACCAGAGCATCGGTGGGTTGGCCGGTGTTGCTGGCAGCACGGTGGCGCTGGGCGGTGCAACGCTGACCACCGGCGGCAACAACGCCAGCACCACGTTTGCCGGCGTCCTCGGTGGTACCGGCGGCTTGGTGCAGAGCGGCGCCGGCACGCTGACCCTGAGTGGCGACAACACCTACACCGGTGGCACCACCATCAACGGTGGCAGCACGCTGCAGATCGGCAACGGCGGCAGCACCGGCTCGGTGCTGGGTGACATCACCAACAACGGCAGCCTGGTCTACAACCTCGGCAGCACGGCAACGGTGGGTGGCGTGGTCAGCGGCAGCGGTGGCCTGACCCAAGCCGGCAGCGGCACGCTGGTGCTGACCGGCAACAACACCTACACCGGCGGTACCACCATCAATGCCGGTGGCACGCTGCAGGTGGGCAATGGCGGCGCGACCGGTGCGATCGTCGGTGACATCACCAACAACGGCGCACTGGTCTCCAACGTGGCCGGCAGCACCTCGCTGGACGGCACCATCAGCGGCAGCGGCAGCCTGACCCAGGCCGGCGCCGGTACGCTGACCCTGACCGGTAACAACACCTACACCGGTGGTACCACCATCAATGCCGGTGGCACGCTGCAGGTGGGCAATGGCGGTGCGACCGGTGCGATCACCGGCAACGTCGCCAACAACGGCAGCCTGGTGTTCGACGTGGCCGGCAACACCACGGTCGTTGGTGCCATCAGTGGCACCGGCGCGCTGACCCAGGCCGGTGCCGGTGTGCTGACCCTGGTCGGCAGCAACACCTACACCGGCGGCACCACCATCAACAGTGGCGGCACGCTGCAGGTGGGCAATGGCGGCGCCACCGGTTCGATTGCCGGTGACATCACCAACAATGGCGCGCTGATCTCCAACGTGGCCGGCAACACGCAGCTGGGCGGCACCATCAGTGGCAGCGGTGGCCTGACCCAGGCTGGCAGCGGCACGCTGGTGCTGACCGGCAGCAATACCTACAGCGGCGGTACCACCATCAATGCCGGTGGCACGCTGCAGCTGGGCAATGGCGGTGCGACCGGTTCGATCGTCGGCGACATCACCAACAACGGTGCGCTGGCGTCCAACGTGGCGGGCAACACCACGCTGGGGGGCACCATCAGCGGCAGCGGCGGCCTGACCCAGGCCGGCAGTGGCACGCTGACCCTGACCGGCAACAACACCTACACCGGCGGCACGACCATCAATACAGGTGGCACCCTGCAGGTCGGCAACGGTGGCGCGACCGGCGCGATTGCCGGCAACGTCAGCAACAACGGCAGCCTGGTGTTCAACGTCGGCGGCAACACCACCGTCGGCGGCACCATCAGCGGCAGCGGTGGCCTGACCCAGGCCGGCAGCGGCACGCTGATCCTGGGCGGCAACAACATCTATACCGGTGGCACCACCATCAACACCGGTGGCACGCTGCAGGTTGGCAACGGCGGCGCCAGTGGATCGATTGCCGGCAACGTCAGCAACAACGGCAGCCTGGTGTTCAACGTCGGTGGCAACACCACGGTCGGCGGCACCATCAGCGGCAGTGGCGGCCTGACCCAGGCGGGTACCGGCACCGTCACCCTGACCGGCAACAACACCTACACCGGCGGCACCATCATCAATGCCGGCGGTACCGTGCAGGTCGGCAACGGCGGCGCCAGCGGCTCGATCACCGGCAACATCACCAACAACGGTGGCCTGATCATCAACACCGGCGGTACCACCACCCTGGGCGGCACCATCAGCGGCGGCGGCAGCATCGTGCAGGCCGGTCCGGGTGGCCTGAACCTGGGCGGCAACAGCGGTGGCTTCAGTGGCACCGGCCAGGTCACCGGCGGCGGCCTGAATGTCACCGGGAACATCGGTGGCCAGTGGACCATCGGCAGCGGCACCACGCTGTCCGGCACCGGCACCATCGGTGGTAGCGGCGGCGGTGTAACGATATCCAGCGGCGGCGTGCTGTCGCCGGGCAACGGCAGTGGTGCGGGCAACGGCACCGGTACGATCACCGTGGGCGGCAACCTGACCCTGTCGCCGGGCAGCACGCTGGGCATCGACCTGGGCGCCACCGGCAGCGATACCGTGCAGGTCGGTGGCGGCGCGACGGTGGGCGGCAGCACGGTGCAGGTGAACACCATTTCGCCCAGCACCAGCTACCAGCAGGGCCAGCAGTACACGGTGGTCAACGCGGCCGGTGGGGTGAGCGGGCAGTTCGCTTCCGCCACTTCGCCGTCGGCGTTCCTGACCATCACCCCGGTCTACACCGCCAACACCGCCAACCTGAAGATCGACGTGGCGCAGACCGCGGCGTTCACTTCGGTGGCCAACAGCCGCAACCAGTACAACACCGCGGCCGCGCTGGACAGCCTGCCGCAGAGTGGTCCGGCGCTGGGCCTGTACAACACGGTGCTGATCTATGACGCGGCCACCGCGCGCAGCGCGTTCGACCAGTTGTCCGGTGAAGTGCATGCAGCCAGCCGTGCAGTGCTGCTGTACGACAACTACCTGGAAGAGGGCATCCGCCAGCGCCTGGGCAGTGAGCTGCCGACCGTGCGTGGCGAGCGCGCTTCGGCCTGGCTGGCCGGCAGCGGCAAGGTGTTCAAGCAGGATGGCGATGGCAATGGCGATGAGATCCGCGCCAACCGCAATGCACTGATGGCCGGTGTGGACTGGCAGCTGGGCGAGCATGTGGTGCTGGGCGCAGCCGCCGGCAACGAACGCCTGGATACGCGCCTGTACGATCGCAGCTCGCGGGCCCGCCTGCGTGGCAACACCTTCGGCCTGTATGCACAGGGCGAGTGGAACAACGGCTTCGCGGTCGGTGGCAGCGTGTCGCGCGGCGACTACCGCACGCGCACCACGCGTGAGGTGCCGCTGTTGGGCCAGACCCTGTACAGCCGCCAGGATTCGGACGTGACCATCGCCCAGGTGGAAGGCAGCTGGACCTGGACCCACGGCCGGACCCAGCTGCAGCCGTACGTGCAGTTCACCAGGCACTGGGTCGACAGCGATCGCGCGGAGGAGCAGGGTGGTAACGCCGCGCTGGTGCTGGAAGGCGGTAAGGACACGCTCAATGTCAGTACCGTGGGCGTGCGCGGCCGCTGGGACGTGGGCAGTGGCGAGCGCTTCCCGGCGCAGCTGACAGTCGGCCTGGGGTGGCAGCACGCGTCGGGTGATACCGATGTGGCCAGCCGCAACCGCTTCGCCGTCGGTGGCAACGCGTTCGACGTCTACAGTGCGGTGATGGCACGCAATGCACTGGTCAGCCAGATGGGCGTGGCGGTCGGGCTGGGTCGCAACAGCCAGCTGTCGATGTTCGTGCAGGGCCAGCACGGCGATGGTCGCCGCGATGTCGGCGGGCAGATCAACCTGCGCGTGGGCTTCTGAGGGGAGTAGGGCAGCAAGGGATCCACGCGCGACGTGGATCCGGGCCGGTGCGGAGGGCTATACCCTCCGCTCCATCTCCACGGCGTCGATGCCGGCGCCGTGGCCATCGGGTACCACCCGTGTCACCTGGAAACCGAGGCCGGCGTAGAACCCCTGGGTGTGCTGGCTGGTGCTGAGCGTGATACGGGCGATGGACGGGGCCGCTTCGGCCTGGCGCAGGCGTGCCAGCGCCAGTTCGCGGCCGATTCCCTGGCGATGCAGCGCGCGCTCGACCATGCCCCAGCAGAAACCGGCGCTGCCATCGCCGCAGCGCGACAGGCCACCACAGGCCACGATGCTGCCATCGCGCTCGATGACCTGGAATGCACAGTCCGTGGCCTGTTCGCACAGGAAGCGTTCAAAGTCGCTGCGCTCTTCGGGCGCGAAATAGGTGGGTACGTTGCTGTCGAAGATCGACAGGCAGGCGCTGGCATCGGCGGGGCGGTAGAGGCGGAGTGTCATGCACCCACGATAGACGATCGTCAGTAGATCCACGCCATGCGTGGATTCGCTGCCGACATGCCCTGCGTGTTCCCGCTTACGCCGAAATGCCGGCCAGCACCGCGTACATCACCACGAAGCTGACCAGGGCTGTACAGCGCCACCACCAGGTGTTCCAGGTAGCCCATCGGCCGCGGGATGTAGTCGAAGCGCAGCACCAGCGCGAACACCGGCATCAGGAAGAACAGGGCCCCTGGCAGCGCGGTGAGGATCGCCTGCATGTAGAGGTCGGTCTTGCCGCCCATGCGCTTGATGTTGGCGTTGCCGTTCTGCAGGCGCTTGTCGAGCCATCGGTTGGCGAACTGCGGCCAGCCGGCAACCACGGTGGAATTGGTGTCCGCATCCCCCGGTCCCCCGTTGAGGCTGTGGTTGAAGGATGAAGACGCCTACGATGGCGGATTTAAGGTTTCGTTCAGTTTTTTTGGTGGCGTACGGAAGGCGTGGTCCGTCGCGAAGAGCATCCACGCATGGCGCGGGTCTACTGACGTAACTGGAGGAACACGCCCCTCTGTTGAGGAGCTGCCCCGACAGGGGCGGGGAGAGGCAGCAAGGGGAGGGGCCCAGAGGTTGCGCAGCAACGTTTGGGGCGAAGCGCGCAGCGCACTTCGGGTCCCGCGCCAGCTTGGTTAAGGCGCACGTGGGGAGGCAGGGGCGGCGCGAAGAGCATCCACGCATGGCGTGGATCGGATCGGTCTGGAGGAACAAGCCCCTCTGTTGAGGGGCTGCTCCGACAGGGGCGGGGAGAGGCAGGCAAAGGGAGGGGCCCAAAGGTTGCGCAGCAACGTTTGGGGCGAAGCGCGCGCAGCGCACTTCGCGTCCCGCGCCAGTTAACTGAAAAAGGCCGCCCGTAAGGGCAGCCTTTTTCAGTTAACTGGCGGAGAGAGGGGGATTCGAACCCCCGAAGCGCGGTTTAGACGCTTACACACTTTCCAGGCGTGCTCCTTCAACCACTCGGACACCTCTCCGGATCCCTGCCATCGGCAAACGCCTCAGCAGGGGCGCAGATTCTAGCGGGCTGCGCGGCACTTCACAAGCACCCCTGCCAGGAACCCGCGAAGGACGTGCCGGAGGCGAGGGGGCTGGACAGGCATGGCACAATGGAACATCCGATGGAGAACGGTGGCCTGATGTCCTACCTCGTCCTTGCCCGCAAGTGGCGTCCGAAGCGTTTTGCCGAGCTGGTGGGCCAGGAACACGTGGTCCGTGCGCTCAGCAACGCGCTGGACAGCGGCCGGGTCCACCATGCGTTCCTGTTCACCGGCACCCGCGGCGTGGGCAAGACCACCATCGCGCGCATCTTCGCCAAGTCGCTGAACTGCGAACAGGGCACCAGCGCCGATCCGTGTGGCCAGTGTGCGGCCTGCCTGGACATCGACGCCGGCCGCTACATCGACCTTCTGGAAATCGACGCCGCGTCCAACACCGGCGTGGACGACGTGCGCGAGGTGATCGAGAACGCGCAGTACATGCCTTCGCGTGGCAAGTACAAGGTCTACCTGATCGACGAAGTGCACATGCTGTCCAAGGCGGCGTTCAATGCGCTGCTGAAGACGCTGGAAGAACCGCCGGAGCACGTGAAGTTCCTGCTGGCCACCACCGACCCGCAGAAGCTGCCGGTCACCGTGCTCAGCCGCTGCCTGCAGTTCAACCTCAAGCGCCTGGATGAGGACCAGATCCAGGGCCAGATGACTCGCATCCTGGCGGCAGAAGAGATCGAGGCCGACGGCAGTGCCATCGTGCAGCTGGCCAAGGCCGCTGATGGCAGCCTGCGCGACGGCCTGTCGCTGCTGGACCAGGCGATCGCCTATGCCGGCGGCGCGCTGCGCGAGGACGTGGTGCGCACCATGCTGGGCACGGTCGACCGCACCCAGGTGGCCGCGATGCTGGATGCGCTGGCCGAGGGCGATGGCCCGCGCCTGCTGCAGGTAGTGGCCGCACTGGCCGAGTTCTCGCCGGACTGGAGTGGCGTGCTGGAAGCATTGGCCGAAGGCCTGCACCGCATCCAGGTGCAGCAGCTGGTGCCGGGTGCGGCCGTTGCCGAAGGCCTGGATGCCACCGCATTCGCCGAGCGCCTGCGCGCGGAAGTGGTGCAGCTCTGGTACCAGATGGCCTTGAATGGCCGCCGTGACCTGCCGCTGGCACCGAGCCCGCGTGCGGGCTTTGAAATGGCCGTGCTGCGCATGCTGGCGTTCCGTCCGGCTGCTGCGGTACCGCCGGTGCCGAAGTCGGTTGAAGGTGCCGCAGGCGGCAACGTCGCCGGTGGAGGCAGCGGCGCGGGTACCCACGAAGCGACGCCGGCCGCTGCCGCCGCTCAGGCGGGCCCGGCCCCGGCGACGCAGGTGGCCGCGCCGTCCCAGGCTGCGCCGCGGGAACCTGACCCCGAGCCGGAGCCGGCCCCGCACCCCGAACCTGACCCGACGCCGGAACCCGAGCCGGTTCCGGTGGAAGAGCCCGTGTCGCCGCCGCCGGTAAAGGCCGAAGCAGCGGTGCCGCCCGCGGAATCAGAAACGGGCGACGACCTGCCGCCGTGGGCCGCCGATGAAGCCGAGGCCCGTGATGCGGCATTGGTGGCCGAGATGGCCGGCCCGGAGGCCGCCATGGTCGCGCCTTGGCATGAGCCGCCGGCTCCTGTCGCGGTCTCCAGCGAACCTGCGCAGCCCGAGCGCCCGTTCCGCGCCGACGGCATCGCCATTGCACCAGCCGAACCGGCCCCGGCGCGTGATACCGCGCCGCAGGATGGCGTCAGCGAGCTGGCCACGGCCGAGGACTGGCTGGATCTGGTCGCCAACAGTGGTCTCAGCGGCCCATCGCGCCAGCTGGCCGCCAATGCCGCCTTCATCAGCTGCCAGCACGGGACCTTGAAACTGGGCCTTTCGCCCGGATTTGAATACCTGCGCTCGGAGCGCGCGCTGGCCGCCCTGGGCGAGATGCTTGAAAGGGCCTTGGGCCAGGCGCCGAAGATCGTGGTCGAGACCGTGGAAACCGAACACGTTCCGGCCGAGACCCTGCACCAGCGTGCCGACCGCCAGCGTGGCGAGCGGCAGCAGGAAGCAGAGGCCGTTTTCATGGACGACCCGGAAGTGCAGGTGCTGATCCAGCAGCACGGCGCCCGGGTTGTTTCCGATTCCATCCGTACTTTTGACGAGTAAGACACCATGCGCGGAAACATCGCCCAACTGATGCAGCAGGCCCAGAAGATGCAGGAAAACCTGCAGAAGGCCCAGGAAGAAATCGCCAAGATTGAAGTGACCGGCAGCGCCGGTGGCGGCATGGTCAGCGTGACCCTGACCGGCGCCAAGGAATGCCGCAAAGTGCGCATCGACCCGTCGCTGGCCAGCGACCCGGAGATGCTGGAAGACCTGATCGCCGCCGCCTTCAACGACGCCTCGAACAAGATCGATGCCGAGTCGAAGTCGAAGATGGGTTCGGCCACCGCCGGCATGCAGCTGCCGCCGGGCATGAAGCTGCCGTTCTGATTTCCGGCGTGGCACCCGTGCGAGCGGGTGCCACGGAACCTGTAGCCGTCGAGCTTGATCGACGTCATGAAAGCCTGCCGCCGTGTCCGCACCCCTGCTTGAACAATTGATCGACGCGTTGCGGGTGCTGCCTGGCGTCGGCCAGAAGACCGCGCAGCGCATGGCCTACCACCTGCTGGAGCGCGAGCGTGAAGGTGGCCAGCGCTTGGCCGAGACGCTGGCCTTGGCGGTGGAGCGTATCGGCCATTGCGCGCAGTGCCGCGACTTCAGCGAAACCGAGGTGTGCCCCACCTGTGCCAACAGCAGCCGCGAGCGCAGCCAGCTGTGCGTGGTCGAATCGCCGGCCGATCGCCTGGCCATCGAGAACGCCACCGGTTTCCGCGGCGTCTACTTCGTGCTTCAAGGGCGTCTGTCGCCGCTCGATGGCATCGGCCCGCGTGAGCTGGGCCTTGAGCAGCTGGAGCAGCGCCTGGCCGGAGGCGAGGTGCAGGAACTGATCATCGCCACCAGTGCCACCGTCGAGGGCGAGGCCACAGCGCACTATCTGGCGCAGCTGGCGCGCGCGCGCAAGGTGCAGCCCAGCCGGTTGGCGCAGGGACTGCCGCTCGGCGGCGAGCTTGAATACGTTGACCGCGGCACTCTGTCGCATGCGTTCGGAACGCGCAGCGAATTCCGCGATTGAGCATCCGCCGGGCATCGCCCGGCGCGGCCGGCCTACAATGGGGATGACACCCCGCCGAGGCCGAACATGAGCACCGAAACCCTCTTCAGCAAGATCATCCGTCGCGAGATCCCGGCCACCATCGTCTACGAGGATGACGAGGTGCTGGGCTTCAAGGACATCGCACCGCAGGCGCCGGTGCACGTGCTGTTCATTCCGAAGAACGAGATCATCCCTACCCTGGACGACCTGCAGCCGTCGCAGGCGCACCTGATCGGCAAGCTGGCCCTGGCCGCCGCCGAGTACGCGCGTCGCGAGGGTTTCGCACAGGACGGCTACCGCATCGTGATGAACTGCCGCGAGCATGCCGGGCAGACCGTGTTCCACATCCACATGCACCTGCTGGCCGGTGGTCCGCTGGGCCATTTCGGTGCGCCGGGCCGTTGATGCGCCCGGTATCCGCCATCGCCTCGTAGTGGATCCACGCCATGCGCTGATGAAAAAAGGCCGCCCGAAGGCGGCCTTTTTCATTGCGCGTGGCAGGTGGCGATCACCACCAGCCCCAACGGCCGTAGCCGCCCCAGTACGGGCCATACGGGCCCGGGCCCCATGGGCCATAGGGGTAGGGCACCACATCGACCTGGCGCTGTTCCGGCCACAGGTAGATGACATCGGCCGACAGCTTCGGCAGGCGATAGTCGTACTCGCCGATGCGGGTGTTCTGGTAGCCGTCGATCTTGCCGATGAAGGTCACGTCACGACCCGCTTCGAACACGGCCGGATCGTAGAAACCGGCGCGGCAGGCGATGAAACGACCGTCGCTGGCGTCGGACGAGGTGGTGTTCGGGCGGCCACTGGCGTTGAGCGGGCGCGAGATCATCTGGAAGCAGGTCTCGCCCTGGCCGGGCTTGGTTTCGATGATGCGACCGCCCCAGCGGACCGGCGTGCCGACCTGTTGGGTGGCGACCGAATCGCGGGGAGAGACCAGGCTGAACTGTCCCTGCAGCGGCTTCGGGGCCGTGGCGCAGGCCGACAGGGCCAGCGTGGCCACGGCGGTGAGGAGGAACTTGGTGTTCATGGGGAGGCTCCGGAAGTCGGGCGATGCCTGCGCAGGTCCCGCAATAATGAAGCGAGGTCGGTGCAAGTTCCAGCGTACCGCGCGTCGGTGAAACGCTGGCTGAGTGCGAGCAGGGCCGGATCCGGGCGCTGCGCGTGCACCCGCTGCGCCCAGTCCCGCGCGGTTTCATGTGG
Organism: Stenotrophomonas sp. YJH_SMC_17; assembly: GCF_059371655.1. Lineage (NCBI taxonomy): Bacteria > Pseudomonadati > Pseudomonadota > Gammaproteobacteria > Lysobacterales > Lysobacteraceae > Stenotrophomonas > Stenotrophomonas sp. YJH_SMC_17. The sequence goes on along the minus strand of NZ_JCAFUU010000001.1, from coordinate 963,347 downwards.
ATGCCGGGCCAGCCCGAGGCGGCCATAGCGCCGGCCCAGTCGATGCCAGGCGCGCAGCAGCGGGTCGCGTTCGCGCTCGCCACGGGCCAGCAGCCAGGCCATCCACGCCAAGGCCAGCACCGTGGTCACCACGAAGCCCGCGACCAGCTGTCCAGGCCCGAGGTTGTCCAGCCCCAGCGGCTTGAGCAGCTGCTGCTGGCGGCGCGCATCGAAGGACAGCACCAGGTCGTTCCAGCCGCGGCGCAGCCAGTCGCCCATCTGCCCCAACTGCAGCCAGCGCTGCTGCAGCGCGCTGTCGGTGCCGGCCTGCAGGCGGTCGTCGAGGGTGTCGAGGATGCGTTCCGGTGCCACCGCGGCAGTGGGATCGATCCGCACCCAGCCACGTTGCGGCAGCCACACTTCGGCCCAGGCATGGGCGTCCATCCTTCGCACGATCCAGTAGTCGCCAAGCCGGTTGCGGGTACCACCGGCAAAGCCGGTCACCACGCGTGCCGGAATGCCGGCGTTGCGCATCAGCACTACGAAGGCGGAACTGAAGTGTTCGCAGAAGCCGGCCTTGTAGCCGAACAGGAACTCGTCGACCGGATCACGCCCGGCCGGTGGCGTCTGCAGCGTGTAGGAGAAATCGGTAGTGATCCATTGCAGCGCGCGCTGCACGATGGCTTCGTCATTGCCGCCGGCATCCTGCCGCCATTGCTGCGCCAGGGTGGCCGTGCGCGGGTTGAAGCCACTGGGCAGCTGCAGCGCGGCCCGTCGCAGATAAGGCGACAGCGTGCTGTCGAAGCGTCGTGGCGGGGCCGAATGCAGCCGCCAGCGGCTCAGCGACGCCAGCGACCGCTCGCTGTTCAGGCTCATGTCCGCATCCAGCGTGCTGCCTGCAGGGGCGCGGCTGGGCAGGTCCAGTGCCACCAGCTGGCGCCGGTCGGTGGGCTCGTAGTCGATCTGGTAGTCCCAGCCCTGCGCGCCGGCCTCGACCACGGCCGCCGGCCGTCGCTCGCTGGCCCAGTCACGCGTCCAGCGCCGGCCATCGAAGGCGGTCAGTACCGGCCCTCGCCAGTAGCGTTGCGTCGGCTCGGGTACTGCACCGAAGAACTGCACGCGCAGCGCCGGGGTATCGTCGGCCATCAGGTCCAGCCACTGCCCGGGTTCCATGCTGTCCGACAGCCCCGGTGTGCTGACAGCACGCTCGGGAACGCCCCACAGTGGGGTCGCCAGCCGCGGGAACAGCCAGAAGCAGGCCAATGCCAGTGGCAGGCCGATCGCCAGCAGGCGGCCGACACCGCGCAGCTGCCCACGCAGCGGCAGGTGCCCGGCATGGCCCTCATCCCCGGCCAGTCGCTGCAGTGCCAGCAACGCACTGACGCCCGCCAATGCGGCCAACGACGTGGTCAGCGGCCCCTGGTCGAGCAGGAATGCGGCAAACGGAGAAAACAGTGCGAAGCCGAGCAGGCTGCGGGCATCGCGCAGGCTGCGCAGTTCGCTGGACTTGATCGCCAGCATCGCTGCCAGCAGGGCACAGCCGGTATCACGACCGGGCCGCACCATGCCCATCTGCCAGACGATGGCGCCGAGCATGGCCAGCACCAGCAGCAGGCGCACCGGCATGGGCAGTACCTCCCGCCACGACAGGGCTGCAGTCACGAGCGCTGCAGCCGCGATCACGCCGGCCAGCAGGGGCGGCAGCTGCAGCAGCAACGGCAACAGCGCCAATGCCGCACTGGCCAGGGTCCAGTAGCGGGCGTTGCGGTCGAGCGCGGGCGTGGTTTCAGTCATGCGGCATCAATGCCAGTGCGCGCAGGCACAGGTGGTGGTGACTGGCGCCCTGCCCGGGCCCGAACGGCGGATGTGCAGGCAGCAACAGGGTGTAGCGGTGGCCTTCGCGCTCGGCCATGTCGACCCATCGTGCCAGGCGCGCGATGCGTGCTTCATGGCCCAGGGGGGCCAGCGTGCGCCAGTCGAGGATGACGTCGATGCCCACCGGCTTTTCGTACTCGCGCACCAGCAGGCTGTCGCGGCGCGCCGAGTGCTTCCATGAAATGCTGCGGGGTGCATCACCTGCACGATAGGGCCGTAGCTGATGCAGTTCCTCGCCACTGGCATGGGCGCGGGTGTGCAACGGATCGTTGCCGCTTTCCGGCAGTGCAGGTGCCAGCGTCTCGGGGAGTGGATAGACCAGCAGCGGCTGTTCCGGCCACACCCACGACCACGCCCGCACCAGGCCCAGGGGCTGGGTGGTGGACAGGCGGATGCGTGGCAGTTCCAGCCAGCCGCGGCGTTCGCTGGGAACCTGCAGTTCCACTTCGCCGCGACCGTGTGCAGGCAGCGAGGTCCAGGCTTCGCTCTCACCCAGCTGCAGGTGCAGGCCGTGGCGTGCGCGCGGATCGTGCAGTGACAGGTCCACGCGCAGGCGCAGCGGTTGGCCGGCCGGAACCGGCTCGGCGGAGATCGCATCGATCTGCACGCCCGACAGCTGCAGGTGCGCGGCGATGGCGCTGGCGATCGCCGCTGCCGCCAGCAGCAGGGCCAGCAGCAGCGCCGGGTTGTTGTTGTAGTTCAGCGCGCCCAGCAGCATTGCCGCCAGCAGCGTGGCGACGAACAGGCCGAAGCGGGTCGGCAGCACGTAGATGCGGTGGCGGTCCAGGCGCTGTGGCAGTGCTTCAGGCCGGCGCGGGCGTGCCAGCAGCTGCAGTCGTGGCCAGCGTGTGGCCACCCTCAATCCACCGCGACGGTCTGCAGGATGGCCCGCGCCAGTGCCGGTCCCGAGCTGGACTCGGCTTCGGCCACCAGGCGGTGACCGGCCACGGCCACGAACAGGGTCTGCACGTCCTCGGGCACTACGTGGCCGCGGCCCAGCAGAAGTGCATGCGCCCTGGCCGCGCGCAGCAGCGCAAGGCCTGCACGCGGTGACAGGCCCACGCGCACGCCGGCGTGCTGACGGCTGCGGGTCAGCAGGGCCTGCACGTAATCGACCAGTGCATCGCTGGCATGGACCTGGCCGACGGCTTCACGCAGCGCGCGTACCTGGGTGTCGTCCAGTTTCGGCACAGCACGTGCGATCAGGTCACGACGGTCGGTGCCGCGCAGCAGTTCGCGTTCGGCCTGCGCGCTGGGGTAGCCCATTGCCAGTCGCAGCAGGAAACGGTCCAGCTGCGAATCCGGCAGCGGGAACGTACCGGAGAGGTCCACCGGGTTCTGCGTAGCGATCACGAAGAACGGATCGGGCAGGGGATGGGTCTGCCCATCCAGCGTGACCTGCTGTTCAGCCATCGCCTCCAGCAGCGCACTCTGCGTGCGCGGCGGCGCACGGTTGATCTCATCGGCCAACAGCACGTGAGTGAACACCGGGCCCGGATGGAACTGGAACTGCCGGCTTCCGGCCTCGTACACCGAGACGCCGAGTACATCGGCAGGCAGCAGGTCGGACGTGAACTGCACGCGCTGGAAGCTGAGCCCCAGGCTGCTGGCCAACGCATGCGCCAGCGTGGTCTTGCCCAGGCCAGGCAGATCCTCGATCAGCAGATGGCCACCGGAAAGCAGGGCGACAAAGGCCAGCCTGACTTCCGGCACCTTGCCCAGCACCAGTGCATTGACCTGATCCTGTGCCTCCCGCAGGGCCTGGCGCAGTTGATCGGTTAGCATGCTGGGATTGGGGGACGAGGCTGGCATGATCGTCTCAGGTCTGGAATCCATTCGATTATCCATAGAGCAATGCAAGGCGAACAGCGCGCGCGGACAATATTTCTCTGGTTATGGACGCTGGTCACAGCGGCCAAGCTGGTGGTGGCTGCGCGCCTGCCACTGTTCGTTGACGAGGCGTTCTACTGGCAGGAAGGCCAGCATCTGGCCGCTGCATATTCGGACCTTCCCGGACTGACCGCATGGCTGGCGCGCCTGGGTGTGGAGATCGGTGGCCACCATGTGCTCGCGTTGCGCCTGCCGTTCCTGGCCATCGGTGCGCTGTTGCCGCTGCTGGTGGTGCGCACGGCCACGCGCTGGTTCGGCAACGTGGCCGGTTGGCAGGCGGGCAGCCTCACGCTGTTGATGCCGTTGTCGGCGACGCTGGGCCTGCTGGCGGTGCCGGATGTGCCCATGGCGCTGGCGGCGGTGATCTGCCTGCACGCCGGTGCACGGCTGCTGCACAACGTTGATGCATCCTCGGCGATGAAGCTGGCGCTGGGTCTGGCGATCGGTGCGCTCAGCCACTACCGCTTCATCGGTGTCATCGGTGTTGGCTTCATCGCGCTGCTGGCGCTGCCGCAGGGGCGACGCATGCTGGCCGATCCGCGCGTATGGGTCGCGCTGGCCGTGGGCGTGATGGCGTGGCTGCCATTGCTGGCATGGAACGCGGACAACCACGATGCGGGCCTGAAATTCCAGGTGGTTGAGCGCCATCCGTGGACGTTCGAATGGAACGGGCTGTGGTTCCTGGTGATCCAGCCGATGCTGGTCACCCCGATCCTGTGCATGGCGATGTGGAAGGTGGCGCTGGCCGGTACCCGCAGGGGCGGCGGCGCACGCGCGCAGTGGCGTTACTTCGGCCTGGTCGGTGGCGTATCCACGCTGGGCATCTTCGTGCTCGGCTTCTTCACCGATGTCGAACGCATCAGTTTCCATTGGCCGCTGCCGGGCTACCTGGCCCTGCTGGTGGCGGTGCCGGTGGTGCTCAACGGCTGGCCGCGCTGGTTGCGGCGCACCGGCTGGTGGCTGGCGGGCGCTGGCATGGTGCTGGCGTTCGGCTTTTACCTGATGGCGTCCACGCCTGCGCTGCGCGAGCAGCTGGCGGGCAGCAAGTATTACCCGCGCAATTTCGCCGGCTGGCAGCCGTTGGCGGTGGCCGTGCGCGAAGAACTCCAGCAGATGCCTGCAGGCACGCAGGTGCTGGCGGGGAACTTCAAGGTGGGGGCCGAGCTGGGCTTCCAGTTGGGCAACGGGAACATTGAAGTGCTGCCGCACCCGCTGAACGACAAGCATGGGCGCACCGCGCAGCTGGTGCAGTGGGGTCTGCTGCATGAGGGCGAGCGCTCCGCACCGAAGCTGCTGGTGCTGTCGCCCAGCGATCAGCGCTACCGCGATCTGCTGGCGCGCTATCACGCCATCTGCGAACAGGTGGGGCCGTTGCCGGCGCCGCGGGTGGTCAGCAATGACCATGGATTCCAGCGATTCCTGCTGTTCCGGCTGCCGGCGCAGCGCGCACCGGGTCCATGCGTGACTCCGGCGATGGCGTGGCTGGATGCACCGTCCAATGGCGAGAACGTGTCCGGTACGCTGGCCATCAAGGGATGGGCATTCAAGGACGGTGTCGGCCTGGCACGGGTTGAAGTGCTGGTTGATGGCCGCTCGGTCGGCGACGCGCGCTATGGACGTGCATTCGACGTGCGCCAGACCTGGCCGGACAGCACCGACCCGCAGCATCCGGCGGTCGGCTTCGATGCCGCGTTCGACACGGCCACGTTGGCGCCCGGGCGGCATTGGCTGGGCCTGCGCCTGTACGGCCGCGATGGCAGCGTGGAGGAATGGCAGGAGCAGCCGTTCGAGGTGCGCAGGCGCTGAGACGGCGCGCGGTCCAGGTCGGTGGCGCGCCAGGTTGGTCGCGTACTCCGGGTTGGTTGCGCGTGCCAGGTTGGTCGCATGCTCCAGGTTGGTCGGGTGCTCCGCGTTGGTAGAGTCGACTGTTGGTCGACTGCTCTTCTAGTCGACTGCTCTTCCGGCCGCCGGCAAAACCCCGCGTTGCGCGCGATAGTGGACTGACAGTCGGCTCTACCCGGTCTGGGTCCTGCCCGGTCCAGGCCCGGCCTGTTTCCGCAATCGGTGCCGGCAATCAGTGTGCCGCCCTCACGGCAGGGCAAAACCGGCCCTGCGCAGCAGCCCGCACAGCGCGATCAACGGCAGGCCGATCAGCGCGGTGGGGTCGCGGTTGTCGATCGCTTCGAACAGGCTGATGCCCAGGCCCTCGCATTTGAAGCTGCCGGCGCAGTCCAGCGGCTGTTCGGCGGCCACGTAGCGGGCGATCTCCTCCTGGCCCAGCGTGCGGAAACGAACCTCGGTCAGATCCACGGCGCTGAATGATTCTCCGTCGCGCATGAGACTGATGGCGGTATGAAAGCGCACCGTCTGCCCGGACATCGCCGCCAGCTGCGCACAGGCGGTCTCGGCCGTGCCCGGCTTGCCCAGCGGCTGCCCGTTCAGGTTCGCCACCTGGTCCGAGCCGATCACCCAGGCGCCCGGGTAGCGGGCCGCTACCTCGGCCGCCTTGGCCGTGGCCAGGCGCGTGGCCACGGCCAGCGGGGCCTCGCCGTTCAAAGGGGTTTCATCCACCTCCGGGCGTGCGCAGTCGAAGGGCAGGCCCAGCCGCTGCAGCAGCTCGCGGCGATAGCGGGAGGTGGAGGCCAGTACCAGTGACATGCGACAATTCCGGGGCAGGGCGCGGCAGTCTGGCCCGTGCGCAGCGCCAGCGGCAAGTCCTGTATGGCGGGCATTTGACAGCCGCCGCCCCGATCCTTAGTATTCAGCGGCTTATGTCCGCGAACGTGCCCGAATCGCTGGATGCTTGGCGAATGGTCGTAGCGCGTAGGCGCTTCGACGGCCAGGTTTCCCTGGCTGAATTGACCCGCCTGCAGGGGCTGGTCGCAGATACCGACGGCGAGTGTTCCTACTCGCTTGAATTCGGTCGCGACGAAGTCCTGCGGGTATCCTATGTGGAACTGACCATCGACACCGCGTTGCCGCTGACCTGTCAGCGCAGCATGCAGCGATTCCTGTTGCCGGTGAAGGTGACCCAGAGGCTTGGCCTGATCCGCGACGAGGACGAGGAATCGTCCCTGCCGGAGGAGTACGAGGCGTTGCTGGTGCCGGAAGATGGCCAGCTGAAGCCGCTGGATCTGGTCGAGGACGAATTGGTGCTGGCGGTGCCGGTGGTACCGCTGTCGCCCGACGGTGAAGCAGTCGACAAGGACTGGGCGCCAAGCGAAGAAGAAACAAAGAAAGCCAATCCGTTCGCGGCGTTGGCGGCATTGAAGAAACAATAGCAGCCGGATTGTCGTCGGCGGCTGCGGCGAAAGCGAAAGTGTGCTGGGCGCTGGCGTCCTGCGCGACGATACGACGAAGCAAAACGAACCGAGTTTGGAGCAATCCCATGGCTGTGCAGAAATCCCGTGTTACCCCGTCCCGCCGCGGCCAGCGCCGTTCGCATGACGCCCTGAGCGCCAAGCAGCTGTCGACCGACCCGACCACCGGCGAAGTGCACCTGCGTCACCACATCACTGCTGACGGTTTCTACCGCGGCAAGAAGGTCATCCAGACCAAGACCTCGGCTGTCGAAGAAGATTGATGTGCCGGGAAGGCCGCTGCCCCCGGGCAGCGGCCTTTGCCTTCTTTCCCGGGCGTGCCGGTGATCGGCGGCCCGCGCAACAGGAAACATGATGAGCAAGCGGATCTATTCGAGGATCGCGGGCACCGGTAGCTATTTGCCGGAAAAAGTCCTGACCAACGCCGACCTGGAAAAAATGGTCGAAACCTCGGATGAGTGGATCCAGTCGCGCACCGGAATTCGTGAACGGCACATTGCGGCCGAAGGCGAAACCACCAGCGACCTCGGCTACCAAGCCGCGCTGCGTGCACTTGAAGCGGCCGGTATCGACGCTTCCCAGCTCGACATGATCGTGGTCGGCACGACCACGCCTGACCTCATTTTCCCCTCCACTGCGTGCCTGATCCAGGCCAAGCTCGGTGTTGCGGGGTGCCCTGCCTTTGACGTCAACGCCGCCTGCTCGGGCTTCGTGTTCGCGTTGGGCGTGGCCGACAAGTTCATCCGTTCCGGCGACTGCAAGCACGTTCTGGTGATCGGCACCGAAACGCTGACCCGCATGGTCGACTGGAACGATCGCACCACCTGCGTGCTGTTCGGCGATGGCGCCGGCGCCGTCGTGCTCAAGGCCGACGAAGAAACCGGCATCCTCAGCACCCACCTGCATGCCGACGGCAGCAAGAAGGAGCTGCTGTGGAACCCGGTGGGCGTCTCGACCGGTTTCAAGGACGGTGCCAACGGTGGCGGCACCATCAACATGAAGGGCAACGACGTGTTCAAGTACGCCGTCAAGGCGCTGGACTCGGTCGTGGACGAGACCCTGGCCGCCAACGGCCTGGACAAGTCCGACCTGGATTGGCTGATTCCGCACCAGGCCAACCTGCGCATCATCGAAGCCACCGCCAAGCGCCTGGAGATGTCGATGGACCAGGTGGTGGTGACTGTCGACAAGCATGGCAATACTTCGTCCGGCTCGGTGCCGCTGGCGCTGGATGCCGCCGTGCGTTCGGGCCGCGTGGAGCGCGGCCAGTTGCTGCTGTTGGAAGCCTTCGGCGGCGGCTTCACGTGGGGTTCTGCCCTGCTGCGCTATTGATAGCGCAAGTTACGACAATGTGAAGCTTGTCGTTACGGCCCCTCTGGGGCCGTAACGCGTTTATAGGAGTACCCGTCATGGTTGAGCCCATCGTCATCGAAGGGCAGCGCGCCTGGCTGAAGCAGTACGGCAAGGGAAGCCGCGCATTGGCCCTGGGCCTGCTCAATTTTGTTGCCCGCCGATTCCATCTCGACGCCCTGCGTCCGCCACCGCACCGTGGCGGTGACGCCGCCCGCGAAACCGAAGCCCGTCGCCTGGGAGAACTGCAGGCGCAGGGCGTGAACGTGCCCGACGTGCTCGGCAGCGGCCATGCTGCGCTGGTGATCGGCGACAACGGCAGCTCATTCAATACCTGCCTGCGTGAGGCGGATGATGCCGGCCGCGATCGGCTGGTGATGGCCGCGATGCAGGCCATCGCCGAAGCGCACGCTCATGGGGCCTATTTCGGCCAGCCGCTGCCGCGCAACCTCACCTGGGACGGGCAGAAGGTGGGCTTCATCGATTTCGAGGAAGATCCGCTGGAAGTGATGGATCTGTCCGAAGCGCAGGCCCGCGACTGGCTGATGTTCGGCTACGGCGTGGCCAAGTACTACGCCGACCGCCCCGAGCAGCTTCAGGCGATGATGGCCGAGGCGATGGGCGACGCCCAGGCGCCGGTGCGCGAGCACGTGCATGCGGTGAGCGGCCGCCTGCGCAGTCTCGCTCGGGTGTGCATGAAGCTGGGCCGTTCAGCGCGCGCGCTGGCGCATTCGATCTTCATCACCCATGGCGCCAGCACCGCGGGTGTACTGATGCTGGTGGGCCTGTGCGTGGACTTCCTCGCCGACGGCGACCTGGACGTCCTGCAGCTGTTCTGCTGATGGCTGATAGGGTCGGAGCCCTTTTCCTGCGGAAAAGGGATCTGACCCCGTCGCGCTTGCCCGGCCGCGCTCCATACGCCTGCATACGCGCACGTACAGACGACACGGCGGATTCGCCCTTATCATGGCCCGCTTCGATTGCAACAAGCGGATGACCGCGTGACCGTATCCACCCTCGCTTTTGTCTTCCCCGGCCAGGGCTCGCAGTCTGTGGGCATGGTGGCCGAGCTGGCCGAACTGCACCCGCAGGTGCGTGAAGCCTTCACCGAGGCATCCGATGGTGCCGGCGTCGACCTGTGGGCGCTGTCCCAGGGTGGCCCGGAGGAAATGCTCAACCGTACCGAATACACCCAGCCGGCCCTGCTGGCTGCCAGCATCGGCGTGTGGCGCGCTTGGAACGCCGTGGGCGGTCCGCGCCCGTCGGTGCTGGCCGGTCACAGCCTGGGCGAGTACACCGCCCTGGTCGCCGCTGGCGCGCTGAGCCTGCATGACGGCGCGCACCTGGTGCGCCTGCGCGGCCAGCTGATGCAGGAAGCCGCACCGGCCGGTGTCGGCGCCATGGCTGCCGTGCTCGGCGCCGAAGACCAGCTGGTGCTGGACGTCTGCGCTGAAGCGGCAGGCAGTCAGGTGGTGGTGCCGGCCAACTTCAATTCGCCGGGCCAGATCGTGATCGGCGGCGACGCCGATGCGGTCGACCGTGCGCTGGCGCTGCTGGCCGAGAAGGGCGTGCGCAAGGCGGTCAAGCTGGCCGTGAGCGTGCCCTCGCACACCCCGCTGATGCGCGAAGCCGCCAACCGCCTGGCCGAAGTGATGGCCGGCCTGTCGTGGCAGGTGCCGCAGCTGCTGGTGGTGCAGAACGTCGATGCCCAAGTGCATGACGGTATCGACGCGATCCGTACCGCGCTGGTGCAGCAGCTGTACCAACCGGTGCAGTGGACCGGTTGCGTGCAGGCGCTGGCCGCCCGTGGCATCACCCAGATCGCCGAGTGCGGCCCGGGCAAGGTGCTGACCGGCCTGGTCAAGCGCATCGACAAGACCATCGACGGCCGCTCGCTGGCAACGCCGGGCGATTTCGAAGCCGCCCGCGAGGCATGGTCGGCCTGACCCCCTTGTTCCAGCCGACCGTACCGGTGGCCGCTGCACGCGGCGCGGGTGCGGCGGCCGCCCCAGCCTGAGGAAAACATCATGAGCAAGCCCCTGCAGGGTGAAATCGCACTGGTCACCGGTGCCAGCCGTGGCATTGGTGCCGCCATCGCCGATCTGCTGGCCGCCCAGGGCGCCACCGTCATCGGCACCGCCACCACCGAATCCGGTGCCGCCGCCATCGGCGAGCGCCTGGCTGTCCACGGCGGCCACGGCCGCGCGCTGAACGTCACCGACGCTGCCGCGCTGGACAGCGTGCTGGACGGGGTCGCCAAGGAGTTCGGCCCGATCTCGATCCTGGTCAACAATGCCGGCATCACCCGCGACAACCTGCTGATGCGCATGAAGGACGAGGACTGGGCGTCGATCATCGACACCAACCTGACCAGCGTGTTCCGCACCAGCAAGGCGGTCATGCGCGGCATGATGAAGGCGCGCAAGGGCCGCATCATCAACATCGCATCGGTGGTGGGCGTCACCGGCAATGCCGGCCAGGCCAACTACGCGGCCGCCAAGGCCGGCATCATCGGCTTCAGCAAGTCGCTGGCCAAGGAAATCGGTTCGCGCGGTGTCACCGTCAATGTGGTCGCTCCCGGCTTCATCGACACCGACATGACCAAGGCATTGCCGGAAGAAGCGCGCACCGCGCTGATCAACGACATCGCCCTCGAACGCCTGGGTTCGCCGGAGGACATCGCCCATGCGGTGGCCTTCCTGGCCAGCCCGGCTGCCGGTTACATCACCGGCGAAACCCTCCATGTGAACGGTGGCATGTACATGCCGTAAGCAAGGGGCGCAGGGATTGCGCCGCAAGTGGTTGATCTGCTGAGGTTTTTGCTGCGATGCAAGGCCGCGCCGGTTTCCACTACACTATCCCACGGCCATCGCCTTTGATGGCGACCACTTTTGAACCACAACTCCATCTGGAGCGAGATCCCATGAGCACCATCGAAGAACGCGTCAAGAAAATCGTCGTCGAACAGCTTGGCGTCAAGGAAGAAGAAGTCACCAACAGCGCATCGTTCGTCGATGACCTGGGCGCTGACTCGCTGGACACCGTCGAGCTGGTGATGGCCCTGGAAGAAGAATTCGAGTGCGAGATCCCGGACGAAGAAGCCGAGAAGATCAGCACCGTGCAGGCCGCCATCGACTACGTCAAGGCCCACGTCAAGGCCTGATGTCAGACGGCAGTGCGCGTGCGAACTCATCCTCGCCGCGCACCGCACCCCATGGGGCCGCAGTTGCGGCCCCGTGTGTTTGGGCATCACATCGAAGCAAACCGAGTTACCCGTAGAAACCATCCGGGTCAGGAGAAACAGCAATGAAACGTCGCGTCGTCGTAACCGGCCTGGGTATCGTCTCGCCGTTGGGCAATGATCTGGCCAGCAGCTGGGAAGGCATCACCCACGGCCGTTCGGGCATCGGTCCGCTGACCAACGTTGCTGATGCCTACGTGGATCGGTTCACCACCAAGATTGCAGGTGAGGTCAAGGGATTCGACATCACCGCCGACAACGAACTGTTCGGCAAGTATCGGGTCAGCGGCAAGGATGCCAAGAAGATGGACCCGTTCATCCATTACGGCCTCGGTGCCTCGTTCATGGCCCTGCACGACTCGGGCCTGGAGATCACCGACGCCAATGCCGAGCGCATCGGTGCCATCGTCGGCGCCGGCATCGGCGGCCTGCTCGGCATCGAAGAGCAGACCATCGAGTTCCACGAGGGCAAGAAGATCTCGCCCTTCTACGTGCCCAAGACCATCATCAACATGCTGCCGGGCCAGCTGAGCATCATCACCGGCCTGAAGGGCCCGTCGTTCTCGGCGGTGTCGGCGTGCGCGACCTCGAACCACTCGATCGGCACCGCAATGCGCATGATCCAGTACGGCGATGCCGACGTGATGGTGGTTGGTGGTGCAGAGCGTGGCTCGTCGCCGACCGCGCTGGGCGGCTTCTGCGCGATGAAGGCCATGAGCACCCGCAACGACGCCCCGGAACAGGCCTCGCGCCCGTGGGACAAGGACCGTGACGGCTTCGTGCTGGGCGACGGCGCCGGCATCCTGATCCTGGAGGAGTACGAGCACGCCAAGGCACGCGGCGCGAAGATCTACTGCGAACTGGCGGGCTTCGGTGCCAGCTCCGACGCGTACCACATGACCGCCCCGAGCGAGAACGGCGAAGGTGCCGCGCGCTGCATGGTCATGGCCATGAAGGATGCCGGCGTGACCCCGGAACAGGTGGGTTACCTCAACGCGCACGGCACCTCCACGCCGCTGGGCGACCTGGGCGAGACCATGGCGATGAAGACCGCCTTCGGCGACCACGCCTACAGGATGATGGTCAGCTCCACGAAGTCGATGACCGGCCACCTGCTGGGTGCCGCGGGCGGCGTGGAAGCGATCTTCTCGGTGATGGCGCTGCAGGACAACATCATTCCTCCGACCATCAACCTGGAACAGCCGGGCGAAGGCTGCGACCTGGACTACGTGCCCAACGAAGCACGCCAGGCCAAGGTAGACGTGGTGATGTCCAATGGCTTCGGCTTCGGCGGCACCAACGGCACGCTGATCTTCAAGCGCGTCTGACCGGTGCGGTAGGTTGTAGAGTCGACTGATAGTCGACTGCTCTTCGCGGGAAGCCAAATTCCCGCGCTGCGCGCGATAGTCGACTAACAGTCGACTCTACCGTTCGGCGTCCGGAGAATCGGATCAACGCCGTGCACCACGGAGCCGCCGCAAGGCGGCTTCCGTGCATCTGAACCCCTGAACTGGCCACCATGACCCACGCACCGCTGATCCACCCGCTGCCGCACCCGATCGACCTGCTGGCGCTGCAGCAGCACGATCCGGCGCGCTTCCCGCTGCTGATGGAATCCACCGCCTCGGGCACTGCCCAGGGCCGCTGGAGCCTGCTGCTGGCCGCACAGGGCGAGGGCCTGCGGCTGGACGCCGACGGCCAGGTGCGCGACCTGCATGGCACCGTGCAGCCTGGCAGCTTCCTACAGGCGCTGGATCGCGCCTGGCAGGCCGAGCGCCTGTCGCACGACGGCAGCCACAGCCTGCCGTTCCGCGGCGGCTGGGCGCTGATGCTGGACTATGAAGTGGCCAGCCAGATCGAGCCGGTGCTGCCGGCGCGTGCGCGCGAGGACGGCCGTCCGACCGCGCTGGCGCTGCGTTGCCCCGCTGCGGTGCTGCATGACCATCAGAACGACGCCAGCTTCGTCATCGCCGAAGCCGGTGAGCAGGTATTGCTGGATGCGCTGGTGGCACTGGCCTCGGCGGCGTTGCCCGAAGCCGGGCAGGGCTGGCAGCCGCCGCAGTCGGTGGGCGAGGACGCGCCGCAGCGCTTCACCGACGGCGTGCGCCGGGTGATCGAGTACCTGCGCGCCGGCGACGTGTTCCAGGTGAACCTGTCGCGGCGCTGGAGCGCGCAGTTCGCCGCGCCGGTCAGCCCGCAGGCGCTGTATGCACAGCTGCGCCGCGCCAACCCGGCGCCGTTCGCCGGCCTGTTCAGCGCGCACGGCCGTCATGTGGTCAGCTCCTCGCCGGAGCGGCTGGTGTCGGTGCATGCCGGTCATGCGCAGACCCGTCCGATCGCAGGTACGCGGCCACGCTTCGAGGGTGACGATGATGCCGCGCGCATCCAGGAACTGGTCGGCCATCCCAAGGAGCGTGCCGAGCACGTGATGCTGATCGATCTGGAGCGCAACGACCTGGGCCGCATCTGCCTGCCCGGTACCGTGGTGGTGGATGAACTGATGACCGTGGAGAGCTACGCGCACGTGCACCACATCGTCAGCAACGTCAGCGGCCACCTGCGCCCGGAGGTCACGCCCGGCGAGGTGATCGCCGCCACCTTCCCGGGCGGCACCATCACCGGCTGCCCCAAGGTGCGCTGCATGCAGATCATCAGCGAACTGGAGCAGGTGCCGCGCGGTGCCTATACCGGCGCGTTCGGCTGGCTGAACCGCGATGGCGACCTGGACCTGAACATCCTGATCCGCACCGCTGAAGTGGATGGCCACGAGGTGAGCTTCCGTACCGGCGCCGGCATCGTGGTGGATTCGGACCCCGACAAGGAACTGGACGAGACCCGCGCCAAGGCGCGCGGCCTGCTGCGGGCGCTGGGCGAGCAGGGCTGAGCTGCCGGCCGGTCAAGGCCTCTGGTGGGTGCCGACCGTTGGTCGGCACGGAGACGCCACCCCGGTCATGACCCCACACCAGCGGCACGGTATCCTGCACGACGGAATCGAGTTCAGAGGTAGTCCATGGCGGGAGCCAAGCGCGGGTGTCTGTTCGTGGTAACGCTGGTGGTGGTGCTGGCCGCCGTCGTGGCCGGCGTGGGCGCGTGGTTCTTCTATCAGCAGACCCGCTTCGCCGATGCCCCGATCACCCCCACCGCCGAAAGCGTGGTCATCGCCAGCGGCGACGGCATGAACAGCGTGCTGCGCAAGCTGCGCGACGCAGGCGTGGACGAGGGCCAGGACACCCAGTGGCAGCTGCTGGCGCGCCAGCTCGATGCCGCCGGCAAGCTGAAGGTGGGCGAGTACGCGCTCAGTGGCGAACTGACCCCGCGCGAGCTGCTGCTGCGCATGCGTGCCGGCAAGGTGCTGCAGCACCGCGTCACCATCGTCGAGGGCTGGAACATCCGTCAGCTGCGTGCCGCGCTCAAGCGCGCCGAGCCGCTGCTGCACACCACCGACAATCTGGATGACGCCGCGCTGATGCAGCGACTCGGCTTCGGTGGCCAGCATCCGGAAGGCCGCTTCCTGCCGGAGACCTACGTCTACCAGCGCGGCGACAGCGACCTGGACGTGCTCAAGCGTGCCCATGCCGCGATGGAGAAGGCGCTGGACGAGGCCTGGGAAAGCCGTGCGCCGGACCTGCCGATCAACACGCCCTACGAACTGTTGACGATGGCCTCGATCATCGAGAAGGAAACCGCGCTGGCCAGCGAGCGCCCGCAGATTGCCGGCGTGTTCATGCGCCGCCTGAAGATCGGCATGCGCCTGCAGACCGATCCGACCGTGATCTACGGTATCGGTGCGGCCTACGACGGCAACATCCGCCGCCGCGACCTGACCACCGATACGCCCTACAACACCTATACCCGTGCCGGCCTGACCCCGACGCCGATCGCCATGCCCAGCCGCGATGCGCTGATGGCTGCGGCACAGCCGGCCGCCGGCGATGCGCTGTACTTCGTCGCCGTAGGCGATGGCAGCGGCGCGCACGTGTTCTCGCCCAGCCTGGACCAGCACAACGCCGCCGTAGCCCGCTACCTGCAGCAGCTGCGCCAGCAACGTACCCAGGAGACCCCGGCGCAATGAGTCCCGCGCTGCTTCGCCACCCGCGTTTCGTCAGCCTGGAAGGCGGCGAGGGCGCGGGCAAGACCACCGCCATCAACGCCATCCGTGATTGCCTGCGCAGCCATGGCCATGACGTCGTGCTGACCCGCGAGCCCGGCGGTACGCCGCTGGCCGAGCGCATCCGCGGCCTGGTGTTGAAGCCCGATGCCGAGATCGCCGCCGAACCGCTCAGTGCCGAAGCCGAACTGCTGCTGGTGTTCGCCGCGCGCGCGCAGCATGTGCGCCAGGTGATCCAGCCGGCGCTGCAGCGCGGTGCCTATGTGCTGAGTGATCGTTTCACCGATTCCAGCTATGCCTACCAGGGCGGTGGCCGCGGGCTCGATCCGCAGTGGATTGCCGATCTGGAGCGCCGCGCGGTGGGCCTGCTTCCCGGCCTGACGCTGTTGCTGGACGTGGATGTGGCAGTGGGCCGCGCGCGCGCCAACGGCCGCGACCTGTGGCCGGATCGCATCGAGAGTGAGCAGGACGATTTCTTCCAGCGCGTGCGCGAAGTGTTCCGCGGCCGTGCGCAGCAGGACCCGCAGCGCTTCGCGTTGATTGATGCGGGCCAGGAGCAGGCGCGCGTGGCCGCCGATGTGGTCGCGCGTGTCGAGCGCTGGCTGCGGGACGGGGAGGGCGCATGAGCACGTTTTCGCCCTGGCAGCAGCGCGCGTTCGATCAGACCGTGGCCGCGCTCGACGCCGGTCGCCTCGGTCATGGCCTGCTGATCTGCGGCCCGGCCGGGCTGGGCAAGCACGAGGTCGCGCTGGCGCTTGCCGACCACGTGCTGGCGCAGGGCGATGCAGCCCACGCCACGCGCACGCGCCAGCTGATCGCAGCGGGCACACACCCGGACCTGCAGCTGGTCAGCTTCATTCCGAACAAGAGCGGCGACAAGCTGCGCACCGAGATCGTCATCGAGCAGGTGCGCGAGATCACCGACAAACTGGCGCTGACGCCGCAGTACGGGGTGGCGCAGGTGGTGATCGTCGATCCGGCCGATGCGATCAACCGTTCGGCCGCAAACGCACTGCTTAAGACTCTGGAAGAGCCGCAGCCCGGCCGTTACCTGTGGTTGATCAGCAGCGACCCGGCGCGCCTGCCGCAGACCATCCGCAGCCGCTGCCAGCGCCTGGAGTTCAAGCTGCCGCCGCAGCACGAAGCGCTGGCCTGGCTGCAGCAGCAGGGCCACAGCGAGGCGTCGGCGCGTGAAGCGCTGGAGGCTGCACGCGGGCATCCCGGCCAGGCCGACAACTGGTTGCGCGAAGACGGCCTGAGCCTGCGCCGCGAGGTCGGCCGCGAGCTGGAACAGCTGGCCGCCGGCAGGACCGGTGCGGTGGAGCTGGCGCAGAAGTGGTGCGGCGACGACAACGCGGCGTTGCGCCTGCGCTTTGCCGCCGACCTGGCGCTGGCCCAGGCCAGCACCGATGCCTTGACCACGCCGGAGCGATTGCACAAGCTTGCAGCCTGGTTCGATGCGGCCAACCGCACCCGCGACCTGCTGCGCACCACGGTGCGTGCAGACCTTGCGGTGGTCGAGTTGCTGCTGGCCTGGAACAAGGTGAACGAGCGGCCTGCCGCAAGGGGAAATCGATGAGTGCCAGCAACGCTCGCCAGGGCATCCTGTCCCTGGCTGTGAAGGACAAAGCCGCGCTGTACAGCGCGTACATGCCGTTCGTGAAGAATGGCGGCATCTTCGTGCCCACGCCCAAGCGCTACTTCCTGGGCGACGAGGTGTTCCTGCTGCTGACCCTGCCCGATTCCAGCGAGCGCCTGCCGGTGGCCGGCAAGGTGATCTGGGTGACCCCGGCCGGCGCGCAGGGCAACCGCACCGCCGGCATCGGTGTGCAGCTGGCCGAGGGGGCCGAGGGCGAGGGCGTGCGGCACAAGATCGAGACCCTGCTGGCCGGCCTGACCAGCTCGGACAAGCCGACCCATACGATGTGATTCCGGTGGCGCCGGGCGATGGCGGGCGGAACCATCGAAACACCCGTGACCTGCTGTTCTGTAGAGCCGAGCCATGCTCGGCTGCACATCCCGACACACCCGCGATTACAAATGTGAAAAAGTGTTGACGGCCTCTGAAAAGCCCCTATAATGAGCGGCTCAGCAACACACCGGGCGGTTAGCTCAGCGGTAGAGCATTGCCTTCACACGGCAAGGGTCACAGGTTCGATCCCTGTACCGCCCACCATGTTGCAGAACGAAAGAAGCCTCCAGAAATGGGGGCTTTTTTGTTGCCTGCGCATCGACGCGGCTTTCCTGCAGCAGGCAGCGTCCGGCGCCATCGTTGATGGCGCGATTCACCGGATTCCGTAATCCGCGCAAAGCATTGTTCTGCGGTTCCTGGCGGGCGTACTCTCGGGCCATTGCCGAGCCCACCCGTCCCCGGAGTGCCACCATGCCGCTTGCCCGCATCGATCTTCGTAAAGGCAGATCCGCCGACTACCTGCAACGCGTCGGTGAAACCATCTACCAGGCCATGCGCGCAGTAGGCGTGCCGGAAAACGATCGCTTCCAGATCTTCCAGCAGCACGAGCCCGGCACGCTGATCTACGATCCCGGTTACCTGGGCGTGGCCCGCACCGACGATTTCATCTGTATCCAGATCACCTGGAACGAAGGGCGCACGCTGGAGCAGAAGAAGGCGCTGTATGCCGGCATTGCTGATGGCCTGCACGCGGCGGTGGGCATCCGCCGCGAGGATGTGTTCATCAACCTGGTGGAAGTGAAGAGGGAAAACTGGTCGTTCGGCAATGGGGTGGCGCAGTACGCGAGTTGATGGGCGAGGTGAATCCACGCAAATCGTGGATCTACAGAGCGCTGGGGCAGGGCATGCCCATCGAGCTGGCCGGCAGCACAGGCCTGCGTCACCGTGTCGCAGGGGGGAAACCCTGAACGTGGTCCAAGGTTGGTTGAGGGCCCGTAGAATGGCGGGGTGCGTCGTTCTGTCCTCCACCGCCGGTTCCAGGCCCTGGCATGGCTAGCCATGCTGCTGGTGCTGCTTGCCCCGCTGGTGAGCCGCGGGCTGGCGCAGGGGCACGTTGCAGTGGCTGTGCCGGTGGCGCCGATGGACCATTCCCAGCATGCGCAGCATGCGATGGAAGGCCATCACGACCACCACGTGATGGCGATGCAGCAGGGCGAGGTCGGAAAGAAACCGCCCGCCGATCCACACGCCGATCATGAGATGGGTGTGGACTGCGACTACTGCCTGATCGCCGCACGGCTGATCACCCTGCTGGTGGCGGCATTGCTGCTGCTGGCACCGGTGGTATCGATATGCCATGCGTTGCGGGGTGCGGTGCAGGCGTTGCCACAGCGGGTCAGCGGCACATTGGGAGCGCGCGGGCCACCGGCCTTCATGGCTGCCTGAGCCACACGCGCAGTGCATTGATCGCCTTCCATGAGGTTGCCGGCTACGGCCGGCACCCGCACGCGCGTGCTTGTCCCTTTCTGATTGCTGCCCTGCCATTGCAGGGTGGCCTTGCATGCCGTGAACAAATGAAAACGAACCCCAACTCCGCGCGCCTGCGCCGGGCGACGCTGCCTGTGATGTGCGCGTTGCTCCAGCACACCGCCTCCGTACTTGCCGCCGATGGGGCACCATCGACCACGCTGGATACCGTACGCGTGGTCGACACCCGCAGCGGCGAGCTGTCAGCCACCGCCGGCGCAGGCTCTGCGTTGGGCCTGAGCGTGCTGCAGACCCCGGCCAGCCTGACGGTGATTTCGCGCGAGCAGCTGGAACAGCGCGGCGACACCAATCTCAACGATGCGATCAGCCGCGCCGGCGCGATCAGTGCAATGCCGCACCCGGGCAACGGCCTGAGTGCGCTGTCCAGCCGTGGCTTCACCGATGGCGCGTCAGTGATGCGCCTGTACGACGGGCTGCGCCAGTACGGCGGCGTGGGCATCACGTTCCCGTTCGATACCTGGTCCATCGAGCGCATCGAAGTGCTGCGCGGTCCGGCCTCGGTCATTCATGGCGATGGTGCCATTGGCGGGGTGATCAACATCGTGCCGAAGAAGCCTTCGCGCGGTGCCATCGAGAACGAGATCAGCGTGATCGTGGGCAGCGAGGACACCGCGCGCCTTGGCTTCGGCAGCGGTGGCGCGCTGACGCCGGAGCTGGCCTATCGAGTCGACGTGAGCGGCAACTACAGCGGTGGCTGGGTTGATCGCGGGCGCAGCAGTGATGCCACCTTCTCCGGCGCACTGTTGTGGCAGCCACGCACGGACCTGAAGCTGACCCTGACCCATGCGCAGGGCCACCAGAAACCGATGCGCTACTTCGGTACGCCGTTGGTGGATGGGCGTCAATTGGACGCGCTGCGTCACCGCAATTACAACGTGGAGGACAGCGAGATCCGCTACCGCGACCGCTGGACCCAGCTCGATGCGCTGTGGACGCCGACCTCGAACGTGGAATGGCGCACACGCGTCTACCAGATCGACAGCCAGCGCGACTGGCGAAATGCCGAAGCCTATGTCTACAACCCGCGTACGGGGCTGATCGATCGTTCGGGAAACACCCAGATCACCCACAACCA
This sequence comes from Stenotrophomonas sp. YJH_SMC_17, assembly GCF_059371655.1. Lineage (NCBI taxonomy): Bacteria > Pseudomonadati > Pseudomonadota > Gammaproteobacteria > Lysobacterales > Lysobacteraceae > Stenotrophomonas > Stenotrophomonas sp. YJH_SMC_17. The sequence goes on along the minus strand of NZ_JCAFUU010000001.1, from coordinate 943,049 downwards.
GGACCAGACCGGGCTGACCTCGACGCTGCGCGTGCAGGGTGAAGTGCGCGGTCTCGCCAACAGTTTCGCGGTGGGCCTGGACGCCAACCGCGCGCACTTCAAGCATACCAACAACACCTACGCCGGCAGCTCCGGCCCGGTCGATCCGTTCCGTCCGGTGCCGGGGCAGTTCGCCAGCGATGCGCCGAATCTGCCGCGCTATCGCAACGGTGCCGAGCAGTACGCGCTGTTCGTGGAAGACCACCTGACGCTGAGCGAGCGTTGGTCGGTGCTGGGTGGGTTGCGCCATGACCGCGCGCGCATCGACCGCATCGATCTGATCAGCGGCCAGAGCGCATTCTCGAAGACCTACAGCAGCACCGGCTGGCGCGCAGGCACGGTGTTCGCGCTGCGCCCGACGTTGAGCCTCTACGCGCAGTACTCACAGGCGGCGGACCCGGTCAGCGGCCTGCTGATGATCAGCCCGGCCAACGGTGCCTTCGACTTGGCCAAGGGACGGCAGGTCGAGGTGGGCCTGAAGCAGGCGTTTGACGGTGGCGAGTGGACCCTGGCGGCCTATCGCATCCGCAAGACCGGCTTGCTCAGCCGCGATCCGCTGGTACCGGATCGCCGGGTACAGGTGGGCGCGCAGACCTCGCGCGGTATCGAGGCATCGTTGAACTGGGCCTTCGCGCCGCGGTGGTCGCTTGATGCCAATGCCACGGTGCTGAAGGCCGGGTTCGAGGACTTCCTGGAAACCACCGGTTCGCCACCGGTACTGGTCTCGCGCGATGGCAACGTGCCGCCGAACGTGGCCGAGCGTCTGGCCAATGTCTGGCTGAGCTGGCAGTTCCTGCCAGACTGGAGCGCGGCCGGGGGCGTGCGTTACGTTGGCAAGCGCTACGCCGACAATGCCAACACCCTGGAGCTGCCCGGTTACAGCACCACGGACCTGGCACTGACCTGGCAGGCGGCGCCGCGCACGCGCGTGTCCGCGCGCCTGTTCAACGTGTTCGACAGGGCGTACTACGCCACGGCGTACTACACCAGTACCCAATGGCTGCTGGGACCGGATCGGCGCGTCGAGTTCACCGTCGACCATCGGTTCTGAGGGCACTGGCCATGTCGTTGCGATCCACTGCCAAGCGCTGGACCTATCTGGTGCACCGCTGGCTGGGCATCGGCGGATGCCTGTTGATGCTGCTGTGGTTCGTCAGCGGCATGGTGATGCTGTTCATTGGTTACCCGAAGTTGACGCCCGGCGAGCGCCTGGCGGCGTTGCCGGTCCTGGGCGACGCACACGGGCTGCTTGGATTGTCGGCATTGCCGGCGACGGTGCAGGCTGAGCCGGAAAGCGTGGCGCTGACGACGCTGCGTGGAGAGCCCGCTTATGTAGTGCGTAGTGGTCGCCACGGGGGCGCATGGTCGGCGCAGAACGGGCAAGCCCTGCTGCCGGTTTCCGCGCAGCGTGCCGAAGCGTCGGCCGCGCAGTTCGCCGGTGGGCAGGCCTTCGTTGGCGCGATGCGCGTGGATGAGGACCGCTGGACCCATTCGCGCGCGCTGGATGCGCATCGGCCGCTTTACCGGGTCGAGGTGGGGGGTGCGCAGCCAGGGGATGTGTATGTGTCCTCGCACACGGGTGAAGTGGTGCTGGACGCACCACGCGTGCAGCAGCGCTGGAACTACGTGGGCGCATGGCTGCACTGGCTGTACTTCCTGCGCATGCAGTCGGTCGACCCGGTGTGGACGTGGCTGGTGATCGTGCTGTCCGCCCTGTGCACGATGGCTGCCGTCAGCGGCATCGTGGTGGGCGTGTGGCGCTGGCGTTTCCGCGGGCACTACCGCACTGGCGCGAAGACGCCGTATGTGGAGTCGTGGATGCGCTGGCACCACCTTATCGGCTTGATGGCAGCGGCCTTTGTGTTCACCTGGATCTTCAGCGGGCTGATGTCGATGAATCCGCTGGGTGTGTTCAGCAGTGCACGCGGGGCGATCGACGTGGCGCGTTATCGCGGCGATGTGGTGGCGCTGGATGGCGCGCTGGCTGAGCCGGCGGCATTGCTGTCTGCAGTCGACGATGCGCGGTTCACGCCGGTGGAGATCCAGTGGCGACGCATCGGCGGTGAGCTGTTCGCCGTGTTGCTGGATGGGAAGGGCGAATCCCGCATCGTGTCCAGCGCGGAAGGCGGGTTGCGGGTGTTGCAGTATCTGCCTGCGGGCTGGCTGCAGCAGAAGGCGCGCGCCATGTCTGATGCGCCGATGCGGGCGTTCGCGGTCCAGCATGCTGCGGATGCGTACTTCTACCCGCGTGCACCGGAAGCCATGAACGGTGCAGCCGTACGCCGCTTCCCGGTGGCGGTGGCGGACTTCGGCGATGCCGAGGCGACGCGTGTCTATCTCGACCTGGCCACCGGCGACCCGCTGCTGACGATGGGACATCGGGAGCGTGTCGGGCGCTGGCTGTTCTACTTCCTGCACAGCTGGGATCTGCCCGCGATGCTGCGCTTCAACGCCGCCCGGTTGGCTGTTCTGCTGTTGTTGAGCGTTGCGGGTACGGCGTTGTGCGGGACGGCCGTAGTGATTGGCTACCGCCGGTTGCGGATGAAGCTGCGGCGCAGGCGACGTTGACGCACTGGATCAGACCCGCAGCCAGCGCGTGGACACCGCCACCAGCAGCAAGGCCACGGCCACGCCGATGAACGCAGCGATCAGACCGAAGTGGTTGGCGGCGAAACCGATCAGTGCCGGCCCAGCGAGAATGCCGGCAAAGCCCAGTGTGGAAACGGCGGTGATCGCCAGCGCGCCCGGCATGTGGTGCTGGTGGCCGGCCAGCGAGAACAGCGCCGGCGCGACGTTGGCGCAGCCGAGGCCGACCAGCACATAGCCGATCAGCGACGCCTGCCACGGCGTGACCAGGGTCAGCACCAGCACGCCCGCGGTGGCGAGCAGTGCGCCGAACACGATCGCGCGCTCACGGCCTACGCGTGCCACCAGTGCATCGCCAAACAGGCGTGCGACGGTCATGGTCAGGGTGAAGGTCACATAGCCGATGCCTGCCAGGCTGGCATCGACGCGACGTACATCGGTAAGGAACACCGCGCTCCAGTCCAGCATCGCGCCTTCACCCAGGAAGGCGACGAAGGCCAGTACGCCAATGAACAGCACGATGCCGTGTGGCATCGCCAGCATCGGGGCGTCATGGGGCATGCGTTCGCTGTGCCAGTACGCTGCCGACAACAGCATCACCAAGAGCATGGCGCCAACACCGATCAGTACCGATGCCAGCGGTGGCAGCTGCGCGGACATCAGCACGATCATTGTGGCCGCGCCGAGGAAGCCGCCGATGCTGAAGAAGGCATGGAAGCCGGACATCATCACGCGCCGTGCCTCGCGCTCGACGATCACCGCCTGTACGTTCATCGTGCAGTCCATCGCACCCACGGCGGCACCAAACACGAACAGCACCAGGCCCAGCGCCCACGCCGAGCTGGCCAATACCAGGCCGGGCACCGTCAGGCAGATCAGCAGGCTGCTGGCCACCATCACCCGGCGGCAGCCCAGGCGCGCGGCCAGCACGCCCGACAACGGCATGGCCAGCAGCGAACCCGCTCCGAGGCAGAGCAGCACCAGGCCCAACGTGGCGTCGTTGATGTCGGTGCGCGCCTTGGCGAACGGCACCAGCGTGGCCCACAGCGCGGTGGCGAAGCCGGGAATGAAGAACGCAGCGCGGGTCGCGTGCTGTTCGGCACGCGCGCGGTGGGGGAGGGACATTGAAAGTGTGCTCACGGCGGAGTGGGGTGTACCGCGATACCGGCGGCGCGGAAGCGGGCGGCCAGTGCCGGTGGTGCCGATGTGGTCAGCACCAGGTCGTCGATTTCGTCCAGGCTGGCGATCTGCCAGTGGCCGCGGGCACCCAGTTTTTCCGTGGTGGCGGCGACGATGATGCGGCTGCTGCAGGCCACCATCGCGCGCTTCAGCGTGGCTTCTTCGGCATCCATCGCCCACACGCCGGTGTCACCGTCCACCGCGCAGGGGCCGGGCAGGTACACGTCGGCACGCAGGCGCTGCACCTGGGCCAACGCCTCGGCGCCGACCGCACCGCCACCGCTGGCCAGGCGCCCGCCGATCAGCTGCACCGAGGTGCCTTCGAGCATGCTGGCGGCGGTGGCGATCTGCGGGGCGTTGGTGATCACCGTCAGGCCAAGGGCGGCCGGCAATTGCTGGGCGATAGCCAGGTTGGTTGAACCGGCATCGAGCAGTACGACCTGGCCGGGGTGCAGCAGCGCGCAGACGCGGGCGGCCAGCTCGGCCTTGTCGCTGCGGTCGCGGGTCAGGCGCTCGCGCAGCGGGCGTTCCTTCGGTGGCGGCAGCACGGCGCCGCCGTAGACACGCTGGCACAGGCCCTGCGCAGCCAGCTCGCGCAGGTCGCGGCGGATCGAATCTTCGGAGACGGCATAGCGGCGCGCCAGTTCGGCGGCGACCACGCGGCCGAACTGGCGCAGTTCCTCGAGGATCTGCCGGGTGCGCTGGGCGGGGAGGGGGCTGGGATCGGAGCTCATGCCGCAAGTCTGCGCGTTCGTGCATAAACGTGCAACAACGTGCACATGGCCGTGGGCGACACAGGTCGGCTGGACTGCCGGTGAATCCGCCCGCGCCTACGTCTATGGATCGCTCTCCCAGCCCGGCATCATGGCGGGGCACCTGGCATGGAATCCCTGATGTCCCCCACCGTTCACCGCAATCTGCGCATCGGCGCGAACCAATACACCGGCCAGAAAGTGGTCGACCAGCAGTTCCACGAATGCGATTTTTCCGGTGCCGACCTGACCGCCACCGAGTTCATCAACTGCAGCTTCTACGATGCCGACAGCCGCGCCGGCTGCCGCTTCAACGGCGCCATGCTGAAGGAAGCCAGTTTCCGCAGCTGCGACATCAGCATGTGTCACTTCAATTTCATCAAGGCGTTGGGCCTGGAGATCAGCGAGTGCCGCGCGCAGGGCGCGGATTTCAGCAACGCCAGCTTCATGAACCAGATCACCGCGCGCAGCGGGTTCTGCAGTGCGTTCATCAAGAAGTCGAACCTGCGCTATGCCAACTTTTCGCGGGTGACGCTGGAGAAGTGCGAGCTGTGGGAGAACCGTTGGGACGGTGCGAACGTGAGCGGCGCCAGCTTCGCCGGTTCGGACCTGTCCGGAGGCCAGTTCGAGGGCATCGACTGGAACAGCGCGAACTTCACCGACTGCGACCTGACCAACTCGGAGCTGGGCGAGCTGGACCTGCGCAGCACCAATCTGCGCGGCGCCACGCTGGATGTGCAGCAGGTGGCGCTGTTGATGCAGCGCATCGGCATCACGGTGGTGCCGTAGGCATCACCCTGCGTACGCCACCCAGCCCCTGAAGCTGAAGCCTGCGTAGAACAGCTCCACATCGTCGAAGCCGGCCTCCTGCAGCAGGGCGACCTCCTGCTCGGGCGCCAGCAGCGGCAGCCGCTCGGCAATGGCTTCGACCGCGCGCCGTGCATCGGCGTGTGCCACGCCGGATGCTTCAGCGAACGCCGCGTAGCGCTGCAGCCAGCGCAGCTTGCCGGCCGGATCCTGCGGCACGCTGTGATGCGCCGCGGCGCGCAAGTGGCATTGCGTGCCGCTGCCGCATCGTCGCGGCCAGTTGCCGGGCGTGCGCGTGGTGGCGGATGCGATGGTCCCGCATTGCCAGCTCAACGCAGCGCGCGCGCCAGCACCTGCCAGATCCTCGGGTCCTGGCACTGCGAAACGTTGAAGCGCAGATAGTCGGCCGCGCGCTGCGATTGGCTGAAGGCGTTGCCCGGGGCCAGCACGATGCCTTCGCGCAGGCATTGCCGTGCCAGCGCAGCGGCGTCGCGGCCATCGGGAAGCTGGCACCAGAGGAACAGGCCGGCTTCCGGTTGCAGCCACGGCGTGATGCCCAGCGTGTGCAGTTTCCGCAGTGTGTGCCGGCGCGCATCAGCCAGGCGCGAGCGCACCGATTGCATGTGGCGACGATAGCCGCTGTCGGTCAGCGCGATGCGCATCAGCTGCATCGCCAGATGGCCACCGCCGAAGCTGGTGGCCAGCTTCAGGTCGGTCAGCGCTTCGATCCAGTCGTGGCGTGCAGCGATGTAGCCACAGCGCGAAGCGGCCGACAGGGTCTTGGAGAAACTTCCGACGTGGATCACTCGCGACAGCCCATCGAGCGCGGCCAGTCGCGGCGCCGGCTGCAGTTCGAAGTCGGCGAAGATGTCGTCCTCGACGATGATCAGTTCGCTGCGTTCGGCCAGGCCCAGCAGGCGGTGTGCGGTGCTCGCGGAAAGCACCGCGCCGGTCGGGTTGTGCAGGCCGGAATTGGTGATGTACAGCCGCGGCGAATGCGCCTGCAAGGCCTGCGCGAATGCTTGAAGATCCGGGCCGGTGTGCGTGTAGGGCACACCCACCGCTTGGACCTGGTGTGCCTTCAGCAGCGCGTGGTAATTGAAGTAGCTGGGATCATCGACCAGCACGCAGTCGCCGGGCTTGAGCAGGAAGCGGCAGATCAGGTCGACCGCATGGGTACCCGATTCAGTCAGCAGGATCTTCTCCATCGGTGCGTCGATGCCCAGCGTAGCGCTGCGCCGTTGCAGCAGCTGGCGCAATGCGGGCAACCCGAGTGGGCCCGCGTAGTCGACCAGATGCGCGGCATCGACACGCGCCAGCCGACGCAGGCCACGGCGCATGCCGTCCTGGTACAGCCAGTCGCTCGGCATCCAGCCACAGCCTGGCTTGAGGTGCCCGGCCGGCGTTTCCAGCGATTGCCGCGATACCCACAGCGGGTCGACCGCGCGATCCAGCCGCGGTTCCATTTCGGCCAGCGCGAGCGGTGCGGCCGGCCCGCTGACGTAGAAGCCCGACCCGGCACGCGCGCTGATCAGCCCTTCGGCGGCCAGGCGCTCGTAGGCCTCGACCACGGTGGAGACCGACACGCCCATCGTTGCCGCCTGCGCGCGTACCGAAGGCAGGCGCGAGCCGGGGCCATCCACCCGTGCACTGATGCGGGCGCGCACGGTCTGGATGACCGATTCGATGCGGGTAAGTGGGCGTGACATGGCGAAAGTGTGCTGGAAGTGTCGGCAGTACAGTTATTTGAAACTGTACTGGATTGTAGCTGGGGGGCGGGGCCCGCAGGTGCTTCCATGGAGATCCCGCCGGGCGCCGCCCGGCACCCCGGAGCACAGGCGTGGAACGGTCGGCGAGTGGTTGGATCAATGGATTCATTGGCGTGGTGATCTTTGCCGGCTCGCTGCCGGCCACGCGCCTGGCGGTGCTGCAGCTGGACGCCGGATTCGTCACCGCTGCCCGCGCCACCATCGCTGCGGTCCTCGGCCTGGGCCTGCTGCTGATACTGCGCCAGCCTTGGCCACGGCGCAGCGACCTGCCCGGTCTGGCGCTGGTCAGCCTCGGCGTGGTGGTTGGCTTCCCGCTGCTGACCGCGCTGGCCCTGCGTCATGCGTCGTCCGCACACACCATCGTGTTCCTGGGGCTGTTGCCGCTGAGCACTGCCGTGTTCGGCGTGCTGCGCGGTGGCGAGCGGCCGCGCCCGGCGTTCTGGTTGTTCTCGTTGCTGGGCAGCGCCTGCGTGGTCGCCTATGCCGCGCGCAACGGCATTGAAGCCTCGTTGCAGGCCGACCTGCTGATGCTGGCGGCGATCGTGGTATGCGGCCTCGGTTACGCCGAGGGTGGCCGGCTGGCCCGCCACCTGGGCGGCTGGCAGGTGATCAGCTGGGCGTTGCTGCTGGCGATGCCGGCGATGCTGCCTTTGGCGCTACTGATGCGCCCGGCCTCGTTCACGGCGGTGGGCGCCACGGCGTGGTGGGCGCTGGGCTACGTCGCAGTGTTCAGCATGCTGCTCGGCTTCCTGTTCTGGTATCGCGGGCTGGCGCAGGGGGGCATCGCCGCCGTCGGACAGCTGCAGCTGCTGCAGCCGTTCTTCGGCCTGGCTCTGGCCGCACTGCTGCTGCACGAGTCGGTCAGCCTCAGCATGGTGCTGGTGACCGTGGTTGCCGTGATCTGCGTGGCAGGCGCCCGTCGCTTCAGCCGCTGACCTGCGGTGGCTTGCCGTCATCCCGTTGTCGTTTCCCGATCACGCCGCCTATGCCCGCCCGGGCCTAGTGTTGATCGTCCCCGTCCCCCACGGAGACCCGCCATGTGGCTGCTCGACCATCTCTGGCCCGGCCGTAAGCCGCTTCCTTCCCCGGTCGTGGACGTACCGCAGGCACCGCCCCGCCGGCCCTGGCTGAAACGACCCGCACGGGCGGGACGCAGCGGCATGGCGCCCTGGCAGAAGGTCGCCGCGCCGCTACGGCGCACCCACCACTAGGCGATGCGGTCGGCCGGGTGGTTCACCCCGTCGTTGACCGGGATCACGCCCAGAGCGAACGGATCGATACCTTCCAGGCAGGCCACGTTATAGCCGTACTGGTCAGGGTTGGAGCGCCGCCGGTGATGGGTGTAGATGCCGCACACGCCGCAGAAATAGTGCTCGGCCACGTGCGTGTTGAACTGGTACAGCTGCAGGTGGCCCTGCCCGCGCACCACCTGCAGGCCCGCGCGGGCAACGCTGGCGGCGATGGCGCCCCGGCGCCGGCACATCGAGCAGTCGCAGCGGCGCGGGTCGACGATGCCATCGGGCAGGTCCAGCAGCAGTTCGACCGTGCCGCAGTGGCAGGTCGCGCGGTGCTGGGGTTGGACCGGAACGCCGGCCACGGACGTGATACCCATCGTTGCTCCTGTGCAGTGGAAACGGATCGCCTCGACCGTCGCAGACGGTGCGCCGGCGTGCCTGAACGGACCGTAGATGCCACGCTGATGCGGCTTGTGGCTAACTATGCGGCTTGAAGACCGCGACAGGATGCCAGTGAAAGCCGCAGGACGTTGGATGACAGGAAGTGCCATGGCGCTGGCGGCGCTGTGGGTGACCGGGTTGCTGGCGTATCAGTTGCCGGGGCCGGGCTGGCTGAGCACCAGCGTGGCCGTGCTGTGGCTGCTGGTTGCACTGGGGGTGTCGTGGCGGGTTGCGCGAGGCCTAGCCACGCGCCGCCTGGGCATGGCATTCGGGGGCGCGTTGGCGCTGGCCGCGCTGTGGTGGCTGTTGCTGACCCCGCGCCAGGACCGGGTGTGGGCCGATGACGTGGCCCAGCGCCTGCACGTGGTGTCCTTCGATGGCCGCCGCGTGGTGTTCGACAACGTGCGTGATTTCACGTGGCGCACCGAGAACGATTACGACGCGCACTGGGTGCGCCGCGCGTACGACCTGGACCAGCTGCGCTCGGCCGACCTCGTCCTGTCGTACTGGATGGGACCGGCCATCGCCCATACGCTGGTCTCGTTCGGTTTCGAGGATGGCCGCCATGTGGTGTTCTCGCTGGAGATCCGCAAGGAACGCGGTGAATCGTTCTCGGCGCTGGGCGGCTTCTTCCGCAAATTCGAGATGACCCTGGTGGCCTCGGAGGAGACCGATATCATCCGCACCCGCACCAACGCGCGCGGCGAGGATGTCTACCTGTACCGGCTGCACGGCATGGACCACACGCAGCTGAAGGCACTGTTCGCGGCCTACATCGAACAGGCGCGTGAACTGGATGCGAAACCGGGCTTCTACAACACGCTGACCAGCAACTGCACCACCATCGTCTTCGACCTGGCCCGCCACATCGCGCCGCGCCTGCCGCTGGACTACCGGCTGCTGCTGTCCGGCTATCTGGCCGAGTATGCGCAGGAGGTCGGCGCGCTTGCTCCGGGCGTGCCGTACGCCGAACTGCATGACAAGGGACGCATCACCCAGCGTGCGCTGGACCTGGGCGATGGCCCGCACTTCTCCACCGTGATCCGCCAGGGCGTGCCCGGCACCGAGCAGGACCCGCAGTAATGACCCACTCCTTCCCGTCCCGCTGGCAGCGCCTGCTGCCGGTGTTGTTCGCCGCCTTCCTGCTGCTGGGCAGCAGCGGCTGCGCGATGGTCACCGTCAAACAGGTCACCTCCAGCGATTCGCTGGTCAACAAGCGTGCCGACGTGCTCAACACCGGCAAGCTCAGCCCGGCCGCGCGCGAGACGCTCAGCGCAGCAGGCTTGGACGAGTCGCAGTGCGAAAAGGACTTCCTGGTCTGTCGCAGCACGCTGCTGATGACCGACGATCTCAATGTCGAGCAGCGGTTGTCGGCGCTGTCCGAACTGTGGGTGAAGGCAGCGCTGGCGCTGACCCCGAAGAAGACCGCTGCCGGCGATCCGCCGATGAGCGATGCGGCGCTGGATGCCTGGCTGGAAGCGGCGCGTTACGCGTACGCGTATCTGTTCTACAGCGGCAGGTCCCCATCCGACCGTGCCTTCGAGGACCGGCAGACGCAGGTGCGCGACTACTACAACTACGCGGCCGAGAAAGCAGCGGTGGTGCTGTTCGTGCGTGCGCGTGGGGCGGCACTTGCCGGCGAGGACTACACGAAGCCGGTCTCGGTCGGCAGCTGGTCGCTGGCCTCCAACTACCAGCAGTTGAACCTGAAGAGCATCCCGGCGCAGCTGGTGCCGGCCGGTACCGTCAGCTTCGTCGGCCTGCGCAGCACCTATCGCCGCGATGGTTTCGGCGCCGAGCTGGTGATGGTGATGGATCCGCCGAAGCTGGTCGCACCGGTGATCTCACCCGATGGCCCGAAGGCCGAGAGCACGCAGGACGACGGCGACGACGCGCACCGTGGCCGCCGCCATCGCCATGACGACGCGGTGCCCGAGTTCAGCGAGATGTCCTCGATCAACGTTACCGCGCTGCTGCGCTTCGAGGGCAGCAGCCTGGAAGACGTGATGCGCACGCGCCGGGTCGAGCTGGATGCCTATTCGCCGGAAGCCACCGAGCGCATCACCCTGCACGGCGAACAGGTGCCTCTGGCCGGCAACTTCACGGCTGCCTACGGCCTGTGGCTGGCGCAGAGTGGCTTCGCGCGGCAATCGCTGCGCACCCTGTTCGGCATGAGCGAGGGCATCGGCGAACCGCACATCTACCTGATGCAGCCTTGGGACCCGAACCGGCGCATCATCTTCATGCTGCATGGCCTGGCCAGCAGCCCGGAAGCATGGGTGAACCTGGCCAACGAGATCATGGGTGATCCCGAGCTGCGCCAGCAGTTCCAGGTCTGGCAGGTCTACTACCCGACCAATGCGCCGATCGCACTGAACCGCTACGAGATCGCCAATGCGTTCAACGATACGCTGAAGCATTTCGACCCCAACGGCAGTACGCGTGCATCGAAGGACATGGTCTACATCGGGCACAGCATGGGCGGCGTGCTGGCGCGCCTGCTGGTCAGCGATTCGGGCGACGTGCTGTGGAATGACCTGCTGGCCAACTACGACCTGAAGGGTGAGCGCCTGAAGCGGGTGCAGAACAAGCTGGGGCCGTTGCTGCACTTCAAGGCCCAGCCGAACGTGGAGCGTGCGATCTTCATCGCAGCGCCACACCAGGGCACCGACATCGCCGGCAACAAGGTTGGTCGCCTGATCGGTCGCCTGGTGCGCCTGCCGCTGACCATTCTCGGCAAGTTCGAGGATGTGTTCATGGCGCTGGCGCAGGCCGAACAGCAGGTTGATGGCACCGCCAAGCCGAAGATCCCCAACAGCATCGACAACCTCAAGGCCAGCGATCCGTTCGTGAAGGCGGCCGCGCAGCTGCCGATCGAAGCGGGCCTGAAGTACCACTCGATCATCGCCCAGCGCAAGCCGGAACTGCCGGTTGAGAAATCCGATGACGGGCTGGTGCCGTACTGGAGTGCACACCTGCCGGGCGCGCTGTCGGAGAAGGTGATCATTTCCGGCCACAGCGTGCAGGAGACCCCGCAGGCGGTGCTGGAAGTGCGCCGCATCCTGCACCGGGACATCGATGACATGGGGACTGGCACCCGGTAGTGCCGGCCGCTGGCCGGCAATCCCGCAATGCGGCGTCGCTACACCCGCCTGGCGATCAGCGTGGCCAGCATGGCCAGGCCGAAGGTGATCACCAAGCACAGCAGGTAGCCGGTGTGTGGTGCCGATTCCACGAACAGCGCGAACAAGGTGCCGGAAACCGCCAGCGCGGTGGTCACTGACAGCGCTTCGCTCAGCTGCAGTGCCGAGGTGTTGGCACCCTGCTCATGCGGCGCCGACAGCGACAGCGTCAGCACCGACAGGCTGGCGTAGATCATGCCCATGCCGAAGCCGGTCACGGCCCAGCCAAGCAGCGACACCGGCAGGGGCACCACGTTGAACAGCACGGCCAGCGTGGCGGCGATGCCGACGGTCATCAATGACGTACCCGTGCGCAGCAGCTGCTGGCGCGACCAGCCGCGCTGCTGGTGGCCCTGCAGCCATGAACCGGCGAACCAGCCCAGCGCGCCGAGGCTGAGCACGGCGCCGGCCCAGCTGGGCAACAGTCCGCGTTCGCGCTGCAGCAGCAGCGGCAGATAGGCCTCGCACGCGAAGAACGCTGCAGCCGCGATGCCACGCAGCGCGATCACGCTGGGCAGGCCACGGCGCAGCATCAATGTGCCGGCCGGCAGCAGACGGTGCACGCAGAACAGCAGCGCCAGCATCGCCATGCCGATACAGAGCAGGGCCGCTGCTCCCTGCTGCTGGCCGCCGAAGTACAGCAACAACGCTGCCAGCGAGGCACCGCTGGCCCAGCGCACCACCTTGCCGCCTCCATCATCGGCGCTGCCGGCAGGACTGGGCTGCATGCGTGCCAACGCAGGGCGCAGCAGCAGGGCCGCCGGAACCGCCAGCAATGGCACCGCAAGGAACACCCAGCGCCAGCCCAGGTGCTGCACGATCAGGCCGCTCAACGCCGGGCCGACCATCGATGGCACCACCCAACCGGCCGAGAAGGCGGCGAATACCTTCGGCCGCAGGTGCTCGGGGTAGCTGCGGCCGACCATCACGTACAGCGAAACCGAGATCGCGCCCGCGCCGAGGCCCTGCAGCAGCCGCCCCGCCACCAGCATGCCCATGCGCATCGCGAAGCCAGCCAGCAGCAGGCCCAGCACGAAGCAGCCCAAGCCGTACCACAACGGTCGCGCCGGGCCATGGCGGTCGGCCCAGCGTCCGGCCAGGGTCATGCCGATCACACTGGTGGCCAGGGTGCCGCCGAAGGCAAGGGCGTACAGGCGCAGGCCGTCCAGTGCCACGGCCACGGTCGGCATGGCGGCGGCCACCGCCAAGGCCTCGAAGGCGTGCAGCGCGACCAGCGCGACCATGCCGAGGGTGGTCGCGCGGTAGTGCGCTGACAGGATCGAGGAGTCGGCCGGCAGGCTGGCGTCGGCGGGTGAGAGAGTCTGGGTCATACGGGTCGGATGCGGGCCGCGCTTGTCAACAGGCAGCGAAGATAGCAGCATGACACCTCAACTGCAGTTGAGGTCAAGCAATGGTGTCCCAGGAACTGAGCGTTGGCGAAGTCTCCCAGCGCAGTGGCGTGGCGGTTTCGGCGCTGCATTTCTACGAGCGCAAGGGGCTGATCAGCAGCCTGCGCACTTCGGGCAACCAGCGCCGCTACAGCAGGGATGTACTGCGCCGGCTGGCGGTGATCCGCGTGGCGCAGCGCGTGGGCATGCCGTTGGACGCGGTCGGCCGTGCGTTCGAAAGCCTGCCCGATGGTCGCGCACCGACCAAGGCGGACTGGGCCAAGTTGTCCGCGCGCTGGCGCACCGAGCTGGAAGAACGCATCCACATGCTGCAGCTGCTGCGCGATGAACTGACCGGTTGCATCGGTTGCGGCTGCCTGTCGCTGCAGCGCTGCCGCCTGGCCAACCCGGGCGACGTGCTGGGCGAACGCGGCGATGGCCCGATGCGCTGGGAGTGAGCGAAGAAAGGGTCGCGCTCCCGGTAGCACCGGGCCATGCCCGGCGGATCACCAGACCGTGATCGTCTCGCCGCTCTGGATGCCTTCCACCGCGCGCTGGAAGGCCAGTGCGGCGCGTTGCGCGCTTACCGCTTCAAAGCCCGGGAAGTAGGGGCCGTAGGCCGCCATGGATTCGATCAGCACGTTCGGGCTGACCACGTTGATGCGCAGGCCGCGCGGCAGCAGCTCGAGTGCGGCGGCACGCACGAAGCCTTCCAGTGCGGCATTCACCGAGGTGGCGTTGACGCCGTCGCGGATCGGTTGTGCGCTGACGATGCCGCTGGTCAGGGTGATCGAGCCGCCGCTGTTGAGATGGTGCTGCGCGGCCAGTGCCAGCCGCACCTGGCCCAGCAGCTTGTCCTGCAGGCCCAGGTTGAACTGCTCGGGCGTCATGTCCTGCAGCGGACCGAAGTGCAGTTTGCCGGCGGTGGAGATCACCGCATCGACCGGCCCGGTGCGGGCGAACAGTTCGGCGACGCTGGCGTCGTCGGTCAGGTCGACGCGCAGTTCGCCGCTGTTGCGGCCGGCGGCGACAATCTGGTGCTGTTGGCCGAGCTGTCGGGCGACTGCCTGGCCGAGGGTGCCGCTGGCACCGACGAGGAGAATCTTCATGGCCGTTCCTTGCGTGAGGGAGTGAGCGCAGTCTGCGCCGTCACAGTGGGGTTAGGTAAGCGGCGTATGATTCGCAGATTCCTAACTCTGGATTAGTAATGGATACCCTTCGATGCATGCAGGCCTTCGTCGCGGTAGCTGAGCGCGGCAGCTTCGCCGGTGCCGCCGAACAGCTGCAGGTGTCGGCGGTGATGGTCGGCAAGTACATCCAGCAGCTCGAGGCGCACCTGGGTACCGCGTTGCTGCAACGGAACACCCGTCGCCAGCGTCTGACCGAAGCCGGCGGCGCTTACCTGGCCGGTTGCCGGCAGGTGCTGGAGCAGGTGCAGCAGGCCGAGGCCGACGTCGCCGGCCTGCAGGTTCAACCGCGCGGACTGCTGCGGGTCAGCGCACCCACCACCTGGGGCAGCTGCGTGCTGGCGCCGCAGCTGGCCAGCCTGCTGCACGCGCAGCCGCAGTTGAACATCGAACTGGATCTGAGCAACCGCCGTGTGGACCTGATCGAGGACGGCTTCGACGTGGCGATCCGGGTCGGACCACTACCGTCGCAGGAGGTGGTGGCGCGGCCGCTGCCGCCGTATGCAATGAGCCTGTGTGCGGCGCCAGCCTACCTGCGCCGGCGCGGCACGCCGCGTACGCCCGCGGATCTGCAGGGGCATGATTGCCTGAGCCACCTGGCCTGGCGCGGCGGCCACGGTTGGCAGCTGGCCAACGGCGAACACGTGGACTGGGAGGCGCGCCTGACCTGCAATGATGGTGTTGCACTGCGCGAAGCCGCCGTAGCCGGAGCAGGGCTGGTGCTGCAGCCGACCGCGCTGCTGGCCGGCGAGATCGCGGCAGGGCGGTTGAAGCCGCTGCTGCGCGACTACCTGCCCGAACCCCGGCCGATGCACCTGATCTACCTGCCTGACCGCAGGCCGCGCCCGCGGTTGCAGTGCTTCGTCGATTTCGTCATGACCACACTGGGGCAATGAGCATCCACGCATGGCGTGGATGACGGTGGGTGCCGACCGTTGGTCGGCACGCATCGGGATCAATCATTCGCCGCAGACAGTTCCTGCCCACGCACCTGCGCAGCGCGCAGCGCCGTGTCCACCAGCGCCTCGAAGCCACCGGCCTGGAAGCTCTCGATCGCGGCCTGGGTGGTGCCGTTCGGCGAGGTCACGCGGCGTCGCAGTTCAGCCGGGTTCTCACCGGCTTCATCAAGCATGCGCGAGGCGCCCAGCAGGGTCTGCACCACCAGCGTGCGCGCGGTGTCGGCTGGCAGGCCCTGGGCAATGCCAGCCGCTTCCATCGCTTCGGCCAGCAGGAATACATAGGCCGGCCCACTGCCGGAGACGGCGGTGACCGAATCCATCAGTGTTTCGCTGTCGATCCACACGGTGCGCCCGGCGCTGGCCAGCACCTGCTCGGCCAGCGCGTGCTGTTGCGTATCGACCGACGGTGTGGCGTACAGACCGGTCACACCGGCGCCGAGCAGGGCGGGGGTGTTGGGCATCGCGCGCACTATCGGCAGATTGCCGCCCAGCCAGCGTTCCAGCTGCGCACTGGTGATGCCCGCGGCAATCGACACCACCAGCGGCCGGTTCGCCTGGGCCAGTTCCTGCAGCGACTGGCAGACATCGCGCAGCACCTGCGGCTTCACCGCCAGCAGCCAGGTACCGCCCTGTGCGGCGGCATCGGTTGCGTTGTCATGTACCTTCACGCCGAAATCGGCAGCCAGCGACTCGCGCAGTGCGGCCACCGGTTCGGCTACATGGATGTGCGCGGCCGGCATGCCCTGGCGGATCAGGCCGGCGATCAGGCTGCGCGCCATGTTGCCGCCGCCGATGAAGGTGATGGAATCAGCTGCCATGGAAATCTCCTTGAAAAGTCAGGCCGGGCGTGGGCGCGCACCGAACAGGGCGGTACCGATCCGCACCAGGGTGGCACCTTCGGCGATGGCTTCAGCGTAGTCGCCGCTCATGCCCATCGACAGCGTGTCCACCTGCGGGTGCTGGGCCGCCAGTGATTGGAAAAGTGTGCGCATGCGCACGAACGCGTCGTGGCGACGCTCGGCCTCGGGCCACGGCGCGGGAATCGCCATCAGCCCGCGCAGGCGCAGGTTCGGCTCGGCGGCAATCGCGGTGGCCAGTTCCTCCACCTGCTCCGGTGCGCAGCCGTGCTTGCTGGATTCGTCGTCGATGTTGACCTGGATGAGCACGTTCAGTGGGCCGCGCGCCACAGGGCGATGGCGCGCCAGTGCGGCGACCAGCTTGAGCCTGTCCACGCTCTGCACCCAGTCGAAGTGGAGGGCCACGGACTCGGCCTTGTTCGACTGCAGGTGGCCGATCAGGTGCCACTCCAGCGCCAGATGCTGCAGCGCCTGCATCTTGGCCAGCGCTTCCTGCACATAGTTCTCGCCAAAGGCGTGCTGGCCCTGCGCGGCCAGCGCGGCCACGGCTTCGGCCGGCTGGGTCTTGGACACCGCCAGCAGGCGTGGGTCGGGCCTGCCCGCGGCCTCGGCGGCGGCATGCAGGTTGCTCAGGATCTGGGGCAGGGGAGTGGCCACGTAACGCGTTCCGTTGAATCAGGAGGCTATACTGCCGCCCGGGGAAAGATCCTTCCAGTCGAAGCCGTTATTGGGGAGTAGCCGCTCATGGATATCGCCGAACTGCTGGCGTTTTCCGTAAAGAACAAAGCGTCCGACCTGCACCTGTCCGCAGGCCTGCCGCCGATGATCCGCGTTGACGGCGACGTTCGCCGGATCAACATCCCGGCCCTGGACCACAAGCAGGTCCATGCGCTGGTGTACGACATCATGTCCGACAAGCAGCGCCGCGATTACGAGGAATTCCTCGAAGTGGACTTCTCCTTCGAGATCCCGTCGCTGGCGCGCTTCCGTGTGAACGCGTTCAACCAGAACCGTGGCGCCGGTGCGGTGTTCCGTACCATTCCGTCCGAGGTGCTCACCCTCGAGGACCTGGCCTGCCCGCCGCTGTTCCGTGAAGTGATCCAGCAGCCGCAGGGCCTGATCCTGGTGACCGGCCCGACCGGCTCGGGCAAGTCGACCACGCTGGCGGCGATGATCGACTACATCAACAAGAACGAATACGGCCACATCCTCACCGTAGAGGATCCGATCGAATTCGTGCACACCTCGCAGAAGTGCCTGATCAACCAGCGCGAAGTGCACCGCGATACGCATGGCTTCAACGAAGCACTGCGCTCGGCGCTGCGCGAGGATCCGGACATCATCCTGGTGGGCGAACTTCGCGACCTGGAAACCATCCGCCTGGCGCTGACCGCCGCGGAAACCGGCCACCTGGTGTTCGGCACCCTGCATACCAGCTCGGCGGCCAAGACCATCGACCGCATCATCGACGTGTTCCCGGCCGGCGAAAAGCCGATGGTGCGCTCGATGCTGTCCGAGTCGCTGCGTGCGGTGATCTCGCAGGCGCTGCTGAAGAAGGTCGGCGGCGGTCGTACCGCAGCGTGGGAAATCATGGTCGGCACCCCGGCCATCCGCAACCTGATCCGCGAGGACAAGGTGGCGCAGATGTACTCGGCCATCCAGACCGGCCAGCAGTACGGCATGATGACCCTGGACCAGCACCTGCAGGACCTGGTCAAGCGCAGCCTGATCACCCGCAACCAGGCCCGCGAGTACGCCAAGGACAAGCGCCTGTTCGAGTAAGGCGGGGCAACCACGGGCGGCGTGCACCAGTGCGGCGCCGCCCCCGTGCTGTTTCCTCCATCGACCGTTACCTGGTAAACCGCTTTCCGGGAGCCCGCCGTGAACACCACCGCGACCACCATCGATTTCACTTCGTTCCTCAAGCTGATGGCGCACCAGCGCGCCTCGGACCTGTTCATCACTGCGGGCATGCCGCCGGCGATGAAGGTCAACGGCAAGATCTCGCCGATCACGCAGACGCCACTGACGCCGCAGCAGAGCCGCGACCTGGTCCTCAACGTGATGACCCCGGCACAGCGCGAGGAATTCGAGAAGACCCACGAATGCAACTTCGCCATCGGCCTGTCCGGTGTCGGCCGCTTCCGTGTCAGCTGCTTCTACCAGCGCAACCAGGTCGGCATGGTGCTGCGTCGCATCGAGACGCGCATTCCGACCGTGGAAGAACTGAGCCTGCCGCCGATCATCAAGACGCTGGCGATGACCAAGCGCGGCATCATCCTGTTTGTCGGTGCTACCGGTACCGGTAAATCGACTTCGCTGGCGGCGATGATCGGCTACCGCAACCAGAACTCGACCGGCCACATCATCACCATCGAAGACCCGATCGAATTCGTGCACAAGCACGAGGGTTGCATCATCACCCAGCGCGAGGTCGGCATCGATACCGACAGCTGGGAGGCTGCGCTGAAGAACACCCTGCGCCAGGCGCCGGACGTGATCATGATCGGCGAGGTGCGTACCCGCGAGGGCATGGACCACGCCATCGCGTTCGCCGAAACCGGCCACCTGGTGCTGGCCACGCTGCATGCCAACAATGCCAACCAGGCGATGGACCGCATCGTCAACTTCTTCCCGGAAGACCGGCGCAACCAGCTGTTGATGGACCTGTCGCTGAACCTCAAGGGCGTGGTCGCGCAGCAGCTGGTGCCGTCGCCCGATGGCCGCTCGCGCAAGGTGGCGATGGAGATCCTGCTGGGCACGCCGCTGGTACAGGACTACATCCGCGACGGCGAGATCCACAAGCTGAAGGAAGTGATGAAGGACTCGGTCCAGCTGGGCATGAAGACTTTCGACCAGAGCCTCTTCGAGCTGTACCAGGCCGGCGAGATCAGCTACGAGGACGCGCTGCGCTACGCCGATTCGCAGAACGAGGTGCGCCTGCGCATCAAGCTCAGCCAGGGCGGCGACGCGCGCACCCTGTCGCAGGGCTTGGATGGCGTGGAGATCTCCGAGATCCGGTAACCCGCAGATCTGTAGAGTCGACTGTCAGTCGACTATCGCGCGCAGCGCGGGATTTTCCTGGCTGTTGGTGGAGCAGTCGATTAACAGTCGACTCTACCCGTCGACTTTACCGGGCGCGCTGCCGATTGATGAATTCCAGTCATGACCGACTGCCATCCAGTCGGTTCAATCCATTGCCGGTGCAGGCGTATCGTCAGCGCTTCCCCTCCGGAGCACGACGATGCAGACACGTGAACTCGGCCGCAGCGGCCTGAAGGTTTCCGCCCTCGGCCTGGGCTGCATGGGCCTGACCCATGCCTATGGCCAGCCGGTCGAGCGCAGCCAGGGCATCGCTCTGCTGCACGCTGCCGTGGAACGCGGCGTCACCTTCTTCGACACCGCCGAAGTGTACGGCCCGTACACCAATGAAGACCTGCTCGGTGAGGCCTTGGCGCCCTACCGCAGCAAGCTGGTGATCGCCACCAAGTTCGGCTTCAAGGATGCGCGCACCGATACCGGTCTGGACAGCCGCCCTGAAAACATCCGCGCGGTGGCCGAGGCCAGCCTGCAGCGCCTGCGCACCGACCATATCGACCTGTTCTACCAGCACCGCGTCGACCCGGACGTGCCGATCGAGGATGTGGCCGGCACCGTGCGCGACCTGATTGCCGAGGGCAAGGTCGGTCACTTCGGCCTGTCCGAGGCCAGCGCCGCTACCGTACGCCGCGCGCATGCGGTGCAGCCGGTGGCTGCGGTGCAGAGCGAGTACTCGCTGTGGTGGCGCGAGCCGGAGCGCGAATTGCTGCCGACCCTGCAGGAGCTGGGCATCGGCTTCGTGCCGTTCAGCCCGCTCGGCCGTGGCTTCCTGACCGGCGCGATCAACGCCGACACCACCTTCGACGCCAACGATTTCCGCAACAGCGTGCCGCGTTTCGAAGTGGAAGCGCGTCGCGCCAACCAGGCGCTGGTCGATCGCATCAGCACGATTGCCGCAGCACGCGGTGCGACCCCGGCGCAGGTGGCACTGGCGTGGCTGCTGGCGCAGGCTCCGTGGATCGTGCCGATTCCGGGCACGACCAAAATCCATCGCCTGGAAGAGAACCTGGGCGCCGCCGACCTGCAGCTGGCGCCAGAGGAACTGCAGCGCATCGCACAGGCGCTGGATGAAGTGTCGATCGTCGGCGAGCGCTACAACGCGCAGCGTGCGGCGCAAGCCAAGGGTTGACCACCGGGTGGGTGCAGGCCGTTGGTGGTAGGTGCGGACCGTTGGTCCGCACTCCTCAGCCCCCCATCGGCCCACGCAGCGCATCCAGCACCGTGCGCATCGCCACCGTTACATGCCGGCGCGACGGGTAGTACGCGTAGTAGCCATCGAAGTGCGGGCACCAGTCGTCCAGCACCGATTGCAGCCGGCCATCGTCCAGCATCGGCTGCACCTGGTCTTCCGGCAGCCAGGCCAGGCCGCTGCCGGCCAGCGCGGCGGCCCGGGTCATGCCCATGCTGTTGAAGATCCACTGGCCGCTCACGCGCACGCTCAGTTCGCTACCGTCCTGGCCGAAATCCCACGGCATCAGCCCGCCATGGGTGGGCAGGCGCAGGGTTACGCAGTTGTGCGCGGCCAGGTCGTCCGGGTGCCGGGGTACCACGTGTTGGCGGAAGTAGCTGGGTGCGCCGACCACGCGCATGCGCAGCGGCGGACTGACCGGCACGGCGATCATGTCGCGGGCCAGCCGCTCGCCCAGACGGATGCCGATGTCGTAGCGCTCGGCGACGATGTCGGCCAGTCCGTAGTCGGCGGTCAATTCCACCTTGAGGTCCGGGTAGTGCTGCAGCAGCGGTGCCAACCGCGGCCAGGCGATGTATTCGGCGGCGTGGCCGGTGGCGTTGATGCGGATGGTGCCGGCCGGGCGCTCGCGATACTCGGCCAGCGCGGCCAGTCCGTCCTCGATCTCGGCCAGGCGCGGGGCAAGCGTTTCCAGCAGGTGGGCGCCGGCCTCGGTGGTGGACACGCTGCGCGTGGTGCGGGTCAGCAGGCGCAGGCCCAGGCGCTGCTCCAGGCCGCGCATGGCGTGGCTGAGCGCAGACTGGGAGACACCCAGCTGGGCGGCGGCCCTGGTGAAGCTGCCCGCGCGGGCAACGTGCACGAAGGCCTGCAGGTCGTTGAGGTTTTCACGGGGCATGAGGGAATGATACGGCCGGGCTGCGCCCGGCACCTGCCGAATCAAGGTCAACGGCAACGTCAAAAGCTGGCTTCCTGCGGGAGGCGGGATGGCTCAGGTTGCGGGGGGACGGCGCACGTACCCTACGGGGCCCGGCCCAGCCGCTGGCCGCTGTGCGTTCGGGCGCTTGCGAAGCAGTGCTTCGCAAGCAAAGCGCCCTTACCCCATTCTGTGTAGACGTGTGGGGATGTCGATTTCAGGGACTGTGGTCCGTCGAATGAATGACTTCGACGGGAGCTGCAGATGAGCACTGACACCAAGCCGAAAGGCCCGGCCTCGTATTTCCCCTCCATCGAAAAGACCTACGGTCAGCCGGTGGCGCACTGGTTCGGGCTGCTGGCCAAGAAGAAGGGGCTCAGGCACATGGAACTGGTCAGCTTCCTGAAGAGCGAGCACGGCCTGGGCCATGGGCACGCCAACGCGCTGGTGGCGCACCACCTGGTCGGCAAGGGGTAACCAACGGCCGGCGGAGGGCAGGGTGAAGCGAATTCAGCTGAACGATTTCATCTGCAACTGTCATGCGGATCGTGTCTAATAGCGCTCCCCACCTGCTGTTCCCCCACCCGCATGTCCCTTCCCTCCCATGGCCCCGCGCCGTGCGACGACGCTGACGGCCACCTGGTCACCGCCGGTCCGCTGACCCCGCCGCCCGACAGCGCCGGCACCACCGCCGATGAAAAAGCGCTGCGTCACTCGATTGCCGAGGACGTGCAGGGCATGGTGCTGGCCACCATGGTGGCCTCGCTGGGCCTGGCCATCTTTGCCAAGAGCGGGCTGATGATCGGCGGCATGGCCGGCATGGCCTTCCTGCTGCATTACGCACTGGACTGGAACTTCGGCGTGGTGTTCGTGCTGGTCAACCTGCCCTTCTACTGGGTGGCGGTGCGGCGCATGGGCTGGGAATTCACCCTGAAGACCTTTGCCGCGGTCACCGCTTGTGGCGTGCTGACCGACCTGCTGCCGCGCTGGATCGATTTCTCGCACATCCACCCGCTGTACTCGGCCATCGTCGGTGGCGCGTTGTCGGGCCTGGGCATCCTGTTCTTCATCCGCCACCGTGCCAGCCTTGGTGGCATCGGCATCCTGGCGGTGTACCTGCAGCGCACCCGTGGCTGGAGCGCGGGCAAGGTGCAGATGTCCTACGACGCCTGCCTGATGGTGGCCGCGTTCTTCGTGCTGTCGCCGTCGAAGGTGCTGTACTCGGCCATCGGCGCGGTGGTGCTCAGCCTGGTGCTGATGTTCAACCACCGCCCGGGCCGTTACATGGGGGTGTGAGCGTTCAACGGCGGTGCCGGCCAGCGGCCGGCACTACCGGAACCCACGCGTGGTAGCGCCGGGCCATGCGCGCCGGATATCCATCAGCGGTCGGCGGCCTTCAGCCACGGCGGCGACAGCGTCAGCAGCCGCGCATGCACCGGGCAGTCCTCGGCATGCGCCCCCGGCAGGTAGCCGAGGCTCATCAGGAACTCGCCGGTGATCTCGCCACCGGTGAAGCGGAACGTCTTCTTGAACAGCTTCACCCAGTCGGCCCTGCTGCGCGGGTGATGCGCATCCAGCCACGCCGCGAAGCTGCCATGACTGGCCCGCAGCTGCTGGATCACCTGCGCGTTGTGGATGGCCGCCAGCACCTTCAGCCGGTTGCGGATGATGCCCGCGTCCGACAACAGGCGTTCGATGTCCTGCTCGGCATAGGCCGCCACGCGGTCCACATCGAAGCCGTCATAGGCTGCACGGAAACCCTCGCGTTTCTTCAGGATCGTTTCCCAGCTCAGGCCGGCCTGGTTGATCTCCAGCACCAGCCGTTCGAACAGCTCGCGCTCGTCACGCTGCGGGAAGCCGTACTCGTTGGCGTGGTAGTAGTCGTGCACCGGATGGCCCGGGGCGATGAGGCAGTAACCGGACACGTCGAACTCCTGCGCGGTGGGACGTCATTATGCGCGGCGTGACCGCCGGGTGGAGGCGCCCGGCGCGCCCAGCCGCTAGAATAGGGCCATGCCCGTAACGCCGACCTCCCTTGCCGATCACCTGCTCGTCGCGCTGCCGTCGCTGCTCGACGCGACCTTTGCCCGCAGCGTTGCGCTGATCTGCCAGCACGACGAGAACGGGGCGATGGGCGTGCTGGTCAACCAGCCGTCCGAATACACGCTGGGTGAAGTGCTTGCGCAGATGGATATCACCACCGGTGATGGCGACCTGCAGGCGCGCATGGTGCTCAACGGTGGTCCGGTGCATCCGGAACGCGGCTTCGTCATCCATGACGACGCACGGGCGTGGGATTCCAGCCTGACCGTGGGCGACGGCCTGTACCTGACCACCTCGCGCGACATCCTCGAAGCGATGGCACGTGGCGAAGGCCCGGCCAACGCTGTGGTAACCCTTGGCTGTGCCGGTTGGGGCGCGGGGCAGCTGGAAAGCGAGCTGTCCGAGAACAGCTGGCTGACCGTGCCGGCCGACGCCGAGCTGGTGTTCCAGCTGCCGCTGGAGCAGCGCTGGCAGGGAGCGGCCTCGCGTATCGGCGTGGACCTGTTCCGGCTGACGGATTACAGCGGCCATGTCTGAGCCGGCCGCGCCCGCACCGATATCGCCTGCCCCGGCGATTCGCCGTGACGGTACCGTTCTGGGTTTCGATGTCGGCTCGCGACGGATCGGCGTGGCAATCGGCAGTGCGTTCGCGTCGCATGCGCGCGCAGTGGCCGTGGTCGATGTGCACGGCAACGGCCCGGACTGGACCGCGATCGAACGCCTGCTCAAGGAATGGAAGCCCGACGGCCTGGTGGTCGGCGACCCGCTGACCCTGGATGGCCAGGACCAGCCCAACCGCAAGCGCGCGCAGGGCTTCGCCCGCCAGCTGCGGGAACGCTTCAAGCTGCCGGTGGTGATGATCGACGAGCGTTCCAGCTCGGTCGAGGCCGCCCGCCGCTTCGCTGTCGAGCGCGCCGAAGGGCGCAAGCGCCGCCGCGACGCGGCCGCCCTCGATGCCGTGGCTGCGGCGGTGATCATCGACCGCTGGCTGTCGTCCCCGGACGACGCCACCCCCATTCCCTGACTGCCCGACACCGCCATGACCGCCCAGCAAATCGATGCCTCCGGACGCCTGCGCCATCTGCTGACCCTGGAGGGCCTGCCGCGCGAAACCCTGCTGCAGCTGCTCGACCGCGCCGGGCAGATCCGCGATGCTGCGGTCGGCCGCGTCGGCAACAAGCGCCACGTTCTGGGCGGTTCGGCGGTATGCACGCTGTTCTTCGAACCGTCCACCCGCACCCGCAGTTCGTTCCAGCTGGCCGCGCAGCGCCTGGGCGCCGACGTGCTGAACTTCGATGCCTCGACCTCGTCCACGCGCAAGGGCGAAACCGCCTGCGACACGCTGCGCAACCTGGAAGCGATGGGCGTGCGCGGTTTCGTCGTGCGCCATCCCGATGACGGTGCCGTGGCCGCACTGACCGACGCGGCGGGCGAGGGCACTGCGCTGATCAACGCCGGTGACGGCCGCAGTTCGCACCCGACCCAGGGCCTGCTGGACATGCTGACCCTGCGCCAGGCCAAGGGCCCGGATTTCTCGAAGCTGAAGGTGGTGATCGTCGGCGACGTGAAGCACTCGCGCGTGGCCCGCACCGACCTGCACGCGCTGCGCACGCTGGGCGTGGGCGAGATCCGCGTGTGCGGCCCGCAGTCGCTTCTGCCGGACGACGAGACGCTGAAGGGCTGCGTGGTCGGCGATGATTTCGATGCGATGCTGGAAGGCGTCGACGCGTTGATGATGCTGCGCCTGCAACGCGAGCGCATGGAAGAAGGCCTGGTGCCGTCGCTGGAGCAGTACCACGCCCAGTACGGCCTGACCACCGAGCGCTTGGCCCGCGCGGGCAAGGATGCGGCGGTGCTGCACCCGGGCCCGATCAACCGCGGCGTGGAAGTGACCGACGAGGTGGCCGACGGCCCGCAGTCGTGGGTGCTGCGCCAGGTCGCCAACGGCGTCGCCGTGCGCATGGCCGTGCTGGAAACCCTGCTGGGCTGATCGCTCTGGTGGGTGCCAACCCTGGTTGGCACTGGCCTACCCGGGCGAAGGTGATTTCCTGATATCCAGCGGACATGCGCCCGCCCATGCTCTTCTGCATGAACAGCACCCGTCTCCTGCTGGGCCGTCATTCCAGTATCGGCCAGAGCTACATCCTCACCACGAACGTGCATGACCGGGCGGCTCTGTTCGCCAATGACGCCGTTGCGGTTACCGCCATGCAGCAGTTCCAGCGTCTGGATCTGGAAGGTCTGACCCATTCGATCGCCTACGTGGTCATGCCGGATCACATCCACTGGTTGATGCAGCTGCGCGCTGCATCACTCGACGTTGTCATGAAGCGCTTCACGTCGCGTACGGCGGTGTACGCAAACAGGGTACTGGGCAGGGTGGGGCGCTTCTGGCAGTCCTGCTATCACGATCACGCGATCCGCTCTGATGAATCGCTGTTCCGGCACGCAATGCATGTGATGGCGAATCCGATCAGGGCGGGGCTGGCAACGCAGCTTGGCGAGTACCCGCATGCGTGGTGTGAGTGGGAACTCGAGGGTTCCTGTGCCAAGGCGGAGTTCATGGGGCGGACAGATAGTGCCAACCAAGGTTGGCACCCACCGAAAGCAGGTTCCAACCTTAGTGGGTACCTACCCAAACCAGGCTCCAACCTTGGTGGGCAACCACCGGACGTTGTGGTTCAACGCTTCTGCTTGAACAGCCAATCCCACATCGCCGGGTCCGCGTAGGTGGCATCCCAGGCGTTGTGGTTGCCTTCCGGGTACTCGGTATAGCGCACGTCAGGTGCGTTGACGCCCTGGAAGGCCGCGTACAGCCTGCGATCGTCCTCCGGTGGGACCACGTCATCCAGTGCGCCGTGGAAGATCCAGATCGGGGTGTGCCGCAGGCGCTGGGCGATGACCGCATACGGGTCGGCTTCGTGGGCCACCTGCTCGACGAACAGGGTCGGTCGCTTCGGGCGCGGTGCGAACACAGCGCCGCATACCGGCACGATCGCAGCAAAGCGACGTGGATCGTCCAGTGCGATGTTCCAGCTGCCGTAGCCGCCCATCGACATGCCGGTCAGGTACTGGCGTGCCGGATCGGCATCGAACTCGGCAATGGCGGCATCCAGCGCGGCCACGGCCATGCGGTTGTTGCGACCGCTCCACTCTGAATGCCGGGGAGCCTGCGGGAACACCACCAGCGCGGGGAAGTCGGGGTGCTCGCGCAGGTAAGGGCCCAGTCCCGCGTACGTCTGCTTGACGCCATCGCTGCCGCGCTCGCCCGAGCCGTGCAGGAACAGCACGACCGGCAGCGAGCCCGGCGTGCGCGCCGATGCCGCCGGAATGAACACCTGGTAGTAGGCCGTTTCGCCATCCACCTTCACTGCGCGGGCCTCGAAGCGTCCGCGCGCGCTGTCCGGCAGCGAGGCACAGCCCGTCATCATCAGAAAGGCCAGCATCGGCAGCCAGCGTGACATCGAACGGACCATGGGCGTTTCCGAGGCGGTAGGGTCACCCGCATCGTAGCCCGGCGTGGGTCAACGCAGCATCATGCGCCGCGTCACTCCGGCCGCGGAAAACTGGCGATGATGTCCAGCTGCTCCTGTGCTTCGGCATTGCCGTCGGCAGCGGCGGCCTGCACCTGCGCGATGTCCGGGTGCAGCACCACCAGCAGCGGGTTCTCGCAGACCGGGCAGTCGTACTCGGTGGCGTCCTCGTCCAGCTCCATTTCCATGGCGCGCGAGCTGCCCTTCCATTCACAGGCCGGGCAGGTGTGCTGCTGATCGCGCCAGCCGGGTTGGAAGTAGTTTTCGATCGTGGTTGCCATAGGGATTCAGTTGGGGACGGGTCAGAGCCCCGCGTTGCGCGGATCCGACCCTGCAGGGATCAGTGCAGCAGCACCAGAGTGGCCAGGCCTAGGAAGGTGAAGAAGCCCATCGAGTCGGTCACGGCGGTCAGGAAGATGCCGCTGGCCAGCGCTGGGTCGAAGCCGAAGCGTTTCAGCGTCAACGGCACCAGCACGCCCGCCAAGGCAGCGAACAGGAGGTTGCAGGTCAATGCGATGGCAATCACCGCGGACAACCCGGGCGAGTGGAACCAGGCCAGCACGATCAGCCCCAGCACCGAACCCAGCATCACGCCGTTCAGCAGCGCGACCCGCACTTCCTTCCACAGCAGGGTGCGGGCGTTGGAGGCGCCCACCTGACCCAGCGCCAGGCCGCGCACCATCAGTGCCAGCACCTGGGTACCGGCGTTGCCGCCGAGGCCGGCGACGATCGGCATCAGCACCGCCAGCGCCACCAGTTTGTCGATCGTGCCTTCGAAATGGCCGACCACGCTGGAGGCCAGGAAGGCCGTGCACAGGTTGACCGACAGCCACATCAGGCGGCGACGCATCGCGCGCCAGACCGGGCTGAACAGATCCTCGTCCTCGTCCAGACCGGCGGCGCCGAGCGCCTGGTGCTCGGCCTGGCCGCGGATGATGTCGACCACGTCATCGATGGTGATGCGGCCGATCAGGATGTTGTTGTCATCCACCACCGGCGCGGAGATCCAGTCATGGTCGGAGAACTGGCGGGCGACTTCCTGGTCGCTTTCGCCGACGTCGATGGCCGGCTGCTCGTCGTCGATCAGGCGGTTGATCGGGGTGGTGTCCTCGTGGGTTACCAGTGCTGCCAGCGACACCCGGCCGAGGTACTGGTGGCGGCGGCTGACCACGAACAGGTGGTCGGTGTGGTCCGGCAGTTCACCGCGCAGGCGCAGGTAGCGCAGCACCACGTCGACGTTGACGTCGGCGCGCACGGTCACCACGTCCGGGTTCATCAGGCGGCCGGCGCTGTCCTCGGGATAGGACAGCACCTGTTCCAGGCGCTCGCGGTTCTCGCGGTCCATCGACTTGAGGACCTCGTCGATGACCGTGTCCGGCAGGTCCTCGACCAGGTCGGCCAGATCGTCGATGTCCAGGTCTTCGACCGCAGCGATGATCTCGTCCGGGTCCATGTCGGCGAGCAGGCTTTCGCGCACGTCCTCGCCGACGTGGACCAGCACCTCACCGTCATCTTCCGGATCGACCAGGCCCCACACCACCTCGCGCTTGCCCGGCGGCAGCGACTCGAGCAGGTTGCCGATCTCGGCCGGGGCCAGGGTGTTGACCAGGCGACGCACCGGGCCCAGCCGGCCGCTGTCCAGTGCATCGGACAACATCCGCAGTTGGCGCGCAGTCTTGTCGTGGCGTACAGCTTCAGCCATCGCAGCTCCCGCGGGGATAAGAAAAGCCGCGATCCCGGCAAGGATGCGGCAACAGGGGTGTTCAGCGCGTCATTATCGCAAGGGGATGTTTCAACGCATAGCCGCCGGGCAAAGGGGTCAGATCCCTTTTCCTGCGGCAAAGGGATCTGACCCCGCCAGACCGCGCGTCAGGGCGTATCGGCTACCAGCGCCAGCCAGCGCTCGATGGCGCGGCGGTCGCGCGCGGCCAGCAGCTTGGGTGCGCGCGTGCGCAATGTCGCCAGGTCGGCCTCGCGGATGGCGCGGCGAACCTCCAGCAGCGTGCCCGGGTGCAGGCTGAATTCGGTCAGGCCCAGTGCCAGCAGCAGCGGTGTCATCCGCGCATCGCCGGCCATCTCGCCGCAGACCGCCACCGGGATGCGATGCCGCGCGCCGGTCTCGATCACCATCTGCAGCAGCCGCAGCACCGCCGGGTGCAACGGCGAATACAACTCACCCAGCGCTTCGTTGTTGCGGTCGGCCGCCAGCAGGTACTGCACCAGGTCGTTGGTGCCGATCGACAGGAAGTCGACCAGGTCGATGAAGCTCTCCAGCGCCAGTGCAGCGGCCGGGACTTCGATCATCGCGCCCAGTGGCACGTGGTCGGATACCAGGTGGCCTTCGCTGCGCAGCTGTTCGGTCAGCTTGAGCATGCGCCGGCGCACTGCCAGCAGTTCCTCGCGGGTGCTGACCATCGGCACCAGCACCCGCAGCTTGCCGTAGGCCGAGGCACGCAGGATCGCACGCAGCTGGGTGTCGGCCACCTTCGGTCGCGCCAGCGACAGGCGCACGCCGCGCAGGCCCAGTGCGGGATTCTCTTCGTTGCTCAGGGTCAGGCCGGTGCGATCAGCCTTGTCCGCACCCAGGTCCAGGGTGCGGATGGTGACCGGTCGCCCGCTCATGCCCAGGGCGGCATCGCGGTAGGTCTGGAACTGCTCTTCTTCGTCGGGCAGCTCGTTGCGCTGCAGGAACAGGAATTCGGTGCGGTACAGGCCCAGGCCGTGGGCGCCCAGCGCATGCGCCTGTGTCACATCCTCCAGCGATTCGGCATTGGCCAGCAGGGCGATGTCGACCTGGTCGCGGGTGCGGCTGGGCTTGCTGCGCAGGCGGCCAAGCTCGCGCTGTTCGCGCGCGTGTTCCTTCAATCGCGCGCGGTAGTCGCGCAGATTGTCGGCCTGCGGATTGGCGGTGATGCTGCCGTCGGCGCCATCGATGATCAGCACGTCGCCGTCGGCAACGCGGCTGAGCAGCTGCGGCACGTTGACGATCAAGGGCAGATGCAGGCTGCGCGCGAGGATCGCGCTGTGCGACAGCGCGCTGCCGGCGGCGGTGACGATGCCGACCACGCCCTGTGCCTGCAGCTGGGCCAGTTCCGAAGGTGCGATGTTGTCGCAGACCAGGATTTCCCCGGCCAGGCCCTTGACCGCAGGTGGGCGCTCGGGCTGCAGGAAGGCATGGATGCGGCCGATCACATGGTCGAGGTCGTCCATGCGGCTTTTCAGGTAGGCATCGTCCATGCCGTCGAAGACCTTGGCCAGCCGGTCGCGCTGCAGGCGCAACGCGTAGCCGGCGCTGTACGGACCGCTGCGGATCAGCTCATCCAGGCCATACAGCAGCTCGGGATCATCCAGCAGCAGCGCGTGCAGGTCGAGGAACTCGCCCACTTCCTGGTTCAGTGCACCGTGCAGGCGCTGGCGCAGCTCGTGCATTTCCGTGCGTGCGGCATCCACCGCCCGGTGCAGGCGGGCCAGTTCGGCCTCGATCTGGTTGGCGGCAACGCGCTGCTCGGCCACTTCCAGTGCATGCGGCAGGCGCACGCGGGCGCGGCCCATTGCCGTGCCGCGGGCGGCACCATGGCCGGCCAGCAGCAGTACCGGCCGTTGGCCGGAAGGGGGCTGGCCGGCGCGTGCGCGTGGCACGCTCAGCTGTCCTCGTCGAAACGGCGTTCGAACAGGCCGACCACCGCCTCCATCGCGGCAGCTTCGTCCTCGCCGTTGATGCGCACGGTGACCGGAGTGCCCTGGCCGGCGGCCAGCAGCATCACGCCCATGATGCTCTTGGCGTTGATCTCACGGCCCTTGGCGGCCATGGTCACGTTGCAGCGGAACGGCGCCAGGGTCTGCACCAGTTTGGCGGTGGCCCGGGCATGCAGGCCCAGGCGGTTGCTCACGGTGAGTTCTCGTTCAAGCATCGTCGACTATCGCTCCATTACGGGTACCCGCCGCGGCTGTGGCAGGCAGTTGATCCAGTCCCTGTTCCGGATAATTCATCACCCGCAGCAACATCGGCAGGCTCAGCGCCGACACCCGGCGAACCGGGGTCCCCAGCCGGGCCAGCTGCCCGGCGAGGTTGGCGGGGCTGGCGCCGTACAGGTCGGTCAGGATCAGCACACCTTCACCGCCATCGACCCGCCGCAGCGCGGCCGAGGCAAGCGGGAGAAGAGCGTCCAGGTCTGCGTCGAACGGTACTTCGAAAGCTTCGGTTTTCAGCGGCAGATGCCGCAGGAGCCGGGTCGCCACGTCAAGCAGGGCGGTCCCGACCCCGGGATGTGTTACGAGGAGAATGCCACAGGTCATTACTGCACGTTAACAGGTCAAGGTGAATTGGCGATAGCAGCAGGAGAGGGGCACTGTGTCCCGTATTCAGCGTTGCCAGGGTCAGAGCCCTTTTCCTCTGGAAAAGGGATCCGACCCCATGCGTTTTTCGATGCCTGACCGGGACTCATCCACGCATGGCGTGGATCTGCCGTGTCGACCAAGGTCGACACCCGCCAACAGCAGCACACAATAGCGTCCCGACAGATCGCAGGAATCTGTCGAAGGCGGGGTGGGTCAGCAAGCGGGGGGGGGGAGCCGCATGGATGCGGCGACCGAGCTTACAGGGACGTACTTGCAGCGTCCCCCGCTTGCTGACGCACCCCGTCACCCGGGGAATGCCGGCTTTTGACGTTGCTTCAGTCGAGCATGGCTCGACTCTACAGCGGGTGCCGGGCGCAGCCCGGCCGCCCCCCCCTCAATCCTGTTCGCGGTGGTACGTGGCCACGTCTTCCCAGCCCATCTCGCGGGCATGCCGAGCCAGGCGCTCGGCCAGGAACACCGAGCGGTGCTTGCCGCCGGTGCAGCCGAACGCCACGGTCACGTAGCTGCGGGTGCCATCGCCCAGCTTCGGCAGCCAGGTATCAAGGAAGTCCATCAGCTGGGCCAGGTAGCGCTGCACATCCGGCTGCGCTTCCAGGTAATCGCGCACGCCGGGTTCGCGCCCGCTCAGCGCCCGCAGGTCCGGATCCCAGTGCGGATTGGGCAGCACCCGCGCGTCGAACACGAAGTCCGCTTCGGCCGGCACGCCGCGCTTGTAGGCGAACGATTCGAACAGCAGCGACAGGCCAGTGGCATGGTCCATTGCGAACTCGGTGATGATCCGCCGCCGCAGCTGGTGCACGTTGAGGCTGCTGGTGTCGATCACCGCATCGGCCTCGCGGCGCAGCGGTGCGGTCAACTCGCGTTCGCGGGCGATGGCTTCGGGCAGGGACAGCCCCAGCTGGCTCAGCGGATGGCGACGGCGGGTGTCGGCGTAGCGCTTGAGCAGCGTCTCGTCGCTGGCTTCGAAGAACAGCACCTTCACGTCCACGCCGGCGTCGGCGGCCAGCTGCCGCCATTCCCCCAGCTGGCTCAGGTCGGCCTGGCCGCGCACATCGATGCCTACCGCCAACCGGCGCGGCGCGGCGCCGCCGTGATGGGCCAGCAGGCTGCGCACGAAGTCCGGAAGCAGGTTGATCGGCAGGTTGTCCGAGCAGTAGTAGTCCTGGTCCTCGAAGGTCTTCAGGGCGACGGATTTACCCGAGCCGGACAGGCCGCTGACGATCATCAGGGTCGGGGCGGAGGGGGTGACGGTGCTCATGGACAGGCTCTTCGAAGGGCAGGGGAATCAGGGTGTTCGCCGTTCCAGCAGGTTGCTGTGGCGGGCGATGAACATCGCCGCCGGGTCGATGCCCTTGGTACGCAGGATATGCAGGCGGGTGGCCGCTTCGGTCAGCACGGCCAGGTTGCGGCCGGGCATCACCGGCAGCGTGATCAGTGGCACGTCCAGGTCCAGCACATGGCGGGTGCCCGAATCGCCGGTCAGGCGCTCGTAGCCATGCGGGGTGGGTTCGGTCATCGGCTTGGTCAGGTGGACGATCAGCCGAAGGTACTTGTTCTTCTTTACAGCCGTGTCGCCGAACATCTCGCGCACGTTCAACACGCCCAGGCCGCGCACTTCCAGCAGGTCCTGCAGCAGTTCGGGGCAGGTGCCGTCGAGCACGTCGGGTGCGATCTGGGTGAACTCGGGCGCAT
Source organism: Stenotrophomonas sp. YJH_SMC_17 (assembly GCF_059371655.1). NCBI lineage: Bacteria > Pseudomonadati > Pseudomonadota > Gammaproteobacteria > Lysobacterales > Lysobacteraceae > Stenotrophomonas > Stenotrophomonas sp. YJH_SMC_17. The sequence goes on along the minus strand of NZ_JCAFUU010000001.1, from coordinate 909,840 downwards.
CGTCGGCCACCAGGCGATGGCCACGACTGAGCAGCTCCAGCGCCAGCTCGCTCTTGCCCGATCCGGCCTCGCCGGTGATCAGCACGCCGATGGAGTAGATCTCCATGAACACGCCATGCAGGATCACCCGCGGCGCCAGCGTGCGCGCCAAGTGGTACGACAGGTGGTTGAGCAGTTCGTGGCCGCGCTTGGGCGAGAGCCACAACGGGGTGCCGGATTCATCGGCGGCGGCGCGCAGGTCTTCCGGGCACGCCTGGTTGCGGGTCAGCACCAGCGCCAGCGGATGCGACTGCATGATCTTTTCGATGGTCTCCCAACGCTGGCGCGGTTCCAGCGCATCCAGCCAGGACAGTTCCTCGGTACCGAGGATCTGCACCTTGTTGGGATAGATCGCATTGAGGTAGCCGGCCAGCGAGGGGCGCCGCGAGACCGTATTGCCGGCCTCCAGCTCGCGCTTCTCGCCGGATTTGCCGGCAGCCCAGCGCAGGCCCAGCCGCTCGCGCTGCTGTTCGAACAGTTCACGGGCGGTGATGCTGGTATTCATGCGGCACTCGCAGGCGGGGTCATGTCCAGCGCCTCGCGCAGGGCCCGCGCGTCGCCGGCCTGGCGCAGTGCCTGGCGGATGTCCGGAGCGGAAAACAGTTCGGCCAGCTCGGACAGCAGCATCAGGTGCTGGTGGGTGTAGTGGGCGGGAACGGCCATCGCGAACACCAGGTCCACCGGCTCGTCGCCACCGAAGTTGACCGGGGTGGCCAATCGCAGCAGGGCGCCCCGCGGGCGCTCCAGGGTCGGCGCGCGGCCGTGGGGAATGGCGATACCGTGGCCGATCGCGGTGCTGCCCAGCGCTTCGCGCTGGCACAGGTTCAGATAGATCTGTTCGGCGTTGGCCTGGCGGCAGGCCAGCAACCCGGCGGCGGCCTGCAGGACGCTGTCGCGGTCGGTGGCCGTGCAGAGCTGGGTCTGCACGGCCGCCAGGAGGTCAGTCAGGGGCATGTCTGCGGGGAACAGTGGCGATCAGCCACCATTGTCGCCCACCGGCAGCGGTGCGTGCTGCTGTTTTTTCTCCTTGTGCTTGATCACCAGACGGTCAAGCTTGTCCGCAAGCAGGTCGATCGCGGCATACATGGTCTGGGCATTGGCCTCGGCATGCAGGGTCTGGCCGGGAATGTTGAGGCTGGCGTCGACGTGGTGTTCGGTCTTCTGCAGCTTGAGGGTCACCCGCGCTTCGCAGTGCTGGTCGAAGTGTTTGCCGATCCGGGCCAGCTTCTCCTCTACATACGACTGCAGGGCCGGGGTGACTTCGACATCTTTGCCAAACGTTTCGATGCGCATCGGGTTTCTCCTGTGTTCGGATGTGCCAATGAACCTCTCCGCCGGGCGCGGCGGCGCGTCAAGCGATTCTGACCCTTTCGTGCGAGGCGGAAATGTTCATGGCTTCACGATACTTCGCCACGGTGCGTCGCGCTACTGGAATTCCCGACGATTTGAGCAGGTCAGCCAGCTTGGCGTCAGAAAGCGGCTTGCGCGGGTTTTCGTCGTCGATCAGGCGCCGGATCATCGCCTGGATGGCCGTGCTGGACGCCTCGCCTCCGCCCTCGGTATCGATGCCGGAGGCGAAGAAGGCGCGCAGCGGCAGGGTGCCGCGCGGGGTACGCACGTGCTTGCGGGCGATCGCGCGCGACACCGTGGATTCATGCAGGCCGAGCTCGGCGGCGATCTCGCGCAGGGTCAGCGGGCGCAGGGCCTGTTCGCCGAACTCCAGGAAGCCCGACTGCTGCAGGATCAGGCTGCGGACCACCCGCAGCAGGGTCTCGCCGCGCTGCTGCAGGCCCTTCAGCAGCCAGCGCGCTTCCTGCAGCTGGGCCCGCAGGTAGCCTGCATCGGCGTCGCCGCAGCGGCGGATCAGTTGTTCGTAGCCACGATGGATCACCACCCTGGGCCCGGCGTGCGCGGCCAGCGCTGCGCGCCAGACGCCGTTCTGGCGCCACACCACTACGTCCGGTACCACGTAGGTGTCCTGCGACAGTGGCGCGATCTGCGTGCCGGGGCGCGGGTCCAGCGAGCGCAGCAGTGCGACGGCAGTCTCGACCTCGTCCAGCGGCTGCTTCAGCTCATGCGCGAGCCCGGCGACGCCGCTGCGTGGCAACCGCTCCAGCGGTCCTGCGGCAATCTGTCGCGCCAGCAGCAGGCCCGGCGTTTCGTCGGCCAGCACGTCCAGCTGCAGCTGCAGGCATTCGCCCAGCGTGCGTGCGGCCACACCCACTGGATCGAAACGCTGGATGCGATGCAGCACCGCGAGGATCTCGTCCTCGCCGGCGTGGATCGCCGGCAACAGGGTTTCGGCGATGGTGGCCAGCGGTTCGCGCAGGTAGCCGTCATCGTCCAGTGCATCGATCAGTGCCGCGCCGATGCTGCGGTCACGCGCGGACAGATGCGACAGGTGCAGCTGCCACAGCAGATGGTCGGCCAGCGTTTCGGTTTCGGCCACGCGCTCGGCAGCGCTGCCGGTATCGTCGTCATCATCGAAGCTGCCACCGCTGCCAGCCGCACTCCAGTCCAGTTCGGCCGGCGCCCAGTCGTCGCCTTCGCTGCGTTCTGCGGGCGCTTCGTTGTCGTTGCCATCGCCGCCTTCATTGACGGCGCTGCTGTCGTTGCTGTCGGCCCAGTCCAGCAGTGGGTTGCTCTCCACTGCCTGCGCGATCTCCAGCTCCAGCTCGGTGGTGGACATCTGCAGCAGCTTGATCGCCTGCTGCAGCTGGGGCGTGAGCACCAGGTGCTGTCCCAACGATGTCTGCAGCCGAGTCTTCATGCCTGTGCCGAAAGGAAGGAAAGGGACTCGCCGACTGCGGTCACAGCTTGAAGGAATCTCCAAGGTAGACCCGACGCACGTCGGCATTGTCCAGGATCGCCTCCGGCGAACCCTGGGCCAGCACGCTGCCCTCGGCGAGGATATACGCGCGGTCGCAGATACCCAAGGTTTCGCGTACGTTGTGGTCGGTGATGAGCACGCCGATGCCGCGCTGTTTGAGATGGGTGACGATGCGCTGGATCTCGCCGACCGAAATCGGATCGACGCCGGCAAACGGTTCGTCGAGCAGGATCAGGCGCGGCTGCGCCGCCAGGGCGCGGGCGATCTCGCAGCGGCGGCGTTCGCCACCGGACAGGCTGGCGCCGAGCTGGTCGGCGACATGACCCAGCTGCAGTTCGTCCAGCAGCCCGTTCAACTCGCGCTCGCGGCCGGCCGAATCCAGGTCCTCGCGCAGTTCCAGCACCAGCCGGATGTTGTCGGCCACGGTCAGCTTGCGGAACACCGAGGGTTCCTGCGGCAGGTAGCCCACGCCCTGCTTGGCACGGGTGTACATCGGGTCGCCGGTGATGTCCTTGCCGTCGAGCACGATGCTGCCGGCATCGGCAGCCACCAGGCCGACGATCATGTAGAAGCAGGTGGTCTTGCCGGCACCATTGGGACCGAGCAGGCCGACCACTTCGCCGGCATCGAGGGTCAGCCCGAAGTCCTTGACGACTTCGCGCTGCTTGTACTTCTTGCGCAGGCCCTTGGCGACGAGCATTACTTCTTGCTCCCGGCCGGCTGTGCCGGCGTGGCGGCCTTGGGCTGTGCTGCCGGTGCAGCCGGGGTCTTGTTCTTCGGCGGGATGACGGTGCGCACGCGGCTGCCGTCACCACCGGAGTTCATCTCGCCGGTGCGGGTGTTGTAGACCATGCGCTGGCCGGCATTGGTGCCGCGCGCGCTGGTGACCTTGTAGTTGCCGGTCAGGGTAATGATCTCGGTCTTGATGTCGTAGTCGATGCGATCAGCCAGCGCGTCCATCCAGGTGCCGTCATCGAGCTGCTGCTTCATCTTGGCCTGCTTGCCGGTGAAGACCGCACGCACGGGCTCGCCGTCCTTGAGGTAGATCTCGGCCTCGGACGAGCGCAGGTCCAGCGTGCCCTGGGTGATGATCACGCCCTGCGACAGCACGGTCTTGCCGTCGCCGGTGAGCATGCCCGACTGGGCGCCGGAATCGATGTGCATGTCTTCGTTGCGGTCGGTGGACTTGGCGAAGGCGGCGCCGGGAACAAGCAGTCCGAGCGCGAGTACTGCGGCAAAGGGAATCTTCATCGGGGTCCGTTCTACCGGTGGGGGCCACCCGGCGAACCGGGGGCGGGCGGGGCTGCCGGCCTTGCGCCTGTCCGGAGACGTCGCAGGCTGGTGGCGGAATCAGTGCTTGGGCGTGTAACGACCCTTGGACTGGCTGAGGAAATGATACGTGTTGTTCTTCGAATCCACTTCGAAGCCGACGCCGGACTGCTCCATGCCCGGGCGGGTCATGGTCACGAGGGCATCGGTGCGGGCGCGGTTCTCTTTCGGGAACACATCCAGGTGGTCGGTGCGGAAGGTGGTCGGCACCACGCCGGGGCCGGCCGGGCTGTCGCCGGCAACCTTGCCGCGCAGCTTCATTTCGTCGCCCTTGGCGCTGAGCCAGCCGGTCTCGGCACGCAGCGTCCAGTGCCGGCCATCCTTGTCGGGCATCTCGAACAGCGGGGTGGCGATGTTGATGGTCTGGTCACCGCGCTGGCGCTCCAGCAGCGGCGCGCGCAGCGTGGTCGATTCCTTGCCCTGCTCGTCGAGGGCGACGATCTGGAAGTCGTGCAGGACGTAGTCCACGCCGACTTCCTGGCCACCCTTGGCCGGCCCCTTGTCGCGGTTGCGCAGCGCCGCCCAGCTGCTCAGCAGGGCGGCCAGCAGCAGGCCGATGCCGAGCACGGTGCGCCAGTTCAGTGCAGGCAGGTTCATGCGCCGAACCTCGCCAGCACCGCATCCACGCGGCCCTGGGCGGCCAGCAGCACGTCGCACAGCTCGCGCGCGGCACCACGGCCGCCCTCGGCGCGGGTCTGCCAGTGCACGCGTTCGGCGATCCACGGATGGGCATTGGCCGGGGCGACGGCCAGGCCGACCGCGCCCAGCGGGCCCAGGTCGGGCAGGTCGTCGCCCATGAACGCCACCTGTTCCAGGCCGATGCCGTGCTGCGCGCACAGGGCCTGCACGCTGGCCAGCTTGTCGCCCACGGCGATCTGGGTATCGATGCCGAGGTCGGCGCCGCGCTTGAGCGCGGACTGGCTGTTGCGCGCGGTGATCAGCACCGGATGGATGCCGTGCTGCTGCAGCAGTTTCAGGCCCAGACCGTCCTGCACGAAGTACGCCTTGCTCTCGTTGCCGTCCTTGTCGTAGTACAGCCGACCGTCGGTGAGGGTGCCGTCCACGTCGAAGCAGGCCAGGCGGATACGGGCCGCGGCGGCATGCAGGTGGGCGGGGAAGGCGGGCAGGGGGGACCAGGGCATCAGGGCGGCAGGCTCGTTGGGGGCGGGTGCGGCGTTACAGACTGAATGGGGTCTATGGACTCTCGGTTAAACCACCCGGGCCCGCAACAGGTCATGAATGTTCAGGGCGCCGACCGCGCGGCCGTGGCCATCGACCACGATCAGGCCATTGATTTTCTGGGTTTCCATCTGCCGGGCGGCCTCCACGGCCAGCTGGTCGGCACCGATGGTGCGCGGGTTGCGGGTCATCACGTCGGCGATCTTCGCGGTGCGCACGTCCAGCGCACTGTCCAGCGCGCGGCGCAGGTCGCCGTCGGTGAACAGGCCGATCAATACGCCGTCGGCGTCGACCACGGCGGTCATGCCCAGCCGCTTGCGGCTCATTTCCACCAGCGCTTCGCTGAGGCTGGCGTCGGCGGCCACGCGGGGCAGGTCATCGCCGGTATGCATCACGTCGGTGATATGCAGCAGCAGGCGGCGGCCGAGGCTGCCAGCCGGGTGTGAACGGGCGAAGTCATCGGCGGTGAAGCCACGTGCGTCAAGCAGGGCCACGGCCAGCGCATCGCCCATCGCCAGCGAGGCGGTGGTGCTGGAGGTGGGCGCCAGCGCCAGCGGGCAGGCCTCGGCCGGCACGCTCACGTCCAGGTGGACGTCGGCGGCGGCAGCCAGGCTGGACTGCGCACGGCCGGTCATGGAGATCAGCACGTTGCCCTGGCGCTTGAGCACCGGCAGCAGCATCAGCACTTCGTCCGATTCTCCGGAATAGGACAGGGCCAGCACCACGTCGTCCTCGGTGATCATGCCCAGGTCGCCGTGGCCGGCTTCGCCCGGGTGCACGTAGAACGCGGGCGTGCCCGTGGAGGCCAGGGTGGCGGCGATCTTGCGCGCGATATGCCCGGACTTGCCCATGCCGGTGGCGACCACCCGGCCGCGGCTGGCCAGGATCGCCTGGCAGGCCTGCTGGAAGGCCTCGCCGAGGCGGTCGGCCACGGCATCCAGCGCCTGCCGCTCGATCTCGAAGACGCGGCGGCCGCTGGCGACCAGGCCGGCAGGGTCGACGGAACGGGGGGGCAACAGGGATTCGGCCATGCGGACGCCACGCAGCGGAAGTAGAATGGAGGCACATTTTATTAGGAAAGCCCGTTGGACGCCGACACCATCCGCAATCTGATCGAAACCGGCCTGCCCGGCGCCCGCGCCGACGTGCAGGGCGACGATGGCGTGCATTTCGAAGCGACCGTGGTCTGCGAGGCCTTCGCCGGCAAGATGCCGCTGGCCCGCCACCGCATGGTGTATGCCACCCTGGGCGACCTGATGGGCGGCGCGATCCACGCGCTGGCGCTGAAAACCGTGACCCCGGCCGAAGCCGGCTGAACCGCAGAAGATCCCGAATACATGGCCAAGATCGTTGTGACCGGCGGCGCTGCGCTGCACGGTGAAGTGAGCATCTCCGGCGCCAAGAACGCCGTCCTCCCCATTCTCTGCGCGACCCTGCTGGCTGATGCGCCGGTGGAGATCACCAACGTGCCGCACCTGCACGATGTGGTCACCACGGTGAAGCTGCTGGGCGAACTGGGCGCGAACGTCACCATCGACCAGGGCACGCTGTCGCGCGGCAGCGCGATCGTGGTCGACCCGCGCCCGGTGAACCAGCACGTGGCACCGTATGAGCTGGTCAAGACCATGCGCGCCTCGATCCTGGTGCTGGGCCCGCTGCTGGCCCGCTTCGGCGCCGCAGAAGTGTCGCTGCCGGGCGGCTGCGCGATCGGCTCGCGCCCGGTCGACCAGCACATCAAGGGCCTGCAGGCGCTGGGTGCCGAGATCGTGGTCGAGAATGGCTTCATCAAGGCCACCGCCAAGCGGCTGAAGGGTGGGCACTTCACCTTCGACATGGTCAGCGTCACCGGCACCGAGAACGTGCTGATGGGCGCGGTGCTGGCTGAAGGCACCACCATCCTCGACAACTGTGCGATGGAACCGGAAGTGACCGATCTGGCGCACTGCCTGATCGCGCTGGGCGCGAAGATCGAAGGCCTGGGCACCGCCCGCCTGGTGATCGAAGGCGTCGAGCGGCTGTCCGGTGGCCGCCACGAAGTGCTGCCCGACCGCATCGAGACCGGCACCTTCCTGGTGGCCGCAGCGATGACCGGCGGCAAGGTCACCGTCAACCGCGCGCGCCCGAACACCATGGATGCCGTGCTGTCCAAGCTGGTCGAGGCCGGTGCCAAGATCGACACCACCGAAGACACCATTACCCTGGACATGCAGGGCAAGCGGCCGAAGGCGGTGAACCTGACCACTGCGCCGTACCCGGCGTTCCCGACCGACATGCAGGCGCAGTTCATGGCGCTCAACTGCGTGGCCGACGGCGTGGGCGTGATCAACGAAACGATCTTCGAGAACCGTTTCATGCACGTCAACGAACTGCTGCGCCTGGGCGCGGACATCCAGGTCGAAGGCCACACCGCCATCGTGCGTGGCAGTGAGCACCTGAGCGGTGCACCGGTGATGGCCACCGACCTGCGTGCGTCGGCGTCGCTGATCCTGGCCGGCCTGATGGCTGACGGTGACACCACCATCGACCGCATCTACCACCTTGACCGTGGCTACGAGAACATCGAAGAGAAGCTGTCTTCGCTCGGCGCCACCATCCGGCGCGTGCCATGATCCTGCGCGGGAAATTCAGCCCGCGTCGCAAGGCGCTGCTGGCGCTGGTGCTGATCGTGCTGGCGTGGCTGGGCTATGCCTGGTACGCCAACATCGCCATCACCCAGGGCATCGAGCAGAAGGACATGGACTGGAACGGCGACGGTACGGTCACGCGTGACGAGATCATCGAGTCGTTCTATGCGGTTGCGGTGAACGACAGCCAGGACGGCAACCGCCATTGCCGTACCTTCGTCTGGCGCAGCACCGGCGAGCAGATCCGCGTGGACTGCCGTACCGAGTTCAAGGCGGCCGAAGCGGAAGAGAAGAAATAAGAAAACGCCCGCGCAAGCGGGCGTTTTTCTGTGGGGTCAGTTCATCGCCTTGATGGTCAGGTCCAGCGCATCGCGGCCGCCCTCACGCTGCAGCATCCGCGCCGGCACCGGGAAGTCCGGCACGATCCAGGCGATCAGCTCCTTGTTGCCGTCGGCACGCGAGACCTTGGTGGCCTCGTAGCTCTTGCCACCCACGGTGATCGATTCCTTGCCGATCACGCGGTAGGTCATGTTCTTGATCCGGCCCTCGTCGACCATGCGGTAGGTCAGCGGCTTGCCGGCGGCCAGGTCGCGGGCGATCGCCAGGTTGATCAGCAGGGCATCCATGTCGCCGGTCTTCAACGCGATCGGTCCTGCGCGGTCCGGCTTGATGTCACCGGTCCAGGTGGCCTGGTTGCTGGTCCAGTTGTAGTTGGCCTGCACGTTGCGCTTCTTCACCAGCAGGGCCGAACGGTCCTGGCTGCTGAGCGGGCGCAGCTGGCCACGCACTTCCTCGAACACGGTGCTCTGGCTCAGGTCGGCCAGCTGGTTCTTCACCTGCAGCGTATAGCGCCACTTGTTGGCCCCTTCGCTGCTCAGCGTCATGCTGCCGTTGGCCTGCATGCCCATGTAGCTGGCCAGGTAATCGGCCTTGAACGGTTCCAGCGCCATCGCCGGCAGGCTGGCCACGGTCAGCGCGGCAGCGGCGATCCAGGTGAGGGGACGGGTCAGGGTGCTCATGCTCAGACTCCTTGGTATTCGATCAGGCGCAGGTCGACGCGGTCTTCGCCGTCTTCGCGTTGCAGGATGCGCACCGGGGTGGGGACACCGTTGGCGATCCAGAGGATGGTTTCGTTGTTGCCGCCGTTGGTCCGGTAGACCCGCAGCGCGTTGTAGGACAGGTCGCCGACCTCGACGTTCTCGGTCTGCGGTGCGGCCTGGTAGTCATGCTGGCGGACCTTGCCCATGTCCACGTAGCGGTAATGCATGGTGGCGCCCGGGCGGGCGTCGCGCATGATTGCCAGGTTGATCAGCAGCGCGCTCTGGTCACCGGGCTGCAGCGGGATCGGCTGCGCGCGTTCCTTCTTGACGTCACCGGTCCACTGCGCGGTACCGGCCTGCCAGTTGTAGGTGCCGACGGCCTTCTTGCCGAGGAACAGGCCCTTGCGCACGGTGCTCTGGCTCAACGGCGCATAGGTGGCACCGCGCTCCTCGAACACGGTGCTCTGTTCGATGTTCAGGCCCAGCACGCTGGCGAAGCCACGGCGGCCGACCACCTGCATGTCCACCCGCCACTGGCTGCCGCCGGTGTGGGTGACCTGCATGCTGGCATCACCGGCCTCCTTGCCCTTGTAGAAGGCCTGGTAGGTGGCGGTGAACGGCTGCAGCGGCGGCGGCTCCCAGGCCAGCGCCGGCAACAACGGCGCGCTCGGCTCGTTCGGCGGCAGCGAAGCGGGTGCAGGCGGCGGCGCCGGCGACGCAGCGGGCGCCTGTGGCTGGCCCCAGCCCACGCCGGGGAGCACGGCAAGCGACAGCAGCAATGAAGTGGACAGCAGTGTCGTGGTCTTCATGAAGGACAGGGACCGCAGGAGGAGGCAGGATGCCAGCCCCGCAGTCAGCGGGGCGTGTGCAAAGGCGTTACCGGTTCAGGTTTCCGGCGGAATCTAGGGCCAACGGGCTAAACAGGGGGTGACCGTCCAGCCAGGGCTGTCCTTCCCGTTCAGCCAGGCGACCCGCGCAGAGCAGCTGCAGGGTGGCGATCAGCAGCGGGTGTTCCACCGCCAGCACGCGCTCGGCCAGGGCCTGCGCGTCGTCGCCGGTCCGTACGGGCACCCGCGCCTGTGCCAGTACCGCGCCGGCGTCCAGCTCCGGCACCACCAGGTGCACGCTGGCACCGTGTTCGGCGTCACCGGCCTCCAGCGCCCGGGCGTGCGTATCCAGGCCCTTGTGCAGTGGCAGCAGCGACGGATGGATGTTGACCAGGCGGCCATCAAAGCGCTGCACGAAGGCCGCGCCGAGGATGCGCATGTAGCCGGCGCAGACGATCCAGTCCGGCCGTACTGCTGCCAGCGCGTCGCCAAGAGCCAGCTCGTAGGCGGCGCGGTCGCTGAATTCCTTCGGCGCATGTGCCCAGCGCAGGCCCGGATCGACGCGTTGCAGTGCCTCGGCAGCGGGGCGGTCGGAGAACACGCCGACCACCTCGGCCTGCAGGCGGCCGCTGCCGATTGCGTCGAGGATGGCCTGCAGGTTGCTGCCGCGGCCCGAGGCAAGCACGGCGATACGGGTGGAGGTATTCATTACGGGGAACTCCGGCGGACCAGCGGCCAGGTCAGCAGGCTGCCGACGGTGGCCATCAACATGTCGGCGTGCGCGTCCCACATGTCACCCTGCTGGCCGTTGTAGGCCTCGGCGGCATCCGGCGACAGCGCCATCGCGATACCCCACTCGAACCACTCGTAGACCAGGCTGGCGCACATCACCGTCATCACCGCCAGGGTGAAGGCCTGGCCCAGGCGCAGCGCCGGCCATGCATGGCGCGCCAGCTGCAGCAGCGCCGGGGTGAAGCAGACGCCGAACAGGAAGTGGATGAGGCGGTCGAAATGGTTGCGCTGCCAGCCGAATGCCGCGTTGGGCGACCATCCGGTCAGCGCCTGCGCCCACGCGTCGTAGGGCACGTTGGAGTACAGCCAGCGCGCCGCCACGCAGTGCAGGGCGATGAAGCCACAGATGGCGATGAAAGCGCCGTTGCCCAGCCAGCCACCGCGACGGTCGACCCACAGCAGCGCGGCCAGGCCGATCACGGTCAGGGTGCTGTGCAGGGCTTGTTCGGTCGGCCACAGCGGCTGCACCCAGCTGAGCGCAAACACGGCCAGCACGGCGCTGAAAGCCAGCTTCTTCGGGCCCGAGAAACGGTAGCGGGTGGGTGAGGCGGTCGTTGGGAGGGCAGGCGAGGACATGTCGGGGCGATCTGGGAAGGGCGGGTCGTCTGCCTGCTGGCTCAGACGCTGAGATGGTCGCCGCGGTCAAACAGCGCAGTCATCTCCGGCTTGGACAGGAACACCCAGGCATAGGCGGTCAACGCCATGCCCAGCGGGCCAGCCAGCACGCCCAGCCACGCCGCGCGCTGGCACCAGACCAGCCCAGTGCGGCGTGACAGCAGGCGCGCGGTATGCAGCTGCACGACGCCCAGCACGATGGCCAGCAGGGCGATCGAGGCATAGACCGTGGTGAGCATCCAGGCATCGTCCAGCCCGCGCGAGTGGGCCACCCATCCACTGAGGCCAAGGAAGGCCACGGCGGCCATCCAGTGGAAACCGGCCAAGGCGTAGAACAGCACGCTCAGTGTCTGCAGATGGCTGATCCGCTGCAGCTGCGCCAGGGTCTGATGCGGCAGTGGCGGTGGATTGCCGGAGGCGGTCATGCGGCCGTGGCGGGAGCGGCGAACGCGGCCTTCACCTGCGGGCGCAGCAGGGTGATCAGGCTGAACACCCCCAGCACCGTGCCGACCGGCGTGAACAGGCAGGCCAGGCCGGCCGCGATCAGGCACAGCAGATGGCGGCGGCGGCGGGCCAGGCAGCGGCCGGCATAGATCACGAATGTCCCCAGGGTGATGCCGCCGAACACGATGGCGCAGCCCATCAGCGTGAACACCCAGCCGACCAGACGCTGCTCCTGCTGCGAGGCGGTCTGCCCGTCGGACTCGAACGGCAGCGCGCCGGTCAACGCAGCGATGCCGATCACGATGTGCAGGATGAAGATCATCGAGAACAGCACGATCAGGCCACCGACCACGTAGTGCGCGATGGCCAGCATGCGCAGGTGGTCGGCATCCTGGACACTGAACGCCGGTACCGTCGCCAGCGGCGGCGGCACGGGTGCGGGGGCGGGCGACACGGGGGGCGTTGCGTCCATGCGGGCTCCTGGTTGCCGGGCTCAGCCGATGTGGACGCGCTCGGCGCCTTCGGCGCTGACCACCTGGCCGATGGTCCAGTGCTCCAGGCCCTGCGCCTTGACCGCCTCGGACACCGCAGCCACCTGGTCCGGCGCGACGATCAGCACGAAGCCGATGCCGCAGTTGAAGGTGCGCCACATCTCGCTGTCGGCTACCGCGCCTTCCTTCTGCAGCCACTGGAACACCGGCGGCAGGGTCCAGGACGAGGCCTGGATGTCCAGGCCGAGGCCGTCGGGCACCACGCGGATGATGTTCTCTGTCAGGCCACCACCGGTGATGTGGGCCATGCCGTGGATGGCCTCGCCGTGCGACTTCAGCAGCGACAGGATCGGCTTGACGTACAGGCGGGTCGGCGCCATCAGCGCATCGACCAGCTTCACGCCGCCTTCCAGCTCCAGATCGGCCGGGCGGCCGGCGCGATCGTAGATGCGGCGCACCAGCGAATAGCCGTTGGAATGCGGGCCGGAGGAGGCGATGCCGATCAGTACGTCGCCGGCGGCCACGCTGGCGCCGTCCTTCAGCTCGCTCTTCTCGACCGCGGCGACAGTGAAGCCGGCCAGGTCGTACTCGCCCGGGGCATACATGTCGGGCATTTCAGCGGTTTCGCCGCCGATCAGCGCGCAGCCGGCCTCGGTGCAGCCGTTGGCGATGCCACCCACGACCGCCGCAGCGGTGTCGATGTCCAGCTTGCCGGTGGCGAAATAGTCCAGGAAGAACAGCGGCTCGGCACCCTGCACCAGCACGTCGTTCACGCACATCGCGACCAGGTCGATGCCGATCGTATCGTGGCGGTTCAGCTGGTGGGCCAGCTTCAGCTTGGTACCCACGCCATCGGTACCGGACACCAGCACCGGCTCGCGGTACTTGTTGGACAGGTCGAACAGGGCGCCGAAGCCGCCCAGGCCGCCCATCACTTCCGGGCGGAAGCTGCGCTTGACCAGGGGCTTGATCCGCTCGACCAGCGCATTGCCGGCGTCGATGTCGACACCCGCGTCACGGTAGGTGAGGGGGGAGGGGGCGGAAGACGGGGTGTTGGTCACGGGCGTCGGCGCTGGCAGGGGTTGAACGGGCGATTTTAACAGGCCGCATTGGCGCAAAGTCCGTATTCGGGCAACAATTCCCCCCGGATACGTCGAGCCAATGGATGTCCTGATGCGCCGCAGCCTGATTCTAACCCTGCTCATTGCACTGAGCCTGCCGGTGGCCACGATGGCCCAGAGCGGCCTGCGCACCGAGGGTGATGTCGCCACCGCCACGGGCGCGTACGAGGCCGAAGTGCCCGTCAACAGCCAGGCCGAAGCCGATCGCAACGGCGCCCTGGCCCGCGCGCTGAGCGTGGTTCTGGGCAAGTTGTCCGGCGATCGCAACGTGATGTCACGCCCCGGCGTTGTGCAGGCCCTGCGCAATGCCAAGGATTACGTGGCCAGCTACGACTACAAGCAGGACCAGAGCGTGAGCGCCAGCGGCGCCCCCAGCTTCCGTACCCTGCTGGTGGCACGCTTCCGCGAGGACGACGTGGATTCGCTGGTGTCGGCGCTGGGCCTGCCGCTGTGGCCGCAGCCGCGACCGAAGCCGGTGCTGTGGCTGGCCGTCGATGACGGCACCGGCCCGCGCCTGGTCAGCGTGCAGCAGGCCAATGCCGCCCGACCGCTGCTGAACCGCGCCATCGAGCGTGGCTACAAGCTGGGGCTGCCCACTGGGGGGGCTGCCGAACAGGCGCTGGCCGGGGCCATCTGGCGCCAGGACAGTGCCGCCGTGGCCCGCGCCTCGTCGCGCTATTCGCCGCCGATGCAGCTGATCGGCAAGCTGTACCGCGCCAATGGTGGCTGGCAGGCCGACTGGGTGTTCGTCGACAACGGCCGCGAACTGAACAAGTGGACCAGCAAGGACGCCAACGCCATGCGTGCGATGGCGGCCGGTGCCGACGGCGCCGCCGATGCGCTGGTCAAGCGTTATGCCAAGGCCGGCGTGGCGACCGGCCAGGCCGGCACCTACCGCGTGGTGGTGACCGGCATCAACAGCGCCGACGACTACCTGCGCCTGGCCGCCGGCCTGCGCGAGGTGCCGGTGGTGCGCAACGTCACCCCGCTGCACGCCTCGTCTGGCCAGCTGGAACTGAGCCTGGAGATGACCACCGGCCTGGCCGGCTTCAACCGCATGCTGGGCGACAACGGCGTGCTGGTGCCGAGCGCCACGCTGCCGGCACTGCCGGCGCCGATCGATGACACCACCGGTGCCCCCGTGGCCGCCCCGGTCAGCAACGAGTACCGCCTGCGATGACTCTGACCCCGGAAGCGGAAATCGCGCAGTTCCTGCGCCGCCTGAAGTACATCCTGTTCGCCGGCCTGGTCGGCTGGGTGGTGTGGCTGCTGGCGCCGATCCTGACTCCGTTCGTGATGGCGTTGGCGCTGGCCTGGCTGGGCGACCCGCTGGTGGACCGCATCGAGGCCACCGGCCGTTCGCGCATGACCGGCGTGGTGCTGGTGTTCGCGGCGATGGTGCTGGTGATCGTGGCCCTGCTGCTGGTGCTGGTGCCGATGATCGAGCGCCAGATCACCACCCTGATCGCAGTCGCGCCGCAGGCACAGGCGTGGCTGATGGAAAAGGGCATTCCCTGGTTCGAGCAGAAGACCGGCCTGGAAGTGATGCAGTGGCTGGATCCGGACCGCCTGATCGACTGGGTGCGCAGCCACTGGCAGCAGGCCGGCGGCTTCGCCACCACGTTCATGGGCTACGTCTCGCGTTCGGGCTTTGCGATGGTGACCTGGGTGGTCAACATCCTGCTGCTGCCGATCCTGGCGTTCTACTTCCTGCGTGACTGGGACAAGCTGGTCGAGCGCGTGGCTTCGGTGATCCCGCGCAACCACATCGGCACCATCAGCGCGCTGGCGCGTGAGTCCAACGACGTGCTGGGCGCGTTCATCCGCGGCCAGTTCCTGGTGATGCTGGCGCTGGGCGTGATCTACGCCGGCGGCCTGTCGCTGGTCGGCCTCAAGCTGGGCCTGCTGATCGGCCTGATTGCCGGCCTGATCAGCTTCATCCCGTACCTGGGCGCGACCACCGGCATCCTGATGGCGATCGTGGCCGCGCTGGTGCAGGCGCAGGGCTTCGACCTGAAGCTGCTGATACTGGTCGGCGTGGTGTTCACCGTCGGCCAGCTGCTGGAGAGCTACGTGCTGACCCCGCGCATCGTCGGCGACAAGATCGGCCTGCATCCGGTGGCGGTGATCTTCGCGGTGATGGCCGGTGGCCAGCTGTTCGGTTTCCTCGGCATGCTGCTGGCGTTGCCGGTGGCGGCGGTGACCAACGTGCTGCTGCGCTATGCCCACCAGCGCTACCGCCAGAGTGAGCTGTACGTCGGTGAGAAGCCGGCGATCGTGCTTGATGGCGTGGTCGACCAGCCCCATATCATCATCCCGAACGACAAGGGCCCCGACCTGAAGTGATGGGTGTGCCGCAACTGCCGCTGGCCCTGCACTACCCGCGGGACCAGCGCCTGGAGACCTTCATCGGCGCGCCGGATGGCGCGCTGGCGCAGCTGCGCGCGATCGCAGTGGGCGCCAGCCACGATTGGGTATACCTGGAAGGGGCGGCGGGCACCGGAAAGACCCATCAGGCGCTGGCGATGTGTTCCAGTGCCGAGCAGGCCGGCCGCCTGCCGACCTACGTGCCGCTGGCCAGCGCGGCCGGCCGCGTGCGCGCGGCGCTCGATGGGCTGGACTCGCGCGAACTGGTGGCGCTGGATGGCCTGGATGAGGTCGCCGGCCATCGCGAGGACGAGATCGCACTGTTTGATTTCCACAACCGTGCGCGCGCCGCGGGCGTCACCGTGTTGTACACGGCGCAGAAGGCGCCGGAAGAACTGGGCCTGGTGCTGCCGGACCTGCGTTCGCGGCTGGGCCAGTGCGTGCGCGTGCTGCTGCAGCCGTTGGATGAGGAAGGTCGCGCGGCGGTGCTGCGTGAGCGTGCACTTCGCCGTGGGCTGGCGATCGACGAGGCCGCCATCGAGTGGCTGCTGTCGCACACCGGGCGTGAACTGGGTGGACTGATCACGCTGCTGGACTGGCTGGACCGCGAATCGCTGGCAGCCAAGCGGCGGATCACCGTGCCGTTCCTGCGCCAGGTGCTGGAAGAAGGCCGGCCTCGTTACTGAGGGTGGGGTTTGTTTGCAGGGCTGCGCCCTGCACCCGCTGAAGCCGAAGCAACGTCAACGTCAAAAGCTGGCTATCCGTGGGATGGCGGGGTGGGTCCGGTTGCGGGGGACGCTGCAAGTACGTCCATGTAAGCTCGGTCGCCGCATCCATGCGGCTCACGCCCCCGCAACCGGACCCACCCCGCCTTCGACAGGTTCCCGCGATCTGCCGGGACTGCGTACTGCACTGCTGTTGGTGGGTGTCGACCTTGGTCGACAAGTGTCTTGCTTGTGGTGGGTGACGACCGTTGGTCGTCACCGGAGCAAGCGCAGCGAAGCGACCCGCTTCTGCTTTTCTTTCTTTCTTTCTTCCGTGCCTGGACGCCCACGGAAACTGTCAGAGGCCGGGCGGGGTGGGTTCGCGGGGGTGTCCGCGGCATGGATGCCGCGGCCAAGCCCCCAGGGACGGGTTCACGGCGTCCCCCGCGGGCCCACCCCGCCCGGCCAAGCACGGCTTCTGCTTTCAATGAGTCCAGCCACGAGGGGCTCAGCCGTTCGCCGCCAACTCCACATCCAGCGCGCGCAGGCGATCCACGGTACCCACGTCGGTCCAACGCCCACGATGGTGCTGCCCCGTCATCAATCCCTGCGCCATGAAATGCTTCTGCAGCGGCACCACCGAGAACTTCGGCGGCACCCGCTCGCTGCCCGGCGCATCACCGATCACCGCGCGCCAATCGGCCACGATCGAAGGCCGGTACACACCGATGCCGGCATAGGTCAGGCACGGGCCTTCGCGGTCGTGATGCAGCACGCCTTGCGGGTCCAGCCGGTAGTCGCCGTTGGGGTGCTGCACCGGATTGTCGACCAGCACCAGATGCGCCTGGCCCTGTGGTTCGCGCGGCAGCGTGGCGAAATCGAAATCAGTCCATATGTCACCATTCACCACCAGGAACGGTGCATCGCCCAGCACCGGCAGTGCGTTGAGGATGCCGCCGCCGGTTTCCAGCGGGGTCTCGCCTTCGTGCACGAAGTGCAGCTGCAGGCCCCACTGGCTGCCATCGCCCAGCGTCGCCGGGAACTGCTCGGCCAGCCATGCGGTATTGACCACCAGCTCGCGCACGCCCAGCGCGGCGAGGCGTTCCAGGTGCCAGACGATCAAGGGCTTGCCGGCCACTTCCAGCAACGGTTTGGGCGTGTGCAGGGTCAGCGGGCGCATGCGCTCGCCGAGGCCTGCGGCAAAGACCAAGGCTTTCATCGGGCCGCGCGCATCGGTGCAGCCAGTTCGGCCAGCGCCGGCTTGATGCGGTCGTCCAGCAACTGCTGCAGCGGCGCCAGTTCGCGATAGCGCGGCAGCACTTCATCCAGATAGGTGATGAAGCGCGGCGCATCGTCCAGGTAGTGGCCCTTGTTGTCGCGGTAGCGCAGGCGGCAGAACAGGCCGAGGATCTTCACATGGCGCTGGATGCCCATCCAGTCGGCGTCGCGCAGGAAGGTGGCGCGGTCGGGCACCGGCAGGCCGGCATCGCGCGCGCGCTCGTGGTACTGCGCCAGCCACTCGTCCACGCGCTGCAGCGGCCAGCTCAGGAAAGCGTCCTTGAACAGGCTCACCGCGTCGTAGGCGATCGGGCCGCGCACCAGGTCCTGGAAATCCAGCACGGCGGGGCCGTCGTCGGCCGGCATCAGGTTGCGCGGCATGTAGTCGCGATGGGTCATCAGCTGGGCCTGGCCCAGCGCGTTGTCCATCAGGCGGCGATGCACCAGCTGCAGGCCTTCGATCTCGCCGCAGTCCAGCTCCAGGTTCAGGTGGCGCTGCAGGAACCATTCGTCGAACAGGCCAGCGTCACGCTGCAGCAGCGCTTCGCCGAACTGGCCGAAGTCGGCCGGCACCGGAATCGCCTGCAGGCGCAGCAGCTGTTTGATCGAGCGACCGAACCATTCATCGGCGTTGCGCTCGTCGAGGATCTTCGCCAGGGTCGGGCCGCCGAGATCTTCCAGCAGCAGGAAGCCGGCTTCCAGGTCCTGGGCGAGCAGCAGGGGCACGCGCAGGCCGTTGTCGTGCAGCAGGCCGCGCATGCGCAGCCACGGCCGCGGATCTTCCAGCCCCGGCGGGGCGTCCATCACGATGTGGGTGCCGCGCGTGCTGGTGGTGCGCCAGTAGCTGCGCATGCCGGCATCAACCGAAGCGCGTTCGACCACTGCACTCGCATCTTCGAGCTGGCTACGGGCCCACTGCAGGCGCTGCGCGCTGCGCTGGGGATCGGAGGCGGGTTCGGTCATGCAGGCATATCCGGGCGCGCCGGGCGCGCCAACGTCGGGAACAGGAAGGGAAGGAGGGCTCAGCGGCGGCCGCTGAACAGGCGCAGGACGGCCAGCACGGCCACCGCGCCCAACACCGCACCGAGGAAACCGGCCGGTTCGCCGGGCGCGTACCAGCCCATGTACTGGCCGAACCAGCCGGCCAGCAACGCGCCAAGGATGCCCAGCACGATGGTCAACAGGCAGCCCATGCGGTTGTTGCCGGGCATGAAGAAGCGCCCGAGCAGGCCGACGAAGAAGCCGACCAGCAGGATGTACAGCCAGCTGCTGCTGCCGAACAGACCATTCATGTGCATGTGTTCCGCTTGGGGTGGACGCAGCCTAGCAAGGCCAGGCTGCGTCCGTCACGGTGTACCGGATTCAGCAGCAGCCGTGGTCGCCGTGGCGCGTGCCGCTGTCGGCCGCCACCGGCGAACCGCTGGTCTCGCCGCGCAGGCTGGCGGCGTAGTGCTCGCTGATCACCTTGGACACGCAGGCGGTGACCTTCTTGCCCATCGGGATGTGCAGGAACTCGTTCGGGCCGTGCGCATTGGAGTGCGGGCCGAGCACGCCGGTGATCATGAACTGCGCACCCGGGAACTTCTCACCCAGCATGCCCATGAACGGGATCGAGCCGCCTTCGCCCATGTACATCGCCGGCTTGCCGAAGAAGGCCTGGCTGGCGTCGTCGATGGCCTGGGTCAGCCACGGCGCCATGGCCGGGGCGTTCCAGCCGGTGGAGGCCTTTTCCAGGTCCAGGGTGACCTGCGCGCCGTTCGGCGGGTCGCGCAGCAGCGCTTCCTTCAGCAGCTCGCCGCAGGTCTTGCCATCGGCGGTCGGCGGCAGGCGCAGCGACAGCTTCACCGAGGTCTGCGGGCGCAGCACGTTGCCGGCCGATTCCAGCGGCGGCATGCCGCCGACGCCGGTGACCGACAGCGCCGGGCGCCAGGTGCGGTTGAGCACCAGCTCGGTCAGGTCCTCGTTCATCGGGCGCAGGCCGTCGACCATCGGGAACTTCTCGAAGATCTCGGTATCGACCACTTCGGCGGCGCGCTTGGCCTGTTCCTGGCGCTCGGCCGGAATTTCAACGTTCATGCCGTCGATCAGGATGCGGCCGGTGTCCTGGTCCTCGATGCGCGAGAGCAGCTGGCGCAGCAGGCGGAAGCTGGACGGCACCACGCCGGAGGCATCGCCGGAATGCACGCCTTCGTTGAGCACCTTCACGGTGAAGTTGCCGCCGGTCAGGCCGCGCAGTGAGGTGGTGCACCACAGCTGGTCGTAGTTGGCGCAACCCGAATCCAGGCAGACCACCAGCGACGGCTTGCCGATGCGGTCGGCCAAGTGGTCGACGTAGGCCGGCAGGTCGTAGCTGCCCGATTCCTCACAGGCTTCGATCAGCACCACGCAGCGGGCGTGCGGCAGGCCCTGGGCCTGCAGCGCCAGCACCGCGGCCAGCGAACCGAAGATGGCGTAGCCGTCGTCGGCGCCACCGCGGCCGTACAGCTTGTCGCCGCGCAGGACCGGGGTCCACGGGCCGAGGTCGTCGTCCCAGCCGGTCATTTCCGGCTGCTTGTCCAGGTGGCCGTAGAGCAGGATGGTGTCGTCGCCGGTTTCGGCGCCGGTGGCCGGAATTTCCAGGAAGATCAGCGGGGTACGGCCTTCCAGGCGCACCACCTCAACCTTCAGGCCGGGCAGCTGCTGGGCCTTGGCCCAGTTCTCCATCAGGGTGACCGCCTGTTCCATGTAGCCGTTCTGCACCCAATTGGCGTCGAACATCGGCGACTTGTTGGGAATGCGGATGTAGTCGACCAACTGCGGGATGATCTCGCTGTCCCACTTGTCATTGACGAATTGGCCGAGCTTGGCGCTGTCCATCTGAAACTCCGGTTGCATGGGCTGTGATCCGGCCATTCTACGCCTGTGCCGTGGGTAGGGTTTTTCCTACATAACGTCGGGTATTTGGCTGGCTTACGGAAATACGGGAAACCGATAGGCTGTGCACATGTGGTGACGGACACTGTTCCTGCCGACGGGATTGCCGGTCGGGACGGCCAGAACCACAAGGAGATACACGTCGTGCCTTGGTTTGTCGTGTTGAGGGCACTGGTGCTGGGAATGGGGATCGCTGGGGCGCATGCCGCCGAACCGATCGACATCAACCGCGCCGATGCCCAGGCGCTGCAGCAGGGATTGACGATGGTCGGAGCCGCCAAGGCCGAGGCGATCGTCGAGCACCGGCGCAGACACGGTCCGTTTCATCGCGTCGAGGACCTGACGCAGGTGAAGGGAATAGGGAATGCAATCGTCGAACGGAATCGACAGCGGATCACCGTAGGCAACAGGTTGTTGCCGGCGGATCCGGTACCCGGATCGGTACCGGTGCGAACCGTACCCAGGCGCTGACAGCAGGAATCGTCGGAACCGGCAGGAGGCTGGTTCACCGGACACAGGCAGGACGCCTGTGCCCACCGACCGCCGCAGGACGCGGCACCAATCACCAGGATGGTGGCATCACAGACCTGTGGAAGGGGCTGAGATACAAACAGGACAGACGCGGCCGCGTGCAGGATGCAACGCTACCCCCACAGCGCAGGATGCGAGGGGGCGGCAGCAGGCCGACAGGGACGTAACGATTGCCCGGTACGACACATGGCTGTGTCGCCGGGCAGTTTCATTTCCGGCGCCCGGTTTTGCCGCAGCCACCACGGGGCGATGGTGTACGGTGGCCGCTCCGCATGGAAAGGACACCCGCTGGATGTTTCCGCATCGCCCCACGACCCTGATGCTCGCCCTTTCACTGGCCCTGCCGTTGCTGGCCCAGGCCGCTGCGCCGACGCCGGCCGCCAAGCCTCCGGCTGCCGCTGCGGCCACCGCCGAGGTGCGCGGTCCGACCGACCTCAAGCCGGGCGAATACCTGTGGCATCCGGAAATCTCGCCGACCGGCCCGATCGTGCTGGTGGTCAGCCTTGATGAACAGCGCGCCTACGTCTACCGCAATGGCATCGCCATCGGCCTGACCACGATCAGCTCGGGCAAGGCCGGGCACGAGACGCCGACGGGTGTGTTCACCATCCTGCAGAAGGACAAGGACCACAAGTCCAACCTCTACAACAGCGCGCCGATGCCCTACATGCAGCGGCTGACCTGGGACGGCATCGCCCTGCATGGCGGCAGCCTGCCCGGGCATCCGGCTTCGCACGGCTGCGTGCGCCTGCCGCAGGCCTTCGCGCAGAAGCTGTTCAGCGAAACCCAGCGCGGCGATACGGTGGTCGTGGCCGATGCCAAGAGCTCGCCGATGACCCTGGCCTATCCGTCGGTGCTGGCGCCGGTGAACGCGCGCGGCCAGGCCCTGCCGGAAACCGGGGGCGCTGCTCCGGCGCAGGCCTGGTGGAACGACAGCCTGGCCCCGGCCGGGCAGGTCGGCATCCTGGTCAGCCTGCACGACCAGCGCCTGTACGTGCTGCGCGATGGCGTGATGATCGGCGAGTCACCGTTGAAGGCCGACGCGCTGCCGGCCTTCCAGGGCACCACCCTGTTCGTGATGGGGCAGGGTTACAGCGACACCCCCAGCCCGCTGGACGCGAACCAGCGCCTGCACCAGTGGACGGCCTACCCGCTGCTGGGCCAGGACCGGGCCCAGGCCACCCCGGACCTGCTGGCCACGCCCTCGCTGCCGATGGCGCTGCCGGCCGATTTCGCCCGCCAGCTGTACCAGGTGCTGGTGCCGGGCACGACCCTGCTGGTGACCTCGCTGCCGGCGGTCCGCCCAAGCCCGGCTGAATCCGGAATGCAGCCGGTCTTGGAATCCGAGCCGCCAGGGTCCACCCTCAAGGGCAACTGACGCCCTCGTTGTGCCCATGACTGCATCCCGCCTGTGCCGGCTGGCCGCGTTCGGCCTGCTGGCGACCTCGCCCAGCGCCCCGGCGCTGGCACAGACGCCCGCCCTCGCCACCTCTGCCGATGATCTCGCTGCCCTGCTGTCGCGCAGCGCGCCCAAGGCCGACCGCCACGTGCTGCAGCTGGCGGCACACGCCATGCGCTGCGCACTGCAACGGCCGGAGCTGGGCATCAACGGTGATCGCCTCAGCGTGATCGACTACTCGCGGCCCTCCACCGAGCCGCGGCTGTGGGTGTTCGACCTGGCCCACCAGCGCCTGTTGTTCGAGGAATGGGTGGCGCATGGCCGCAACAGCGGCGAGAACCGCACCGAGCACTTCTCCAACCGCGACGGCAGTTTCATGTCCAGCCTCGGCGCGTTCACCGCGCAGGAAACCTACATGGGCGGCAACGGTTATTCGCTGCGCCTCGCGGGGCTGGAACCGGGCTTCAACGACCGGGCGCGGGAACGGGCCATCGTCATCCATGGCGCGCCGTACGTGAATCCGGCGACCGCGCAGCTGCAGGGACGGCTCGGCCGCAGCCTGGGCTGCCCGGCGGTGCGCCTGTCGGTGGCCAAGCCACTCATCGACGCGTTGCGTGGCGGCACGATGGTGTTCGCCTATTACCCCGACCAGGACTGGCTGAAGCACTCGCAGCTGCTGGGCGGCGAGTGTGGTGGCCAGGGCACGCTCGCTACGCGGTGATGCACGGCGGCGCGCGGCATGATGCAATGCGCCGATGAACATCGACTCCCTGCTGCACACTCCGAGCCAGGTCATTTCCAGCCTGGACTATCGTCGCGAACGCTGGCGGAATGGGCTTGGCTGGACCCGCGAGATCCTGCGCCTGCCCGCGCAGGGCGATGACTGGGCGCTGCGCCTGTCGGTGGCCGAGATCGAGCAGGATGCCGCGTTCTCCGCCTTCCCCGGCGTGGAGCGCGAGCTGGTGCTGCTGCAGGGCAATGGCGTGCGCCTGCGCTTCGAAGATGGCCGCGTGGCGGAAGTGCTGCCACCGCATGGACGGGTGCGCTTTGCGGGTGAGGAAACGTTGCATGGCGAACTGGTGAACGGCACCACCCATGACTTCAACCTGATGTGGAAGCGCGGGCTGCTGCAGGCCGAACTGCTGCACCGGCCGTTGGTGGGGTCGATGTTCTTCTTCTGCGAACCGGGTGTTGCCTGGGCGCTGCACCTGTTGGCCGGTCATCTCGAATTTGGTGCCGACAGCGGCTTGTCGCCGATGCAGGCCGGCGATACCGCGTGGTTGGCAGCCGGTGAGCGGCAGCGGCATGCGGTGCAGGGCGGTGGCGAGTTGTTGGCGATTCGGGTAACGAGCGCCGGGTAGCACCGGGCCATGCCCGGCGTCATGGTGCGAACCAAGGTTCGCACCCGCCAGAGAGCATTTGTGGTTGGGTCAGAGCCCTTTTCTGCGGAAAGGGATCCGACCCCGAGGGTTCGTTCAATACACATCCCGTCGATAACGACCGGCCAGCAGCAACGCTTCCTTGCCGTCCGCTCCCAGCACCTGCTCGATCACGGCATCCACGGCCGGGGCCATGCCCTGCAGGCTGCCGCAGACCAGTATCGTCGCGCCTTCATCCACCCACTGCCGCAGTGTTGCTGCTTCGGCCAGCAGCCGGTCCTGCACATAGCGATGCGCACCGCCATCGCGGCTGAACACGGCATCCAACCGCGCCAGTGAGCCGTCGGCCAGCATCGCCCGCAGTTCCTCACCGAAGTGGAAATCATGCGCAGCGGTGCGCTCACCGAACAGCAGCCAGGTACGGCGCGCACCACTGAAGGCGCGCTCGTGCAGGTGCGCGCGCAGGCCGGCGATGCCGGTGCCGTTGCCGATCAACAGCAACGGCATGTCGGCGGCCACGCCACGGAAGTTGTCGTTGCGGCGCAGGCGCAGCTGCACCGGCTCGCCGATGACCGCGTGATCGCACAGCCAGCCACTACCGATGCCAGGCGTGCCGTCCGCGCGCAGCTGGCGACGCAGCAGCAGTTCCACCGCGCCGTCGGTCATCACCGAGGCGATCGAGTACTCGCGATGGGGCAGTGGTTGCAGGGTCGCCAGCAATGCGGGCAGATCACCCGGGGGAACCAATGAGGGCAGGTGTGAGCGCGCGACGCGTGCCAGCAGCGTCTGCCCGTCATCCAGCACGGTATCCGCATTGAACCCCTGCGCGTCCAGCCACGCACGCGCGCTGTCCCGTGCGTGTTGTGGTCCGATCTCCGCAATGTCACCGGCCTGCCACTGCACGTTGTGGCCTGCCGGTGGCTGCAGGCGCAGCCAGTACACCGCGCCGCCCGGGCTGCCGGGATTCAGATGCGTGCGTTGCAGCAGCGTCCACGGCTGGTACTCGGCCGGGCTCCAGTCGGGCAGCTCGCTGGCGCCGCCGCCGAGCTGGCCCAGCAACTGCTGCCAATGGCGCAGTGCGGCCGGATCGGCGTTGTCGACTTCGATCGCATCGAACAGCGGATGCGCACCGTGCTGGCGCAGCCACTGGTCGAGCTGGTGGCCGAATCCGCAGAAGTGGCCGTAACTGCGGTCGCCCAGTGCGAGCACGCCGTAGTGCAGGTGCTGCAGCGCAGGCGGTGAGGCCATCACCCCGCGCAGGAACGGCAGCGCATGATCGGGTGGGTCGCCTTCGCCCGTGGTACTGGCGATGAACAATGCACGCTGGCTGCCGGCCAGCAAGGTGGCATCGACCTCATGCAGGCCGCGCACGCGCACCGGCACGTCGGTACCACGCAATGCCTCGGCACTGCGTTCGGCCAGTTCGCGGGCGAAGCCGGTCTGGCTGGACCAGACCAGCAGGATCGGTGCGACGTCGCCAGAAGCAGCATCGTCGCGCGGTCGCCCACGCCACCACAGTGCAGCGCAGGCAAGCGCATACAGCGCCGTGGCGATCACCGCGATCTGCGACTGCCGTGCCGGTGGGGCGCCCTGCCACCAGGCGTCGCCCAGATGCAGGCGCAGCAGCGCCCAGCCGATCACTGCCAGCAGCAGCAGGACCAGCGCGTTGCCGAGCCAGGCGCGCGATGGGCGTGCGCTCATGCGTCCTGCCCGTCGAGCAGGCGCTGGAAGGCGCTGCTGAGGAATTCGCGGGGGCCTTCGGCGGCCCGTTGCAGGTAACGCACGGCCAGTCCTTCGCGTTCGGCCAGCGCCATGCCCTGTTCGTGGCCGAGTACGGTCAGTGCGGTGGCCCAGGCATCAGCATGCATCGCGTCGTCGGCGACCACCGTCACCGCCGCTGCAACCTGGCGAACCGGCCTGCCGCTGCGCGGGTCGAGGCTGTGGCTGTAGGCCTCGCCATCGGCTTGGTACTGGTGCCAGCGATCGCCCGATGTGGCGACCGCCTTGCCGTCCAGCGCCAGCACCCGCGGTGGTGTTCCGGTGTGCGCGTCTTCTTCGGGTGCGGATTCCACCAGCACGCGCCACGGCTGGCCGTCGGGCTTGCGGCCGTAGCCGGCCAGTTCGCCACCGACCTCGATCAGTGCAGCAGCGATGCGCTGATCGCGCAGCCAGGCGGCCACGTGATCGACGCCGAACCCCTTGGCGATCGCCGACAGATCCAGTACCAGTCCACCCGGCTGCAGCAGTGCGTCGCCCTGCCATTGCAGGCGCTGCCAACCACAGCGCTCGCGCGTGGCCTGCAGCGTAGCGGCGTCGGGCTGGCGGCGGTCACCGGCATGTGCACCAAAACCCCACAGTGCCACCAGCGGACCGATGGTGGGATCGAACGCACCGTCGCTGGCGGCAGCGATGGCCTGGGCGCAGGCCACGACCGTGCGGGTCTCGTTCGGCAGGGTGCACCACTGGCCGGCATCGGCGCTGTTGTAGCGGCTGAGGTTCGAGCGGGTTTCCCAGGTACTCATCTGCGCGACCACCTCGTCCAGGCGCGCCTGGATGCCGGCGTGCAGCGGGTGCAGGTCGCGCTGGCGCGGCGCGACCAGCGACACGCTCCAGGTGGTGCCCATGGTGGTGCCGCCGAGGCGGGCGATGTCGAGCAGGGAATCGGTCATGGTGATGCGTTGCGGCGGCGACGCCGGGGCGCGCCCGGCATCGCGGTCCACATTACTGCGGCAGCACTTCCAGCGTGGCCACGTAGCTCAGGCGACGCTTGGCGGCCTGCTTCACCGAGGTCTTGCTGTCTTCGGTGCCGGTTTCCAGCCAGTACATGCCGGCTTCCGGCCAGGTCACCTTGATTTCGCCCTTGGCATCGCTGGTCAGCTTCAGCTCGTCCTGCGCGTTGCGGTAGCGGGTGGCGCCACGCACGATCTCGAATGCCAGGCCGGCGGTCGGCTTGCCATCGACCAGCACGCGGAAGGTGGCTTCCTCGCCGGCGAACAGGTCGTTCGGGTGGCCGACGGCAATCAGCTCGATGCCATGGTTGGTGGGCTTCAGCGCGGTATCGTTCGGCGCACCGTTGGTGACGAAGGTCTCCACGCGGCCCACCGACTGGCTCACTTCCAGGTTCTTCGCATCCTTGGGCAGTTCGCCGAAGGTGGCGGCGGTACCGCGCCAGCGCTTGCGCTCGCCGTTCTGTTCGTAGGTGGCGAACAGGCCGTCGTTGACCGAGGCGATGCGGTAGGTGCCCGGCTGCTTCAGTTCGAGGTCGAACACGCTGCGGTACTTGCCGGTGGCTGCGTTCTGCGGCTGCACGCTGCTGCCGTCCGGGGCGGTGATCACCAGCGATTCCAGGCGCAGCGGCATGTGGTTGAAATAGAACAGGTCGTTGGAAACCGCACCGTCAACGGTGATCCACGGCGCGTTGCCGGCGATCACGGTCTGCGAGGGCAGCAGCCAGGCCTTGTGGGCCAGGGCGGAGAAGGGAAGGGCAGCGGCCAGGGCGGCGGCGAGGACGAGCGTGCGCTTCATGCGGAAGACTCCAGGGGCGTTGGGTGGATGGGGTCAGAGCCCTTACTGCGAAGGGGTTCTGACCCCGGAACAGACGGTCAGGGCTTGACGGCGAGGGTGACCTGGCCCAGTTCGGTGGCGCCCTGCGCCTTGCCGTTCTGCGCGGCGGTGGCCGGCCAGGTGAAGGGGATCTTCAGCAGTTCGCGGCCACCGACTTCGCGCACCGCTTCCACCACCAGGGTGTAGTTGCCCGGGGCCAGCTGCTTCAGCGCCGGCTGCTTGTCGTTGAACGACAGCGCGTGCTTGCCGGCCGGGCGGGTCGGGCCGGTCACGCCGTCCACCGGCACCTGCAGGGTGCGGCCGCTCTTGCGCCACCACTGGCGCAGGTCGGGCAGCCACTTGGTGCCATGGCCTTCGCTGTTGCTGGTCTGCTGGTACCAGACCGACAGGTTGGCCGCGACCTTCTGGTCGGCGCCTTCCAGCCACACGGCCACGTACGGGCGGTGGTACTCGGCCACGTTGAGCTTGGGCACTTCGACGTTGATGTCGAGGGTGGTGGCATAGGCCGGCGAGGTGGCCAGCAGGCCGCTGAGGGCGATGGTCAGGGTGACGCGCATGGGGCGGCTCCGGAAACGAGGGAAAGTCAGTGAATCAGCAGCAGGGCGATCAGCAGCGGGATCATCAGGCCGAGGCCGACCAGCGGCCAGGTCATGCGCCGCTGCCGCGCATGCAGGTGCAGCAGGAACAGGCCGGTGATGCAGAACACCAGGCAGGCCACGGCGAACAGGTCCAGGAACCAGCCCCACGCCGGGCCGGCATTGCGGCCCTTGTGCAGGTCGTTGAGGTAGGAGACCACGCCGCGCGAGGTCGATTCGTACTCCACCGCGCCGGTTTCGCGGTCGATGCTCAGCCAGGCGTCGCCACCGGGGTGCGGCAGCGACAGGTAGATCTCCTCGGCCGACCACTCGGCCGGGCGCCCACCGATGGCGATGCCCAGCTGCGTATCCAGCCATTGCCGGGCCGGGCGCGGAATCGGCGCGTTGCCGTCCTCGCGCGTGCCCAGCTGGCCCAGCAGCGCGGCCGGCAGTTCCAGATGCTGGTTCTGCACCTGGGGTTTGGCCTCGATCTTCGCGGCATGGTTGAGGGTCAGGCCGGTCACCGCGAACAGCAGCATGCCGATCAGGCAAACCGCGGAGCTGATCCAGTGCCACTGGTGCAGCGTCCGCAGCCAGAAGCCCCGGTTCTGTTGCTGCTGCACGGTGGAAGACGCGGGACGGCTCACGGCACGGTTCGGGGCGGACGGGGACTGCCCATTACATCATTGATGAGAATAGCTCGCAATTGCGTGTCGTTCTGTATCCCGGAGCAGGTATTTCGGGTTGCCGGGCAGCGGCCGGCACCATCGATCGCTGGATCCACGCCATGGGTGGAGCAGGGGCAGGGCGCGGCGATCAGAACGTCGCGTTCAACGAGATCCAGTAGCTGCGGCGCTGGTCCTTGGTCGCGTAGTCGTCCACGCAGTTGAACTCGCTCGGGCTGATCAGCAGGCACGACTGCGAGACGAAGTTCTTGTCGAACAGATTGTTGACCCGCGCATTGACCGTCAGCCACGGCGTTGCCTTCCAGCTGCCCCCCAGGTGGAAGAGGGTGTAGTCCTCGTAGTAACGGGTCTGGCTGGCGCCGTTGGCGTCGAGCAGGGTGTCGCGGTAGCGGTCGTAGCGGCCCTCGCCGATCAGCGACAGGCTGATGGCGTCGTTTAGCTGCCAGTTCAGGCTGGCATTGGCCATGTGCTTGGCCGGGGTGGTGCCGGCAATCGGCAGGCCTTTCTGCGCGCCGCTGGTCTGCTCGCTCCGGGTCCAGGTGTAGTTGCCGCGCAGCTGCAGGCTGTCGAGCAGGTCGACGTGCGCCGCCATTTCCACACCACGCGTTTCAACCTTGTCGATGTTCACGCTCTGGGTGAAGGTGCTGTAGCCCAGCGCCGCCCAGCCCGGGCCGATGTCCACGCAGTAACCGCTGCCGGCCGGCGCAACTTCGCAGTTCGGGAAGGTGCCGCCGCTGGCGATCTTGTCCTCGAACGTGTTGATGAAGCCGGTGACGTTGAAGCCCCAGCGCTGGCCTTCGTAGTAGGCGGCCAGCTCGTAGTTGGTGCTGGTTTCCGGCTTCAGGTTCGGCGAGCCCACCAGCGGCAGCACGCCCTGGCCACCAAAGCCGGTGATGCCCGGGAACAGCTGGTCCGGGCGCGGCGTCTTGTAACCGGTGCTGACGCCGCCCTTGAAGGTCCACGCATCGTTGGCGTTCCACACCAGGTAGCCGCGCGGGCTGAGATGGCTGCCGAAGATGTTGTGGTCGTCGTGGCGCAGGCCGAAGGTGGCCGTCAGGGTATCGGTCAGCGCCCAGTTGTCCTCGGCAAACAGCGCCCACATGCGGTGCTTCTGCCGGGTGTTGCTGCGATAGCCGGCGCCATCCATGCCGAACACGCCGTCGATCATGTCGGTGTCGTTGTACTGGCCGCCGACGGTCAGCGTGTGCGCGCCGAAGTCCAGATCCAGCATCGTGTCGAGCACGTATCCTTCCAGTTCCATGGTGCGCAGCGGACGCGGCAGGAACGACTGCAGGCGCGCCATTTCGCTGGGGTTGAGTGCGGTCAGCGCATTGCCACGGCCCGCCGCGCAGTTGTTGGCGGCACCGGTACGACGGCAGACGTCATTCCACAGCGTCTGCAGGTTGGCGCGCTCGTCCAGGGTCAGCGGCAGCGAGCGGCCGAGGTTGCTGCTCTTGCTGTGGGTCAGCGAGGTCTGCCAGGTGCCGAAGCTGTAGCGGCCCTGGTGTGTCAGCGAGAGCTGGTCGCGCTCGTAGCGCTGGTAGGCGGTGTAGCCCACGCGCGGCTGCACCACGCGGCGGGTGACCGTGCCGCTGCCGTTCGGGTTCGGGATGACCGCATTGCCGACGCGCCACAGGCTGGCCAGGCTGTCCAGGGTGCCGGTCTGGCCCTCGCTGTTGTCGTACTTCTGCCGAGAGACGTCGTAGTCCAGCCACAGCTCGTGGTCATCGTTGACGCGGAAGTCCAGGCGCACGCCGGTGTTCCAGTTGGTGTTGGCCACCGACTTGCCGCCGCCACCGAAGCCGATGCTGCGCTCCCACAGCGTGCCATCGGGCAGGGTCAGCGCATCCCATTCCGGGTTCGATGCCTTGGCATCGTAGTAGCTGCCGCGCACCGCCAGGCTCAGGCGATCCTTCAGCAGCGGGCCGCTGAGGTACAGGTCGGTGGTGCGTGCATCGCCGAACTGGTTGTCCTGCTGCACGGTGAAGCCCTGGGTGAGCGCGCCGTGCCAGCTGTCCTGGTTGCGGCGGGTGATGATGTTGATCACGCCGCCCATCGCGTCCGAGCCGTACAGGGTGGACATCGGGCCGCGCACCACTTCGATGCGCTCGATCGCGTCCAGCGGCGGCAGGTAGGCGAACTGGCCACCGCCGAAGTTGTTCGGGTACAGCTGGCCGACGTTGCTCTGGCGGCGGCCGTCGATCAGCACCAGGGTGTACTCGGAGGGCAGGCCGCGCATCGAGATGGTGGCACGGCCGTTCTTGTCGGTGGCCTCCAGGCCGACGTCGATGCCTTCGACATCGCGCAGCGCGTCGACCAGGTTGGTGTACGGGCGCTTGCTCAGTTCCTCGCGGCTGACCACGCTGATGCTGGCCGGTGCATCGACCACCTTCTGTTCGAAGCCGGAGGCGGTGACCACCACCTTGTCCAGCGTCTGCGGGGCGTCGGCGATCTCCGCATGGGCGAGAGCAGGGGCCGCCATCGCCGCCAGCACGGCGCTGGTCAGCAGGGGGCGGGACAGGGACGAACGGACACGATGGCGCTGGGCCATGGCAGTTACCTCGAAAGATGCAGAGAGGTGCGATGCCGGGCGCGAAGGGCGCGGCATGCACGGAAAGCCCGGTCAGGGGCGGCAGGGATGAAGCAGGCAGCGGCGTGCGGGCGCGACCGCGCAGGCGGTCACGTCGGGCCGTGGATCAGGCGAGCGGCGGCGCCTGGCCGCGTTGCTGGCGACGCCCCGGCGCGTCGGCCCAGGGCGTGTCCGGAGCAGCCAGCGGCCAGTCCGGGCGCACGCCGGGCATGGCCGGCGTGGCGGGTACGAGTTCAAGTTCTGTACGCAGCCACTGGCTGGCCAGCAACAGCGGCGGCGGCGCCTTCTCGGCCGCTTTTGTCGGGGTGGAGGCGCAGCGGCGCAGTTTGGCCGGGGCCTCTTCCTGCAACGGGCCTTCGCCACCACGTTCTTCCAGCGGGACCTGCACGGCCATCGCTGTGGCCGGATGCGGCAACAGCGGCAGGGTGCCCAGCAGCAGCACCAGCATCGCCACCCACGCCAGCAGGCTGGCCAGCGCGGGACGCTGACCGCGCATGGCGGTACCCATCTTGCGATGGATCAGTGGGCGAGGGCGGAGCGGGCGCAGCAAGCAGGGGTCCCCGGGCGGTCGCCGGCAGCGGCCGGCATCAACGGGGCGTGATTGTAATGAGAGCTGTTAGCCGTTGCAAATGAGAATGATTGCCAAACGATCGCGGGACGGCCGCAACCGGCTCAGACCTCGCTCCAGCGCCGCAGCAGGTTGTGGTACACGCCGGTCAGCTGTAGCACCGCCTCAGCGTCGCCACCGGTCTGGCGCAGGCGCTCGATCGAGCCGTCCATTTCCCACAGCAGGCGCCGCTGCACGTCATCGCGGATCATGCTCTGCACCCAGAAGAACGAGGCCACGCGCGCGCCGTTGGTGACCGGCCGCACCTGGTGCAGGCTGCTGGACGGGTACACGATCAGGTCGCCGGCCGGCAGCTTCACTTCATGCTCGCCGTAGGTGTCGCTGATGATCAGCTCGCCGCCCTCGTACTCGTCCGGATCGGACAGGAACAGGGTGCAGGAGATGTCCGAGCGCAGCTGTTCGCCGTTGCCCAGGTTCATCACCGCGCCATCGACATGGAAGCCGTAGGTGCCACCGCCGGTGTAGCGGTTGAAGCGCGGCGGCAGGATCTTCAGGGGCAGCGCTGCAGCGAAGAACAGGGGGCTGCGGCTCAGTGCGGCCAGCACGTCCCGGCCCAGCTCCGCTTTCAGGGGCGAGGCATCCGCCAGCTGCTGGTTGTGCTTGACCATTGCACCCTGCGTACCGACGGTCTCGCGACCGTCGGTCCAGTCTGCAGCGTCGAGCCGCCTGCGTGCCTGCGCCACGTCCTGGGGTGAAAGCACGTCGGGAATGTGCAGCAGCATGGCGGTTCCTTTTGGGGCGCGGGGGAGCGTGGCTCCCCCGCGCAATGCATCAGAAGCGGATGTCCGCGCTGAGCAGGAAGGTGCGCGGGGCACCCGGGGTGTAACGGTAGCCGCTCTTGTTGATGCTGGCCACGTACTGCTTGTCGAACAGGTTGTAGCCGTTCAAGCGCAGCGAGATGTTCTCGTTGATCGCCCAGGACACGACAGCGTCGTACACCACGTAGGATTTGGTGAACGACGGGGTGCCCACCGCACCGTCGGTGCCGCGGTGCATGCCGGCGGCATAGCGCACGCCGCCGCCCACGGTGATGCCGTAGGGCAGGATGTAGCTGGTCCAGCCGGTGAACGTGTCGTCCGGGGTATAGGTCAGGTTGGTGGTGCCGTCGGCGGCCACCTTGGCACCTTCCTTCACTTCGGTGTCCAGATGGCTGTAACCGGCGCTGACCGACCAGTTGTCGGTGAGGCGGCCGACTGCGGAGAGCTCCACGCCCTTGACGCGCTTGCTGCCGGTCTGAGTCGGGTTGCCGGCATCATCCAGCACGGTGGTGTTGATTTCGTTGTCCACGTCGGTCTGGAACAGCGCCAGGTTCACCGCCAGCGCATCGTCCATGAAGCCCCACTTGCTGCCCACTTCGAAGGTCTTGGCCTTCTGCGGGTCCAGCTTCGGGTTGTCGGCGCTGCTGGCCGAGCTGCTCAGCTGGAAGTTGGCACCGCCCGGCGGCTGCTGGGAAATGGCGTAGTTGGCGTACAGGCTGACCGTGTCGCCGACCTTGTACAGTGCACCCAGCTTCCAGTTCAGCAGGGTGTCGCTGGCTTCCAGCGTCGGATTGCGCAGCACGGTACCGGTGGGGTTGCTGCCGCAGGCCGGGCCACCGCGGCCACCGCACACCGAAGCGCTGGCGTATTCGGTCTTGAAGTGGTCGGCGCGCACGCCAGCGGTCAGCAGGAAGCTTTCACCGAAGGACAGGGTGTCGAACAGGTAGGCCGAGGAGGTGGTGGTCTTGCCGTGCGCATCGGCGCCGTTGTGCGCCCAGCTCAGGCCACTGACGTTCCAGTCCGGGTCGTACAGGTTGGCGGCGGGCCAGCTGGTACCGGCCGTAGCGGCCTGGCCGTAGCTGTCCAGTTCCTCACGGGTGAACTCCAGGCCGGCGCTCAGCGCGTGGCCGACCGCGCCGGTGGCGAAGTCCGCGCGCAGGTTCAGCTGATCGGTGAGGATAGTGTTGCGCTGGTCCTTGAAGGTCGGCAGGCTGCGCGCGATGGCGTAGCTGGAGAGGTCAGCCGGGTTGGTATAGGTGATGTTGCCGGTCGGTCGGCCACCCGCGCCGCGCACGCCGGTGCCCATGAAGGCGGTGAGCAGGTAGTCCTGTTCGGTGCGGCCCCAGCGCGCGGTGTTGGTCAGGCGCACGCTGTCGTTGAAATCGTGCTCGAAGCGGAACGTGGCCATCTTCGCGGTCACGTCATCGTGGTCGGCGCGGGTGCCGTAGAAGTTTTCCGGATCGATTGGGTGGCCGGCCAGCGCTTCCAGGGTCGGCTGCGGGGTCCAGCCTGGCAAGCCCAGAGTGGGAACGCCGCCATCGGGCACGTTGTCCTGCTTCACGTACAGCAGGTTGAGGTAGTAGCGCGTGGCAGTGCCCAGGCCAAAGGCCAGCGACGGTGCGATGCCCCAGCGCTTGTTCTGCACGTGGTCGCGGCCGGGCTGGTCGCTGTCCTGCCACATGCCGTTGATGCGCAGCGCGCTGGTGGCGCCCAGCGACTGGTTCCAGTCGGCCGTGGTGCGGCGCTGCTGGTCGCTGCCCAGCGAAATGCTGGCCGAAGTGGCGTCCTGCCGGTTGGCCTGCTTGCTGACCAGGTTGATTGCACCGGTCGGTGCCGAACGACCGTTGTCGGTGCCGGCCGGGCCCTTGGTCACTTCCACCTGTTCGATGTTGAACACATCGCGCGAGATCGAGCCCAGGTCGCGCACACCGTCCACGTACAGGCTGTTGGATGTGTCGAAGCCGCGCATGAACAGCGCGTCGCCGGTGGTGGTGTTGCCGTTCTCGCCGGCATAGAAGGTGCCCACGCCGGGGCTGTTGCGCAGCGCTTCGGTCAGCGTGGTGGCGCCCTGCTGGTTGAACAGGTCGCTGGTGATGACCTGGATGGTCTGCGGGGTGTCCTGCAGGCGCTGGGTGAACTTCGGCGAGGCCACCTTGTCAGCCTTGTAGCCGCGGGTAGCGTGCACATCGATCTTGTCCAGGGTGCGCGCGTTGTCGGCGGCTTCGGCGTAGGCCAGCATGGGCAGCGCCGCCAGGCCAAGGCCGGCGGCAAGACTGGCGGTGGCCAGCGGCAGGGTACGAAGCGGTGAAGCGTGCTTGCGGCTCTTGATCGGTTTCATGGGCGTCTGCAGAGAGGGAACAGGAAGGGGCGGCCGGCGCAGGCGGCGCGGCAGCAGGACATGGAGCGAAAAGGGGAACGTGCGGATACGACTGCGCAGCGCGCAGCAGAGCGTCAGGCCAGCAGCGCGGGCGGTGCCTGTGAGGGGGGCTGGCGTCGGTCCGGCCCGTGCACCGCGGGAGCCGGTGTCAGCGTCGCCGGAGCGTCCGCAGGGGCACTCTGTGGGAACTGCAGGCAGAGCCGTCGCAACACCGGTGGCTTGTCGCCGCGATTGCCATCAGGTTCGGACTCCGCGCGGTGCATCGCCTGTTCGTGCGGCAGTGCATGTGGCGGGGACGCGGGCGCGGCACCCTGGGCGTGCACCGTGGGCATCACGTCGGTTGCCGTACCACGTCCTTCGTGCAGTGCCGACCAGCCCAGCAGCAGCGTCAGCAACACGGCCACCAGCAGCGGCCACCCGTGGCGGGCGAGCTGGCACAACGCGGCGGTGGGCGCGGGCGAAGCCATGGCGCAGAGGCGGAGTCGTTACGAAGATGTTACGTAGAATAACATAAACGATAATGATTCGCATATGCGCAATCCAGGGGTCCATCCGGATGGCCCGAAAGGGCCCTGGGGCGCCGCTCAGGACGCCCTGGTAGATCCACCCGGCGGGTGGGTGCTCTTCGGTAGGAGCGCCCGAGGGTGATCCCTGAAGGCCGGGCGCGGCCTCAATCGCGGTCGTCGCGGGTCCAGACCGCGTCGTGCTCCCGCTTCACCGGGAACTTGGGCACCGGGGTATAGGCCGGGGCACACAGGGCGCGGCCATCGCGCACGTCGAAGCGCGCGCCGTGCAGCACGCACTCCACGCTGCCTTCGGTCGTGTTGAACTCGCCCGAGGAAAGCTCGAACTCTTCGTGCGTGCACTGGTCTTCCAGTGCGTACAGCTCGCCGTCGAGGTTGAACACCACGATCGGCGTGCCGGTCACTTCGTCGAACACGCTCTTCATTTCACCCGGCAGCAGCTCGTTGCCGGCACAGACAAAGGTCCAGGCCTCGCTCACGCGGCGGCTCCGGCCAGCGGCTTTTCCAGGATCTCGAAGCGCAGGTCGTCGCGCTTGGGGATGCCGAAGCGTTCGTCGCCATACGGGAACGGCTTCTTGATGCCGGTACGGCTGTAGCCGCGGCGCTCGTAGAAGGCAATCAGTTCGTCGCGCACGTCGATGACGGTCATCTGCATCACCGGCACATTCCATTCGCGCGCGGCGTGCGCTTCGGCAGCATCCATCAGCTGCTTGCCGACGCCACCGCCCTGCTGGGCCGGGTCGACCGAGAACATGCCGAAGTAGCCCTTGCCGTCGACATCGGCGACGTGGGCGCAGGCCACCAGTTGGCCCTCGCGTTCGGCCAGCAGGATCGTGGAGCGCGGGCGGTCGAGGTCGCCCTGGATGCCTTCGGCGTCGATGCGGGCGCCATCCAGCAGGTCGGCTTCGGTGGTCCAGCCGGCGCGACTGGCGTCGCCACGGTAGGCCGAGGTGACCAGGGTAATCAGGGCGGGGATGTCGGCCGACGTGGCGGCGCGGAAGGTCAGGGTGCTCATGGGCACATTCTAGGTGGGGTGGGGGCGGGCGCAAATGGGGCACCCCGGCAGTTCCGGCAACGGTATGCTCGCGCTTCAGCAATTGTCATGCAGGACCGTGGCGTGGACGTGTCGAAGGGAATCGCGCTGGCGTTGACCGCGGGGATGATGACGGCGCTGGTACGTCTGCCGGCGCACGTAGACGGCGGCGGCATTGCGCCCAACGGCCTGGGGTGCCCGGGTTTCAGTCCGTCCCGTGCGTTGCCGGTCACGCTCGAGGCGCTGCGGGCCGATCCCACGCGCTATCACGGGAGATTGGTGCGCGTGCGGGGTGCTTACGTTGATCGTTTTGAAATGTCTGCACTGCATCCCGGGCCACCGGTACGGAACCCATGGGCGGCTGAGGGCGTGTGGGTGAATGGAATTCCCATCCTGGTGCTGCCGCCGCAGCAGACGGTTGAACTCACCGGAATCGTAGCGGCGGGCCGGCCCGTTTTCCCTTTCGGCAAGGGGCATATTGGGCAATGGCCTGCGGAGCTCTGTGTGTCTTCGATCCTGCCATTGGCGCCGCCATGAAAAACGCCGCGGTTTCCCGCGGCGTTCTCGATGTTTCGGGCTGGCCGGGGAATCTCACCCCAGCAGCTTGCGTACCTTGGTCAACGCAGTCATGAACCGATCGATCTCGGCGTGTGTGTTGTAGAACGCCAACGACGCACGGCAGGTTGCCGCCACCCCGTAATACTGCAGCAGCGGGTGCGCGCAGTGCTGGCCCGAACGCACGGCCACGCCTTCCAGATCCAGCAGGGTAGCCAGATCATGCGCGTGGGCGCCGTCGATCAGGAACGACACCACCGCTGCCTTTTCCGGTGCCTCGCCGATGATGCGCAGGCCATCGACCCGGCGCAGCTCTTCGGTGAAGTGCGCCAGCAGCTCGGCTTCGCGCGCTTCCACGTGGTCCAAGCCGACGTTCTGCAGATAGTCCGCCGCCACGCCCAGGCCAATGAAGCCGGCGATGTTGGGGGTGCCGGCTTCGAACTTGTGCGGGGCATCGTTGAACACGGTGCCGTCGAAGCTGACTTCCTTGATCATCTCGCCGCCACCGAGGAACGGCGGCATCGCGTCCAGGTGCTCGCGGCGCGCCCATAGTGCACCGGTACCGGTCGGGCCGCACATCTTGTGGCCGGTGATGGCGTAGAAGTCGCAGCCGATCGCCGCCACGTCGACCTTGCGGTGCGGTGCGGCCTGCGAGCCATCGACCACGGTGATGATGCCGCGCTTGCGCGCTTCACGGCAGATTTCGCGCACCGGATTGACCGTGCCCAGCACGTTGGAGACATGGGTGACGGCCAGCAGCTTGACCTCCGGGGTCATCGCCGCGCGCAGCGCATCCAGATCGAGTGCGCCGTCAGGCGTGATCTCGGCCACGCGGATGGTCGCGCCGGTACGCTGCGCGACCAGCTGCCAGGGCACGATGTTGGCGTGGTGCTCCATGCGCGTGATCAGGATCACGTCGCCGGCCTTCAGTCGAGGCAGCGCCCACGAGTAGGCCACCAGGTTGATGGCGAAGGTGGTACCACTGCACAGCACCAGGTCGCTGGGGCGCACGTTGAGGAAGCGGGCCAGCGTGTTGCGTGCGCCTTCGTAGGCGTCGGTGGCTTCGCTGCCCAGTGCATGCACCGCGCGGCTGACGTTGGCGTTGTAGCGGCGGTAGAACTCGTCCACCGCGCCGATCACCTGCACCGGCTTCTGGCCGGTGTTGGCATTGTCGAAATAAACCAGCGGCTTGCCATGCACTTCACGCATCAGCAGCGGGAAGTCGAGGCGGACGCGGTCCCAGTCGGGGGCGCCTGAGCGTTCTTCGATCGGGCGCGGGGTGGACAGGTTCATGCCACACCCGCCTCGGCCAGTGCCTTGTCCAGGCGGCGTGCCAGCTGCTCGCGCAGGATATCCGGCAGGATTTTCAGGGGCTCATGGCAGAAAGCCGCACTCAGCAGGGCCTGCGCCTGTGCCTGCGGCAGGCCGCGCGAGCGCAGGTAGAACAGCGCGTTGGCATCGAGCTGGCCGACAGTCGCACCGTGCGCGGCCTTCACTTCATCGGCGTCGATTACCAGCGTCGGCTGGGTGTCGATCTCGGCATCGGCCGACAGCAGCAGGTTCTTGTTGGACAGGTTCGCGTCGGTGCCATCGGCGCCTTCGCGGATCTGGATGCCACCATGGAACACCACGCGGCTGCGGTTGGCGGCGACGCCGCGCCACAGCAGTCCGCAGGCGGTATCGCGTGCGATGTGGTCGATGCCCAGGCGGGTTTCGACGTGGCGCCGGCCATTGCCGAGCAGCACGCCGTTGGCGGTCAGCTGGGCGTTGTCGCCTTCCAGGCGTACGTTCAGTTCGTGGCGGCTGAGCGCGGCGCCCAGTTCCAGGTCGACGCGGTGGTACTGCGCGTCGCGGGCCAGTACCGCGTCGGTACGCAGGAAGCTGGTCTGGCGCGCGCTGCCGGCCTGCACGCGGGCGTGCTTGAGCACGGCATCGCGGGCGACGTGGGCATGCAGCACGGTATTGTCCAGGTGCGCCGAGTCGCCCACGCTGAAGCGGTGCTCGACCACGCCCAGACTGGCGCCTGCACGCAGTTCGATGAGGTGGCGGTGGTGCCAGGCCAGGTCGGTGGCGCCGGCGACGCTGGCGAACACCAGCTGCAGCGGCGTTTCGACCTGCACGCCGTCGTCCACGCGCAGCACTACGCCTTCATCGGCCAGTGCGGCGTTGAGGCGGGCGAAGATCTCTTCGCTGCGCTCGTAACGGCGGCCAAGGAAACGCACGGCGTCTTCGCCGGAGGCCAGTGCGGCCGACAGCGGCTGCAGCTGCACGCCGGCCGGCAGGGCGTGCACGTCGCTCAGCGCGGCATCCAGGCGGCCATTGACGAACACCAGGCGCGGCGCCGGGATGTCCTCCAGCAGCGCGGCATCCAGGGCAGGCCCCTGCAGCGGTGCAGCCGAGAACGCACGGCGCTCCAGCTGGCGCAGCGAGGTGTACTTCCAGGCTTCGTTGCGGGCGGCCGGCAGGCCGTCGCGCAGGGCCGCATCCAGCACTTCACGGCGCGCATCGCTGCCGCAGAAGGCCTGGGCCATCGAGTCGAGCAGGGCGCTCATCAGACCGCCGCCTCGCGCACCACGCGATCCTTGAGGAAATCGTAGCCGTGCGCTTCCAGTTCCAGCGCCAGTTCCGGGCCGCCGGTCTTGACGATGCGGCCATCGGCCAGCACGTGCACCACGTCCGGCTTGATGTAGTCCAGCAGGCGCTGGTAGTGGGTGATGACCAGGAACGAGCGGTCGGCGGCGCGCAGTGCGTTGACGCCGTCGGCCACGCTCTTCAGCGCATCGATGTCCAGGCCCGAATCGGTTTCGTCGAGGATCGCCAGCTTCGGCTCGAGCACGGCCAGCTGGAAGATCTCGTTGCGCTTCTTCTCGCCACCGGAGAAGCCTTCGTTGACGCCACGGTGCAGCAGCTCGTCCTTCAGGTGCAGCACGGCCAGCTTCTGCCGCACCAGCTTCAGGAACTGCATGGAATCGAGTTCTTCTTCACCACGCGCCTTGCGCTGTGCATTCAGTGCTGCGCGCAGGAAGTAGGTGTTGTTCACGCCCGGGATTTCCACCGGGTACTGGAAGGCCAGGAACAGGCCGGCGGCGGCGCGCGCTTCCGGTTCCTGGTCGAGCAGGTCCACACCGTCGAACTGCACGCTGCCTTCGGTGACTTCGTAGCCGTCACGGCCGGCCAGGACATTACCGAGGGTGGACTTGCCGGCGCCGTTGGGGCCCATGATGGCGTGCACCTGACCGGGCTTCACATCCAGCGAGAGGCCCTTGAGGATTTCCTTGTCGCCGATGCGGGCGTGGAGGTTGTCGATCTTCAGCATGGTGGGGATTTCCGTGGGGCGGGCCACAGCCCGCCGATAAAGAGAATGCGTTTGCGAGGGCAGGGGCGGGCGGTCAGCCCACCGAACCTTCCAGCGAGACTTCCAGCAGCTTCTTGGCTTCCACCGCGAACTCCATCGGCAGTTCGCGGAACACCTGCTTGCAGAAGCCGTCGACGATCATCGACACCGCGTCTTCCTGGCTGATGCCACGGGCGCGGCAGTAGAACAGCTGGTCGTCGGAGATCTTGGAGGTGGTGGCCTCGTGCTCGACGGTGGCGCCCGGGTTCTTCACCTCGATATAGGGGAAGGTATGGGCACCGCACTGCTTGCCGATCAGCAGCGAATCGCACTGGGTGTAGTTGCGCGCGCCATCGGCGTTGCGGTCCACCTTGACCAGGCCGCGGTAGGTGTTCTGGCCGCGGCCGGCACTAATGCCCTTGCTGACGATCTTGCTCTTGGTGCGCTTGCCGATGTGGATCATCTTGGTGCCGGTGTCGGCCTGCTGGCGGTGGTGGGTCAGCGCCACCGAGTGGAACTCGCCCACCGAATCGTCGCCCAGCAGCACGCAGGACGGGTACTTCCAGGTGATGGCCGAACCGGTCTCGACCTGGGTCCAGGTGACCTTGCTGCGAGCACCACGGCATTCGGCACGCTTGGTGACGAAGTTGTAGATGCCGCCAACGCCGTTCTCGTCGCCCGGGTACCAGTTCTGCACGGTGGAGTACTTGATCTCGGCATCTTCCAGCGCGACCAGCTCGACCACCGCGGCGTGCAGCTGGTTCTCATCGCGCATCGGCGCGGTGCAGCCTTCCAGGTACGAGACGTAGGCCTTGTCCTCGCACACGATGAGGGTGCGCTCGAACTGGCCGGTGTGGCCGGCGTTGATGCGGAAGTAGGTGCTCAGTTCCATCGGACAGCGCACGCCCTTGGGGATGAACACGAAGCTGCCATCGGAAAACACCGCCGAGTTCAGCGCGGCGAAGTAGTTGTCGCCCACCGGCACCACGGTGCCCAGGTACTGGCGCACCAGTTCCGGGTGCTCCTTGATGGCCTCGGACATCGAGCAGAAGATGATGCCCTTCTCGGCCAGTTCCTTGCGGAAGGTGGTGCCGACGGACACCGAGTCGAACACCGCGTCCACTGCCACGCCGGCCAGCTTGGCACGCTCGTGCAGCGGCACGCCCAGCTTGTCGTAGGTGTCGAGCAGTTCCTTGGGCACGTCATCCAGCGAGGCGTACTTCGGGCCCTTCGGCGCGGAGTAGTAGCTGAGCGCCTGGAGGTCGATCGGGGCGATCTCAAGCTTGGCCCAGTCCGGCATCGGCATGGTCAGGAAGTGGCGGTAGGCGTCCAGGCGCCACTGCGTCATCCATTCCGGCTCTTCCTTCTTGGCCGACAGGGCACGGATGGTGTCCTCGTCCAGGCCGGCAGGAAGGGAGTCCGATTCGATCTCGGTGATGAAGCCGGCCGAATACTTGCGGCCGAGCTGGTCGTGGATCTCGCGGTTGGGGGTGTCGTCGTGGGCGACGGTTTCGATGGTTTCGGTGGCCATGGGGGGCTGCCTACGGATCAGGAGACGACGTCGACAGCGATGGTGCGGCGCTGTTCGTCATCGACAAGGGGAAGAGGGGGCAGGATCTGCGCAAGGCTGACATCGCGCAGGGCCTCGGAGACCACGTCGTTGATCAGCCGCCAGCTGCTGCGCGCGCCGCACTTGGGCGCCATGCCGCACTGGTGGTGGTCGTGGCTGCATTCGGTCAGGGCCAGCGGCCCTTCCATTGCTTCGACCACTTCGAACAGCGAGATCTCGATGGCCGGGCGGGTCAGCCGATACCCGCCACGCACGCCACGCAGGCCTTCCACCAGGCCGGCCTGGGCCAGCGGCTTGAGCACCTTGCTGACGGTGGGCGGCTCCAGGCCAGTGAATTCGGCCAGCTCGGTGGCACTGAGCACCTCGCCCGGACGGGCGGCGAGCACGGTCAGTACCACGGTGGCGTAATCGGTGAGCTTGGTGACACGCAACATGGGAATGCGAGCGGTTCTTAAAGCGGACTGAAATTGTACGCTTTTATTCGCCGGCATCCAACCCGGGCATTCAGCCGGCGCTGGGACGGACCGGGACGACACACCGGGGTCATTGCCGGGGCGCCATGCTGCGCCAACGGGGTGATTTTCGCAATCACCCGGAATGGGCGAGAATCAACGTTCCTTTCGCTGCAGACCTCCCTTGCCGATGCCCAAGAAGATCCAAGCCCGCAAGTCCGCCATCCATGGCAACGGCGTGTTCGCCGTGGCCCCGATCAAGCAGGGCGAGCGCGTGATCCAGTACAAGGGCCTGTTGCGCAGCCACGGCGACGTTGATGCCGATGACAGCGGCGACGTCGAAAGTGGCCATACCTTCCTGTTCACCCTCAACGACGACTGGGTGATCGACGCCAACTACAAGGGCAACGACGCGCGCTGGATCAACCACAGCTGCGATCCGAACTGCGAGGCGGTGATCGAGGAAGACGAGGACGGCGACAGCCGTGGCGACAAGGTCTTCATCGAAGCCCTGCGGGACATCAAGGCCGGTGAGGAACTGACCTACAACTACGGCATCACCCTGGCCGAACGCCACACCGCCAAGCTGAAGAAGATCTGGGAGTGCCGCTGCGGCTCGCCCAAGTGCACCGGCACGATGCTGCAGCCCAAGCGCTGACCGGTATCGGGTCGTGCCGGTCGCTGGCCGGCACGACCGGGCCTCTCCACCTGCCGTGCACGATCGGGTCACCGCCGTGCAATGGTCGTTCGCCGACCCTGTGTGCTCCCTCACTGGAGCACACGACATGGCACAGCGTATCGCCGGCAAGCAGGTCGCCATCCTCGCGACCCACGGCTTTGAACAG
This sequence comes from Stenotrophomonas sp. YJH_SMC_17, assembly GCF_059371655.1. Lineage (NCBI taxonomy): Bacteria > Pseudomonadati > Pseudomonadota > Gammaproteobacteria > Lysobacterales > Lysobacteraceae > Stenotrophomonas > Stenotrophomonas sp. YJH_SMC_17. Next base: position 866,447 of record NZ_JCAFUU010000001.1, on the reverse strand, counting down.
TCCGAACTGATCGAACCCAAGCGCCTGCTGGAAGCGCAGGGCGCGATCGTCACCGTGGTCTCCCCTGCGCAGGAGGCCAGCATCAAGGGCTGGAAGGACAAGGACTGGGGCGGCGTAGTGGCGGTGGACCTGGCGCTGGCCGAGGCCGATGCCGGGCGCTTCGATGCCCTGGTGCTGCCGGGCGGCGTCATCAACCCGGACACCCTGCGAACCGACGAGGCGGCGCTGGGCTTCATCCGCAGCGTGGCCGATGCCGGCAAGCCGGTGGCCGCGATCTGTCATGGGCCGTGGCTGCTGATCAACAGCGGGCTGGCCAAGGGACGCGAGGTGACCTCATGGCCGTCGCTGCAGCAGGACCTGGCCAATGCCGGCGCACGTTGGCGCGATGCCGAGGTGGTGGTGGACGGCAACCTGATCACCAGCCGCAAGCCCGATGACATTCCGGCCTTCAGCGAGGCCGTGGTCAACGCGCTGGCTGCGTGATGCGTTGCTGGTAGGGCAGGCCGCTGGCCGGCAGATGCAATAACCGGGGTGCCGGCCAGCGGCCGGCACTGCCCATCACTTGCCGAGGAGGCCCGCCGGCGCCAGGTTGCCCAGGTTCTGGTTGAAGGTGACTACCAGCTTGCCGTTCTTCACCTGTGCCGACTGCACCTGCAGTGCGCCGAGCATGCCGGCCACGGCGGGGTCCAGCTTGTAGATCGGCTCACGCTGGGCGTAGTCACTCAGCCAGGCATTGAGCAGACCGCGGGTGCGCGAGTCGAGACGACCGCCTTGGTTGGCCGGGGTGAAGTCATCCACGCTCGGCTGCTGCAGGTGGAACCCCTGGGTCTGCGCGTCGTAGCGCAGGCCGCTGCTCAGCTTCACCGTTCCCAGCTTGGCCGGGTTGCCACCGGCAGTGGCCAGCGCCACGTCCATGCCCAGGTTCAGGCGTTCGCCGGCAGGAAGGCTCAGCTGCGGGTGGCTCATGGTCAGTGCGATCAGCCCGCCCAGCGCATCCTGGGTACGCGGGAAGCTGCCGTCGAGATACTGCTGCACATCGCTGGCGCCGACCGACAGTTCGCGGCCGGAAATGGAAGGGGCAGCCTGCGCGCCGATCGCGGCGGCGATCAGTACGGTGGAGGCGGCGAGGCGGGTCATCAGGGAACGCAGGCGCATGGCGGTGACCGCTGGACAGGGAATGGATGAAGGAAAGAGTAGCCGGGGCGGCTGAATCGCGCGTGCATGCCGCTGCAACGGTTCAGTCCAGCGTTGGCCGCAGTTGCGCCGACTGGATCTGCCAGGCGCGGCCATCAGCACTGGGCTGCACGCGGTACCAGCCGCGGAAGCGGAAAGTACCTTGCGTGGTGACCGCGCGGATCCGCACAGGCACTTCCAGCAGCCTGGGGGGCTGCTGGCCATCGCGCGCCACAGGGGGCTCGCTGTCCAGCCGCAGCGTGCGCACGTCCTGCAGCTGGCGCAGTGCGGCATCGTCTGCGTGCCGCGGGTCAGCGGGTGGGAATGCCCAGGCTGCGTCACTGGCACTGCGATTGCGGTTGAGCAGCGCTATCACGTAGCGGTTGAGCATCACCGACGGTGTTTCGGCGTCGGCGTCGGCGTCGGCGTCGGCGTCGACCGCAGCAAACAGTGGATCGATCGCCGGTGCCTGCACGAACGCCGCGTCGGTACCGGCGATGGCCTGTGTTCCGTTGCTGGAGACAGCCGGTGATGGTGCAACCTCTGGCGCTGCAGCGGGCCTGGAGCAGCCCAGCAGCACCAGGGGCGCGATCAGGAAAAGGGTCCTGCGCATGCCTCCTCCCCGAGGCGACGTGGAGGAGGCAGTGTATCGGCTGCGCGGGTATCAGCGGGAGGAGGGCAACTGTTCCAGCGCGTCCAGTACGGGCAGCACCTGCCCGGCGATGGCGGCCAACGCGTGCCCGTCGGTTTCGGCATGGCGTTGCACGACATCGCGCAGCAGCTGGGTGGCGATGACCAGCGTCGCGCGTTCGTCACCGCTGAGGCCGGCCGTGCGCGGTGCCGCTTCCAGCAGGCGCATCAGGTCGCGGCTGGCGCGGTGTTCCAGTTCGATGGTGCAGCGCCCGGTGCACTGCAACCCGTCCTTTTCGATGGGGGTCACCGAGATCCGGTAGCGGGTGGAGGGGCTGGCCATGAGGGGATGCTCGCCGTAGCAGTGGAGGATGTGCCCACCATAGGCAAGGCCGCGGCCGGCGGCGATGGCCGCCGCTGCACGCAGTGTTCCACCCGGTGCGTTCCGGGGCCTGCCCAGGCCGCGCCCGGCTAATGGCGACGGGCCTGAGCGGGAATTTCCCAGTATGCGGCAACGCTGTGTTGCGGATTGCCCCGTGGCGGCACGTCCGCGCATGGCGTGGATCCACTGCCGGACGCGTGCAAAAAAAACGGGACGGCCAGAGCCGTCCCGTCGGAATCTGCGTTGGGGCGCGCGCTTACAGCGCGGCGTCCTTCAGCTTCTTCAGCGGACGCACCTTCAGCTTGGTGGTGGCCGGCTTGGCGGCGAACCACTGCTCTTCCTTGGTGAACGGGTTGATGCCCTTGCGCTTCGGCTTGGCCGGCACATTGACGGTGGTGATCTTCAGCAGGCCCGGCAGGGTGAAGGAGCCAGCGCCCTTCTTGTGCACCGAGGAGGCGACGGCGCTTTCCAGCGAGGCCAGCACAGCGCGGACGTCCTTGGCGATGACGCCGGAGGCTTCAGCGATGTGTGCAACCAGGCCGGACTTGGTCAGCACTTCCTTGATCGGCTTCGGAGCGGCCGGCTTGGCGGCTGCCTTCGTCGCGACTTTCTTCACTGCCTTCTTCGGGGCAGCCTTCTTAGCGGTCTTTGCCATGGTTTCCTGTTCCGTGAACGGTTGGTTGTTTGGTCGGCGCCGAACCCCGTCGGCAAGCGCAATGTAGGGCAACTCTCGGGCGCCGCCAATAGCCCGAAGCGCGGAAAGTGCATGTTTTTTCATATCCAGGCCGATTCAGTACATGGCCGGCGGTGGGGGATGGGGGTGCTGGGACGCGGCTGGCCGGCAGCGCTCCGCAATCGGGGGGATGCGCGAAACTACTGAAAACAAGGGGGAAATGCGTTTCCCGCTGGCCAGGAAGTGTCCACGTACCTGCGGTCGGGTGGACGCGGGGCGTGCGGCGGAGCGACGCAGGGCTAACGCGTCCCGTGGCAGGGTCATCGTTCATCACCGCCACGCAGGAGCAGCACATGGGAATCTCGCGACACGCCACCGCGCACTGGGAAGGCGATCTGAAGTCGGGCAAGGGGCAGTTGAGCACGCCGCAGAGCGGCCTGCTGGACAAGACCCGCTACGGCTTCAACAGTCGCTTCGGCGACGAGAAGGGCACCAATCCGGAAGAACTGATCGCTGCCGCGCATGCCGGCTGCTTCACCATGGCGCTGTCGGCCAAGCTGGGCGAAGCCGGTTTCACCCCGACCTCGCTGGATACCGAAGCCAAGGTCGATCTGTCTTTGGAAGGCGGCCCGCAGCTGTCGCAGATCCGGCTGAAAGTGAAGGCCGTGGTGCCGGGCATCGACGCGGCCAAGTTCCGTGCCATTGCCGATGACGCCAAGCAGAACTGCCCGGTATCCAAGGCGCTGAGCGCGGTGCCGATCAGCCTGGACGCCGAGCTGGGTTGAGCCGGCGCATCTGTAGAGCCGAGCCCACGCTCGGCTTCTGCAGGTCCCGTGATCTGGCCGAGGAGCAGCCGAGCGTGGGCTCGGCGCTACAGTGTCCCTTTACCAATCAAGAGTGCCGCTGATCACCGTCTGCACCTGTCCCCCTGACCAGACCTCGCCATCCTCATCGACCAGCAGCGTCAGGCGCGCATCGTGGCCGACTTCGCGGCCCTGGCTGACTTCGAACGGTGCACGGCCGCGCGGCAGGGCATCGCGCAGGTCCAGCCACGCGGCCAGCACCGCATTGGCAGCACCTGAGGCGGCGTCCTCGAAGCGGCGACCGTTGCCGACGAAGGCACGTACTGCAAGATCGAAGCCCTCGCTGCCATCGCTGAAGGCATAGGCGAACACGCCCATGCTGTCGGTGGACTCGGCCAGTGCAGCCACCGCGTTCCAGTCCGGATGCAGGGCGCGCAATGCGGCTTCATCAGCCACCTGCACCACCCACCAGCTGCGTCCGCCCTGCATGCGCGCCGGCGGCAGCGTGCCCAGCGGCCAGTCCTTCAGCGCGGCCTGCAGGCGCGGGTCGGTGGCTTCGGCCGTCTCGGCCAGCTGCGCGCGCGGGGTGCGGATGGCGATGCGCTGCTGCGCGCCTTCACCGCTGACGCGCAGCGGCAGCGCACCGGCAATGCCGTCCTGCACCAGCACGCCCTCGACCGGTGTAGCGAGGCCCGTCTGGAGCACCGCATGCGCGGTACCAACGCTGGGGTGGCCGGCGAACGGCACTTCCTTCTGCGGACTGAACATGCGCAGCCGGTAGCTGGCACCGGGTGCCTGCGGCGAAAAGACGAAGGTGGTTTCGGGCAGGCGCGTCCAGCGGGCGATGGCCTGCATGCTGGCGTCATCCAGGCCCTCGGCATCCAGTACCACGGCCAGCGGGTTACCGGCGCCGGCGCGCGGGGAGAACACATCCAGCTGCAGGAAACGGCGGGTGGTCATAGGGGGCAAACTCCGTAAAACGAGAGGGGATACGGTAGCGCCGGGCCATGCCCGGCGTCCGTGTGCTGCGTTCGCCCGGCGTGGGGCGGCGCTACCAATGGATGCTGCCGTCGATCACGCATTGCACCTGGCCGCCGATCCACACCGTGCCCTGCGCGTCGACCTGCACCTGCACGCGGCCATCGCGGCCCACTTCGCGGCCCTGGCTGGCCACGTAGCGGCCTTCGCCGCCGGGCAGGGCATCGCGCTGCCGCAGCCAGGCGCCGATCAGCGCATTGGCGCTGCCGGTGACGGGGTCTTCCGGCACGCTCGGCGCGTCGGCGGGGCAGAACGCGCGCACCACGCGGGTGTGGTCGGTGCCGGCTTCGTCGGCGAACACCGCCATGCCGGTGGCGTCGGTGGCGAGACTCCAGGCGGCCAGCGCGGCCATGTCCGGCACCAGGCTGCGCACGGCGGCGCCATCGCGCAGCGGCAGCAGCCACCAGCGTGCGCCGTTGTCCCACAGTTCCGGTGCGCAACCGTCGGCAGCCAACGCCAGCAGCGCTGCGGGTGCGGTGCCGGCCGCTGTGTCCAGTTGCCGCGCCGGTGGGCTGGCCAGCTGGATCTGCAGTGCCTCGGCCGGGCCGCTCATCCGTACCGGCAGCAGCCCCGCCGCGCATTGCTGGACCAACGCGCCGTCGCGCGGCCGGGCCAGGCCACGGGTCACCGCCACCCAGGCCGCACCGACGCTGGGATGGCCGGCGAACGCCAGTTCGCGGGTCGGGGTGAAGATGCGGATGTGGTAGTCGGCGCGGGGCGCGCTGGGGCGCAGGAAGAACACCGTCTCGGACAGGTTCAGCCAGGCAGCCAGGGCCTGCATCTGGCTGCTGGAGAGCCCGTCGGCGTCCAGGATGGCGCCCAGTGGGTTGCCGGTTCCGGGGCGGGGGGCAAAGACATCGAGCTGCAGGTAACGAAGGACGGCCATCTACGGGGATATTGCGCTTAGAATCAAAGGTTCCGCCCCCGAGGGCGGCTTCCCCACATTCTACATAGCCAATCCATGTCAGCTTCCCCCCTTGTCGATCGTTGGATCGTACTGAAGTTCGGCGGCACCTCGGTGTCGCGTCGTCATCGCTGGGACACGATCGGGAAGCTGGCGAAAAAACGTGCGGAAGAGACCGGCTCACGCGTGCTGGTGGTGGTTTCGGCGCTGTCCGGGGTCACCAACGAACTGACCGCGATCGCCGATGGCGCGCCGGACAGCCGCGACCGCGTGGCCGCGCTGGTCGAGCGCCACGAGGGCTTCCTGGTTGAACTGGGCCTGGGCCGCGAAGTGCTGGCCGAGCGCCTGGCGGCGCTGCAGGGCCTGTTGGACGACGCGCGCGCCTCGACCCGTCCGCTGGACTGGCAGGCCGACGTGCTGGGCCAGGGCGAGCTGCTGTCCTCCACGCTGGGTGCGGCCTACCTGCGCGCGTCGGGCCTGGACATGGGCTGGATGGATGCCCGCCAGTGGCTGGACGCGATGCCGCCGCAGCCGAACCAGAGCGACTGGTCGCAGCGGCTGTCGGTGAACTGCCAGTGGCGCGCTGACGCGGAGTGGATGCAGCGTTTTCGCGCGCAGCCGACCCGCCTGCTGATCACGCAAGGCTTCATTTCGCGGCATGCCGATGGCGGTACCGCCATCCTCGGCCGCGGCGGTTCGGATACCTCGGCGGCGTACTTCGGCGCGCTGCTCGGCGCCAGCCGCGTGGAGATCTGGACCGACGTGCCAGGCATGTTCAGCGCCAATCCGAAGGATGTGCCGGACGCGCGCCTGCTGACCCGCCTGGACTACTACGAAGCACAGGAAATCGCCACTACCGGCGCCAAGGTGCTGCACCCGCGCTCGATCAAGCCGTGCCGCGATGCCGGCGTGCCGATGGCCATCCTCGATACCGAGCGCCCGGAGTTGCCGGGTACCAGCATCGATGGCAGCGCCGCACCGGTTCCTGGGGTGAAGGCGATCAGCCGTCGCAACGGCATCGTGCTGGTGTCGATGGAAGGCATCGGCATGTGGCAGCAGGTCGGCTTCCTGGCCGATGTGTTCAACCTGTTCAAGAAGCACGGGCTGTCAGTGGACCTGATCGGTTCGGCCGAGACCAACGTCACTGTGTCGCTGGATCCGTCCGAGAACCTGGTCAACACCGATGTGCTGGCCGCGCTGTCGGCCGACCTGTCGCAGATCTGCAAGGTGAAGGTGATCGTGCCGTGTGCTGCCATCACCCTGGTCGGCCGTGGCATGCGTTCGCTGCTGCACAAGCTGTCGGACGTGTGGGCCACCTTCGGCCGCGAGCGCGTGCACATGATCTCGCAGTCGTCCAACGACCTGAACCTGACCTTCGTCATCGACGAAGCCGATGCCGATGGCCTGCTGCCGATCCTGCATGCAGAGCTGATCGACAGCGGTGCGATGCCGGTGGAAGAGACCGAAGTGTTCGGCCCGCGCTGGCGCGAGATCGCCGGCACCGTGCGCCCGCGTGGCACGCCGTGGTGGCGTGGCCAGCGCGCGCACCTGCTGCAGCTGGCCGATGCCGGCACGCCGCGCTATGTCTACCACCTGCCGACCGTGCGCGCCCGCGCCCGCGCGCTGGCCGCGATCAAGCCGATCGACCAGCGCTACTACGCGATCAAGGCCAACAGCCACCCGACCATCCTGCAGCTGCTGGAAGCCGAGGGCTTCGGCCTGGAGTGCGTGTCGCACGGCGAACTGAAGCACGTGTTCCAGCACCTGCCGGAACTTTCGCCCAAGCGCGTGTTGTTCACTCCCAGCTTCTGCCCGCGCAGCGAGTATGAAGCCGCATTCGCGCTCGGCGTGACCGTCACTGTCGACAACGTGGAAGCGCTGCAGCGCTGGCCGGACCTGTTCCGCAACCGCGAGCTGTGGCTGCGCGTCGACCTGGGCCGTGGCGAAGGCCACCACGCCAAGGTCCGCACCGGCGGCAAGGAGTCCAAGTTCGGCCTGCCGATCGCCCGCGTTGACGAGTTCGTGCGCGCGGCCACCGATCTGGGCAGCCGCGTGGTCGGCCTGCACGCGCACCTGGGAAGCGGCGTGGAAACCGCGCAGCACTGGCGCCTGATGTGCGATGAGCTGGCGGGTTTCGCCCGCCGCATCGGCAGCGTGCAGACCATCGACATCGGTGGCGGCCTGCCGATTCCGTATTCCGCCGAGGATGAACCGTTCGACCTGGATGCGTGGGCCGAGGGTCTGGCCGAGGTCAAAGCGCTGCATCCTGCGTTCCGCCTGGCGATCGAGCCGGGCCGTTACCTGGTGGCCGAATCGGGCGTGCTGCTGACCCACGCCACCCAGGTGGTGGAAAAGGACGGCGTGCGCCGCGTCGGCCTGGATGCCGGCATGAATGCACTGATGCGCCCGGCGCTGTACGACGCCTGGCACGACATCGAGAACCTCAGCCGCCAGGGCGGCTACGCCGAGGCGGCATTCGATGTGGTCGGCCCGATCTGCGAATCCAGCGATGTGTTCGGCAAGCGCCGCAAGCTGCCGGTGTCGACCGCGCCGGACGATGTGATGCTGATCGCCGATGCCGGTGCCTACGGCTATTCGATGGCCAACACCTACAACCAGCGGATGCTGCCGCGCGAAGACGTGATCGAGTGATCGCCACCCGCGCCCTGCACCCGCCCACCGACACGCCCCGCGCAGCTGCGCGGGCCCGTGCCTGACCGGATACACCATGACTGCTTTCGATAAACACCAGGTTTCCCGCTTCCGCTTCGTCCGCTGCGAATTCGCCGCGGAAACTGGCGTGGCCAAGCTGGTCTACGCCTTCGATGACGGCCCGGAGATGGTGGAAACCATCACCGTGCCGGGCGCCCCGTTCGTGCTGGACGAGGCGCGTGCCGCCGCCGTGCAGCGTGCGCTGCAGCTGCTGCACCTGATTGCCGGTGTCAGCTACTACAAGGCCGGCGTGCCGGAGACGGTCAGCATCGACAGCTATGCCATCGATGCCGATACCGCGGCGCTGGTGGAGACGGTCTACCTCAACGGCCTGGGCGAATTCGCCTACCGCAACGGCCTGAACCTGCGCGGGCGTTTCCGCCTGCCGGTGCAGGGCGAAGCGGTGCAGGCCCCGGTGCTGGGCCTGCAGGCGCATGCGCTGGTGGCCATCGGTGGCGGCAAGGATTCGCTGGTCAGCATCGAAGCGCTGCGCCGTGCCGGCGTGGACGAAACGGTGACCTGGATCGGTGGTTCGCAGCTGATCCGCGCCTGCGCCGAGCGCACCGGTTTGCCGACGCTGAACCTGGGCCGCGCGCTGGCGCCGGAACTGTTCGAGCTCAACCGCCAGGGCGCGTGGAACGGGCATATCCCGGTCACCGCGGTGAACTCGGCGATCATGGTGCTGGCCGCGCTGTTGCAGGGCGTGGATCAGGTGGTGTTCTCCAACGAGCGTTCGGCCAGCTACGGCAGCCAGATTCCGGGCACCGGCGAAGTGAACCACCAGTGGTCCAAGGGCTGGGCGTTCGAGCAGGCGTTCGGCAGCCACGTGCAGAAGCACGTGGCGGCAGACCTGCAGTACTACTCGCTGCTGCGCCCGATGTCGGAGCTGGCGGTGGCCCGCCAGTTCGCCAAGACCGATTTCTACGACGCGCATTTCTCCAGCTGCAACCGCAACTTCCACATCCTCGGCGAGCGCCCGGTGAACCGCTGGTGCGGCGTCTGCCCGAAGTGCCACTTTGTGTTCCTGGCGCTGGCCCCGTTCATGCCCAAGACGCGCCTGGTGCGCATCTTCGGCCGCAACCTGCTGGACGATGCCGAACAGGCCGGTGGCTTCGATGCGCTGCTGGAGTTCCAGGACCACAAGCCGTTCGAGTGCGTCGGCGAAGGCCGCGAATCGCGTGCGGCGATGGCGACCCTGGCGCAGCGCCCGGAGTGGAAGGAGGACGTGCTGGTAAAGCGCTTCTGCAATGAGATCCAGCCGCAGCTGGATGCCGCCGAACTGGAACTGGCTCCGCTGCTCCAGCTGCAGGGCGAGCACCGTGTTCCGGCTGCGCTGTGGGAAAGGGTGCGTGAAGATTTCGACGCTTGAGGGAAAGCGCGTTGCGCTGTGGGGCTGGGGTCGTGAGGGCCGCGCGGCGTTTGCGGTGCTCCGTGAGCGCCTGCCAACGCTTGGCCTGAGCCTGTTCTGCCCGGCTGCTGAAGCCGAAGCCGCGCGTGCGGAAACGCAGGGCGCGCTGGACGTGCGGGGTGAACCGAGCGCCGAGGCGCTGGCCGCGTTCGACGTAGTGATCAAATCGCCCGGTATCAGCCCCTACCAGCCGATCGCGCTGGCGGCCGCAGGGCAGGGCACCGCCTTCATCGGCGGCACCGCGCTGTGGTTCGCCGAACACGCGGCCGACGATGGCATCGTGCACGACACCGTGTGCGTGACCGGCACCAAGGGCAAGAGCACCACCACCGCGCTGGTCGCGCACCTGCTGCGCGCCGCCGGCCATCGCACCGGCCTGGTTGGCAACATCGGCCTGCCGCTGCTGGAAGTGCTGGACCCGCAGCCGGCGCCCGCGTACTGGGCTGTCGAGTTGTCCAGCTACCAGACCGGTGAAGTGGCCCGCAGTGGCGCCCGCCCGCAGGTGGCCGTGGTGCTGAACCTGTTCCCGGAACACCTGGACTGGCACGGCAGCGAACAGCGCTACATCGAGGACAAGCTGCGGCTGGTGACTGAAGCCGCACCGCGCATTGCCGTGCTCAACGCCGCCGATCCACACCTGGCCGCGCTGTCGTTGCCTGCCAGCGAGGTGGTCTGGTTCAACCAGCCGCAGGGCTGGCACATGCGCGGTGACATCGTGCATCGCGCCGAGCAGGCGGTGTTCGATACGCGCAACACGCCGCTGCCGGGCCGTCACAACCGCGGCAACCTGTGCGCGGTGCTGGCCGCGCTGGAAGCGCTGGGCCTGGATGCGGTGGCGCTGGCACCGGCGGTGCAGGATTTCCGCCCGCTGCCGAACCGCCTGCAGCGCATTGGCGTGGCCGATGGCCTGACCTACGTCAACGATTCGATCAGCACCACGCCACATGCCAGCCTGGCCGCGCTGGAATGCTTCGCCGGCCAGCGCATCGCGCTGCTGGTGGGCGGGCACGATCGTGGGCTGGACTGGACCGATTTCATGCAGCACATGGCGCATGACGTGCCGCCGGTGGAGATCGTGACCATGGGCAGCAACGGTCCGCGCATCCACGCGATGCTGCAGCCGCTGGCCGATGCCGGCCGCTTCGGCCTGCACGCCGCCGGCGACCTGCCCGAGGCGATGGCGCTTGCACGCGCGGCGCTCGGTGCGCAGGGCGGGGTGGTGCTGCTGTCGCCGGGGGCGCCCAGTTTTGGTGCCTACCGCGATTACGTGGCGCGTGGCCGCCATTTCGCCGAACTGGCCGGGTTCGACCCGGACAGCATCAGCGCGATTCCGGGGTTGGGCATCGGGTGATCCGCGGGCCCGGGGTCGGATCCCTTTCCGCAGGAAAGGGCTCTCACCCCAGCGGGACCCTCGCGCACCATCCACGCGCGGCGTGGATCTATCATCGGCGCATTCACGGACGGATTCGAGAAGCCCGATGTGCACCTTCATCACCATATTCCTGCCCACCACGCTGGCCCACGATACGGCCGCCGCGATCATGCAGCGCAGCGGCCGGCGCCTGTTCGCACAGGATTCGCCCAGCCTGCAGGCGGTCGTCGGCCCCGGTTGGCAGCCGTGGCTGAGTGCCGCGCACTGTGATTGCGGCACGGCGCTGGCGTCGGCGCGGGCCGGGTCGGTGTGGAACGGCGATGCCGAACGCTGGCGGAAGAAGGGTTGGAGCGAGGCGAAGATCGCCCGCGCGCTGGCCGAGCAGTTGGCGCGTCATGAACACGATCAACAGGTGCGTCGCGAGGAAGCCCTGCATGATGCTGGCCACTGGCTGCAGCGCATCGATGCGCTGCTGCAGGCTGGTGCAGGACGTATCGGCCTGCTGGTGCGCGACTACGATGGCGCGGTGAGTGCGCGGCAGCCGGCGCCGCCAGAACGTCGCTGGGCGCGGAAGTCGCTGGCGGCGGCGCATCTGCTGGCATTTGAGCCGGGGACGTTGCATTGGATCGGGCGCGGGTAGTGCCGGCCGCTGGCCGGCAACCTGCGGAGACATTCATCGACGCATGGCGTGGCTCTACTGTGGAGCCGAGCCCACGCTCGGCTGCCCTCATTCGTCTTCGTCGAAGAACGCGTAATCGCGATCAATCAGCTGCTGCAGGTACGCATCAAAGCTGGGCGCGATGACCGCGTAGCTGTCCGGATCATGCAGGTAGCGAACCACCTGGCCGACGGTGCCGCCCGGCGCCGGATCGAAATCCAGGTACAGCATCGAGGTGCCGCCATTGTTCATGCAGTGCGAGAAGCACAGGCGGCGGCTCATCGGTACGTCGGCGTCGATGCCGTCGCCGAGGATCTCCGGTTCGTCATCCAGCCACTCTTCGTAGATCGAGCGGATGGTGTCGTCCCACTGCTGCTGGTCCTCGAAGATCTGTGCCACCGAGCGCAGGTAGTAGGGATAGCCGCCGTCCTCGACGTCCGAGCCAAGCATGAGCACGCAGACCTCGCCATCGGGATACTCGCGGAAGTGCGTGCCATCCACGCGCGACAGCAGTTCCACCAGGCTGTCCGGCACCTGTGGCCACTGCGCGCGCAGGCGTTGCAGGTCTTCGGCGCTTGCGCCCTGCACGTGGGCCCATTGCCGGGCATCGTCAGCAGGCAGGCGCGAATTCAGGCCAGACAGAAAGCGATCAACAAGATTCATGCGGCAAAAAAAGGGGGACGGAGGGGATCAAGTCGTATCCAACCACACCTGCGCCACGCCGCCAATGCAGAATGCGACGCGGGAGGGGCGAATACGGCTTGATCCCCTCCGTCCCCTTTTTCTTGCGGAGCAGGCGCATGAATCGTTGGCGATGCGGTGTGGCGGTGATCCTGGGGCTGGCGGCGATGCCGGCCTGGGCAGCAATGAAGACGCAGCCGGTGGAGTGGAAGCACGAGGGAACGACCTTCAGTGGTGTGCTGGTCTACGACGACGGCGAGCATGACAAGCGCCCGGGCCTGGTAATGGTCCCGAACTGGAAGGGTGTGAACGAATCGGCCATCGAGAAGGCCAAGCAGCTGGCCGGCGACGACTACGTGGTGCTGGTGGCCGATGTGTACGGCAAGGGCGTGCGGCCGAAGACCGATGCGGAGGCGGGGCCGGTGGCGACCAAGCTGCGCAACGATCGGCCGGTGCTGCGTGCGCGGGCCTTGGAGGCGGTGAACGTGCTCAAGGCGCAGGCCGGCAAGGTGCCGCTGGATGCCAGCCGGATCGGTGCGGTGGGCTTCTGCTTCGGCGGCACCACGGTGCTGGAACTGGCCCGTGCCGGTGCGCCATTGGCCGGTGTGGTCAGCCTGCACGGTGGGCTGGGTTCGCCGCTGCCGGCGCAGGCCGGTGGGACGCACCCGTCGGTACTGGTGCTCAATGGTGCCGACGACAAGAGCGTGACCGCCGAGGACATCGCCGGTTTCCAGAGGGAAATGAACGCGGCCAAGGTCGACTGGGAATTCACCAACTACAGCGGCGCGGTGCACTGCTTTGCGGAGCGTGATGCCAACAGCCCGCCGGGCTGCCAGTACAACGAACGGGCGGCCAAGCGCGCATGGAAGGCGCTGGATGAGTTCTTCGAGGAGCGCTTCGAAAAACGCTGATTCGTGCAGTGGTAGTGCCGGCCAGCGACCGGCACTACCGATGCTTCAGTGCCGACCAACGGTCGGCACGCATCCATCAATGCGAGCGCTGCACCGCGTAGCGGGCCAGGCCGCGCAGGGCGGCGACCGCGTCGTTCTCGCCCAGGCCATCGAGCGCACGCTCGGCGGCTTCGGCATATTCCTCTGCACGCGCGCGGCTGTACTCCAGGCCGCCGGTGGCACGGATCGCCGCCAGCACCTCCGGCATCGCCGAGGCGTCGCCGTCCTGCACGATGGTGCGCAGGCGCTCACGAGTGGCGTCGTCGGAGTGGGCCATCGCGTGGATCAGCGGCAGCGTCGCCTTGCCTTCGGCCAGATCATCGCCCAGGTTCTTGCCCAGCTCGTCGGCGTTGGCCGAGTAGTCCAGCACGTCGTCGGCGATCTGGAACGCGTAGCCCAGGTGCATGCCGTAGTCGAACAGGGCCTGTTGCTTGGCTTCGTCCACGCCACTGGCCAGCGCGCCCAGGCGGGTGCCGGCGGCGAACAGCACCGCGGTCTTGCGCTCGATCACGCGGAGGTACGCGGCTTCGTCGGTATCGGGGTTGTGCACGTGCAGCAGCTGCAACACCTCACCCTCGGCGATGCGGTTGGTGGCATCGGCCAGGATCTGCATCACCGACATGCGCTCCAGTTCGACCATCAGCTGGAAGCTGCGCGAGTACAGGAAGTCGCCGACCAGCACGCTCGGTGCATTGCCCCACAGCGCGTTGGCGGTGCTGCGGCCACGGCGCAGACTGGATTCGTCCACCACGTCGTCATGCAGCAGGGTGGAGGTGTGGATGAACTCGATGATCGCCGCCAGCTGGTGGTGATCCGGGCCGGCCTGACCGACCGCATGGCCGGCCAGCATGACCAGCATCGGGCGCAGGCGCTTGCCGCCGGCGGAAATGATGTGATCGGCGATCTGGTTGATCAGCACGACGTCCGAGGACAGCCGGCGCCGGATCAGGGCGTCGACGGCGGCCATGTCGGCCGCAGCAAGCGACTGGATCTGGGGCAGGCCCAGGGCGGGACGGGTGTCTTCGGTGATGGTCATGCGATCAGGCTTTCAGGCTCACCGTTGATTATAGGCGTTGCCCGTGAACTCCGGGCGCAAACCGGACTGGCACGCCGCTGCGGCGCCGTCACGCCAGCGGCCAGCGTGAATACGTATGCAGGCTGCGCCATGCCCCGGAGGCCACCGCTAAGCTTGCCGGAACAGGATTTAGGCCCGCTTCCGGTGGGCCCTGCATGCCCGGAGGGGGGCTGTCGATGTCGCACTATCCATGGTGGCGCGGAGCCGTCATCTACCAGATCTACCCGCGCAGCTACATCGATGCCAACGGCGACGGGGTGGGTGACCTGCCGGGCATCATCGAGCGGCTGGACCACATCGCCGCGCTGGGCGTGGACGCGATCTGGATTTCGCCGTTCTTCAAGTCCCCCATGGCCGACTTCGGCTATGACATCGCCGACTACCGCGACGTCGACCCGCTGTTCGGCAGCCTGGACGACTTCGACCGGCTGCTGGCCAAGGCCCACGGCCTGGGCCTGAAGGTGATGATCGACCAGGTGCTGAGCCACACCTCGATCGAGCACGCCTGGTTCCGCGAGAGCCGCCAGGACCGCAGCAATCCGAAGGCCGACTGGTACGTGTGGGCCGATCCGCGCGAGGACGGCACCCCGCCCAACAACTGGCTGTCGCTGTTCGGCGGCGGCGCCTGGCAGTGGGAGCCGCGCCGTGAGCAGTACTACCTGCACAACTTCCTGGTCGACCAGCCGGACCTGAACTTCCACCACCCGGACGTGCAGCAGGCCACCCTGGACAACGTGCGTTTCTGGCTGGACCGCGGCGTGGACGGCTTCCGCCTGGACGCCATCAATTTCTGCTTCCACGACGCGCAGCTGCGCGACAACCCGCCAAAACCCGCCGACAAGCGCGTGGGCCGCGGCTTCAGCCCGGACAACCCGTACGCGTACCAGTACCACTACTACAACAATACCCAGCCGGAGAACCTGCCCTTCCTGGAGCAGTTGCGCGCGCTGCTGGACGAGTACCCGGGCGCGGTGAGCCTGGGCGAGATCTCCTCGGAGGACTCGCTGGCCACCACCGCCGAGTACACCCGGGACGGCCGCCTGCACATGGGCTACAGCTTCGAGCTGCTGGTGGACGACTACAGCGCGGCCTACATCCGCGACACGGTCTCCCGCCTGGAAGCGGCGATGACCGAAGGCTGGCCGTGCTGGGCGGTTTCGAATCACGACGTGGAGCGGGCGGTCAGCCGTTGGGGCGGGCACCCGGCCGACCCGCGGCTGGCGCGGATGCTGGTGGCGCTGCTGTGCTCGCTGCGCGGCTCGGTGTGCCTGTACCAGGGCGAGGAGCTGGGCCTGGCCGAGGCCGAGGTGCCGTTCGAGGCCCTGCAGGACCCCTACGGCATCACCTTCTGGCCGAACTTCAAGGGCCGCGATGGCTGCCGCACGCCGATGCCGTGGACCGATGCGCCGCTGGCCGGTTTCACGTCCGGCCAGCCGTGGCTGCCGATTCCGGCCGAGCACCGGGCGGCGGCGGTGGCCGTGCAGGAACGCGACCCGCACTCGGTGCTGACCGCGTTCCGGGCATTCCTGGCCTGGCGGCGCAGTCAGCCGGCACTTCTGCATGGCAGCATCCGGTTCATCGACAGTACCGAGCCAGTGCTGCTGTTCGAGCGTATGCTTGCAGATGAAACCCTCCTCCTGGCGTTCAACCTGTCGGCCGAGGCGGTGTGCCATCCGCTGCCGCCGGGCAACTGGCAGCAGGTGGAGGTGCCGGGCCCGGATGCGGGCACGGTGCAGGGCAATGAACTCCAGCTGCCGCCGCGCGCGGTGTATTGCGCCCGACGCAGCTGACCGTTTTTCTCCGGTGGCGGTACTTGCGGGGACGGGGCCGAAGCGCCCCGTCCCTTTTTTGTGGGCGGCGCCCTGACGACCAACGGCCAGCCTTCGCGCAAAAGAAAACCCGCTGCCTGCGCAGCGGGTTTCCGGTCCTGCTCCCTGTTTCCTGTTGCCGGCCAGCGGCCGGCACCGCCGGGTCCGGGGGCGCCGGGCAGGGCCCGGCGCGACCTCAGAACTTGTAGTTCACGCCCAGCATGTAGGTGCGGCCCCACTCGATGTACTCCAGCGGACGGTCCTTGCTGCCGGCGTAGGTGCGGTACGGCTCGTTGGTCAGGTTGCTGCCCTGCAGCAGCAGGGTCAGGCCACGCAGGGCGCTGCTGTCGCTGAAGGTGTAGCTGACCTGCGCATCGGTCACGTTTTCGCCCACCACGTAGCGCAGGCTGCGGTTGCCGTTGAAGTTGCCGATCTCACCGATGAAGTCCGAGCGGCGGCGCTGGCTCACCCGTGCCTCGAAGCCGCTGCGCTCGTAATACGCGGTGAAGTTGTACACGCGCTTGGACAGGCCGGGCAGGCTGATCGGATCGGTGCCCACGCTGGACGCGCTTTCCGGATCCAGGATGGTGATGTCGCTCTTGTTGAACGTCGCGCTGGCCTGCACGCCGAAGCCGCGCAGGGTGTCGGTCAGCATCTCCAGCGGGAACGACGCGGTCAGTTCCAGGCCCTTCAGCGTACCGCCCTTGCCGTTCTGCGGCGCGGAGAAGGTGCCGGTGGTCAGTACCGGTGCGGTCATGCCCGGCGGCGGCACGTAGCTGCCCAGCAGTGCGGTGAAGTCATAGTTGTCGACCGACTGGGTGTAGACGTAGCTCTTCAGGTCCTTGTAGAAGATCGCGGCGGCCACGTAGGCCTTCTCGCCGAAGTACTTCTCATAGGACAGGTCCAGTGCGGTGGCGCGCCACGGGTCCAGCAACGGGTTGCCACCACTGCCGCCAGGGCGGCCGGTGCCGGTATCCACGCCGAATTCCAGGCCGGCACGCATCTGGTCCACGCGCGGGCGTGCGACCTGCTTGGCGGCGGCGAAGCGCAGCGTCTGCTGGTGCGGGAACATGAAGGCCAGGTTCAAGCTCGGCAGCCAGTCGTTGTACTTGCGGCCAGCGGAGTAGGGCTGGATGTTGCTGCCAGCCGGCTGCGAGCTGTCCCAGTAGCGCGAATCCGAGCTCTGGTCGGTGTGCTGCATCTGCACGCCGATGTTGCCGCGCACGCCGACCACGCCGATGTCGGTGTTGATGTTCAGGCGCGCCCAGGCGGTGGTGATCTTTTCCTGCACCGTCCACGACTTGGGAATCAGGTAGTCCAGGTTGTCGACCGGGTTGAAGGTCATGTAGCGACCGACCGCGGCCGGCACGTTCCAGGCCGGGATGGTGCCGAGGCCGGCGAAGCTCAGGTCGACCGGGCGGTACTGCAGGTCCGAGGCGATGTTGGCATCGCCCTGTGCACCGAGCAGGATGTTGCCTTCGGACTGGGTCTTGACCTTGCGGCGGTCGGCGTAGTTCACGCCGATGTCCAGATCCGGCGCCCACGAAGCGATGGCCTCGGGCAGCGCAATCGTCGCGGCCAGCTTGCCGCCCTTCAGGCGGTCTTCCACCTGCGGCACCTTGCCGTAGCCGGAGCCATAGATGGTGTTGGTCAGGAACAGCGCATCGGGATTGGAGTAGTTCAGGCCCGGGCTGATCTGCGAGAAGCCGTTCTGGCGGATCGACACGCCGACCGTATCCAGCTGCGGCATCGGGGTCAGCTGCAGGTTGTTTTCCAGGTTCAGCTCATCGCGCGTGGCCTTGGAGTAGTTCAGGTCGGCGACCAGCTTGACGCCGCTGAAGTTGAACTCGTTGTTCCAGCCGAACGCATCAATCTTGTCCTTGCGCTTGTTGTACATGCCGCGCACCAGCGGGTACACGCCGCTGGCGGTGCCGCCGGTGAACGAACCATTGGCGTTGACCTGCGGGTTGCTGACCAGCAGGCCCGGGGTGTAATTGCCGTTGTAGTTGCTCAGGTTGAGCTCGAACTGGTTGGCGGTATCGACCTGCTCGGCTTCGGTGTGGAATGCATCGAAGGTGCTGGTCCAGCTGTTGTTCGGCCGGAACTGGATCGTGGCCATCACGCCGTCGCGCTTGTTGTTGCCGGTGCGGCGCAGCGCCTTGATGCCGTCGGAGAAATAGGTGCCTGCGCCCACGCCCGGGCGGTCGCCCTTGTCGGTGTGCTCGGTGGTCCACGGCTCGTACAGACCGACCTGGTTCTCCTGGATCGGCATGTCGCTGTGCGCGTAACCGATGGCGATGCCCAGGGTCTTGTCCAGGAACTGATCGATGTAGCTGGCGCTGAAGCGATTGCCGTAGGGATCGACGTTGGCGGCACGGCCGAGCGAGCTCTTCTGGTAGCGCCCACTGACCGCGATCACGCGCTCGCCGAAGCTGAGCGGACGCGCGGTCTGCATGTCGATGGTGCCCGACAGGCCCTGGCCCACCAGCGCGGCATCCGGGGTCTTGTACACGGTCACGCCATTGACCAGCTCGGACGGGTACTGGTCGAACTCGACGCCACGGTTGTCACCGGTGCTGACCACTTCACGGCCGTTGAGCAGGGTGGTGGCGAAGTCCGGTGACAGGCCGCGCACGCTGATCACCTGCGCACGGCCCGCCACGCGCTGCGCGGCCAGGCCGGGCAGGCGCGAGATCGATTCGGCGATGCTGACGTCGGGCAGCTTGCCGATATCCTCGGCGGAGATCGCTTCGACCACCGAGGTGGCGTCCTGCTTGACCGCGATCGCGCTCTCGATGCCGCGGCGGATGCCGGTGACCTGCACCGTATCCAGGTTGGTGGCGGCGGTGCCGGCCGGCGTGGTGGTGCTCTGCGTGGACTGTGCCGACGCCAGCGTGGGCGCCAGCACAACGGCCAGCGCGAGACTCAGCGCACTGCGCTTGTGGTTCAACATTTTCCCCTCCCAGGCAATGTTGTAGATCGATCTGTGAGCGTTCCGGTGGTGCCGTGAACGTGCGACGCGGTGGCCGCTGTCGTCGCCGCTATGGTAGGCAGCGCATTCTTCGCGGGAATCACCCTGCATACGTATTCAATGGTGTTTGCAGGGGTGTAATCGCTTTCAGGTGCATCGTTCCGTAGAGCCGATCCCATGCTCGGCTGCGTTCCGGTGCTGCGCACCGCCACCCGAGCGTGGGCTCGGGTGCTACAGGGGCGCGCAGGCCGGAAAACGTTCAGGGAACAGGCGTGAATCGAACGGCCTGCCCACCGCCCGGCGCCAGCACCAGCGTCAGGGCATCGGCGCTGGTCACCTCGCGGGTTTCGCGGGCGAATGCGAACGGGTTGCTGCGGAAGTCGGCGCCTTCACCATCGCGGTAGATCTCTGCGCGATAGCGCACGCCGGGTTCCAGGAAGCCCAGCGACACCGGCAGCACGCGGCCGTGTTCATCGGTGATGCTGCCGAGGAACCAGTCGCGGCTGTTGCGGTCGCGGCGCACGATCGTCACGTAGTCGCCCACTTCGCCATCGAGCACGCGGCTCTGTTCCCAGTCCACCGCCACGTCTTCGATGAAGCGGAACGCCTCGCGGTGCTGCAGGTAGTGCTCGGGCAGGTCGGCGGCCATCTGGATCGGGCTGTACAGCACCACGTACAGCGCCAGCTGGCGCGCCAGCGTGCTGGGGATGGCCTGGCCGTGGCGGCCCTTCAGGCTGAGGATGCCGGGGGTGTAATCCATCGGCCCGGCCAGCATTCGGGTGAACACCAGGTTGACCTCGTGCTCCGGCGGGTTCGGCGGCTGGCCCCAGGCGTTGTACTCCATGCCGCGCGCGCCTTCGCGCGAGATCCAGTTGGGGTAGGTGCGGCGCAGGCCGGTGTCCTTGATCGGCTCATGCGGGTTCACCGACAGGTGCCGGCGCGCGGCCTCCTGCACCACCTTCAGGTGATGGCGAGCCATGAACTGCCCGTCGTGCCACTCGCGCCAGAGCGGGCCGCCAGCCGGATTTCGCCGGTCGACCTGGCCATCGTCGCAGACGTAGCCGGTCTTGAACTGGTCCACGCCCAGCCGTGCGTACAGGTCCAGCGCGGCGCCCAGCTGGTCCTCGTAGTGCTCGATGGCGCAGCCGGTTTCATGGTGGCCGATCAGATGTACACCCTTTTTCAGGCCATACGCCGACAGCGCTTCAATGTCGAAATCGGGCGTGGCACGGGTGAAATCGAAGTCGTAACCATTGCCGACCCACATGCCGTCCCAGCCGGGGTTCCAGCCTTCCACCAGCACGCCACGGAAGCCGTGGGCAGCGGCGAAATCGATCACCTTCTTCGTCTTGGCGGTGGTGGCCGCATGCTTCGGCCCGGTCGCCCAGCTCTCGTTGTCCAGGTGCATCGACCACCACACCCCGAGGTACTTGGCGGGCTTCACCCAGCTCACGTCGCCCAGTGCGTTGGGCTCGTTGAGGTTGAGGATCAGGTCTGACTCGACCAGCCCGCCTGCGCGGTCAGCAATCTGCAGCGTGCGCCAGGGTGTGGCGAAGGGCAGCGCGCGGCGGACCTTCCAGCCTTCGGCCGAGGGCGAGAGCTGCGCGCGCAGGCGCTGGCCCTCGGTGCGGCGCAGCCACATGCCGGCGTAGTCCACCAGCGCAGCCTCGTGGATCGCCACGTGCAGGCCATCGCGGCTGCGCACGGTCATCGGCGTATGCACCAGCGGCACTTCGCGCAGCGGGGTGCGCTGGTACAGGTACTCGTAATGGATCGGTTCGCCGGCGGGAATCCACCAGGCGGTGGAATCCTGTGCGATGGCAAACTCGGTCAGCTCGTCATCGATGATCGCTTCGCGCAGGTTCGGCTGCTCGGGGAACACGTAGCGGAAGCCGAGGCCGTCGTCGTAGACGCGGAACACCACATCCAGCCGCCGGTTGCTGCCCGTGGTCTCGGCCAGCTGCACGGTCAGCTCGTTGAAGTGGTTGCGGGTGAGACGGCGTTCGCCCCACGGCTGTTCCCAGCGTTCATCGACGTTGCGTTGCTGCCGGCCGATCACCGCGAAATCACGATCCAGGCGGCCATCGCGCAGGGCAAAGCCCAGCTTCGAATCCTCCACCACGGTCTCGCCGAAACGCTCGACGCGATAGCGCGCCGTGCCGCCGTCCAGCATCAGGCTGACCTTGAGCACCTTCCCGGGTGATTCGACGCTGGCGACCTGTGGCGCAGCCTGCGCCAGCGAGGCCACTCCCAACAGGGCCAGGCCGAGCATGTGCGCGAACAGCGCGCGTACAACCATGTGTGGCATCGGCATGTCCCCTCCCAAGGTGCCGTTGGCAGACCCGGACCATAAGCCAGCGCGGCAGGCGCGCTACCGCGCGGCGCCATGAATACGTATGCAGCTGGACGCAGCCGACGGCCCCGCGTCTACCATGGGGCCAAGGCACCCTGAGGGAGGGGCCGTGCCCGCCCGCCGGCAACGACGGTGCGGACCTACAACGCGTGCAGAGAGGGAGGGAGGCCGACGGGCGCAAGCCGGTCCGCCGCTTCGATGCTGAAGATCATTTGCCTGACCGCTGCCCTCGGGGCAGCGCTGGGATCGACCGCGCAGGCGGCCGACCTGCAATTCGACGGCCGCCATGCGCGTGCCGAAGGCGCTGCCAACGGCAGCTTCGTACTTCATGCACCGAAAGGTGAGGTGCGCATTGCCGCCGCACCCATGCGCAGCCAGACCGGCAGCGTGATGTTCGACGCGTTGTTCGCGCTGGCCCAGCAGGAGATGGACCAGGACCGTGTGGACGCGATCCGCGATCCCGCGTTCGACGAAGGCCGGCCGGTGCCGTGCGAGTGCTTCCAGACCGGCGCGCGCTGGCCCTATGTGTGGACCCGCGATGTCAGCTTCGCCGCCGATCTGGCGCTGGCGCGGCTGGACCCGCAACGCACGCGGCAGTCGCTGCAGTTCAAGCTGTCGGCGGCCCGCGATGGTCACACGCCCGGCCTGTTCGTGGCGCAGGACACCGGGTCCGGCGGCAGCTGGCCGATCAGCAGCGACCGCGTGGTGTGGTTCCTGGCCGCGCGCCACCTGCTGGATGATCCGGCGTTTGCCGATCAGGTCTGGCAGGCGCTGCAGGGCACGCTGGCACAGGACCGCGCGATGGTGTTCGACGCGCAGTCGGGCCTGTACCGCGGCGAGACCTCGTTCCTGGACTGGCGCGAGCAGACCTATCCGGACTGGACCCGCGAGGATGTGCGCTTCCTCGGCGATTCCTACGCGCTGTCCACCAACGTGCTGCACTACCAGGCGCTGCGCCTGGCCGAGCAGCTGGCGGCCCAGCGTGGCGACAGCCGTGCGGCCGAATACAAGGCCTGGGCCGATGCGCTGGCGCAGCAGATCGATGTGCGCTTCTGGCGCGAGGACATCGGCCAGTACATGAGCTACATCGGTGAAGCCGCGCATCCTGTGCCGTATGCCAAGCTGGATCTGCTCGGGCTGTCGCTGGGCATCCTCGCCGACGTGCTGCCGCCGGAGCGTGCGCGACGTGCGCTGGCGGCGTACCCGATGGGGCCGGCCGGCAGCCCGGTGGCCTGGCCGCAGGAAGCGCGGCAGCCGATCTACCACAACCGCGCGATCTGGCCGTTCGTCAGTGCCTACTCGCTGCGTGCGGCGCGGCAGCTGGATGATGCGCCACGCATTGCCGCCGAGATCCGCTCGCTGATGCAGGGTGCCGCGCTGGCCGGCTCCAATATGGAAAACTACGAACTGGTCACCCAGGCCGTCCATGTGGATGAAGGCGCACTGAGCGGCCCGGTGGTCAATTCCGAACGGCAGCTGTGGTCGGTGGCGGGGTACCTGTCGATGGTGGTCGAAGGCGTATTCGGCGTGCAGGACGATGGCCGTGTGCAACCCAAGCTGCCGACGGTGCTGGTGCCGGAGCTGTTCGGCACGCAGCGCAGCATCACCCTGGAAGCCAACAACAAGCGCTACGTGCTGGAGCGCCCGCAGACCTTGGGCGACGGCCTGCTGGTGGCGGGCAGCACCACCACGCGCGGCGCGACCACCACGGTGCAGCTGGTCGCTGCACCGGCAGCGGCCGGTGTTGCCATCACGAGCGCGGACGCCAACGCACGCGCGCCGGCCACGCCGGTGGCGCCGCAGGTTCTGCGCAAGGGCGCGGGCTGGGACGTGCAGGTCGCGACGCATCACGTGCTGTGGCAGGACGGCCAGGCGGTCACCGCCAGCAACGGCGCGGTGCGCATCAGCGACGATGGCCTGCAGCACTGCCTCAGCCTGACCCGCCGCGAGGGCGGGCTGGAATCGCTGCACAGCCCGATGGTCTGTGTCGGGCCGGAGCAGCGGCTGAAAGGGGAGCAGCGCTGGCAGTTCACCTCGGCCAAGGCCGGGCACGTACGCCTGCGATTGCGGTACGCCAACCCGAACGGGCCGATCAATACGGGCGTCACCGCTGCTGTGAAGCAGCTGGCGCTGCAGTGCGCGGGCCAGCCGCTGCAACGGCACACGGTTGCACTGCCGCACAGCGTGGCCGTGCAGGATTCCACGGCGGCGACGTTCGCGGTACCCAAGGGGCCGTGCACGGTCACGCTTGAAGAGGGTTTCAACATGAGCGCGCTTGAACACTTCGCGCATTACACCGGTGGCAAGGGCGGGCGCGACGGTATGCTGAATCGGGCGCAGGTGCAGGCATTGAAAGTGGCGCAGGTGGCCGTGGAAGAGGGCGCACGATGAATCGTCCCGCCAAGCCACAGCTGTCGTTCTGGCAGATCTGGAACATGTGTTTCGGCTTCCTCGGCATCCAGTTCGGTTTCGCGCTGCAGAACGCCAATGCCAGCCGCATTTTCGAGACGCTGGGCGCGGACATTGATGCAGTGCCCGGGCTGTGGATCGCCGCGCCGCTCACCGGCCTGCTGGTGCAGCCGGTGATCGGCTACCTGTCCGACCGTACCTGGACGCGCTGGGGCCGCCGCCGTCCGTTCTTCATGATCGGCGCGGTGCTGACCACGCTGGCCCTGCTGGTGATGCCCAACTCGCCGACGCTGTGGATGGCCGCCGGCACGCTGTGGGTGCTGGATGCTTCCATCAACGTGTCAATGGAACCGTTCCGCGCCTTTGTGGGCGACCAGTTGGCACCGCGCCAGCGGCCCACTGGCTATGCCATGCAGAGCTTCTTCATCGGCGTGGGCGCGATCGTCGCCAGCTTCCTGCCGTTCATCCTCGCCCACTTCGGCGTGGCCAATACGGCCGCTGCCGGTGAAGTGCCGGACACCGTGCGCTATGCGTTCTACTTCGGCGCGATGGTGCTGCTGGCGGCGATCAGCTGGACGGTGTTCAGCACGCGGGAGTATTCGCCGGCACAGCTGGCTGCATTCGATGATGCCGAGCCACCCTCGCACCATGCCGCGCGCGCGGTCAGCGGACCGGCACCGTGGATGCAGGTGGCGCTGTGGCTGGGGCTGGGCGCGCTGCTGGCCCTGCTGATCGCCTGGCGCCAGGGTGACAGGATGCTGTATGTGCTGGCGGGGCTGTGCGCAGGCTACGGCCTGCTGCTGGCCTTGGCCCGCGCGCTGCCTGGCACCCATATGCTGGCCGCCATCGTCGGCGACCTGCGGGCGATGCCGGTGACCATGCGCCGGCTGGCCTGGGTGCAGTTCTTCTCGTGGTTCGCGCTGTTCGCCATGTGGATCTACACCACCGCGGCGGTGGCCGGTGTCCACTTCGGTTCGGCCGACCCGAAGACGGCGGCCTACAACGAGGGCGCCAACTGGGTGGGCGTACTGTTCGGCGCCTACAACGGCTTCGCTGCGTTGGCCGCGGTACTGATTCCACCGATGGTGCGTACCATCGGCCTGCGCTGGAGCCACCTGGTCAACCTGTGGTTGGGTGGCGCCGGTCTGGTCTCGCTGATGTTCATCCGCGATCCGCACTGGCTGCTGCTGTCGATGGTCGGCGTCGGCTTCGCCTGGGCGTCGATCCTCTCACTGCCCTACGCACTGCTGTCCGACAGCGTGCCGGCGTCGAAGATGGGCGTGTACATGGGCATCTTCAATTTCTTCATCGTGATCCCGCAACTGGTCGCCGCCAGCGCGCTCGGCTTTGCGCTGCGGGCGTGGCTGGGCGGCCAGCCGATGCATGTGCTGGTACTGGGCGGCTGCAGCCTGTTCGTCGCCGGCCTGTGCGTGCTGCGGGTTCCGTCCCGTCCGGAGGTGGTGTGATGCGTGCTGCGTTGGCTGTTGCTGTTTCCCTTGCCCTGTTCGCTGGCCAGGCCGTGGCCACTCCGCGCCCGGACTACGTTGGTACCACCGAGCCGTTCGCCAGCGATGCGGTGTACTTCGTGGTCACAGACCGCTTCGTCAACGGCGATCCCTCCAACGATCACCGCGACCAGGGTGGCAAGCACCGCACCTTCGATATCTCGGTGCCGTGCCCGGACAAGGTGGACGGCAACATCGGCTACCTCGGCGGTGACTTCCGCGGCGTGCTCGACAACGCGCAGTACATCCGCAACCTCGGCTTCGGCGCGGTGTGGATCACGCCGATCGTGGACAATCCGGACGAGGCGTTCACCGGCAGCAAGCCGATCAGCTGCACCAGCACGCTGACCGACCGTGGCAAGACCGGGTACCACGGCTACTGGGGCATCAACTTCTACACACTCGACGAGCACCTGCCGAGCAAGGATCTGGACTTCGCCGGCCTGACCAAGGGCCTGCACGGCGCCGGCCTGAAGGTGGTGCTGGACATCGTTGGCAACCATGGCTCGCCAGCCTGGACCATGCCGACGCGGCAGCCGCAGTTCGGCCAGATCTTCGACAAGGATGGAACGCTGATTGCCGACCACCAGAACCTGCCGCCGCAGAAGCTGGATCCGAAGCACAACCCGCTGCACGCGTTCTACAACAACATCGGTCCGGTTGACAGCAAGGACGGCTCGATCTTCGACGGCAACCTGGCCGAGCTGTCCGACTTCAACCAGGACAATCCGGCGGTGATGGACTACCTGGTCGGTGCCTATCTGCAATGGACCGCGCAGGGCGTGGACGCGCTGCGCATCGATACCATCGGCTGGCTGCCGCACCCGTGGTGGCATGAATTCGTCAGCCGCATCCGCGCCGAGCACCCGGGCATGTTCATGTTCGGCGAAGCGTTCGACTACGATGCCGCGCGCATCGCCGAGCACACCTGGCCGGCCAATGCGAACGTGAGCGTGCTCGACTTCCCGTTGCGCGGTGCTCTGGAGCAGACCTTCGGCACCGCCGGCAAGGGCTTTGAGACGCTGGCCGAGCCGCTGCACCTGAGCGGTGGCCCGTATGCCAATCCGTACGAGCTGATGAGCTTCTACGACAACCACGACATGCCGCGCCTGCAGGCCAGTGACAACGGCTTCATCGACGCGCACAACTGGCTGTTCACCGCGCGCGGCATCCCGGTGGTCTATTACGGTTCGGAAACCGGCTTCATGCGCGGCCGCGCCGAACATGCCGGCAACCGCGCCTACTTCGGCCAGCAGCGCGTGCACGCTGCACCGCAGAGCCCGATCTTCGCGCCGCTGCAGCGCATCGCCAAGCTGCGTGAGGCGACCCCGGCATTGCAGCGCGGCCTGCAGGTGAACGAGCGGCTGCAGGGCGATGAGGCGGTGTTCCTGCGCGTTCTGCAGCATGGCGATGTGGCTCAGACGGCGCTGGTGCTGCTGAACAAGGGCGATGCGGCGCGCACCTTCGAAGTGGAGCGCTACCTGCAGGCCGGCACGTGGCGTGATGCGCTGGGTGGCGGCGAGCTGAAGGTCAAACGTACGCTGAAGGTGGAGGTGCCGGCGCACGGCGTGAAGGTGTACGTGCTGGATGCGCCGGTGCAGCAGCCGGCCCTGCAGGCCGAGCTGGACAAAGCAGTGGCTGACCAGCAGGCGCGGGACCAGCGGTTGAAGCGGTAGTGCCGGCCGCTGGCCCGCAGCTCCAGATCATTGGCAGATGCAACTGCCGGCCAGCGGCCGGTACTTCGGCAAGGATGGGCTGAATGATGCGACGTTTACTGATTCCACTCTGTGCTGGTGCGGCCACCGGAGGACTGATCGCCGCCGTGACCTTCCCGTGGCTGGCGCGTACCGCCGCCATCGCGATGCCGCGCAGCTTCAATGTGGGCCTGTGGGACGCGCTGGTGGTGTTCGGCCTCGGCGCCAGCCTGGTGGCGTTCCCGCTGATGCTGCTGGCCCTGCGCCTGGCCAGCGCACGCGGCACGGGTGTGGTAGCAATGCTGGTGGCGGCCTTGCTGGCGCTCGTTGCGGGACTGGCCGCGATGGATGCGCTGCAGGGCGGCGGCAGCGTGTTGATGGCGTGGGCCGCGGGCATGCTGCTGGCTGCACTGGTTCACCGGTACTGGCGGCGTTCCGGCCAGCCCCCGCTGCAGGCACATGCCCGGTAGAGCCAGGCCATGCCGGGCTGAAATCCGGTAGCGCCGGGCCATGCCCGGCGGGAGCCCCGTGCAAGCAGTCGAGCAAGCTCGACTCTACAATAGGCCTCCCCCGAAACCTGCCGTACCGCCATGACCGACCTCGCCCCGCAGACCCCGATCGAAACCCTGCTGAAGGCCGCCATGGACGGGGCGGTGCCGATCCGCGCCTTCATGGAAGCCTTCGTGGCGTCCGAAGTGGTGCTGTTGACCGGCAGCCTGGTCACCCCTGACGGCAGCGGTTTTGACCCGCTGCTGTTCGACAAGCAGGGCACCCTGCACGTGGCTGTGTTCACCGATCCGGCGCGGGTCGGCATCCATTCCCAGCAGGCCCCGCACCAGATCCGCTGGCTGATGCTGGACGTGCTGCGCCGCGTGCCGGGTGGCTACGGCGTGGTGGTCAATCCCGGTACGACGCTCAGCTTCGAGATTTCCGCCAGCGGCGTGGGCGAGATCCTGAAGGACTTCGCGCAGGGGTGAGCAGGGTCTCCGGCATGGACTCGATGGCACGCGCTGCCGCCCACCACGAACGGCGGGCTGCCATCTGGCTGGCAACCGGCGTGGCGCTGTCGATGGTGATCGGGCTGACGCTTGCATTCGGCTTCGATATCGATGACAGCCCCGCACCGCTGCTGGCATGGTTGGGCAGCTGGGGAGCAGCTTGGCATCTGTACCAGCGTGCGCGATTGCAGGGGCGCCGGGCGTGGTTGCTGGGTGGCTTCGCCATGCTGGGGCCAGTGCCAGCAATCCTGGTCCATCTCTGGTTGCGCAGGTCGTAGTGCCGTGTCTCGCCCCGCACCAGGGGGACGTTTGCCGAGCATGGTGTGGCGTTCCACAATGGTGACATCGGGCCCACAGGGAAGACTGTCCATGGAACTGGAAGCTGCACCCGCACCGCGCCATTCCCGCTCCGCGCTGATCTTCCTGGTCGCGGCCATCGTTGCCGCACTGCTGGCCCTGCCGTTGCTGCGCGCCGTCGGCATGGCGCAGTGGCCGGTGTTCGCCATCGCCTGGTTCATCAACCTGGGTGCGGCCTGGCATCTCGGCCAATGGGCGCGGCAGCAGGGTCGGGCTGCCTGGGCCTTCGGTGGGCCTGCGCTGCTGGGTACGGTCGCCTCGATCGTCGTGTACGTGCTGCTGGCGTTGCTCGGGCCGAAGCGCGGGACATCGCCGCGAGGGTGATGCGGGGAAGCCCTGCCAGGCATGGCCTGGCACTACTGGAATCAGTTCGGGCCGAAGCGCGGGGCATCGCCACGGGAATCAATCCGGATAGTAGAGCAGGGCGGAGCCCTTGGTCAGGGCCTCTTCGTAGAACCCGGCGAAGCCACGGTAGGCATCGGTGTCCAGCACATCCACCTGCAAGCGGCCGCAGCGCAGGTCGCTGATCTCATCAAAGCCGAATCGTGCGCATTCGGCCTGGGCCAGGTCGAACGCATCGCGCGCTTCGTCCTGGCGCAGGAACAGCATGGCTCTATGCAACGCGCCTGCTTCCGGCGCATTCCATTCGAGTTCGGACGCGCCTGCATAGCGGCCCGTAAAGCCATAGACCATCACGATCACGTGTCAACTCCAGGCAGGACGGCGGTGGTACCGGGCATGCGGCCCGGCACCACCACCTGCATCACATCGAAACCTTCTTGCGGTTGTCGTCGCTGACGCGGTCGATCAGCTTGTTGTACGGATCAAACCCGGCCTCGTCCGGCTTGCTGTCCACCGTCACCGTGATGGTGGGCTCGGCCGTGGTCACATGGTGGCGTTGCAGGTACAGCACCTTCTGGTCGCGTTCCTTGCCCGACGGCCCGTTGGCGAACACGCCGATTTCGATCCAGTCATCCATGCTGCCATCGCTCTCCTGGCCCTTGCCGTCGGCGTACTGCTTGGCTGCGTGCAGGACCAGTGTCACGTCGTAGCGACCGTCCTCGCGCTTGCGCGCGCTCGCGGACATCACCCGGTTGTCGTAGAAGCTGATCTTCTCGAACAGGTCGGTGACCAGCGCCTGGCGATCTGCCGGCGTTTCGGCGCGGATGTAGTCGAGCAGTTCGCGCGAGGTGGTGTACGGCGGCTGCTGGTAGCCCTTGTCCTGCAGGAAGCGCTTCAATGCTCGGTTCAGGGCCTGCTCGCCGATCTCCTCGCGCAGCCGGTAGAACACCAGCGATCCCTTCTGGTAGTGGATGTACTGCTGGTTCTCCACGCGCTCCAGCGGCTGTTCCTCGATGGCCTCGCCGCCGCGCCCGGACAGGTAGCCATCCAGCTCGCGCTTGAGGAACTGGCGCATGTGCTGGCGGCCGTACTCCTGCTCCATCACCATCAATGCCGAGTACTGCGACAGCGACTCGGACAGCACCGTGGCGCCCTGCACGTTGGCACCGATCACCTGGTGCGCCCACCACTGGTGGGCAACTTCATGGGCGGTCACGTAGAACACGTAATCCACCTTGTCCGGATCACGCAGGTCGGCGATGAAGCCGATGGCCTCGGAATAGGGAATGGTGTTGGCGAAGGACTGCGCGAAGCGGGCATAGCCGGGGAATTCGATGATGCGCACCTGGCGATGCTGGTAAGGCGTGAAGTTCGCTTCGTAGTAGGCCAGCGACTTCTGCACGGCTTCAATCATCCGGTCCACGTTGTAGCCGTGCGCCGGGTCGAAGTAGACCTCGATCGGGATGTCCTTGTACCTGGCCCTGCGCACTTCCCAGCGCGCCGACAGGTAGGCATAGAAGTTCAGCATCGGCCGGTCCATGGCATAGCTGAAGCAGCGGCGGCCATTGACCGTGGTTTCGTGCTGCAGGTAGCCCGGGGCCAGCGCCACCTGGTCCGGCGCGGTGCAGACCGTGGTGCGGAAGTCGAGCCAGTTGGCATCGTTGGACACATAGGTGTTGGCGCGCGCGGCCTCGTCTTCCAGCTTGGGCATGCGCCGTGGTTCACCCAGACCGCGCTTGCGCCGCTCATTGCGGTCGCTGATCTCGGCACCTTCGTTGTAGCCGAAGGACGGCAGCACGCGGCTGTTGAAGAACGTGCCGTTGTCCACGATGTTGCTCGGTGCCTGGCCGGCGGTGATGCCGTCGGGCTTCTGCATCACCCGGAAGTGCACGTCGCGGGTTTCACCCGGTTGCAGCGGCGCCTGCAGGCGGTAGATGCGGTAGCCAAGATCGGCGTCGTGCATCGACTGGGTCTGCCCACCCAGATCGACGGCGAGCAGTTGCTTGTCATCTCCCATCGAGACGTGCACGTCCTGGATCGGGACGGCATGGGTGTTGCGCACCTTCCAGTGGGCGTCGATCACCATGGACTGCGATTCGGGGAAGAGGTCCACGCGGTTGTCCACCGCCACGATGCGCGGCTGCGGCAGCGTGCGGTATCTGGACAGCTCGCGCTCGTAGCGGGCCTGCAGGTCCAGCTGCTGGTCCGGGGAAAGGAACTCGTTGCGGATGTTGGTGCTCCAGTACAACCAGCCACCCACGACGACGAACGCCAGCGCGGCCACCGCGGCGAAGGCACCGGTCGGACCGCGCAGGCGCCGGCCGGCCAAGGCCAGGCGCTGGCGGAGGCCCTGGCTGACACCGCGTACCCAGAAGGCCGAGGCCAGGCACATCAACGCAAGCAGGAACAGCGCCCAATAGCCCTGGAATGCCAGTTGCCCGGCCAGGAAGTGGCCGTAGCCGTTCATGTCCGAATAGGGGGCATTGGGCCAGCTGCCGAAGTTGTAGATGTTCTGCGTGTAGTCCAGCATGCCCAGCACGCCCTGGCCGATCATGACGATGATCAGCAGTGCATAGCCGACGAACTTGTTGTTGGTGAGCACCTGCAGCACCAGCGCCAGGCCACCCATCAGGATGTAGACCACCGAATCCAGTGCCAGGCTGCGCAGGTACAGCAGTGGCTCCAGGTGGGTGTAGCCCTTGGCCAGCTGCACGCCCATCGCCGCCAGCGCGCCAGCAGCCTGGAAACAGGCGATCACTGCCAGCAGCGCGGTGAACTTGGCCAGCAGCGGTACCCAGTTCGGCACGGGCATGGCGTCGGTCACTTCATTGATGTGTGCACCGCGTTCCTTCCAGACCAGCTCGCCGGCGAAGAACAGCACGATGATCACCAGCAACCAGCTGAAGGCGCCCTGCAGAGCCATGACCATCTGCGAGGTGACCGGCCAGATCGAAGTGCCGTACAGCGTCTGCCGGAACAGTGCGCTGGGCAGGAAGTTGGCCAGGCCCAGCACCAGCAGCACGATGAACGGCACGCTGCGCAGCACGCCGCGCGTATCGAAGCGGACCTGGCGCAGGAACTGCTGCCACGCCGTGCCCGCGGTGAACACCGGTACCACCCGCGGCAGGGGCACGCGGGTGGGGCGGACGGCCCCCGCATCGGCGGCCGGCAGCGCTTGCCTGCGGCCCCAGCGGCGGCGGCCGCTGCCACTGCGTTCGGTACGGAACAGGGCAAACGTGGCGGCGAACAGTGCTGCCGCCACGCCCAGCCACAGGGCGCGGTTGGCCAGCAGGTAGCCGGCCAGTTCGGGGATGCCGCTGTTGCGTTCGGCGGTGGACCAGTAGCGGATGGTACGGCCCAGCGCACGCATGCCCAGCGGCTCGCTCAGCACCGCGATCCAGGTGTTGTCGATGTCACGCAGCAGGGCGGCGCTGGCACCGTAGAGCACCAGGTAGGCCACCAGGCCGATGTACACCCAGAGGATCGAGCGGGTCAGCGCCGCCAGCAGCGACAGCAGTGCGGTGGTGAACAGCAGGTTCGGAATGACGATGACCGCGAACGTCCAGGCATAGCCCTGCCAGCTGATCGGCCCCATGCGTTCGGGATCGACCCATGGCATGAACGGTGCCAGCCACACGCCGAACGCAATGATGATGTAGACCAGCAGCCCGGCCGCCAGAGCCGCGGCGATGCGACCGGCCAGGTAGTCGCGACGCTTCACCGGGCTGGCGAAGATCAGTTCGGCAGTGCCCAGTTCGAAGTCACGCAGCAACGCGTTGCTGACGAACAGCGCGTTCACCAGCATCCCCAGCAGGGTGAAGATGCCGAGCATCTGCGCGATCACCGTCGGCGCATTGCTGTGCACGTTGCCGCTGCCGCCACCGATCTGCACCGCATCGCTGGAGGCGGCGGCGAAGGCGAGCAGGGCGAACAGCCCGGCCAGCAGCCACAGCAGGGGAGAACGCAGCTGCTCGCGCAGCTCGAAGCGGAAGAAATTGAGGATCATGGGATGCTCCGCTCAGGCTGCCGCGCGGGCACGCGCCTGCAGGCGCAGGCGCTGGAAGTAGACGTCCTCGAGATCAGGGGCCACGGCGCGGAAGCCATCGCCGGGATCGCTGGCACTGTGGATATGGATGACCGGGCGGCCACCGACCAGGCGCGTGGACAGCACCACGTAGCGCGCTTCATGGTCGGCCAGTTCGGACGGGTCCACCTGCTTGCGCCAGACCTGCTGCTGCAGGGCCTCGATGGCATCGGTGGGGCGGCCGGTCAGCAGCACCTGGCCCTTGTTCATGATGGCCATGCTCGGGCACAGGTCGGTCACGTCCTCCACGATGTGGGTGGAGAGGATCACCGCGACGTTCTCGCCGATGGCTGCCAGCAGGTTGAGGAAGCGGTTGCGTTCCTCCGGGTCGAGGCCGGCGGTGGGTTCATCGACGATGACCAGGCGCGGATCGCCAAGCAGGGCCTGGGCGATGCCGAAGCGTTGGCGCATGCCGCCGGAATAGGTGCCCAGCTTGCGCTTGCGCGCGTCCCACAGGTTCACCTGCTGCAGAAGGCCGTCCACCACTTCGCGGCGCTGCGCACGCTGGGTGAGACCCTTGAGCACGGC
Source organism: Stenotrophomonas sp. YJH_SMC_17 (assembly GCF_059371655.1). Taxonomy (NCBI): domain Bacteria; kingdom Pseudomonadati; phylum Pseudomonadota; class Gammaproteobacteria; order Lysobacterales; family Lysobacteraceae; genus Stenotrophomonas; species Stenotrophomonas sp. YJH_SMC_17. The sequence continues at coordinate 832,939 of NZ_JCAFUU010000001.1, read as the reverse complement.
GAAGTGCTCCAGCAGGTCGAGCGCGCTGACCTTGGGGTAGACCCCGAAATCCTGCGGCAGGTAGCCCAGGCGGCGGCGCACGGCATCCTTGTCGCGCAGCACGTCGATCGGCGATTCGCCGGGAACGGTCAGCACGGCCGTGCCGCTGTCGGCTTCCTGCAGCGTGGCCAGGGTGCGCATCAGCGACGATTTGCCGGCGCCGTTGGGGCCGAGCAGACCGAACATGCCGCGCGGGATGTCCAGGCTGACATTGTTGAGAGCATGCACGCCGTTGGCGTACGTCTTGGACAGCGAATCGATCTTCAGCATGCGACGTACACCTTTCCATGGGCGTGTCTGCGCGTTATCCGCGCATCGGCCTCCGTGCGCATCCGCCGTTGGTCATGGGGGGAGAATTCCGCCCTCGCACATTGGGGCGTGGCGGGAGGTCTGGTGGCGCTTACCGGCGCAGCGACGATTCCCGCACCACCAGCTTCACCGGGATGCTCTGGCTCTCCACCGGCTGCCGGCCGATCAACGCCAGCAGGCGTTCCACCAGCAGCTGGCCGGCCTGCTTGGTGTCCTGCTGGACCGTCGTCAGCGCCGGGGACACCGAGGCCGCCAGCGGGATGTCGTCAAAGCCGGTGACCGCCACGTCCTGCGGCACCCGCAGGCCGGCTTCGCGCAGGGCACGGATCGCCCCGATGGCGATCAGGTCGCTGGCCGCGCAGATCGCATCGATCGGCTCGCCACGCGCCAGCAGCAGCTGGCAGGCGTCCTGGCCGGACGCTTCGGTGGTGATCGCGTCGTGCTGCAGCGCCGGTTCGGCGACAAGGCCGTGGTCCTGCAGGGCCGCCACATGGCCGCGGTAACGCTCCTGGAATTCCGGGTAGTGGCTGGAAGCGTGGCCAAGGAACGCGATGCGGCGGCAGCCCTGCTGCAGCAGGTGGGTGGTGATGTCGTGCCCACCCTGGAAGTTGTCGCTGCCGATCGACACGCCGGGCTGGCCGGGCAGGGCCGCACCCCAGCGCACGAAGTGCGTGCCCTGTTCGACCAGCCGCTGCAGGCGGTCGCGCGACTCGTGGTAGTCGCCGTAGCCGAGCAGGATGATGCCGTCGGCCTTGTTGCTGTCCTCGTAATCGGCCTGCCAGTCGGTGGACAGCTGCTGGAACGACACCAGCAGGTCCTGCCCGTGCAGGGCGCAGGCACGGGTGATCGAGCCGAGCATCGAATGGAAGAACGGGTTGATCAGCGAGTCGTCGTTGGTCGGGTCTTCGAAGAACAGCAGGGCCAGCGTGCCGGCATTGCGCAGGCGCAGGCTGGAGGCGTTCTTGTCGACCTTGTAGTTCAGCTCGCGGGCGATGCGCAGGATGCGCTCGCGGGTCTCGGCGTTGACCATCGGGCTGCCGCGCAGGGCCCGCGACACGGTCGGCTGGGAGACCCCGGCCAGGTGGGCGATGTCCAGGGAGGTGGCTTTGCCTTTGATGGTCATGGGCGAACGGCAGGGGGCAGGTGGAAGGTGCCCGGGCATGATGCCATGGGCAGACGCGAATGCCCTTGCAGGCGTCCGTCGGGGCGACGCTAAGTCATTGCCGTACAAGGAAATCAGTCTGAGCCTTGGCTGCGGTCAGGGACTTCTGACCCGGCGGATGGCGGCGGCAATGCTAAGATGCATCGTTCTCGCATTCCCCCAAATTTCACCAGGGGCGGCCCAGCGTACTGCACCCCTGCCTGGGGCTGTGCTATCACTGGCGGTCTGCCCTTGGACAACGGACGAAGGTACCTATGGCGCGCGGCATCAACAAAGTCATCCTGGTCGGCAATCTCGGCAACGACCCGGACGTGAAGTACACCCAGAGCGGCATGGCGATCACCCGCATCAGCCTGGCCACCACCAGCGTCCGCAAGGACAAGGATGGCAACCAGCAGGAGCGCACCGAATGGCACCGTGTGGTGTTCTTCGGCAAGCTCGGCGAGATCGCCGGCGAATACCTGCGCAAGGGCAGTTCGGTCTACGTTGAAGGCAGCCTGCGTTACGACAAATACACCGGCCAGGACGGCGTGGAGAAGTACTCCACCGATATCGTCGCCGACGAAATGCAGATGCTGGGCGGCCGCGGTGAAGGCGGCGGTGGTGGCGGTGGCGGCAACTACGGCGGCGATCGCCCGCAGCGCCAGCAGGCCCCGCGCCAGGAGTACGGCGGCGGTGGCGGCGGCCAGCGTGGCGGCCAGGGCGGTGGCTATGGCAACCAGGGCGGCAACCAGGGCGGCGGTTACGGCAACCAGGGTGGCAACCAGCGCCCGCAGCCGCAGCAGGCGCCGCCGATGGACGACTTCGCTGACGACGATATTCCGTTCTAAGGAACACGCGAGTCACAAAAAAAGCCCTGGCATCTGCCGGGGCTTTTTTTATTGGGCTTTGTGCCGCTAACGTAAACTGATGGAGGGTAAGCAATGACAGAATGGATCCAGCACCAGTTTGCAGTGCTCAAGGCGTTGCCCATGTGGATCAGTTTCACCGGATGCGCGCTGATAGCGGCAGGGGGGAGTCTCGCAGCGTATGCGGTGGCCGATCGCCTGTGCAATGCCCCAACCTATGCAATCACGCCGACTCGAGCGATGGAGCTGCTCTTCGCTGGCGTCTTGATCTCGTTGTTCTCGCCGATTGCGATGCGGATCGTCAACGGTGCGATCTACTCGTATCAGTTTGATGTCGCGTTGCTGTTCTACTTCGGGCCACTGATTCCCCTGGGCGTATGGCTTGTGGGTGTAATCATTGTGGGACGGGTCATGGTGGCCTCGAAACCAGAGCCTGAGGGGGGCGAAGCTCGCGATCAGTACAGATACAACCTTGAAGAGATCGGCCGATCGCGATATGGCCTGCACATCACGCCTCGACATCACAAACGCTGCTGCCGAATTTTTCGCATGCAAGTGTTCTGGCGCAAACCCTCAATTTCGAACGTGGGTGTGATGGCGAGGAGCACGTTGAAGACCTGCCTAATCAGTGAGCTGCAGTCGGGGGACACGGTTGAGATCGTTACACCCAATCAAAAGCTGGCCAAGTTGGTTGAATGGATGGCGGCGACCGGCATGCCAGCCGGCTACACCATTGCATCCATAGAGCGCCGGCTCGGGCGCGTGACAATGATGCTGGGTTATCTCAGCGGTTGCGGTTGGTCGTGGAGAACTGCGCTGAAGAACCCTTTGGTCAGAGGATTCGAGATCACGAGGTCATGAACGTTGGAACTGCACCAGCACATGTTGATGCAGTTGGTGATGCCTCTTGCCTGAGACGGTATCGGGAAGCAGAAATGGGTGGAGGGACTGGCCAGAGTGAGACTGATTGAGTTGAAATTTTCCACGGTCTACGCGTCGACAAGGAAGTGGGGGATCTACGGATTCCGTTTGGTCTGTTGAAGAAGGAACGGTCGACGCGCTCTTTAAGTGAATGATTCAGTGCTTTTACCGCTCGACGGGTTTGGAGCTGAGTCATCAAATGTGCACAACCGTTTTGATCGAAAGCTCGTTCGCAGCAGAAAAGAAAGCCCCGCTCATGCGGGGCTTTTCGTTTTGCGCGATGTCGACTGCGTTGTGCTTCGCAGCATCGATTTTCGTGCACCGCGACTTGCAAACAGTCAAATTCATCCCCTATGGTGCAATCGATTGCATTGCTGTGAATTGTTGCGTTTGATGCCGGTTGGGAGGCCGGAAGGTGGATGTCCATCCATACGATCAGACCGATCCCGCCCCCGGGGCTCACGCGGCGCGATGCGCTGCGCATGGCGATTGCTGGGGGCGTAGCCCTGGGTACTGCGGGAGCGTTGCCTGCATTCGCCGCCACTGCACCGTTGAAGGGCAACCTGAAGCAGGCCGTGGCCCGCTGGACCTTCCCGCAGCTGTCGGTTGCCCAGCTCTGCGCGACGGTGAAGGACATCGGCTTTGCCGCGATCGACCTGGTCAGCCCCGAAGACTGGCCCACGCTGAAGGCCCACGGCGTCTACAGCTCGATGTGCAACGGCGCGGAGCTGGGCCTGACCAAGGGCTTTGCCGGTCGCGAGTTCCACGATGAGCTGGTGGCACGCTACACGCGGCACATCGATCTGGTCGCCGATGCCGGCTACCGCAACCTCATCTGCTTCTCCGGCAACCGCAACGGTATGGATCCGCAGGACGGCATGGCGAATGCCGAGGCCGGCCTCAAGCGCATCCTCGGGCATGCGGAGAAGCGTGGCGTGGTGCTGGTGATGGAGCTTCTGAACTCCAGGGTCGACCATCGCGACTACCTGTGTGACCACTCCGCATGGGGCGTGGAGTTGTGCCAGCGGCTCGGCTCGGACAACTTCGGCCTGCTTTACGACATCTATCACATGCAGATCATGGAGGGCGACATCATCGCCACCATCGGCAGGCATCACGCGTGCTTCAAGCATTACCACACCGCAGGCGTGCCCGGCCGCAACGAGATCGGAGACCAGCAGGAGCTGAACTATCCGGCCATCTGCCGCGCGATCCGCGACACCGGTTTCAAGGGATATCTGGCGCAGGAATTCATGCCTGCGGCGCCCGATCCCGTTGCTTCATTGCGCGAGGCGATCCGCCTCTGCGACGTCTGAAACGATATCCACCCAGGTGAGAGACCCATGGCAGATAATCACTACGACGCCATCGTTGTTGGCTCGGGAATCAGTGGCGGTTGGGCAGCAAAGGAGCTGACCGAGAAGGGCCTGAAGGTCCTGATGCTGGAACGCGGTCGCAACATCGAGCACGTCAAGGACTACGTCAACGCGATGAAGGAAGCGTGGGATTTCCCGCATCGCAACCGGCCGACGCAGGCGATGAAGGCCGCGTTCCCGGTGTTGATGCGCGACTACGGGTTGGCCGAGAACCTGGAAGGGATGTGGGCCAACGAGCAGGACTCGCCCTACATCGAGACCAAGCGCTTCGACTGGTTCCGTGGCTACCACGTCGGCGGGCGCTCGCTGATGTGGGGGCGGCAGAGCTATCGCTTCTCCGACCTGGATTTCGAGGCGAACCTCAAGGAGGGCATCGCCACCGACTGGCCGATCCGCTATACCGATATCGCGCCGTGGTATGACCATGTGGAAAAGTTTGCCGGCATCGCCGGTACGCGCGAAGGACTGGACGTGCTGCCGGACGGCGAGTTCCTGCCGCCGATCCCGTTGAACATCGTCGAGAAGGATGTGGCCGCACGCATCAAGAAGGCCTTCGGCGGAACGCGGCACATGATCCACTCGCGTACGGCCAACATCACCAAGCCGATGCCCGAGCAGGGCCGCGTCAACTGCCAGTATCGCAACAAGTGCATCCTGGGCTGTCCCTTCGGTGCCTACTTCTCCACCCAGGCGGCGACGCTGCCAGCGGCGATGAAGACCGGCAACCTGACGCTGCGTCCGTTCTCGATCGTCAAGGAGGTGCTGTACGACAAGGATCGCAAGCGTGCGCGCGGCGTGGAGGTCATCGACGCCGAAACCGGCCAGACCTACCAGTACACGGCCAAGGTGATCTTCCTCAACGCGTCGTCGTTCAACTCGACGTGGCTGCTGATGAACTCGGCGACCGATGTCTGGGACGGCGGGCTGGGTTCTTCGTCGGGCGAATTGGGGCACAACGTGATGGACCATCATTTCGGCGCAGGTGCCTCGGGTCGGGTGGAGGGCTACGAAGACAAGTACTACTTCGGCCGCCGTCCCTGCGGCTTCTACATTCCGCGGTTCCGTAATGTCGCGGCCGACAAGCGCGGCTACCTGCGCGGTTTCGGCTACCAGGGCGGTGCCAGCCGCACCGGTTGGTCGCGCGAGATCGCCGAGCTGAACATCGGCGCCGACCTGAAGGAAGCGCTGACCGTACCCGGTGACTGGCGGATCGGCATGACCGGTTTCGGCGAAATGCTGCCGCACCACGACAACACCATCCGCCTGGACCGCGAGCGCAAGGACAAGTGGGGGTTGCCGGTGCTGGCGATGGACGTGTCCATGCGCGCCAACGAACTGGCGATGCGCAAGGACATGGCCGCCGATGCTGCCGAGATGCTGGAGGCGGCCGGGGTCAAGGACGTGAAGATGCACGACAACGACTACGCCCCGGGCAAGGGCATCCATGAGATGGGGACCGCGCGCATGGGGCGTGATCGCAGGAGCTCCGTATTGAACGCACACAACCAGGTCTGGGACGCACCCAACGTCTACGTCACCGACGGTGCCTGCATGACGTCCAGTGCCTGCGTGAATCCCTCATTGACCTACATGGCGCTGACGGCACGTGCCGCCGACCACGCCGTGCGCGAACTGAAAGCGGGGAACCTGTGATGGATCGTCGCGAACTGCTGAAGATGATCGTGGCCGCCACCGGTGCGGCGATGGTCGGGCTGCCGGCACTGGTGCAGGGCAAGGCGCCCGCGGCGGGGGCGATCCCAGCGTTCTCCGATGCCGAAATCGGCATGCTGGACGAGATCGCCGAGACCATCCTGCCGCGGACAAGGACACCCGGGGCGAAGGACGCGGGCGCCGGTGCGTTCATGGCAACGTTCGTCAGCGACTGCTACACCGCCCGGCAGCAGGCAACGTTCCGCGCCGGACTGGTCGACATCGACAAGCGCGCGGGTGGTCGGTTCGTATCGCTTACACCGGAAGCCCGCGCCGGGTTGCTGCGGACCTTGGATGCCGAAGCCAAGGCACGCAATGCCGATGTGACCGAGACCGGTACGCCTGAAGAGGGCGACGCGATGCCGCATTACTTCACGATGCTCAAGCAGTTGGCCATCTTCGGCTTCTTCACGTCCAAAGTCGGTGCGACCGGGGTGCTGCAGTACGTCGCCGTGCCGGGTCGCTACGACGGCGACCTGGCCTATACCCCCGGTACACCTGCGTGGGGGACCAGCTGATGGAGACCGTGATGATCAAGGCTCTGGTGATCGCCGCTGGCGTTCTGGCCGCTGCACCTGCCCTCGCACATGCCGCTGCCGATCCTGCACGCGATCCGAAGAAGACCGAGGTGTGGGAACCTGTGCCCGCCGTCGTGGCAACACCTGCAGGCAAGGCGCCTTCCGACGCCATCGTGCTGTTCGATGGCAAGAGTGTCTCGGCGTGGGAGGCAGAGCAGGGCGGGCCTGTGCCTTGGGAGATCGCCGATGGCGCGATGACCGTGGTGCCGGGCAGCAAAGGCATCCGCACCCGGCAACGCTTCTGCGATGTGCAGCTGCATGTCGAATGGCGCACACCCATGGAGACGAAGGGCTTCGACGGCCAGAACCGTGGCAACAGCGGCATCTTCCTGCAGGAACTCTACGAGCTGCAGGTGCTCGACAGTTACAACAACCCCACCTATGCGAATGGACAGGCGGGTTCGATCTACAAGCAGGCCCTGCCGCTGGTGAATGCCTCGCGTGCACCGGGGCAGTGGCAGGCGTACGACATCATCTGGAAGGCGCCACGTTTCTCATCGGGCGGCGGACTCCTCTCGCCTGCGCGCATCACGGTGCTGCACAACGGCGTACTGGTGCAGGATGACACCGTGCTGGCGGGGAAGACCGAGTACATCGGCGCGCCGTCGTACTCACCCCATGCGTGCGCGCCGCTCTATCTGCAGGAGCATGATTCCAGGGTCAGCTACCGCAACATCTGGGTGCGCGAGCTGTAGTACCCGCCGACTACTTCGCCAGGTAACTGGCGATGTCGTCGATCTCCTGCTGCGACAGTTGGGCGAAGGGCGGCATCAGGCCGCCTCCCTTGCGAATCTTGTCCTTGATCTGCGCAGCGTCCAACCGTTTGCTGACGTCGGCAAGCGCCGGGAACGCCCCTGGCATGCCGGCGCGATCGGCGCCATGGCAGGCCGCGCAGTTCGCGCTGTAGAGCGTGGCGCCGGCGGCGGGATCGTCCTTGCACCACGCGGTGGTGGCAAGCGTCGCGCCGCACAGCATTACCGCAAGTTTCAGCATCGTCTTCAAGCGAGTCTCCTTCGCGGGCTAGCGCTGTGTGCCGGCCGGCGGGCTGACGGTCAGGTGTTCACGCAGGTAGTCCGCGCCAGCCTGGATCACCTTGGCCGGATCACGTGGTTGGTCGTGTTCGAGGATGTACCAGTGCACGCCCGCGGCGGCCGCGGCTGGCAGGATCGCGTTCCAGTCCAGTACCCCCTGGCCGACGGCTGCGAATCCGCCTTCGTCTTCAGCCTGGCCCTTCGGGGCGTTGTCCTTGGCGTGTACCGCGAACAGGCGGCCGCGGAACCTGCCCAGCATCTCGGCCGGGTCGTGGCCAGCGCGCGCAACCCAGGCCAGGTCCAGCTCGGTCTGCAGGTCGGGCCCGGCGGCGGCGAACAGCAGCTCCAGGCCGGTCTTTCCGTTGAAGTCGGTCAGCTCGAAGTCGTGGTTGTGGTACGCCAGGCGCATGCCCTTGGCGCGAACCTGTTTCGACAGCCGGCCCAGCTCCTGGCCCAGTGCGGTCCAGCCCGCCGCATCGGTAGGCCGGTCCTTCGCGTCCAGGTAGGGCACGACCAGCGTGGTGTTGCCGATCGAGCGGTTGAGGGCCACCACGCCGTCCAGGTCCTTGCGCAGCTCGGCCAGCGCCACGTGCGAGGAGATCGCCTTGATCGAATACCTGTCCAGCAACTGCTTGAGTTCGGTGGCACTGACGCCCTGGGTCCCCACCGTTTCCACCGCGTGCACACCTGCGTCGTGGACGATCTTCAGCTGCTGGTCGAGCGAGCCGGCGTTGCGCAGCGAGTACATCTGCACCGCGATCGGCTTCTGCGGCGCGGGGGCTTCGCCGGCAAAGGCGGGCAGGGCAGCGAGCAGCAACAGTGCCATGGCCGTCATTCTTCGAACTGGGGTCTTCATCATGCGTTCCTCCGGGAACTCAACCGATGGTGGTCCAGGCGCGGGACCTGGCCGATGCGATGACGCGGTCGACGATCCGTGCCGAGCGCACGCCGTCGTTGAAAGTGGGCAGACCCTCGGGCCGTTCGCCGTCGATCGCGCGATAGCTGTCGGCGACAAATGCCTCGAAGCAATGCCCGTAGCCCTGCGCGTGGCCGGCCGGCAGCACCGACAGCCGCCGTTGTTCGGCACTGCCTGCACCCGGGCCACGCACGAAGATCTCCTCGCGCTGGTCGGGTCTTCCGATCCACAGTCGCTCGGCGTCCTCCTGGTTGAAGGCCACGCTGGCCCGGGCGCCATCGATCTCGAACCAGAGGCGGTTGTGGCGTCCGGCCGAGACCTGGCTGACCGTCAATGACGCCAGCGTGCCGGCGCCGGTGCGGAACATCGCCGCCGCCACGTCTTCGCTGGTGACCGCCTGCATCGCGCCGTTGGCCGTCGGCGTGCTGAAGCTCTGACCGCTGGCCGCGCCGCGCTCGGCGATCACGGTGGCGAATGCTGCACTGACCTCGGCGAAACGCTCGCCGCTGATCCATTCCACCAGGTCGCACCAGTGCGAGCCGATGTCGGCGAACACGCGCGACGTACCGCCCAGTGCCGGGTCCACGCGCCAGTTGTTGCTGGCCGGGTCCAGCAGCCAGTCCTGCAGGTAGCTGCCGTGGATCAGGTGCAACGGCCCAAGCTCGCCCTGTGCGATGCGTGCACACGCTTCGCGCACCACCGGGTGGTAGCGGTAGACGAAGGGTACCGTGGCCACAAGGCCGCGCGAGGCAGCCAGTGCAGCCAGCGCCTCGGCGTCCTCCAGCGAGGTGGCCAGTGGCTTCTCGCAGATGACGTGCTTGCCGGCTTCCAGTGCGGCCTCTGCCATCGGCCGGTGCAGATGATTGGGCGTACAGACGTGCACGACCTGCACCTGCGGATCGGCGATGACCTCGTCGATGTCCCGATAGGCGCGCGGGGCATTCCAGGACTGCGCCACGTCATGTGCACGCTGCGCGGACGAGGCGGCCACGCCGCGGATCTGCGCACCGGCCAACAGCGCCGCGCGACGATGCACGGCGCCAATCATGCCGGTGCCGACGATGGCGATTCCAAGCGTCGCCATCTACTGGATTCCCCGGGACGAAGCCGGTGCGGCTGCGACCAGTGGCCGATCGCGGAACAGCAGCAGGAAGGCGATCAGCACGACCAGTGCGACACCGGCCGGGAACAGCCAGATCTGCTGCCAGTCGCGTCCGGCGGCGGTGGTGTAGTGCTCCACCACCGCGCCGGACAGGAAGGTGCCTATCAGCATGCCCACGCCATAGGTCGCCAGGGTGATGAAGCCCTGTGCACTGCTGCGCGCGTCGGGGCCGGCATGCGCATCGGTGTAGATCTGTCCGGTGACGAAGAAGAAGTCGTAGCAGATGCCGTGCAGCACGATGCCGAGGACGATCAGGATGAAACCGCCGCCGGCATCGCCGATGTCGCCGAAGGCAAACATGACGTAGCGCACCACCCACGCGGCCATGCCCACCGCCAGCATCGTCTTCACCCCCAGCCGCGCGAACAGGAACGGCATGGCCAGCATCAGCAGCACTTCGGACACCTGGCCCAGCGACTGCAGGCCCGCAGCGCCGCGCACGCCCAGGTCGTTGAGGTAGGGGTTGGTGAAGTTGTAGTAGAACGACAGCGGGATGCAGATGGCGATGGAGGCCAGGAAGAACACCAGATACGCGCGCGATTTCAGCAGGCGCAGCGAATCCAGGCCAAGGATCTGCCCGAGGCCGGCATCGCGCTGCTTCGCCAGCGGCGGCGTGTGCGGCAGGGTGAACGCGTACAGGCCAAGCGCCAGCGAGGCCAGCGCCGCCATCTGGAAGGTAAGCTCGAGCCGGTGTGCTTGTTCCCAACCCAGCCAGCCGATCAGCACGCCGGCGACGATCCAGCCGACGCTGCCGGCCACCCGCACCAGCGGGAACTGCTTCTCCGGCGACTGCATGTGCCGCATTGCCACGCTGTTGGCCAGCGCCAGCGTTGGCATGAACAGCAGCATGTAGCCCATCACGCAGGCGGAGAACGTGCTGAAGCTGTCGGCGGTGGAGGCCATCCAAAGCAGTACTGCGCCGGCCAGGTGCAGGACCGCAAGGATGCGCTGCGCGGCGAAGTAGCGGTCTGCAATCAGGCCAACCAGGAAGGGCGCGACGATGGCGCCGACGGACTGGCTGAGGAAGGCCGTGGCCACTTGGCTGGCGCTGGCCTGCAGCGGGCCCTGCACCAGATAAGTGCCGAGGGTCACGAACCACGCCCCCCAGATGAAGAACTGCAGAAACATCATCGCGCCCAAGCGCGACATGGCGTGCGTCATGGCTTGCCCTCCCGGGGCGGTATCGGCTCAGAGTCCCAGCATGCGGTGCAGTGATGCGGCGTCGGTGCCGCTGTCGGCAAAGTCGTCGAAGGCGCGTTCGGTCACGCGGATGATGTGGTCGCGTATGAAGGCGGCCCCCTCCCGTGCGCCGTCCTCGGGGTGCTTCAGGCAGCACTCCCATTCCAGTACCGCCCAGCCGGGGAAGTCGTACTGCGCGAACTTCGAGAAGATCGATTTGAAGTCGATCTGGCCGTCGCCCAGTGAGCGGAACCGGCCGGGGCGATCGATCCAGTCCTGGTAGCCGCCATACACGCCACTGCTGGCGCTGGCGCGGTACTCCGCGTCCTTGACGTGGAAGATGCCGATGCGCGCGTGATAGCGGTCGATGAAACCGAGGTAATCCATCTTCTGCAGCAGCAGGTGGCTGGGGTCGTACAGGATCTTCGCGCGCGGATGATGGTCGACCACCTCGAGGAAGCGTTCGAAAGTCGCGCCGTCGTGCAGGTCCTCGCCAGGATGGATCTCGAAGCACAGGTCCACGCCGCAGGCATGGAAGGCATCGAGGATCGGTCGCCAGCGACGGCCCAGTTCGGCGAAGGCCTCTTCCACCAAGCCGGGCGGGCGCTGTGGCCAGGGATAGAAATACGGCCAGGCCAGCGCGCCGGAGAACGTGGCGTGCGCGGTCAGTCCCAGCCGCTGGCTGGCCTTGGCGGCCAGCATCAGCTGATCCACGGCCCAGGCCTGGCGAGCGGCGGGGTCGCCGCGCGTGCCCGCCGGTGCGAAACCGTCAAACAGGCTGTCATAGGCGGGGTGGACGGCGACCAGCTGCCCCTGCAGGTGGGTCGACAGTTCGGTGATCCGCACGCCGTGCCCGGCCAGCATCCCGGCCACATCGTCGCAGTAGGCCTGGCTGCGCGCCGCCTCGGCCAGGTCGAACAGGTGGGGGGCGCTGGTCGGCACTTGTACGCCAGAATAGCCCAGGCCCGCGGCCCAGCCGGCCAGCGTGTCCAGCCGATCAAAAGGAGCTGTGTCGCCGATGAACTGCGCCAGGAACAGCGCTGGACCCTTGAGCGTCTTCAACGTGATTCGCCCTCGATGCAATCGATTGCATTATCCTAGCAGGGGCTCACGCAGGACCTGTTGTGCACTGCACAGCGGAAAGGAGAACTAACGCCATGGCCACCATCTACGACATTGCAAAGCACGTCGGCGTCTCCGCCGGCACGGTGTCGCGCGCGCTTTCGCGGCCGGACAAGGTGCTGCCGGCCACGCGCGCGCGCATCGAGCAGGCCGCCGTCGCGCTGGGCTACGTGCCCAACACGGTGGCCCGCACGCTGAAGACCCAGCGCAGCGGCAAGATCCTGGTCACCGTTCCGGATATCGCCAACCCGTTCTTCGCGCAGATCCTGCAGGGTGCCGAAGACGCCGCTCAGGCGGTCGGCTACGCGGTGCTGCTGGGCGATACCCAGGACCAACCCGACCGCGAGGAGCGCTACGCGCAGATGCTCCGGCGCAACGAGGCCGACGGCATGATCGTGCTTGGCCACCGGCTGCCACCGACGGCGCGCGAGATTGTCCAGCAGAGGGGTGCGGCCGCGCCGGTGGTCAACGGATGCGAGTTCGACCCCACGCTGGGCTTGCCCAGTGTGCATATCGACAATGCCGCCGCCGCGCGCGCGGTCATGGAGCACCTGTACGCCCTGGGCCACGAACGCATCGCTGTGGTCGGCGGGCCGCCCGACAATCCGCTGCACCAGCAGCGCCTGGAAGGGGTGCGGGCCGCCGGCAAGGCGCGCGGCCGCCTGCGCCAGCTGAGTGTCGTGCCGGGAGACTTTTCCGTGGAATCCGGCCATGCGGCGGCGATGGCGCTGCTGGCGGACGCGACCGCACCGACCGCAGTCTTCTGCTTCAGCGACCAGATGGCGCTGGGCGCGCTGGCGGCCTGCCGCGACCGGGGCATCCGCGTGCCGGACGAGCTGTCCATCGTCGGCTTCGACGACCTGGCCTCTTCGCGTTACCTCACACCGCCGTTGACGACCATCCGGCAGCCGATGCGGGAAATCGGCGAGCGCGCGGTCAACCTGCTGCTCGCCATCATCGAACAGACGGATGTGCCGCTTCAGCAGACGCTGGATTTCAGCTTGATGGTGCGGGGGTCAACGGCTGCGCCCAGGCGCGGGTAAGGGCGGGCGGGGTGCCTTCGGGCGCCGTGACAGCCAGCGCAGCTGGCTGCAACCTTGATCCCGAATTGACGTAAAGCTGTCAGACTCGCGACAGGCAGCCCGGCACGGGCCGGGCTGGATCGTGCGATCGCGCAAGGGGGTCGGCAATGCCGTTCTTGACTGACTCGACGGAGGTCGCGATCGAAGGCGTCGGCGCGGCACGACGCATCGGCTGGATGCGCTTCGTGGGCAACGGCCTGGGGGCAATCCCCATCGCCTCGATCATGCTGGAGCGCCAGGATGGCGCGCTGCCCTGGGTCCTGTTGCTGCTCAATGCGCTGGCGTGGCCGGCGCTGGCACGGGTGCTGACCCAGCGCTCGCGCAAGCCGGCCGCGGTCCAGTTCCGCTGCATGGTGGTCGATTCCTTCTTCGGCGGTGGCTGGATCGCGTTCATGGCGCTGAGCGCAGTGCCCAGCGCCCTGTTCGCGGCATTGCTGGTGGCCGACAAGATCGCGGCCGACGGCGTGCGCCTGGCGATGCGGGCCACGCTGGCGCTGGTGGTGGGATTCGCGCTCACCTGGTGGGCACTCGGCTTCCCGTACCAACCCGTGTCATCGCAGCGCACGGTCGTACTCAGCGTGCCGTTCCTGTTCGTCTATGGCATCGGGCTGAGCATCCTCAGCTGGCAGCTGGCGCGCCGGGTGAAATCGCAGAACCGTCAGCTGCAGCGGTTGAGCCGGATGGATCCGCTGGTCGAGCTGGCCAACCGCGGCTTCCTGATCCTGCGTGCGCAGCAGGCGCTGGACAAGGCACACGGGCAGGGCGGCTTTGCCTGCCTGTTGATGCTCGATGTGGATGACTTCAAGCACATCAATGATTCGCACGGGCACCGCGCCGGTGATGAAGTACTGCGGCACATCGCCTCGACCCTGCGCGCCTTCGCCCGGCCCGGCGACACCCCGGCGCGACTGGGCGGCGACGAGTTCGTCGTGCTGCTGCACGACTGCGCGCCCGTGGATGCGATGCATGTGGCCGAGCGGGTGCGCCTGCACCTGCTCGAGGCCGCCCGTCAGGCCACGCCGGGCATCGAGTTCAGCGTGAGCATCGGCATTGCCGCCACCCCGCGCGGTGGCAGCGTGGAAGACTGGCTGGCGCAGGCCGACCGTGCGCTCTACCACGCCAAGCGGCAGGGCAAGAACACCGCCAGCTACGGCGAGTGAAGATGATGTGTCGAGGCCGCAGGCCCCTGCACGCGCTGCCAGACAGCCATTCATCCTGCGCGCGGAATCGTCGCCTCCAATCCTCTACCATGGGCCACCCCGCCCGGACGTGCCCCCCATGCAAGACGCCCTCGTAGCCCAGTCCAAGCCCCCTGTTCCGAGGATCGCGGCCTGGTTGATGATGCTGCTGGGCATGTGGCTGGCGCTGAAGCTGGGCCTGGTGGTGACCCTGCTGTCGGGCCTGCTGGTGTTCCAGCTGACCCACGTGCTGGCGTCCACGGTCGAGGGCAAGCTGCCGCCGGGACGTGCGCGCGCGATCGCGGTCATCGTGCTGTCGGCGGTGATCATCAGTGCGCTGGTGATGGCCGGTATCGGCGTCGCCTCGTTCTTCCGTACCGAGACCGGTGGCCCGGATGCACTGCTGGGGCATCTGATGGAGATCCTCAACAGCTCGCGCCATCAGGTGCCGGCGCTGCTGCAGCCGTATATTCCCGAGGACATGCCCGCGCTGCGCACGGCACTGAACGACTGGGCGGCAGAGCACCAGCGCCAGCTGGGCGTGGCCGGTACCTCGGCGGTGCAGATTGGCGTACGGGTGCTGATCGGCATGGTGCTGGGCGCGATGATCGCGCTGTATGACGAACTGCCGCTGCCACAGCTCGGGCCGCTGGCGCAGGAGCTGGTCGGCCGCACCAGCCGCCTGGCCACCGCGTTCCGCCAGGTGGTGTTCGCGCAGGTGAAGATCTCGCTGCTCAACACCGTGTTCACGGCGATCTTCCTGCTGGGCGTGCTGCCGCTGTTCGGCGTGCACCTGCCGTTGTCCAAGACGCTGGTGCTGATCACCTTCATCGCCGGCCTGCTGCCGGTGGTGGGGAACATCATCTCCAACACCATCATCACCATCGTCGCGCTGTCGGTCTCGTTCTATGTGGCGGTGGCCGCGCTGCTGTACCTGATCGTGATCCACAAGCTGGAGTACTTCCTCAACGCACGCATCGTCGGCGGCGAGATCCAGGCCCGTGCCTGGGAGCTGCTGTTGGCGATGCTGGTGATGGAGGCGGCATTCGGCCTGCCCGGCCTGGTGGCAGCGCCGGTGTTCTATGCCTACGTGAAGCGTGAGCTGGTCGATCAGCGCTGGATCTGACCCGGCCTGATGTGACATTTCCACTACGCTGAGGCGGGCCTTGCCGTCTTGTCGGCGCGTTCGCGGTCGTTATGC
Organism: Stenotrophomonas sp. YJH_SMC_17; assembly: GCF_059371655.1. NCBI lineage: Bacteria > Pseudomonadati > Pseudomonadota > Gammaproteobacteria > Lysobacterales > Lysobacteraceae > Stenotrophomonas > Stenotrophomonas sp. YJH_SMC_17. The sequence goes on along the minus strand of NZ_JCAFUU010000001.1, from coordinate 817,125 downwards.
GATACCCGTCGCCACGGTCTGCACGGCGCTGGCTTGGCGCTGCCGGAACCGGCCGCTACAGTGATCGGCACGTCAGGGGAAATTTGCATGGCCGGCAAGGCATCACCCATCGGGTTGCGGACCTGGGTCTGGATCCTCACCGGGTTGTTCGTGGTCTGCACCTTGCCCTTGATGGCCATCGCCCTGATGCAGGGCACGCTGCGCTACACCGGTACCGAAGACAACCTGGCCAGCCTGCGCCAGCTGCGGCAGACCTTCGATCTGGCCAACCTGGTGTCGGCCGAGCGCGGCCCGGCCAACAGCCTGCTCGGCGCCGATCCCCATGATGCGGCCGAGCAGGCGCGGCTTGGCGCCCAGCTGGCAGCGGCGCGCAGACGCGTGGATGCCGCGATGCTGCAGCTGGACACGGCGTTCAAGGCTGACCCGGGCGTGGTCGACGGGCAGGGTCTGCTGGCCGACGCACGACGCCGGCTGCACGCTGCACGTGCCGCCGTCGACCGGGTGGCAGCCCGGCCACACGATGCGCGCCAGGTGGAAGAGGTGGAGCGTGCGATCAACAGCATGTTCGCCGTGGTCGATCGCCTGCACCGGCTCACCTCCGCCCAGATCAATGTGCTGGTCGCCGCCGATCGCGAAGCAGCGATTCCGGCGATGCAGGGCCAGGTACTGATCGACCTGCGCGAACATGGTGGCCGCCTGGCCTCGAACGTGATGGCGCCGGTGGCGGTTCCCGGCGCCTGGCGCGACGAGCAGGTGCGCGCGGCCCAGCAGACCGAGGGGCGCCTGCTGGAACTGTGGCGGTTGGCGGGCAGCCATGAGTCGGTGTTTCGAAGCGACCCGGTGCTGTCCTGGCACTGGGACATGGCGCGCCGTCAGTTCTTCGGCGAATCGCTGCCGATGATCGAGCAACTGATCGAAGACGGTCGCCGCGGCCTGCCTCCGCCGTGGACCGCGGCCGAGTTCACTCAGCGTTACGTGCCGACCCTGCAATCGCTGGAAGCATTGCGCGACGGCTTCCTGAACGTGTCCATCGCCCGCTTCGAACGCACCCGCAACCGTGAAGCAACGCGCCTGGTGGTGCTGGTGGCGACGGTGCTGGGTACGTTGCTGGTACTGGGCGTGGCCCTGCGCATTGCCCACCGGCAGATCCTGCGGCCGCTGCTGCAGGCGCAGAAGCAGGTCATCCAGATTGCTTCGGAGGCACCCGGGCCGGAGCAGCATGTCACCCACCCGCTGGCCGAAATGCAGCGCCTGTTCGATGCGATCGAAGTCCTGCGCGAGAAGTCGCGCGAGCGCTCTGCGCTGACCAGCGAACTGCGCCAGCTGGCGGGTACCGATGAATTGACCGGGCTGTTGAACCGGCGCGCGCTGGAAGAAAAGGTGCAGCAGCGCCATGCCGAAGGAGGCGCCGGCGCCGTGGTGATCCTGCTGGACGTGGACCGGTTCAAGGCGATCAACGACGGCTACGGCCACGATGCCGGAGACGAAGTGCTGGTGCAGGTGGCGAAGTTGCTGCAACGGCACCTGCGCCGCAGCGACAGCATCGCCCGCTATGGTGGTGAGGAGTTCCTGGTGCTGCTGGCCGACGGTGATCTGGCCGGTGGCCGCCAATTGGCCGAGTCCCTGCGCGTGGCCCTGCATCAGATGGATATCGCACTGGCCGATGGTGGTGTGCTGCAGGTCACCGCCAGCTTCGGGGTGGCCGAAGGGGGAACCGATGCGCTCGGCTGGCGCAGCCTGCTGCGTGCCGCCGACGCTGCCATGTACCAGGCCAAGGCACAGGGCCGCGACCGGGTAAGGGTGGCAGGTGGAGGTCGCATTGCGCGTTGATCGGTGGCATTCATCACCGACGCACCTTGCGCCGCCTAGACTGGCGGCCCCGATGCCTGCAGGAGCCCGACATGGTCATGCGTCCCATCGCCCTTGCTGCGGCCGGCGTGCTGGCCGGCCTGCTTGCAGGATGTACCACGCCCGCGCAGTCCCTGGCCGACGAGCCACGGCATCCCTCCATCGCTGCCGACCTGAGCCCGGTGCCGTCCTTCACCGGTGGTGGTGAGGGCTGGAGCATCGAGATCGCCTCGACGGGCAAGGGCAACCTCGATGCCCGCCTCAATGCCGATGGCCGTACCTGGAAGGGCGCGCTGCGCTATCGCGGCCAGCCGGCGGGTGTGCCCAGCTCGCTGATCGTGCTCAACGGTGAACTCGGCAGGCAACCGGCCATCGTCGAGATCAAGCGCGCGTCGTGCCGCGATGCAGAAGGCAGGGATACCCAGGCCAGCGTGCAGGTCACGATGGAAGGACAGCCGCAGCGCCGTGGCTGCGGTCATCTGGCGGTGTATTGAGCCCGCGCGCCGCCATGTTCGAGATCCCGACCCTGCACACGGAACGATTGCGGCTGCGGCCGCAACGGCTGGATGACTTCAACGTCTATGCCGCCTTCCTCGCTTCGCCGCGTGCGCAGGGCATGGGCGGTCCGTTCGGTGAAGTCGCGGCGTGGGGCCAGTTCTGCCACGACCTGGCCAGCTGGCATCTGTTCGGGCATGGCGCGTTGATGATCGAGCGCATCGATAGCGGTGCCTGCATCGGCCAGGTGGGGATCAATCACGGCCCGTTGTTTCCGGAAAAGGAACTGGGCTGGCTGCTGTATGACGGCCACGAAAGGCAGGGCTTTGCGACCGAAGCGGCCGGTGCGCTGCGGGATTGGGCCTTTGTGGTGCCGCAGCTGCCGACCCTGGTCAGCTACATGGCGCCGGACAACCTGGCATCGCAGGCCGTCGCGCGGCGCCTGGGCGGTGTGCTCGACACGCGCGCGGTGCGCAGTGATGCCGATGATCTGGTCTACCGCTACAGCACCGGGTAGTGCCGGCCGCTGGCCGGCATCACCGGTGCACCGGGGGCGTCATCCACGTATGTCAAGCAATGACCCATTGCGCGGCACGCCCGGGCTTTGCCATCCTCCCTGCTGTTTTCCGTAGCGTGGAATCCCGATGCGTCCTGCGTTCTGGCTGGCTTTGGCCCTGCTGCCCACTCTGGCGGTGGCGCAACCCGCGCGTACTCCCAAGGCCAAGGCCCCGGTGCAGGATCCCTTCAGCGAACTGTTCGACACCGCCTGCATGCAGCACATCGGTGCGCCGGCGCGGTTGCAGTCGTTGATGGAATCCAACGGGCTGTCGCCGCTGCAGCCCGCCGAGGCTGCAACGTTGCTGCAGGGCCAGCCGGGGGTGGCCTGGATGGTGCCGCTGGCCAGCGGGCGCTATGCGGTCAGCTGGGCCGACGATGGCACCTGCACGGTCTACGCCGAGAAGGCCGATGCGGCGGTCGTGCAGAAGGGATTCGCCCGGTTGGTGCAGGCCGCACCCAAGCCGTTGCAGGTGCGATCGCTGCCAGGGCGTGGGCCACTGTCGGCCGATCAGATGGCCATCCAGTACGGCTGGGCCACGCCGGGGCAGGGCAAGCTGCAGGTGCGCTTCCGCCTGGTCACGCGGCAGGCGGCCGAAGCCGGCGTGCAGGCGATGGCCTCGGCGGCCCCGGGCGAAGCGATGCTGGAGCAGGGCGCGCCTGGGCCCTGACAGGGACCACGCTCGCGATTCAGCCTTTCACGCGGCATGTGGTATATCGTTTATCGATAAATCCACTCCGGGGCGGCGAGGCCACCCCAATGCCGGAGGCCGCTTGACCGCTCGTCCCGCCCGCGCCAGATCTGCGCGAGGCTTGTTCACCCTGGCCCAGGCCGCCGTACAGGCTGTGCGGGCGATGTGCTGGCTGGGCATCCTGGCCGCACTGCTGGCGGTGCTGCTGGTGGCCCACGACCGCCGCTGGCTGCTCGACAGCGTGCACGACAGCGCCGCTGCCGCCGCGCATGGCAATGATCTGTTCCTGCACTTCTCCCTGGGCCTGGGCGCGATCGTCACGCTGCTGGTGCTGTGCCTGCTGTTCCTGCGCCATCTGCTGAGGCTGCTGAAGTCGGCGGCGCGCGAGCGGCCGTTCACCCACGCCAATGCACGGCGCCTGCAGCGCATGGCCTGGCTGATGCTGTCGATGGAACTGCTGTCGATCCTGATCGGTGCCTATGCGGCCTGGATGGGCCCGGATTTCACCTGGATGGAAGTCGGTGGTGGCATGTCGATCACTGGCCTGGTGGCCGTGCTGATGTTGTTCGTGCTTGCGCGCGTCTTCGCCGTGGGCGCAGCCATGCGCGATGACCTCGATGGTGTCATCTGATGGCGATCGTCATCACCCTGGACCGCATGCTGCAGGAACGGGGCATGACCCTGTCCGAGCTGGCCGGGCGCATCGACATCACCCTGGCCAACCTGTCGATCCTGAAGACCGGCAAGGCGCGAGCCATCCGCTTTTCCACCCTTGACGCGATCTGCCGCGAGCTGCAGTGCACGCCCGGCGACCTGCTCGGGCATGACCCGGCGCAGGCACAGGACGCTGACTGAGTGATCGCTTTTTTCCCTCACCTACTGACGAAACGGACCTGAAATGGAATGGTTGGCTGACCCCTCGATATGGATGGGCCTTGCAACCCTGGTCGTGCTGGAGATCGTTCTCGGCATCGACAACCTGGTGTTCATCGCGATCCTTGCCGACAAGCTTCCGCCGCACCAGCGCGACCGCGCGCGCGTGATCGGCCTGGCGCTGGCCCTGCTGATGCGGCTGGTGCTGCTGGCGGCGTTGGCGTGGATCATGAAATTGACCGAACCGCTGCTGACGCTGTTTGACCACAGCTTCTCCGGACGCGACCTGATCCTGCTGGGCGGTGGCCTGTTCCTGCTGTTCAAGGGCACCATGGAGCTGCACGAGCGGCTGGAAGGCCGCCAGCACGAGGACAACGGCAGGAAGGTCTACGCCAGCTTCGCGATGGTCGTGGCACAGATCGTGGTACTCGACGCGGTGTTCTCGCTGGACTCGGTGATCACTGCGGTCGGCATGGTCGACAACCTGGGCGTGATGTACGCCGCAGTGACCATCGCGATGGCATTGATGCTGTTGGCCAGCAAGCCGCTGACCCGCTTCGTCAACAAGCATCCCACGGTGGTGGTGCTGTGCCTGGGCTTCCTGCTGATGATCGGTTTCAGCCTGGTGGCCGAGGGCCTGGGCTACAAGATCCCCAAGGGCTACCTGTACGCGGCCATTGCCTTCTCGATCCTCGTTGAGGGATTCAACCAGTGGGTGCGCTTCAACCGCGAGCGCAACGAGCGTCGCCAGCCGTTCCGCCAGCGCACTGCCGATGCGGTGCTGCGCATGCTGGGCGCGCGCCCGGCCAATGGCCACGACGACGAAAGCGCTGACGAAAACGTCGATGCCGAAGAGCGCCTGCAGCCGGCCGAGCACGAGATGATCCGCAGCGTGCTGGGCCTGGCCGACCGTCCGGTGTCGAGCGTGATGACCGTGCGCGCCGACGTGCAGTGGATCGACCTGGCCCGTGGCCAGGAAGACGTGGTGGCACGCCTGGTGGCGTCGCCGCACACCCGCCTGCTGGTCGGCGACGGTGATCTGGACAGCCTGCGCGGCGTGGTGCAGAGCCGCGATCTGCTGGCCGACCTGCTGCAGGGCAGGCCGCTGCAGCTGGAAGGCAACCTGCGCGAGCCGCAGTACGTGCTGTCCAGCGCCAGCGCGCTCCAGGCGCTGGAGCTGATCCGCCAGCATCCGGTGCCGTTGGCGGTGGCAGTGGACGAGTACGGCAGCGTGGAAGGCCTGGTGACGGCCAACGACCTGCTGGCGGCGATTGCCGGTGATCTGGTCGATACCCAGGACGAACGCTATGGCGTGATCGCGCAGGGGGAAGGCCAGTGGGAGGCCGATGGCGCGTTGACCCTGGATGACCTGCAGCGCCTGGCTGGCGTGTCGCTGCCGCGCAGTGCCGACTACATGACCATCTCCGGACTGGTGCTGGAGCAGTTGGGACGCCTGCCGGACATCGGTGATGCGGTGGACGTGGCCGGCGTGCGCATCACTGTGCTCGCGATGGAGAAGCGCCGCATTGCCCGCCTGCGGGTGGAACACCTCGACCAGCCGTTGTAGGGCCGAGCCCATGTTCGGCTTCGGGGATGCAGCCGAGCATGGCTCGGCTCTACACAACATGGCCCGCAGCCGTCACCATGGCGGGCCCGTTTTTTGTCATGGATGGTTGCAGTGCTGAGTACGATCGGTTTGTTGATGGGCCTGTATGTGGCCTGGCGCCTGTTCTGGCCGCTGCGCATGCCCATCGGGTTGAAGGTCGTGCTGTCGCTGCTGATGGTGGCTGTGGCCGTGCAGCTGCGCATCGTGGCGACCTTCTGGGGCACGATGGCGTCGCCGGAAATTCCGAAAATGGCGATCGCCGCGCTGGCGACCGGCTCCACTGCGGTGCTGCTGCTGGCGTTGGTGATGCTGGTACTGGACGCCGGCCTGCTGGTTTCGCGCCTGCTGCGTTGGCCGTGCATGGTATCGGCCCTGCGTGCACCGAAGCTGCGGCCGCTGGTCGGCCTGCTGGCCCTGCTGGTGAGTGGCTATGGGATCAGCCAGGGCATGGCCGTACCCAAGCCCCGGCAGATCGACGTGGCGATCAAGGATCTGCCGGCCGCATTCGACGGCTATCGCGTGCTGCAGCTGACCGACATCCACGCCAGCCGCCTGCTGACCGGCGAGTGGGTGCGCAGGGTGGTGGCCGAGAGCAACGCGTTGAAGCCGGACCTGATCGTGATCACTGGCGAACTGATCGATGGCAGCGTCGAGGCCCGTCGCGACGACGCGCGTCCGTTGGCCGATCTGCAGGCGCCGGACGGCGTCATTGCCATCACCGGCAACCACGAGTACTACGCGCAGTACCAGGACTGGATGCAGGCGTTCCGCGCGCTGCACATGCAGGTGCTGGAGAACAGTCATCTGCAGGTACGACGCGGCGATGCGGCGCTCACCATCGCCGGTGTCACCGACCCGGTGGCGGCACGCTACGGCCTGCCGCTGCCGGATCTCCAGGCTGCACTGGAGGGTGCCGATCCGTCCGCACCGGTGATCCTGCTCGATCACCGCCCACGCAATGCGCGTGAGGCCGCTGCGCGCGGTGTGAAGCTGCAGTTGTCCGGGCATACCCACGGCGGGCAGATCATCGGCATGGACCAGCTGGTGAGGCGGGCCAATGGTGGTTTCGTGTCCGGCCGCTACGAGGTGGACGGGATGACCCTGTACGTGAGCAATGGCGCTGGCCTGTGGGCCGGATTCCCCGCGCGCATCGGGGTGCCCTCGGAAATCACCCTGATCACGCTGCGCCGTGCCGCGTGACCTGAAGTGGGGTCAGATCCCTTTCCGCGGGGAATTCGCTGTCTATCGTGCTGGGATCCCTCTGTAGAGCCGAGCCCATGCTCGGCTGAACCAGGGGCAGCCGAGCATGGGCTCGGCTCTACAGGTAACGGCCTCCTCAGGAACTCCACAGCGGCGGCCGCGCATGCGCATTGCGCCGCAGCGACTGCGCCCGCTTGGCGATCGCACGCACCACGACAGCGGTGAAGAGCAACGCGGAGGGCACCGCGTACCAGAAGTTGCCGGGCACGCGCTTGAAGTACGAATAGGTGAACACTGCGGCGATGATCCACATGCCGGTCACGTGCAGGCGACGCCACGCGGTGGGGCCCATGCGGCGGGCGATGCCACGATGCGAGGTGATGGCCAAGGCGAGGATGGCTACATAGCCGATCGTGCCCGGCAGGTTGGCCAGGGCCGAGCGCGCCGGCCAGAACGCGGGGTTGAGGATGCCGAAGGCGGTGATCGCTACTGCATGCAGCAGGTGCGAGAACGCGAACGACAGGCCGACGATGCGACGCTCGCGCAACAGGAAGCGGGTGAACGGACCGGGCAGCAGGCTGGCGAACGAGGAGGCGGTGAAGGCGGCCAGGAACAGCAGGAACGATGTGCGTGCCGTCACCCGGATCGCCGCGCGGCTGCCCTCGACCACGTCGGGCTGCAGGGCGAACGCCGCCAGTGCGAAGGCGATCAGGACCACGGCGATGGCCACGAACAGGCGCCAGCCGTGCAGGGAGGAGGTATTCGAAACAGCCATGATCAGACCTCGAAGAATGGAGATGGGTGGCACTGGCCTCTGGCCGGCACCTTCAACAGTCGCTAGGCACAACCAGCACGCCGGCCCCGCACAGCTCGCCCAGCAGCGGAGTGCAGGCTGTGCGCAGTTCGTCGGCGGCCACGCCCTGCAGGTCGGCCAGTCCCTGCAGCGCGTCTTCCGCACGGGCGCCGTCATCGCCGAACGCCGACAGCAGCGCATATGCCAGCGGTGCAAGTTCCTGCACCTGCAGGCTGAAGTCATCCAGGCGTCGCAGCAGCAGCAACGTCGGCACCGTGGTCGGCGCACCGCTCAGCCCGGCATCCTCATTCACAGGCCACTGGTAGCCCACCACCCGCACCAGCGGAGACAGTGCAAGCACGCTGCCTGCCTGTGGCGCATGCAATGGCTGCTGGCCGGCGTCACGCGCTTCAATGTGCAGTGCCTGCTGCGTGCTTTCGTAATGCGCCAGTTCCGCCACCCAGCCCGGCAGCGCGAGGTCTGCCTGCGCGCCCAGCCACGCGGCGAATTCGCCGGCGATCTGCGGGAACAGCGGGGTGTGGCAGGCATGCCCCGCGTAGTAGTGGTCCACGGTGTCGCGCCAGCAGGCATCACCCAGCTGCGCCTGCAGGCGCGGCAGGCTGCCTGCCAGCAGGCTGCCCAAGCTGTCGATGCAGAGGCGGCGGTAGACTGCCATCCGCTGTGCATCGACGCCCTCAGGCGCGGGCATCGATGGGTCGCGTACATGGTCGGCCCAGCGCTGCTGCAGGGTGGCCAGCGGCTCAGCCATGGGCCACCTCGGGCAGCAGCACATCGGCCTGCGCGTGGCGGATCTGCTCGACCTCGGCCAGCAGCTCGGCCAAAGGCGGGAAGTTGAAATCGCGCTCCAGCAGGGTGGGGCGTACGCCGACACGTGCATATGCCTCACGCAGCAGCGCCCAGACCACGCCCTTCACCGGCGCGCCGTGGGTGTCGATCTTGAAGCCATCGTCCTCGTCGAAGTGGCCGGCCACGTGCAGCGAGGCGACGCGATGCGCCGGCACGCGTGCCAGGAAATCGAAGGCGTCGTAGCCGTTGTTGCAGGCGTTGACGAAAACATTGTTGACGTCCAGCAGCAGGTCGCAGTCCGCCTCGGCCAGCACTGCAGTGATGAAGTCGATCTCGCTCATGTCCGCACCCGGCACGGCGTAGTAGGAGATGTTCTCCACGGCGATGCACCGGCCCAGTGTGTCCTGCACCTGGCGGATGCGACCGGCAACGTGACGCACGGCCTCGGCGGTGAACGGTAATGGCAGCAGATCGTAGACATGGCCACCGGCGGCGCAGTAGCTCAGGTGTTCGCTGTACAGCTGCACCTGGTGCAGATCGAGGAAGGCGCGCGTCTGTCCCAGCAGCGTGCGATCCAGCGGGTCCGGACCACCCAGCGACAGCGACAGGCCGTGGCAGGTCAGGCGATGGCGCTCACTCAACTGGCGCAGCGCCGCGCCGTGGGCACCGCCAACCCCGATCCAGTTGTCCGGCGACACTTCGAGGAAGTCGATGGCATTGGCCGGCATCGCCAGCAGTTCATCGATCAGGCCACGGCGCAGGCCGAGACCAGCGCTGGCGGAAGACAGGGGCAGGGACATGCGACGGTACTCCAGGGCAGTGGCGCCGCCGCAAGGGCGGCGCCGGGTGGGGAAACGATCAGTCGTTGACGCGGGAGAACAGGCCCTTCGGCATCGGCTTGCCGTTGGCGGTGTAGACACTGCGCAGGTAGTCGTGCGCTTCCTGTTCGCTGATGTAGCCGTCGTGGTCGGTGTCGATGCGGTCGAATTCGGCGGCGCGCGTGGCCGCCACGGCGTTGAACTCGGCACGCGAGACCCGGCCGTCGTGGTCTCGGTCGGTGCGGGCAAACGAGGCGTCGCCGCACTTGCCTTCGCCACACTGGCCTTCGGCCACCTTGGCCTTGCCGGCAGGCTTGCCGGTGGCAGCCTTGTTGGCGCCGCACTTGCCTTCACCGCACTTGCCTTCGGCGGCGGCGCTCATCGCCACGGCACCGATGGCCATTGGCTGGATCGCGGCGGCCTGGCCAGCCAGCAGCAGGCCACCGGCCAGAGCGATGCCGATGGCGCCGATGCGCGGCAGACGGGAAACAGCGGTGTTCTTGGTCGAGACGGACATGATGATGACTCCTTGGGATTGGCACGCAGGGCGTGCGGGATGGACGCCGCTTGAAGGCGACGGAAACGAAGGCAAGAAGCGTGGGGAGGGGCGATGCGGATCAGGCGTTGCGGCGACGGCGCAGTACGTAGCCCAACAGCAGGGCGCCGCCGAGCAGCGCGCCACCGAAGCCGACGCCGGGCAGCAGCACGGCGACCGGCAGCAGCAGGGCGATCAGGCTAACGCCCCAGCCGAGGCCGTCGTTGCCCGCCGTGGGGCGCTGCGGGCCGGCCAGCAGGCGGTCCAGGCTGAGCGCACCGCCGCCGTTGAGGATCAGTGGGAGCAGCATGGCCAGGAAGAGCAGCGGCAGCTTGAAGTTGCCGTAGCCCTGGTCGGTGATCGCATAGCCCTGCCAGAGTTCGCCCAGGCCGTTCCACTGGCCGGGCCAGTGCACAGCGGCGATGGCAACAAGGGTCAGCACCCAGAAGATGTAGGCCACCGAGCGCGTGGCCAGGCCCAGCAGCAGCATCACAGCGCCCACCAGTTCCAGCCAGGTGGCCAGCTGCCAGTTGAGTGACGCAGGCAGGGTGGAGAACGGGAACGGGAAACGCCCTTCCAGGTCGGCGAACCAGTTCTGGCCGGCCAGCTTCTCGCGGCCGGATTCAAAGAACTCCCAGGCCAGCAGGGTGCGCAGCGCCAATGGCGAGAGCCAGCGGCCGACGGCGTCCAGGCGCGGCGTGTACACGGAAGAGGCGGTGCTGATCATGGGGGTGTCCTGCGGGCCAGTGGTCGATGGAGGCCATTTCAGGCGGCACAGGTATCGGCAACGTGTGCTGTTGCCCGGGGTTTTGTCAGCGACTGTGGCTGTGTCAGGGGTTTCGTACAGTCAGATACAAAGGCGCCGGGTCGGGCGTTCACCGGGCATGGCCTGGCGCTATCGGGTGGAGAAGGTTCCCCGCATGTACGCGCGAGGACACCCGGCTGCGGTTGCACCGGGCCATGCCCGGCGGCCGAATGTATCCAACTGTAGGAACCCGCCGCCGCCCTACAGTCCGGTACAACTCTGCCTCGCAGCGAAACAGCGCCGATACATCCCCAGGCGGAAATGGCCACTCCCAACACCGGAGTACCCCCCATGATCCGCATCACCCTGCTCGCCGCTGCCCTCGCCCTTGCTGGCGTCGCGACGCCGGCGTTCGCCGACGAGGCCGATGCCGGCGCCCCGCCCACCGTCATTCTGGTACACGGCGCCTTCGCCGATGGCTCCAGCTGGAACAAGGTCATCACCACGTTGCACGATTGGAAGCTGCCGGCGGTGGCGGTGCAGAACCCGCTCACCTCGCTGGCCGACGATGTGGCCGCCACCCGTCGCGCGATTGCCGCTGCACCGGGCAAGGTCGTGCTGGTCGGCCACAGCTGGGGCGGCACGGTCATCACCGAAGCGGGCAACGATCCCAAGGTGCAGGCGCTGGTGTACGTGGCCGCATTCGCACCGGATGCCGGGCAGTCATCGGCACAGCAGGGCGAGGGTTATCCGGTCGGCCCGGGCCTGACGCGCCTGCAGGAGAAGGACGGCTACCTGACCCTGCCAGCCGACGCCATCGCCCAGGACTTCGCACCGGATGTGATGAAGAAGACCGCCGCACTGTTGTACAGCACGCAGGTGCCATTGAAGGCCAGCGCTCTTGGTGAGCCGGTCCGCGTGGCCGCATGGCGCAGCAAGCCGAGCTGGTACGTGCTCAGCCGTGACGACCGCATGTTGTCGCCGCAGCTGCAGGCGGCCACCGCAAAGCGCATTGGCGCGCAGCTGCAATCGATCGGCAGCAGCCATGTGTCGCTGCTCTCGCACCCGGCCCAGGTGGCTGACAGCATCCTGGAAGCCGCAGGCGTGAAGCCGGCCGAACTGCCGCTGGCCGAGCAGGGGGGCTGAACGATTGCCGGGCTGCGTGTGTATGCACTGCCGTTGTTGCTGGGCCTGCTGGGTGGGGCGGCGCTGCTGATGGCCTGGCCCAGCCCGGCGGCCGATGCGCATCCGGCGCAGGCCGCTCCTGCTGCCGGGTTCGATGGCGGCGGGCCCTGGCACAACAGCCCACCGCTCGCGTTGAACCAGCTGCGAGGGCAGGTGGTGCTGGTCGAGTTCTGGACCTATGCCTGCAGCAACTGCCTCAACGTGGCACCGCATGTGCACCAGTGGCATGCACGTTACGCGCGGCAGGGCCTGCAGGTGATCGGCGTGCATACACCGGAGTTCGCCTACGAAGGCCTGCCTGGCAATGTGCGCAAGGCCATCGCGCGGCTGGATATCACCTGGCCGGTGGTGCAGGACAACCAGTACCGGATCTGGAACGCCTGGGGCAACCGCTTCTGGCCGGCGCTTTACCTGGTCGACCGGCAGGGCAGGGTGGTCTACCGCCACTACGGCGAAGGCGACTACGCACGTACCGAAAGCGAGATCCAGCGCCTGCTGGCCAGCCCCTGAGCCGCGCTACCATGGCCGCGCCGCGCGGCCTTGACCTCCGTCTTCATCGAGAACGCAATGAACCACGTACCGCACATCCTTGTCGTCGACGATGACAGCGAGATCCGCCAGATGCTGGCCGACTACCTGCAGCGCAACGGCCTGCGTGTCAGCCAGGCCGATGGCGGCCGTGCGATGCGCGCGCTGATGGATACCCACGCGGTGGACCTGGTGGTGCTGGACGTGATGATGCCCGGCGAGGACGGGCTGAGCCTGTGCCGCAACCTGCGTGCCGGCAAGCGTCGCGCGGTGCCGGTGGTGCTGCTGACCGCCCGCGACGATGAAACCGACCGCATCATCGGCCTTGAAATGGGCGCCGATGACTACGTGACCAAGCCGTTCTCCTCACGCGAACTGCTGGCGCGCATCAATGCGGTGATCCGACGCACGCAGATGCTGCCGCCGAACCTGCAGGTGAGCGAAGCCGGCCGCCAGTTGGGCTTCGGCGACTGGCGCCTGGATACCACTGCCCGCCATCTGCTGGATGCGCAGGACACCGCCTATCCGCTCAGCGGTGCGGAATTCCGCCTGCTGCGCGTGTTTCTCGACCACGCCAACCGCGTGCTCAGCCGCGACCAGCTGCTCAGCCTTACCCAGGGCCGTGATGCAGAACTGTTCGATCGTTCCATCGATCTGCTGGTCAGCCGCGTGCGCCAGCGCCTGGGCGATGACGCGCGTGAGCCCACCTACATCAAGACCGTGCGCAACGAAGGCTACGTGTTCAGCGTGCCGGTGCAGCTGCTGGGGCCGGAGGAATGAACGCCCGCGCGCGCCGCCTGCCGTGGCCGCGCACGCTGTCGGCGCGCCTGCTGCTGGTGCTGCTGGGCGGGTTGATCCTGGCCCATGCACTGTCCTTCGGTCTGTTGTTCTACGAACGCTACCAGTCCACCCGCAGCATGATGCTGCGCAACCTGGACGAGGATGTTGCAGTGAGCGTGGCCCTGCTGGAACACCTGTCGGCCGACCAGCGCCAGGCCTGGGTGCCGCGGTTGGAGCGGCGTACGTACCGCTACCTGTTGCGCCCGGCAGAGGCCGGCCCGGCATTGGAAACCGATCGTGCGCGCCAGGTCACCGCCATCATCGATGACAGCCTGGAACACCGCTATCCGCTGCAGGCGCGGCAGGTGGCACGCCTGCCGGAACGTTTCGAAGTGGAGCTGCGCCTGCACGACGGTTCACCGTTGACCATCGAAGTAACACCGTCGGGCCTGCCGCTGGCGCGCTGGCTGCCGGCCGTGCTGCTGGCGCAGCTGGCCCTGCTGCTGGTATGCGCTTGGCTGGCGGTGCGGCTGGCATTGCGCCCGCTGCGGCAGCTCTCGCACGCCGTCGAGCAACTGCAGCCGGGCAAGGACGCACCGGTGCTGCCCGAAGACGGCCCCGCCGAAGTGGGCACGGCCGCAGCCGCGCTCAATGCACTGCAGGCGCGCATCCGTGGCCATGTCAGCGAGCGGCTGCAGATTCTGGCGGCCATCTCGCACGATCTGCAGACGCCGATCACGCGCATGAAGCTGCGCGTGGAAACCCTGCCCGAAGATGCCACACAGCAGCGCCTGCTGGATGACCTGGACCACCTGGGGCAACTGGTGCGCGAAGGCGTGGCCTATGCGCGCAGCAGCCACGTGGCCAGTGGCGCGCCGGTGGCGATGGATCTTGGCGCGTTCCTGGCCAGCGTGGTGGGCGACTATGAAGACATGGGCAAGGCGGTCAGTGGTGGCGCGCCCACAGGCCTGACCGTGCAGACCTGGCCGCAGCCGCTGCGGCGGGTGGTCGGCAACCTGGTCGACAACGCGTTGCGCTACGCCGGTAGTGCCGAGATCGAGGCGGGGCGCGATGCAGCAGGCCGGCCGTGGATCAGCGTGTCCGACCGCGGCCCCGGCATTCCGGAGGACCAGCTGCAGGCCGTGCTGGCACCGTTCCATCGGCTGGAAAGCTCACGCAACCGCGATACCGGCGGCACCGGGCTGGGCCTGGCCATCGCCGTGCAGCTGGCGCAGTCGCTGGGCGGCTCGCTGCGGCTGCACAACCGGGAGGGCGGTGGCCTGCGGGCCGAATTGCAGCTGCCGGGGTAACTGGCGGGGTCGGATCCCTTTGCGGGAGCAAAGGGCTCTGACCCGGATGTGGGATCTGCGACGTTCCTGCATGGCACCGGGATCAGCGATCATCTGCAGCGAGTGTTGAAACCAGGGAGCACTACGCAATGCAGGGACGCCATCCTTCAATCGGGCACGCACGCCGTATCGCGCTGCTGATCAGCGCAGGGTTGCTGCTGGCCTGCCAGCGCTCGCCGGATATACCGGCCGAGCACACGCCTGCGGTCCCACCGGCGCTGATGCCGACCGCCAGCGCCGACCTCTCTCCGCTGTTGGATGCGCTGCCGACCTGTGCGCTGGACGGCTGGTACATCGACCTTCAGACCGATCGCCCGGCCCATCCCTGGCTGGCCGTGAACGCGCCGAAACCCTGCAGGGTGGATGAGGAAAACGAGATCGCCACGTTCTGCGTGCGGGGGCAATGGAAAGGATTGCCGGTGGAGGAGGTGATCCTTCCGACGATGACGTTCGTTTCGTTCCGTGGGGCGAAGATCGGCCTGCCGCTGGAGAAGGCACGTCCCATCGTCCGCCACCGCTTCGGGGAGGAGTTCCCGGGTGGTGCGGCTTACGAAGCGGGCCGCGAGCCGAAGCTGATGGCCGATCCCGAGGATGCGCAGCGCTCGTGGCTGCTGTGCAGCACACCGGAGCCGGGAGACGACCTGGGCAACCAGGCAGGCGTGAGCTATTCAGGGATGAACCTGCCCTACGACCACGACGGATGCAGCTATCGCTACAGCCCGGTCGATTTCTGCGATGCGCAGCACGTGGCGCGCGTCGAGGAAGCCCTCAGCAACGAGAAGCCCAACTTCAACCAGCACTACCTGCTGGTGCAGGTCGATGATCGCCCCGAGTTCTTCCAGCGCTCGGTGGTGCTGGTCGACACCCGCACGGGTCGAGCCACGCCATTGCCGGTGGATGCGTTCACCGGGCCAGCGGAGAAGGGCGGAGACACCAGCCGCTACGGAACCCTGGAAACGGGCGTTGACCAGCAGCAGTTCTGCCTGGATGGCGCGCTGCTGGTCTACCGTGTGTTCGAGGAAGGACGGTTCTGCTTTGGCTTTGACGGTGAGCGCTTCACCGGGCACGGGACGCAGTACATGCAGCAGATGGATGGCCGATGACCAGTACTTCACCCCGACCGTGACACCCTGCCCGGAACCTGCACCCACGGGAACGAGGCTGTTGAAGGCGAATACGCAATGACGGTGGCGCGGCAGCGCTCGATGTGGGTGGCCGGCCTGTCCACGGTAGTGGAGTGGTACGACTTCACCCTGTACCTGTACTTCGCCACGGTGCTGTCGCGGGTGTTCTTCGGCGGTGGCGAGCAGGCGCTGCTGGCGACACTGGCCGGCTTTGCGGTGTCCTACCTGATGCGCCCGCTGGGCGCGCTGTGCTTCGGCCATCTCGGCGATCGGCTCGGCCGGCGCTGGATGCTGCTGGCGTCGATGGCGTTGATGGCCGCGGCGATGCTGGCCACCGCGCTGCTGCCGACCGCCGCCACCGCAGGCACCACCGCTGGCGTGCTGCTGCTGGTATTGCGCTGCGTGATGGCGTTTTCGGTGGGCGGCGAATACACCGGCGTGGTGGCCTACCTGCTGGAAAGCGCACCCGTGCGGCGACGAGGCCTGGTGACCTCGCTGGCGTCGGCCGCCAGTGAAGTGGGCGCGCTGCTGGCGGTGGCGATTTCCGCGCTTACGGTCGCGCTGCTGCCCACCGCGCAGCTGGACAGCTGGGGCTGGCGCATTCCGTTCTTCGTCGGTGCCGCGCTGGCGCTGGTGATCCTGGTCGCGCGCTCGGGCATGCACGAATCGCCCGAGTTCGAGCGCCAGCGGCGCGAGGGCAGCATTCCCGCCACGCCGCTTCGGCATGTGCTGCGCAACCATCCGGCAGCAGTGGTGCGCACCTTCGCGATCTCGGCGCTGGGTTCGATCACCTACTACGTGGGCATCACTTACGTGCCGGCATTCCTGCATGCGCAGGGCCACGACGAAGGCGACGCGTTGTGGCTGTCGACGATTGCGGCAGTGGCGGTGATTGCGATCACCCCGCTGTGCGGTGCGTTGTCCGACCGCGTGGGGCGCCGGCCGATGCTGCTGGGATTGACCGTGCTGGCGGCGCTGCTGCCGCTGTCGCTGTTCGCGTGGATGGCGCAGGCTTCGGTGTGGGGCATCGCGCTGGCCGCGGTGCTGCTGGCCTGCGTGGCCGGTGGCGTGAGCGCGGTCGCGGCCCCGGCCACGGCCGAGCAGTTCCCGGGCGAGGGCCGGGTAAGCGGGCTGGCATTGGGGGTGACCATGGCCACGGCGGTGTTCGGCGGCGCGACACCGTGGCTGGCGCAGTGGTGGGTGGAGCGCAGCGGCTGGGCAGCGGCGCCGGGCGCGATGATCGCGCTGGTGGCGGTGCTGGTGCTGCCGGTGCTGTGGACCCTGCCCGAGACGACCCCGGGCAGGGGCAAGCGCTAGGCGATCAGACCTTCAGGGTCTGCTCGATGTCGGCCAGTACCGCGGCCGCATCCACGCCGATGGCGACGGACTGCAGCACGTGGCCATCCCACACGCTGGGGCCGAAGCCCATGCCTTCCGGCTTCGGAATGGTCATGCCACGGGCAACGCCGTCGGTGGCCACGCGCACGCTGGCACGTTCGAACTGGAACAGCTCCGGACGGGTCAGCGCGATGCAGGCGCAGCAGTCGTGCACGACCATGCCCTTGTGGCCGGCCTGCAGGTAGAAGTCCACGTAGTCCTGCGACAGCGCACGGACCAGCTCGGCGTCGGCGCCGCCGAGGGCGGCCAGCTTGTCCAGGCCGTCGCGGTCCATTTCCACGCGGGTGGTCACGTCCAGGCCGATCGCGGTGACCGGCCAATCGGTGGTGAACACCACATCGGCTGCTTCGGCATCGCCCCAGATGTTGGCCTCTGCGGCCGGGGTGATGTTGCCGTTGACGTGGAAGGCGCCGCCCATGAGCACCACGCCGCGCACCAGGCCGGCGATGTCCGGCGCCTGCTGCAGGGCCAGGGCCAGGTTGGTCATGCGGCCGACCGCGACCAGGGTCACTTCACCCGGGTGGGCGCGGACCAGGTCGATGATCAGCTGGTGGGCCGGGCGCGCATCGGCAGCCACGTCCAGCGCAGCCGGCACCGGGTGGTTGCCCAGGCCGTTGTGGCCATGGATGTGCACCGGCCAGGCTTCCGGGGTGGCTTCCGGCTGCAGCGGGCCAGCGGCGCCGCGCGCGACCGGGGCGGCAAAGCCCCAGGCCTGCTTCAGGTACAGCGCATTGTGCGTGGTGGACTCCACCGAGGCATTGCCGAAGGTGGTGGTGACGCCGATCAGGTCGATCTGCGGGTGCTTGTGCAGGTACAGCAGGGCCAGGGCGTCGTCGACGCCCGGGTCGGTATCGAAAATGACTTTCAGCATGTTGTTGTTCTTCTTCTTCCGTGTGGTGCGGGGGGCGCCGGCGGCCCGGAGACAGGCCGGCGCGCCCTACATTGTCCCATCTTCATGACAGGCAGGGCGAACCGGGGCGGCGGTGCTATCGTCAGGGGGTATCCACGGAAGGAGAACCGCCATGAAGACCCCCGCGATCCTGCTGGCCGGCCTGTTGTGCCTGGGCGCCGTCGCGCCGGCATCGGCCACCTCGGTGGCGCCGAAGCCGCTGGAGGAAATGGTGGCGGAAGCCGGCCAGATCGTCCGCGCCAAGGTGGTCGACGTGGAGATGGTCGATGGCAAGGGACGGCGGCTGACCGATCCTGGATCGCGCACCGGGCCAGGCCTGGACAACGAAATCCGCCTGGTGCTGCAGGTGCAGGAAGTGCTGCGGCCGCGTGAGGGCAAGGTGCCGGCGACGATCCGGGTGCCGCTGTGGACGATGTGGCATTACACCTTGGGCCATATCCGCGAGGCCACGCTGGGCAGCGAAAGCCTGTTCCTGCTCAAGGGCGAGCGCCATGCACCGGTCTATCCGACGGGTTTCCAGCGGCCACTGAATGAGCGCGCGCAGATCCAGTCATTGATGGTGGCGCCATGACCGCGCCGGTTCGCTGCTGCGGAGGCATGCCATGCGGGTGGTGACTCTGGCCCTCATCGCCCTGGTGCTGGGCCTGAACCTGGTTGCCACGTATGTGGTGTTGCGGCGCGACGACGTGTCGGTGGGAGGGCGGATGGTGCAGCTGCTGCTTGTCTGGCTGCTGCCGCTGGTTGGGGCGATCCTGTGCATGGCGGTCGCCACCGCCGATGGCCCGGTCAGCCGCGGTGATGGCAGCTTCGCGGGCAGCCACGATTCCTCGGGCGGGTATGCCAGTGACAGCCACGGCAGCCATAGCCATGGCGGATCGGACTGCAGCAGCGACAGCGGCGGCGGCGATAGTGGCAGCTGCGGCGATTGAGGCGCAGATAGCGATCCGCAGCCATCGGTAGCGCCGGGCCATGCCCGGCGAGGCAACAGCCAGCTCAGCCGCCGCCTTCGGTCGGCAGCGGTGCGGGCACGTTCAACAACCCACCATCGGCCACGTACGCGGCCAGCGCCTGGCCCTGGCTCAGCAGGTGCCGTTCCATCGTGCGCTCTGCCGCCTGCGCGTCACGGCGGCGGAAGCAGTCCATCAGCTCGCGATGCTCGGCCAGCGACTGCGCGGTGCGGCCCGGTGCGAGCAGCTGGCGGCCGCGATGCATCTTCAGGATGCGGTGCAGGTCGTGGGTGATACGGATCAGCCACGGGTTGCCGGCGTAGTGCTGCACGGTCTCGTGGATGAGGTAGTTGTTGCGGTAGTACTCGGCAATGTTGCCGTTGGCGGCAGCCGCTTCCATCGCCGCATGCAGGTTTTCCAACTGCTGCACGCCGGCATCGTCGATGTGCTTGACCGCCTCATGCGCGCAGCGCCCTTCCAGCATCGCCATCACCGGGAACAGCTGGTTGAGGTCTTCCAGGGTGAGCCGGGTGACCCGCGCACCGCGGCCGGCATCGATCTGCACCAGCCCTTCGGCGGCCAGCAGCTTCACCGCCTCGCGCAGCGGCGTACGGCTGATGCCGAGTTCCTCGCACAGCGCGGGTTCGTCGATCCATTCGCCCGGCGGCAGCCGGTAATCGTAGATGCGCTCGCGCACATGCTCGGCCACCTCTTCGTACAGAGGTGCGCGCTTCTTCGGCGAACGCGGGGCGGGAGCAATGGCCATGGTGGAAAGTGTACTGCCTCCCTGCGTGGAACCTGTAGCGCCGTGCGGAAACACGGCTTGGTAGAGTCGACCGTTGGTCGACTGCGCTTCGCATGGATGCCGAAGATCCCGCGCTGCGCGCGATAGTCGACCAACGGTCGACTCCACCCAGTCGCCTCCCCGGCCTATCCCGCCCTGTGGCTTGAAAGGCACCGGAATCCTCCGGCGCCCCTCGCACTCACATCCAGCCCGGTACCACGAACACCAGCCAGGCCAGCAGCGGGCCGAACGCCACCACCAGGCCGCTGTACACCAGGAAGCGGCGGAACAGCGTCTCGCGCTCTTCCTTCGCGGCCGAGGCCACCACCAGCGCGCCGTTGGTCGAGAACGGGCTGACGTCGACGATGGTGGACGACACCGCCAGCGCGCAGATCACGCCGGCCGCACCCAGGTGGCCCTGCAGCAGGAACGGCACCGCCAGCGGAATGGTCGCGCCCAGCACGGCCGCCGAGGAGGCGAATGCGGACACGATGCCGCCCACGTAGCAGACCAGCAGCGCACCCAGCAGCGGGATGCCGATGCTGGAAACACCATGGCCGATGAAGTCCACCGCACCAGCATTTTCGAGCACGCCGATATAGGTCACCACGCCGCAGATCAGCAGCACGGTCGACCAGCTGATGCCATCGACCGCACCCTTCTGGCTCTGCGGCGAGAGCAGGGCCAGCACCACCGCGACGGTGATCGAGACCAGGCCGACGTTGAGGTTGTAGATCAGCGCGGCCACGCCCAGGCCGAGCAGGCCGACCAGGGTGAACAGACGCTCGCGGGTGAAGCCCACCGCATCCAGCGCGGCCGGATCATTGGACAGCGTGCCACCACCGGCGGCGACCAGCGCGCCGTGGCCTTCGATGGCGAACTGCCGCGACGACGCCTGCGGGCCGCCAGCCATGGCCAGTTCGGCGTTGCCGACGCTACCGGCGGCGGTGATCGAACCGCGGCGCATCAGCGCGACGCCACCGAAGGCCAGGAAGCAGATGATGGCCATCATGAAGTTGAAGCCGAGGCTGGTCAGGAACACCGCCATCTCGGTCACTTCCAGACCGGCCTTCTGCACCACGCCGTTGGTGATGCTGCCGTACACGCTGATCGGCGAGAAGCCACCGGCCTGCGCGCCGTGGATCACCAGCAAGCCCATCATCAGCGGGTTGATGGTGTACTGCTTGGCAAAGCGCAGTGCCACCGGGCCGATGATGGCCACCGCGGCCGGGCCCAGCGCGCCGAAGGCGGTGAGCACGGCGGTGATGACGAACATCACCCACGGAATGGCCACGATATGGCCGCGTACCGCTTTCACCGCCCAGTGCACCAGCAGGTCGATGGTGCCGTTCTTCTGCGCGATGGCGAACAGGTAGGTGATGCCGACCAGGGTCAGGAACAGGTCACCGGGGAAGCCGGCGAGCACGTCCTTGCCACCCATGTCGACGAAGATCCCGCCGATGATGAAGGCGAGGGCGAAAGCCACCGCACCCATGTTGATGGGCATCGCGGTAGCGACGATGAACATGATCACCAGACCGATGATCGTTGCGATTTGTGGACTCATGCGCCCTCCCAGACACGTGACTCGGGTACAGCTCGGATGGAGACCCGCCATCCCGGGGTAAGGCGTCGTACAACGTGATGCGTGATACGTACTGCTCGAACCCGTTACTGCAGCCGCTCCAGCGCGCTGCGGACCCATGCCGCCGCGCCGTCCAGGCTCTGGAACTCTTCCACCGCGCGAACCTCGCAGCACGGATAGGACGGCGCGACCATGCGCGCCAATGCATTGCCCGGGCCCAGCTGCAGGAATACCCGCGCGCCGCGCTCGAAGGCCTGGCGCATCACCTGCGCCCATTGAATGGTCTGTGCCAGCTGCGCCGACAGCGTGTGCACCGCTGCCGCGCGGTCCCGCACCGGGCGCGCATCGATGCCGGCCAGCAGCGGCAGGCGCGGGGGCTGCAGCGCCGAGACATCGAGTGCGGCGGCGAACGGTGCGACGGCGGCGTGCAGCAGCGGCGTATGCGCGGGGACATGCACCGGCAGTGGGCGGACCTCCGCGCCCTGCGCGCGAGCGGCATCGGCCAGCGCCCGCAGGGAAGCCTGGGTGCCGCCGACGACGAAGTGATCGCGACCGTTGGAAATCGCCACATGCGCACCGTGTGCATCACACAGCTGTTGCAGCGTGTGGCGCTCCAGCCCCAGCACGGCCTGCATGCCTGCATCGGCGGGGCTGGCGGCATCCATCAGCCGCGCGCGCTGCGCGGCCAGGGCCAGGCAGACGCTTGCATCAACGCTGCCGGCAACTGCATGCGCGGCCAGTTCACCAATGCTGTAGCCGGTCACCAGCAGCGGTGCCGGAAGTGCTTCGCGCAGGCCGTGCCAGTGCGCCAACGTTGCGGCACACAGCAGCGGTTGCGCCAGCGCGTTGTCGAAGCGTGCTTCGTCGGCAGCGGCCGCGAACACATCACGGCCGAGCGCGGCGCTGGCCGACGCCAGCACGTCTCGGGCAGCGGGCAGCTCGCGCACGCGGTCGAACATCGCCGCGTGCTGCGCACCTTGTCCGGGGCAGAGCAGGGCAAGGCTCATGTGCCCTCCTGCTGCAGCAGGAACCAGCTGCAGGCCAGCAGGTCGGCGCTGCCACCAGGGCTCAGGCGGCGCGCGACGAAGCCCTCACCGATGCCGCGCAGGCGTGCCTGCCAGCCAGGCGCAAAGGCACCGCCCACCTCGATGAAGCGGCGCGCTTGCTGCTGCGCCCAGGCCAGACCATCGGCGCCGCCACGGTGCAGCAGGTTGAGATCGTCCACCTGCGCGACCAACTGCATCAGGGTCTGGCACAGCGCCGCACCACGCGGCAGGCCGTTGTGCAGGGCATGGCGCAGGGTCGGTACGGCCAGGTCGCGCAGCACGGGGTAACCGGCGGCGGCCTGTTCGCGCACGCCCGGCACACCATGGCGCGCGCGCGCCCGCTGGCCGGGGCTGTTCGCATCCAGCGGCGCCGCGGCGAACGCATCGGCCCAGTGCTGCACGGCCAGGCAGATCTGCGCGGCGGGCGCGGGGTGGCCCTGCTGGCGGCGGCAGCGGGCGGCAGCGGCGACCAGCAGGCCCAGGCTGAAGATGGCGCCGCGATGGGTATTGATGCCGCCGGTGGCGCGCAGCATCGCGTGCTCGGCGGCGATGCCGTGCGCGCGCAGGCTGGCAAACGGCGCATCAGCAGCACCGGCGTCGGCAATCGCGGTGAAGTAGTGGCGCAGCGCGAACAGGCTGCGCAGGAACGTACCGGCATCCATGTCGTCATGGCTGCCGGTATCGAACGGCGTGACCAGGCCCGGCTTGGGCGCGCAGGCCAGTTCGGCATGCAGGCTGGCGATGGCCAGGCGGCCCAGGCGCGCGCTGTCGACGCGGCGCGCGTCGGGGCGGGTGGCATGGGCGAGTGCGTTCATGCGGCCACTCCGGTGGCCACGAACAGTCGTTCGCGGGCTTCGAGCGCAGCACCTTCCAGGCGTTTTACCAGCACCTGGCGGCTGCCACCGGCGTATTCGCGCCAGTTCACCGCGCCGCCGTCGGCCAGGCACAGTTCGCCATCCACCCGACGGCCGTGCTCGGCTTCCCACTGCTGCAGTCGCGCCACCAGTGCATCGGCCTGTGCCGTGGCGTCCACCTGCCACAGCAGGTCGATGTCCGATGCGGCATGCACATAGGGCAGGCCACTCAGGTGCTGCCAGGCGAAGGCACCGAACACACGGGCAGGCGCAAGGCGCGCCAGTGCGTGCAGCGCGGCCTGCCAGTGGCTGGGAACGCCGCTGGTGAGGATGGCTTCCAGCGTCGGCGGCGGCTGCTGGCGCAGCACGTCGTGCAGCGGCACGCGCAGCGCCAGGCGTTGTTTGCCTTCGCTCGGCGGCAGCGGCACGCCCAGGCGCAGGCGCGGGTCGGGATCATCCACGGCACGCCGCGCCACCATCGCCGGCAGCCCCTGCGCGAACCACGCCGCCAGGCGCGGTTCCTGCGCGGCCACGTCGGCCCGCCAGTCGGCAAGCGCCGACAGCCAGACCAGCGTGTGGCGGGCGGGCCGGTCAGGCATCGCCGCGGGCCACCGCAGTGCAGACATCGGCCGCCAGCGCCCGGCCACCACGTTCGGCGCCGCGTGCGGCACGCAGGTCGCCGTCGCTGGGCGTGCGCAGCGCCTGCAGCAGGTGCAGGGTGAGGTCACCGTCCCACAGCGATTCGACCGCGCCCATCGACACGTAGTTGGCCACGCCCGGTGCGAACACCGGCGAGCTCTGGCTGAGTGCCTGCAGTTTTTCCAGTGGTTGCTTTGTCACCCGCGCCATCGCGCGCAGGTCCATCACCCGCACCTGTGCATCGGGCAGGGCATGGATGTGGTCGGCCATCAGGCCGAAGGACAGGAAGCCGCCGCTCACCGATTCGCCGTAGACCAGGGTGACCAGGCGCGCGCCACGACGGCGGGCCAGGTCGATCGTCTGCGCGAGGTGGGCGAAACAGCCGTTGATGCCCAGCAGTTCATCGCGGCGGGCCAGGCGCTGGCCGGCGGTGTCGGCCAGCATCACGATCGGTCGCTGCGGGTGTGCGGCGGTACTGGCCAGCACGGTTTCGGCCAGCGCCAGCGCGTGGTCGACGCCGACCTCGATGCGGTCGGTGGTGCCGATCACCGTCACTTCGCCATCTTCGGTAGTGGCCGTACCGGTCAGCACCGAATCGTGGATGTCGATGCGGTGGCCGCGCGGGAACAGGGCGTCGAGCAGGGTCTGCAGCGGGGCGCTCATGGCAGGCTCCGGTCGGCGGTGGCGGCGAGGAAGGCGTCGGTGTCCAGCAGCGGCAGGCGTTCGGGCTCGGCAATGCCTTGGCGGGCCCAGATCGCCAGTCCATCGCGGCAGTCGCCCCAGGCCTGCACGCGTGCCTTCAGCGCGGCGTGACGGGCCTGCAGGGCGCTCAAGGCGGTGTCGGTATCGCGGCTAGCGGCGTCGACCTGCAATGCATTGGCGGCGGCGCGGGCGAAGGCTTCGATCGAATCGGGTACCAGCACCTGCGCCTGGTCGATCAGATAGCGGTGCTTGCCGCCGGTGACGCGCCAGACCAGTGCGCGGTCGCGCGAATCGAACTCTTCCACGCCGCGCACGGTCTCGATCACTTCCGGCCCGGACAGCGACAGCCGGCCTTCCTCGGACATGATGACCGTGGTGCAGCAGCGGGCGACGATGCCCATGCCGCCGAACGCGCCGTTGCCGCTGCCGATCAGCGCCACCACCGGTACGCCGGCGGCGCGTGCGCCCAGGGTGGCGCGCATGATTTCGGAAATAGCGATCAGACCGGCATTGGCCTCGTGCAGGCGCACGCCGCCGGTATCCAGCAGCAGCAGCACGCCATCGGGCTGCGTTTCCGCCGCGCGGCGCAGCAGGCCGGTCAGCTTGGCGCCGTGCACTTCGCCGACACCACCGCCCATGAATTCGCCCTGCTGCGCGGCCAGCAGCACGCGCCTGCCCTGCAGCGTCGCTTCGCCGACGACGATGCCATCATCGAAGGCGGCCGGCTGGTCGAGCTGGGCCAGGTGCGGGCTCATGATGCGCCGTGCGGGGCCGAGGAATTCGCGGAATGAACCGGCGTCGACCAGGCCGGCGATGCGTTCGCGTGCATCGGCTTCGTAATAGCTGTGGCGTTGCACGTGGCTCATGGCGTGCCTCCGGCCAGCAGGGTTTCCACGGCCTGATCCAGGCGCAGGCTGACCACGGCCGGCGTCGCGCCGGCGTCGTTGATCGACACGCGTACATCGCGCAGTGGATGGCGCTGGGCGAAATCGGCGATGACCGCCTGCCAGATGGTGCCGAAGCCCTGCGCGGCGGTGATGATGCGCACCGTCATTGCGCCGTCCAGTGCGGCGGGTTCCAGCAGGATTTCCAGGTTGCCCGAGGCGAGCACGCCCACCAGCACCGCATCGCGCGGGAACCGCACGGGGGTACGGCCGTCGAATCGATAGTCGAGGGTTTCCATGCTCAGTCCCTTACCAGTTGCGGAAGCGCTTGGGCGGGTCGTACAGTCCGCCGGACCAGCGCACCAGGTCCTTGACCGAACGCGCGGCCAGCAGGTCACGGCTGGCATCGCGCGGTGAGATGCCAAGATCTTCAGGACGACGGATCACGCCGCGGTCGCGCAGGTTCTCCACCGTCGCGCGGTCGCGGCCAAGGCCGACGGCGGTGTAGCCGGAGACGCCGCGGATCGCCTGTTCGCGTTCCTCCGGCGTGCGGCACAGCAGCAGGTTGGCGATGCCTTCCTCGGTCAAGACGTGGCTGACGTCGTCGCCGTAGATCATCACCGGCGGCAGCGGCATGTCCGCGCGCTCGGCCAGTTCCCAGGCGTCCAGTCGTTCAACGAAGGCCGGCGCCATGTGCTCGCGGAAGGTTTCCACCATCTGCACCACCAGCTTGCGCCCGCGCGGCATCTCGCCCGGTCGCGCGGCCTGTTGGCCAGCCTTGATCCACGCGTCGCTGGCGTGGCGGCGTCCGCGTGCGTCCGAACCCATGTTGGGTGCGCCACCGAAACCGGCGATGCGGTCGCGGGTGGCGGTGGAGCTGTTGCCCTGCAGGTCGATCTGCAGGGTCGAGCCGATGAACATGTCGCAGGCATACAGGCCGGCGGTCTGCGAGAACGCGCGGTTGGAGCGCATCGAACCGTCTGCACCGGTGAAGAACACATCGCCACGTGCGGCGATGTACTTCTCCATGCCCAGTTCCGAACCGAACGAATGCACCGATTTGACGAAGCCCGATTCGATCGCCGGAATCAGCGCCGGGTGCGGGTTCAGCGCCCAGTGCTGGCAGATCTTTCCCTTCAGCCCCAGCGATTCGGCGTAGGTCGGCAGCAGCAGCTCGATGGCCGCGGTGTCGAAGCCGATGCCATGGTTGAGGCGGTTGACGCCGTACTCGGCGTAGATGCCCTTGATGGCCATCATCGCCATCAGCACCTGGATCTCGGAGATCTGCGCGGGGTCGCGGGTGAACAGCGGTTCGATGTGGTTCGGGCGCGGTGCCTGCACCACGAAGTTGACCCAATCAGCGGGGATATCGACGCGGGGGAGGGTGTCGACGATTTCGTTGACCTGGGCGATGACGATGCCGCCACCGAAGGCGGTGGCTTCGACGATCACCGGGGTGTCTTCGGTGTTCGGGCCGGTGTAGAGGTTGCCGTGGCGGTCGGCGGCCTGCGCGGCGACCAGGGCCACGCGCGGGGTCAGGTCGATGAAGTAGCGGCCGAACAGTTCCAGGTAGGTGTGGATGGCGCCGATCTGGATGCGGCCTTCGGCCACCAGGTTGGCCAGCCGCACCGACTGCGGGCCAGAGAACGAAAAATCCAGCTTGGACGCGATGCCGCGCTCGAACACATCCAGGTGCGAGGGCAGGGACAGCACCGACTGCACCATGTGCAGGTCGTGCACCCGTGCCGGGTCCAGATCGGCCAGCGCCTGGGCCAGGAAGTCGGCCTGCTTCTGGTTGTTGCCCTCCAGGCAGACCTTGTCGCCCGGCTCCAGCAGCGCGTGCAGCAGCTCGCCCACATTGGCGGCGGCGACTTCGCGGCCCCGGGCCCAAGGCGCTGCCCGTTCCAGGCGGGCCTGGCGGCTGCGTTCCAACGTGTCCCAGCTCGGGTTCATCGACCGGCTTCCGATTGGTGTCGGAATAATTACGGCATAATTACAAAGGGATGTGCAACCCGCAGCGCAGCAAAAAAAAAGGCCCGCACGCAGGCGGGCCCATTCAGGTAGGCCGCGACCGTCGGTCGTGGCAGTGCGGGGAGGCAGGTGCCGATCAACGGTCGGCACCCACCGCGCTTGCGCCGGTAGTTCCAGGGCATGCGTGGATAGGGCCCCGATGTGGGGTCAGAGCTTTCCTGCGGAAAGGGATCCGACCCCGGCATGCGGCGGGCTTAGAATTTCCAGCGCAGGCTGGCCGACACGAAGCGCGGCTCGCCGAAGTTGTTGTAGTCCAGGTTGGCCCAGTAGGTCTTGTCCAGCGCGTTGCGCACGCTCAGCGTCGCGGTCCAGTTGTCGCTGATGCGGTAGTTGGCGTTGAACTGCACCAGCGAGTACGCCGGCTGGTTCACTGTGACCGTGCCGCCCAGCGGATACGCGATGTTGTAGCCCTGCACCTTGCTCTGCCACTGCACCCCGCCACCGATGCTCAGTCGTTCCAGCGCGCCGCGCAGCTGCAGCTGCGTGTTGAGCTGCAGCAGGTCCTTGGGCGGGTTGGCGTACAGCAGGTCGGTGGCGGCGCGGGTCACCTTGACGTGAGTGTAGCCGGCGTTGACCGTCCACCCCGGCAGGATCTCGCCATTGACGTCCATCTCCCAGCCGCGCGCCTTGGTGCCGTTGACGCCGATGTAGGCCGAGGTGCCATCGCTCAGCGAGCCTTCCGGTACGCCCATGTCACGCACTGCATAGTTGTCCTGCTTGGCTTCGAACACGGCGGCGTTGGCGGTCAGGCGGCCATCGAACCACTGCGTCTTGATGCCTGCCTCCAGGTTCGAACCCTGCACCGGCGCCAGCAGGTTCTCGTTGCGGTCCTTGTAGTTCTGCGGATTGAAGATCTCGGTGTAGCTGGCGTAGGCCGACACGTTGGGGGTGATGTCGTAGACCAGGCCCACGTACGGGGTGACTTCATCGCTCACCTTGTAGGCGCCGCTGGTGCCGGTATAGGCGCCTGCCGCGTTGTAGGAGCGGCTGAGGGTTTCCCAGCGGCTTAGCCGCGCGCCTGCAATCAGCGACAGCGGATCGGCCAGGCGCAGGCGGGTGGCCAGGTACACGCCACTCTGCGTGGTCTTGGCTACGCGGCGTGCGCCGGTACGACGGTAGGTCACTTCGGAGATGTCGCCGTTCCAGCTGTACACATTGGGGATGTAGTAGCAGCGTTCGCTGCCACAGCGCGCCCAGTCGGTCGGGTAGTTCAGCGCGAGGGTGTTCGTCGTGCCTTCCAGGTCCGACCACTGCGCGCCAACGGTGAGGTCGTGCTCGCGGCCGAACAGGTCGAAGCTGCCGGTCAGGTAGGCGTCGACGTTGCGGCGGGTGTCCTTGGAATCACCGGCGGCCGCGCGCAGGAAGATGCCCGAGCCGGTCACCGGGTCCGGGTTGCCGGTGCCGTACAGGCGCACGTTCTGCACGTTGCCACGGGTGTAGGCGGTGTTGATCTTCAGCAGCCAGTTGTCACCGAAGCGCTGTTCGAGGTTGGCGAACGCGGTGTTGCTCTCGCGCTTCCAGTAGCTCCACTTCGGCGACAGGTTGGTCGAACGCGGCAGGTGGGCGAAGTTGCCCTGGTTGTCGAAGAACGGCACGGTGCCCCAGGTCGAGCCGGTCGGGTTGTTGTCCTGGCTCTGGTAGCCGAGGGTGATCGTGGTGCTGTCGGTGACGTCGCCTTCCAGCACCGCCATGCCGGCCATCTTGTTCTCGTCGTAGCGATCGTAATACAGGCCACGATCGGTATAGGCGGCGACCACGCGGCTGCGGAAACGGCCATCATCGGTCAGCGGCGCAGTCACGTCCGCCTCCATGCGCCGGTAGTCCCAGCTGCCGGCGCTGATCGCGAACGAGGCATCGAACTCCTTGCCCGGGCGCTTGCGCAGCAGGTTGACCGTGGCCGACGGCACGCCGGCGCCACTGAGCAGGCCGTTGGCACCGCGGATCACCTCGATGCGGTCATAGAAGGCGGTGTCGTACTCCTGGTTGGTCGAACCGCTGTAGGTCGGGATGCCGTCGACCTGGAAGTCAGTGATGGCGAAGCCGCGTGCGTAGTACAGCGGCCGCTGGGTGTCATAGAAGGACACGCTGACGCCGGTGACGTTGCGCATCACGTCGTTGATGCTGAACAGCGATTCGTCCTGCAGGCGCTTCAGGCTGATCGCCGTGGCCGACTGCGGGGTTTCCTGCAGCGTGATCGGCAGGCGGGTGGTGCTGGATGGCGGAGCGGACTGCTCGGCACGGACGCTGACCCGGTCCAGGGTCTTGGCATCAGCTGAGCCGTCGGCGGCAGCAAACGCGCTGGGCGCCGCCAGCAGGGACAGCGACGAAAGCAGGGCAGCCGGCAGCAGCGCGCGGCGGGGCAGGCGGTTACGCAGGGTCAAGGACATGGTGGGCTCGAGGCTTGGAAGCGGGGAAGGGTGGCGACAGTCGTCCAGTACCCGGGGCGGCGGCTTCGGGCACATCAGGTCCATCTGGGAGGGCGCGGTCACTGCGCAGGGCGCAAATGTAAATAATTCTTAACAACATTACAATTCGTATCGATGCGCAGGGGCGTCCTGGCACCGGGCACGGCCGTCCGTAGAGCCGAGCCCATGCTCGGCTGCTTCTGGCTGGAGCCGAGCATGGGCTCGGCTCTACACCAGGGAGCCCCTCCCAAAAAACGAACGGCCACCCGAAGGTGGCCGTCCGTCTGCATCGAAAGGAAATGGCGGGCTTAAAGCGCCTGCAGTTCCTCGTTGGCGTTTCGCTTTTCCTTGGCCGGCGCCGGAACCGCGGTCGGCGCAGGCGCTGCCGCATTGGCATCCACCGGCACTTCCAGGTAGGGCAGGTGCAGGGTCTGGCTGGTCAGCGTGCGGATCTCGTTGGTCAGCGCGGCGCTGTCGTTGAGCTTGCGCCCGTACGACGGCACGATCTCGCGCAGGCGCGCTTCCCAACCGGCCTTCATCTGGTCCGGGAAGGCCTTGGCCATCAGGTCCAGCATGATCGGCGGCGAAGTCGACGCGCCCGGCGAGGCGCCCAGCAGCGCGGCGATGGTGTGGTCCTTGTCGGTCACGATCTCGGTACCGAACTGCAGCACCGGGCCCTTCAGCGGGTCGCGCTTGATGATCTGCACGCGCTGGCCGGCGGTGATCAGCTTCCAGTCGCCCGGCTTGGCGTTGGGGAAGTACTTGACCAGCTCGGCCTGGCGATCAGCATCGTTCAGGCGCGCCTGGCCCATCAGGTACTGCACCAGATCAAGGTTGTCCTTGCCCACTTCCAGCATCGGGCCGACGTTGTTGTGGGTGACTGACGAGTACAGGTCCCACCACGAGCCGTGCTTGAGGAACTTGGTGCTGTACAGCGCGAACGGCCCGAACAGGACCACCGGCTTGCCGTCCAGCTTGCGCGCATCCAGATGCGGCACCGACATCGGCGGGGAGCCGGTCTCGGCCATGCCGTAGGCCTTCACGCCGTGGCGCGAGGTCACGTCCTGGCCCTGGAAGGCCAGGAACTGGCCACCGACCGGGAAGCCGGCGTAGTCCTTGGATTCCGGGATGCCCGACATCTGCAGCAGCTTGAGCGCGGCGCCACCGGCACCGATGAACACGAAGCGGGCGTGGGTGGTGGACTCGGTGCCGGCCTTGAGGTCCTTCACCGTCACGTTCCAGCTCTTGTCGGCGTTCTGCCGCAGCGCGCTCACTTCATGGTTCAGGTGCAGGCTGAAGTTCGGACTGCGCTGCAGGCCGGTGGTCAGCTGGCGGGTGATCACGCCGAAGTTGACGTCGGTACCGAGCGGCATCCAGGTCGCGGCCACCTTCTGCTTCGGGTCACGGCCTTCCATCAGCAGCGGTGCCCACTGCTTGATCTGTGCCGGATCTTCGGAGTACTGCATGCCGTAGAACAGCGGATTCTTCACCAGGGCCTGCTGGCGCTTGTGCAGGTAGGCGATGTTGTCATCGCCCCAGACGAAGCTCATGTGCGGGGTCGGGTTGATGAAGTCGCTGGGCTGGCTCAGCCGCCCTTCCTTGACCTGGTGCGACCAGAACTGGCGCGAGACCTCGAACGATTCGGCGATGCCGACCGCGCGCTTGGTCTCGATGCTGCCGTCGGGCAGTTCCGGGGTGTAGTTCAGTTCGGCGAAGGCCGAGTGGCCGGTGCCGGCGTTGTTCCAGCCATCGGAGCTTTCGCCGGCGACGGTGTCGAGGCGTTCGTAGACCTGGATGTTCCAGTCCGGCTGCAGTTCCTGCAGGTAGGTGGCCAGGGTGATGCTCATGATGCCGGCGCCGACCAGCACAACGTCGACGGGCTTGTCATTGCTGGCGGCGGGCACCGAGCGCTGGGTCAGCGGCCAGTACAGGAACAGCGCGGCGGCCAGCAACAGCAGCACGAGCAGGGCGAGAAGAGCCTTGCCAAATTTCTTCATGGGGGCGGGATCGTTGGCGGAGGGGAGGAGTTCAGGATGCGCAGGGAGCAGGGAAAGGGCGTGAAGAAACAACGCCTTGCAGCATCCAGCTGCGATTCTAACCGGATCCGGTCCGTTTTTGATGCAACGCAGCATCCGGCACTTCGCGCCATCCTTACCCGGTAGCGCCGGGCGATGCCTGGCGGCGCCGTCAATCAAACCAACTCAAGAATCTCGTCACCGGCCTCGTCGACCTCCCCGGTCGGGCGCCAGCCCAGGCGCCGGTAGAAGCCGTGCGAGCGCGAGCGCGGGTCGGCCGAGCAGGCCAGGAACAGCCGCGGGTGGCCGGCATCGCGGGTCAGGCTGACCACCTCCTGCAGCAGCTGGCGGCCGATGCCGCGGCCTTCATATTCAGGCAGCAGGGCCAGCACCAGTACTTCGCCACTGTCGCGATCGGCGAAACAGTAGCCGGCCATGCGCTCGCCGTCCCAGGCGATGCGGCCGATGAAGTCGCCTGCCGAGATGGCTTCGGCCCATGTCTGCGCGGTGATGCCCAGCTCCGCCAGTTGCGCGGCGCTGAAGGCGTTCTCGCGGGTGCGCCCACGCAGGTCGATGCAGGCGGCAGCGTCTTCGGGGCGCGCATCGCGGACGAATACGGGCATGCAGGGCTTCCTTGCAGTGATCGGCCGGCCAGTATCCGCATCACGCATGGACCCGGTGTGTAGGGCGCATGGAGATTGGATGGAGAAAAAGGAGACGGAGGCGATTAAGTCGTTTAAGGCCCAAACGTCATGCAGGGCAAAGATGACGTGATCCCCTCAGTCCGCTTTTTTTTCAGCGCTTGCGCCGGATCAGCGCGGAGGACGCGTCCAGCACCGCGCGGGTCAGCAGCGCCATGGTCTGCACGTCGCCCTTCCAGTGCTGCCAGTACAGCGGTACGTCTTCCCAGGCGCGCTGGCGCACGTAGACCAGGCGGCCGGCGTCCAGGTGCCGCTTCACCAGCGGCAGGGGGTTCATGGTCCAGCCCATGCCGCCCAGGTTGGCCTGCACGAAAGCGCGGGTGGACGGGATCCACCAGGTCGGCGCGGTGCTGGGCAGGTCGTCGCCGGCCATGCGCCGGGCAAAGCGCGACTGCATGTCGTCCTTGCGGTTGAACACCAGCACCGGGGCCTGCGCCAGCGCCTGCGCGGTCACGCCCTTGGCGAAATGGCGCTCGCGGAACTCAGGGGTGCAGGTCGCCGCATAGCGGATGCTGCCCAGCGCGTGGATCTGGCAACCCTGCACCGGCTCGTCCAGTGTGGTCACTGCACCGAGCACCGTGCCCTGGCGCAGCAGTTCGACGGTGTGGTCCTGGTCCTCTACGCGCAGGTCCAGCGTGGTGCCGGTGGTCTGTGCGAACTGATAGGCCGCCTGCGGGAACCAGGTCTCCAGGCTGTCGTGGTTCACCGCCGCCGGGATGCTGGCCTGTGGCAGATCCTCGTCCGCCAGGCCCATCCGGTGCAATGCATCGTGTTCGAGCAGGGCGGTCTGCTCGGCCAGCTGCACCAGCAGCTGACCCTCGGCAGTGGCGGTGGCCGGGGTGCCACGCTTGACCAGCAGGCGGCCGATCCGGTCTTCCAGCGCTTTGACCCGCTGCGAGATGGCGGACGGGGTGACATTCAGCGACTGCGCGGCGCGGTCGAAGCTGCCTTCGCGGATCACCGCGGCCAGGGCACGCAGCTGGGCATGATCGATACGCATCGAATTAAGCTCCGCTAATGTTGGTTTAGGAAGTTTAGCTCGTCTTTCTCATGTTGCGGCGCGACAATGGCGCTCGTTCCGGTGCTGTCCGCCTTCGCGAGGCACCGTCCCCCAAGCAAGCAAAGGCAGTGAATCCCATGTTCTCGGTCATCTCCGCCAGCACCGGCCTCGGTGCCTGGTTCTCTGGTGCAGCCACCGGCATCGGCCTGTTCGCCGTGGTCGGCGCCCAGAGCGCCTTCATCCTGCGCCAGGGCATCCTGCGCAAGCACATCGTGCCGGTGGTCGCCACCTGTGCGGCCATCGATGCGATCTTCATCTTTGCCAGTGTGGCCGGCCTGCGCACGCTCACTTCGGCGCTGCCGTGGCTGACCACCGCCGTGCTGTGGACCGGCGTGGCGTTCCTGGCGTGGTACGCGATGAAGTCGGCGCGCCGTGCGATCGCCGGTGGGGGCGGCATGGGCGAGGCCGACAGCGACGACGGCAGCCGCCGCGCGGTGCTGATGGCC
This sequence comes from Stenotrophomonas sp. YJH_SMC_17, assembly GCF_059371655.1. Taxonomy (NCBI): domain Bacteria; kingdom Pseudomonadati; phylum Pseudomonadota; class Gammaproteobacteria; order Lysobacterales; family Lysobacteraceae; genus Stenotrophomonas; species Stenotrophomonas sp. YJH_SMC_17. The sequence continues at coordinate 782,785 of NZ_JCAFUU010000001.1, read as the reverse complement.
GCGGTCGGTTTCTCGCTGATCAACCCGCACTTCTGGCTGGACATGATGGTGATCGGTTCGATTGCCGAGAACTTCGGCAACGCCCGCATGGCCTTCGCCGCCGGCGTGGTCACCGCCAGCTGCCTGTGGCTGACCGCGCAGGGCCTGGGCGCGCGCCTGCTGGCGCCGCTGTTCACCAAGCCCAGCACCTGGCGCGTGCTCGACGGCACCATCGCGGTGATCCTCAGCATCCTGGCCCTCACGTTGGCGGTGCGCGGGGTCCATTGACCCGGCGCACGCCCCCCGAACCCACGTCCTGACTCTCTCTCTCCAAGGTAGTGGTAACGACGGCACCGGCAACGGTGCCGTCGTTTTTTGCGCGCCACTGGCGGGCGGGGCACTGGCCTGCCTAGAATCGGCCAGCCGGGACAAGGGGTCCAGGCAGGGGAGAGATGGATGCACAAGCGCTGGCTGGCCGCCCTCATCGTGGCGGGACTATGGTGTGGAACCGCTGCTGCGGTCGATCTGGGCGCCTACGTGCGGGCGGACAAGTTCGGCGATGTCCTGCTGTCCCCCGGGGGCGAATACTTGGCGGCAACCGTGCCCGGCGACGGATTCACCGCCGTGATCATCCTGCGCACGGACGACAACACGCCGGTGGGCAACCTGCGGCCGCCACTCAATTCGCATGTCTTCGACATGCACTGGGTCAACAACGATCAGGTGATGTTCGGGTTGGCGCAGAAGTTCGGCACCCGCGATGCGCCCTGGGCCACCGGCGAGCTGCTCACCCTTGATGCGCGCACCGGGCGACCGGAACTACTGGTGGGCTACCGCGATCTTGGCCTGCGCGTGCGGCCCAAGTACCGGACGTCGGCTGCGGCGTTCCTCAGTGACGCCTTGCCGGGCGACGATGCCCATGTGGTCATCGCGGTGGGTGGATCGCGGCTGGACGCCAATGGCTATGCGGCCCAGCTTGAACTGGCAAGCGGCAAGCAGCGCCTGCTGGCCCGCGCGCCGATGCCGGGTGCCTCCTATGTGGTGGATGCCCGAGGCGACGTGCGTTTCGTCCAGGGCGTCGGTACCGATAACGTCCGACGGCTCTACCACCGCAACGGTGGCGACTGGGTGCTGGTCAATGATGAGAAACGCAGTGGTCGCGGCGAGGCGGCGCTGGGCTTTTCCGCCGACGGTCAGCTGGCCTACCTGCTCAGTGAGCAGCCGAGCGGCCCCGATGCCATCGTCAGCTGGAACCCGGCGACGCAGGAGCGCAAGGTCGTGCTGCGCGACGAGGTCGTCGATCCGGCGCGACTGATCCACCGCCCGGGCAGCACTGTGCCGGTCGGCGCGGTGTTCCTGGGAAACACACCGCATACCCGGTTCTTCGACGAGAGCTCCGAGGAGGCGCGGTTGTACCGCAGCCTGGAAGCGGCCTTCCCCGGGCGTGCAGTGTTCATCACCTCCAGTACCCGCGACGGTCGCCGCCTGCTGGTGGAAACCGGATCCGGTTCCAATCCGGGCGAGTTCTATCTCTACGACCGTGACCGCAACCAAGCGCGCTTCCTGTTGGCCCGCAGCGAGTGGTTTGACCCGGAGACCACCGCTTCGGTGCGGCCGGTCCTGCTGAAGGCGCGCGACGGAATGGACCTCCATGGGTTCCTGACCGTGCCCCATGGCAGTTCCGGCCGTGACCTGCCGATGGTGGTGGTGCCGCATGGCGGGCCGATCGGAATATTCGACGACGGTCGTTTCGATCGCGAGAACCAGTTGCTGGCCGCTGCCGGATACGCCGTGCTGCAGATCAATTTCCGTGGCTCGGGCAACTACGGCCGTGCCCACAGCCGGGCCGCACTGAAGCAATGGGGCGGCACGATGCAGGACGACGTGACTGACGCCACACGCTGGGCGATCAGCGAAGGCATCGCCGATGCCCGGCGCATCTGCATCTACGGTGCCAGCTACGGTGCCTACTCGGCGATGATGGGCGCTGCCCGCGAGCCAGGGTTGTACCAGTGCGCGGCCGGCTATGTGGGCGTCTACGACCTGCCGCTGATGTTTACCAGCGGCGACGCCAAAGGCAGCGATTCGACAACGGGCTATCTGCGCGAGTGGCTGGGTGATCCGGCAACGCTGGGTGCGCTCTCGCCGGTGAACCTGGCGGATCGGATCAAGGTGCCGGTGTTCCTGGCGGCAGGCGGTGAAGACAAGCGCGCCCCGATCCAGCATACCGAGCGCATGGAAGCGGCCCTCAAGCGTGCCGGCACGCCGGTGGAAAGCCTCTACTACCGGACCGAGGGCCACGGCTTCTACACCGAGGCCCATCGCAGCGAGTACTACTGCAGGCTGCTGGCCTTCCTGTCGCGCAGCCTCGGCGGCAAGACCGCCACGGCACCGGACAGCAAGGGCAAGGCGCCGTAACGCAAAGGGCGGCCGATGACTCATCCGCCGCCCCGGTTCCTGCCTGCGCTGGGCCTATTTGACCCCGTGCATCATCCGCTTCAGCAACGGCGCGGCGATGAAGGCGGCCAGCGCACACCCCAGGCCGATCCACATCAGCAGCCAGAACAGGTGCGCGTAGGCACCGGCCGCAGCCACCATGTCCAGCGATTCGCCTTCGGGTACCTCGATCGCGGCCAGCTTGCCGAACAGCGCGGCCAGCGTCTCCGAGAATGCGGTGGCCAGGAACCAGGTGCCCATCATCAGGCTCATCACCCGCGGCACGGCCAACTGGGTGACCGCCGACAGGCCGACCGGCGACAGGCACATCTCGCCACTGGCCAGCAGGAAGTAGGCCAGCACCAGCCACCACACACTGGCCATCTCGCCGGTAGCGCCGACCTGCTGTGCGGCCAGTGCCAGCGGCACGAACGACAGCGCGCCGATCACCAGACCCCAGGCGGATTTCACCGGCTTGCCCGGCTCCCAGCCGCGACGGTCCATCCACGTCCACAGTGCGGCGAAGGCCGGTGCCAGCAGCACCAGGAACAGGCCGCCCAGGTAGGTCAGCGAGCCGGCGGTCTGCGGAATCACCAGACAGTCGCGTACCAGCAGCACCAGCATCAGCACCACGATGGCGGCGAAGAAGATGCGAGGTGCCGACGAGCCCGGACGGCGCTCGGACAACCGTGCGCTGACCACGAAGCCGAGCGGTGCCAGCAGCAGCGAGATGATCGACCATGGCAGTGGAGTGCCGCCGGTGATCACCAGCGACGGCACGATATCCTTGGTCAACAGGCGGTCGGTGAAGGTCACCCACGAGCCGTAGGACTGCTCGTACATCGTGAAGAACACCAGCGCCATGAAGATCAGCACCATCAGCGCGATCATCTGCTGGCGCTGCACCGGCGTGCACTGCGTGCCGGTGAACCAGGCGAACCAGACCAGCACGCCGCCCAGCACCACCAGCATGAGCATCAACGCCAGGCTGATTTCACCGCCGAGCGCGAACGCGCCATTGCCAGCCGCCCACATCAGCCACGCCACCGGCAGCACACCGAGCACCGCGCACAGATAGATGAGCCATTCGCGGGGCAGGCCCAGCACCTTCTGCTTCAGCGCGGCCGGCTGTGGCGGTTCGGCGTGGCCCTGCAGGTACTTCTGTCCCCACAGGAACATCGCCAGGCCGGCCAGCATGCCGATACCCGCGGCACCGAAGCCGTATTTCCAGCCGTAGGCTTCGCCGAGGAAACCGCACACCAGGGACGAGAACAGCGCGCCCAGATTGATGCCGGCGTAGAACAGCGAGAAACCCGAATCGCGGCGCGGATCGTCCTTGGCGTAGAGCTTGCCGACGATGGTGGAGATGTTCGGCTTCAGGAAGCCCACGCCCATGATGATCAGTGCCAGCGACAGGTAGGTCACCGCCAGCGCCGAGGTGTCGCGCACCACCTCACCGTTGACCCGGTACGCCGGGTGGCCCTCGAAGGCCATGCCGAGGTGGCCAAGCACCAGCAGGATGCCGCCGAACAGCACCGCCCGGCGCATGCCCAGCCAGCGGTCGGCCAGCATGCCGCCGAATACCGGGATGCAGTACACCAGGCCACCGTAGGCACCGAGCAGGTCCAGGCCGGCCTTGTCGCCGAACAGGTGGTATTTGGTGAGGTACAGCAGCAGCAGTGCCTTCATGCCGTAGAAGGAGAAGCGCTCCCACATTTCAGTGAAGAAGCATACGTAGACGCCCTTGGGGTGGCCCAGGAAATCGTCGGAAGCGATAGCGGTGGAATTCATCGCGGAATTATAGGACTGTGGCCCGATCCGCTTTCAGTGGATCCACGCCATGCGTGGATTGCCGGACTGGTCTGGGCGATCACAGGTATCGCAACCACGCCAGATCGCGCCTTCGCGCTTTGAACCGCGCGAAGGCCCGCGTCGGCGGGTACAGCACCACCGCCAGCGCACAGGCCACCAGCAGCAGGCCGGCCACCGAATCCAGTGCGTACAGGTCACCGTGCGTCGGTCCCCAGATAGCCAGCGCGGCCAGGTACAGCCCCTTCAGCACATACAGGTGCAGCAGGTAGAAGAACATCGGCGCGGCGCCGATATCGGCCAGCGGGCGCAGCGCACGCGCCAGGGGTGGCCATTCGTACAGGCGCAGCAACAGCAGTCCCACGCCCAGGGTCAGCAGCAGGAACTGCAGCGACGGCGGGTACTTGGTGATGTTGAGGATGCTCAGCCAGGTGCGCAGCGTCGTGGCCTGGTATTGCCAGGGGGCATCCCCGTACTGGTTGGCGAACCGCAGCAATGCGAACAGGGCCAGCGCGCCGACGCCTGTCCACAGCAGCCCGCGCTGGCGCTGCTCCGGTGCGCGCTCGCGGGTGAACCACGGCCCCATCAGATAACCCAGTGCGATCACCCCGATCCACGGCAGCACCGGATAGGAGGTGCGCAGGCGCATCACCCCTGCGTCGATCCAGTCGCGCTGGTGCAGCACCTTCCACAGCACGGCCAGTACGCCATTCCCTTCCACCCGCACCCCATCGAACAGATTGTGGCCGGCCACCAGCAGCACGCCCAGCACCAGCAGGGCCGGGCGCGGCAGCCACAACAGGCCGGCCAGCGCGATCATGCTCAGCCCGATGGCCCAGATCACCTGCAGGTACAGCGTGTCCGGCGGCAGCTGGAAGGTCCAGGCGAAATTCACCAGGGTCAGTTCCAGCACGACCAGGAACAGCCCGCGCTTGAGCAGGAAGGCTGCGGTGGCCCGGCGCGGATCCGCCTGGCGTTGGCCGTACAGCCAGGCCGAAAGGCCGGTCAGCAACACGAATACCGGGGCGCACAGATGGGCCAGCAGGCGGCAGGCGAACAGGGCCGGCGAGACCGTGGAGGCATCCATCGGGTCGCTCACCTGGTACTGCAGGAAAAAGGTCTCGCGCACGTGGTCCAGCAACATCAGCAGCATCACGGTGCCGCGCAGCTGGTCGATGGAGGCCAGGCGGGGGGAGGGGGAAGGGGGCATGCGACGCAGGAACAACAAGGTAGCATTAAGATATAACATATCATTTGCGGCGTGCCCAACCGGACTTTGCCGGGTCGGTCGATTGCCGGTCCACGTACTGGCCCATTGCGCTGCAGCACAGGCCCCCATCCTTTGGCACGCTGGACTTGATCTGTCCTGAACGCTAGCGTGGCAGGGATTTTTTGCCAGCAGGGGCTTCCATGAACCACGACGCTGCGCCCAAGCAGCTCACCTTCCGCGCAGTGGCCCTGGCCATCGTGCTGGCGGTGGTGCTGTCGGCCGCAAACGCCTACCTCGGTCTGTTCGCAGGCCTGACCATCGCCACCGCCATTCCCGCCGCGGTGATTTCCATGGGCGTGCTGCGCCTGCTGGGCGGTGGCTCCATCCTTGAAAACAACATCGTGCAGACCGGCGCCTCGGCCGGCTCGTCGATCGCCGCCGGCGTCATCTTCACCATCCCCGCGCTGGTGATCATGGGCTACTGGCCGGACTTCAAGTACTGGTGGGTACTGGGCATCGCCGGTCTGGGCGGCCTGCTGGGCGTGCTGTTCTCGGTGCCGCTGCGCCGTTCGATGATCGTTGAAGATCCGCTGCCGTTCCCGGAAGGCAAGGCCGCGGCCGAAGTGCTCAAGGCCGGTGAGAACCCGGGCCCGGGCCTGAAGATCCTCGGCCTGTCGGCGGTGATCGGCGCGTTCGTGAAGCTGGCCGCGGAAAGCGGCATGCGCCTGATCCCGGACGCCTGGGCCACCTCGGCCTATGTCGGCAGCTCCAAGGTCACCGCCTTCATCGGCACCAACCTGTCGCCGGCGCTGCTGGGCGTGGGCTACATCGTCGGCCTCAACGTCGGCATCGTGGTGGTGTCCGGTTCGATCCTGACCTGGCACATCGCCATCCCGATCTACCAGGCGTTCTTCATGAACACCGATCCGGCCCTGGCCGCGTCGGTCGCCACCGCTTCGTCCACCGAAGCCGCGTTCGCCATCTGGGGCGCGAAGATGCGTTACCTGGGCGTCGGCGCGATGCTGATCGGTGGCATCTGGACCCTGATCTCGCTGCGCAAGTCGCTGCTGAACGGCGTCAAGAGCGGCTTCGCGGCTGCCCGCAAGAGTGGCGGCCCGGTGCTGGCGCACACCGAGCGCGACCTGCCGATGAAGTGGATGCTGGTCGCCCTGGTGGCCTTCGTGCTGCCGCTGCTGGCCCTGTACCAGGCCATCGTCGGCCAGTGGCACGTGTCGATCCCGATGACCCTCATCATGATCGTCGCCGGCTTCCTGTTCGTGTCGGTCTCGGCCTACCTGGCCGGCCTGATCGGTTCGTCCAACAACCCGGTCTCGGGCATCACCATCTCCACCATCCTGTTCGCCTCGGCCGTACTGGTCGTGCTGCTGGGCGCCGACGGCCTCAAGCCGGTCGGTGCCGGTGGTGCGCCGCTGGGTGCGGTGGCCGCGATCATGATCGGCGCGGTGGTGTGCTGCGCCGCCGCGGTCGGTGGTGACAACCTGCAGGACCTCAAGGCCGGCTACATCGTCGGTGCCACGCCGTGGAAGCAGCAGCTGATGCTGGGCATCGGTGCGTTCTCGTGCGCGCTGATCATGGCCCCGGTGCTGAACCTGCTGGCCACCGCCTACGGCATCGGCGTGAAGTCCGAGCTGCACCCGAACGCACTGGCCGCGCCGCAGGCCAACCTGATGGCCTCGGTGGCCAAGGGCCTGTTCGGTGGTGAACTGCCGTGGACCTTCATCGGCATCGGTGCCGTGGTCGGTGCCGCCATCATCGCCTTCGACAGTTGGCTGAAGTCGCGCAACGCCCGCTTCCGCGTGCCGGTGCTGGCCGCGGCCATCGGCATCTACCTGCCGCTGGAGCTGATGGTGCCGATCTTCCTCGGTGGCCTGATCGCCTACCTGGTCGAGCGCTTCCACAAGGTGCGCGCCGATGACGAAGAAGGCCGCGACCGCGTGCACAAGCCGGGCGTGCTGTTCGCCGCCGGCCTGATCACCGGCGAGGCGCTGATGGGCATCGCCATCGCGATTCCGATCGTGGTCAGCAGCCGCGCCGACGTGCTGGCCGTGCCGTTCCACCTGCCGGGCGCACAGTGGATCGGCCTGGCCGTGCTGTTCCTGGTCGGCTGGCTGATCTACCGCACCGGCAAGCGCGCCGTGGCGTAATGCCAAGGGGGGCGGATACCTGCCCAACGGGAAGGGCTCTGACCCCGACGCAGTCCCCCCGCAAACCGCGCTACGGCGCGGTTTGCTTTTTCTGGCGGTGGGACGAGCCCCCGCGGGCAGCCATGACCGATGGCCTTGGCAGCCCCGGCCGCACGGGCCTACCATCGGTTTTTTGCCGTCCTGCGGAGACCCCGATGAAACTGCGTCATGCCCTGCTGCCACTGAGCCTGCTGGCCGCCCTGCCCAGCGTTGCCGCTGCCCGTGGCCTGGAAGTCCGCGACATGGTGGCCATGGACCGCGTTTCCGCGCCGGTACTGACCGCGGACGGTGGCACCGTGGTGTTCGCCAAGCGCAGCGTGGACGCCAACCTGAAGGCCTCCACCGCGCTGTTCGCGCGCAACCTGCGCACCCGCGACGCGGCACCGCCGAAGCAGATCACCCCGGCCGGCTGGAACGTCAATTCCGCCTCGCTGTCGGCCGATGGCCAGACCGTGTATTTCCTCAGCGCCAAGAACGGCAGCCAGCAGCTGTACGCCCAGCCGCTCAGCGGTGGCACCCCGCGCCAGCTGACCGATTTCGCGGTCGACGTGGACAGCTACCACGTGTCGCCGCAGGACGACCGCGTGCTGTTCAGCGCCGGCGTGTTCCAGGCCTGCGCCTCGGACCTGGCCTGCACCGAGAAGAAGCTGAAGGACATCGCCGGCGCCAAGGCCAGCGGCAAGGTCTTCGATTCGCTGTTCGTGCGCCACTGGGATGCCTGGAACGACGGCCGCCGCAACACCCTGTTCGTGGCGCCGCTACCGGCCGCCAAGGCCGGTCCGGTCAAGGGCGCTTCGGCGCTGAGCGCCACCATCGATGGTGATGCACCGTCCAAGCCGTTCGGTGGCAATGACGATTTCGTGTGGTCGCCGGATGGCGCCAGCGTGGTGGCCAGCATCCGCGTGGCCGGCAAGCAGGAGCCGTGGTCGACCAATTTCGACCTGTACCGCTTCGACGCTGCCGGCAAGCAGGCGCCGGTGAACCTGACCGCGTCCAATCCCGCCTGGGATGCCGGCCCGGTGTTCAGTGCCGACGGCAAGACCCTGTTCTACCGTGCGATGAAGCGCCCGGGCTTCGAGGCCGACCGCTTCGGCCTGATGGCGATGGACCTGGCCAGCGGCAAGACCCGCGAGATTGCCCCGCAGTGGGACCGTTCGGCCGGTGGCATCGCCCTGTCCGCTGACGGCGCCAGCATCTACACCACCGCCGATGACCTCGGCGAGCACCCGCTGTTCCAGATCGACGTGGCCAGCGGCAAGGCCACCAAGCTGATCGGCGATGGCAGCGTTACTGCCGTGGACGTGGCCGGCAACAGCGTGGCCATCACCCGCAACAGCCTGAAGAGCAACGACCAGGTGCTGGTCGGCCTGCTCCCGGCCGCGGGCCAGCCGATCGGCGAGCTGCGCGCGCTGACCCCGGCCGCTGGCGACGTGCTGAAGGACGTGTCCTTCGGCGACTACGAGCAGTTCGAGTTCAAGGGCTGGAACAACGACACGGTGCACGGCTACGTGGTCAAGCCGCACAACTACCAGGAAGGCAAGTCCTACCCGGTCGCGTTCCTGATCCACGGCGGCCCGCAGGGCAGCTTCGGCAACGGCTGGAGCTACCGCTGGAACCCGCAGACCTACGCTGGGCAGGGCTATGCGGTGGTGATGATCGACTTCCACGGCTCCACCGGCTACGGCCAGGCCTTCACCGATGCAATCAGCCAGCACTGGGGCGACCGCCCCCTGGAAGACCTGCAGAAGGGCTGGGACGCAGCGCTGAAGAAGTATTCCTTCCTCAACGGTGACAAGGCCTGTGCGCTGGGCGCCAGCTACGGCGGCTTCATGGTCAACTGGATCGCCGGTAACTGGAACAGCCCGTTCAAGTGCCTGGTCAACCATGACGGCGTGTTCGACCAGCGCATGATGGGTTACGCCACCGAAGAACTGTGGTTCACCGAGTGGGAGCAGGGCGGTACCCCGTACCAGAAGGCGGCGAACTACGAGAAGTTCAACCCGGTCAACCACGTGGCGGACTGGAAGAAGCCGATCCTGGTGATCCACGGCCAGCAGGACTTCCGCATTCCGGTCGAGCAGGGCCTGGCTGCGTTCACCGCTGCACAGCGCCAGGGCATCGAATCGAAGTTCCTGTACTTCCCGGATGAAAACCACTGGGTGCTGAAGCCGAACAACAGCATCCTGTGGCATGACACCGTCAACGCCTGGCTGAAGCAGCACATCGGCGAATAAGCCGGTCCAGCGCCGACCCCCGGGGCGGCGCTCTGCTTGTTGTAGAGCCGAGCCATGCTCGGCTGCTCTGTGCCTCCTTTCCCGCCAACAGCAGCCGAGCATGGCTCGGCTCTACATGAGCGCATGCATGCCTTCGACTGCTCTGATCCAGAACGACATCGTCGTCTTCGGTTTGATCGCCGCCACCCTCGGCGCCGTGTTCTGGACCGCCTCGCGCGAGCAGGGCCTGTGGAAGCGCTTCTACACGTTCGTGCCGGCGCTGCTGCTGTGCTACCTGATTCCCGGCATCTACAACACCGTCGGCCTGATCGACGGGCAGAACACCAAGCTCTACAACCCGATCGCGCGCGACATCCTGCTGCCGGCGGCGCTGATCCTGCTCACCCTGGCGGTCGACATCAAGGGCATCCTGCGGCTCGGCCCGAAGCTGGTGCTGATGTACCTGGGCGCTTCGGCCAGCATCATGCTCGGTGCGGTGGTGGCCTTCCTGCTGATGCGCGCGGTGCATCCGGAAACCGTGGCCGGTGACACCTGGGCCGGCATGGCCGCGTTGGCGGGCAGCTGGATCGGTGGCGGCGCCAACATGCTGGCCATGCGTGAAGTGTTCGACGTCAACGCGACCACGTTCGGCCAGTTCGCGGTGGTCGACGTGGGTGTCGGTTACGTGTGGATGGCCGCGCTGATCTTCCTGGCCGGGCGCGCGGCGAAGATCGACGCACGCAGTGGTGCTGATACCTCGGCCATCGATGAGCTGAAGGAGCGCATTGCGCGCTTCCAGGCCGAGCACGAGCGCATTCCCAGCCTCACCGACCTGATGCTGATCGTGGCGGTGGCCTTCGGTGGCGTCGGCCTTGCACACGCGATCGGGGCGCCCCTGGCGGCATGGTTCAAGGCGAATGTCGGCTGGGCTGCGCAGTTCAGCCTGGATGCGCCGTTCGTGTGGGTGGTGGTGCTGTCGACCACGTTCGGCCTCAGTCTCAGTTTCACCCGTGCGCGCAACCTGGAAGGGGCGGGCGCGTCGCGGCTGGGTTCGCTGCTGCTGTATTTCCTCATCGCCTGCATCGGCATGCAGATGGATCTGCTGGCGCTGCTGGATCGCCCATGGTTGTTCCTGCTGGGCATCATCTGGATCAGCGTGCACATCGTGCTGCTGTGGTGCCTGGGCAAGCTGCTGAAAGTGCCGTTCTTCTACTTCGCCATCGGCTCGCAGTCGAACATCGGTGGCCCGGCCTCGGCACCGGTGGTGGCTGCGGCGTTCCATCCGGCGCTGGCACCGGTGGGCGTGCTGCTGGGCACGATGGGCTATGCGACCGGCACGTACCTGGCCTACATCGTTGGCATCACCCTGCGCGCGCTGGCCGGGCAGGGGTGATCCTGTAGAGCCGAGCCCATGCTCGGCTGCTCCTCGTCGTCACCTGCACGAATGCAAAAGCAGCCGAGCATGGGCTCGGCGCTACAGTAGAGCCACGCCATGCGCGAATGGTGCGGACCAAGGTCCGCACCCACCAGCGGCGGTTACGCCGCCTGCAGCAATCCGCGTTCGACCAGCCACGCCTTTGCGTCTTCGGCGTCCTGCTCGAACCACGCTTTCGTAGACCCCAGCCGATACGTGTACCCCCAGGCATCCATGTCGGCCATCAACCGCGCACTTCCCACACCCGGCAACCGCCCGGCCAGCACGATCTGCAGGTAGCAGGTCGCATCTTCCTCGGCCACCGAATCGGTGGCGTCGGTATGCACCTGCGCGCGCCGTTCCGGTGGCAATACGATCAGGTGGCAGGCTTCGTGCAGCATCGAATGCACGGGGGTGTCATCGCGCACATAGACATTGCTGGCGATGATGCCCGCCTCGGGCTCTCCCCAGTAGCTGCCGGGAATCGGTTCGCCTGCGGCCACATGGTGCAGCAGCAGGCCATGCGCGGCGAGCAGGCACTGGGCGTCGGCGAAGGCGATGTCGCCCACGCAGGTGATGTCCGCGGCGGTTGTCGTATCGGTCATGCAGCTCACGCAGCCCCGCCCATGCAGGCACGGGCGGGGCAGGGCATCAGGGTTTGTCCGGGCCTTCAGGCAGCGCCACGGAGATGTCCAGCACATCGTGCTGGCCATCCTTCACCAGGTCGACCTTCACCGCGTCGACGTCGATGTTCACGTACTTCTTGATCACTTCCAGCAGCTCGCGCTGCAGCAGCGGCAGGTAGTCCGGGCCACCGCGGTGGCTGCGTTCCTGCGCGATGATGATCTGCAGGCGGTTCTTCGCGGTTTCGGCGGTGGTCTTCTTCGCTTTGAGGAAATCGAACAGGCCCATGCTTACCCTCCGAACAGCTTGCTGAAGAAGCCCTTCTTCTCGACGTTGGTGAAGCGCATCGGGCGATCTTCGCCGAGGATGCGCGCGACGGCGTCGTCATAGGCCTGGCCGGCTGCGGATTCGACATCCAGGATCACCGGTTCGCCCTTGTTGGAGGCATTGAGCACGTCGCCCGATTCGGGGATCACGCCGATGGCCTTCAGGCCCAGCACTTCCTCGACGTCGGCGATGCTCAGCATTTCACCGGTTTCCACGCGCAGCGGGGTGTAGCGGGTCAGCAGCAGGAAGGCGGGCACGTTCTGGCCGGATTCGGCCTTGTGGGTCTTCGAGTCCAGCAGGCCGATGATGCGGTCGGAGTCGCGCACCGAGGACACTTCCGGGTTCACCACTACCACCGCACGGTCGGCGAAGTACATCGCCAGGAACGCACCCTTCTCGATGCCGGCCGGCGAGTCGCAGATGATGTAGTCGAAGCCGTCGGCGGCCAGGTCCTTCAGCACCTTGCCCACGCCTTCCTGGGTCAGTGCATCCTTGTCGCGGGTCTGCGAGGCGGCCAGCACGTACAGGTTGTCAAAGCGCTTGTCCTTGATCAGGGCCTGCTTGAGGGTGGCTTCGCCGTGCACGACGTTGACGAAGTCGTACACCACGCGGCGTTCGCAGCCCATGATCAGGTCGAGGTTGCGCAGGCCGACGTCGAAGTCGATCACCGCCACCTTCTTGCCGCGCCGCGCCAGGCCACAGGCCAGGCTCGCGCTGGAAGTGGTCTTGCCCACGCCGCCCTTGCCGGAGGTGACTACGATGATTTCAGCCAAAGGACTTCTCCTGGTTCTGCATTAGTTTGGGGCTGCGTCAGTCCAGCGCAGCGATCTTGATCTGGTCCTGCTCCAGCCACACCTGCACGGCCTTGCCGCGCAGGTTGTCCGGAACATCGTCCAGTACCTTGTAGTGGCCTGCAATGGCCACCAGTTCCGCATGGAAATCACGGCAGAAGATGCGTGCCGCGGTGTTGCCCTGGGCCCCTGCCAGCGCGCGGCCGCGCAGGGTGCCGTAGATATGGATGCTGCCATCGGCGATGACCTCGGCGCCGGCGCCGACGGTGGCCATCACGGTCAGGTCGCAGTTCTCCGCGTACAGCTGCTGGCCCGAACGCACGTTGCCCAGCTGCATGCGGCCCGGCTGCGGTGCGGCCGCATCGGCGACCTTGGCCACCGGTGCGGCCGGGGCTGGCTTCGGTTCGGCGCGCACGGCGCGACGCGGTTCCGGCGCGGGCGGCGGCGGGGCCGCTTCGGCCTCGGCACGTTCGTACTGGGCACGGAACTTGGCCAGCAGCGGCAGGCCGAGCTGCTGCGAGAGCAGGTCGACCGCGCTGGTGCCATAGGCCAGCGCCACCGGCAGCACGCCGGCGCTGCGCAGGCCATCGACCAGTGCCTGCGCGGTGGCCACGTCCGGCACCTGGCTCAGGCCGCCGAAATCGAGGATCACCGCCGCGCGGCCGAACAGCTTCGGCGCACGGGTCACGCGCTCGCGCATTTCCTGCACAAGGCGCTCGACATCAAGGGTACGGATGCGCAGGTTGGCGATGCCCACCTGGCCGATCTTCAGTTCACCGGCCTGTTCGTAATCGAAATTCACCGCCACGCTCAGGTCCCCGTCGGCCGCTGTGCCTGCGCCGGCAGCTGCCGGGCGCGTGTCCATGCCACATCCGGCAGCTTGCCGCCGTAGGTCTCCTGGACCCACGGGTAGCTGCACAGTTCCTTGGCCAGCATGCTGGCACGCACATCGACCTGGGCCATGGTGTTCTGGCCCAGCTCGCGGAAGCCGAAGCTGCCGTGGAAGAGCAGGGCGGCATCGGCGCCGTGGTCAAGGAACACTTCGCAGGTCATCTGCGGGTAGCGCAGCTCGGCAAAGCTCTGCGCGTCGGCATAGAAGGCACGGCCGACGCCACCGCCACGACGGCGGCTGGCGACCACGATGCGGTCGATGTAGAAGAACGGGGTGTCCAGCTGCTGCTTGAACCAGGCGAAGTTGCTGCTGTCGTGCTGGCTGTCGCTGCCGAAGCCGATCAGGAAGCCGGCCAGGTTGCCGTCGCGCTCGGCGACGCGGAAATACTCAGCGGTTTCGTAGAACAGGCGCAGGCGGGCCGCATCCAGGGGAAGGATGGCCAGGCCAGCGTTGTTGTTCAAAGCCAGGACGGAATCGAGCTCGTGCTCGCGCACGTCGCGGATGACAATCGACATTGTGACTCCGTGGGGTAACGCGGTTGGTCCATCAAGGGACCCTGCGCACGATTATTGCATGCCCGGGGTGGGCTGCGGCATGAACAGGCGACCGGGCAGGCATGACTTCCGTGGGGTGCGGTGTGCAGGCCGGGCCCGTAGAGTGCTGGCATGTTGGGAGTCCTCAGCCATACCCGCGTCCTCCGCCTGGCCGGCCTGTTCACCTGGGTCATGGTCGGTCTGCCCTTGGCGTACTCGCAGTTCGAGAACCTGCACAGCCGCGGCGACATGGGGGGCTGGGCGGTCCTGCTGTTCGTCGCCTATCTGTCCTTCGGTACCTCCTATTACTGGCTGACCCGCATCCTGCGCAGCGACAGCCACACCAGCTGGCTGGACCGCGGGCTGCTGTTGCTGCTGACGATCTCGGCGCTGGGGGTCAGCTTCCTCAGCGGTTCGGGCCTGGGCAGCATCCTGATGATGGTGGCCGCCGGGGTCATCCCGTGGATGCTGTCGGTGCGGCTGGGCGTGCTGTGGCTGCTGGTCAGCCAGCTGGCGGTGGCCCCGGTCTACTACATGCTGCTGCGCTTCCCGCTGTTCGAAGCGGTGATGCAGTCGCTGCTGTATGGCGGCTTCTCCATGTTCATCTTCGTGACAAGCCTGGTTGCCCGCCAACAGACCGAGGCGCGCGACGAACAGCGCCGGCTCAATTCAGAGCTGCGTGCCACCCGCGCCCTGCTGGCCGAGAGTGCCCGCGTCAATGAGCGCACCCGCATCTCGCGCGAACTGCATGACCTTCTGGGCCACCAGCTGACCGCGCTGACCCTGAACCTGGAAGTGGCTGGGCACCTGGCCGAAGGGCAGGCGCTGGAGCATGTGAAGCGCTCCCATGCATTGGCCAAACTGCTGCTGGGCAACGTGCGCGAGGTGGTCAGCCAGCTGCGCGAGACCGGCGCGATCGAGCTGGGCGCGGCGCTGCGCCCGCTTACCGATAACGTCCCCTCGCTGGACATCCAGCTGGATATCGAGGACCCACTGAACGTGGAGGACCCGCAGCGGGCCCACGTGCTGCTGCGCTGCACGCAGGAGATCATCACCAACGCGGTGCGCCATGCCGGTGCCCGCCACCTTTGGATCAAGGTGTACCGTGAAGCCCCCGACCGGGTGGTGGTGGAAGCCCGCGACGACGGCGTCGGCGCGGATATGGTCAACGTGGGCAATGGCTTGCGCGGCATGCGCGAGCGCCTGCAACAATGTGGTGGCCAGCTGCAGATCGAGACCCGTCCCGGCGAAGGCTTCCGGGTGCGCGCGACCGTACCTGCAACGGTGCTGGTGGCCGCCCTTACCAAGGTTCCTGAAGGAGTACGTTGATGATTCGCGTCTGCCTGGTCGACGACCAAACCCTGGTGCGGCAGGGAATCCGCTCCCTGCTGGCGCTCGACGACGGCATCGAGGTGGTGGCCGAAGCTGGCGACGGCCGGCAGGCGGTCGAGCTGATACCGCAGGTACGTCCCGACGTGGTCCTGATGGACATGCGCATGCCGGTGATGTCCGGACTGGAAGCGCTGCAGGTGCTGTCGCGGCAGGAACAGCTGCCGCCGACCATCATCCTCACCACCTTCGACGACGACCAGCTGGTGCTGGCCGGGCTCAAGGCCGGTGCCAAAGGCTACCTGCTCAAGGATGTCACCCTGGCGCAGCTGGTCGGTGCCATCCGCACCGTGGCCGAGGGCGGCTCGCTGGTGCAGCCGGCCGTGACCCAGCGCCTGCTGTCGGGCCTGGAGCACATGCGCAACGAGTTCGTCAGCCTGGACCGCCCGGACCCGCTGACCGACCGTGAGACCGAGATCCTGCGGCTGATGGCCAGCGGCTTCTCCAACAAGGAGATCGCCAACTCGCTGGGCGTGGCCGAGGGCACGATCAAGAACCACGTGTCCAACATCCTCTCCAAGCTGGGCGTGCGCGACCGTACGCGTGCCGTGCTGAAGGCGTTCGAACTCCAGTTGGTCTGAGAAAAACCGTTCTGGTACAAAGGCTTGGGTGGTGGCAGGGGGTTGCGGCCAAGGTTGCCCCCTACTTGCCGGGTGGCGTATGCGTTACCCTTCGAACTCTTTGTCCATACAAATACGCAGCCGGCAGGGAAACCGGTGCGCCAATCCCGATAAACAATGCCCGCGAAGCCTGCTAGGATTGGCGCTTCGCTTCAATCAACCCGGCCGTGGGATCGGCCCCGGAGACTCTCTGAATGACCCGTATTATCGAGTTCCTGATCGCCTTGGGGATCGTGGCTGGCCTGTTCGTCATTATTGGCGTCTGTCTGCCGGGCGAGCGTCACATCACCGAAAGCATCGAGACCAACCGCAAGATGACGATCGTGTACGACACGGTCAGCAGCCTGCGCCGCTTCAAGGACTGGAACCCGCTGGTACTGCGCGATCCCGCCGTTGAACTGAAGCTGTCCGGCCCGGCCTCCGGCAAGGGCGCCACCCTCGACTTCACCTCCAAGGACCTGGGCACCGGTTCCTGGAAGATCACCGACGCCGAAGAGAACAAGCGCGTTGCGATCGCCATCGAAGATGGCACCAAGGGTCACGACAAGGTCACCACCTTCACCCTGGAGCCGACCGGCAAGGGCGGCCGCAACGTCAAGATCACCCAGGACTACTCGGTGAAGTACGGCTTCGACCTGTTCGGCCGTTACGCAGGCCTGTATGTCAGCCGCCAGATCGGCGACGACATCAAGATGGGTCTGTCGCGCATGGCCAACATGCTGGCGACCGTGCCGAACGTCGACTACCGCACCCCGGAAGCCCCGCTGACCGATCTGGCCATCGTCGATGTGCCGGCGGAAGACCTGCTGGTCGTCAACGCCGGTAACGTGGACCGCGGTCAGGACACGATCACCAAGTCCATCAAGGACAACCAGGAGTGGATCAAGCGCGTGATGGAGGCCAATGGCCTTGAAGCCGCCGGTCCGTTCCGCATCATCACCACCGACTTCGGCCAGGAGAAGTACGCCTTCGACGTCGCCCAGCCGGTGAAGAAGAAGGGTACCGAAGGTGCCACCGCTGAAGCCCTGACCGTCAAGATCGACGGCGGCGCTCCGGTGAAGTACCTGCACGTTGCTCCGCACCGTTCGGCACATGCGGCCTACACCGGCCACATGGCGGGTCTGGACGTGGCCCGCAACGGCCTGCGCGCCTGGGCCGTGACCTCGGGCAACGAAGTGATCGACCGTCCGTACGAATCCTGGAAGGACGGCATCGACAAGTCGTTCACCCCGGAAGGTACCTACGACATCTACTGGGCCGTCAAGTAAGCCTCGGCTGACCCATGTGATGTTGGACACGAAAACGCGCCGCTCATTGCGGCGCGTTTTTTTTTCATCTGGCGCCCCGGGCAAGGGCGCTGCGCAAGGAGCCCTCATGTTCAATCTGGAACGTCGCGCACGTAAGCCTTCCCTGCTGGCCTGTGTTGGCGCGCTGCTGGCGGCCGCCTCGATCGGCCTGTCCGCCTACGCCTCGCACGGGGTGGCCGATCCGCTGGCACAGCAGCATCTGAACATGGCCGCGCTGTATGCGTTCGCGCATGGCGCGGTGCTGGTGGCACTCGGACCGCGCGCGCAGGGCGCGATCGCGCATCTGGCGCTGTACGTGCTGCTGCTGGGCGTGCTGCTGTTTTCCGGCAGCCTGGTGGGCGGCGCGTTGTGGCAGTGGCCGACGCGGATGGCGCCGATTGGTGGCACCAGCATGATGGCCGGATGGGTGCTGCTGGCGATCAATGCATTGAGGCGGTGACTGAGTCGACGCTGTTGCTTCGATCCATGCTGATGCGATCTGCACCGTTCATGGGCGTTACTTTTCCTTTCGCGCGAAAAGAAAAGTAACCAAAAGAAACGCGCCGCCGGCCGCGAGCCGGTGCTGCGCACCGGTCCCCTGCGCTTCTCGGCCCCTCGAGGGACGGTGCGGGAACTCGCTGCGCTCAGACACCCGCACCGCTTCGCCCTCGCCGGACCTGCGGTGCTCGGCTCGCTTGAAGGCGAACCCAACAGCCGCGCGCTGATCCGTTATAGAGGCTTCGAGCGAAGCGACCGGCTTCTGTCTTTGCCTTCTTGTTCCATCTCGTGGTGGGCGCGCGCGCAATCCGCCCGGAGAGCTCCATGAAGTTCGCCTTGCGGCTGCCACGAGGGGCTCAGCTGGTGGCCGGCTTCCAGCACCAGTGCCACGGTTCGTAGACGATCCCGTGCGGATTCTCGCGGGGGTAGCTCAGATGGAAGCCATGCCCGCTGGCATTCGCCTGCAGCCACGCGAACGCGTCGGTGGCTTCGAACGATTCCTCGGCCGGCGCATCGCCCGGTGTTCCGATGTCCAGCGCGTAGCCGCTGTGATGTTCACTGAAGCCCGGCGCCGCATTGACCTTCAGGATCTCCGCCACGCTCAGGCCGCGCGCGTGCTTCCGTTCGAAAATGCCCAGTTGGTAGGCGTGGCTGCGGAAGCCGGAGATGGCATCCAGTGCGATGCCATCCCGCGCTGCGTGCAGGCGCATGCGTCGCCAGCCCTGTGCGGCGTCGCGGCGCAGCCAAAGGGGGCGGGCGAAACGATCACGGCCGGCGAAGTGCAGCAGGCAAGGTTCGGGTTCGAGCGGCAGGCCACTGTCGTCGGCGTAACGCTGCGGGTCCAGGCCGAGCTGCTGCAGGCGCTGCTGCAGCCCGGCCAATGGCAGCCATCGATCTTCCAGCGACGCGGTGAACGGCCGTACATTCCGCGCATCCAGCAGCGCCAGAGCGTCCTCGACGCCGGGCTCGCGCGGCAGGCGCGGCACCAGCGAATGCACGCCGCGCGCCAGCACCGCTGCCAGGTAGCGGCCATCACGCTTGCGCCGCAGCACCCATTGCGCCTGTGCCAGCAGGCGCGCATCGGTAGTGCTGCGTGCGCGCAGCAGACCAGCGGGCCACAGCTCGATGGCTTCGGTATTGATCAGCAGGGGCGGGCGTCGTTGCATCGCTTCAGCTTACTGCTGTGGTGCCAGTGCGGCCACCTTGCGCAGTGCCTCCAGCAGCGCCTGTGGCCGGTCCAGGCTGAGCAGCAGCGCGCTGCCATCGCGTACCGGCAGCACCAGGACGCGGCTGCGGTCGGTGACCAGGGCAAAGCCCTTGTCGCCGCCCAGCAGGCGGAAGTGGCCGGAATGGAAGCCGGGCATCGAATAACCGTTGGTCTTGAAGCGGATGCCATAGCGCCGGTCGCGGCCGAGGTCGACCACCTCGGCCTGGTCCAGTCGCAGCTGCGCCACCGGCACGCGCCGTCGGTACATCGTTGAACGGACGTCCAGCACGTCGCCATCGAACTCCACCCGGCGCCGGAAGAAGGCCAGGCCCAGCCCGACACCGAGCGCGGCGATCATCACCAGGCTCCATGCCGCGCTGCCGCCCATGCGGAACCACGGCGGCGACAGGGTCACTTCCATCCACGGCGCGTTGTCGCGGGCGGTGTGCAGCTGCGCGTAGACGCTGATGGCGAAGGCCAGCAGCAGCGGCAGGACTACCCACAGCACGCGGAACGGCGAGCTCTCCGCCACGTCGAAGCGCTTCGGATCGCTGCCGTTCATCGCTGCACCTTGATCCAGCTGGCCACGTCATCGATCAGCGTCGCATCGACATGGCCCGGTTGCGCGTATTCCTGCAGCGAGCTGGGGCCGCTGCCGGCAATGCCGATGTGGTTGAGCGCCGGATAGGCCTGCCACTGCACGTCGCTGCGGCCGGCCAGCGCCTTCTGCCACAGCACCCAGTCGGCATCGGGTACCTGGAAATCGCGGCCGCCGTGCAGCATCAGCAGTGGTTTGTGCAGGGCCTGTGCATCGGCCCGTGCGTTGACCGCCTCCACGCTCTTCCAGAACGATTGAGGAACGCCCAGTGGCAGTTCGCTCGCTGGCGCCTGTGTATCACTGCGTGCTGCGGCGATCTGGGCGTCAAGGCGGTCGAGGAAGGCCTGCTCGGGCGCACTGATGCTGCCGTCCAGTGCCATCAGGTAGCGGTTCTGTTCCGGCAGCAGTTCCAGCAGGGTGCGTGCAGGCGCGGCCCAGAGGATCGCGCCGCGCGCCTGCGGCCAGCGGCTGGCGATGCGCGGGGCGAGCATGCCGCCCTGGCTGTGGCCCATCACGAACACGCGCTTGCGGTCGATGCGCGGGTCGGCGGCCAGGCTGGCCAGTGCAGCCTCCGCATCCAGCGTGGTTTCGTCATCGACGGTGAAGCGGTCGTTGGCGAAATCCTGCGGACGGGCGAAGGTGCGCTTGTCATAGCGCAGCACGGCGATGCCCTGGGCCGCCAGGCCGCGGGCAACATCGAGGAACGGGCGGCTGCCACCGATCGTCTCATCGCGATCCTGCGGACCCGAGCCATGCACAAGCACGACCGCCGGGAACGGGCCTTTCCCCTTCGGCAGCGCCAGGGTGCCGGGCAAGGCGCCGCGTGCCTGCGGCACGCTGAAATCCACTTCGCTGTAGTGGGCATCGGCCGGTGGCGGTGGTGCCTTGTCGGCTGCAGCGGGCCGCAGCATCAGGCCGGCCACCTTGTCCTGTGCATCCACCACCACCTGCGCAACGACGCGACCGCTGGCGAACTGCAGCGGCACCACCACCAGGTGCATGCCCTGCTGCGTACTGACTTCGGGGGCACCTCGCTGCTGCAGGTCACCCAGTGACTTCCACAGCGCGCCCAGCTTGTCGGCTGGAACGGCCTCGGCCATCTGCGTGGTCAGCATCGCCTCCGCGTCGGCGATCTGGCCGGCCTGCAGGTGGTCCAGCAGCCGATTGGCTACCTGTTGTGGTTCAGCAGCGACGGCCGGGGCAGTCAGCAGAGCCAGTGACAACATGAGCAGTCTGCGATGACGGGACATGGCTACTGCTCCTTCTTGAAGACCAGCATGGCCGGGCGCATCGGCGCCGGAATGATGATGTTGACCAGTTCCCAGCCCAGCAGGCCCTGGCGGGTCAGTTCACTCTGGATGTCCTCGGCCTTGAGGACGCCCATCATCGAGGTCTTCACTTCAATTGTCTGGTAACTCCAGCGCGTGCTCATTCCTTGTTCTCCGGCGATGGCGTGGGTTTTGGCAGGCGTCCTGCCTTGCGCAGTGCGTCGCGCAGCACGTATTCGATCTGCGCGTTGAGGCTGCGCAGTTCGTCGTCAGCCCAGCGCTGTGCCGCGGCCAGGACCTCGGCGTTGATGCGCAGCGGATAGGCTTTCTTCTCACTCATGAAAACTCCTGGCGGGGCGGTGGGGCGCCCCGTTGCGAGGGTGGTTCAGTACAGCGAACCGGCGTTGACGATCGGCTGGGTGCCGCGGTCCGAGCACAGCACGGTCAGCAGGTTGCTGACCATGTGCGCCTTGCGTTCCTCGTCCAGCTCCACCACGCCGTTCTTCTGCAGTTCGGCCAGGGCCATTTCGACCATGCCGACCGCACCGGCCACGATGCGCGTGCGCGCGGCGATCACGGCGTTGGCCTGTTGGCGCTGCAGCATGGCCTGGGCGATCTCGGCGGCGTAGGCAAGGTGGCTGATGCGCGCGTCGATCACCTGCACGCCGGCATCGGCCAGGCGTTCGGCCAGCTCGTTCTTCAGGTGCTGGGAGATCTCGCTGGCGTGGCTGCGCAGTGCCAGCTGGCCATCCTCGTGCTGGTCGTAGGGATAGCTGGTGGCCATCGCGCGCAGTGCCGATTCGGACTGGATGTGCACGAAGCTCTCGTAGTCGTCCACGTTGTAGACCGCTTCGGAGGCGTCGACCACCTGCCAGACGATCACTGCGGCGATCTCGATCGGGCTGCCGTCCAGCTCGTTCACCTTCAGCTTGCCACTTTCGAAGTTGCGCACGCGCTGGCTGACCCGGCGCTTGGCATAGAAGGGGTTGTTCCAGCGCAGGCCATTGTCCTTGACCGTGCCCACGTACTTGCCGAACAGGCTCAGCACGGCGGCCTGGTTGGGCTGGATGGTGTACAGGCCGGCCAGGATGAACACCGCAGCGACGATGACCAGCACGCCGGCCAGCATCAGCAGCAGGTTGGGCGAGCCGGTGCTGGCCTTGGCCGCCACCCCCAGTACGAACAGCGCGCCGCCGGCCAGCGCGGCCAGCAGGGATCCGGCCAGGGTGCCGAGGCCGTTGAGGGAGGCAAGCGACTTCTCTTTCATGGCGGTACGTCCTTGAGGGTTCGAATTGAAGATATCAAAGTGATATCACTTGTCGACTACCGTTCGTCGGATGCCATGGCCGGGGTGCCCGGCCAGCTAGAATGCCCACCCGCCTTCACATCGCTGCTGGAACCGCCATGGCCAAGCTTGGAACCCCGTTGTCTCCCTCCGCCACCCGCGTGCTGCTGCTGGGCTCGGGCGAACTCGGCAAGGAGGTGGCCATCGAACTGCAGCGGCTGGGCGTGGAAGTGATCGCGGCCGACCGCTACGCCGATGCGCCGGCCATGCAGGTTGCGCACCGCGCGCATGTGATCGACATGCTGGACGCGATGGCGCTGCGCGCGCTGATTGCCCAGGAACAGCCGCACCTGGTAGTGCCGGAGATCGAGGCGATCCACACCGAGACCCTGGTCCAGCTGGAGCAGGAGCAGGGCCTGCGGGTGATCCCGACCGCGCGCGCCGCGCGCCTGACGATGGACCGCGAAGGCATCCGCCGCCTGGCCGCCGAGACCCTGGGCCTGCCGACCTCGCCGTACCGCTTCGTCGATACCGAGGCCGAGTACCGCGCCGCGGTGGCCGCCATTGGCCTGCCGTGCGTGGTCAAGCCGGTGATGTCGTCCTCGGGCAAGGGCCAGAGCACCCTGCGCAGCGAGGCGGACATCGCCCCGGCCTGGGAGTATGCGCAGACCGGCGGCCGTGCCGGTGCTGGCCGCTGCATCGTCGAAGGTTTCATCGATTTCGATTACGAGATCACCCTGCTGACCGTGCGCCACGCTGGCGGGACGTCGTTCTGCGCGCCGATCGGCCACCTGCAGAAGGACGGCGACTACCGCGAAAGCTGGCAGCCGCAGCCGATGTCGAGCGCGGCACTGGCACGTGCCGAGGAGATCTCACATGCGATCACCGACGACCTTGGCGGCTGGGGCCTGTTCGGCGTGGAGCTGTTCGTGAAGGGCGACGAAGTGTGGTTCAGCGAAGTGTCGCCGCGCCCGCACGACACCGGCCTGGTGACGCTGGTATCGCAGGAGTTGAGCGAGTTCGCGCTGCATGCGCGCGCCATCCTCGGCCTGCCGATCCCCGTGATCCGCCAGAGCGGCCCGTCGGCGTCGTGCGCGCTGCTGGCGCATGGCGAGGGCGTGCCGTACTTCAACAACGTCGCCGCCGCGCTGCAGGTGCCGGACACCGCCGTGCGCCTGTTCGGCAAGCCGAGCGTGCACGGCCATCGCCGCGTGGGCGTGACCCTGGCGCGCGCTGAAACCATCGACGAAGCGCGAGCCATCGCGCGTGATGCAGCCGACGCCATCGGTGTCGAACTGCGCCCCTGAACCTGCATCAGCTTTTTGCAGAGCCGAGCACAGGTTCGGCTCTGCAATCGCCGTTGCAAGTACTAGCGCCTACGCCATGGCAGCACGGTCACATGAATGATTGCGACGATGCCCAGCGTCGAACCATAGAGCCACCAGGTACCGAAGCGATCGGCGTAGCCCTTCCAGCAGGCAACTGCGGCCGGAATCAGGCCGATCAGCACCAGCGGCAGCAGGGTGAATACCCATCTTTGGCGCATGGCCATCAGCAACGCGATCACCGCAGCAACGCCGGCAATGATCAGCAGATTCTTCTTCACGTGTGGCTCCCCTTGCCGTTCCGTTGCTGGACTCTAACAAAGGGACGCCGCCTTCTGTAAGGACGCCTTACGGCTTCACGTCCACCCACACCAGGTGGTGGTCGCTGCCGTCGGCGATCTTCGCTTCCGGGCTTTCATTGGCCGGCCAGAAGATGCCGCTGCCCACGTAGTCGAAACCGGTCGAGGGCAGCACGTAGTCCAGGCGCATGGTGCCGGACTTCGGGCCGAAATCGCCGGTGGCGTGGAACGGTGCGCCCTTGCGCTCGATGCCCTTGGCCGCATAGGCCAGGCTGGTCTGCTCGCCGCCGATGCTGCGCGGGGTGGGGTAGCGCAGCACGCGGGCGTTCTCGATCAGCTCGACGATCGCTTCATGGCGGCCATCGCCGTCGACGGGGTCGTTGTTCAGGTCGCCCAGGATCACAAAGCGTGCGTCCTGCGCCAGGCCACCGCATTGGCCCTTGTCGTCGCACAACCACGGCTTGTTACCCTTGGAGAGGTACTCCTGCCACAGGCGCAGTTCGTCGTGGTTGCGCGCCGCGTTGCGCTTCTCCGGGCCGTCGAACACCGGCGGGGTCGGGTGCGAGACCAGCGCGTGGACCACACCGGCGGGGGTCTTCACCGGCACGTCCCAATGCGATTTCGACGACAGGCGCAGCTGCGACCACACGTGGTCGTTGTAGAAGCTCTTTCCGGTGCGCGGATCGACCGGGCGGATCGCGCCGGGCATCGCGCTCCACTTCAGCAGCTGGAAACTGCGCACCTTGGCTTCATCGATCGGGTAACGCGACAGCACCAGCATGCCGTACTGGCCCGGGTGCAGGCCGTAACCCCACGCATCGTTGCCGCGGCTGCGGCCTTCGCCGCCGACCACGCCGTTGTTGTCCAGGTCCAGGCCGCTGGGCACGCCGGTGTTGACCGGGGCCAGGTAGCGGTAGGCGAAGTGCAGCGGCTTGCCGCCGCCGGGCTGGGCCACTTCCAGGTAGCGCTTCTGGAACAGGTCGGCGGCGCGGTGGGCATCGTCGAAGTCGAACTCGTTCAGCAGCACCAGGTCCGGGCGCACCTGCTGCAGCACGGCGGCAATCTTGCGCGCGTGCTCGCTGTCGCCTTCCAGCTCCTTGATCAGGCCGCCGGCGTCGTCGGAGTACAGCGAAGTGTTGTAGGTGGCCAGGCGCAGCGCAGTGGACGGCTTTTCGGTCATCGCGGGGGACGTGGCGAAGGCGGGGGCGGTGGCGCCGCAGAGCAGGGCCAGGGCGAGGATCAGGGGTTTGGCGTTCATCCCCCTATTCTGCACCCGGCCTGGTGTCAGCGGTTTGTCAGCGCCCGTCCAGTTCGTTGTCGAAATCGTGCCAGCGGCGGCCGTCGTAGGCCTCCAGCGGATGGAAGCGGCGCTTGTAGTCCATCTTCTGGTGGCCGCGGATCCAGTAGCCCAGGTACACGTGCGGCAGCCCTTCGCGGCGGGCCCACTCGATCTGCTGCAGGATCGCGAAGGTGCCCAGCCCGCGTGCGGCGTGGTCCGGGTCGAAGAAGGTGTAGACCGCCGACAGGCCATGCTCGGTCACGTCGGTCACCGCCACCCCCAGCAGCTGGCTGGGCTGGCCGTCGTGCCCGGGCAGGCGCATTTCCATGAAGCGGGTGTGCGACCAGCTGCCGATCAGGAACTGCTCGAACTCGTGCGGCCCATGGTCGTCCATGCCGCCATTGGCGTGGCGGTGGGTGAGGTAGCGGTGATACAGCGCGAACAGGTCGTCGCGGGCGGTGGCGGCGGTGATCCGCACCTCCAGGTCGTCATTGCGGGCGGCGCAACGGCGCTGGCTGCGGTCCGGGGCGAAGCGGGCCACGGGGATGCGTACTGCCACGCAGGCCTGGCAGTGCGCGCAATGCGGGCGGTAGACCAGATCGCCGCTGCGTCGGAAGCCCCAGCTCAGGGCCAGCGGATACAGGCCGCCGAGGCGACGGTCGTGCGGGTCCAGCACCAGGTCGCGCGCCACCCGGTCCGACCAGTACCCGCAGGGGTGCTCGCCGGTCTGGAAAAGCCGCAGTTCGTCGTCTCTGTCGCCGTGTATCGCCATGGGCACAGCATAGCCCCAGCCCGTCGCAGTGGCGGCGACTGTCCGCCGGATGAATGGAACCGGCCGCGGCGTCAACCGATGCCACGCCCGGGCGTTGTTGTTCCCCGAGGGTGAAGTGACCACCCCGACGCAATTCCCATCTCCAGGAGTGACCTCATGATCCGTACCCCCCTGCTGCTGGCCCTGCTGCTCGGCACCTCCGCTTCCGGTATCGCGCTGGCGGCCGACACCCCGACCGCACCGGCGCAGCGCCCGGCCAAGCTGGACACCAACGGCGACGGCGTCATCGACCGTAGCGAGGCGGCTGCAAACCCGCGCCTGGCTGCGAAGTTCGACGAACTGGACAAGAACAAGGACGGCAAGCTCTCGCGCGACGAGATGCCGCGCTGGAAGCACGGCCGCCGTGGCCATGGCGGTGAACGCTGGGCCAAGCTGGACGTCAACAAGGACGGTCGCATCAGCCGCGAGGAAGCCAAGGCCGATCCGCGCCTGGCTGCCCGTTTCGATCAGCTCGATGTCAACAAGGACGGTTACCTGGACAAGGCCGATCGCGAGCTGCGCATGAAGCAGATGCGTGATGCCTGGTTCGCCGCCGCCGACACCAACAAGGACGGCCAGCTGAGCAAGGCCGAGTTCGACGCGGCCAAGGGCCCGATGCACGGCGGCCCG
Organism: Stenotrophomonas sp. YJH_SMC_17; assembly: GCF_059371655.1. Lineage (NCBI taxonomy): Bacteria > Pseudomonadati > Pseudomonadota > Gammaproteobacteria > Lysobacterales > Lysobacteraceae > Stenotrophomonas > Stenotrophomonas sp. YJH_SMC_17. The sequence continues at coordinate 755,858 of NZ_JCAFUU010000001.1, read as the reverse complement.
CGCCACGGTGGCCCGCGTGATGGCAGCGCGCCGAAGCCGCAGCGCTGAGTTTCAATGCAGTGATTGACGACAACGCCGGCGCATCGCCGGCGTTGTCCGTTACAGCCGGCCGCTCCGCACCAGCGAATACAGCACAAGCGCGATGACCATCAGGTTCATGGCAATGATGCCGGTGCGGCCGTACATGGCCTCGTACTTCCAGTTGGTCCCGGTGAGCCCGCGCTGCAGCGAGTCACGCGCGATCATCGGCGCCATCAGCCGCTGCAGCGGTACCAGGCACTGGTAGTTGACTACGGCCAGGCCCGCGACCTGCACCAGCAGGACGGCCCAGAGCGGCGCCTGCAGCAGCACTGCCATCAGGATCGTCAGGCACCAGAGCATGCAGGTGCCGATATTGAGATAGAGGAAATGGCGGACGTCGGCGCGCTCGGCCTCGCTGCGGGCGTACGACATCAGGAAGCGTCCACCGAAGTAGCTGCCGACCGTGCCGCCGACCACGCCACCGATGACCGCTCCCCAGCTTTCAGCCGGCATCACGTGCAGTTGCCCCAGTGCGGCGGTCAGCGAGCCCATCGCGGTACCGCCGGCGGCACTGGCGCCACCGAGGCTGAGCTTGCTGCCACCGATGCCGACACCGGTGCCGAGCAGGATTGCGGCACTGGCGGTGCCGGGCGCGGCCACCAGCACCATCGACACCACCGTGGTGGCGAACGCCGCACTGGGCGCGCTGCTGCGGGCGAACTCGCCGAAACGCTGCAGCAGTCCTTCGCGGACCAGGCCGCGGGCACGCGACAGGCGCTTGCGTACCGCCGCGTCGCTGAGCCCGAGCAGGTCGGCCACCTGCTGCGAGCGCTGGCCCTCGCGGTAGTACAGCAGCAGTACTTCGCGGCTGTCGGCGGGCAGGGCGGAGATGATGTCCTCGGCGGCGATCTCCTCTTCCACGCGCTGCAACCGGTCGGCCGTGCTCGGCGACGGATCGGCGGCCATGCCCAGTGCCACCTCGGCCGCCTCGCCGGTCAGGGGCCGGCCACGTTGCGCACGCAACCAGTCGCGGGCCAGGTTGCGGGTGATCTGCCGCAGCCACGGCAGGAAGCTGGTCGAGCTGCGCAGCTGGTGCAGCTGCTGCCAGCCCTTCACGAAGGCTTCCTGGGCGATGTCCTCGCTGGCCTGGCGGTCGCGGGTGATGGCCAGGGCAATGGCGGTGACGGTGTTCTGGCAGGCGAGCACGATACGGCCATAGGCGTGCTGGCAGCCGCCGGCGGCCGCCGGCAGCTCGCGGTCCAGGGTCTGGTCGATCGATACGGCGAACGTCGTCATGGCGGCGGCTCTCCTGCTGGGATTGTGTCCCATGACGGAGCCGCGTGCGAAGTGTGACCGGCCTTCTGCACGGTAGTGCCGGCCAGCGGCCGGCACTACCCGTTCGTCATTTCGAGGGCTGGATGCGGACCCGCACTTCTTCCTCTTCCGGCGCGGCCTGCGGGGCCGGCTGGGCCTGCTGAGGCTGGGCCTGCGGGGCAGGGGCCGGTGCCGCCGGAGCCGGAGCACCACGATGGCGCAGGCCGATCACCAGCGCCACGCCGGCAATCACTACCAGCAGGGCGATGCGGATGCGCCAGGCCCAACTGCGGCCGCCGCTGCCCGCTTCCGGTGCGTCGCGGAAAGCGAACTCGGCGGTGGGATGATCGCGGCGGGTGGTGTCGAGCAGGCGGGCCTCGCGCAGGATTTCGCGCGCGCGCGGCTGATCGTCGGCGCGCACGATCCACACGGCCGGGTAGGCGTTGGCGTTGCCCAGGTCGGTATAGCTGAACTGACCACGGCGGCGGGTCTTGTACGAGCGCCCGTTGGTCACCTTGACGTCGATGCCGTGCCCGCGCAGCAGCTCGGCCACGCCTTCGACGGTTTCCACGCGCTGGCTGCTGAAGATCTGGCGCATCGGTTTACTCCTTGGCCGGCACGGCGGCGGCCGCGGCCTGGTCGGGAACCACGCGGATAAGCCCTTCCTGCGCGGTACTGGCCACCAGCACGCCATTGCGGGTGAAGAACTGGCCGCGGGCCAGGCCGCGCGAATCCTGCGCGCTGGGGCTGTCCAGCGAGTACAGCAGCCAGTCGTCGGCGCGGAACGGGCGATGGAACCAGATCGCGTGGTCGAGCGAGGCCATCTGCACGTGTGGGTGGTAATAGCTGATGCCGTGCGGGAAGGTCGCCGTGCCCAGCAGGTGGAAATCGGAGGCATAGGCCAGCAGCGCCTGATGCAGTTCCGGTGCATCGCCGACCGGCTCGCTCAGGCGCAGCCATACCTGGTGATAGGGCGGGCGCTTGGGCGGATTCAGTTCATCACGTGGGTAGACGTGGCGGAACTCGAACGGGCCGCCGCGTGACAGCCAGCGCTGCACCTTGATCGGCAACCGTTCCAGCACTTCGGCCGGCAGCGGCCGGTTCGGCTCGATGTCTTCCGGTTGCGGCACTTCGGGCATCTTGTGCTGGTGCTCGGCACCGGTTTCGGCCTGCTGGAACGAAGCCGCGCAGAAGAAGATCACCTTGCCGTGCTGGATCGCGGTGACCCGGCGCACCGAGAAGCTGCCGCCATCACGGGTGCGGTCCACGTCGTAGACGATCGGGTGGTCGATGTTGCCGGCGCGCAGGAAATAGGCGTGCAGCGAATGCACGTGGCGGCCGTTGTCGACCGTGGCCTGCGCGGCGGCCAGCGCCTGGCCCAGCACCTGCCCGCCGAACACGTACTTGGTGCCGATGTCGCGGCTCTGCCCGCGGAACAGGTTGTCCTCCAGCCGCTCCAGCGTGAGCAGGTCGATCAGCTCGGAGACGACGGGTTCGGGCGTGTCGTTCAAGGGGGCGGCCACAGCAGTGAAAGAGGGCCTGATTATACCGGTCAAGGGTCAGATCCCTTTCGCATTGCGAACGGGATCTGACCCCGGGCGCGGGCGAACGTTATCTGCCCAGCCGGGCGACCAGGGCCTGCAGGGCATTCTGCGCGTCCGGGGCGAACCAGGCCTCGACGAAGCGGTCCAGCTGGATCAGGTCCGGGTGCAGCGCTTCGTGCAGGTCGGCGCGGGCGATGGCGCGGGTCAGCAGCATCGGCTGGCGCGGCTGCTTGAGCAGGTCCTGCAGCCAGGCGATGGCGCGTGCCACCACCAGATCGCCTTCGGCCAGTTCATCGACCAGGCCGATCTGCAGCGCCTGTTCGGCCGGCACCAGCGAGCCGGTGGTCAGCAGCACGCCGGCACGGTGCACGCCTACCGCACGGCGCAGCAGGCGTTGGATGCCCTCCGGTGCGATCAGGCCGACCTGCACTTCGTTCAGGCCGATGGCATACGGCTTCGATGGATCGGCGCTGCGCGCCATCACCCGGTAGTCGCAGCACAGGGCCAGCACGCAGCCGCCGGCCGGGGCGTGGCCGGTGATCGCCGCGACCACCGGGATGCGGCTCTCCGCCAGCGTGCGCACGGCGCCAAAGAAGGCGTTCCAGGTGTCCAGCAACTTGTGCTTGTCATCGCCATGCGAGAGCAGATGCGGCACGTCCATGCCGCCGGTGAAGATGCGCTCGCTGCCCGACAGCACGATGCCGTGCGCGTCTTCGGCCATCGCCAGCTCGATGGCGTGGATCAACTGCCGGCACAGTTCGGTGTCCAGTGCGTTGACCGGCGGCCGCGCCAGCCGCAGTTCGCGGATGGGGCCATGGTTGATCACCTCGATGAGCGTCGTCATGCTGCGGTCTCGTTGCGAAGAAGGAACCTGGGCGATGATAACCAAACCATTCGTTGGCGTACTGTTGGTTCTGTGTGCGGCTGCAGCATCGGCCTCGGCCGCAGAAACGGCCTGCGTCACGGTGGAGCAGGGCTGGGCGCGGTTGCCACCGAATCCCGCGATGCCGATGACCGCTGGCTACGGCGTCATCCACAACGGCTGCGGCAAGGCGGTGGTGATCACCGGTGCAAGCAGCGCGGTGTTTGGCGACGTGTCGCTGCACGAGACCACGATCGTCGATGGCGTCAGCCGGATGCGCGCGATCGAGCGCCTGCCGCTGGCAGCCGGCGCGCGTGCCGAACTCAAGCCGGGCGGCCTGCACCTGATGCTGATGCAGGGCCGGGGCGCGCTGAAGGAGGGGCAGGCGTTGCCGCTGCGGCTGCAGTTGGAGGGCGGTGGTGAAGCCAGTGCGGCGTTGACGGTGCGCAAGGTCGCGCCGTAACGCGTCGCCCGTTTCGCCGGGTCATGCCCGGCGGGATGCTACGTCCAGTCGTACGAGAACAGCACCGTGCGGCTCACCGGTTCGTACAACATCACGATGGCATCGGCACCAGTTGCGCACCAGTTGTAGCCAGCGACATCTGCCACGGCAAAGAACTTGTTGCCGTTGCGGGTGATGATCACCGTTTCGGCGTCATCCGGGGCGTCGGGGTCATCGGCAGCCTCGGTGAAGCCCAGCTCGAATGCCGCGGGAATCTCTGCGGTCTCGGTCCAGTTTCCGAAACCGATCGGGCCGCCCAACGTATCCAGATAATCGCGCTCGCTGGGTTCGCCCTTGCCGAAGCGCGAGTAGCAGGCCAGGCGCCCGTGCGTGGCATGGTAGTCGCGCGCCCTGGCATAGCTCTCGCGCATCTGTGCGATGTGCTCACGCGCGTACTTGTCATCCACCTGGTCGCCGATGAAATAGCCCTCGTTGCCGAGGAAGCGCATCTCGTTGCCGTCGGTCAGTTCGAAGGCGATCCAGTTGGTGCCGGTAAAGTCGTTGTGGTGCGCTTCGGTGGTCTCGCCGATGCAGCCGTCATAGGGCTCGATCGGGCACAGCATCGTCGCCACCTGGCCAGCCAGTTCCGGGCGCAGTACGCCAAGGTCGATCTTCAGCAGCGGCAGCAGGTGCTGCGCGAGCCACGCCTGATCGGCAGGGAAGACCTCGGCGGGGAAGGGGACCATGCCGGGCAGCAGGTCGCGCAGTTCAGTCTGGTGGATCATGTCAGTCCTTTGATCAGTGTCGGTAATGCCGGCCAGCGGCCCGCACTCCCCGATGCGCGTCAGGTGGACGCGCTGCGGATCGCCTCCGGCAGCGGTGCGCTCTTGCCGGTCTGCGTATCCATCCAGACCACCACCACGTTGCCGTCCGAATACAGCTTCGACTCGTCCTGCTGGTCGACGATGCGGTGGCCGATGGTCACGCTGCTGTTGCCCAGGCGCTCGACGAACAGCTCGACCAGGATGTCGTTGGGCCACACGATCGGCAGCCGGTAGTTGACGTTGGTCGCGGCCACCACCGGGGCGATGCGGTCGGTCATCGATACGCCGTCCACGCCCAGCATCCAGCGCACGCGCGCTTCTTCCAGGTAGGAAATGTACTTGGCGTTGTTGACGTGGCCCATGCTGTCCATGTCACGCCAGCGCACGCTGATCGGGATGCGGGCCAGGATCTTGTGTTCGCTGCTCATCAGGCGTCCTTCTTCTTCTTGCTGGCAGTAGCGGTCTTGCTGGACTTGCCGGTGCTCTTGGCAGCCACCGCCTTCTTTGCCGGCTTCTCCGGCTTCACCTTGCGCGGCGGGCGGGCATCGGGCTTGTTGGCCACGGCGGCGGGCTGCGCCGGGCGCGCGCTGGTGGAGGGCAGCATGCGTGCCAGGAACTGGCCTGTGTACGACTGCGGGCAGGCCGCGACGTCTTCCGGCGTGCCGGTGACCAGGATGGTGCCACCGCGATGGCCGCCTTCCGGGCCCAGGTCGACGATCCAGTCGGCGGTCTTGATCACATCCAGGTTGTGCTCGATCACCACCACCGTGTTGCCTTCGTCGCGCAGCTTGTGCAGCACGCCCAGCAGCGCTTCGATGTCGTGGAAGTGCAGGCCGGTGGTCGGCTCGTCGAGGATGTACAGGGTACGGCCGGTATCGCGGCGCGACAGTTCCTTGGACAGCTTCACGCGCTGCGCTTCACCACCGGACAGCGTGGTCGCGCTCTGGCCCAGCTTGATGTAGCTCAGGCCCACGTCGACCAGCGTTTCCAGCTTGCGTGCGATCGACGGCACCGGCTCGAACAGCTTCAGCGCATCCTCGACGGTCATTTCCAGCACGTCGTTGATGTTGAAGCCCTTGTACAGGATCTCCAGCGTCTCGCGGTTGTAGCGCTTGCCATGGCAGACATCGCACGGCACGTACACGTCCGGCAGGAAGTGCATTTCGACCTTGATCAGGCCATCACCCTGGCAGGCTTCGCAGCGGCCGCCGCGCACGTTGAAGCTGAAGCGGCCCGGCGAATAGCCACGCGCACGCGCTTCGGGCACCTGTGCGAACAGTTCGCGCAGGGGAGTGAACAGGCCGGTGTAGGTGGCCGGGTTCGAACGCGGGGTGCGGCCGATCGGCGACTGGTCGATGTCCACCACCTTGTCGAACAGGTCCAGGCCATCGATCTCCCTGTACGGGGCGATCGGGTGCGAGGCGCCGTTGATCTCGTTGGCGGCCAGCGAGAACAGGGTGTCGTTGATCAGGGTCGACTTGCCCGAGCCGGACACACCGGTCACGCAGGTCAGCAGGCCCGACGGAATCGCCAGGTCAACGCCCTTCAGGTTGTTGCCGCTGGCACCGCGCAGGTGCAGGGTCATCTTCGGGTTCGGCGTGTGCCGGCGCGCCGGGATCTCGATCGCACGCTTGCCCGACAGGTACTGGCCGGTCAGCGAGCGTGGGGCTTCCAGGATGTCCTGCAGGGTGCCCTGGCCGACGATCTCGCCGCCATGCACGCCCGCGCCCGGGCCGATGTCCAGCACGTAGTCGGCCAGGCGGATGGCATCCTCGTCGTGCTCGACCACGATCACCGTGTTGCCGAGATCGCGCAGGCGGGTGAGGGTACCCAGCAGGCGTTCGTTGTCGCGCTGGTGCAGGCCGATCGACGGCTCGTCGAGCACGTACATCACGCCGACCAGGCCGGCACCGATCTGGCTGGCCAGGCGGATGCGCTGCGCCTCGCCACCGGACAGGGTGTCGGCCTTGCGCTCCAGGGTCAGGTAATCCAGGCCGACGTCGACCAGGAAGCCGAGGCGTTCGCCGATTTCCTTGACGATCTTCGCGGCGATCTCGCCACGCCAGCCCGGCAGGCTCAGTTCACTGAAGAACTTCAGCGCCTCGTCGATCGGCAGCACCACCAGCTCCGGCAGCGGTCGGTCGGCCACGAACACGTTGCGCGCCGCCTTGTTGAGGCGCGCGCCATGGCATTCCGGGCACGGTTGCTCGCTGATGTACTTGGACAGTTCCTCGCGCACCGCCGGCGACTCGGTTTCCTTGTAGCGGCGCTCGAGGTTGGGAATGATGCCTTCGAAGCGGTGCTTGCGCTGGGTGCGGCCACCGGCTTCGGTGAAGTAGGTGAAGGTGATCGCTTCGTCGCCGCTGCCGTAAAGCACGGCCTGCTGCACCTTGGCCGGCAGCGAGTTCCACGCGGCGTCCACGTCGAACTTGTAGTGCTTGGCCAGCGAGGCGATCAGCTGGAAGTAGTAGGCGTTGCGACGATCCCAGCCGCGCACCGCACCAGCGGCCAGCGACAGCTCCGGATGCACCACCACGCGCGAGGGATCGAAGAATTCGGCAATGCCCAGGCCATCGCAGCCGGGGCAGGCGCCCATCGGTGCGTTGAACGAGAACAGGCGTGGTTCCAGCTCCGGCAGCGAGTAGTCGCAGACCGGGCAGGAATACTTGGACGAGAACAGCGTCGGCGCGGTTTCGGCGTTGTCCAGGCTCTGCACCGAGGCCATGCCGTCGCCCAGCTTGAGCGCGGTCTCGAAGCTCTCGGCCAGGCGCTGCTTGATGTCCTCGCGCGGGCGGAAGCGGTCGATCACTGCTTCGATGGTGTGCTTCTGGCGCAGTGCCAGCGGCGGCACCGCATCGATTTCATGCAGCTCGCCGTCCACGCGCACACGCACGAAGCCCTGCGCGCGCAGCTGGTCGAACACCTGCGCGTGTTCGCCCTTGCGGTCGCGGATGACCGGGGCCAGCAGCATGTAGCGCTGTTCCGGGTCCAGGGTCAGCACCTGGTCGACCATCTGGCTGACCGTCTGCGCCTCCAGCGGGTAGCCATGATCCGGGCAGCGCGGGGTGCCGACGCGGGCGTACAGCAGGCGCAGGTAGTCGTAGATCTCGGTGATCGTGCCGACCGTCGAACGCGGGTTGTGCGAGGTCGACTTCTGCTCGATCGAGATCGCCGGTGACAGGCCTTCGATGTGGTCCAGGTCCGGCTTTTCCATCACGCTCAGGAACTGGCGCGCATAGGCCGACAGCGACTCGACGTAGCGGCGCTGGCCTTCTGCATAGATGGTGTCGAACGCCAGCGAAGACTTGCCCGAGCCGGACAGGCCGGTGATCACGATCAGCTTGTCGCGAGGCAGGTCGAGGTCGAGGTTCTTCAGGTTGTGCGTCCGCGCGCCGCGGATGCGGATGAAATCCATCGCCATGGGGGATCCGGTTGTGGGGGCGTTGGCTGGGTGCCGGGCCAGCAGGGAACGGCAATCGGTCAGCCTACCGAGGTGACCAGATGGGGGCAATGGGCGACAATGCCAGCCCCGTGTCTCACCTTGTGAGACACTGCGACAGCTTTGTGTAGAGCCGAGCCCACGCTCGGCTGCCTGGACCCCGAACCGTTCAGCCGAGCATGGCTCGACTCTACTGGGACAGGCGGTAGGGCCGCCCAGCGGTTGACTTGACCGGCGCCCATTGATCTGCGTACAATCCCGCTCCTGTCCGCCCTCGATGGCGGCAGCTCAGACCACAATAACTACAGAGGAAGGCCTGGTCATGTACGCAGTACTGGTCACCGGCGGTAAGCAATACCGCGTGGCGCAGGGCGAAAAGCTCCGCATTGAAAAGCTCGAAGTCGAAGTCGGCAGCGAGATCAAGTTTGACAACATCCTGATGCTGGGTGACAGCGACGGCGTGAAGCTGGGCGATGCGCTGAAGGGCGCTGCCGTCACCGCCAAGGTCCTGTCCCAGGGTCGTGCTGACAAGGTCCGGATCATCAAGTTCCGTCGCCGCAAGCACCACATGAAGCGTCAGGGTCACCGTCAGTACTACACCGAAATCGAGATCACCGGCATCGCCGGCTAAGCATCAGGAGAAGCAGTCATGGCACATAAAAAGGGCGTAGGCTCCTCGCGCAACGGTCGCGACTCCAACCCGAAGTACCTGGGCGTCAAGATCTTCGGCGGCCAGGCCATCGAAGCCGGCAACATCATCGTGCGTCAGCGCGGCACCCAGTTCCACCCGGGTTCGGGCGTTGGCCTGGGCCGTGACCACACCCTGTTCGCCCTCGTGGACGGCAAGGTGGAGTTCTCGGTCAAGGGCGCCAAGAAGCGTCGTACCGTCAGCATCGTCTCGGCCGACGCCTGATCCAGGCATCGCCGGCACCCATGCCCCGGCATGGCTGTGCTGGATGAAGAGCACGTTGCATGGAGAGCCCCGCTTCGGCGGGGCTTTTCGTTAGAGTGAACGCAAGACCGGCCATGCCGGGTTGCCGGCCCGCGGCCGGCATGACATTCAAGGCGACGGCAGTCAGGCCGCGCCCATCGCAGGCATCGAAACAATGAAACTGGTAGACGAAGCAGAAATCGAAGTGTTCGCCGGCAACGGCGGCAACGGCTGCATTGGCTTCCGTCGCGAGAAGTTCATTCCGCTCGGCGGCCCGGACGGCGGCGACGGCGGTGCGGGCGGCAGCGTGTACATCCGCGCCGACGAAAACCTGAACACCCTGGTCGACTTCCGCCATGAGCGCATCTTCAAGGCGCAGCGCGGCGAGAACGGCATGGGCCGCCAGGCCTATGGCAAGGGCGGCGAAGACCTGACCATCACCGTGCCGGTCGGCACCGTGGTGATCAACGTTGCCACCGATGAAGTCATCGGCGACCTGACCCAGCACGGCGACCGCCTGCTGGTGGCCAAGGGCGGTCGCGGTGGCCTGGGCAACATGCACTTCAAGAGCTCGACCAACCGCTCGCCGCGCCAGGCGCTGCCGGGCGAGCCGGGCGAAGAGCGCACGCTGAAGCTGGAGCTGAAGCTGCTGGCCGATGTCGGCCTGCTGGGCTTCCCCAACGCGGGCAAGAGCACGCTGATCCGTGCCGTTTCGGCGGCAACGCCGAAGGTGGCCGATTACCCGTTCACCACGTTGTACCCGAACCTGGGTGTGGTGAAGGTGGAGAACCACCGCAGCTTCGTGATTGCCGATATTCCGGGCCTGATCGAAGGCGCGGCGGATGGTGCCGGCCTGGGCGCGCAGTTCCTGCGCCACCTGCAGCGCACCCGCCTGCTGCTGCACCTGGTGGACATCTCGCCGATGGAAGGTGGTGTTGAGGGTATTTCCCCGGTTGAGCAGGTGCGTGCGATCGAGCGCGAGCTGGAAAAGCACGATCCGGAGCTGCTGCAGAAGCCGCGCTGGCTGGTGCTGAACAAGGCTGACCTGATGTTCGAGGACGAAGCCAAGGCCGCGGCCGAGCAGATCGTCGCCGAGCTGGGCTGGAAGGAGCCGTGGTTCCTGGTCTCGGCGCTGGGTCGTGAAGGTACCTTCCCGATCATGAGCCGGATCATGGCCTTCTTCGATCGCCAGAAGGAAGAGGAGCAGGAAGCCCGCGACGCGCAATGACGGCGTTGTGCTTCCGCTCGAAAAACCCGGCTTCGGCCGGGTTTTTTTTGTTGGCTGCCGCTCTTCTGTAGGGCTGAGCCCATGCTCGGCTGCTGTTCGCGCGGCAGCCGAGCATGGGCTCGGCTCTACAGGGCGGAAACTGCAGGCAACAAAAAACCCGGCCAAGGCCGGGCTTTTGTCTGCTGCCCCAACCCCGAAGGGCGGGGCGGCAACGCCGGATCAGGCGGCCTTGAGGGCCTTGATGCGGTCGTTCAGGCGGCTCTTGTGACGAGCAGCCTTGTTCTTGTGGATCAGGCCACGCGCGCTGAAGCGATCCAGGATCGGCTGGGCAACGGCGAAGGCGGCTTCGGCGCCGGCGGCATCGTTGGCGTCCAGCGCCTTGATCACTTTCTTGACAGCGGTGCGCAGCATCGAGCGCTGAGCCACGTTGCGCGCGTTGCGCACGACGGTCTGCTTGGCGCGCTTCTTGGCGGACTTGATATTGGCCACGGTGGTGGTTTCCTGAAAAAATCGGTGTTATGGGAACAGCAAGCTAGCTAGTATGATGGCGTAAGAAATGCACGTCAAGTCGATTGTCAAGAGGGACGCTGAGTGAGTTCACCCAAGTTGTTGCGGGGCCTGCTGTCGTTCAGCAGCATGACCATGGTCTCGCGCGTTCTCGGACTTGTCCGGGACTTCGTGGTGACCACCACGTTCGGCACCAACGCCATCACTGATGCTTTCTGGGTCGCCTTCAGGGTACCCAATTTCCTGCGGCGTTTGTTCGCCGAAGGCTCGTTCGCCACCGCTTTCGTGCCCGTGTTCACGGAAGTGAAGGAAACCCGCAGCCACGCCGAGCTGCGTGAACTGATGGCCCGCACCGCCGGCACCCTGGGTGGGGTGCTGATGCTGGTGACCGCGGTGGCGCTGATCTTCGCGCCGCAGCTGGCCTCGGTCTTCTCAAGTGGCGTTGATACCGACCCGGTGAAGCAGGGCCTGCTGGTCGACCTGTTCCGCCTGACCTTCCCGTTCCTGCTGTTCGTCTCGCTGACGGCCCTGGCCGGTGGCGCGCTGAACAGCTTCCAGCGCTTCGCGATGCCGGCGCTGACCCCGGTCATCCTCAACCTGTGCATGATCGCCGGTGCGCTGTGGCTGGCGCCGCGGCTGGGCGGTACTCCAGAGAAGCAGATTTTGGCGCTGGGCTGGGCGGTGCTCGCCGCCGGCATCCTGCAGCTGCTGTTCCAGCTGCCGTCGCTGAAGGGGATCAACCTGCTGACGCTGCCGCGCTGGGGCTGGAGCCACCCGGGCGTACGCAAGGTGATGACGCTGATGGTGCCGACCCTGTTCGGTTCGTCGGTGGCGCAGATCAACCTGCTGCTGGACACGGTCATCGCCGCCAAGCTGACCGATGGTTCGCAGTCCTGGCTGTCGCTGGCCGATCGTTTCCTGGAACTGCCGCTGGGCGTGTTCGGCGTGGCGCTGGGCACGGTGATCCTGCCGGCGCTGGCCCGCCATCACGTCAGCACCGACCGCGAGGGCTTTTCGCGCTCGCTGGACTGGGGCCTGCGCATGACCCTGCTGATCTCGGTGCCGGCCATGCTGGGCCTGCTGCTGCTGGCCGAGCCGCTGATCGCGACGATCTTCCAGCACGGCCAGTTCAGTGCCTTCGATACCCGCATGACCGCGCTGTCGGTGTACGGGCTGAGCTTCGGCCTGCCGGCGTTCGCCCTGCTGAAAGTTGTGCTGCCGGCGTTCTACGCCCGCCAGGACACCAAGACCCCGGTGCGCGCCGGTGTGGCCGCGCTGGTGGCCAACATGGTGTTCAACTTCGCCCTGCTGGCCGTGCTGTACCAAGTGATGGTGCCGGAGGCGCTCAAGGCGCAGGGCGTGATGGCGGCCATCGGCAAGCAGCCGGGCCTGCACCTGGCGCTGGGCATCGCCAGCGCATTGTCCAGTTACCTGAACCTGGGCCTGCTGTGGTACTGGCTGGGCAAGACCGATGTCTACCGGCGCCGACCGGGCTGGGGAGGCTATCTGCTGCGCCTGCTGCTGGCCTGCGTGGCCATGGTCGCCGCGCTGCTGGCCCTGCTGCACTGGCTGCCGGCGTTCTCGGCGATGGGCGTATGGGAGCGGATCGGCAGCCTGTCGCTGCTGGTCGGCGGCGGCGCCGCCACCTACGCGGTGGCCATGGTGGCCATGGGCTTCCGCCCGCGCGACCTGCGCGGCCATTGATCGCCGCCCATGGCGGCTATACTTCAGGGTTACACCATTGAAGCGACGGCCCCGGGTGGGCCGGAACGAGAGTTGATGAGCAGGCTGTTCAGAAGCGTCGAGGGCGGGGAGCTGTTCCCCAACGGAAGCGTGGTCTGTATCGGCGCATTCGACGGCCTCCATCTGGGCCATCGTGCGCTGGTCCGCCACGCGGTCGCCCGCGCGCGCGCCGTGGGCGTACCCGCTGTGGCCGTGGCCTTCGAGCCGCTGCCGCGTGAATTCTTTGCACAGGGCACGCCGCCGCCGCGGCTGACCCTGGCCCGCAGCAAGGTCGAGATGCTGCAGGAACTGGGCGTGGATGCCGTGGGCCTGCTGCGCTTCGACGCGGCCATGGCGGCCATGCCGGCCGAAACCTTCGTGCGCCAGCTGCTGGCCCATCGCCTGGGCGCGCGCGAAGTCTGGATCGGCCCCGAGTTCTGCTTCGGCAACCGCCGCCGCGGCGACTTGGCCCTGCTGCAGGCCATGGGCCGCGAGCTGGGCTTCAGCGCCGGCGAAATCGAAGCGGTGGACCTGCACGGCGAACGCATTTCCAGCACGCGCATCCGCCAGTTGCTGCAGGCCGGCGACTTCACCCGCGCCGGCGATCTGCTGGGTCGCCCGTATTCGATCAGCGGGCGGGTGGTGCGCGGGCGCCAGCTCGGCCGCACCCTGGGCTTCCCCACCGCCAACCTGCGCTTCCCCAAGACCCCGGCGCTGTCGGGCATCTACGCCACCTGGGTGCACGGGGTGTTCGACCAGCCATGGCCGTCGGTGTCCAGCTTCGGCACCCGGCCCACCGTGGAAGGCGTGGAGCCGTTGCTGGAAGCCCACCTGTTCGATTTCCAGGGCGACCTGTACGGTCGTCATATCGAAGTCGAATTCGTCGCCAAGCTGCGCGACGAAGAGAAATTCAACGATCTGGCGGCGCTGACCGACCAGATGCACCGCGACGCCGAGCAGGCGCGCGCCCTTCTTTCCGAACATAGATTGCGAGCCACTGCGTGAGCCAGGACTACAAGACCACCCTGAACCTGCCAGCCACCGAATTCCCGATGCGCGGCGACCTGCCCAAGCGCGAGCCGGGCATTCTGGCGCGGTGGGAAGCGCAGGGGCTCTACCAGCAGCTGCGCGACAACGCCGCCGGCCGCCCACTGTTCGTGCTGCATGACGGCCCGCCGTATGCCAACGGCCGCATCCACCTGGGCCACGCGGTCAACAAGATCCTGAAGGACATCATCGTCAAGTCGCGCTACCTGGCCGGCTTCGATGCGCCCTACGTGCCGGGCTGGGACTGCCACGGCCTGCCGATCGAAATCGCGGTGGAAAAGAAGTGGGGCAAGGTCGGCACCAAGCTCGACGCCGTTGCATTCCGGCAGAAGTGCCGTGAATTCGCCGAAGAGCAGATCAACATCCAGCGCGCCGATTTCAAGCGTCTGGGCGTGACCGGCGACTGGGACAACCCGTACAAGACCCTCAGCTTCGATTTCGAAGCCAACGAGATCCGTGCGCTGGCCAAGGTCGTGGCCAACGGCCACCTGGTCCGCGGCGCCAAGCCGGTGTACTGGTGCTTCGACTGTGGCTCGGCGCTGGCCGAAGCCGAGATCGAATACCAGGAAAAGGAATCGCCCGCGATCGACGTGGCCTACGCCGCACGCGATGCGCAGGCCATCGGCCAGGCGTTCGGCGTAAGCGTGCCGGCCGACGTGGAAGTGGCGGTGCCGATCTGGACCACCACGCCGTGGACGCTGCCGGCCTCGCTGGCGGTGTCGCTGGGTGCGGAAATCAACTACGTCCTGGCCGAAGGCCCGGCCCACAACGGCAAGCGCCGTTGGCTGGTGCTGGCCGCCGCGCTGGCCGAGCGCGCGCTCCAGCGCTATGGCGTGGGCGACGTGGTGCTGCACGGTGAAACCACCGGCGCGGCGCTGGAGAACCAGCTGCTGGCGCATCCGTTCTACCCGGAACGCGGGATCCTGGTGCTCAACGGCGACCATGTGTCCGACGAGGACGGTACCGGTGCGGTGCACACTGCCCCCGGCCACGGCCAGGAAGACTTCGTGGTGAGCCAGAAGTACGGCCTGCTGGACAAGTACAACGCCGGGCAGGTCACTCCGATCGACGGCCGTGGCGTGTACCTGGAATCGACCCCGCCGGCCGGTGACGTGGTGCTGGCGGGCCAGCACCTGTGGAAGGCGCAGGAGGCCATCGTCGGCGTGCTGCGCGACAACGGTTCGCTGCTGGCCTTCCATCCGATCCGTCACAGCTACCCGCACTGCTGGCGCCACAAGACGCCGGTGGTGTTCCGCGCCACCCCGCAGTGGTTCATTTCGATGGACAAGGCCAACCTGCGCAACGATGCGCTGGCCGCCATCGACACCGTCGGCTGGTTCCCGACCTGGGGCAAGGCGCGCATCCAGAGCATGGTCGACGGTCGCCCCGACTGGACCATCTCGCGCCAGCGCACCTGGGGCGTGCCGATCGCACTGTTCACGCATCGCCAGACGGGCGAGATCCATCCGCGCTCGGTGGAGCTGATGCAGCAGGTCGCCGACCGCGTCGAAGCCGAGGGCATCGACGTCTGGTACTCGCTTGACGCCGTCGAACTGCTGGGCGCTGAAGCGGCCGACTACGAGAAGGTCACCGACATCCTCGACGTCTGGTTCGATTCGGGTGTGACCCATGAAGGCGTGCTCGCCGCGCGTGGCTTCGGCAAGCCGGCCGACCTGTACCTGGAAGGTTCGGACCAGCATCGCGGCTGGTTCCAGTCCTCGCTGCTGACCGGCGTGGCGATCGACAAGCGCGCGCCCTACAAGCAGTGCCTCACCCACGGTTTCACCGTGGACGAGCACGGCCGCAAGATGTCCAAGTCGCTGGGCAACGGCATCGAGCCGCAGGACATCATGAACAAGCTGGGCGCGGACATCCTGCGCCTGTGGATCGCCTCGGCCGACTACAGCAACGAGATGTCGCTGTCGCAGGAGATCCTCAAGCGCAACGCCGACGCCTACCGTCGCCTGCGCAACACCGCACGCTTCCTGCTCGGCAACCTGGACGGCTTCGATCCGGCCCAGCACCTGCAACCGCTCGACCAGATGGTCGCTCTGGACCGCTGGATCGTGCATCGCGCGTGGGAGCTTCAGGAGAAGATCAAGGCGGCCTACGACGGCTACAACATGGCCGAGATCGTGCAGCTGCTGCTGAACTTCTGCAGCGTGGACCTGGGCTCGCTGTACCTGGATGTGACCAAGGACCGCCTGTACACGATGCCGACCGATTCGCACGGTCGCCGCTCGGCGCAGAGCGCGATGTACCACATCGCCGAAGCGTTCACCCGCTGGGTCGCACCGATCCTGACCTTCACCGCCGACGAACTGTGGGGCTACCTGCCGGGCGAGCATGCCGGGCACGTGCTGTTCACCACCTGGTACGACGGCCTGGCGCCGCTGCCGGCCGATGCGCAGCTCAACGCGGCCGATTTCGACCAGCTGCTGGCTGTGCGCGAGCAGGTGGCCAAGGTGCTGGAACCGATGCGCGCCAACGGTGCCATCGGTGCCGCGCTGGAAGCGGAAATCACCATTGCCGCCAACGAGGAGCAGGCCGCGAAGTGGCAGCCGCTGGCCGAAGAGCTGCGCTTCCTGTTCATCAGTGGTGACGTGCAGGTGCGCCCGGCGACCACCGACGAGGTGTTCGTCAGCGCCCAGCCGACCAGCAAGGCCAAGTGCGTGCGCTGCTGGCACCACCGCGCCGATGTCGGCAGCAATGCCGATCACCCCGAACTGTGCGGCCGCTGCGTGAGCAACGTCACCGGCGCCGGCGAACTGCGGAGCTGGTTCTGATGAGCACTGCGCGCCCGCATCCGAACGCCCTGGTCTGGCTGCTGCTGTCGGTGGTCATCATCGGCCTGGACCAGTGGTCCAAGGCCTGGGTCCTGTCGGCCCTGCCGGAATTCCAGCCGGTGGTGGTCATCGACGGCTTCTGGAACTGGTACCGCACCTACAACACCGGTGCGGCATTCAGTTTCCTGAGCGACGCCGGTGGCTGGCAGAAGTACTTCTTCACCGCGCTGGCGATCGCCATCAGCGGCCTGATGGCCTGGTGGCTGCGCGGCACTGCCCGTGGCAACTGGAAGGCCGCGGTGCCGTATGCGCTGATCATCGGTGGTGCCATCGGCAACGTGATCGACCGCCAGGTGCACGGTCACGTGGTCGATTTCATCCAGTGGTACGTGGGCAGCTATACCTGGCCCTCGTTCAACATCGCCGATTCGGCCATCGTGGTCGGTGCCATCGGCATCGCCCTGTTTGGCCTGTTCGACGGCAAGTCCGCCAAAAAGGCGGATAATGCCAACCCGAAACCGTAAGCCGGCCGCCGCCGGGAGACTGAACTGATGGATGTGCTGCTCGCCAACCCGCGTGGTTTCTGTGCCGGTGTCGATCGTGCGATCGAGATCGTCAAGCGCGCGATCGAAACGCTGGGCGCGCCCATCTACGTCCGCCATGAAGTGGTGCACAACCGCTTCGTGGTCGACGACCTGAAGCAGCGCGGCGCGATCTTCGTCGAGGAACTGGACGAAGTGCCGGACAACAACACGGTGATCTTCAGCGCACATGGCGTGTCCCAGGCGGTGCGCCAGGAAGCCGAGCGCCGTGGCCTGAAGGTGTTCGACGCCACCTGCCCACTGGTGACCAAGGTCCACTTCGAAGTGGCCCGCCACTGCCGTGCCGGCCGTGACGTGGTGCTGATCGGCCACGCCGGTCACCCGGAAGTGGAAGGCACCATGGGCCAGTGGAACCGCGAAGCCGGTACCGGCCAGATCTACCTGGTCGAGGATGTGGAGCAGGTTGCGACGCTGCACATCAACCAGCCGGAAAACTTCGCTTACACCACCCAGACCACGCTGTCGGTGGACGACACGCGCGGCATCATCGATGCGCTGCGCGAGCGCTTCCCGGCGATGCAGGGCCCGAAGAACGACGACATCTGCTACGCCACGCAGAACCGCCAGGACGCCGTGCGCGACCTGGCCAAGCGCTGCGACCTGGTGCTGGTGGTGGGCTCGCCGAACAGCTCCAATTCCAACCGTCTGAGCGAACTGGCCCGCCGCGAAGGTGTGGAGTCGTACCTGATCGACGGTGCGCACGAGATCGACCCGCGCTGGGTGGAAGGCAAGCAGCACATCGGCGTCACTGCCGGTGCCTCGGCGCCGCAGGTACTGGTCGATGGCGTGCTGGCACGCCTGACCGAACTGGGCGCGACCGGCGTCGGCGAGCTGGATGGCGAACCGGAATCGATGGTGTTCGCGCTGCCGAAGGAACTGCGCCTGCGCCTGGTCGACTGACCGGAGCTGACTCGGGCGGGGGCGAACCTTGGTTCGCACTGCTTTTGGATGCAGCCCGTCCACGCATGGCGTGGATCTGCCGCTCACGGCCTTGTTGCCGGGTTTGCCGCTTCTGGTGGGGTTTGGGCGCCCCATGACCTTTGGCCATGGGGCAGGGCACTTTACAGGCCTAGCATCGGAGGATTCTCCGTTGTTGGATGCTGCCCGATGAAGACCCGTGCCCTGGTGATGTCCCTGCTGTTCGCGCTGGCGGCCACGCCTGCACTGGCGCAGACCTCGCCACCGGCCAACGCGGCGGCGCCCGGCCTGCTGCGCATCGACGTGGATGCACGCGACCTCGCGCGCCGCATCTTCAAGGTCACCGCCACCGTGCCGGCCAAGCCGGGTCCGATGACCCTGCTGTACCCGCAGTGGATTCCCGGCAACCATTCGCCCACCGGCCCGATCGACAAACTGGCGGGCCTGCGCGTCACCGCCAACGGCAAGCCGCTGGCCTGGCAGCGTGACCAGTTCAACGTCTATGCGTTCAAGGTGGACGTGCCCGAGGGCGTCAGCGAGATCGTCGCGCACTTCGACTTCCTGTCCTCGCAGGGCGGCAGCCAGGGGCGGGTGGTGATGAGCCCGGAAATGCTCAACCTGCAGTGGAACGCCAACTCGCTGTACCCGGCCGGTGTCGATGCGCGCCAGCTGCAGGCGCAGGCCAGCGTGATCCTGCCCAAGGGCTGGTCGTTCGCCACCGCACTGGAAACCGCGCATCGCGACGGCGACACGGTGGTGTTCAAGCCGATTTCCTACGACCATCTGGTCGACTCGCCGCTGTTCGCCGGCGAGCATTACCAGCGCATCGATCTTGATCCCGGCGCGAAGGTGCCGGTGCACCTCAATGTGTTCGCCGACGAGGCCAAGTCGCTGAAGCCGACCGATGCGCAGATCAGCCTGCACCGCGCGCTGGTGCAGCAGGCCGACAAGCTCTATGGCGCGCGTCACTACAACCACTATGAATTCCTGCTGGCGTTGACCGACCGCCTCGGCGGCATCGGCCTGGAGCATCACCGCTCCAGCGAGAACAGTGCCGATCCGGGCTATTTCACCGAATGGGACAGCAACGCCTGGATGCGTGACCTGTTGCCGCACGAATACACCCATTCCTGGAACGGCAAGTACCGCCGTGGCGCCGACCTGGCCACCGCCAACTTCAACGTGCCGATGGGCGACAGCCTGCTGTGGGTGTACGAGGGGCAGACCCAGTTCTGGGGCCAGGTGCTGGCGGCGCGTTCGGGGCTGTGGTCGAGCGCGCAGGCGCGCGACATGCTGGCCAATGTGGCCGCGACCTATGACCGTGGCCGCCCGGGGCTGGCCTGGCGCCCACTGCAGGACACCACCAACGACCCGACCATCGCCCAGCGCCGCACGTTGCCGTACCGCAACTACCAGATGAGCGAGGACTATTACTCCGGCGGCCAGATGCTGTGGCTGGAAGTGGAGGGCAAGCTGCGCGAACTGAGCGGCAACCGCCGCAGCCTGGACGACTTCGCGCGTGCGTTCTTCGGCGTCGGCAATGGCGACTGGGACGTCAACCCGTACACCTTCGATGATGTGGTGGCGACCTTGAACGGCATCGCGCCGTACGACTGGGCGACGTTCCTGCGCGGGCGCCTGGACGGCCACGGTTCGTTGACCGGCGGCCTGGAGCTGGCGGGCTGGAAGCTGGTCTACCGCGATACGCCGAACGACGCCTACAAGGCACAGGAAAAACGCGCCAAGGCGGCACTGCTCGCCTATTCGCTGGGCGCGACCGTACTCGACAGCGGTACGGTCGGCGATGTGATCTGGGACAGCCCGGCGTTCAACGCCGGTCTTGCACCGGGCATGAAGGTGATCGCGGTTGGCGGCCGTGAGTACAGCAGCCAGCGCTTGAAGGACGCGGTGGCTGCGGCAGCGAAGGACAAGGCGCCGATCGTGCTGCTGGTGAAGCAGTTCGACCGCATCGAAACGATGAGCATCGTCTACCACGGTGGCCTGCAGTACCCGGTGCTGGAGCGTATCGCCGGCAAGCCTGACCGCCTCGCAGAATTGTGGAAGGCGCGATGAAGCCGCGCGCCCGCGATGGCGTGATCCTGCTGATGGCGATCCTGGCCATCGTCGGTGCGTTCCTGCACGGTGACGGGCGCTGGCTGCACTGGCTGGCCAAGCCGACCACCACGCTGCTGATCGCTGCCATCGTCTGGCGCGTGCATGATCCCACGCAGCCGTTCTATCGACGCGCGGTGCTGGCCGGCATGCTGCTGTCGTGCGTGGGTGACATCGCTTTGATGCTGCCGATGGATGCGTTCGTGCCGGGGCTGGTCGCGTTCCTGCTGGCCCACCTCTGCTACATCGTGGCCTTCCGCGATGGCCTGCGTGCGGGGCGTGGGCTGTTGGCGGCCAGCGTCCTGCTGGCGACGTTTGCCGTGCTCAACGTACTTGGCCTGTGGCCGCACCTGCCCGCACCGATGCGCATTCCGGTGCTGGCGTATGTGGTGGTGCTGGCCTCGATGGCGGTGCTGGCCCTGGCACGGCAGTGGCGCAGCCCGCAGCCCGATGCCGTGGAAGCTCGAAGCGCCCGCTGGGCCGCGGCAGGTGCATTGCTGTTCGTCGCCAGCGATTCACTGCTGGCCTGGGACCGCTTCGCCGGCGGTCTGCCGCTGGCCAGCCTGCTGGTGCTGTCCACTTACTACGCTGCGCAGTACGCCATCGCCCGCTCCGTAGAGCAGAAAATGGGGACGCAGGGGATCAAGCCGTGATTGCCTTGAAGCCCATGGCGACTTAATTCCTTCCGTCCACTCTCTTGACGCTGCGCGCGATGCCCTGTGCATCGAACTGCAGGCGTGCCGATTCGCGGTCGCCTGCAACCTCGTCCGGCAGCCATACCAGCTTGCCGGCCTTGCGCACGATCACGTAGACGTGGCCGACCTCTGAAGCAGGATGCTGCAGTGCGTTGCGCTGTTCCTGCAGTGCCCGCGCCACACGTGGTACGGCATCGAAATCGATGTTGGCCAGCGGCGTGCTGCTGCGCTGCAGGCTGATGGTGGGCGCGAACTGCTGCGGGTTCACCGGGTTGCCCTTGCGCCACTGCCCGCGTTCGAAGTGGTAGCTGTCGACGTGGTCCGGCTGCTGCGGATCGACCAGGTCCAGGTTGATGCGGCCATCGTCATGGAAGTGGATGCTGTGGAACACCGTCAGCCGATGCCCGGACAAGGCAGGCAGCTGCTCCAGCGCCTGGCGCGCACCCTGCAGGTATTGGGCATCGAACAGCCGGTTGCTGCGGTCTGACACCAGGGTGGGCTGCGGCCCGGGTGCGGGTGCCAGTGATGTGGCCCGCTCGCGCGGCGGCTGCGAGGCACGTGGATCGGCCGCGCGCGGTGGCGGTACCGACGGCCTCAGTGTCTCGCCGATCGTGCCGAGGGCGCCGCCGGCCACGGCAGCCCCGGCCAGCACCAGCAGCACCAGCGAAAACACCCGCCGGGTGGAAGGGGGCTGCTTCATACCCCCTCCAGGCGCACGTTGCTGCGGTCATCCGGGTCGTACAGCAGCCGCACGTGTTCGCGCGGAATGTTGGCCAGTTCAATCAGCGGGATGAAGCGGCGCACGCGGGCCTGCTGCAGGTTGCCTTCGCGGTCGATGTATTCCAGCTGGAACTCCACCTGCGGCTGCTCGTTGAGGTAGGTGCCGGTCTGGCGCACCTTCAGTACCCGGGCCTCCACACCGATGCCGCGATACTTCAGCGCATCACCGCGGGCATCGGCGTGCAGCATGCGGCCAAGCAGGCGCAGCCCCAGCATGTAGCCACACAGCACCAGTGGGCACACGAGCAGCGGGTGGCCGAAGGACAGGAAGGTCCAGCCAAGGCCCTCGCTCTGCAGCCGGTAGGCCGCCACATAGGCCGCAGCTACCAGGACGATGCCGATCGCAGCGCCGATGCTCCGCCGCCACAGGCTGGCGATATCCAGTTCGGGCTGGGCACCCTCCAGCACCACGTTCGGGAACGCGCCCGGCATCCGGCTCAGGCGTGCATCGACGTGCCTTCCGACGCCGTAGCGCTGCAGCTGCGGCTTGCTGTCGACCACCAGCAGCTGTTCGCTGATCGGCGTGCCCGACAGGTTCCGGAAGGACAGCTGCAGCTTCCATTGTGCGAATCCGCGCACGTGCACACCGGTCTGCTCGGCGTGTTCGATCAGCGCATCGCGTGGTTCGCCATCGGCAAGGATCGACCGCACGCGATGGAGGGCGCGCGGCGGGCCGAGCAGCAGGAAATGCAGGAAGGCGAACAGCAGAGACAGCCATGCAGCCAGCGACAGCACAAGCAGCAGCAGGGACAGCCATGGCATGCTGCGATCAGCCAGCGCCACCGGCCAGGAGGTGCCGAAATAAAGGATGCAGGGGAAGGGCAACGCGAAGAACAGCAGGAACGCGCCCCAGAACCAGAGATAGGCTTTCATGGGGGGAGGTGGCAGGCTGGTGGAGCAGGCCGCTTAGCGTACTACGCTCAGCGGAACTGCAGGGTGAGCAGGTAGTAGCGGCCCAGTGGATCATCCAGGCCCGGCATCTGCCCGCCATTGCCGACCAGATAGTTCACCGGCTGCGTGTCGAGTACGTTGTGCACGTCCAGCGCTGCAACGACGCGCGGACCGAGCCGTCGTGCCAGGTGCAGGTTCCAGCGCAGCTGGCGGGGATTCATGCAGTGGTTCTGTTCGATCTGATCCTGCGGGCACTCGGCGCCGGGCAGCCATGCGCGCGTGCGGCCCACCTGGTTGCCGCGCAGGGCAATGTCCCAGTTGCTGTTCTGCCACTGCACGTTCAACACAGCGGCCATGCCGGGCGTGACGTGGCCGCGCAGGTCGATCGCCGGCTCGTGGTCGCGCCGGCGGCGCAGTTCCTGCTGCTTCAGTGCATCCAGCGAGAACAGCCATTGACCATCGCTGCCTGCATCGATGCGGTACTCCCCGCGCAGCACCCAGTTGCGGGACGTGGTGCGGCCGATGTTGTCGAACGACAGGCGAAGGCTGCTCAGGTTGCCTTCGTCATCCAGTTGCCACGTATTGCGGTTCCAGACCGCATCGGAAGGCTGCAGCGCGAGGATTTCGTTGCGCAGATCGACGATGTTGTGGGTCAGCGACAATGAGAACGCATCATTGGGCGACCAGCTCGCTGCGAGCGAATGGCTGCGCGAGCTTTCCGCTTTCAGCGTGGTGTTTTCTTCCACGTCCGCGGTCACCACGCAGCGGCCGTCGGGTGTGCGTTGCGCGCACGGTGGCAGCGCCGTGGACGCGGGCAGGGTGAGGGTGCCGAACTGTCCCGGCGGGCGGCGCTGCTCGAACAGGCTGGGGGCGCGGTAACCACGCCCACTGGCCAGCAGGAACGACCACTGCGGCGAGGGCGTCCAGCGCAGGCCGGCGCGGGGCGAGAACGCCGTGTAGTCGCCGTCGCGGTCCCAGCGTGCGGCCAGGTCCATGCGCAGTTGTGGTGCAAGCGGCAGGCCCAGCTCGGCGTAGGCGCCGCCGCTCTGCCGCGACAGGCGGCGCTGTTGCTGCGGCAATCCCAGCGCCAGGTCGCCCTGGCTCAGCAACGTGTCCGGGTGCGAGGTCCAGCGCTCATGGCGCAGGTCGATACCGGTCGCCAGCTGTGCGTTTCCGCCCGGTAGGGCCACCAGCTGGCGCTGCATGCCCCACCATCCCTGCAGTTGTTCGGTCAGGCCCCGGTTGCGGATCGATGGAAACAACGTCGCCGCTTCATCCGCGGGCAGCACGTCGAATCCGGGCAGGAACCGGAGCGACTGCGCGGCCTCGATCAGGGGGACGGCGCGCACGGTGCCCGACGTGGTCAGGGTGACGTCGCTGCGCTGTGCACTGAGGCCGGCATCCCAGCTGCGACGGCCCTGGTCGTGGCCGATGCCGAAGGTGAGGTCGGCGTCGGTGGCACGCACGCGCGGGCGCACGTTGCCGGCCTCGCGCAGGACACTGTTGAAGGTGAAGCCATACAGGCCGAGTGCAACCGCGGTGGGGCCCAGGTCAAAGCGTTGCCGGTTATGGCTGGCGCGGGCCTCGGCATAGGCATAGCGCCCTTCGCCGCGCTCGTGCCGGTAGCGCAGGTAGCCCGCTGCGGTATCCGAGGCAGGCTGCAGCGAGCGCGGGCGCGCGCTGTCGAACCAGCACGCGCCATCGCGTCGCTGCAGGGGGCCATCGCAACGCTTCGCCGGCCAGTAATAGCCATCGCGGAAGGCGCCGATCAGATACTGCGACGTCTCCGCGTGCCAGTCACGCTGGTCTCCCGCCAGATGCTCGATGCGATGCAGGTCGATGCCTGCGAACCAGCGGTCACCGTTCCCGCGCAGGCCACCGGTGGCGGCCTGCACGCGGTACTGGCCGGCGTCACCACGGCTGCTCAGGCCGGTCTGCAAGGTGGCTTCGGGGCCGTCGGCCTGGTCGCGCAGGATGATGTTGACCACGCCGGACATCGCATCGGCGCCATAGATGGCCGAGGCACCGCCGCGCACCAGTTCGATGCGTTCGACAAAGCTGAGTGGAATGCCGCCCAGGTCGGTAAGTCCGCCCTGTTCCAGGGACACCATCGGGTAGCGGGGCAGGCGCCGGCCATTGACCAGGAACAGGGTGGCGCGCGGTCCCATGCCATCGAGGCTGGTGGTGGCGGCAGCCCCGACCGGCAGGTACTGCGAATCACCGCTGCGGGCGCTGCTCATCGCGGGCAGTCCGTTCATGCCCGGCAGGTGCCGCAGCAGATCGAACAGGCTGCCGTAGCCACTGCGCAGGATGTCGGCGCGATCGATCGTGGTTACCGGCAGGGTGGTCTGCACCGAGGTGCGTGGCAGCCTGCTGCCGGTGACATGGATCGGCGCCAGGTCTATCTCGGGTGGCGATTGCGGGGGCGTGCGCGGGCGGCGCACCACGACAGCGGGAACCGGCGGCACGGCGGCGGGGGCGGTGCGGATGCGGCGGACCACGAAGCCACCGGAGGGCGTACGCAGGATGGTCACGGGCATGCCGGCAACCAGCTGCTTCAGGGCCGATGCGGGATCGGCCATGCCGTGGGTGCCGTTGGCGTGGAGCTCGGCAAGCTCACGGGCATCGAACACCAGGGCGATGCCACTTTGCCGTGCCCATTGCTGCAATGCCGATGGCAACGGGCCCGCGCTGATCCGGTAGTCACGGACGGCCGTGGATTCACCGGCGGTGGCCGCAGGCAGCACCTGCACCAGCAACGCCAGGCACAGCAGGGAGCGGAGCAGCCCCCACTGCAGCGTGCCCGGTCCTGCCATCACTGCGCGCCTCCTCAGTACGTGCGGCGCAGTTCCAGCGCGCCATCCGGGCGCGTCTGGCCAGCAACGGACCAGCCCAGTTCCAGCGCCGACAGCAACTCCTGTGCGTCGCCTGCGCGGAACGTGCCACTCACCGCCAGATCGGTGATCTCCGGATCAGCGATCACCAGTGGTGTACGGCCATAGCGGTTCATGCGCTCGACCACGATCGACAGCGGTGTGGCATCGAACACCAGCTTTCCGTGCAGCCACCCCTCGGCTGCCGCCGTGGAAGACAGCGCCGGACCGGGCTGGATGCGCCCGGACGGCAGCACCTGCAACTGCTGGCCGGGCGACAGCGTGTGCTGGGCCGCGCCGTTGCTGACTTCCACCGCGCCTTCCAGCAGCGCAACTTCCACCAGGCCATCGTGCAGGCGCTCGACCTGGAAGGTCGTGCCGATATCGCGGATCGTGCTGTTGCCGGCGCGCAGCTGCAACGCCTTGCTCGAGGGCGCGACCTGCAGCTGCAGGCGGCCCCGTTCGAGGTCCAGCTCGCGATGGCGCCAGCCGAAGCGGGCGTGCAGCGTCGTGCCGGCATCGAGCGTGGCCACGCTGCCATCGGGCAGGGTCAGCTGCTGCGTCTGATGGGTGTCATTGGCGTAGCGCTGCGCGGCAGGGTTGCCATCCACCGCCACCATCCAGCCCACGCCGATGGCCAGGCAGATACCGGCGGCCGCAGCCAACGCAGGCAGCCAGCGGCGACGCGGTGGCCGCGCCGCGCGTGCCGCAGCAGTACGCAGCCACGGATCCGCGGCCAAGCCCTGGCCCTGCTGGAAAAGGTCTTCGGCCTGCACCCAGGCTTTGACGTGGGCAGGATCCTCCGCCAGCCAGTCTTCGAATGACTCGCGTTCGGCAGGGGTGCAGTCCGGGGCTTCCAGCCGCGCCACCCAGGTGCTGGCGCGTTCGAACAGCGAGGCGTCTTCCGTGTGCCGGTGGCTGCTCATTCGATATCCCTGTCGTTGTGCAGCGGATCCGGTCCCAACTCCTGGCGCAGGCCCTGCAGGGCGCGGGCGATATGTTTTTCCACGGTCTTGGCTGTAATTCCGCAGTGTCGCGCGATCTGTGTATAGCTCATGCCGGTGATCCTGTTGAGCAGGTACACCTCGCGCGCGCGCTCGGGCAGTTTGAAAAGGGCCTGCCGCAGCAGGGTCAGCATCTGCCCGGACTCTGCCTGGCGCAATGGGTCCGGCGATGGGCTGGTGGGCTCATCGTGGCCATCATGCTCGGCCAGTGACAGATGCGGTCGCGTCTGTGGCGAACGGCCGCGATCCGCCAGGCGGTTGCGGGCGATACGATACAGCAGCAGGCGCAGTTCGTCGGTCCCGTGTGCGCGATAACGGATCAGCCGTTCCATGCAGTCCTGCGCGATGTCCTCCGCATCCTCCGGGCCGACGCCGCGCGTGCGCAGGAACGCGCACAGCGGCGTGCGTTCCTCGCGTACGAACGCGATGAAGGCGTCCGTTGGCACAGGCGGCTCCGGCGCGCGGTGGAGAAGGGGGGACGGGGCGGACAGGACAGGCCTCGGCGGACATTGGCGGATGCGTCATCGAGTTTTACGCGACGATGACCGGATGGGGAAGAGTGTGCAGCACGCGCTGTCACATTGTGAATGCATTCATTTTTCTACACCAGATGCGCTGGGGGAGATCCCGACGCTCGGCCGTTTGGCTCTGGACCCGCGTGTTGCGGGTGGAGAGAGAACACATGAAGTATTCGAAGTTGAGCCTGGCCCTGGCCGGGCTGATGGGCGTTGGCACCCTCGCGGCGACTGATGACGTCATGGCAATGAGTTATCACGTGCAGGGCGATCGCATCTTCCTGAGTGGCGGGGTGACCTATGCCGACGTGGTGTCGCTGCCCGCATTGCTGGCCAAGGCGCAGGCCGAGGGCCGCCCGATCCGTGAGGTAGTGCTGCGCACGTCCAATGGTGGCGCGTTGATCGCCGGCGAGTGGCTGCAGGGCATCATCCGCACTTCCGGACTGAACACCATCGTCTCCGGCCACTGCATCTCGTCCTGCTCGATCATGCAGTCCGGTGGCGTAGAACGGTATCTGGCCGGCGACCTGCCGATCATCGACTCGGTGCAGATCCACGCGGCCAGCAGCGGCGGCAAGGTGATCTACACGCCGTCGCCGCGCATGACCCAGATCTATACCGGCAACTACGGTGGAGGCATGGATGCCGGTCTGCTGCACAAGGCCATGTACGAGGTGGTGCAGCCGAACGGATTGCTGGTGTTCCGCGATCCGGCACGCGGTACCGGCCCCTCGGTCACCTTCGACCCCGACGGCAGCGGCAGCAGGCTGGAGTCGTTCCCCGGGCAGGACATCTACAGCAACAGGATCATCACTGCGAACGGCTATCGCGATCCAGACGATACGTTGAACGTGAGTGCGAACGTGAGCGGCGACATCAATCCCGGCTACCTGCGCACCGGTCGCCAGCTGCAGACCTTCGTCGATGACGATTTCGCGCGCTGGAACACCAACTGGCAGTCCACCTACATCAACCTGGCGCAGAGCATCTACAACGCTTCCAGCAACGGTCCGCAGGGCATCGGCGCGAATTCGGTACAGGACTACCAGAACGATCCCACCTACAAGGCCCTGCTGTTGTCCAAGCTGCGCCTGGGCGACCTGGATATATCCACGCTGGACGACTCCATGGGCGTGATCCGCGTGACCAATGGCGCCACATGGCGGACCTCCGCGACCACCGGTGCCGACTTCATGCTGGTCGACAACGGCACCATCGCCCTGGAGGGGGGCGCGCTGCGTGCTTCGGAGGTGCGCGTGATGAGCGCCGGCACGCTGGTTGGCCACGGTGACGTGGCAGGTACCGCGATGGATCTCAGTGCACTGGCCAGCGGGACGCGACCGTCCTGGCGCGAGGATGGCTTCAACCGCCTGCGTGTCTACGGCACGCTGATGCCGCGCGGTGGCGATCTGGTCACCCACGGCTACGTCAACATCATGCCGGGCGGCAAGGTCTTGTTCGACGTCACCGAGAACGGCGGCGCCGGTAGTGGCCGCATCCGCGTGGGCAGCTTCTTCGACAGCCAGCAGACCGACGGCGCACTGGTGATCTCCAAGGGCGCCTTCCTCGAACTGAACGTGGCGCAGGGCTACTACGGCCAGGATTTCCGTCGCGATCTCGTGCAGGGCCCGATCTACCAGGGCGGGTTCGAAGAGGCCGTGCGCCTGGGCGATACCGGCTACAGCGCCAGCATCAAAGGCGGTGAGGTGTTCCGCCCACGCCACAACTCGCTGCTGAGCTTCAATGTGAAGCAGACGGCAGAAGGCCTGTGGCTGACGGCCAATCCCGGATTCGACCAGTTGGGACTGTTTGCCAACGGCACATCGGGCGACGGTCTGGGACGCGCGCTGGCGACGGCCAGCAATCGCCAGGACGATGGTCTGAAGTTGTTGCTGGGCGCACTGCAGTTCGCCGACCGTGACGTGATTGCCCAGCAGGCCGGTGTTCTGCGCGGTGACGCGCACGCCAGCCTTCGACTGGCAGACAATGCACTGGTCGGCAGCATCGGCAACGTCGTGCAACAGCACCAGGCGGCGATGCGCAGTGGCGGCGATGCAGACGGGTTGGCTTCGCAGGCCGCGCAGTCGGTGTCGGCGCAGCCGGGCATGCGCCACGGCAGCCTGTTCAACCAGCTGGCCATGCACCTGGTCGAGCCGGCGGCGGGTGGTAGCGGTGGCAGCGCTGATGCCAGCCATGGCCTGTGGGCGCGCGGGTTCGCCAGCCATGGCCGCATCGATGCCGATGGCGGCGTGGCTGGCCTGAGCCACACCGTCGGCGGCATCGTGGTCGGTGCTGACACCCGCGTGGCCGATGACCGCGTCACCCTGGGTGTCAGCGTGGCGGCGGCCGACATGTCGACCAAGGGCAGCGACGGTTCCGACTTCAGCGGTGACGTGCGCGCGCTGGATATCGGCGGGTATCTGGATGCGACCTATTCGCGCGGCTATCTGTCGGCAGCGGTGCGCTATACCGATCTGCGTCACGACACCCGACGCAGCGTGAGTGGTATCGACGGCCTGCAGCAGCCGCTGCGTGCCAAGTACAACAACGATGCAGTTTCCGCGCGGGTCGAGCACGCGTTCTCCTTCACCACCGGCAAGGGCCTGGTGATCCAGCCGCTGCTGCCGGTGGTGGATTACGCGCGCACTTCGGCCACGCGCTTCAATGAAGGGCAGGGCGCCGGAGCACTGATCGGTCGCAGCGGGAGCCTGGAAAGCATCCGCGTGGGTGCGGGCCTGCAGCTGTTCAAGACGTTCGAAGGCAACAACGGCGAGCGCATCACCCCGCGCGCCCGGGTGGTCTGGCAGAAGGAGCTGGGCGATTCGCAGGCCCGTTACAGCACCGGTTTTGCGGCAGCACCGGACCTGGTGTTCGGCGCCAGCAGCCAGGCGGTGGGCGAGCAGGTGCTGGCCTGGAACCTGGGCGTGACCAGCCGCGCCAGCGAACGGTTGTCGATCATGGCCGACTATGTGGGCGAGCGCCGGGACGGGCAGATCCAGAACGGCGTGATGCTGGGCCTGGGCTACCGGTTCTGAGTGGCACGTGGCACCGGCGATGCCTGCATCGCCGGTGCCATCCCAACGCGGGCGCAGCTGCGGTATGGTCGGCAGGGCATTCCACCCAGGCCCGACCATGCAGATCGCCGTCTTCAGTGCCCGTCCCTACGACCGTCGTTTCCTTGATGAGGCCAACCAGCGCGATGCGTCTGGGGACGGCTTTGCCTTCGTGTACTTCGATGTGGCGCTGGACGTGCATACGGCGGCGCTGGCACAGGACTGCGCAGCGGTCTGCGTGTTCGTCAACGACCGGCTGGATGCACCGGTGCTGCATGCGCTGCATGCGTTGGGTGTGCGCGCGGTGCTGCTGCGCTGTGCGGGCTTCAACAATGTGGACCTGGCCGCCGCGAAAGCGCTGGACCTGTTCGTTGCGCGGGTGCCTGCGTACTCGCCCGAAGCCGTGGCCGAGCATGCGCTGGCGCTGGTGATGACCCTAAACCGGCAGACACACCGCGCCTACAACCGCGTGCGCGAAGGCAACTTCATGCTCGATGGCCTGCTGGGGCGTACCCTGCATGGCCGCACCGTCGGCATTGTGGGTACCGGCAAGATCGGCCTGGCCACTGCGCGCATCTTCAAGGGCATGGGTTGCACGGTACTGGGGCATGACCCGTATCCGTCGCCAGCCTTCGTCGGCGTGGGCGACATGGTGGGGTTGGACGAACTGCTGGCGCGCGCCGACATCGTCTCGCTGCACTGCCCGCTGACACCCGAAACCCAGCACCTGATCAACGACGCCTCGCTGGCGCGGATGAAGCCGGGTGCGATGCTGGTCAATACCTCGCGCGGCGCACTGGTGGACACCCATGCGGTGATCCGCGCGCTGAAGTCGCGCCGGCTCGGCCACCTGGCCATCGACGTGTACGAACAGGAAAGCGCGCTGTTCTTCCAGGACCTGTCCGGCGAGATCATCGACGACGAGGCCTTCCAGCGCCTGATGACCTTCCCCAACGTGCTGGTGACCGGCCACCAAGGCTTCTTCACCGTGGAGGCGCTGCAGGAGATCTCGGCGATTACGCTGGGGAACCTGAAGGATTTTGCGGCCGGACGGGTGTGCGCCAATGCAGTGGGGGCTGGCTGATCCGGCACATCGTGACTGCGACGCCTGCTTCGTCGCGCGCCATATCCCCGGATCCACACGAACGCGAGGCGTAGTCGAAGGGGGCTGGTGGCGGACGGCGATGCCAGCTTCGATGGCGGCTCCAATGGCGTCCGGATCGCATGCGATGGCGTCGAGCGCCCGTGCTGTGGCGCGGCGCGACGGCTCGAAATGTGATGCGTACCATCAAGGCGGCGAAGGGGCCGCCGACGATGCCTGTACCTATGAATAAGACGACGTTCCGAGGTGCCCTGAAGTGGGTCAACCTCATGGTAGTGCTGCTGATCATCATCCTGGCGGTCCGCTACCTGTGGAGCCGGACCACGAGCGGGCAGCTGGGCGGTATGCACGATATTGCCCTGACTGGCTTGGTGTTCTTCTGCCTGTTCTTTGTCTTCCTGGCCGTTCAGTCGATCCGCCGCGGCAGGGCGGGGCAGCGGTAGACCCTGGGGGAGGCTTCAATTGACCTGCTGACCGGCACCCTCTAGAATTACCTGCTAAGCCGGAATAGCTCAGTTGGTAGAGCGGCGCATTCGTAATGCGTAGGTCGCAGGTTCGACTCCTGTTTCCGGCACCATGTTTGATGAAAAGCCCCGGCCTTGGCCGGGGCTTTTTGTTTGGGCGATTTGAAGCAGTCGCAGGCCTTGTGTCATGAGCGCGAATACTTGTCAGGTTCAAGCGCCCGCACCGGCTGCCGCAGCACGGTCTTCAACCGCGCAGCGTCGGTCCCGCGCGGGTCGCTCAGGTAGATCTCGTGATGGGCGCCGGCGAAGGTGTAACCCAGCGAAGGCATCAGTTCGTCGTGCAGATGGGCCAGCGCCGGGCCCTCGTCATCGTAGGCGCCTACATGCAGGGTCTGCAGGCAGAGGCCCTCTTCAAGAATCTCATGGCGAAAGCTGGCAGGAACGTCGCCCAGCTTCTTCGCCGCCTTGGCGATGGCAGCCTCCAACTGCGCTGGACGGATCCCGTCCGGCGTACGGATCATCACCGTCCACCTCCACTCATCCTTGCGGCGTGCCACAAAGCTCGACGGATCCTCGGCGGTCCAAAGCGCTTCCAGCGGTGGCACCACGTAGTCCTGGCCCCTGGCCTTCAGCGCGAACTTCAGTGCATAGGTCACCGAATACAGCCGCTGCACCGCCTGCACATACGCGGGGGCGGTATTCGGATCGCCGCGACCGTCGACCATCAGGTAGGGCAGGGGCGGGACGTCCACCGTCACGAACCGGCCCGCCGGGGGCTGGTACAACGCGCGATCGCGCTTCTTGAAGTCGATCTTGTCCATGGGGCTTCCTCCGACGCCGAGCATCCCATGCATCGCCTGCGCGCGCGTGTCTGAACATGTTCAGGTCACTTTGCCGAACACGGGCGGAGCAGGCGGCATCGCCCGATTCCACGATGCTCCCCCGCGCGTTCTGCCCGCCGCAGTTGCGCACTGCGACAACGTGTCGCAGCCTGAAACGGGCCTTTCCTGCGCCCGATCATTGTCAATGCCTTTCTTAAATGGTGGGTGACGGCCTAAAATTGAAAGGCTGACTCGACCCCACCTCCCTGCCTGTCTTCCGGACCGGCGGGACCGGCGTTTGCCGGGACAGGCAGGACGGGGAACGGCATTCCCTCGCAATTGGATCGACCGATGATTCCGTTGAAAACCCTTGGGCGCTGGTTGCGCCCGGGCCTGCTGCTCTCGTTGCTGGTGATGCTCACCGGCTGCGATGCCGTGGCCATCCTCAGTCCGAAGGGCCAGATCGGCCAGGATGAGAAGACCCTGCTGATCACGGCTACCGTGCTCATGCTGCTGGTCGTCATCCCGGTCATCATCATGACCCTGACCTTCGCGTGGAAGTATCGCGCCTCCAACACCAAGGCCCGCTACGAGCCGAAGTGGTCCCACTCGACGGCGATCGAGGTGGTGGTGTGGTCCATTCCCTGCATGATCGTGCTGGTGCTGGCGGTCCTGACCTGGCGTTCGTCGCACGCGCTGGACCCGTACAAGCCGCTGGAATCGGACGTCAAGCCGGTCACCATCGAGGCGATCTCGCTGGACTGGAAGTGGCTGTTCATCTATCCGGAAGAGAAGGTGGCGGTCGTCAACGAAATCAAGTTCCCGGTCAACACGCCGCTGAACTTCAAGATCACGTCCGACACAGTGATGAATGCCTTCTTCATCCCGCACCTGGGCAGCATGATCTACTCGATGGCCGCGATGGAGACCAAGCTCCATCTGATCGCCAACGAGACCGGTGAATTCCCGGGCATGTCCTCGCACTACAGCGGCGCGGGCTTCGCCAAGATGCACTTCACCGCCTACTCGGTCACCGATGCCGAATACCGCCAGTGGCTGGACCAGGTCCGCGCCGGCGAGCAGACGCTGGACAAGGCTTCGTTCAAGGCCCTGGGTGAAGCACGCAACGCCGAGTGGTACCCGGTGACCTACTTCGGCAAGACCGAAGAAGGCCTGTTCAACTGGGTCATCGCCAAGCACATGGGCGACAACAAGCACTACGGCATGAAGCATGAACATGCCGGTGCCGCCGCTGCCGATGCCGCCAGCCATGAAGCGCACGAGGGCCACGCCCCCAGTGACGCGCATGATTCCAAGGAATCGGGTGAAAACCTGGATGCCACCGAACACGAACACGCTGGCCATGCTGGCCACGCGGGTTCGGGAGAATGAACATGTTGGGAAAACTCTCTCTTGAGTCGATCCCCCACGATCCGATCGTGCTGACCACCCTGGTCGGCGCGGTGCTGGGTGGCCTGGGCGTCATGGCCCTGATCACCAAGTTCAAGCTGTGGGGCTATCTGTGGAAGGAGTGGTTCACCTCGGTGGACCACAAGAAGATCGGCGTGATGTACCTCATCGTCGCCTTCGTCATGCTGCTGCGCGGCTTCTCCGACGCCATCATGATGCGTACCCAGCAGGCGCTCGCCGTCGGCGGGTCCGAGGGTTACCTGCCGCCGCACCACTACGACCAGATCTTCACCGCCCACGGCGTGATCATGATCTTCTTCGTGGCGATGCCGCTGATCACCGGCCTGATGAACCTGGCCGTGCCGCTGCAGATCGGTGCGCGCGACGTCGCGTTCCCGTTCGTCAACTCGCTCAGCTTCTGGCTGTTCGTGTCGGGCGCTGTGCTGATCATGCTGTCGCTGTGGATCGGTGAGTTCGCTGCTACCGGCTGGCTGGCGTTCCCGCCGTTGTCGGGCATCGAATACAGTCCAAGCGTCGGCATGGACTACTACATCTGGGGTCTACAGGTCGCAGGCCTGGGTACCACGCTGAGCGGTATCAACTTCTTCATCACCATCCTGAAGATGCGTACCCCCAGCATGAAGCTGATGCAGATGCCGGTGTTCACCTGGACCGCCCTGGTGACCAACGTGCTGATCGTCGCCGCCTTCCCGGTGCTGACCATCACCCTGGTGCTGCTGACCCTGGACCGTTACCTGGGCACCCACTTCTTCACCAATGACGGTGGCGGCAACGCCATGCTGTACATCAACCTGATCTGGATCTGGGGTCACCCGGAGGTGTACATCCTGGTCCTGCCGGCGTTCGGTGTGTTCTCCGAAGTCATCGCGACCTTCTCGCGCAAGGCGCTGTTCGGCTACAAGGGCATGGTCTACGCCACCGCCTGCATCGGCGTGCTGTCGTTCATCGTGTGGCTGCACCACTTCTTCACCATGGGCTCGGGTGCCAACGTCAATGCCTTCTTCGGCATCACGACGATGATTATCTCGATCCCGACCGGCGTGAAGATCTTCAACTGGCTGTTCACCATGTTCCGTGGCCGCGTGCACTTCACCACCCCGGTGCTGTGGACCATCGGCTTCATGGTCACCTTCGTCATCGGCGGCATGACCGGCGTGATGCTGGCGATCCCGGCCATTGACTTCGTGCTGCACAACAGCCTGTTCCTGATCGCCCACTTCCACAACGTCATCATCGGCGGCGTGGTGTTCGGCATGTTCGCCGGCATCACCTACTGGTGGCCGAAGATGTTCGGCTTCCGCCTCAACGAGTTCTGGGGCAAGTGCGCGTTCTGGTGCTGGTTCATCGGCTTCTATGTGACCTTCATGCCGATGTACGTGCTGGGCTTCATGGGCATGACCCGTCGCCTGCAGAGCACCGTCAACCCGGCCTACGAGCCGCTGCTGCTGGTGGCTGCCTGCGGTGCCTTCATTGTCGGCGCCGGCATCCTGTGCCAGATCATCCAGGTGGCCGTGTCGATCCGCGACCGCAAGAAGACCGTCGACCTGACCGGCGACCCGTGGGATGCCCGTACGCTGGAGTGGGAAACCTCTTCGCCGCCGGCCTTCTACAACTTCGGCACCCTGCCGGAAGTCACCGAACTGGACGATTTCTGGGAGCGCAAGCAGCGTGGTGAAGCCTGGCCGAAGCCGGCCAAGTACACCGACATCCACATGCCGCGCAACACCGGCACGGGCGTTGTCATCGGTGCCTTCAGCCTGGTGTTCGGCTTCGCGATGATCTGGCACATCTGGTGGCTGGCCATCGTCGGCTTCGTCGGCATGATCGCCACGTTCATCTACCGCACCTTCGACCAGGACGTGGACTACTGGGTCCCGGCCGCCGAGGTGGAACGCATCGAGAACGAACACCGCAAGCACCTGGAAGCCCAGGGCCTGGTGAAGTCGGAGCTGAAGGCATGAGCACCAATACCTCGACCCTGAGCCACGGGCACGCCGCGCACGCGGCGGCCCATGGCCATGACGACCACGAGCACCACGACACCGGCGGCAACACCGTCTTCGGTTTCTGGGTGTACCTGATGAGCGACTGCCTCATCTTCGCCTCGCTGTTCGCCACCTACGTGGTGCTGGCAGGCGGCACCGATGGTGGCCCCACCGCGAAGGACCTGTTCGAACTGCCGTTCGTGGCATGGGAAACCGCGCTGCTGCTGACCTCGTCGCTGACCTTCGGCCTGGGCATGATCGCCATGCACCGCAAGCAGATGGGCCAGATGTACCTGTGGCTGGGCATCACCTGGCTGCTGGGCTTCGGCTTCATGTGCATGGAAGTGTGGGAGTTCCAGCACCTGATCCACCAAGGCTACGGTCCGGACCGCAGTGCCTTCCTGTCGGCGTTCTTCGCCCTGGTCGGTACCCACGGCCTGCACGTCAGCGCCGGCCTGCTGTGGCTGCTGGTGATGTTCGTGCAGCTGAAGAAGTACGGCCTGACCCCGACCAACAAGACCCGCATGGCGTGCCTGAGCCTGTTCTGGCACTTCCTGGACCTGATCTGGATCGGTGTGTTCTCCGTCGTCTACCTCAATGGAGCCCTGTAATGGCACATGACAACCATGCACACGACCACGGCACCGGCGGCGAAAGCCATGGCACCGTGAAGTCGTACCTGATCGGCTTCGTGCTGGCGGTGGTGCTGACCGTCATCCCGTTCTGGATGGTGATGTCGGGCGATTTCTCGCGCACCGTCAACGGTGTCGTCATCGCCATCACCGCGGTGCTGCAGATGCTGGTCCACCTGGTGTTCTTCCTGCACCTGGACCGCTCTTCGGAAAGCCGCTGGAACGTCAACGCTGCGGCCTTCACCGTGGTGGTGATCGGCATCATCGTGATCGGTACCCTGTGGGTCATGCACAACATGAACGTGCACATGATGCACTGACGTCCTCGCGACGTTGCCACGCAGAAAGGCCGCCTTCGGGCGGCCTTTCTGTTTTCCTGCGGACGGGCGGTGCCGGCCGTTGGCCGGTAATTGCGGGAAGCCGGCCAGCGGCCGGCTCTACCGGTAGTTCCACGCCATGCATGGATGGGGTCAGAGCCCTTGCCTTGGGGCAAGGGATCCGGCCTCAACGCAAACCTCATCCCACCCGGCGCAGGAACTCTCCGGCTTCCATTGGCCGGCCCAGGTGGTAGCCCTGCAGCTGGTCACACCCCAGTTCGCTCAGGTACTCGCGCTGCGCCTGCGTCTCCACGCCTTCGGCCACCACCTGCAGCTGCAGGGTGCGGCCCAAAGCAATGATCGACGACACGATGGCGGCGTCCTCGTCATTGCATTCCAGATCGCGCACGAACGCGCGGTCGATCTTCAGTTCGGTCGCCGGCATCCGCTTCAGGTACAACAGGCTCGAATAGCCGGTGCCGAAATCGTCGATGGCGATGTGCACGCCCATCGCGGTCAGGTCGTTGAGGATCGCGAGGCTGGCATCGACGTCCTTCATCGCCGTGGTCTCGGTGATCTCCAGGGTCAGCCGCGCCGGTTCGATCCGGTGCCGACGCAGCACCTCGCGTACGCTGTGCAGCAGCGCCGGCGAGGCGAACTGCAGCGGCGACAGGTTCACCGCCATTGTCCATTCCGCATGCCCGGCATCGTGCCATGCCCGCAGCTGCGCGCAGGCCTGGTCCAGTACCCAGTCGCCGATCGGCAGGATCAGGCCACTGCGTTCGGCAATGGGAATGAACACATCCGGTGCCAGCAGGCCCAGCTCCGGGTGCTGCCAGCGCAGCAGGGCCTCGGCGCCGGTGGCCGGTGCACCGGCTGCCGGGAACTTGGGCTGGTAATGCAGCACCAGCTCGTTGCGCGTGATCGCCTTGCGCAGATCCTGCAGCAGGCGCAGCTGGCGGTTGGCACTCAGCTGCATCGACGGCGTGAAAAAGGTATAGCCGTTCCGGCCGGTTTCCTTGGTGTGGTACATCGCCGCATCGGCATGCGCCATCAGCTCGCGTTCGTTGCGGGCATCATCCGGATACAGGGCGATGCCCAGGCTGGCGCTGACCTGCAGTTCGGCCGCGTCCAGGGTGAACGGCTCGCCCGCGGCAGCGATGATGCGCTCGGCCACGACCACGGCATCGTCGGGAATGTCGATGGCCAGCACGATCACGAACTCGTCGCCGCCGAGGCGGGCGAAGGTGTCCTGCGGGCGCAGCAGCCCGCCGATGCGCTGCGCCACTGCCACCAGCAGGCGGTCACCGAGCTGGTGGCCATAGGCATCGTTGACCGCCTTGAAGCCGTCCAGGTCGCAGAACATTACCGCCACGGCGTGGTTGCGGCGCCGCGCCTTCTCGATGGCCTGCTCGATGCGATCCTGCAGCAGCATGCGGTTGGGCAGCTGGGTCAGCGGGTCATGCAGGGCGGCCTGGATCAGCCTGTCGTTGGCATGCGCCAGCGAATCGGCCAACAGGCCGGTGCGCACGCGCATCTGCCGGTCGAAGAGCGAGGCGACCAGGGCGATACCCAGCGTGGCCACGGTGGTCACGATCACCAGCACCGCCAGCCAGCGGGTATCGATGCCGCCACTGCCGACGGCGCCGCAGATGCTGCCTTCGGGGAAACCCGCCGCGGCCATGCCGGTGTAGTGCATGCCGACGATGGCCAGGCCCATCACCAGCGATGCGAGCGCACGCAGGAGGAGGGTGTGGTGCTGTTCGGTGCGCAGGCGGAACGCGATCCACAGCGCGGCGCCAGCGGCACCGATGGCTACCGCGATCGAGGCGGCGAACCAGCCGGGGTGGTAGTCGATGCCCGGCTGCATGCGCATCGCGGCCATGCCCAGGTAGTGCATGGCCGCGATGCCCAGCCCCATCAGTACGGCGCCGGCCAGCAGCCGACGCCAGGGCAGGCTGGGCCGTGACACCAGCCACAGCGCATAGGCCGATGCGCCGATCGAGACTGCCAGCGAGTACAGGGTGATGCCGAGGTCGTAGCCGACCGGGATCGGCAGGTCGAAGGCCAGCATGCCGATGAAGTGCATCGACCAGATGCCCAGGCCCATCGCCGCCGCGCCGCCAGCCAGCCACCAGCGGGCCACGCGTCCCTCGGCCGTGGCCAGGCGGCCGGCCATGTCCAGCGCCGTGTACGAAGCAAGAATGGCCACCAGCAAGGAGATGATGACCAAGCTCTGACTGTAACTGCCAGTCATGTTGAATCCAGTGGGGGAGGAAGGGGCGCCCGCAAGGCGCACGCCCGCGACCCCTATCGGCGCGGGTGGGCAGGACTTGAGCGGTCGCAGCACCTGCGACCCGGCTCGGCTATCCTGCCACGCCTGTTCCCGTTGCTGGAAATCATCCGATGGCAAAAGCCCGCACCGCCTACGTCTGCAATGAATGCGGCGCCGAATTCAGCAAGTGGCAGGGCCAGTGCACCGAGTGCAACGCCTGGAACTCGCTGTCGGAAATCGTGTTGGAGAGCGCGGCGGCGGCCAAGGCGCCGGCGTCGCGCCGGGCCGGCTGGGCCGGCAAGATCGATCCGCCGAAGATCACCGCGCTGAAGGACGTGGAGCAGACCGAGCACCGCCGGGTCAGTACCGGTATCGGTGAGTTTGATCGCGTGCTCGGCGGTGGCCTGGTCGAAGGTGCGGTAGTGCTGGTCGGTGGCGATCCGGGCATCGGCAAGTCGACCCTGCTGCTGCAGGCGGTGGCGAAGATGGCCGCCGAGCTGCCGGTGCTGTATGTCACCGGTGAGGAATCGCTGGCCCAGGTGGCCGGCCGCGCGCACCGGCTGGAACTGCCGCTGGATGGCGTCAACGCCCTGGCCGAGACCGGGGTCGAGTCGATCCTGCAGCACGCTTCCAAGGCTGGCCCGCGGCTGATCGTGGCTGACTCGGTGCAGACCCTGTGGACCGAGAGCCTGACCGCCGCGCCGGGTTCGGTCAGCCAGGTGCGCGAGAGCGCTGCGCGGCTGGTGCGCTTCGCCAAGGAGACCGGCACCGCGGTGTTCCTGGTCGGTCACGTCACCAAGGAGGGCGGCATCGCCGGCCCGCGCGTGCTCGAGCACATGGTCGATGCGGTGTTGTACTTCGAGGGTGAGAGCGGCAGCCGTTTCCGCCTGTTGCGTGCGTTCAAGAACCGCTTCGGCGCGGTCAACGAACTGGGCGTGTTCGCGATGGGCGACAAGGGCCTGAAGGAGGTCTCCAACCCTTCGGCGATCTTCCTGTCCGGCGGCAGCACCCATCAGCCGGGCAGCTGCGTGATGGTCACCCGCGAGGGCACCCGTCCGCTGCTGGTGGAGGTGCAGGCGCTGGTGGATGCCTCGCCGCTGTCGAACCCGCGCCGTGTCGCGGTCGGCCTGGAGCAGAACCGCCTGGCCATGCTGCTGGCCGTGCTGCATCGCCACGGCGGTGTGCTGGTCGGCGACCAGGACGTATTTGTCAACGTGGTGGGCGGCATCCGTGTGCAGGAGACCGCCGCCGATCTGCCGGTGCTGCTGGCGGTGCTGTCCTCGCTGCAGGACCGGCCGCTGGCGGAAAAAACGATCGCCTTTGGCGAGGTTGGCCTGTCCGGCGAGATCCGCCCGGTGCCCAATGGCGAAGACCGCCTGCGCGAGGCGGCCACCCACGGCTTCAAGCGCGCCATCGTGCCCAAGGCCAATGCGCCCAAGGGCGGATCGGTGAAAGGCATGGAAGTGATTGCGGTGGAGCGCCTGTCCGAGGCCATCGACGCGGCGTGATGCCTGCCGCGCACCCGCCGGGCATGGCCCGGCGTTGCCTTCGCGCGTGCGGAATGCGGCGGTGTGCACGGCAACGGTCAGCTTCCCTGTGCTAGCTTTTCCCGCTCGACGAAGGCGCCCTCTGGCGCCTTTCCGTGCCCAGGAGTAAACGATTACATGCAGGACACCGCGCTCACCGCCCCCAACGCCGAGATCCGTCGTGCCGGGGTCGATCTCAATGGACTGATGACGGTGCTGGGCAAGCACCTGTATTCCACCCCGGTGGTGGCGCTGCGTGAGCTGGTGCAGAACGCGCACGACTCGATCATCCGCCGTCGCATCGAGCAACCCGGGGTCGAGGTGCCGTCGCGCATTTCGGTGCAGGTGGATGCCGCCGCCGGCGTGCTGCGCATCACCGACACCGGTGCCGGCCTGACCCGCCAGGAAATCCACGACTACCTGGCCACCGTCGGCGTCGGCTACACCCGTGGCCTGCGCCAGGGCGGCGAGGACGACGAAGGCCTGATCGGCATGTTCGGCCTCGGCTTCCTGTCCGCCTTCGTACTGGCGCGCAAGGTCAGCGTGCGTACCACCTCGTACCAGACGCCGGATCTGGGGCACCTGTATGTGTCCAGCAACGCCGAGCAGTACACCGTCAGTGAAGTGCCGGCACGCGCGGTCGGTACCGAGGTGGAGCTGGAGCTGCATCCGGACTTCCTGCCGCTGGCCAACGAGGCGCGCCTGCACGAGGTGCTGGGCCGCTACTGCGCGCTGCTGTCCGAACCGATCTTCATCGGTGGCGCGGCCGAGGCGCTCAATCCCGAGCCGCCGCCGTGGCGTAGCCAGGGCGATGTTGCCCTGCATCCGGTGCAGGCGCGGCGCCAGGCGCTGCAGTTCGCCGCGCGCTTCGAGCATGATTTCGAGCCGATCGTCACCGTGCCGCTGCGTGCCGATGGCAACAGTGATGCCACCGGCCTGCTGTGGGTGCAGGACGGGGCGACCTATGGCACCAGCGACAACCGCAACCTGTCGGTGTTCGTGCGTGGCATGCTGCTGGACGATGACGCCCGCGACCTGTTGCCGCCCTGGGCGGGGTTCATTGGCGGGGTGATCGAATCCTCGCGGCTGACGCCCACCGCCAGCCGCGAGGACCTGCAGCGCGACGACCAGTACCGCGCCGTGCAGCACGCACTGCTGGAAGCGCTGATCGACGGCCTGGCCGACGTCGCGCGGCAGCAGCCGGAGGCGTGGCGACGCGTTCTCACGCGGCACAATGAGGCCTTGCTCGGCGCAGCGCTGTGCGATGACCGCCTGTTCGACCTGCTGCTGGAACACGTGCGCGTGCCGACCTCACAGGGTGACCTGCCGGCCAGCGCGTTGCCGGCGCGCGGCGCCGTGCATGTGATCCTCGACAATGGCGGCGGCTTCGAGGAAATGCTGTTCCGTGCGATGGGCGTGCCGGTGGCGCACGGCCATCGCTATGCGGTGGTGCCGTTCCTGCGCCGCTGGGCCCAGGCTAAGGGCCTGCGCCTGGTTGAACTGGGCACCGAGCAGGGCAACCGTGCGTTGTTCCGCAGCGACGACAGCCTCGACGAGACGCAGCTGGCATGGCTGCACGAGCAGCTCGGTGACGGCGAACAGCTGTTGCCGGCACGCTTCAGCCCGGAGGCGCTGCCGGTGGTGGTGGTGCCCGACCGTGAGGCCGAACTGAAGCAGCGCCTGGAAGACGACGAGAACGACAAGCGCGTTTCAATGGCGGCGCTGCGCCTGGCCCGGCAGTTCACCGCGCGCATCGAATCGCGCGCGCCGTCGCGGCTGTACCTCAACCTCGACAATCCGGCTGTGCAGGCACTGTTGCGTGCCCAGCGGGACGGCCACCCGCAGGCCGAAGCCGCAGCACGCCTGCTGCGTTCGCTCAAGATCATCGTCGCCGCGCAGGGCCGTCCGCTGGCCCGTGCGACTGCCACGTCCGGCCCGGACCTCAACGGTGCCTTTACCGATATCGCCGGTGCCCTGCAGCAGATGCTGCGCTGAGCACCGCCCCCTCTCATCCAGCCTTCGCTAGACAGGAGCACTTACCCCATGGACATCTGGAACTGGGTCGAAAAACTGCAGGGCGACCTGCGCCAGGCAGGCCAGGCGCAGAACGCGCACCTGCTCAACCGGCTCGCCGACGAGGTGAGCGAACTTCGCGTCGACCGCGTCGATGCACTGCTGCCCGAAGCACGTGCGCTGGGCAAGGCGCTGGACAATCCGTGGGTCGACGTCTACGTCGGCCACTGGGCGCTGCGCAACCGCGTCGGCAACCGCGTTGAAGGCGAGAGTGCGCTGGGCGAGGCGGTCGCGCTGTTCGAGCGTGCGCACCGCGAAGACACCCTGGAATGCCCGCAGTCGATCTGCGTGACCCAGGATCTGGCCGCCTGCTACGGCAACATCGATGGCCCGGGCTGGGTGCCCGAGCGCGTCGAGGTATGCGACGAAACCCTTGGCCGCATCGATCCGAGCTGGGCCTGTTTCCAGTGCCTGAGCTGCGAGAAGGCCGATGCCCTGCTCGATGATGGCCGTGGCCAGGAGGCGCTGGACTATCTGCAGGTGCAGGCCGATGCCGTGGAAGCCTGTGGCAAGGAAGTGTTCGACAGCTTCCCCGAGATGCAGATCAAGATCCTGCTTGGCATGGGCCGTGCCGAAGAAGCGTTGGCGCTGATCGAGAAGCGCGAAGCCGAAGTGGCAGCCTCCGGGGAGTACGAACCGGCCAACTGCACGGTGCCGCGTCGCTTGTCCAAGGCCTGGGCGCTGGCCCAGCTGGGCCGCGACGAAGAGGCGCTGCAGCAGCTGGTGCCGTGGAGCGAGCTGACCCCGAACTACTGGCGGCTGTGGGCAAACACCGCCGCTGCGTTGTGCCAGCGCGCCCCTGAACGCAATACCTGGGATCTGGGCACGCGCTTCAACACCATCATCGAGCACTTCGCACGGGTAGGTTCGCACCGCCTGCTGATCGAGGTGGCGGCACTGAGCCTGGAGCTGGCGCTGCAGCGTGGCGCGCGCTGGGTCGCACTGCGGCAGCTGGAACTGGCCCGCACCCATCTGGCGCAGCTGCGCCAGGATCGGGGTGCTGCGGCGCTGGTGGCAGGCCTGGCCGCGCGCATCGACGCATTGCCGGACGTCGCGCCACTGCCGGTGCCGGCGGGCGAGCTGCTGGCATGGCTGGACGCGCAGGGCGAGCAGAACCAGTCGCGCGATCCCGAGCGCGAAGCGCAGTGGTTGCTGCAGGCGCATGCCGAGCTGCCCGATGACGAGGCGCTGGCCGACATGGCCGCCTCGGCACTGAATGCCTGCGGCGCGCAGGCCGAGGCGCGGTCGCTGCTGTGGCGATTCGTGCGCGGCCATACGCAGCACGATGGCCCGGCCGCCTACACGCTGATGCGCTGGCTGGCCGAACAGGGCGACGACGACGGACTACGCCAGCTGGCCGATCTCTATCGCGGCAGCGTGCCGGTGTTCGCGCACTGGTGCGAGGTGCAGCGTGCACGCCGCGTGTCCGACTGGCCGGCGCTGGAGCAGGCGGCCCGATCGCTTCTGGAGCTGTCTCCGGGCTCGCACGGCGCGCGCGGCACGCTGGCGCGCATGTACATGGAAACCGGCCGTTTCAGCGAGGCCCAGGCCTGCTATGCGCAGCTGGTGGAGCTGCTGGACGAACCCAACGCCGCGCATTGGGACCACATGAGCGCCGCCAGCGCGGCGCGTGACTGGGACGCGGTGCGCCGTTCGGCGGCAGCGATCGGCATGGAATTGTCCAGCCAGGACGGCGTGGTCGAAGAGCCGTGGGGATGGGTGATCATCCGCAGCGAAGAGAACGGCGAACCGATGGAGTACTACGCCCGTCGCAGCGGTCCGGTGACCGCGCGCATCGTCGAGAACGCGCCGTCCAACCGCGCCCAGCAGGTGGGTGACTGGGTGGTGTTCGATGCGGCGCTGGTGCATCCGGCCCCGGAGGAAGAAGAAGCGCGCGAGCATTTCATCCCGACCTATGCGCAGGTGCATGTCCTGGAGCGCGGCGGCTTCGCCCGCAGCTGGATGATCGATGGCGCGCACCCGGGCGAAGAGGCCTGGAATGCCTTCGTCGAGGCGGCCGAAGCACAGGGCTGGAAGGTGTGGTCGCACAGTCGACCGGACTACACCGTCACCGACCCCGATGTGGAAGAGGGTACGCTGCCCGGCCTGCTGTTCACCGTGGCCCAGCCGCAGGACCATGCGCCGCTGGCGCTGCACCGTTTCCTGCAGCAGCACACCGCAGCGTGGCCGCATCCG
This sequence comes from Stenotrophomonas sp. YJH_SMC_17, assembly GCF_059371655.1. Taxonomy (NCBI): domain Bacteria; kingdom Pseudomonadati; phylum Pseudomonadota; class Gammaproteobacteria; order Lysobacterales; family Lysobacteraceae; genus Stenotrophomonas; species Stenotrophomonas sp. YJH_SMC_17. The sequence goes on along the minus strand of NZ_JCAFUU010000001.1, from coordinate 710,926 downwards.
CATTGCTGGCTGCGCCTGGCAGAAGCCTGCGACCAGGATCGCCAGCCGCACCTGGACGTGATCGAGCGTTACGGGCTGTAAGTAGAGCCGAGCCTGCGCTCGGCTTATGCTGGAACGCAGCCGAGCATGGGCTCGGCTCTACAACAGATCGCCATCACGACCAAAGGAATTGGACATGCGAAAGACAGGGATGTTGCTGATTGCCGGCCTGCTGTTGGCGCCAGCCGCACAGGCCGCGCCCGCCTGCCAGGAACCAGAGGCGGTGGCCCGTGCCTTCTACCAGGCAACGACGGGCAACGGTGATCTGCTGGAGCCGCCGCCGGCGCTGGTCAGCCCTGCCTTCGGCAAGGCACTGCGTGGAGAGCGCGCCTGCCAGCAGCGCGAAGAGGGCATCTGCACAATCGATTCGGATCCGTGGCTGGATGCGCAGGACGGTGACATCGAAACCCCGGTGCGCTACAGCTGGAAGGAAGCTTCGGCCTCCGCCGGCCAGGTCGAGATGCGCTATTCGGTGTGGAAGAAGGCCTACCTGACCCGCCTGCCAATGGTGCGCCACGGGCAGGGGTGCTGGCAGGTTGATGACATCGTCACCAACAGTGGTCGTTCGGTGCGGAAGATCCTGGCCCAGCCGCTGCCTTGAGCGCGTGCGGCATCCACGCATGATGCGGTCCCGTTGCCGGCCAGCGGCCCGCATTACCTGGTGATGTTGGGCGTGTGCCGACCGTCGGTCGGCACGCCTTCATCGCGAATGCCCGAACACCAGTTCGATCACGAACTGGCTGCCGAAGAAGGCCAGCAGCAGCAACAGCATCGCCGATAGCGTCCAGTGCACCGCCTTCACCCCGCGCCAGCCGTAGCGACGGCGGCCGACCAGCAGCACGCCGAACACGAGCCACGACAGCACGCTCAGTACGGTCTTGTGCACCAGCTTCTGCGCCAGCAGGTCGTCGACGAACAGCACCCCGGTGACCAGGGTGAGGGTCAGCAGCGCGAAGCCGACGGTGATGACCCGGAACAGCAGCGATTCCAGGTCGGCCAGCGGCGGCAGTGCGCGCAGCCACGGGCGGAACTCACGACGGCGCAATGCACGCTCCTGCAGCCACAGCATGATCGCCAGCAGCGCGGCGATGCTCAGCGTCGCGTAGGCCAGCAGCGCCAGCCAGGCATGAGTGGCCAGGCGCCAGCCCAGCACCTTGCTCGGTTCGTGGCCGTAGCCGTGGTAGGCCAGCAGCAGTACCGCGGCCAGCGGAAACACCACCACGCCCAGCGCCGACATCCGCCCGCGCGCACCGACCAGCGAAGTCAGCCAGGCCATGCCCAGGCCGACCAGCGACAGCGCGGCGAAGAAGTGCATGTCCGGCCCGCCGTTGGTGCGCATCGCCACCATCACGTGGTAGCCGCCATGCAGCACCATCGCCGGCAGGGCCGGCCACAGCCAGGCAGGCGCACCAGCGGTCCCATCGCGGCCGAGCGCGCGCACCAGCAGGGCGCTGGCAGCCAGGTACAGCAGGACGGCGATGAGAACGATTGTCATCGTTGCAGTTTCGCATACCCCCGCGATGGTGGCGATGGCCGCAGCGTCGCAGCCGGGGGGAGGGTCGGACCCGTTATACTGTGTGCCTTATTGTCCCCCGCTTTCAGACAGGTTGCGCCGCATGTTCGAGTCCCTGACCCAGCGCCTTTCCGGCACCATCGAGCGCCTGCGTGGCCGTGGCCGCCTGACCGAGGAGAACATCCGCGAGGCGACCCGTGAGGTCCGCATCGCGCTGCTCGAAGCGGACGTCGCGCTGCCGGTGGTGCAGGCGCTGATCGAGCGCATCAAGGTGCGTGCGGTCGGCCAGGAGGTGCTGAAGTCGCTGACCCCGGGCCAGGCCCTGATCAAGGTCGTGCGCGACGAGCTGACCGCGGTGATGGGTGCCGAAGCCAGCGACCTGAACCTGAATGTTCCGGCCCCGGCCATCATCCTGATGGCAGGCCTGCAGGGTGCCGGCAAGACCACCACGGTGGGCAAGCTGGCCAAGCACCTGAAGGAAAAGCGCAAGAAGAAGGTGATGGTGGTCTCGGCCGACGTCTACCGTCCGGCCGCGATCGAGCAGCTGAAGACCCTGGCCGAGCAGGTCGGCGTGCTGTTCTTCCCGTCCAGCGCCGACCAGAAGCCGGAGGCCATCGTCCGCGCCGCCATCGACGATGCACGCAAGTCGTTCGTCGACGTGCTGCTGGTCGATACCGCCGGCCGCCTGGCCATCGACGAAGCGATGATGGCCGAGATCAAGGCCCTGCACGCGGCGGTGAACCCGGCCGAAACCCTGTTCGTGGTCGACGCCATGACCGGCCAGGACGCGGCCAACACCGCCAAGGCCTTCGGCGATGCCCTGCCGCTGACCGGCGTGGTGCTGACCAAGACCGACGGTGACGCCCGTGGTGGTGCCGCGCTGAGCGTGCGCTACATCACCGGCAAGCCAATCAAGTTCGTCGGTGTCAGCGAAAAGCCGGAAGGCCTGGATGTGTTCCATCCGGACCGTATCGCCAGCCGCATCCTCGACATGGGCGATGTGCTGTCGCTGGTCGAGCAGGTCGAGCAGCAGGTCGACAAGGACAAGGCCGCCAAGCTGGCCGAGAAGGTCGCCAAGGGCAAGAAGTTCGACCTGAACGACATGCGTGACCAGCTTGAGCAGATGCAGAACATGGGCGGCATCGGCGGCCTGATGGACAAGCTGCCGGGCCTGGGCAACATCCCCGACCACCTGAAGCAGCAGGTCAGCCAGGGCAAGGAAGTGCCGCGCATGATCGCCATCATCGGCTCGATGACCAAGAAGGAACGGCGCAACCCGAACCTGCTCAACGGCTCGCGCCGCGCGCGCATCGCCAAGGGCTCGGGCGTGACCCCGGCCGACGTCAACAAGCTGATGAAGCAGTACATGCAGATGGAAAAAATGATGAGCAAGATGGCCGGCGGCGGCATGAAGGGCATGTTGCGCAGCATGAAGGGCATGATGGGCGCCATGGGCGGCCGTGGCATGCCGTTCCGTTGATGACGGCCCCGGTCGCAGTGTGATGTAGCGCCCGAGCCCACGCTCGGGCGGCGGCGCAAGCGCCGCAGCAGGCGGTCGGGCAACGGGCTCGACGCCACCCCCGTCCTGCGCGCACCATGGGGGCCTGTCAGAAACGATGGGCCGTCATGCAGAGTTCCGCCGTAGCTTCCCGCGTCGAGGCGTTCTGCCGGCGCTTTGGCGTTTCCGTTCCAATCCTGCTGGCCCCGATGGCCGGTGCCTGCCCGGTGCCGTTGTCGGCTGCGCTGGCCAACGCCGGCAGCATGGGGGCGATGGGCGCGGTGCTGTCGTCATCGGCGGATATCGGTCGTTGGATGGACGATTTCCGCGCCGCTTCGACCGGCCCGGCGCAGGTGAACCTGTGGGTGCCGGATCCGGCACCGACCCGTGATGTCGCCGCCGAAGCTGCCAGCCGCGCATTCCTCGCGCAATGGGGCCCGGACGTACCGGCCAGCGCTGCCGACACCACGCCGGCCGATTTCGAAGAACAGTTCGCCGCGCTGCTGGCCGCGCGCCCGGCGGTGGCCTCGACCATCATGGGCGTGTTGCTGCCGCACCACGTGCAGCAGTTGAAGGACGCCGGCATCGCCTGGATCGCGTGCGCGACCACGTTGTCTGAGGCACGTGCGGCCCAGGATGCCGGCGCCGACGCGGTGGTGGCGCAGGGCGTGGAAGCGGGGGGGCATCGTGGTTCATTCGATCCGGCGATGGCCGAGCGCCAGCTGGTGGGCCTGTTCGCGCTGCTGCCGCGTTTGGCCGATCACCTGCAGATTCCGGTGATCGCCGCCGGTGGCATCGCCGATGGCCGCGGCATCGCTGCAGCGCTTACGTTGGGTGCCAGTGCCGTGCAGATCGGTACGGCCTTCCTGCGCACGCCCGAAGCAGCGATCGCCTCGGCATGGGCCGACGGGCTGGCCGCCAGCGAACCGGAAGACACCTGGCCGACCCGCGCCTTCAGTGGTCGGCTGGGGCGTGGCCTGGCCACGCCGTATGTGCGCGCCGCCGTCGCAGAAGGTGCCCCGGCGCCACGTCCGTACCCGGTGCAGCGTGGCCTGACCGCGCCGATGCGCAGGCAGGCGGCGCAGGAAAACCGCCTGGCGGCGATGCAGGCCTGGGCCGGGCAGTCGGCGTGGATGGCGCCGGCAGCACCCGCCGCCGACGTGCTGCGCGACATGTGGCAACAGGCGCAGGCACTGCTGCGATGACGCTGACCTGCAACGGCCAGCCGGCGCAGGTGGAGGATGTGTTGCCCGCGCTGGTGAATTACGGCCATTTCACCTCGTTGCAGGTGCGTAACCACGCCGTGCAGGGTCTGGACCTGCATCTGGCGCGGCTGTCGCATGCCACGCGCGAGCTGTTCGGCAGCGAGCTGGATATGGCGCAGGTGCGGGCTTGGATGGTGCAGGCGCTGCGGCAAGCGGGGCAGGGCGATGCCTCGCTGCGGGTGACGGTGTATTCGCGCCACTTCGATTTCCGCAATCCGCTGGCGGCGGTGCCGGTGGACGTGCTGGTGGCGGCGTCGGCGCCGGTGACGCTGACGGCGGCCAAGCGTGTACGCAGCGTGGTCTGGCAGCGTGAATTGCCGCAGATCAAGCACGTGGGCACGTTCGGCCTGTTTGCCGAGCGACGTGCGGCGATGGCGGAAGGATTCGACGATGTGCTGTTCGTGACCGCCGATGGCGACGTGAGCGAGGGCAGCACCTGGAATCTGGCCGTGCACGATGGTGAGCGGCTGCTCTGGCCGCAGGCGCCGGCGCTGCGCGGGACCGCCGAGACGCTGCTGAAGCAGCATTGGCCCGGCGCGCAGTTGACGCAGCCGCTGCGGCTGGCCGGTCTGGCCGGCGTGAAGGCGGCTTTTGCCTGCAATGCCAGCGGCCTGTGGGCGCTGGAGGCCATCGACGGGCATGTCCTGCCCGGCTCGCAGGCCTTGGCTGAACAGGGAAGGGCAGTGCTGGCGGCGGTGTCTTGGGACAGATTCGGGTCAGATCCCTTCTGCGCCGCAAAAGGAACCTGACCCCGGAAGTTCACCCCCGGGGTTGGCTCGGCCGGGCTCTGCCGCTATAATCGCCCGCTTACCTCGCCATCCTGGCGACTGGGCAATAGGAAAAACACCATGGTCAAGATTCGACTGACCCGCGGCGGCGCCAAGAAGCGTCCGTTCTACCACATCATCGTCACCGACGTGCGCAGCGCGCGCGACGGCCGCAACATCGAGCGCGTTGGTTTCTACAACCCGGTCGCCCAGGGCGGCGAGAAGCGCATCGAGCTGGACCTGGCCCGCGTTGACCATTGGGTCAAGAACGGCGCCCAGCCGACCGACAAGGTCCGCAACCTGATCAAGGAAGCGGCCAAGTCCCAGGCCGCTGCGGCCTGATCCTGACGGGCCACGCTTCGGCGTGGCCCTCTTGGTTGAAGCAGATGAAAGATATCGAGCGCCGCATCCTGCTGGGCAGGGTTGTCGGCGCTTTTGGTGTGCGCGGCGAGATCAAGCTCGAGTCCTGGACCGAGCCACGTTCCGCCATTTTCCGTTACCAGCCGTGGATCGTGCGCAGCCCGTCAGGCGTGGAAACCACGATTGAAGGTGTGCGTGGCCGCGACAGCGGCAAGCACCTGGTCGCCCGTTTCCCCGGCGTCGAGGACCGTGATGCGGTCGAAGCGATGCGCGGCACCGAGATCTACGTGGCCCGCAGTGCCTTGCCGCCGCCGAAGCCCGATGAGTATTACTGGGTGGACCTGGAAGGCCTGGATGTGAAGACCACCGAGGGCGTTGCCCTGGGCCAGGTCTCACACCTGTTCAGCACCGGCGCCAATGACGTGGTGGTGGTCCGGGGTGACCGTGAGCGGATGATTCCGTTCGTGCAGCCGGACTTCGTCAAATCGGTCGACTTCGAGGCCAACCTGGTCGTGGTCGACTGGGATCCCGAGTTCTGAGTGTGAGCATGCGTTTCGACGTCATCACCCTGTTTCCCGAGTTCCTCGCCCAGTCCGCTGGATTGGGCGTGGTCGGGCGCGCGCAGGAGAAGGGGTTGTTCAGCCTGCATGGCTGGAACCCCCGTGATTACGCCGAAGGCAACTACCGCCGGGTGGACGACCGTCCGTTCGGCGGTGGCCCGGGCATGGTGATGCTGATCGAGCCGCTGCAGGCCTGCCTGCAGGCGATCCGCGATGCTGATCCGACCCCGGCGCGGGTGATTTACCTCAGCCCACAGGGTGCGCCGTTGACCCAGGCCAAGGTGCGGGAACTGGCGGCATTGCCGCGCCTGGTCCTGCTCTGCGGCCGTTATGAAGGCATCGACGAGCGTTTCCTGGAGGCCAACGTCGACGAGGAGATTTCCCTCGGCGACTACGTGCTGTCCGGCGGCGAACTGGGTGCGGCGGTGATCATCGACGCCGTGGCCCGGCTGCAGGACGGTGCCCTGAATGACGCTGAATCGGCGGCGCAGGACAGCTTCGAGGGTGACCTTGGCCTGCTCGACTGCCCGCATTACAGCCAGCCGGCCCAGCATCCGCTGGGTGACGTGCCGGATGTGCTGCGCTCGGGCAACCACGCGGCCATCGCTGCCTGGCGCCGTCAGCAGTCGCTGGTCCGTACCGCCGAGAGGCGCCCGGACCTGCTGGATGAACCGGCGCTGGGCAAGGCCGACCGCAAACTGCTGGAACAGGGCCGCCAGGCCCGGAAACAGAAGGCCAACCCCTAGCGCAGGGCTGGCTTTATCGGCTATCATGGCCAATTACCGCCAGCCCCGGCAGGCGCGCGCAGTACCCACAACAAACGTGCAGCACAGTCCAGTGACTGCATGAGCCTACGTTGTCGACACGACACGCCCACCCGAACAAGAATCGGTGTAACCCATGAGCAAGCTGAACAAGTCCATCGTCGCGGAATTCGAATCCGCCCAGATCACCCGTGAACTGCCGAAGTTCAGCCAGGGCGACACCGTTGTCGTCAACGTGAAGGTGAAGGAAGGCAGCCGCGAGCGCGTGCAGGCCTACGAAGGCGTCGTCATCGCCACCAAGAACGCCGGCCTGAACTCCTCGTTCACCGTCCGCAAGATCTCGCACGGCTACGGCGTCGAGCGCGTTTTCCAGACCCACAGCGCCATCATCGACTCGGTCGAAGTGAAGCGTCGTGGTAAGGTCCGCGCCGGCAAGCTGTACTACCTGCGTGGCCTGGAAGGCAAGGCTGCCCGCATCAAGGAAGACCTGGCTGCCGCTGCTGCCGCCAAGGCTGCCCGTCTGGCCGAAAAGGCCTGATAAACAACTTCGGTTGTTGCCGCGACGGCCACCTTCGGGTGGCCGTTTGCGTTTCCGGCATCACATCGGCCACGATCAGCGGATGAACGACGTCAACCCGCGCTATCCGGTTGCGATCCAGTCGGCGCTGCGCTTTCTCGACGACAGGGGGCTGGCGCGCGTGCAGTCGGCGCCGCTGCTGCACCGCCTGCTGTGGCGCCTGGGCATTGCCCTGCCGCCACCGATCCTCGCCGGCTTCGGCATCAATGCGCTGGTGCAGGGCCTGCTGTTCGGCCTGTTCTGGACCGCGCTGATGTGGCTGATGCTGTGGCAGGGCAGCGAACGCCCGCTGGCGTTGCTGCTGGTGGCCGGGCTGTTGGCCGGTGCGCTGTTCGGCGTGGTGATGGCGGCGCTGATGCGCTCGCTGCGTCGACACCGCAAGCTGCCGGAGTGGCGCCAGTTCCGCGCGGGGCAGGCGGACTGAACCGATGGCGCACCGCGCCGTGACCGACAGGCGCGCGTCGCGCTAGGCTGCCGGCATCATCCCGATGGAGGTGCCGTGCGATGCCTGCCAAGCGAACCGCACCCTCCGCCGCACCCACGCTGCTGTCCGGCGGCAACCCGCAGATCGCCAAGGGCGAGGGCAATGCCCCGGTGCAGGCGTACATTGCCGCCATGCCTGGCTGGAAACGTCCGATCGGCGAACAGCTGGATGCGTTGATCGAACAGGCCGTCCCGGGCGTGCACAAGGCCGTGGAGTGGAATTCGCCGATGTACGCGGTGGCCCCGGGCGAAGGCTGGTTCCTCAGCGTCCATTGCTTCACCGGCTATATCAAGGTGGCGTTCTTTCGAGGCGCCGCACTGACGCCGGTGCCGCCGGAGCCGTCCAGAAGTGCCGATACGCGTTACCTGCACATCGAGCAGGATGGCGTGCGGGATGAGGCACAGTTCCCCGACTGGGTGCGCCAGGCGGCTGCATTGCCTGGCGAACGCATGTAAGTCCACCGTTATGATCTCCTTGCCGACGAGAACCGCTGATGGCTCCCCATTCGCCTGATCCCGCCGACGCGGGCACTCCTGCCTCCACCCTGATCGACGCCCGCATCGCCGAGCTGGGCGACTGGCGCGGCGAAACCCTGGCCCGCGTGCGTGCATTGATCCATGAGGCGTTGCCTGACGTGCAGGAAACCTGGAAGTGGCGTGGCACGCCGGTGTGGGAGCACAACGGCATCCTGTGCACCGGCGAGACCTACAGGCAGGCGGTGAAGCTCACCTTCGCCAACGGTGCGGCGCTGGCCGATCCGAAGGTCCTGTTCAACGCCAGCCTGGACGGCAACACGCGGCGTGCGATCGACATCCATGAAGGTGCGATGCCCAATGCCGCGGCGTTGAAGGCGTTGTTGCGGGAAGCCGCGAAGTTCAACGCCGCAAAGAAGAAACGCTGACCGCTTCCTGTAGCGCCGAGCCCACGCTCGGCTGGGAGGCTATGCCTGTGCGGGCCAACGGTTCGCACCCACCTCATCGCGGCGGAGTGACATCCAGCGCCGCATCCGGATCGGCCACCGGTGATGGCGGGCAGGCCGGAATCTCCGACGGCGTGGCCAGTTCCTCGGCGTGCGAGGGCTTGCCGATCATCTTCGCCTTGCGCCAGCCGCCCCAGCGGTAATACGCCAGCGACAGCAGCATCGACACGAACGAGCTGACCGGGAAGCTCCACCAGATCGCATTGGCGCCCCAGTACGGCTGCAGCAGTTCGGCAAACGGCACGCGCACGCCCCACAGCGAGCCGGCCAGGATCAGCAGCGGCGGGATCACCGCGCCGGTGGAGCGCACCACGCCGGAGATGACGAAGCTGACACCGAAGAACAGGAACGAGCCGATCACCACGTGATTGAGGTGGCGGGCGATATCCAGCGCCTGGCTGGCCGGTGGCAGGAACAGGGCCAGCAGCTGCCGGTCGAACACCACCAGTGGCAGGATCAGTGCGCCGGTCAGCAGGAAGTTGAACAGCACGCCCTGGCGCGCGGTGCCGCGCACACGATCCCAGCGCTGCGCACCGACGTTCTGCGCGGCCATTGACGAACACGCTGCACCGATCGCCATCGCCGGCATCTGCAGGTAATTCCACAGCTGCAGCGCGGCGCCATAACCGGCGCCGGTATCGGTGCCGTACTGGTTGACCATGGTCATCAGCAGGATCACCGACAGCGAGATCAGCACCATCTGCAGGCCCATCGGCACGCCCTTGAGCACCAGTGCCTTCAGGATGGTCAGGTCGAGCTTGAACAGGCGCATGTCGGCGCGGCCCAGCCACAGCGTGTGGCGCTTGTGCCGCATGTACAGCAGCAGGCCGGCCAGCGAGAGCGTCTGCGCCACCAGGGTGGCCCAGGCCGAACCGGCGATACCCAGCGCGGGGAACGGCCCCATACCGAAGATCAGCACCGGGTTCAGCACGATGTCCAGCGCCACCGACACCAGCAGGAAGCGGAACGGCGTGCGCGAATCGCCCGCACCGCGCAGCGCGGCGGTGAGGAAGGCGAACGCATACAGCGTGGGCATCGCCAGGAAGATGATCCGCAGGTAGGCCTCGGCCAGCGGCAGCGAGGCGGCCGGGGTGCCCATCGCCGCCAGCAGCGGGTGCGCCGTGAACCAACCGGCGATGGCGATGATCACCGACAGGCCGATGAAGAAGGTGGCGCTGGTGCCGACCACGCGCCGCGCCTGCGCGATGTCGCGTGCGCCGATGGCCTGGCCGATCAGGATGGTCGAGGCCATGCCGAAGCCGAACACCGAGCCGATCAGGAAGAACATGATGTTGTTGGCATTCGCGGTGGCGGTCAGTGCCGCCTCGCCGAGGAAGCGTCCGACCCAGACCGCATTCACCGACCCGTTCAGCGACTGCGCGATGTTGCCTGCCAGGATCGGCAGCGAAAACAACAGGAGGTTGCGGCCGATCGGGCCGGAGGTCAGGTCAAGCGGCGCTTTGGCCATGGAGTGGTGATCGAATCCCGGGAGGCGCACACTAGCACCAAGCCGGTTTGCGGGATGTGGCAATGCATCAACGACTGCAGGTGACACGGGCTCTGGCGTTGGCCTTGATCGGCGCCACACTGGCCGCATGTTCGACAGGTGACCGGCTGGGCGATACCCAGGTGCGGCCGACCGACCGGCCTGAATGCCTGGTCGGCAGCCAGCGCCAGGATCTGTCTGCGGGTGTGCCGACCCTGATCGGCGGCACCGGCTGCCGTACCGACCCTGATCATCCACGTCCCCTGAACAAGCCACCGGAGTAGTCCAGATCGATGCATGAACTTCCCCCGCTGTCGCCCAGCGTCCGCCTGGACATCTGGCTGTGGGCGGCCCGTTTCTTCAAGACCCGCAGCCTGGCCAAGCAGGCCATCGAAACCGGCAAGGTCAGCGTCGCGGGGCAGCGCCCGAAATCCTCGCGCGCGGTACGGGTGGGCGAACAGCTGCAGGTGGATCGTGGCGAGGAGCATTTCGAGATCCAGGTGTTGGGCCTGAGCGATCAGCGCGGGCCGGCACCGGCGGCGCAGCAGCTGTATGCGGAGAGCGAGGCCTCGAAGGCGCGCCGTGCCGAGCAGCGTGCGCTGCGCATCGCCGCGCGCGACGGCTTCCAGCCGCCGGAGCACAAGCCGGACAAGCGTGCGCGGCGGTTGATCCGTGCGTTGGGAGACATCGACGCGCTGTGACGCATCCGCCATGCATGGCGGATGCCATGTGCGCGGGATTCCGTCGGTAGCGCGGGGCCATGCCCGGCGGGCAAGGTTCCGGTCAGCCGTTGTTGGGCAGGCCTCCGGCAGGGTCGGAACATCCTGTCATGGAAGATCGCAATGCGCCTGCGCCACAGCCTGCTGTGCCTGACCCTCGCCGCCGCCCCGGTGTACGCCGCCGACATCACCTTCTGGGATACTCCGCAACGCGGCGGCAACAGCATGAACATGTCGCCGCCCGATCGGGCCTACTTCGATGCCCTGCGCGCGACCGGCGCGACCTGGGTGCGCCTGGTACCAGACAAGTGGAAGGGGCAGGGCGGTCGTGATTTCCTGATCGGCAATGCCGATGACTACCGCGGCCTGGTTCCGGCCGACCTGGCCACGCTGCGCCGGGTGCTGGATGATGCCGACGCGGCAGGGCTGAACGTGGTGCTGACTCCGTTGTCGTTGCCGTTGCTGCGCTGGAAGCAGCACAACGGCGACAAGGTCGACCCGCGCCTGTGGCAGTCCTTCGACAATCACGTGCCGGCCCGGCGCTTCTGGAGCGACCTCGCCACGGCATTGAAGGGCCATCCCGCGCTGGCCGCCTACAACCTGATCAACGAACCGGTTCCCGAATACGGTGCTGGCCTGGCCGAGCATGCTTCGGCAGAGGCCATGCGCCGGTGGTACACCGGTGTACAGGATGGGCCGCGCGATCTGCGTCGTTTCTATTCGGAACTGATCGCCAGCATCCGCGAGGTCGATGCGGACATGCCGTTGATGCTGGATGCCGGCTGGTACGCCGCTGCGGACGGTTTCAACTACTGGCCGGCGCCGCTGGCGGACTCGAAACTGCTGTACAGCGTGCACATGTATGAGCCGTACGTCGCCACCAGCGCGCCGAACCAGAAGCGCACCACGCCGTATCGCTACCCGGGCGTGGTGCCATTTGGCGAACGCAGCGAACGCAGCGAACGCTGGGACGCCACGCGTGTCCGCAGCTACCTGCAGCAGCCGATGGACTGGGCGAAGACGCATGGAGTGGGCGCCAACCGCATGGTGGTTGGCGAGTTCGGCTGCATGCGGCGCTGGCCCGACTGCCGCCGCTACCTGCAGGACGTGCTGCAGGTGTTGGAGCAGGAGAAGGTGCATTGGGCCTTCTACGCCTTCCGTGAGGATGGCTGGGATGGCATGGACTACGAGCTGGGCGACAGTCCGCTGCCGTGGTCGTACTGGCAGGCGCAGGAGAAGGGGAAGACCGTAGCGCCGCCGCGTTCAATGAAAGCTCCGGTGTTCGCACCGATCCTGGAGCGGCTGAAGGCGGGCAACCGGTAAGACGCCGGGCCATGCCCGGCGACACCTCCGGTCAGCGCTTGCCACCGAGCAGGTTGCCGCCCAGCTTCAGCAGGTCGCCCACACCCAACTGGCCATCGCCGTCCTGGTCCAGCAGGCTGCCAAGCAGACCGCCCGCGAGACCGCCCTGCTGCTGCACCTGCTGCTTTTCCTGGCCCAGCGCCTGGCTGAGCGAGCCGGCATCGGCCTGGCCACCGCCGAGGCGCTGGGCGAGGAAGGCCATCACGATCGGGGCGAGGATCTGCAGCAGCTGGCTGGTGCGGCCGCTGTCGAGCTGGGTGGCCTGGGCCAGGCCGGTTTCCACCTTCTGCTGGCTGCCGCCGAAGATGTGGCCGAGGATGCCAGCGCCGTCGCTGGCGGCACCACCGCCACCGCCGCCCAGCACCGAACCGAGCACGCTGCCCAGGTCCAGGCCGCTGTGGTTGTTCTGCAATGCCCCGAGCAGGGCCTGTGCGCCCTGCGGCTGCGAGGCGTTGTTGCCCAGTGCTCCCATCAACACCGGCAGCGCGGCGCTGATCGCACCGGACGCCTGGGTATCGCTGATGCCGAGCTGCTGCGACACCTGCTGAAGCGGGGCGCCCTGCAACTTTGAGAGAAGTTCATCGGTCAGGCTCATCAGGGGGCTCCTTGATTGGGGTTGGGCGTGCAGACGATACGACGCGGACCGTTAAAACGGCGACGCCGCCTCACGGGGAGGCGGCGTGCCGTATACGGGGCAGGGCGATCAGAGCTCGATGTCTTCGGCGCCCGGGGTCGCGGTGGGGAAGTCGGCTTCCGGCTGCGCCGGCTTGAACGGATCCGACGGCTGGCTGGCCAGCGCCTTCAGCGCGGCCGCGACACCGGCACCATAGGCCGGGTCGGCCTTGCTGCAGTTGTCGATGTGGCGCTGCTTGATGAAGTCCGGCGCATCGCCGAGGGCACGGGCGGTGTTGGCGAACAGGCGGTCCTTCTGCGCCTGGTTGTAGCTGCGGAACAGCGCACCGGGCTGGCTGAAGTAGTCGGCGTCGTCTTCGCGGAAGTTCCAGAAGTCGGCGTCACCGCGGATCTTCATCGGCGGCTCGCGGTACTCCGGCTGCTCCTGCCACTGGCCGTAGCTGTTCGGCTCGTAGTGCGGCAGGCCACCGTAGTTGCCGTCCATGCGCATCGCACCGTCACGGTGGTTGCTGTGCACCGGGCAACGTGCGGCGTTCACCGGAATCTGGTGGTGGTTCACGCCCAGGCGGTAGCGCTGCGCATCGGAATAGGCGAACAGGCGTGCCTGCAGCATCTTGTCCGGCGACGGGCCGATGCCCGGCACCAGGTTGCTCGGTGCGAATGCCGACTGCTCCACGTCCTGGTACCAGTTGACCGGGTTGCGGTTCAGTTCGAACTGGCCCACTTCGATCAGCGGGTAGTCGCTCTTCGGCCACACCTTGGTCAGGTCGAAGGGGTGCACGCGGTAGGTTTCCGCCTCCAGTTCCGGCATGACCTGGATGAACAGCTTCCACTTCGGGAAGTCGCCCTTCTCGATCGCGGCGAACAGGTCGCGGCCGTGGCTTTCGCGGTCATGGCCGACCAGGATCTGTGCCTGCGCGTCGGTCAGCGATTCGATGCCCTGCTGGCTGACGAAGTGGAACTTCACCCAGAAGCGCTCGCCGTCGGCGTTGGTGAAGCTGTAGGTATGCGAGCCGAAACCGTGCATGTGGCGGAAGCTGCGCGGGATGCCGCGGTCGCTCATCACCACGGTCACCTGCAGCAGGGCTTCGGGCAGCAGCGTCCAGAAATCCCAGTTGTTGCGTGCGCTGCGCAGGTTGGTGTGCGGATCGCGCTTGACCGCCTTGTTGAGGTCGGCGAACTTGCGCGGGTCGCGCAGGAAGAACACCGGCGTGTTGTTGCCGACCAGGTCCCAGTTGCCTTCTTCGGTGTAGAACTTCAGCGCGAAGCCGCGGATGTCGCGCTCGGCGTCGGCGGCGCCACGCTCACCGGCCACGGTGGTGAATCGGGCGAACATCTCGGTCTGCTTGCCGACCTTCTCGAACAGCTTGGCGCGGGTGTACTTGCTGATGTCGTGGGTGACGGTGAAGGTACCGAATGCGCCCGAGCCCTTGGCGTGCATGCGGCGCTCGGGAATGATCTCGCGGTTGAGGTTGGCCAGCTTCTCCAGCAGCCACACGTCTTCCATCAGCAGCGGGCCGCGCGGGCCGGCGGTCTTGCTGTTCTGGTTGTCCACCACCGGTGCGCCGAAGGCCGTGGTCATCGGCGTGACCGGGTCATCGCCATGCTTCTGCCTGGGCGTGGTGCTCAGCTCGCGCTGCTGCTCGGCGCCCTGCTCCGGCGACGGGGCGGTGTGGTACGGGCACTTGGCGTTGTTGTTGTCGGACTGGCTCATCGGCTGGCTCCTGGTGGCGGTGAAGACTTGGAAACATCTTCACTCGACTGTAGCTAGGGCCAGATGAAATGAATAATCGAATGATCCGTTCAGGTTGATAGATTCTGTCAATTGAAATGCAGAATCGGATTCGCGGAGTCTTTCATCAGCCCGGGGAAACTCCCCGGGCCCAAGGCCTCCCGCAGCGCTGCGCTTACAGCAGCGCCTTCAGCCGGTACAGGGCTTCCAGCGCCTGCTTCGGGGTCAGCTCGTCCGGATCGATCGTGGCCAGCGCTTCCTGTGCCTTGCTGGTCGGTGCGGTGAACAGGCCGAACTGCTGCGGGGCATCCAGCGCCTGCGGCGCCAACTCGGCGGCGTGGCTTTCACCGCCACGCTGCTCCAGCTCGGCCAGGCGGCGACGGGCCTGCGCCACGGTCGCTCGTGGCAGGCCAGCCAGCGCGGCCACCTGCAGGCCGAAGCTGCGGTTGGCCGGGCCGTCCTTCACCGCGTGCATGAACACCAGCGCTTCGCCATGCTCGACCGCGTCCAGGTGCACGTTGGCGATGCCGCTGCGGCCGCCCTCGTGTTGTTCGTCGGCCAGCGCGGTCAGCTCGAAGTAGTGGGTGGCGAACAGCGTGTAGCAGCGGTTCTGGTAGGCCAGGTGGCGGGCCACCGCATCGGCCAGTGCCAGGCCGTCGTAGGTGGAGGTGCCGCGGCCGATCTCGTCCATCAGCACCAGCGAATGCGCGGTGGCGTGATGCAGGATGTAGCTGGTCTCGGCCATCTCGACCATGAAGGTCGACTGCCCGCGCGCGAGGTCGTCGCCGGCACCGATGCGGGTCAGGATGCGGTCGATCGGGCCGATCAGCGCACGGCTGGCCGGCACGAAGCTGCCGATGTGGGCCAGCAGCACGATCAGCGCGTTCTGCCGCATGTAGGTCGATTTACCGCCCATGTTCGGGCCGGTGATCACCAGCATGCGACGGTCCGGATGCAGGTCCAGGTCATTCGGTTCGAACGGCTGTTCGCGCACCGCCTCGACCACCGGATGGCGGCCGCGTTCGATCTTCAGGCAGGGCTCGGCCTGCAGCTCCGGACGCGCCCAGTCCAGCGCCTGAGCACGTTCGGCGAAGGCGGCCAGCACGTCCAGTTCGCTCAGCGCAGCGGCGCACTGCTTCAACGGTTCCAGCTGCCCGCCCAGCGTATCCAGCAGCTGCTCGTACAGGTACTTCTCGCGCGACAGCGAACGGTCGCGCGCGGACAGGACCTTGTCCTCGAACGCCTTCAGTTCTTCGGTGATGTAGCGCTCGGCATTGGTCAGCGTCTGGCGGCGGGTGTAGTGCACCGGCGCGCGGTCGGACTGGCCCTTGCTGATTTCAATGTAGTAGCCGTGCACGCGGTTGTAGCCGACCTTGAGGCTGGCGATGCCGCTGCTTTCGCGCTCGCGCTGTTCCAGGTCGACCAGGAACTGGTCGGCATGGGTGGACAGGCGGCGCAGCTCGTCCAGCTCTTCATCGAAGCCATCGGCCAGCACGCCGCCATCGCTGAGCTTCAGCGGTGGCATGTCGGCGATGGCACTGGCCAGCAGGTGCGCACACTCGTCGTGCTCACCCAATGCGGCGTGCAGCGCCTGCAGGCGTGGCGAATCCAGCGGCGCCAGCACCTCGCGCACCGCCGGCAGCAGGCCCAGGCCATCGCGCAGGGTGGAAAAATCGCGCGGGCGCGCCGAGCGCAGCGCCACGCGGGTGAGAATGCGCTCCAGATCGCCCAGGCGGCGGAACTGTTCGCGGATGTCGGCGTCGCTGCCGCGGTCGATCAGGGTCTCCACCGCGTGGTGGCGCTGCACCAGCACCTCGCGCAGGCGCAGCGGGCGGTGCAGCCAGCGTCGCAGCAGGCGGCCGCCCATCGGCGTCACCGTGCTGTCGAGCACGCCCAGCAGGGTATTGCGGGTATCGCCGTCAACACGCGTGTCCAGTTCCAGATGGCGGCGGGTGGCGGCGTTCATCGCGATCGCCTCGCCTGCAGTTTCCATCGCGATCGAGGTCAGGTGCGGCAGGCGCTGCTTCTGGGTTTCCTCGACATAGCCGAGCAGGGCGCCGGCCGCGGCGGTGGCGCGCGGCTTGTCGTCGATGCCGAAACCGCTGAGGTCATGCAGCTTGAAGAAGGCCAGCAGCTGGCGGCGGCCGCTGTCCGCATCGAACAGCCACGGTGCACGCCGGCGCACGCCGGTGCGCTGGCGCAGGAACTCCGGCCAGTTCTCCTCGTCGGGTACCAGCAGCTCGGCGGGTTCCAGGCGGGCCAGTTCGGCTTCCAGCGCGTCGTCGGTTTCCACTTCGTTGACCAGGAAGCGGCCACCGGCCAGGTCGGCCCAGGCCAGGCCGTAGCCCTGCTTGCTGCGCGACAGGGCCATCAGCAGGGTGTCGCGGCGCTCGTCCAGCAGCGCCTCGTCAGTGACCGTGCCAGGGGTGACGATGCGCACGACCTTGCGCTCGACCAGGCCCTTGGCCAGCGCCGGGTCACCGATCTGTTCACAGATGGCCACCGATTCGCCCAGCGCCACCAGCCGCGCCAGGTAGCCTTCGTAGGCATGCACCGGCACGCCCGCCATCGGGATCGGCGCGCCGCCGGAGCTGCCGCGCTGGGTCAGGGTGATGTCGAGCAGGCGTGCGGCCTTGCGGGCGTCGTCGTAGAACAGCTCGTAGAAGTCGCCCATGCGGAAGAACAGCAGCAGGTCCGGATAGTCGGACTTGGCTGCGAAGAACTGCTTCATCAGCGGGGTGTGTTCGGCGGACTTGTCTTTGGACATGGGACTCGTGGATCAGGGCATCCGGTCGCGCCGGAAGGCGGCGACGGCGGAGCAGGTACAGGGCCGTCCATGGTAACTGCTGGGGCTGGGGGACGCCGCTGCCGATGATGAGCGAGGTACGTGCGGGGCACGCAATCAGGCCGGGATGAGCGTGATCTGCCGATGGCTGGCGAATATCTCCATGACGATCTCGAAGTAGGTCTGGCCATCGCCCCGTTGCAGGGCCTCCAGCTGGTGGGTGATGGCCTGCGCATTGAAGTGACCCGGCCCGTCGAGTTTTGCCTGCAGCCAGCGGCGGGTGGCATCCACGCCCAAGGCTGCGCGGCTGTGTGCGATGTCGCGCCAGACGAGGGTGGCCTGATCGTGGCCAGCCAACGCGCCATAACCGCCATGCAACAGATCGTCCAGGGCATCCAGGCTCGGCCCGAGCTGCCAGTCCTCGCAGGCCATGAACACGCGGTTGAGTTCGGCATAGAGGCTGTCGATGTCCTGGATCGCGTCGCCTTCAATCTGCAGGGTAAGGGGCATGAAAGAATTCCTGGCGTGCGAAGTGAAAGATAATAATCTTGAACATGAATTCGGGTTGAGGGGTATTTTT
Organism: Stenotrophomonas sp. YJH_SMC_17; assembly: GCF_059371655.1. Classification (NCBI taxonomy): domain Bacteria; kingdom Pseudomonadati; phylum Pseudomonadota; class Gammaproteobacteria; order Lysobacterales; family Lysobacteraceae; genus Stenotrophomonas; species Stenotrophomonas sp. YJH_SMC_17. The sequence continues at coordinate 692,823 of NZ_JCAFUU010000001.1, read as the reverse complement.
CACGCTTTCCCGCACAGTTGAAGATATTCACGAAGGTATATGCGGAAAAGCTCTTAAAGATTCTTCCGGTCGAGCCGCCACCGATCGTACGGCCACGATCAAGGGAATTGAGATGCTCGCCTTACGCAACCTCCGAGTGGGATCCCGGCTGGGTGCCGGGTTCGGTCTGCTGCTGCTGTTCATCGTGGCCATCGTTGGCCTCGTGCTGTATGGAAACCACCTGAAGTCCGCCCAGTTCGAGAAAGTGGTGGACGTCAACATGGTGAAGATGCGGCTGTTGAACGACATGGTGGATACCAACAACGCGGTGCTGATGCATCGCCGGCTGATGGTGATCAAGCGCGGCGAGGATTTCGACAAGGATTATCAGAAGGCGCAGGAGCTGTCCCAGACCTACGATCGTATCTGGGCCAAGTACATCAAGATTCCACGCGATGCCACCGGCGATACCCTGGTGGCGAAGATCGAGGCGGCGCGCAAGGCCACCGACGCTTCCACCGAGCACCTGCATGAGCGCATGAAGGCCGGCGATTTCGACGGCGCGGCCAAGGAACTGCTGGCCGAACATGGTCTGGCGACGGCCTGGAACGAGGCAATCTCGACCCTGCTGCGGCATCAGGAGGCACTGACCGCGCGCAGCCGCGAGGAATACCGCTCGACCGAATCGTGGACCGGCACGTTGTCGATCGTGTTCGGTGTGATGAGTCTTCTGCTCGGCTCGCTGGCGGCATGGGCGATCACCCGCAGCCTGACCCGTCCGCTGGCAGGGGCGGTGAAGCTGGCCGATGGTATTGCCGGTGGGCGCCTGGACAGCAGCATCGACGCGTCGGGCAACGATGAGGTCACCCAGTTGCTCCGATCGATGCAGCGCATGCAGGCACAGTTGCAGTCGGTGATGGCGGCACAGGGCGAACTGGCCCGCCAGCACGATGCCGGCAGCCTCAGCTACCGCATGGACGAGAGCGCCTTCCCGGGGGACTACGGCCGCATGGTGCATGACACCAATGCGCTGGTTGGCTCGCATGTGCAGGTGCAGAATCGCCTGATCGAGGTGATGAAGCACTATGCGCGCGGCGACCTGTCGGTGGACATGGACCCGCTGCCGGGTGAGAAGGCGGCGATCACCCAGGCGATGGACGAGACCAAGGCCAGCCTGGCGGCGATCAACAGCGAGATCCGCCGGCTGGCGACCGCGGCCGCCGCAGGGGACTTCAGCCTGCGCGGTGACGAAGATCGCTTCGCCTACGATTTCCGCGACATGGTGGCCGGGCTCAACCGGTTGATGCAGACCACCGACGAGAATCTGGTACAGGTATCGACCCTGTTGCAGGCGATCTCGCGCGGTGACCTGACCGTACGCATGCAGGGTGACTTCCACGGGGTCTTCGCCCGCATGCGCGATGACTGCAACGCCACGGTCGATCAGCTCAAGCAGATCGTGGGTCGTATCCAGGCCAGTGCCTCCAGCATCACTCTGGCGGCAGGCGAGATCGCGTCGGGCAACACTGATCTGTCCCGGCGCACCGAGCAGCAGGCGGCCAACCTTGAAGAAACGGCCGCATCGATGGAGGAGCTGACGTCCACGGTGAAGCAGAACGCGGAGCACGCCCGGCAGGCCAACCAGCTCGCCATCGGCGCGCATGGCGTTGCATCGCACGGCGGTGAGGTGGTCGGGCAGGTGGTGACCACCATGTCGGCGATCGAAGCGTCGTCGAGGAAGATTGCCGAGATCATCTCGGTCATCGACGGTATCGCCTTCCAGACCAACATCCTGGCGTTGAATGCCGCAGTGGAAGCCGCGCGTGCCGGCGAGCAGGGCAGGGGCTTTGCGGTGGTGGCCAGCGAAGTGCGCACGCTGGCGCAGCGTTCGGCAGGCGCGGCCAAGGAGATCAAGGGCCTGATCGAGGATTCGGTCGGCAAGGTGGCCGATGGCTCGGCGCTGGTCCGCCAGGCAGGCACGACCATGGGCGAGATCGTCGCCTCGGTGCAGCGCGTGACCGACATCATGGCCGACATCTCCGCAGCCTCGCAGGAACAGAGTTCCGGCATCGAGCAGGTCAACCAGGCGGTCGTGCAGATGGACGAGACCACCCAGCAGAACGCCGCACTGGTGGAAGAGGCGAGTGCCGCGGCCCGTTCCATGGAAGAGCAGGCCAACCTGTTGACCGAAGCGGTGTCGGTGTTCCGCACCGGCGCGGCCGCGGCGGCCGCGTCGGTTCCGCGGGCGCTTGCGGCAGTCGCGGCGTCGGTCACCGCGGTGAGGCGTCCGGCGGTGCTGTCACCGCGCATCGAGCCGACGCTGGCCGCCAATGCAGGTGGGTGGGAAGAGTTCTAACAGGTGAGCATGCCGGCAGGGAGACGGCGCCCATCGCGATGGCTGGTCGCGATGGGCGCGATTTTTCCTGAACGCGCGATGGCCATTGAGGCGCCCGGCACGCGTATTTCACTTCCGGTTGCCAACCGCGGGAGGACACTGGCGCCATACCGGACCTCAGGAGATGGCCATGAAGACCTCGACCCGACTGCTTGTGCTGGGCACCCTGCTGGCGGCAACCTCTGTTGCCGGTGCGCAGACCTACGGGCCGCGCGACGAAGGACGCAAGTTCAATGACGGCAGCCGCGTGGTCTGCAAGAACGTGGAAGTACAGCGTAATTCGCGCGATCCCAACCGCATCGCCGGTACCGCCACTGGCGCCGTCATTGGTGGCCTGCTGGGCAACCAGGTGGGCGGTGGCAACGGCAAGAAGCTGGCCACCGTGGCCGGTGCCGTAGCGGGCGGCGCTGCCGGCCGCCAGATCCAGGGCAACAGCCAGCAGAAGAACGGCGACCGCGTGGTCGAGCGCCGCTGCGAGCGCGTTTACCGCTGACCGATGGTGCCAACTGCGTAGTCCCCCTTCCGCAACGCAGTATCTCGGAACGCCGGCCTCGTGCCGGCGTTCCTCGTTGTGGGGCCCCGTATCGCCGGCCGGTGTGTCGCGCCTATACTGCGCCGACCTCCAAGGATGAATGCCCTGTGAACGAATTGCCCGTCGCAGAGTCGCACGTTCCGGTTGCCGACCGCGAGCCCGGACCCGAGGCGAGCACGCGCTTCGGTCGGCTGCGCGAGCGTACCGATGAGTTGGAACTGTTCATTTCCGGCCTGCTGGCGTTCGCCCTGTTGGCGGTGCCTGGCTACCTGTTCGATGCGTGGGCGCGCAGCAGCCTGCACACGGAAGGCATGTACTTCCAGGTGCTGTGGTTTGGTTTCAGCATCAGCGTGGGCATGTGTTACGTGCTGGCGGTAGCGCTGATCGCGCATCTGACCGTGCGCGGGTACTGGATAGGCCTGATCGGGCTGAAATCGCACTTTCCCAAGGGCATCGACTGGGAACGGCTGCCGCAGATGGGCCCGGTATCGCGCGCTTTCCTCAAGGCGCGCGACGGTGGCCTGGACGGCAGCATCGAACGCGCTGATCGTTTGGCCACCATGCTCTTCTCCACCACGCTGCTGGCGGTACAGACGCTGGCCGGTACTCTGGTGGTGGCCGTGCTGACGTTGTGCGCGGCGATGGCGATCAGTGCGCTTGCCGGCGGTTCCGATCGTGTGGCCATGATCGTGGTCGGTACCGTGCTGGCCAGCCTGCTTGTACTCGCACTGGTTCCTGCACTGCTGGAGCGTGTCATTGCGCGCCGGCAGCGGCGCGACCGGCCCTGTGACGGCCTGCAGCGGTGGCTGCAGCGCTTCCTGGCGGGCCTGCAACGGATTCCCCTGCTGCGCCTGATGCAGACCATGCAGTTGACCCTGCAGAGCAACCTGCGCTCGCGTTCGTTCATGGCGGTCTATCTGCTGGCGGTGATGGTGGCCATGGTGCTGGGCGGGGTGCAGGTGCTGGGTTCAGTGAAGTTCTCGCTGTTCAACCGCTACCAGGTGATGACCGACGAGGCCGTCGAACACGGCATGTTGAGCGCGCATTACGAATCGATGCGTTCGGCGCACGATCAGCTGCTGCCGTACCCGATGATCCCGTCGGACACTATCAGTGGTTCACGCCTGCGTGTGTTCATTCCACACCGCCCCCAGCGCGACAACCCGCTGGCGCGCCAGCACTGCACCGCCTTGCCCGCCGCACACAATGAAGCGACTGGCGCAAAGGCTGCCAGCGCAGCGGTGGAGTGCCTGTCCCGGTTGTGGCAGGTGCAGTTGGATGGCACGCCGGTTGACCTGCACGACTTCATGCCGATGGAGCGCCGCGATCTCGACATGCGTGGACTGGTGGGCTATCTGCCCATGGCGACGCTGGCACCCGGTCGCCATGACCTGAGCCTGGTCTGGAATGCCGAAGGGGGCGAACGCGGCCCGGAGCGACGCCGCGAGTACCGCATCCCGTTCTGGTACGCGCCCGACCCCTGAAAAGGGCGCGGAGGGGATTGAGCCGCAACCCCCAACCGTGCCGTTTACGACTCAATCCCCTTCGTCCCCTTTTTTTCGAGGAGGCGCCAGGCGGCGAGGGTGCCGTAGAGCAGCAGCAGGACAGTGAGGGTGATCAGTTCGTGGCCGACTTCAGCCAGGCGGGCGTCCATCTGGTTCAGGCGCACCATCAGGTTGATGCCCGAGGTGGTCGGCAGCAGCTGCGCCAGCCAGACCAGCGGTTGCGGCGTCATCACCGCCGGCCACGACAGGTTGGCCAGGAAGAACAGTGGGATCGAGGTGGCGATGATGTACTGGAAGGCGCGTTCGCGGGTGCGGAAGAAGCTGCCGACGAACAGGCCGAACGCCACCGTGGCGGCGATGAACAGCGTGCCGCCCAACAACTGGCCCAGTGGATTGCCGCCGCGCGGATAGTCCTGCACCCACGCGGTGAAGCCGGCGTAGTAGAACAGACCGAACAGGCCGATCAGGCTGAAGCCCAATGCCATGCCCGCCAGCGTTGGCGGGTCAAAGCGCAGGCGCCGGCCCAGCGCGAGCCGGCGGCCACCGAGCAGCACGCCGATGCCCATCAACAGGGTCTGGTGAACGATCAGCTCGGCCACGCCGGGCACGATGGCGCTGCCATAGCATTCCTGGGTGTTGTACAGCGGGCGCTGCACCAGGGTGACGGGCGGCGCCTGCGGCGCGCCCATGAAGGCGGCCTGGCCGACCACCGCGTCACGTCCGAACGCGCCCAGCGCGTCGGCCACGCTGCCCAGCACCCAGCTGGCGCGGCCCAGGTAGGCGCCGTTGCCGAGCAGTACCAGCTTGGCCGGGTGCCCGCGCAGGATGTCGCGCTCCAGGTTGGCCGGAATCAGCACGACGCCCTCGGCATGGCCGGCTTCCAGCTGCTGGCGCGCGCTGTCGGTGTCCGCTGGTTGCCCGACCACGCGTGCGACCCGCAGTGCATCGAGCTTGCGCAGCAGTTCGCGGCTGGTGGCGCTGTGGTCTTCGTCCACCACCAGCACCGGCAGGTTGCCGGCTACCTGGTGGCGGTACGCGGCGGGGTAGAAGAACGAGTACAGGATCACCGCGCCGACCATCACCACGATCGCGTAGCGGTCGCACAGGACCGCCATCAGGGTCTGCCGGAGGCTGCGCCACAGTGCGCTCATGCGTCGCCCCCCGCCGGCTGTGCGGCTTCTGGGGTACGCGCGAAGGCGATCAGGCGCAGGCCGCCGATGCCGCCAGCCACCACTGCCATCAGCAGCAGCGTGGCCAGTGGCCACAGCGAGACCAGCAGCGGCGAGCCGATGAACTGCTGCTGGGTCTGCAGCTTGATATAGGCGCTGAGCGGCAGCAGCTGGTGCCAGACACGGGTGAACAACGGCCCGTCCAGCACCGGGAATGTGGCGCTGGAGAACGCCAGTGCGGTGCCGATGCTGAGGCCCACCGCGGACAGTGCGGTGCCCATGTCGCGGGTGACGCCAACGAAGAACAGCGCGTAGGCGGCGGTGGCCAGGTAGAACAACGGCTGCGCGAGCAGCAGCAGAAGTACGCTGCCGGCCACGCCATCACCGCGCAGCCAGGCGAGGTAGCCCAGACCCAGCGCGCCATACAGCGAGAACAGCAGGATGTACGGCGCGACCTTGCCGGCAATCGCAGCCCACGGCGTGCGGCCCAGCCAGGCGGGCAGGGTGCCGTCGCGGATCTCGCGGCCGAGGCTGCCAGCCGCGGCCAGTGCCAGTACCAGCGACAGCACCGCCGGGAAGATCAGCGGCAGCAGGAACAATTCGTAGCTGCGCGCCGGGTTGTAGAGGATGTCCGACTGCACTGCGATCGGCGCCGCGCGCAGCTTGCCCGGGCCGACCTGCAGGCCGATGCGTTCGCGCAGCAGGCGCGCGTTCCAGGCCGCGACCGCATCGCCGATATCGCGTGCCGCCGACTGGCCGGTGGTCATGTAGGTGGCGTTGTAATAGGCGAACACCGTGCCCTGGCGGCCGCGCAGCGCCTGGCGGGTGACGTCGCGCGGCACCAGCACGATGGCGAATACATCCAGGCGGCGCAGCTGCGAACGTGCCTCTTCCATGTCCGCAGGCTGGCTGGCGATGCGCACGCCGGGGCTGGCATCGAGCATGCGCAGCAGCAGGCGGCTGTCACTGCTGTGGTCCAGGTCGACCACAGCAATGGGGATATCGCGCATCACCGACGGGGTGAACATCCACGCCATCACCGCCAGCATCAGCAGCGGCAGCAGGGTCACCAGCATCAGGTCGGCGCGGTTGCCGCGCAGCGCCTGCAGTTCGCGCCGCCACGAGGCGCCGAAACCGCCAGTATCCGGGCTCAGTGCTGGGGCCATGCGAACAGCACGCTCATGCCGGGGCGGAAGCCCTCGATGCGGCGTACCGGGCGCACCCGCACCTCGAAGCTGCGGACGTCGTAGCCGGACGACTGGCGGGTGGTACGCCAGGTCGCGTAGTCGCCGGCCGGGTTGATGAAATAGACCTCGAATTCGCCGTCCAGGCCGAGGGCTGGCACGCTGCCCTTCAGCTTGCTGCCGACCTTCAGGCCCTGCATCTGCGATTCGCGCAGGTTCATCGCCACCCACATGCGATCGATGTCGACCAGGGTGAACACCGGGTAGCCGGCCGGCACCAGTTCACCCGGGTCAGCCATGCGCTTGTTGATCTCGCCCGCTACCGGCGCGCGCCCTTCCACTTCGGCACGCGCGGCGTTGACCTCGGCCACGGCGCCCTTTGCCTGCTGCACCTGGCCCTGAGCGGCGCGCTTGTCCTGCTCGCGGGCGCCTGCCAATGCCATGTCGTACTGCGCGCGGGCGGCACGCGCCAGTTCGCGCGAGCTGGTGGCCTGGGCATGCGCTTCATCGCGCTTCTGCCGGGTCATCACCCCTTCGTTGAACAGGTTCTGCACGCGCTGGTAGGTGGCCTCGGCCAGCGTCGCACCGGCTTCGGCGCGCTTCCAGTTCGCTTCGGTGGCGCGGATGTCCTCGCTGCGCGCGCCCTCGTCGGCCTTGTCGGCCACCGCCTGCGCGGCCGCCAGTGCGCCATGCGCCTGCTGTTCCTTGGCGGCCACTTCGGGGCTGTCGAGCAGGAACAGCACCTGCCCGGGCTGCACGCGGTCCCCCTCGCGCACCTTCAGTTCGGCCACGCGCGCGGTGATCTTGGCGGCCACGTTGATCGTGTCCGCATCGGCCATGCCCTGGATCTGGTCGGCGGGGCTGCGCCAGGCCAGCCATAGGCCCAGCACCACCACGACCAGCAGCACCACTATCAGGATCGGACCCAGGCGGCGTTTGCCGGGGGGCGTTTTCGCTTCGTCGTGCAGCACATCACTCATGGTCGATCACCTCGTCCGCACGGCGCCGGTATTCTTCAAAACGGTCCATCTGTCCACTGACCTCCAGCAACTGCGCCAGCGCAATATCGTATTGGTAGGCGGCCTGCGCGCGCTCGACACGGGCGCCACCCAGGCCGAGCCGCGCGTCGATCACATCCAGTGACGTCGCCTGGCCTTCGCGGAACGCCAGCTCCTGCAGGCGCAGGTTTTCCTGTGCCTGGGCCATGCTGCTGTCGAGCAGTACGAACTGCTGCCGGGCGGTTTCCAGTTCGTTCCAGGCCTTGCGCACGCCCAGCGCGACCTGGTTCTCGGCCTCGCGCAGGCCGGCTTCGGCCTGCTCCTGCTGCGCGCGCGCAGCGCTGATCTGCGCCGGCCGCGAGTTTGGCGACAGGAAGGTGTACTTCAGGCCGATGCCGAATGCCCAGTCCGGGTCGGTCAGCATTTCGTCGCGGCGGCGGAAGTCGTACTGGCCGAAGGCGAAGATCTGCGGTTTCAGTTTGGCCTGCTGCACGCGCACGCCCTGTTCGGCCTGTGCCACCATCGCCCGCAGGCGTGCGATCTGTGGCTGGCGCGCCTGCGCGGTGCGCTCGAAGCTGGCCACCGGTTCCAGTGGCACGCGCTGCACGAACAACGGCGATACGGGCTGCACCTCGCCGCCACTGCGCAGCAGCGTGGACAGCGCGGCCTTCAGCGTGGCCAAGTCGTTCACCGTCTTCTGGTACTCGCGCTCGGCCTTGTCACGGGCCACGGTGGCCTGCAGGCGCTGGGCACGGGTGGCGAAGCCCTCGCGTTCCAGCTTTTCCGCATCGGACAGATGTTGGTTGAGGCCATCGCGCACGTCGCGGCGTACGTCCACTGCCTGCTCGGCCAGGCGCTGGCCAAAGTAGGCCTGGGCCAGTTGCACGGTCAGCGATTGGCGCTGTGCTTCGCGTTCGGCACTGGCCTGTTCGTGGGCGGCACTGGCGGCACGTTGTGCGGCCGGAATCACGCCGCCCGTGTACAGGGGGAGCACAGCCGTCACCACCGGGCGCGTTCTCCAGTCGCGCTCGGTGAACGACAGCGGCGAATCGATGCCGAAGGCTTCAGCCACGGGGGCCAGCGAGCCCAGTGGCAGGGTGAGGGTCTTCTGGAACTGCAGGCGGCGCACTTCGCCGGTGATCTCCGGCAGGCGCAGCAGGCGGGTGGCGTCCTGCAGGTCCTGCTTGTTGCGTACCGCTGCGTCAGCGGCCGCCAGTGCATCGGAGACCTGCTCCAGGCGTTGCCGCGCCTGTTCCCAGTCCAATGCAGGTGCGTCGGTGCTGTTCTGCGCGGACGCAGCGAATGGCAGGCAGGTCGCCAGCGCCAACGCCAGCGCGGGCTTCGCGCGGTGCATCCTTGTACGTCGGCCGATCACGCCCATGCCGTCCCAGTGGTAAAGAAGTGCGCAAACGGTAGTGCGCGCGGCGTGAAGCCCGGGTCTGCGGTCATCGGATTGTCCTCAACGAAGGGTGCCGCTGGCCGCAGTGCGCAGCGCCTGGGTGATGTGCTGCAGCGTACTTGAGCGCACCGCGGCATGCTGCCAGTACAGCGGCACATCGAGCCAGCGACGGGGTTCCAGTACCACCACGCGGCCGGCGCGCACCGCGGGTGCGGCCAGCGTTTCCGGGGCCATGCCCCAGCCGAGTCCGCACGCGGCGGCTTCGACGAAACCGGTGGAAGAGGGCAGGTAGTGTAGCGGCGGCTGCAGGCGTGCGCGGGTCAGGCGTCGTACGAAGCGCCACTGCAGTTCATCTTTGCGGTTGAACACCAGCATCGGCGCGCGTGCCAGTGCCGTGGCCTGCATGCCGTCGCTGAAGTACTGGCGGGCGAAGCCCGGTGAGGCGATGGCGTGGTAGCGCATGGCACCCAGCGGATGCACGTTGCAGCCCTTCACCGGTTGGCTTTCGGCGGTGACCGCACCCAGCACGCTGCCATCGCGCAGCAGCTGCAGGGTGTGATCCTGGTCATCCATGCGCAGGTCGAACAGGTAGCCATGGCGCTGGTGCAGGTCGGCGATGGCCGGCACGAACCACGTATCGAGCGAATCATCATTGACCGCCAGCGGGATCGGCGTACGCACGGCGTCACGGCCACGTTCGGGCAGCAGCTCGGCCAATGCCTCGACTTCGAGCGCCTGCATCGGCCGTACCCGACGCAGCAGCGCCTCACCGGCGGCGGTAGGGCGGCACGGCGCCTGGCGTACCAGCAGCACCTGCCCGAGCCGGTCCTCCAGTGCCTTGATCCGCTGCGACAGCGCCGACGGGCTGATCGACAGGCGGCGTGCGGCGGCCTCGAAGCTGCCTTCCTCCAGCACGGCAGCGAACGCGGCCAGTTGTGGATGTACCAGGTCCATGCGGGGCCTCTTCAGTTTTTCTGCACAGGATAAAGAAAAACCAGATTGTCTTAATCGTCCGGTGGCCGCACCCTGCGCGTCCCTTTGCTGACTGGCCTGTCCTGATGTGGATCGCCGCTACCGTCGCCGGCCTGTTCGCGGGCGCCGGCCTGATCATCGCCATCGGCGCACAGAATGCCTTCGTGCTGCGCCAGGGCCTGCAGCAACGTCATGTGGGAACGGTGGTGGCCGCCTGCGCCGGCGCCGACATCGCGCTGATCCTGGCGGGCGTGGGCGGCATGGGCGCGCTGGTGCTGCAGTGGCCGTTGCTGCTGCAGGTGCTGCGCTTCGGTGGTGCAGCGTTCCTGCTCTGGTATGGCCTGCAGGCCGGGCTGCGCGCGTGGCGCGGTGGCAGTGCGCTGGCAGCGGGCGAGGTGGAGGGTGGCAATCGACGGCAGGTGCTGCTGACCTGCCTGGCGTTCACCCTGCTCAATCCGCACGTCTACCTGGATACCGTGGTGCTGCTGGGCAGCCTGTCCACGCGCTATCCGGGCGATCTGCGCTGGGCGTTTGCTGCCGGCGCCTGCGCAGCCAGCGTGATCTGGTTCTGTGCGCTGGGCTATGGCGCGCGGCTGCTGCAGCCGGTGTTCCGCAGGCCGGCTGCGTGGCGGGTGCTGGACGCTGGCGTGGCGATCTTCATGTTCTGCCTCGCCACCCTGCTGCTGTTGCGCCCGCTCTAGGCCGTTTCCACCGCGCACAACGGCGTTTCCCCCGGACGCAGGGTCAGCACGCGCACGCCGTTGCGGGTGACCGCGACGGTATGTTCGAACTGCGCCGACAGCTTGCCGTCGCGGGTGTAGACCGGCCATGCGTCCGGCTGCTGGCGGATGGCCGGCTTGCCCTGGTTGAGCATCGGCTCGATGGTGAACACCATGCCTTCCTCCAGCACCATGCCGGTATTGGGGTGGCCGTGGTGCAGGATCTGCGGTTCCTCGTGCATCTCCTGGCCGATGCCGTGCCCGCAGTATTCCTTCACCACGCTGTAGCCGTGGATGCGCGCGTGGCGGGCGATGGCGTGGCCGATGTCGCCCAGGCGCGCGCCGGGGCGCACTGTGGCGATGCCTTTCCACATCGCCTGGTAGGCGGTCTGCACCAGCCGGCGCGCGGCGTAGTCGACCTCGCCCACCAGGTAGGTGGTACTGGAATCAGCGATGTAGCCGTTCTTTTCCAGGGTGATGTCGAGGTTGACGATCTGGCCGTTGCGCAGCACGTCGGTGGTGCTGGGCACCCCGTGGCAGATGACGTTGTCGATCGAGGTGTTGAGCACGTACGGGAAGCCGTACTGGCCCTTGCTGGCCGGCCGCGCCTGCAGCTCGTCGACGATCATTCGCTCGACGAAGTCGTTGATCTGCATCGTGCTGCGGCCCTGAAGCGGCAGCTGGTCGAGCGCAGCGAATACCTGTGCCAGCAGGCGCCCGGATTCGGCCATCAGCGCGATCTCGTGCGGCTGCTTGATCATCGCCATGTCAGGCCCGCCCGGGCGCCAGCGCCTGCGGTTGTACCCCGGCCGCGCGCAGTTCGCTGGCGACGATGTCCTGGAAGCTCAGCGTGGGGTTCATCTCGCACAGCATGCCGACCCGGATCCAGAAGTTGGCCTGGGCGTTGATCGAGCGGCTGGAGACAGTGCAGGCACGGCGCAGCTGGTCGTGCAGGGTGTCATCGATGTTGACGATGCCCATGGGGGAGCCTCGAGGAATTGTTATACGAAGCGTATATGTTTCGTATATTCCTCTCAAGCCGGTGTCGTTCAGTCCACGTGGGTGGCAAAGCGCAGCCGGTTGCCGTCGGGGTCGCGCAGCAGCATCTCGCGGCTGCCCCACTCGGTGTCATGCGGCGGCTGTTCGATCGGCACGTTTGCGGCGCTGAAGGCACGGTGCAGGGCGTCGACATCCTCGACGATGAAGTACACCGCGCCGCCCACCTCACAGTCGCCGTTGTGCTCGGTGAGGAAGATCGTCTGGCCATCGCGGGTGAGCTGGGCGAACAGCGGCAAGCCGGGTTCGAAGCGGTGTTCCCAGTCGACCACGAAGCCCAGCCCCTGCACGTAGAAGGGGAGGGTGGTGTCGGCGTGGCGCATGCGCAGTTGCGGGATGACGGTCTGGGGCATGGCGGTGGCTCCGGGGTGGGAGCCCAGTGTAGAGCCGAGCCATGCTCGGCTGCTGTTCGCGGTCCCCTCAGTCGAGCATGGCTCGACTCTACAGAAGGCGCCAGCCGAGCGGGGGCTCGGCTCTACCCGGCTCTGGTGGTTGCCAACCTCGGTTGGCATTGCCGGCCAGCGGTCAACCGGCAATCGGCACCGAAGCCATCGCCGCAAGCAGTTCGCGGTTCACCTGCTGGTGCCGGGCCTGCCAGGCAGGAAGATCATTGGCGCTGATGTCCGGCTGGCCATCCAGCGACGACAGCCAGCGCTTGAAGCGGCTCTGGTAGTTGGCCAGCGACACTTCGCCGGTGATGTCACTGCCGACCAGGCCGCCGGCGCGCAGTGCCTCGATCACCACCAGCGCGTCCTCCAGCTGGAACCGGCCCTGGTCCCAGTTGCTGCGCGCCACGTCCTCGGCAAACACGTCCTTGTCGATGGACAGGTAGGTGGGTTGTGGCGACTTGGCCTGTTCGGCAGCGAACGCGGCCACCAGCGCTTCAGGGTGCTCGAAGCGGCGGAACGCGTGGCCCATGCCGAGGCGATGGCCCCAGCCGACATCCACGTCCATGCACCAGTACGTCAGGCGGCCACCCAGCAGCGGGCGCCAGTGGTTCTCCCAGGCATGGCCGAGGCCGATGTCGCTGGAGGTGATGCCGAGGACATGGATGTGCGAGATCTGCGGCAGCTTGCTGGCGGCGTTCACCCACGAACCGCAGTGCATGCCGAACGGAAAACGCATGTTGTCCGGATGGTTGTCCAGCACCACCAGCTGGAACGGGGCTTGCCCGCGCATGCGGCGCAGCAGCGGCAGGCTGAGATGGTGGAAGTCGCCGCTGCCGAGCATCACCGTGCCGTGTTGCGCAGGCAGCGATGCCAGGACTTCAGCGCCGAAGCGATCCAGGGTGGCGTTGCTGCAGGCGAAGCGCAGCGGGTCGTGCCACTGCGGCAGTGCCAGGGTCTGTGCCTGCGGCAGTGGCAGCACGCCACCGTCCAGGTCGAGGATCAGCGGGGAACGCACCAGCATCGCTCAGCCGCCTCCATCAGGTTCGCCCTGCAGGTAGGGGGCCAGCCGGCGCAGGGCGGCACGCAGCAGCGGGGAACGTGCGTGGATCGCATGCCGGGTGGAGGTGAAGCGGGCGCCCAGCTCGGCCTTGATGCGCGAGTCGGTCCAGCCGGCCACATAGTGGCTCAGGCCGTGCTGCAAGGCGTACTCGAGGTTGTGCATCCAGCTGACGGCGTACAGGTTGTGCTCGCGCGACTGCGGGTAGGCCAGGCCGATGTACTTGTCCACGAGCTTGCCGGCATGCACGTAGCACAGGTTCCAGCCGATCAGCTGGCCCTGGTGGCGGTACAGGAACATGCGTCCCTGGCCCAGGCTGTCGGCCAGCAGGTGCTGGAAGTAGGGCAGGTCGAGCTGGTCGAAATGCACCGCGCTCTGCGCATACACGCCCAGGTACAGCGCATACAGCTCGGCCTGCAGCTGCGGGTCGGCCAGGGCCGGATCACCGGTGGCGATGCAGTCGATCTGCAGCTCATCGCGCGAGCGCAGCTTGCGCCGGATGTTCTTGCGGCGCGAGGACGACAGGCGGCCGAGATAGCCGTCGATCGAGTCGAAATCGATCGCCACCCAGGCCAGGGGCATGCCTTCCAGTTCAACGAAGCCGCGCGCCAGCAATGCCTGCAGGAAGGCAGCGCTGTGCGCATTGGCCGCGTCGTCCAGCAACGGTGAATCGATGGCCAGATCCTTCACCACCAGCAGCCGGGTATCGCCGATCGCGTGACGCGTCACGTCCTCGGCCAGCGCCTCCGGCGCGACGTGTGCCGGCAGCGGGGTGTACTCGGTGCTGGTCGCACCGACGAAGCGCGTCTTCCAGGTGATCCACGGCCGCCACAGGCGCGACAGCGGCAGGCCGAGCAGCCTGCCGCGCAGTTCGTCGTCCATCGTGGTGGTCAGGTCGAGCGGTGCACGGAAGGTCGGCAGGCCGCTGGGAAGGCGACCTGCCTCGAAACCGAGCGGCGGGTGGACCAGGAAGCCTTCCAGCAGCGCAGCCGGTTCCAGCGCGGTGCTGGATGCACGTGGCGTCATTTCCATCGGCACGGGAACCGGCAGCGCATTCGACCTCAGCCCTTGGCCTTGGTCAGCGCCTGGTCAAGCAGGGTGATCGCCAGGTCGATCTCTTCGTAGCTGATGTCCAGCGACGGCGCGAAGGTGATCACGTTCTTGTACCAGCCGCCCACGTCCAGCACGAGGCCCATGCGCTTGCCGTCATGCAGCAGGTCACCGGCCAGGCCGATGTCGACCATGCGGTCCAGCATTTCCTTGTTGGGGGTGTAGCCGTCGGCCTGGCAGATTTCCGCGCGCAGGGCCAGGCCCAGGCCGTCGACGTCGCCGATTTCCGGGTGGCGCTTCTGCAGGCCACGCAGGCCGTCGAGGAAGTACGCGCCCTTCTCCGGCACGGTGCGCTCGTAGTCCATTTCCTTGCCCAGCTTCAGCACTTCCAGGCCCAGGCGGGTGCCCAGCGGGTTGGAGTTGAAGGTGGAATGGGTGGAGCCCGGCGGGAACACGGTGGGGTTGATCAGCTCTTCGCGTGCCCACAGGCCCGACAGCGGGTTCAGGCCGTTGGTCAGCGCCTTGCCGAACACCAGCACGTCCGGGGTGACACCGAAGTGCTCGATCGACCACAGCTTGCCGGTGCGCCAGAAGCCCATCTGGATTTCATCGACGACCATCAGGATGCCGTACTTGTCCAGCACGCGCTTGAGGCCGGTGAAGAAGTTGCGCGGCGGAATGACGTAGCCGCCGGTGCCCTGGATCGGCTCGACGTAGAACGCGGCGTACTCGGCCTGGCCGACCTTGGGATCCCACACGCCGTTGTACTCGCTTTCGAACAGGCGCTCGAACTGCCACACGCAGTGGTCGGAATACTCGTCCGGGGTCATGCCCTTCGGGCGACGGAAGGGATACGGGAACGGGATGAACATCGCACGCTCGCCGAAGTGGCCGTAGCGGCGGCGGTAGCGGTAGCTGGAGGTGATCGACGAGGCACCGAGGGTACGGCCGTGGTAGCCACCTTCAAAGGCGAACATCAGGCTCTTGCCGCCGCGCGCGTTGCGCACGATCTTCAGCGAATCCTCGATGGCCTGCGCGCCGCCGACGTTGAAGTGCACGCGGCCATCGAGGCCGAACTTCTCGTGCATGTCCACGGCAATGGTCTTGGCCAGCTGCACGCGGGTCGGGTGCAGGTACTGGCTGGCAACCTGCGGCAGGGTGTCGATCTGGTCCTTCAGTGCATCGTTCAGGCGCTTGTTGCTGTAGCCGAAGTTGCAGGCCGAGTACCACATCTGCAGGTCGAGGTAGGGCACGCCCGCACCGTCGAACATGTAGCTGCCTTCGCCGCGCTGGAAAATCTTGGGCGGGTCGACGTAGTGGACGGTGTCGCCGAAGGAGCTGTAGCGGGCTTCGTCGGCCAGCAGCTGCGCGTCGGAGGCAGCTGCGTCGGCGTTCTTGTCAAAAATGTTCATGCAGTTCGGTTCCGTGAAGGACGTTCGAAAGGGAGCAACGGGGGAGCGCGGCTGGAAGGGAGTGCTCAGGCGGTGGCCAGCAGCAGGGGCAGTGCGGCGGGCTGCGGGCTGGCGTCGATGCGACGTGGCTGCAGCAGGCTGCCATCGAGCAGGCGCGGCAACAGCGCGACTGCATCGTGGAAGGTATCGATGGCGGCATGCTCGATGCCGGCATTCGTGCAATGGGTGATCAGGCGGCGCTTGGCGAATACGAAGTCGGCATCTTCGGACACGCAGAAATCCGAGCTGCCGTCGCCGATCATCAGCACGCGCGGTGCTTCGTTGGCGCGTGCCTGCGCGGCGCAGGTGCACTTGCAGGTACCGCTGCGGCAGCCTTCGGCCTGGTAGGGTGATTCCAGTTCCCAGTGGTCTTCGCACCAGCGCAGGTGGTTGGCCACCACCGGCAGCCGCGACAGGCCATGGTTGGCGAGGATCCGGTGGATCGCATAGTCCAGGCCATCGCTGACGATGCGCAGCGGCAGGCCCAGCTGCTCGGCGCGGGCGACGAAGGCGATGAAGCCGGGATCGATCTGCACCTGGTCCAGGTGCGCATCGAGCGTGGCCGGGTCCAGCTTCAGCAGCCGCACCTGGCCCTGCATGCATTCGCGCGAGCCGATCTTTCCGGCCTTCCACTGGTCTTCCAGCGCCTGCCAGCCCGGCTGGCCGTACTTCTCCAGCAGCGAGTCGATGACATCTTCGAGGCTGATGGTGCCGTCGAAGTCACACAGGATGCTCCAGTGCATGGGCAGGTCCGTCGATGAAAGAAGCGTCCGGCACGATGCCGGGGCAGGCTCAATGTAGGCAGGCCGCCTTTCTCGTTCCTTTCCTGTTGAAAGGCTCTTCTGACGGGCTGGGAAAGCATTCAGGAAGGTGCATGGATGAATGCGCGGAGGGCAGGCCACGCCTGCGCGTGCGGGTCAGGCGCGGGCCAGGGCCTGCAGTATTTCGGCCGTCTCTTCACGGGTTTGCCAGGCGCTGTTGCCAAGGGTCAGCATGCGTGCGGCGAAGTCGCGCGCGTTGGACACTTCGGCGGCCGGCACGATGCCGCGAAGGTAGGCGTAGTCGGGCAGGGCATGGATGAACATGCGGCTGGCGCCGAGACCGCGTGGCCAAAGGTCTTTCAGCACGGCATCGCGGGCTTCTTGGCTGGGCAGCAGCAGCATCAGCATCGGCCAGGTGCCGCCGGTACCCGGCATTCCGTCGACCACCTCGACCGCCGGCAGCTGTGCCAGCTGCACGCGCAGCTGCAATGCACGCAGGCGACCTGCCTGCAGGAAGGCAGGCAACCGCCGCGCGGCATGGGCACCGATGTTCTGCCGCCACTGGCTGACCCGGTGCTGCGGAATCTCCAGCGGGAAGATGTCACCGACCGCTTCTTCCAGGTCGCCACGCTGCAACGCACCGCGCAGCGGATTTCCGTACACCAGCGATAGGAGCGATGGCCGATAACAGGCGGCCAGGCCGAGCAGTTGCACACTGCGCAGCAGTTCCCAGCGCAGGCTGAAGGGCACCTGTTCGGCGGCATGTGCGGCCAGCGCGGCACGCAGCTCGTCATCGCGGCTGACCAGCAGGCCGCCTTCGTGCAGGCTCAGGCCCTTGCCGGCGGCCAGACTGAAGAATCCGATATCGCCGCGCAGGCCGACACTGGTGTTGCCGACCCGTGCGCCGAGCGCCTGCGCGGCATCCTCGATCACCCAGGCACCGGCGCCGCGTGCAACCTCGCAGGCCCGCTCGACATCGGCGATGCGACCGCCCAGATGGGTGGGCAGGATCGCCAGCGTGCGTGCATCGGCCAGGCGGCTGAGCTGACCGGGATCGAAGTCGAAGTGGCCGGGGCGGGTATCGCACAACTGCACGCGCAAGCCCAGGCTGTGGACCGCGATTGGCACCAGCGGGCAGGTGTAGGCCGGCAGGATCACGGTGTCGCGCTTGGGTGCGCGCTTGCGCAGGGTGCGCAGGGCGATCAGCAGCGCGTTCGTGCCGGAACAGGTCAACTGCAGCGGCGGCGTGCCGAGCTGGCTGGCCAGGATCGCGCGCAGGTCGCCACCGCCGGGAAGGAAGTCGCTGGCCTGCATCGGCAGGCCGGCGGTGGGCGGCAGCTCGCGCGCGAACAGGTTCATCGCAACGCGCTCATGCAGTACTTTCGGCAGGACTGTGCGGATCGTCCGCTTCGGCGCGCCCCAGGCAGACGATGCCGGCCACGATCAGGACCGCGCCGACCAGGTGATGCAGGGTCAGCGGTTCGTTCAACAGCCAGGCCGACAGCAGCAGCACGCTGATCACTTCCAGGTGCGAGGCCGCGAACGCGGGGCCGATCGGCGCATGCCGCAGCAGGCTCATCCAGGTGAAGAATGCACCGACGTAGCCGAGGATGGCGCCGTACACCCACGGCTGCGACAGTACGCGCAGCAGCCATGCGGTGTTGGCCTCGACCGGCAACGCGGCATCACCGGCGTACTTGAAGCACAGCTGCGCCAATGTGTCGAAGGCCATCAGCAGCGGGAAGCCGATCACATACAGGCGCCTCATGAGCCGGCCCCAACCACCGCCACGCCTGCGGTGACCAGCAGCATGCCGGTCACCCGCAACGGCGTGAGTTTTTCGCGGAACAGAATGCGGCCGGCGATCATCAGCGCGACGATGTTGATCGAGCCCAGCAGCACGCCCTTGGACAGCGGCACCAGCGACAGGAACGCGATCCAGGCGACGAACTCAAGCACGTAGCAGGCGATGCCGATCCACAGCCACGGCCGGCTGAGCATGTGTTTCCAGCGCTGCAGCCCTTCGCCGTCCTGCGGGTCGCTGGCCGCGGCCTTGAAAGCAAGCTGGCCACCGGTATCGAGCACGACATTGGCCAGCCACAGCAGCGTGGCGAGCGCCCCCATTTCAGGCCACCGCCTTGAGCACGCCGTTGCGTTCGCCGATCTCGGTGAAGAAGCGTGCGCTGCGGCGGATCACGTCGCGGCGTTCGCGGTCGATGGTGATCATGTGGTAGCTGTCTTCCAGCACCACCAGTTCCTTCGGGCCGCTGACCCGCGACATCACCAGTTCGGCATTGCCGATGCTGGCCACGTCGTCCTCGCGGGCGTGCATCACAAGGCAGGGCGCGGTGACCTGGTGCAGGTGGCGGCGGGTCCAGTGGCTCAGCGCACGCATTTCGGCCAGTGCGTGCCAGGGGTTGCCCGGCAGGCCAGCGGCGGCGCTGTCGCCGGAGAGCATGGCGGCGCTGACCTGCGCACGCAGGCGCTCGTCACGCAGGCCGTACGGCGGTTCTTCCATGAACATGCGGTCGCGGCCGATGTTGAAGCGCTTGAACCATGGCAGCAGGAACGACAGGCGGGCCACGGCTGGGATGTTCCAGCCGTCGTAGCGGAACGTGGCGCCATACACGCCGACGCCGGACACCCATTCCGGGCGTCGTGCGGCCAACGCCAGCGACAGCACCGCGCCCATCGACAGGCCGCCCACGAACAGCTGGTCGACCTTGCCGCGCAGGCTGGCCGCCGCATCTTCCACGCCCTGGTACCACTGTTCCCAGGTGGTCGCCAGCAGGTCATCCACGGTGCCGCAGTGGCCGGGCAGCTGCACACCGTGCACGGTGAAACCCGCGTTGTTCAACCCCTTGCCCAGCATGCGCATTTCCGCCGGGGTGCCGGTCAGGCCATGGACCAGCAGCACGCCCTGCGGGCCACCGGGGAGGAAGAAGTCGTGCGATTCGGTCACCTGGCGGCTCCGGGACGGCAGTGGGAATGGCAGGATCGCAAGCGCGATTTTCACCAGCCTTTCAGCGCCCCGGGCCGGGTCAGGGGCCCTTCAGCAGCGGCAGCGTGATGGCGACCTTCAGCCCACCGCCGGGGCGGTTGAGGAAGCTCAGGCGACCGCCGAAGTGCTCCACTGCCTCATGAGCGATGGCCAGGCCGAGGCCGGTGCCGCTGGCAGCGGTGCCCGGCGCCCGGAAGAAGCGCTCGCCCAGTCGTGGCATCACGTCGTCGGGCACGCCGGGACCGTTGTCTTCCACATACAGTTCGACATCATTGTCGTCCAGCGCATGCACGCCCACCGTGACAGTCGCATTGCGGCCGGCATAACGAAGGGCGTTGTCGATCAGGTTGTCCAGCGCCTCCTGCAGCATGGCGCCGTTGCCGAGTACACGCAGCGGATCGGGGCTGCCGCGGTAGCCCAGATCGATGCCATCACGGATCGCTTCCGGTACCCGCATGCCGACCCACTGCGGTACCAGAACGCCCAGATCCAATGCCTCGACCGTTTCCGGCACGGTCTGTGCCCGGCTCAGCGCCAGCAGCTGGGTGCTGACCCGCGCGGTGCGCTGGTTGAGCCGGCGGATATGCTGCAGCGCTTCGCGCACCGTGTCCGGGTCGCCGTGCGCCAGCGCCTGGTCCACGTGCAGGGCCATGCCCGCCAATGGCGAACGCAGCTGGTGCGCCGCATCGGCGATGAAGCGGTTCTGCAGGGTGATCATTTCCGCCTGGCGCGCGAACAGATCGTCGATGGTGCTGATCAACGGCTGGATCTCCTCCGGCACGTCGGCATCGGAGATCGGCGCCAGTTCGCCGCGGCGCTGCGCCAGGCGGGTCCTCAGCGGGGTCAGGATGCGCAGGCCGTAGGTCACGCCGAACCAGACCAGCGCGGCGGTGCCCAGCGCCAGCATGGTCATCAGCGGGATGATGATCATCAGGATCTCACGCGCACGCTGGCGGCGGTCGGCCATGCTCTCGGCCACGGTCACCGCCAGCTGGTCCTGCGGATCGTTCATCGCCTGGGTGCAGACCGTGGCCATGCGGACCTGCTGGCCGTTGAGGGTTCCGTCGTACAGCGCAGGGTGAACGCCGGTGCAGTCCTGCGAGGGCGCGTAGGGGCTGAAGTCGGCATTGCCGCTGAGGGTGCCCTTGCGGCTGCTGTCGACGTTGAAATAACGATGGCCGTCGGGGTCGTACTCAATGAGGAAGCGCGCTTGCGGAGACAGGTCGCTGGTCACCGGCATGGTGCTGAGCATCTGCGCGAACGAGTGCGTGTCGTCGACCAGGTTGCGGTCGTGGATGCGGTTGGAATAGTCCAACGCAACGTAGTAGGCCAGGATCGTGTTGAAGATGAGCAGGCCCAGCATCGGCAGCGCCAGGAAGGCGAGCAGGCGCCGGCGCAGGCTGGGCGGTCCACTGATCACGGGGTGCTGTCGTCCTGCGCGTCTTCCAGCATGTAGCCCAGCCCGCGCACGGTGCGGATGCCCATCCCGCCGGGCTGCAGCTTGCGGCGCAGGCGGTGGAGGGCGATGTCCAGGCCGTTGTCGGTCAGGTCCTGGCCCCAGTCGCACAGTGCTTCCACCAGTTGCGCGCGCGACACGATGCGCTCGGCGCGTACCGCCAGCGCCGACAGCAGGCCGAACTCGCGCGCGGTCAGTTCCAGCGACTGGTCGTCGATCCATACCCGATGCCCGGCCAGGTCGATGCGCAGGCGGCCGATGCGCAGGTCCGGGTTGCCATTGCTGGTAACCCGGCGCAGCTGGGCGCGCACGCGCGCTTCGAATTCGTCCAGTGCGAACGGCTTGACCAGGTAGTCGTCGGCCCCCAGGTCGAGCACGCGCACGCGTTCGGCCAGGCCGTCGCGGGCGGTCACCACCAGCACGGCCAGGCCATCACCGCGCTGGCGCAGGCGCTGCAGCACGTCGCGGCCATCCAGCTGCGGCAGGCCCAGGTCCAGCACCAGCAGTGCGTACTGGGTCGAGCCCAGCGCGGCGTCGGCGTGCGCGCCATTGTCGACGTGGTCGACCACGTGTCCCTGCCGGCGCAGCGAGGCGCACAGGCCGGAGGCAATGTCCGGGTCGTCTTCAGCAATCAGAACGCGCATGCGCGGGGTCTCCTGTCACGGTCAGGCCCACCGGATGGACGCGGTGGGCCTCTCGGCTGCCGAGGGTAGCCGCAAACCGGGTGAAGGTGGAGCGCGGCGGCGTCGCCGGGTGCGGTCGCGCTGTCCCTCCATTCAGTCCTTCAGGCCGGGCTCGCCCTGCGCCAGCGGTACCCGCGAACCGTCCAGCAGGCCACGGCTGAGCGTGCCATGCTCGATGAACAGCAGTTCGCCGTTCTCGCCGTTCTTGATGCTGCTGTCGATGGCGATCACGCGGTCGCCATGGAAGCTGCTGACGTGCGGCATCGAGGTGTGGCCGACCACGATGCGCGTGAGCTGCAGGCGGTCGAGCACGCTCTGCACCCCGGCGGTGTCGAGGCGGCCATCGAAATAGCCGCGGTACCAGATCGGGCTGGTCTTGCCGTCATACAGCGGCGCGGTGGCCGGGTCGGCCTTCACCTCGGCCTTGGGCAGGCCCAGCGAGGCCTGGTAGGCCGCGTTGGTGCGTGCCGGGTCCAGCGCCAGCTGGACGGCTTCGGGCGAGATGCCGCCGTGCAGGAACAGGGTGTCACCGATCTTCAGCAGTACCGGGCGGGTACGCAGCCACTGGCCGATCACCGAATCGGGACCGTACAGCTGCGGGTAGCTGCGGCCGAGCAGCTGGGCGCTGCGCAGGTACTTCGGGTTGACATAGCGCAGGTCGTCGTACAGCACCATGGTTTCGTGGTTGCCGAGCACGAAGTGCACCGCGCCACCGACGGCCGCCGCCTGCTGCTGCAGGCCGTACAGCAGCCAGAACGCTTCGGTCACCTGTGGGCCGCGGTCGAACACATCGCCGGCGATGACCAGGGTGTCGGTGCCCAGCGCCCAGCGGTCCTGTGCGTCGATCACCTTGTTGGCGCGCAGCAGGCGCACCAGCAGCCCGTACTGGCCGTGGATGTCGGACAGCGCGACGATGCGAGGGACCGCCGGCAGTACGGCGACCGCGGCGGCATTGGGTGCGGCCACGTGCACAGTGTGCTCATAGCCGCAGCGTGCTTCGATATCGGTCCCCGCCGTGCTGATGGGCAGGGTGCGCGACTCGACCTTGTCCGCACAGATCCACTTCGCCTGCAACTGCTCGCCGTTGCGGAACACATAGGGGCCATCGGCCTGTACGTGGTCAGCCGGTGCAGCGACCTCGCGGGCCTGTGTGGTTCCGGCCGCGCAGGCCAACAGTGGCAGCAGCAGGGCGGTCAGCAGGGAAGGGTGACAGCGCGACATCGGCGGCATCCGGCAGCGGAAAGATCCGATGCTACCCGGCGCTGGCGTTCACGGGTGTGCGCGAATGGGCGGGTCAGGCCCCGCCGCCAGCATCCTTGAGCTTGCGCACGTGGGTGTGGGTGGCCTGCAGCGGCTCGCCGTTTCGGCCGTGCGGCTGCATGTAGGGCACGGGCCGCCGCGTACCCGATTCGATCAGTTGTGAATGGGGCTCACCGGCCTCGAAGCAATGGCGCTCGCCCCACTGGCGCAGCGCGACCAGCAGCGGAAACAGTTCCAGTCCGGCGGCGGTGAGCACGTATTCCTGGTAGGCCGAACCGTCGGAGGCCGGTTGCAGCTGCAGGATGCCGGCATCGGCCAGCCTGCGCAGGCGGTCGCTGAGGATGTTGCGTGCAGCACCAAGGCTGCGCTGGAAGTCGCTGAAGCGGGTGATGCCGTCGAACGCGTCGCGGATCACCAGCAGCGCCCAACGGTCACCGAGCAGGTCGGCGCTGCGGGCGACAGGGCAGGGGCTGTTGGCGTGCATGGCAGGTTCCGCTGAAGGTGGTTGCAGTTTAAAACCAATATAACTAACCTGCACCAAGTTGCAAAATGAAACCACATTCATGGGCGCCACCCCCGTTCCCCGTTCCCTGCAGGTGCTGCTCGCGGTTGCCGCCGGTGCCAGCGTTGCCAACGTCTATTACGCACAGCCGCTGCTGGATCAGCTGGCGCAGGCCTTCGCACTGGATCGGGCTGCGGCGGGCGCGGTGGTGGCGGCGACCCAGGCCGGCAGCGTGCTGGCCTTGCTGGGATTGCTGCCATTGGCCGACCGCGGTGATCGTCGCCGCCTGCTGCGGTTGCAGCTGCTGGCGCTGGTGGCGGCGGTGCTGTGGCTGGCGGCTGCGCGCACTGCCGGCTGGCTGCTGTCGGGCATGCTGCTGGCCGGCTTGCTTGGCACTGCACTCACCCAGGGCCTGATTGCGTACACCGCGACGTTGGCGCCGGTCGAGCAGCGCGGGCGCGTGGTCGGCGCCGTGCAGGGCGGGGTGTTCATCGGCCTGCTGCTGGCACGCGTTGTATCGGGTGGGGTGGCCTCCGCGCTGGGCTGGCGCGCCGTCTATCTGCTGTCTGCCAGCGTGACAGCGGTGCTGGCGCTGCTGCTGTGGCGGCGCCTGCCCGCGCTGCCGGTGCCAGCGCTTCCGCCGCGCTGGCGCGATCTGCTGGGCTCCATGTGGGGCATGTTGCGTACTGATCGCACGCTGCGCGAGCGTGGACCGCTGGCACTGCTGTTGTTTGCCGGCCTCAATGTGTTCTGGGCGGCGGCACCGCTGCCTTTGTCGTCACCGCCATTGCACTGGTCGACCGCGGCAATCGGTGCACTGGGCCTGGCGGGCGTGGTGGGTGCACTGCTTGCGGCGCGGGTCGGGCATTGGATGGACCGTGGATTTGCACATCGCGTCAGTCTCGGCGCGCTGCTGCTGATGTTTGCCGCGTGGTGGCCGCTGCTGGGCCTGCCGCAGTCGCTGGCGCTATTGCTGCTGGGCGTGGTGGTGCTGGATCTTGGTGGGCAGGCGCTGCATGTAGCGAACCAGGCCCTGCTGCTGCGCGCGCCGGGCGAACAGCATGGTCGCCTGGTGGCGCTGTACATGCTGTTCTATGCCGTGGGCAGCGGTGCAGGCGCGGCGGGCGGGCCCTGGATGCAGGCGCGCCATGGCTGGCCGGCGGTCTGCATGCTGGGCGCTGGCATCGCCTTGCTGGCGCTGCTGTGGTGGGCCGTGTGGCGAGTGGCGGCGTTCACTGCATCGGCCGCGGTGCGAAGCGGCAGAGTCGACTGTCGGTAGCGTCGGCTGTCGGTAGAGTCGACTGTTGGTAGAGTCGACTGTTAGTCGACTGTTTTTCCGCCAGCCCGCAAAAAACCCCGCGCTGCGCGGTAGTCGACCAACCGTCGAATCCACCACCATCGGGAATTTGCATTTTTGTCGGTTCACCGCTGCAATGCCCGCCGCCCCGGAGCGTCCTGCAACGCGTCGCTGGCCACCACCACGCGGTTGCGGCCGCTGCGCTTGGCCTCGTACATCGCGGCATCGGCACGCGCCATCAACCGCTCGTAATCCGGATGACCATCGTGACCGGCCACACCGATGCTGGCAGTCAAGGCCAATACCTGCCCGTTGGCCAGCGCCACCGGCGACTGCGCGATCTGCCGGCGCAGGCTTTCGGCAATCACTTCCGCCTGGGATTCACTGGCCGCGACCAGCACCACCACGAATTCTTCGCCGCCATAGCGGAACAGATAGTCGCTGCCGCGTGTCAGCTGCCCCAGCAGGCCAGCCACGTGCTGCAACGCTCGGTCGCCGGCATCGTGGCCGTGGCCGTCGTTGATCGCCTTGAAATGGTCCAGATCGAGCAGCAGCAGCGAGAAGGGCGTGCGATTGCGCGTGGCCAGCTCGATTTCCCGGCGCAGCACGGTGGGCAGGAAGCGTCGGTTGAGCAGGTTGGTCAGTGCGTCGCTGCCGGCATCGAGCTCGCCGATGCGTTCGAACAGCAGCGTCATCAGGGTGCGAATGCTGGCGAGATCCTCGCGGATCGACGGCAATGTCGCCAGGCGCTGCGCAGGGTCATCGAGCGCGGCGCGCTGCAGGCAGCCGTCGATGCGCGCCATCAGCCGGCCTACCTGCTGGGTTTCGCTGCTTTCGCCGAAGCTGGGGATTCCCTTGTGGGTGAACCACAGGCCGAACTCGGAGGTGGCCAGGCTGGCGCTGTCGCTGCCCTGCACATGACCGGCCAGCGCGTAGAGCAGGGCGTTTTCCCAGTCCAGCAGCAACGCGCGCTGGCGCTCGCGTTCGGTGCTGACGTTCTGCACCAGCGAGAACAGCCGGTACGCCGCATCGGCACGGCTGGAGCGTTCGCGCGCGTGCGTGTAGGCCAGGGTCATGCCTTCCATGGCGATGTCCATGATCGCACTGAGGCAGTCGATGGCGGCGAAGGCAGTGGCGCTGTCCGGTGCATCGTCGCGCAGGCGGACGAACAGCTCGTGTTTGAGCACGCGCGCGCCACGGGTCACCAGATCGACCGGGATGCCAACCCGCGCATGCACGTCGCCGATCACCCGCTGTGAGGCGACGGTGGCGGCGATGTCGGCGGCGTCGGTGGTCAGCAGCTGCACCAGCCAGCGCTGCATGGCCGGTTGCAGGCGTTGCTTGACCTGCTCGTGGGACAGGAAGGGGCGTGCGCGGCCATCCTGCAGCAGGACTTCATAGAAGCGCTGGGCCAGCGCCGGTGGTGCGTCCGCGGCGGCCGCGCGCAGCTGGGCGGTGGCGGCAGGGCCGGCCTGCTGCAGGCAGTGCTGCCACGCCTCGGCCAGCGGCTGGCTGGCTTCATCCAGTTGGGGTGTTTCCACGTCGATCTCTGACTGCGTACGGCAAACCACGGGTATCGGCCGCGATGGCGTGCGGTTGATGGCGGGGTAGCCGGGCAGTTTACGCGCGGTGCAGGGTTGCACGGTGCGCGAAGCACACGTGCGCCGCTGCGGCAATGAGTGAACGCATTTGAGAATCACTCGCATTGATGGGAGAATGCACGCACGGATCGGGCCGCAGGCGCCCTGCAGCGACGGTCCGCCTCCCCCTCGTCGTTGCCTCAAGCCCTTTGCCAGAGGCCCCGTTGCCCTGCCAGAAGGTCCAGATCATGTCTCCTGCCGTTGTCCTTTCGCCGCGCCCGCTGGCGCTCGCCGTTGCCGCCCTGCTGGCGGGCAGCGCCCTGACCGCCCGGGCTGAAACCGACGCCACCGATATCGACACGGTGCATGTCACCGCCTCGCAGATCGCCCGCCAGGCACTGGGTACATCGACCATCACTGCCGAGGACATCGCCAAGCGCCCACCGGCCAACGACATCGCCGAACTCCTGCGCACCATGCCGGGCGTCAACCTCACCGGCAACAGCGCCTCGGGCCAGTACGGCAACAACCGCCAGATCGATCTGCGCGGCATGGGGCCGGAAAACACCCTGATCCTGGTCGACGGCAAACGCATCGGCGCACGTGACGCCGTGCGCATGGGCCGCAGCGGCGAGCGCAACACGCGCGGCGACACCAACTGGGTGCCGGCGGAGATGATCGAGCGCATCGAAGTGCTGCGCGGCCCGGCGGCAGCGCGCTACGGCTCCGGTGCCTCGGGCGGCGTGGTCAACATCATTACCAAGCGCCCGACCGGCGACCTGACCGGTGCAGTCGATCTGTACGGTCTTGTGCCCGAGCACAGTGCCGAAGGCGGCAGCGAGCGCGTCGGCCTGCAGTTGAGTGGCCCGATGACCGACACCCTGTCGTTCCGCCTGTACGGCAACCTCAACAAGACCGACGCCGATTCGCTGGACCTCAACCGACGGTACGCCACCAACCCGAACGCGGTACCGCCGGCCGGCCGCGAGGGCGTCAAGAACCGCGACGTCAACGCGCTGCTGCGCTGGGACGTGACCGCCAACCAGGTGGTCGAGTTCGAAGCCGGCACCAGCCGCCAGGGCAACATCTATGCCGGCGACCGTGCGGTCAGCACCACCGGTACCTCGACCGGCGTTGACCTCGCGGCACTGGCTGAAGGCGAAGCAGAGACCAACCGCATGTACCGCAACAGCGGCGCGATCACCCATCGTGGCCGTTGGGGCGACGTGACCTCGCGGGTGACGGCTGCGGTGGAAGCGGTGAACAACTCGCGCATCAACGAAGGCCTGGCCGGTGGCCCGGAGGGCAGCTTCAACGGCACCGACTGGTCGACCTCGCGCCTGCGCAATTACCAGCTGGACGGTGAAGTCAGCTTCCCGACCACGCTGGGCGGGGCCGAGAACATCTGGACGCTGGGCTTTGAATACCTCGACAGCCGCCTGACCGATCCTTACTCGATGAGCCAGTCCAGCAGCAGCGGCGGCGGCTTCCCGGGGCTGTCGGCCGACCGTGCCCGCGGCAAGGCCGATGCGCAGACCACCGCCGTATTCGTGGAAGACAACATCTACCTGGGTGAGCGCTGGATCGTCACTCCGGGCCTGCGCTTCGACCACCACAGCCAGTTCGGCAACAACACCAGCCCCAGCCTCAATGTTCAGTTCCGCATCAACAGCGACTGGGTGGTGAAGGGCGGTATCGCGCGTGCGTTCAAGGCACCGAACCTGTACCAGTCGAATCCGGACTATCTGTACTACACCCGCGGCAACGGTTGCCCGAATGCACTGCCGAGCCTGGGCGCCGGCTGCTACATGCGCGGCAACGCGGACCTGAAGGCGGAAACCAGCCTGAACAAGGAACTGGGCATCGAGTGGTCGCCGCAGAGCGGCTGGCAGGCGTCGTTGACCTACTTCCACAACGACTACAAGGACAAGATCCAGGCCGGCTACGACCAGATCGGCCTGACCGCCGATGGCCGCGGCCGCATCTTCCGCTGGGAGAACGCACCCAAGGCGATCGTGCAGGGGCTGGAAGGCAACCTGGTGATCCCGCTGCTGGGTGAGCAGGGCAGCCGCCTGAAGTGGAGCAACAACTTCACCTACATGGTCGAGAACGAGAACAAGACCACGCGCCAGCCGCTGTCGGTGATCCCGAAGTACACCGTCAACACCATGCTGGACTGGCAGGCCACCGACAAGCTGTCGCTGCTGCTGACCGGTACGTTCTACGGCAAGCAGGAACCGGCCACCACCAACATCAACAACGACCCGCGCTGCACCGGCACGTGCGATCCGTCGGTGGCGCTGCAGGATCGCGGCGCCTACAACATCTGGGGCGTGAGCGCGCGCTACAAGGTGACCGATACGGTCAGCTTCGGTTTCGGTGTGAACAACCTGGCCGACAAGCGCCTGTTCCGCGAGGCCAACAGCAGCGATGCTGGTGCGGCGACCTATAACGAGCCGGGACGCGCGTACTGGGCCAGCCTGCGATTCGGGTTCTGACCCCAGGCCGGCGTCGTTCCTCTTCGGTCGCCATGCCCCGCGTCATCGGTGGGTCGTGGATTCTGCAATGTTATAAATACCGTGATAGTTTCCCCACGGCCGCCAGCGTAGCCTGCCTCCATCGCAAAGGAGCTGTTGCCATGGGCCACGACCACGATCACCTGCCATCCGAGATCCGCCATGAGAAACCCTTGTGGTGGGCGCTCGGCCTGACCTGCACCTTCCTCGTTGTCGAGGTGGTGGGCGCGTTCTGGACCAACAGCCTGGCGCTGCTGTCCGACGCGGCCCACATGGCCACCGATGCACTGGCGCTGATGATCGCGCTGATCGCGGTGCGGCTGAGCCGGCGCCCGCCGGATGCGCGCCGCACCTACGGCTATGCACGCCTGGAAGCGCTGGGCGCGATGTTCAACGGCGCGATGCTGTTCGTGGTTGCCGGCTACATCCTGTGGGAAGCCGTCGGGCGCTTCAGCAAGCCGCAGGAGATCGCCTCCACCGGCATGCTGGTGATCGCCTCGGCCGGCCTGGTCATCAACCTGATCTCGATGCGCCTGCTGCAGGCCGGCAGCGGCGAGAGCCTCAACGTGAAGGGCGCCTACCTGGAAGTGTGGGCCGACATGCTCGGTTCGGTGGCGGTGATCGCCGGTGCGGTGCTGATCCACTTCACCGGCTGGAAGCCGATCGACCCGATCCTGGCGGTACTGATCGGCCTGTGGGTGCTGCCGCGCACCTGGGTGCTGATGCGCGAGGCGATCAACGTGCTGCTGGAAGGCGTGCCCAAGGGCATGGACGTGGCCAAGGTACGCGACAGCCTGTCGGGGCACGACGCGGTACTCGATGTGCATGACCTCCATGTATGGGCGCTGGCGTCCAGCACGCCTGCGCTGACCGCGCACATCGTGATGCGCGACGGCACCGACGCCGATGCGCTGCGCCGTGAACTGGGTGGTCGCCTGCATGATGATTTCGGCATCGAGCATGTGACGTTGCAGATCGAGGCCGACCACTGCGGCGAAGCCTGCGGTGAGCCGGCGCCGATCAAGGGCGGTGAGCACGAAGGCCATGAGGGTCACGACCACGGCGAGGATGCGCAGGGCCATCGCGGTCACGTGCATCGTTGAATGGGAAGTGCGGGCCCGTGGTTCGAGCGAAGGCTGACGGGCGAAACCGATCGGGTGAAACCGCTTGGACGAAACCGGACGGGCGAATCCGCCTGGGTAGAGTCGACTGTTAGTCGACTGCTCTTCCGCGAAGTCGGGACAAAGCCCGTGCTGCGCGCGTGAGTCAACTGACAGTCGACGCTACCCAATCGTCCCGACGCGACCCCTCAGGCTGCATCCGTCCAGGCCGGCAGCGGTCATTCGTCCCGACGTGAAGCCAGCCGATCCGCCAGCCGGGTCGGCTCCGGCAGCCGATAGCCACGCAGCGTGCGCTGAACCCAATCCAGCGCGGAATCGGCACTGACCCGATGGCCACCGGCCACGAACAGCGGCTTGCAGCGCACCTTGCTGCGCAGCACCCAGCCCAGCTGCTCATCGCCGTCCAGCAGTGGCGTATGCGCGCCCACTTCGGCGCCCGGCTCGATGAACTGGCCCACCAGCTTCGACTTGGCTACACCGATGCTCGGCAGGTTGGTGACAACACCCAGATGCGCGGCCACGCCCAGCCGGCGCGGATGGCTGATGCCGTGGCCGTCGACGAACACCAGATCCGGTGTGCGTGGCAGCAGTGCCAGCGCGGCCAACAACGCTGGCAGCTCGCGGAAGCTGAGCAGGCCGGGGATGTACGGCATCACCGTGGGAATGCGCGCTATTTCCTGCGCCAGGGGCTGCAATGTCTTCGCATCCAGCATGACCGCTGCGGCGCGGGTGGTGGCACCGTTGTCCTCGAAGCCCACATCCAGGCCGGCCAGCCAGCGCACGTCTTTGGGCAGGCGGTCCTGGCGCTCCACGCGGCTGGCAAGCTGGGTCTGCTGCGCGCGGGCAGCGGCGACGCTGCCTTCCCAGCGCCCGGGGTCGATCACCGTATTCATTGGCTGCAGCATCGCATGCGCGGCGCCACGGCCCGGTGAGCGGCAGCCGGGGCTACAATGGCGGCCTGCCTTTCCTCGCGTTGGAGACCCTGCAGTGACCCGTAAACTCGTACTGTTGCGCCATGGCCAGAGCCAGTGGAACCTGGACAACCGCTTCACCGGCTGGGTCGATGTCGACCTGACCGAGCAGGGGCGCCGGGAAGCGGCCGCCGCCGGTCGCCTGATGCGCGAGGAAGGCCTGCAGTTCGACGTCGCCCATACCTCCGTACTGAAGCGCGCCATCCACACCCTGCAGGGTGCGCTGGCCGAGCTGGAGCAGGACTGGCTGCCGGTGAACAAGTCCTGGCGCCTCAATGAGCGCCACTACGGCGGCCTGCAGGGCCTGGACAAGGCCGAGACCGCCGCCAAGCACGGCGAGGAGCAGGTCAAGGTGTGGCGCCGTTCGTACGACATCCCGCCGCCGCCGATGGAGCTGGAAGATCCGGGCCACCCGATCCATGACCGCCGCTACGCCGGCCTGGACCGCAACGCGCTGCCGGGTACCGAATCGCTGGCCACCACTCTGGATCGCGTGCTGCCGTACTGGCACGACGCGATCGCGCCGCAGTTGAAGGACGGCAAGACCGTGCTGGTCACCGCCCACGGCAACTCGCTGCGCGCGCTGTACAAGTACCTCAACAATGTCTCGCGCGAGGAAATCCTCGAGCTGAACATCCCGACCGGCATCCCGCTGCTGTTCGAACTGAACGACGACCTGACGGTGCAGTCGTTCCGCTACCTGGGCGACCCGGAAGCGGCGCGCAAGGCCGCCGAAGCCGTGGCCAACCAGGGCAAGGCGAAGTAAGAAGCAGAAGGCCGGCGCATGCCGGCCTTCGCTTTTTGTAGAGTTGAGCATGGCTAGACGCTACAGGGCAGGTCCCTGTGACCTTTGGCCGGTCCCCAGCGTCGCTCCCCCGGCTACCCTGTGAAATTACCTGCTGGAGAGCCTCATGAACGTCCGCAACCTGGTCCCGCTGGGCCTGACCATCGCCATCGCTGCCTCACTGGCGGCCTGTGGCAAGAACGAAACCGCCCCGGCGGCCAGTGCCGACGCCAAGCCGGCCTTCGACCTGTCGCAGATCAAGACCCCGCTGATTTCGCTCAACAGCGCCGACCTCGATCCCGCCATTTCGGCCTGTACCGACCTCAATGGCTTCGTCAACAGCAAGTGGCTGAAGGCCAACCCGGTGCCGGGCGATCAGACCACCTGGGGCAGCTTCGAAATCCTGCGCGAGCGCTCGCTGGAAGTGCAGCACGCGCTGGTGCAGCAGGCCGCGGCCAGCCAGGCCAAGACCGGCTCGGTGGAAGCCAAGATCGGTGACATCTGGAAGACCGGCAACGACGAAGCCAAGATCGAAGCCGCCGGCCTGGCGCCGCTGCAGCCGCAGCTGGACAAGATCACCGCGCTGAACGATACCGCCGCCATCACCCAGTACCTGCGCGACAGCCAGGCCGAGGGCAAGGGCGTGCTGTTCTCGCTGTTCGCCAATGCTGATTACAAGGATTCGGCCAACGTCATCGCCTACGTCGGCCAGGGCGGCCTGGGCCTGCCGGAGAAGGGCTACTACTTCGACGACGCGCAGGCCAAGATCCGCGATGCCTACGTGGCCTACATCGCCCAGGTGCTGACCCTGTCCGGCGTGGACGCTGCACAGGCCGCCGAGCAGGCCAAGGCTGTGATGGCCTTTGAAACCCGCCTGGCCAAGGCCTCGATGTCGCGCATCGAAATGCGTGACCCGGCCAAGCGCTACAACCCGCTCAGCGCCGCAGACGCCGACAAGCTGACCCCGAACTTCAGCTGGACTGCGCTGTTCGACACCCTGAAGGTGCCGGCCGCGCAGAAGTTCTCGCTGGCGCAGCCGGGCTTCTTCGGTGAAATGGACAAGATGCTCGCCGATGTGCCGGCCAGCACTTGGCAGGCGTACCTGCGCTTCCACACCATCGACGATGCCTCGCCGTACCTGAGCAGCCAGTTCGAGAAGGCCAACTTCGATTTCTACGGCACCACCCTGCGTGGCCAGAAGGAAATGCAGCCGCGCTGGAAGCGCGTGCTGGAGTCGGTCAACGGCGGCATGGGTGAAGCCCTGGGCCAGCTGTACGTCGACGCCGTGTTCCCGGCCGAATCCAAGGTGGCCATGCAGCACCTGGTGGAAAACCTGTCGCAGGCGCTGAAGGTGCGTCTGGAGCAGCTGCCGTGGATGGGCGAAGAAACCAAGAAGAAGGCACTGGAAAAGTGGGCCAGCTTCACCCCGAAGATCGGTTACCCGGACAAGTGGCGTGACTGGGCGGGCCTGCAGACCAACGGTGACAGCTACCTGGGCAACATGCAGGCGGCGCGTGCGTTCAACTACCGCTACATGCTGGACAAGATCGGCAAGCCGGTGGACAAGACCGAGTGGGGCATGACCCCGCAGACCGTCAACGCGTACTACAACGCCACCAAGAACGAGATCGTGTTCCCTGCGGCGATCCTGCAGGCACCGTTCTTCGACGCCAAGGCCGACCCGGCGCTGAACTACGGCGGCATCGGCGCGGTGATCGGCCACGAGATGATGCACGGCTACGACGACTCGGGCAGCCAGTTCGCCGCCAACGGCAACTTCGACAACTGGTGGACCGACGCCGACCGCAAGGCCTTCACCGAGCGTACCGACCAGCTGGTCGCACAGTTCGACGGCTACGAGTCGGTGCCGGGCGTGTTCGTGAAGGGCAAGCTAACCCTGGGCGAGAACATCGGTGACCTGGGCGGGCTGACTGTGGCCTACGATGCGCTGCAGATGGCGCTGAAGGAAGACCCGAAGGCGAATGTCGAAGTCGATGGCCATACCCAGGACCAGCGCTTCTTCATGAACTGGGCCACCGTGTGGCGCCGCAATTTCACCGATGGTGAGCTGCGCGTGCGCCTGAACACCGACCCGCACGCCCCGGCCAACTTCCGTGCCAACGGCGCGCCGTCGAACATGCCGTCCTACGCCGCTGCATTCCAGTGCAAGGCCGGCGACGCGATGGTGCGTGCCGACGACAAGCGCGTGGTGATCTGGTAATCGATCGCACGTGATGCGTGATGCAGAAGGCCCGGCGAACGCCGGGTCTTCTGCTTGCCGGCACGATGGCGCCAGGTCGGTAGAGTCGACCGTTGGTCGACTATCGCGCGTAGCGCGGGATTTTGAGAGATGACGGAAGCGCAGTCGTCCATCCGGGCAGATGACACCCGGTCGGTAGAGTCGACTGTTAGTCGACTATCGCGCGTAGCGCGGGATTTTGAGAGATGACGGAAGAGCAGTCGACTAACAGTCGACTCTACCGGCAAGTCGGTCGGCGCCTCAGCCGCCGTGTCCGCCAGCAAGTCGGTCGGCACATCAGCCGACGCGTCACCTCACGTCCAGGAAAAACTCACGCCAGTGCCGGTTCCCGCGCCAGCATGCTATGAAAGCGCTGCAGCACGTATGGGTCGATCAGTCCACCCGACTGATCTTCGATGATGCGCATCGCAGTATCGTGTTCCATTGCGGCGCGGTAGGGACGTACGCTGGTCATCGCGTCATAGGCATCGACGACGGTCACGATGCGCGAACCCAACGGAATCGCGTCACCACGCAGCCCATCGGGATAGCCACTGCCATCGTACGCTTCATGATGGGCGCGGATCAGCTGCGCGACCGGTACGGCATCGCTGCGACCGGTGGCGAGGAAGATGTGCTCACCGCGCACCGGATGCTCTCGCATGATCGTGCGCTCTTCATCGGTGTGCCGGCGCGGCGTCAGCAGCACCTCGTCGGGAATGCCGATCTTGCCGATGTCGTGGAAACGCGCGGCCAGGCCGATCTGCGAACAGGCATCGTCGTCGAGATCGCAATAGGCGGCCAGACGCTGCGCGAGCAGGCCGACGCGGTCACAGTGGTGGCGGGTGTAGGCATCGCGCATCTGCAGCGACATCGAAAGGGCATCGATCAGGCAGGCCTGCGCGTGCAGCAGGTCGGGGGCGGGTACGGCGTCAGGAAACATGGTCATCGGCCCGCACCGGGTGGGGCCGGTGCGGGGTATTCGGGGGCGATCAACCCGGGGCGAGGGTGGTCAGAAGGGCGCGGGCCGCGTTGAAGCGGTCTTCCGGCAACGGCAGCGGATGCTTGATGCGCAGCTTGTCGGGCCCTTCCATGGCGTAGAGATTGGGTTGCTTCTGGATCAGCTGGATCACCGCCATCGGGTCGATGTTCGGCTTGGACTCGAACACGATGCGGCCACCGTTCTCGCCCAGGTCCAGCTTGCGGATGCCCAGCGTGTTGGCCTTTAGCTTCAGCTCGGCGATGGCGAACAGGTGCTTGGCGGCATCCGGCAGGAGGCCGAAGCGGTCGATCATCTCCACCTGCAGCTCGCGCAGCGCATCGCTGTCGCGCGCGCTGGAAATGCGCTTGTACAGGGTCAGGCGGGTGTGCACGTCCGGCAGGTAGTCTTCCGGGATCAGTGCCGGCACATGCAGTTCCACCTCGGCACCGCGCACCTCCTCGCCGGCATCCAGGTCGGGCAGCTTGCCCTGCTTGATGCTGCGCACCGCGCGTTCCAGCAGCTCGGTATACAGGCTGAAGCCGACCTCGGCCATCTGCCCGCTCTGGTCCTCGCCGAGCAGTTCACCGGCACCGCGGATCTCCAGATCGTGGGTGGCGAGGGTGAAGCCAGCGCCCAGTTCGTCCATCGAGGCGATTGCTTCCAGGCGCTTCTCGGCGTCGGGGGTGATCGCGCGGCGGTCAGGGGTGATCAGGTACGCGTAGGCACGGTGGTGCGAACGGCCCACGCGGCCACGCAGCTGGTGCAGCTGGGCCAGGCCGAAGCGGTCAGCGCGGTTGATGATGATGGTGTTGGCGTTGGGGATGTCGATGCCCGACTCGATGATCGTGGTCGACAGCAGCACGTTGAAGCGCTGCTTCTGGAAGTCCAGCATCACCTTTTCCAGCTCGCGCTCCGGCATCTGCCCGTGGGCGATGCCGATGCGTGCTTCCGGCACCAGCTCGAACAGATCGCGCTGCATACGGCCGATGCTCTCCACGTCGTTGTGCAGGAAGTACAGCTGGCCACCGCGCGCCAGCTCGCGCTGGAAGGCTTCGCGCAGCAGTGCGTTGTCCCACTGGGTGATGAAGGTCTGCACCGCCAGCCGGTTCGGCGGCGGCGTGGCAATGATCGACAGGTCGCGCAGGCCGGCCATGGCCATGTTGAGCGTGCGCGGGATCGGCGTGGCAGTCAGCGTCAGCAGGTGCACGTTGGCGCGCAGCGCCTTCAGTGCTTCCTTCTGGCGCACGCCGAAACGCTGTTCCTCGTCGACGATGACCATGCCCAGGTCCTTGAACTTCACGTCCGGCTGCAGCAGGCGGTGGGTACCGACGATGACGTCGATGGTGCCGGCGGCAACCTTCTCCAGTTCGGCCTTGATTTCCTTGGTGGTCTTGAAGCGCGACAGCACCTCGACCTTCAGCGGGTAATCGGCGAAGCGGTCGCGGAAGTTGCGGTAATGCTGTTCGGCCAGCAACGTGGTCGGCACCAGCACGGCCACCTGTTTGCCGGCACTGGCCGCAGCAAAGGCGGCGCGCACGGCCACTTCGGTCTTGCCGAAGCCGACGTCGCCGCAGACCACGCGGTCCATCGGCTGGCTGCTGGCCAGGTCGCGCAGGGTGGCGTCGATCGCGGCCAGCTGGTCGGGCGTTTCCTCGAACGGGAATCCGGCAGCGAACGGTTCGTACATCGCGCGGTCCACCTGCAGCGCCAGGCCGGCACGCGCCTGGCGACGGGCCTGGATCTCCAGCAGCTCGGCAGCGACGTCGCGTACCTTCTCGGCGGCCTTGCGCTTGGCCTTGCTCCACTGCTCGCCACCCAGCGAATGCAGCGGCGCGGTTTCCGCCGAGGCGCCCGAGTAGCGGCTGATCAGGTGCAGCTGGGCGACAGGCACGTACAGCCGGTCACCCTTGGCATATTCGATTTCGAGGAATTCGCCGGGCATGCCGCCGACGTCCATCGCGATCAGGCCCCGGTAGCGGCCGACGCCATGGTCCTCATGCACGATCGGTGCGCCCTCGGTCAGTTCGCCGAGGTCGCGGATGATCGCTTCCGGCTCACGGCCGGCACGGCGGGTGCGACGGGTGCTGCCGGCGCGCTCCGGGAACAGCTGGCGTTCGGTCAGCACCGCAATGCGCGGATCGTCCAGCGCGAAGCCATCCTCCAGCGGCGCCACCGCGATCGCAAAGCGCGCATCGTCGGCGAGGAACGCGGGCAGGTCGGCCACCACCGGCGGTTTCAGCTCGGCGGCCTGCAGCACTTCCAGCAGGGCTTCGCGGCGGCCGGGCGAATCGGCGGCGATCAGCACGCGGCCCGGGTAGTGGCCGAGGAAGGATTTCAGTGCATCGCCGGCCGGTGCGTCGCGCGCGGCCACCGGCAACGGCGGCAACGGCTGGTCGCCCAGCGGGTGGGCG
Organism: Stenotrophomonas sp. YJH_SMC_17; assembly: GCF_059371655.1. Taxonomy (NCBI): domain Bacteria; kingdom Pseudomonadati; phylum Pseudomonadota; class Gammaproteobacteria; order Lysobacterales; family Lysobacteraceae; genus Stenotrophomonas; species Stenotrophomonas sp. YJH_SMC_17. The sequence continues at coordinate 655,404 of NZ_JCAFUU010000001.1, read as the reverse complement.
TCGGCGATGCGTGCGTGGTCAGCAGCCCACACCTCGATGCGTGGGGCGTCGTTCAGGCGCTCGCGCAGCAGCTCCGGCGACAGGTACAGCGCCGACGGCGGCAGCAGCGGCCGTTCGACGTCGTGGCGGCGCTGTTCGTAGCGCTCGCCGGTCTGTGCCCAGAACGCCTCGGCGGCTTCGCCGGCGCCGGCGCAGACCACCGGCAGGCTGCCGTCGGGCAGGTAGTCGAACAGGGTTGCGGTGCGTTCGAAGAACAGCGGCAGGTAGTACTCGACGCCGGCCGGGGCCAGCCCGGACTTCAGGTCCTGGTACAGCGCGCTGCGCCGGGTATCGACATCGAAGCGCTCGCGCAGCGTGGCCAGCACGCGGGCGATGCTGGCCTCGTCCATCGGCACTTCGCGGCCGGGCAGCATGTGCACCGCCTCGACCTTGTCCAGCGAACGCTGGCTTTCCGGGTCGAACGCACGGATCGAATCGATGTCCTCGTCCAGCAGTTCCACCCGCAGTGGCTCGTCGGCGCCCATCGGGAACACATCGAGCAGGCCGCCGCGCACGGCGAAATCACCGGGGTCCATCACCTGCGGCACGTTGCGGTAACCGGCGCTTTCCAGGCGGCGCTTCTCCGCTTCCAGATCCAGGCGCTGGCCGACCTTCAGGTCGAAGCTGCCACCGATCACGTAGCTGCGCGGGGCCAGCTGCTGCAGCAGGGTCTGCACCGGCACGATCACCAGACCGCGCTTCAGCGTGGGCAGGCGGTGCAGGGCGGACAAACGCTGCGAGATGATGTCCGGATGCGGGCTGAAGCGGTCGTAGGGCAGGGTTTCCCAGTCCGGGAAGGCGACCACCGGCAGGGCCGGGTCGCCGCCGAGCAGGGTGTGCAGGTCGGCTTCGAGCTGGTTGGCGCCGTGGTTGTCACGCGCGATCACCAGCAGCGGAGCGTCGTGCGCACGCGCGGCCTGGGCCAGGTACCAGGCCAGGGCGGTCGGCGAGGCGGGGGCGCGCCACCAGGCGCGGAGCTGGCCGGCACGCGGCAGCGGCGGGGCGGGGTATGAGGTACGCGACATGGACCCTGGATTTTAGCAGAAGCCCCCGCCGGGCCCATGATCGTGACGTGAGCGGGGTGGCGCGGGGCCATGCCCGGCGAGCGCAGCGGTTGAATCAACGTGGCCGGCCAGGGGCCGGCGCTACCGTCAGTTGTCCAGCTCCAGCACCATCCGCACCAGGCCTTCGGCACCGGTCGGGTGCGGCACCGGCTTGAAGCCCAGCGAGGCGGCCAGCTGCTTCATCGGCTCGTTCTCGGCGGCAACGTCGCCGTACAGGCGGTCCAGGTACTTGCCGCGGCCCCACTTCACCAGCTTGCGCATCAGCTGCCGGCCCAGGCCTTGGCCAATGAGGAAGCGGCTGATCAGGATCGCGTACTCGGCTTCACGGGTACCGGGGATGATCGAGGCCCGGGCGACCGCGCCGACCACCGCTTCGCCAGCCGGCAGGGATTCGGCAGCGACCAGAGTGATCTCGGTCTTGGGATTGGGGTGGGTCAGGCGCTGGGTGGTTTCCGGCGACAGCTCGGTCACCGCCTGCAGGAAACGATCACGGATTTCTTCCGGCCCGAACAGGCTGAACGCCGCTTGCAGCGGTGCGCCATCTTCCGGGCGGATGGGGCGGATCAGCAGCTCGTGGCCGCTGGGAGCCTTGAAGATCTCATGCCAGGGCGGCATGCGGTTGCGAGTGGCCATACCGGGTGATTCCTTGGTGGTCCATCGATTGTGGCATCACCGGGGCTGCATTCCGTGAACGGAAGGCTCACGGCGGTACAGCCTCGTGAAGGCCGTTATTCGGGGGCTTTGAGCCAATCCAGGCGGGTGCTGGCACCGGGCTCGCCCAGGTGCTGGCGCAGCGCCGGCAGGGCCGGGCCGACCACCCGGTCGAACTGCCAGGGCGGGTTGAGCAGCAGCATGCCACTGCCGTTGAGGCGCAGCGGCGAGTCGTCCGGGCGCACCAGGAACTCGATCGTCATCGCCGATTTCACCGGCAGGGCAGTGGCCTTGCGCAGGAAATGCAGGATGGTGCGGCGCTGCTTGATCGGGAACCAGACCGCACAGGTGGCCTGCGGCCAGCGTGCCAGGGTCTCGGCCAGGGCGGCCAGCACCGCCTGGTACTCGGCATCCTGGGCTTCGTAGGGCGGGTCGATCAGCACCAGGCCGCGGCCGATCTTGCTGCCGTTGAACTTCGGCGGCAGCAGCGAACGCAGCAGGGCATAGCCATCGCCCGCCCGAACGTCGACGCGGCTGTCATGGGCGAACAGGGCCTTCAGCGTGGCCGTTTCGGCTTCCTGCAGCTCGCAGACCGCCATGCGGTCCTGGGGGCGCATGGCCTGCGCGCTCAGCAGCGGCGAGCCCGGATAATTGGTCAGCGCGCCCACCGGGTTGTCGGCCTGTACCGCCTTCAGATAGCGCTCGACCACCTCCGGCAGCTTGGGTTGGGCCATCAGCCGCATGATCCCGGATTCGGCCTCCAGGGTCTTGCGACTCTCTTCGCTGGCCAGCAGGTAGCGGCCGGCACCGCCGTGGGTGTCGAGCACGAAGAACGGGCTGTCCTTGCGCTTGAAGCTGTCGATCAGGGCCAGCTGCACGATGTGTTTGAGCACGTCGGCGTGGTTGCCGGCATGGAAGGCGTGGCGATAGTTCATGGGCGGCAGTGTACGGGGCGGCGGCCGCAGCGGCTATGCTGCGCGCCATGACAGCTCCTGTTGCCCATGTCCTGGTGGTCGAGGACGAAGCCGCCATCGCCGAAACCGTGCTCTATGCGCTGCGCAGCGAGGGCTATGCCGCCAGCCACTGCCTGCTGGGCGGCGAGGCCCTGCAACGGCTGCAGGCCGGCGATATCGACGTGGTGGTGCTGGACGTGGGCCTGCCCGACCTGGGCGGCTTCGAGGTCTGCAGGCGACTGCGCGCGCAGCCCGGGCCGGCGGCGCAGCTGCCGGTGATTTTCCTGACCGCCCGCAACGACGAAGTGGATCGCGTGCTCGGCCTGGAGCTGGGCGCCGACGACTACATGACCAAGCCGTTCTCGCCGCGCGAACTGGTGGCGCGGGTGCGTGCGCGCCTGCGCCGTGCGTCACCGGTGGTGACAGTACCCGGCGCTGACACCGGCTGGCAGGAACACGGTGCGTTCGCCATCGACCGTGAGGGGCGGCGCATCCGCTTCCGCGGCCAGACGCTGGATCTCACCCGCTACGAGTACGCGCTGCTGGAAGCGCTGCTGCAGCGCCCGGGCGCCATCCTCAGCCGTGCCCAGCTGATGGACCGTGGCTGGGACAGCAGCGCCGACAGCGCCGACCGCACCGTTGATACGCATGTAAAGACGCTGCGCGCCAAGCTGCGCGCGGCCGGTGCCAGCGATGACCCGATCCGCACCCACCGTGGCCTTGGCTACGCGCTGGAGACCTAGCCGATGCGCCTGGTATTGAAGCTGTTCCTGGGCTTCTTCCTGATCACCGGCATCGCCGCCTTCTTCGTGATGCGCGTGTTCGTCAACGAGGTGAAGCCGGGCGTGCGCCAGGCAATGGAGTCGACCCTGGTCGATGCGGCGAACGTGCTGGCCGAGATGGCGGCCGCCGACGTCAAGGACGGCACCATCCGCAGCGGCAGCTTCACCCGCAACCTGGCCAAGGCACGCCAGCGCGACCTGAAGGCGATGGTCTGGCGCTTCCCGAAGCGCTCCCTGGATTACCGGGTGACCATCACCGATGCCCAGGGCATCGTCATCTACGACTCGCTGGGCCGGGACCTGGGGCGCGACAATTCGCGCTGGAATGATGTGTACCGCACGCTGCGCGGTGAGTACGGCGCCCGCTCCAGTCCGGAAACACCGGGGGTGGACGGCGATACGGTGATGCACGTAGCGGCGCCGGTGTACGACCCGGCCGATGGACGCACGCTCATCGGCGTGCTCAGCCTGGCCCAGCCCAACCGCAGCATCGATCCGTTCATCGCCGCCAGCCAGCGCGCCATCATCGAACGTGGTGCCTGGCTGATCGGCTTGTCGGCGCTGGTCGGTGTGCTGGTGACGATGTGGCTGACCACCGGCCTGGGCCAGCTCAGCCGCTATGCGCGCGCGGTCACCGCCGGTGAGCCGGTGCCGCCGCCACGGCGGCGACGCGACGAGATCGGTGAACTGGGCCAGGCGCTGGAAACCATGCGCCGCAAGCTGGAAGGCAAAGCCTATGTCGAGCAGTACGTGCAGTCGCTGACGCACGAGATGAAGAGTCCATTGGCGGCGATCCGCGGTGCCGCCGAACTGCTGCAGGAGCCGCTGCCCGAGGCCGATCGGATGCATTTCGCGCGCAGCATCGTCGACCAGCAGGAGCGGCTGACCGAGACCATCGACAAACTGCTGGCGCTGGCTGAAGTGGAGCAGCACGGTTGGCTGCAGACCCGCGACCCGATTGCATTGCCAGTGCTGCTGGCCGACGCGGCCGCTGCCGCGCAGGTGCGCGCGCAGGCGGCGGGCGTGCAGGTCCGCATCGGCAGCGTGCCCGACCTGCAGGTGCAGGGCGACGGTTACCTGCTGCGGCAGGCGCTGCACAACCTGATCGACAACGCGATTGCGTTCTCTGCGGCCGGCGCGGAGATCGCGTTGCAGGCCGAGGTGGATGGTCAGGGCGTGCACCTGCAGGTCGCCGACCGCGGTGCCGGCATTCCCGACTATGCACGCGAACGGGTGTTTGAACGCTTCTATTCGCTGGCCCGCCCCGGCAGCGGACGGCGCAGTTCCGGCCTGGGCCTGCCGTTCGTGCAGGAGGTTGCGCGCCTGCATGATGGTCGCGCCAGCGTCGATGCGCGCGACGGCGGCGGTACCGTCGCCAGCCTGTGGTTGCCGCTGGGTGCACCAGGCCAGCGCCCCCGCCGCTGACTTCACACTCGCTTCAAATTCGCCACACACCCTGCTCACTGCAGCGGTCCATCCTGCAGCCCTCTCCAACGAGGATGGACCATGAAATCCCTGAAGATGCTGCTGCGGTTCGCCATTGTCGGCGGGCTGATCCTGCTGCTGCTGATCCCGCTGACGATGATCCGCGGGGTCATCAACGAACGCAGTGCGTACCGCGATGAGGCCTTCTCGCGGGTGGCCGACAGCCGCGCCGGTGCGCAGCAGCTGGTCGGGCCGGTGCGGGTGGTGCCGTGGGTGGAGCGCAAGCAGGTTGAACTGGTCGATCCGCAGGGCATCAAGAAGACCGAGGTGCAGGTCACCGAGGGGCACTGGTTGCAGATGCCGGCGTCGCTGGAGGTGGGCGGTGAGATGCTGCCGAGCCAGCGTGAGGTCGGGCTGTTCAAGGTGCCGGTGTACAGCTGGAACGGCCAGATGAAGGCGACGTTCGCCGAAGACGACTATCCGGTGAAGGCCGGCCGCAGCTACGGCCAGCCGTATGTAGCCGTGGGGATTTCCGATGTGCGTGGCCTGGTCGGTACGCCGAATCTGCGCGTGGACGGCAAGCAGCTGCGGCTGCTGCCCGGCGTGGGCGCTGCCAGCGAAGTCGGCCGCGGCCTGCATGCACCGGTGGCCGGTTTCGCCGAAGACCACGGCGGCACGCTGGCCGCCAGCACCGTGGAGCTGGAACTGCGCCTGGACGGCAGCCGCATGTTGTCGGTGGTGCCGGTGGGCGATGACACGCGTATCGCGCTGCGTTCGAGCTGGCCGCACCCGTCGTTCAGCGGGGCGTTCCTGCCCAATGAGCGACGCGTTGATGCACAGGGTTTCGATGCCCGCTGGGCCGTGTCCTCGCTGGCCTCCGACGCACAGCGACAGCTGCGCAATGACGGTTCGGTCGATTCGCAGGCAGTGACGGTATCACTGGTCGATCCGGTCGACGCTTATACCCAGGCCGATCGCGCCTCGAAGTACGGCGTGCTGTTCGTGCTGCTCACCTTCGTCGGCTTCATCCTGTTCGAACTGATCAAGTCGCTGCGCATCCATCCGCTGCAGTACCTGATGGTGGGCCTGGCGCTGGCGATCTTCTTCCTGTTGCTGATCAGCCTGTCCGAACACATCGCGTTCTGGAAGGCCTACCTGGTATCGGCGGTGGCCTGCATCGGCCTGCAGGCAGTGTACCTGGCCAACGTGCTGGGCCACTGGAAGCGCGGCCTCGGCTTCGCTGCGCTGCTGACCGTGCTGTACGGCGCGCTGTATGGCCTGCTGGTGTCGGAGAACAACGCGCTGCTGATGGGCTCGCTGCTGCTGTTCGTGATCCTGGCGCTGGCGATGTGGGTGACTCGCCGGGTCGACTGGTACGCGCTTGGCGCGGAACTGAAGTAAGGAGTACGTCATGGGCTGGCGCCAGGGATTGCGGCAACGGGCACGGCAGGGCATTCCGGCCCTGCTGGAAGTGGACGCACTGCTGCAGGCACATGGCGTGCTGGCGGCCCTGCCGGGGGCACGGATCGCCCCCGGCCTGGTCCGCTTCCAGCTGGCTGCGGTGACCTGCGAGGGATTGCAGGGGCAGGGACTGCGCTGGCTGCAGGACGCGCGGCAGGGACGCGGCGCGGTGGCCGGCCGGGTGCCGCGCTACCGGCCATGGAAGGCCGGGGCGGAGGCGCTGGCCGAGATCGGCATCGGCGGCCTGCCGGATGACTGGCCGGCACACGCGTCGGTGTATGGCTGCAGCAGCATCGATCGGCGGCATTGGTTGTTGTTGCTGCCGGAGCGGGCGCAGTTGTGGTTGGGGTGGAGTGGGTGATCGGGTTGTTCATCCACGCAGGGCGTGGATCTACTGCTGTCCATGACCGATGGGACGGTATCGGCGCGCCCCTGCTGGCTAGACTCGACGGGTTGATGATCGAGCCGAAGGGCAGGGGTGCGAAGTGCCGAAGTGGGGCGTGCTGGCCGTAGCGCTGGCGATGGGTGGCAATGCAATGGCGCAGCAGCGCGAACCGGTGGACCTGGACATGGTCAGCCGCATCCGCCAGGAGGCCTTCCACCGTTCGCAGGTGATGGACACCTTCAGCTATCTCACCGAACGCATCGGGCCGCGCCTGACCAATTCGCCGGCGATGGGCCGCGCCAATGCGTGGACCCGCGGCAAGTTCAACGAATGGAAGCTGGACAACGTCCACGACGAAGCCTTCGACGATTTCGGGCGCGGCTGGGAGTTCACCTCGGCCAGCGTGGAGATGCTGGGTGATCGCGTGCAGCCGCTGCATGCACTGCCCAAGGCCTGGACGCCGGGCACCCAGGGCCCGGTTGAAGGCGAGCTGGTCCAGGTCCAGATCAAGAAGCCCGAAGACCTCGAGAAGTACCGTGGCAAGCTGCGCGGCAAGATCCTGCTGCTGGGCGAGGCGCGCGAGTACAAGCGCGGCACCGAGGCGGATTCGCACCGCCACGACGCCACCTCGCTGGAAGGCCTGCAGGAATTCACCCTGCCCAAGGACAAGGACGCCACCGCCGAGCGCGCCAAGCGGGTCAAGGAGTACCAGGAGCGGCAGGCGCTTGCGGCCAAGGTCAACGCGTTCTTCGTCGAAGAGGGCGCGCTGGCCTCGATCAGCATCAGCAGCTGGGACAACGGCATCATCCGGGTTGCCGGTGGTGGCTCGCGAAAGGCCGGCGAGTCAGTGGGCATCCCCGAGCTGGCGATGATCAGCGAACACTTCAATCCGCTGGTACGCGCGCTGGACGCCAAGCAGACCGTGCGCCTGCGCGTGGACGTGGCCGCGCGTTTCACCGACGAGGCCAACCAGCCTGGCTACAACACGCTGGCCGAGATCCGCGGCAGCAGCAGGCCCGACGAAGTGGTGATGATCGGCGCGCACCTGGATTCGTGGCACAGCGGTACCGGTGCGGCCGACAATGCCGCCGGCGTGGCGGTGATGATGGAGGCGATGCGCATCCTCAAGGCCACCGGCGCCAAGCCCAGGCGCACCATCCGCGTGGCGCTGTGGAGCGGCGAGGAGCAGGGCCTGATCGGCTCGCAGGCCTATGTGGCCAAGCACTTCGGCCAGTTCCCGGAACCGACCGACCCGGCGCAGAAGGCGCTGCCGGCCTCGCTGCGCGAGCCGACCGGTGCATTGCAGAAGACCCGCGATTACAGCAAGTTCCAGGTCTACTTCAACATGGACAACGGCTCGGGCCGCTTCCGGGGCATCTACGCGCAGGAAAACCTGGCCGCGATGCCGATCTTCGAAGCCTGGCTGGCACCGTTCCATGACGTGGGCGCCACCACCGTGGCTACCCGTAACACGGGCAGCACCGACCACATCAGCTTCGACCGCATCGGCCTGCCGGGCTTCCAGTTCATCCAGGACCGGCTGGACTACTTCACCAACGTCCACCACAGCCACCTGGATACCTGGGACCACGCCGAACCGGAAGACCTGAAGCAGGCCGCGGCCATCGTCGCCTCGTTCGCCTACAACGCGGCGATGCGCGAGCAGTCGTTCCCGCGCAAGGCTGAACCGCAGCCCTGAAAAACCTGGCGGGAGGGGCGGGATGCGTCCGCCCCTCCTTGCCTTTCCGGGGCTGGTGGTAAAATCGGGGGATTCCCGTTCCCCGAGCCCTCCATGATCTGCCGCACCCGCTTCGCCCCCAGCCCCACCGGTTACCTGCACATCGGCGGTGCCCGCACCGCGCTGTACTGCTGGCTGGAGGCCCGCCACCGCGGCGGCGAATTCGTGCTGCGCATCGAGGACACCGACCGTGAACGCAGCACCCAGGGCGCGATCGACGCGATCCTGGAGGCGATGGACTGGCTGGGCCTGGACTACGACGTCGGCCCGATCTATCAGACCGACCGCGTGGCCCGTTACCTGGAAGTGGCCGAGCAGCTGGTGGCCGACGGCAAGGCGTACTACGCCTACGAGACCCGCGAAGAGCTGGACGCGATGCGCGAGGCCGCCATGGCCAAGCAGGAAAAGCCGCGCTACAACGGCGCCGCGCGTGACCTGGGCCTGCCGCGCAAGGACGACCCGAACCGCGTCATCCGCTTCAAGAACCCGCTGGAAGGCACGGTGGTGTTCGACGACCTGATCAAGGGCCGCATCGAGATCGCCAACAGCGAGCTGGATGACATGGTCATCTTCCGCCCGGACGGCTACCCCACCTACAACTTCGCGGTGGTGGTGGACGACTGGGACATGGGCATCACCGAGGTCATCCGCGGCGACGACCACATCAACAACACCCCGCGCCAGATCAACCTGTACGAAGGCATCGGCGCCCCGGTGCCGAAGTTCGGCCACATGCCGATGATCCTGGACGAGCAGGGCGCCAAGCTGTCCAAGCGCACCGGCGCGGCCGACGTGATGCAGTACAAGGACGCCGGTTACCTGCCCGATGCGCTGCTGAGCTACCTGGCCCGGCTGGGCTGGTCGCACGGTGACCAGGAGCTGTTCAGCCGCCAGGAACTGATCGAGCTGTTCGACGTGACCCACTGCAATTCCAAGGCTTCGCGCCTGGACATGGCCAAACTGGGCTGGGTCAACCAGCACTTCCTGAAGACCGAAGAGCCTGCCAGCATCGTGCCGCACCTGGTCTACCAGCTGGAAAAGCTGGGCCTGGACGTGGCCGCCGGCCCGGCGCCGGAGGACGTGGTGATCGCCCTGCGCGAGCGCGTGCAGACCCTGAAGGAAATGGCCGAGAAGGCCGTGGTCTGGTACCAGCCGCTGACCGAGTACGACGAGGCCGCCGTGGCCAAGCACCTCAAGGCCGGTGCCGAGGTGGCGCTGGGCAAGGCCCGCGAACTGCTGGCGGCCCTGCCGGAATGGACCGCTGAGTCGGTCGGCGTGGCCCTGCACGATGCCGCCGCCGCGCTGGAGATCGGCATGGGCAAGGTCGCCCAGCCCCTGCGCGTGGCCATCACCGGCACCCAGGTCAGCCCTGACATTTCCCATACCGTGTACCTGGCCGGCCGCGAGCAGGCCTTGAAACGCATCGATGTGGCCATCACCAAGGTAGCAACGACCTGAGGCATCCTTGCCAGGCCCGAACCGGAGAACACGCATGCCCGCCAAGACCGCCACTGCCTGTACGGCCCCGCACCACCACGTCCATGACGCATCGGATTTCGTGGCGGTGGTCGAGCGCGTCTCGCGCGAACGCGGACTGCGCCTGACTCCGATCCGCGCCAATGTATTGAAGCTGATCGCCGAGGCCGGCAAGCCGGTCAAGGCCTACGAGCTGCTGGAGTGGGTACGCAACGGCAAGGGCGTTGGCGCTGATGCCCCGCCCACCGTGTACCGCGCGCTGGACTTCCTGATGGCCAATGGCTTCGTGCACAAGCTGGAGTCGGTGAACGCCTTCGTGGCCTGCCATCACCCCAGCAGCGCCGCGCATTCGGTACCGTTCCTGATCTGCAACAGCTGCCACAGTGCAGTGGAACTGGAAGACCGCGAGATCGTCACCCAGCTGGAAAAGCGTGCCAAGGAGCTGGGCTTCCAGCCGCAGGCACAGACCCTGGAAGTGCACGGGCTCTGCGCGCGCTGCGCGGGCTGAGCGCGAGGGGGCAGGCGGGAGTCGACTGAGTAGAGCCGACTCGGTAGAGTCGACTGTTAGTCGACTATCGCGCGCAGCGCGGGGTGTTCATGGGGGTTCACGGAAGAGCAGTCGACTAACAGTCGACTCTACCCAACCGAGTCCACCCAACCGGATCCGCCTGGTCGCAGGCTAGTCCATCGGTTTGCTTGCGGTATCCACCCGCACGATCACCGACATGCCGGGCCGCAACTCTGCCGCCAGCTTCTGGCCTTCGTTGATCGAAATCCGCACCGGCAGCCGCTGCACCACCTTGGTGAAGTTGCCGCTGGCATTGTCAGGGCGCAGCACGCTGAATTCCGACCCGGTGGCCGGGGCGATCTCCTGCACGCGGCCACGCAGCACCTGGCCCTGGAACGCGTCCACCGAGAACGTGGCCGGCTGGCCGATGGCCATTCCCCAGGTCTGGCCTTCCTTGTAGTTGGCCACCACCCACAGCGTGTCAGGCACCAGGAACAGCAGCTGCGAACCGGCCGCGACGTACTGGCCCACGCGCACGCTGGCTTCACTGATCTGGCCGTCGCGCGGCGCGTGGATCACGGTATTGGCCAGATCGATGCGCGCCAGTTCCAGCTGCGCCTGTGCGCTTTCCACCTGCGCCTCCAGGCTCTTGCGCGCCACCTGGGTCGAGACCAGGGTTTCCTCGGCAATGCGGATCTGCGCCTGCGACTGCTGCACGCTGGCCTGCGCCGAGGCCTGGGCGGTGCGGAACTTGTCGCGATCGTTGACTGACACCAGCTGCTGCGCAGCCAGTTCCTCGTAGCGTTTCAATTCATTGCGCGAACGCTGCAGTTCGGCCTGGCCAGCCGACAACGTGGCATGCGCGGAGGCGATCTGTGCGCGGTTCTGGGCCTGCGACTGGTCGGAGTTGGCCAGCGCCGCACGCGCGCTGTCCAGTGTTGCCTGCGCCTGCGCGACACGCTGTGCGTAGATGCGGTCATCGATGCGCAGCAGCGGCTCGCCTGCCTTCACGTGCTGGAAGTCCTTCACCAGCACCTCGGTCACATAGCCGTTCACCTGCGGCGCCATCACCGTGATCTGCCCGCGTACATACGCGTTGTCGGTCACCATCACCGTGCTGGTGAACGGCCACAGATGCCATGCGCGCAGGATCAGCGCGATGCCCAGCAGTGCCACCACCACCATCACCACCACGCTGCGCGCGCTGGGCTTGAGGTACTTCGGCGCCACGGCGGGTTCGACAGGCGTGGGCGCGGGAGCGGCGTCCGTCGGTGGCGGTGGGGTGACGTTGTCGTCGTCGGTGCGGGGCGGAACGGGAGGCATGGGGTTGGACTCAGCGGGGCGCGGCCGGCGCGGCCACGGCAGGGGAGGTGGGATGGCGCTTGCGCCATTGCTTGAGCACGGCGGTGCGCAGCGACAACAGCAGCAACCAGCAGAGGAAGCCGATCGCCAGCCAGCCGCTCAGGGTGAACACGTCGTTGAAGCCGCGTACGTTGGCTTCGCGGCGCGTGGTCTGCGCCAGCTGCGCGGTGCCTTGTGCGCTGCGCAGCACCGGGTCGGTGATCTGTGCGGCATACAGTTGCTGTTGGACGCGCAGCCGCTGCGCCACCACCGGATCGGCCGGATCGAGCTGGCTGGTCAGCGCGCTGGAATACAGCTGTTCGCGATGCAGCTGGAAGGTGCCCAGCACCGCAGAGCCGGCCAGCCCGCCGAGGGTCTGGGTGATCGACAGTGTCACCAGGAAGGTGATCATGTGGTCCACGCCCTGTTTCAGCGCGGCGGAGATGCCGAGCATGATCAGCGGCCCCATGAACATGCCGGCACCGACCGACGCCAGGAACTGGCTGACGAAGAAGTCCTGCGGGCGGTCCTGGCTGGTGCGGTGCTGGTCGAAGAACGCCGCTGCACCCAGCAGCAGGATCGCCATCAGCAATTGCGGAATCAGCCGCTTCGGGCCGAAGGTCAGCGCGGTGCCGGCGATGCCGGTGATCACCCCGGCCAGGATCACCACGAACAGCGGGCGCATCTGGTCCGGCCCCATGCCCAGCGTGCGCATCAGGTTGACCACACCGTAGGACTGCTCGGTGGTCAGGAAGCGGATCAGGAAGGCGCCGACGATGAAATGCAGCACCGGCAGCGTCGACAGCCAGCGGATCTGCAGCAGTGGATTGCGCCGGTAGTGCTCGATGATCAAGGCGGTGGTGGACAGCACGATCGAGGCGATCAGCGCCCAGCCCAGCCACGGGGTGTTGAGCCACCAGCGCGTGTAGCCCTGCGCCAGCACGATCACCAGCAGGGCGACGGCCGGCGCGAGCAACGCGAAGGTAAGGAAATCCAGCGGCTCGAAGGCCTTCACCTGGATGCCGGGCGGCAGCTTCAGCACCACGACGGCGGCGAATGCGCACAACGCCAGGCCGGCCTCGAACGAATAAAGCTGGTGCCACTGGCCGGTATCAACCAGTCCCGGGGACACGATCCAGGCGATCGGCACCGCCAGCTGCGAAAGGCCGACACCGACCACCAGCAGGTTGCCGGTGAAGCGACGCGGCAGCGCCTGCAGCATGTACAGCGTGCCCAGTGTCGAACAGGCCGCGCCGGCGAAGCCGCTGGCGGCGCGGGTCAGCATCGTGGTCTCGAAGCTGCCGACGAACAGGTGAAGCACCGCCAGCGCCGCATACAGGCCCAGCCCGATTTCGGCGAACAGGCGGATGCCGTACTGCTGGCGGAACTTGAAGGCCAACAGGTTGGCGGTGACATTCGCCATCGCATAGGCCGCTACCAGCCAGCTGCCCTGGGTCGGGGTCAGTGCCAGCTGGCCTTGGAGGAACGGCAGGTTGGCGGTGACCAGCGCATTGCCGAGGCCGCCGGTGATCGCTACCAGCAACGATACCATCGCATAGGCTGCACGCCGGTACGGCGGGTGCCAGGGCATCGACGCCGAGCCGGGCATGGTCGGCTTCTCATGCTCCTCCCAATCCGGAACCGGCTTCAGGTACGGCTGGACCATCAACGGGCCTCGCTGGTTGCTCCCTGAAGACCCCCACGCAGCAGCTGCAGGGCACGCCCGGCCAACTGGGCGCGCTCGTCGCGGGTCTTGCCGCGCAGGGCCGCACCCAGCATGCCCGAGATCAGTGAAATATCCGTCTTCTCCAGATCGGCGCGGCACAGCCCGGCGGCCTTGGCGCGTGCGATCGGACCTTCCAGCAGGTCGCGCACGGTTTCGCGTGCGGTGCGCATGGCCGGCACGTCCGAATCCACCGCGCGCCAGTAATCGGCCAGTGCCGGCGAATCGATGATGCGCTGGGCCATGCCCTCGAACACCTCGAACAGCGCATCGTCGCGATCGCCGAGCTGTTCGACCTGGCGCCGGATGCGGTCGACCGTGCGCTGCAGCAGCGCCTGGATCAGCGCGGTGCGGTCGGGGAAGTTGCGGTAAAGGGTGGCGCGGCCCACCTGGGCGCGTTCAACCACCAGGTCCAGCGGGGCAGTGACGCCGTGTTGGCCAAATACATGATCGGCGGCGTCGAGGATGAGGGCACGGCGGGCAGCGGCATCGGCACGTTGGGCGGTCATGGCTTCATTTTCGGACATTAGTGTCCGGATGGTGAGACAGTGAGTGACGGGATTGTCCGGTTGTTGTCGTACGCACATCTTTGTGACGGATGCGTGATGGTGCCGGCCCCAACGAAACGGGGGCCCGAAGGCCCCCGTGGGAGATGCAGTAGATCCACGCGATGGGTGGATGCCGATGCTCCGGGCGCGGATCTTTCCTGCGGAAAGGAATCCGACCCCCGCCGTACGCGATCAGAAGTACGCGCGGATGCCGAATGCGACGCCACGGCCCGGCAGCGGCGCATAGTCGCGCAGCAGCGAGGTGTGCGGGCGCACTTCGCGGTTGGTCAGGTTGCTGCCATCCAGGAACACTTCGTAGCTGTTGGTCGCGTTGCGGTCCCAGCGGTAGGCCAGGTGCGCGTCGACCAGGGTGTAGCCGTTGCTCGGCTCCTCGTTCTGCGCCACATCCTTCTGGCGGCTGTAGCGCACGGCGCCCAGCGAGGCGCGCCAACCGTCCTTCGACCAGCGCAGGTCGGCGCCGACGCGGGCCGGGGCGATGCGCGGCAGGTAGCCGGTGTTGGCCAGTTCCACCGTGTAGTTGTGGTTGTGGTCGCCGTGCGGCACGGCGATGTCGAGATTGCGGCTGCCGCTGCCATCCAGCTTGGCTTTCACGTAGTCACCGAACAGGCGCAGATCCCAGTCACCGGCGTTGCCTTCGAACAGGTGTACCAGCGCTTCGGCTTCGGCGCCCTTGAACACCGCGTCCTGCTGGGTCCACGTTCGCACCGGCAGGCCTTCGGTGATGCCGGTGTCGGCCAGGTAGATGAAGTCCTTGAACTTCGTCTGGTAGATCGACGCAGAGAAGTCCAGGCGCTCGCTGTGGGTGTGGATGCCCAGCTCGACGCGCTGGCCACGCTCGGTCTTCAGATTGGCGTCGCCGATCTCCAGTGAGCGGGTAGCGATGTGCGCACCGGCGGCGTACAGCTCTTCATTGGTCGGCGCACGCTCGGAGCTGTCCACGCCGAAGCGCAGGTCGACGGCATCGTTGAGCTTCCAGATGCCGGCAGCGGACAGGTTGGTGGCGTCGAACGTACGGCGGCGGTAGTCGCCGCTCGGGTCCAGCTTGACCTGGTCATGACGGCCGCCCAGTTCCAGCTTGAACGGGCCGAACTGCTTTTCCTGCAGCACGAACACGCCCAGGGTGTCGGTGCCGGTGTTGGGCACGAATGCCTCTTCGCCCTTGGCGCCGAAGCGGCTGTTGCCGAACTGCAGGCCGAACGCGCCATTCCAGCCGGCGATCTCGTTCTGCACTGCTTCCAGGCGCCCTTCGATGCCCTGGTTGGTGAAGCGGGTGGACGGCACGCCGGCTTCCAGTTCGGTGTGCTCGTAATCGGTGAAGCCGGCACGCAGGTTGATGTTCTTCAGGAACGACACCGGGTTGTAGATGCCCGCCTTCAGGTCGAAGCGGTTCTGCACCATGTCGATGCGAACGTCATGTTCGTCACCTTCCTCCCCGTCGCCATGATCGTGGTCGTGATCATGGTCGTGGCCGTCACCATCGGCATGCACGTGCGCGCCGTTGGGAATGCCGTAGTTGGTGCGGTAGGTGCTGGCGGCGAGGCCGAAGTAACCGCCTTCGCCCAGCCAGGTGGCGCCCAGGCCACCGGCGCGGGTGCGGATGGAGCTGTTGTCCAGGCGTCCACGACGCGGTTCGTCCGCGTCCGCATCGCCGTGGTCATGATCGTGGTCGTGGTGGTCTTCCAGCGCATCGATCACGGCATAGCCGGGAATCCTGTAGTCATCGCCATTGCGCACCAAGCCATCGACGTGGATCACCCAGTCGCCGTTGACGCCGTCGAGGCGGAACATGCCGCTGCGTTCCTTGTTGACGGTATTGCCGCGGATCTCGGCGCGGCCGCTGAGCGGACGGTCCGGCAGCTCGCTGGCGATGCGGCCATCGACCACGTTGACCGCGCCGCCGATCGCGCCGCTGCCGAACAGCAGGGTTGCCGGGCCCTTCAGCACTTCGATCTGGTCGGCCAGGAACGGCTCGATGCTGGTGGCGTGGTCGGCGCTGACGGTGGAGGCATCCATGTTGCCGACGCCGTTGGACAGCACCTGCACGCGCGGACCTTCCTGCCCGCGGATGATCGGGCGGCCGACGCCGGGACCGAAGTAGGTGCTCTGCACGCCCGGCAGCTTGGCCACGGTGTCGCCGAGGGTGCCGGCCTTCTGCTCGTCCAGGCGTTCGCCGGCCAGCACTTCCACCGGTCGTGCCAGCGACTCCGCGTTGCCCTGCAACGGCGAGGCGGTGACCCGCACCGACGACAGCTCGGTCAGGTGGCGGTCACGATGGGAGTCGTCATCGCCGGCGGCAAAGGCCACGGAGGGCAGCAGGGCGGCGAGGGCCAGGGCCAGGGAATGCGGCTTGAACCGCGGGATTGGGGCAGGCATGGGCAGGTCCTTTGTTACAATGTATCAATCACGGGGCGCACGAATCCCGTCGGCGAGACAGGGGGAGGGAAACCGTGCGGGTCGGGAACGGATGTTATATTATTCCATAACGATTCGCCGACCCTGCTGGAAGTCATGTCCCTGTCCTCACGCCTGCGCCACCTGCTCGACCGTTTCGGTGCCACTGGTTCGATGATGTGCGCGGTGCACTGCGCGGTGATTCCCGTACTGCTGGCCGCAGCCCCTTCGCTGGGCCTGTCGTTCTGGCTGAGCGACGGCGTGGAGCGGGCCCTGGTGGTGTTCGTGACCCTGCTTGGCCTGTTCAGCCTGGTCTGGGGCTACCGTCGCCACGGCGCCCTGCGTGCACTTGGTTTTCTCATTCCGGGCCTGGTGGCGCTGTGGGCTGGGGTGCTGTACGACCCGCTGCACCACAACGCGGTGCCGCATGCGGTGGTGATGACCATTGGCGGCCTGCTGGTGGGCGTCGCCCATCTGGTCAACCTGCGCCTCAACCACGGCCACGTCCACGACGCCAGCTGCGCGCACTAGGCGCTCCGTGATACGCTTTCCGATCGTGCGCGGGGGCGCCCAGCAAGGCGGCCCCGCCGAACCCGTGTCAGTACGGGGTAACCAGATTTCACACTTGAGGAGTTGAAGACATGGGTAAGGGTGACCGCAAGACCGCCAAGGGCAAGCGCTACAACGCCAGCTACGGCAACGCCCGTTCGCACACCGCGAGCAAGGTCGCCGTAGGCGCCGCCGCCCCGGTTGCCAAGAAGACCGTGGCCAAGGCTCCGGCGAAGAAGGCTGTGGCGAAGAAGGCCGTCGCCAAGGCCTGATCAGGCCGGTGATGAGTCCAAAGAAAACGCGGCGCCTGGCGCCGCGTTTTTTTATGCGTGTCGTCCGGGCCGCCGCGTTCGCCGGGCCATGCCCGGCGGAGACATTCGATCAACGCAGGGTCTGCTTCAGCGTTTCCGGATTGCCATCATTCGGCGCGGCAGGCACCTGCAGCAGGTGGGCCAACAGCGGGTAGACATCCACGTTGTCGAAGCCATCGATCACTACACCCTGGCGGAACGACGGGCCACCGGCCACGAACACCGCACGCATGGAGGGCAACGCGTTGTCGTAACCGTGCGAGCCGCGATCCTGCTTGGCGCGCATAGCGATCTTTTCGCGGTGCAGCGCATCCCAGCCTTCATCCATGGCGCAGACGATGGCCGGAACCCGCGGATGCGTGCCGTAATGCCAGCGCGGCGGCAGGTTTTCCTTCTTCCAGCATTCGTAATGCGCATGGCGGCCAAGCAGCGCGCGCTCGGCATCCGCTTCGCGGCCAGGCAGCGGGGCGAACCCGACCGACTGGCCCTGGCTGACATTGCGCGCGATGGCTGGGGCCACCATCGATTCGGTGGCGATCACATGGCCATCGGCCACGCTGGCCATGCCGTGGTCGGATACCACGATCACATTGGTGGTCGATGCCAGGCCGCGCTGCTGCAGCCCATCGAGCACCTGCCCGATGATCTGGTCGGCACGCACGATGGCGTCGGTGTACTGCTTCGAATCCGGGCCGTAGTGATGGCCGGCCTTGTCCACGTGTTCCATGTACAGCGTGGTCAGACGTGGCGCATCGGCGTCGGTCTGTGCCAGCCAGTCGAGCACGATGCCGGCGCGCTGCTCCAGCGGCTCCTGGCCGTCATAGACGCGCCACTGGCTCGGGCGCACGCCGCGGATTTCCGACTCGCTGCCCGGCCACGAGGTGGTGGCGGTGCGCACGCCAACGTTCTCGGCGCCGACCCAGATCGGCTCGCCGCCCCACCAGCCACTGGTGGTGACCGCGTCGCGGTTGCTCAGTTCGAAACGGCCCAGCGTCGCATCGTCCATGCTGTTGTTGACGATGCCGTGGTGGTCCGGGCGCAGGCCGGTGACCAGGGTGTAATGGTTGGGGAAAGTCAGTGACGGATAGGACGGGGTCATCCAGCGTGCACGCACGCCGCCGTCGATCAGTCGCTGCAGGTTCGGGGTCAGGCCGCGGTCCAGCGCGTCGGCACGCAGGCCATCGATGGAGATCAGCAGCAGCTTGGGCGGCGCAGCCGCTGCAACAGGGGTGGGAACAGAGGCGGAAGGGGCGGGCGCGGTGGTGCAGGCGGCCAATGGCAGCAGCAGCGCCAGCGCGCAGGTCAGGCGTACGGAAGTCATCCACGCATGATAAGCCGGTGCAATGACCAAGCCGAGACAGGGCCCGCTATCGCGTGCCCTGTCCACGCATTTCTCCTTATCCCCGCGCCTGTCGGCGCGCCCCCCTCAACAACAAGGGGCTCTTCTCCAGACAGATTACAGACGCTTCCATCCACGCATGGCGTGGATCTACCGTGTCGACCGGACCCACCTCGCCATGCCTCGGAATGCTGCTGTTGCTTCAGCCGTTGCGGTTGCCTCTGCGGGTGCCGGGCGCAGCCCGGCCAGCAACTCTCAGGCGAACAGCGGCGCCTGGCGCTGTTCCAGCCGCAGCAGTGCAGCCTTGGTTTCCAGCCCGCCGCCGAAACCGGTCAGCGCGCCGTTGCTGCCGATCACGCGATGGCAGGGCAGGATGATCGGCAGTGGATTGCGGCCGTTGGCTGCACCCACCGCGCGGGTCGCGCTGGGTTGGCCCAGGTGCTGCGCCAGTTGCAGGTAGCTCCAGGTCTGGCCGAACGGGATCAGCGCCAGCGCCTGCCACACGCGCAGCTGGAACGGGGTGCCACGTGGCGCAAGCTGCAGGTCGAACTGGTGGCGCTCGCCGTGCAGGAACTGCAGAAGCTGGTCGCGCGCTTCCGGCAAAGCATCCGGCGCGTAATGCCAGTCGTCGCGGCCGCGTGCCGGATGGCGGTTTTCCGGGAACAGCACATGCGACAGGCCACGCTCGTCACCGGCGATGGTCAGCACGCCGATCGGGCTGTCGAAACGGTCGTACAACAGGGTCATGTCGGTTCTCCAACGAAGGTGCCGGACAGGTGCCACAGGTGCAGCACGGCGTAGGCGCGCCACGGGCGCCACGGTTGCGAGCGCGCTTCGGCCGCACGCTCGCTCAGGCGCTGGCCCTGGGCGTGGCCGAGGACCTGCTGCAGCACCAGGTCGCCGGCGGGGAAAGCATCGGGCTGGCCAAGTCCGCGCAAGGCGATGTACTGCGCGGTCCACGGGCCGATGCCGGGCAGTGCCACGCAGCGGGCCACGAACTCCTCCAGCGCCTGGCCGGGCCCGAAGTCGAGCTGGCCGCTGGCGCAGGCAGCAGCCAGCGCACGCACGGTGGCGGCGCGGGTACGCGGCAGGCCGATCGATTCCAGCGGCGCTTCGGCCAGCACCTCCGGCGCCGGGAACTGGCGATCAAACTCGCACGGCATGCCAGGCAGATGCGCCCCGTACGCATCCACCAGGCGCCGCGCAAAGGTCGTGGCCGCGGCGACGCTGACCTGCTGGCCGAGCACGGCGCGTACGCCGACCTCGAAGCCATCCCAGCCACCGGGAACGCGCAGCCCGGGGCGTTCGGCGATGCCTCGCGCCAGCAGCGGTTCTTCGCCCAGCGCGGCATGTACCTGCTGCAGGTCGGCATCCAGATCGAATACGCGACGCACGCGGCGCACGATGTCGGGGATCAGGCGCGGATCCACCGCACCCAGCTGCAGACGCAGTTCCGGGCGCTTGGTGTCGGCGGTCACCCGCAGCAGGGTGGGGCGCTCGGGTGTGCCCAGCACCCGCTGGTAGCTGTCTTCGCCGATCAGTTCAATGCCGGGCAGGCTGCGTTTGCGCAGGAAGGCCAGCATGCGCGGGAAGTCCAGCGGCGGGCGATACACCAGGCGCAGTACCAGGCCGCCGTCATCGGCAGCCAACGGCTGGTGCTGGCGGCGCAGCGCGGTCGGCGCCATGCCGCAGCCCTGCAGGAAGGCGGTGTTGAAGCGGCGCAGGCTGTTGTAGCCGGCGGCCAGCGCAACGTCGGTCACCGGCAGCGTGGTTTCAGTCAGCAGCTGCTTGGCCAGCAGCAGGCGGTGGGTGGCATGGATCTGCCCGGGTGTGGCGCCGAGATGTTCGACGAACAGGCGCTGCAACTGGCGCGCGCTGAGTCCGATCTTCTGCGCCAGGTCCGCGACCGGCTGCTCCTGCAGGAAGCCGCCGTGGATGATGGCCAGGGCGCGCTGTACGGTCTGCCCGGCGAGGGCCTGCTGGGCCTGTGGCGCCAGTTCCGGCCGGCAGCGCAGGCAGGGGCGGTAACCGGCAGCGGCGGCCGCGGCTGCGGTCGGGTAGTAGGTGATGTTGCGCGGCTTCGGCGGTGGTGCCGGGCACACCGGGCGGCAGTAGATGCCGGTGCTGCGCACGGCGGTGAAGAACACGCCGTCGAAGCGCGCGTCGCGGGCCAGGCGGGCGCGGTCGCAGGCGGCGGTGTCGAGGGCGAGTGCGGTGTCCATGGCGCCAGTCTAGGCCTGCGGGGGCGGCGATACTCGCCACATTCGGACATGGATGCTGAAGGGGGTTGGGCAGGGCTGCGCCCTGCACCCGCAGAGGCCACAGCAACAGCAACAGCAGGCTTCCTGCGAGAGGGCGGGGTAGGTCCGGTGGCAGGAGACGCTGCAAGTCCCCCTCCGGGGCCCGGCCCAGCCGCTGGCGGCTGGGCGTTGGGCGCTTGCGAAGCAGTGCTTCGCAAACAATGCGCCCTCACCCTTGTAAGCTCGGTCGCCGCTTGCTCGTGTGCGCTGTCCTGCGCACACGGCAAGACCGGGGTTGGGCGTCCTGCCCAACCCGCCCGAGGCATGCCTCGGGCCCATGGCGCTCACGCCCCCCCTGCCCCCGGGCCCACTCCGCCTTCGACAGGTTCCTGCGACCTGCCGGAAGGGCATCCCGCTCTGGTAGGTCTCGACCTTGGTCGACACGCTTTCCCAAGGGTCAGAAGAGGTTCAGTGCCACGCGCTGAATGCGCGCGCTGGACGGGTAGACTGTGGCCCTTGTTCCCTTGAAATCCGGTTGCCCGATGTCCGCCAAACTGCGCTGGTTGCCCCTGTTGTGCCTGGCCCTGGCGGGCTGCAGTCAGCTGGAGAATCCGGGCAACGTGACCGCCGCCGACAAGGCGGCGCGGGCGCCGGCCAGCGATGGCGAGAACATGGTGTCGATCAATGCGGCCGATGCGCCGCCACCGCCGGCACCGCCGCGCAGCCAGGCGGATCGGCCGTGGCCGCAGGCGCAGTTGGAGAATGGCCGTGCCTGGGTCAGCTGCAGCACGGAATATGCGGGCGAGGCCGGCGACGGTGTCGAGCTGGAAGGCCTGCAGCGCGAGCAGATCACCCAGGCACTGGCGCCGTGCGCCGAGCGCGGCCTGATGCGCGTGCGTTACGCCGGCAAGATCAATCCGGGCTTCGCCGAGATGATGTGGCGGTTGGCGGTGGTCGCCGACCAGCAGAAGATCCACAAGCGCATCCTCGATCTGGATTCCAGCGGCGGCCAGGTGGAATCGGCGATCGTCGCCGGTGACAGCATCGGTGAATCCGGCTGGACCATCTGGGTGCGCGAAGGCTCGATCTGCCACAGCGCCTGCGTATTCGTGCTGGCCGCCGGTGACAATCGCCTGCTGTCGGGCAAGGTCGGCATCCATCGCATGATGCGCATCAGTTCCAAGGCCACCTCGCGCGCGGAACTCAACCGCGAGCTGCACGAGGTCTACGACAACGTGAAGGACTACCTGCAGCGCAACGGCGTGGCGGTGGGCGTGGCCGACCTGATGATGACCGTGCCCAACCGCAGCCTGCGCCTGCTGACCCCGGACGAACTGCGCCAGTACGGCCTGGATGGCACCAATGCGGTGCAGGACGATCTGGAGCGGATCAAGCAGATGCGTGCCTGCGGCGACGATTTCGTGCAGCGCAAGGACGCGTTCCTGATCGCGTTCGACCAGCAGTGCAAGCGCGAAGGCGCCGACATGGAGTCGATCAACAGCTGCGGCCAGGCGTTGAAGCAGCGCTTCGGTTTCCCGGATGCGGTGTGCCCGGAAGAAAGCCCGCTGTCGGAGATCGACGTGGCGACCCTGCCACCGGCACCGTCGGAGCCGCCGCCGGTGGCCGAGCAGGCGCCCGCAGACGTCGCCAAGCCCGCCGCGCAGGCCGATGCCGCCGTGGTGGAGGGCAGTGCCCGCGCGCGCTGACGGCGCGGTCACCACGCTGGCGTAGACTGCGGTTCTTTCCCGAGAACCGGCGGTGTCCATGAAGCGCGTGCTCCTGCTGCTGTCCCTGATGCCCTTCACCGCGTTGGCGCAGGCCCCTGCGCCGAGCACGTCTGCACCGGCACCTGCGCGGCCTGCACCGGCATCGCCAGCGGCTGCGAAACCGGCCACCGCCGGCGCTCCGGCGTTGACCGCCGCGCAGCAGGCGCAAGTACAGAAACAGGATGCGGAAATGGGTGCGGCGGCGATGAAGGCCGCGCAGCTGGTCGATGCCAACCGCGCTGGCGAATTGTGGGATGGCGCCTCTGCCGTCGCGCGCCGTGCGGTGCCGAAGGCCGCCTTCGTCAGCCAATTGACCAACGAACGCGCGCGCCTGGGAGCGCTGGCCGGGCGTGGCCAGCCGACCATCACCCGGGTCAAGTACAGCGCCGGTGCCGCCGTGCCGGAAGGGCTGTACATCAACGTCAGCTTCCCGACCCGGTTCGCCAACAGCGCGCAGCCGGTGCGCGAGCTGGTCTCGTTCCGTTTCGACGAGGACCAGGTGTGGCGCCTGGCCGGCTACAGCCTGCGCGCGTCGGCACCCTGAGGAGATGAACCATGGCAACTGAACTGACAATGCTGGCCTGGTCGGTGCTGCTGGGCTTCGTCTACATCTTCGCCACCTCTACCGTGGTCACCCGCGAGCGCGGGATGAAGTGGAATGCCTCGGCACGGGATGGCGATGCAAAGCCGCTCAGCCCACTGGCCGGTCGCCTGCAGCGGGCGCAGGCCAATTTCCTGGAGACGTTCCCGTTCTTCGCCGCCGCCGCCATCGCAGTGGTCGTGGCCGGTCGCGGCAACGACACCACGGCACTGGCGGCGCAGGCCTACTTCTGGGCGCGCGTGATCTATCTGCCGCTGTACGCCGCAGGCGTGCCCTACGTGCGCAGCCTGGTGTGGCTGGTGTCGCTGCTGTCGGTCCTGGCGCTGGTGTTCGCACTGCTGTAACCCGGCGCTGATCCAGATCAAGGCCGCTCAGCTGCGTGGCGCTATGCTGGCGCGGACTGAATCAACGGCAGGAGGCGCGCATGCGCAGGATGGACGTGGTGGTGGTCGGCGCAGGGCCCGCGGGCCTGTGCTTCGCGCGCGCGCTGGCTGGCAGCGGCCTGCAGGTCGGGCTGGTTGACGTCCAGCCGCGCCAGGCCCTGGTCGAGGCCGCCTTCGACGGGCGCGAAATTGCGCTGACGCATGCCTCGCGGCAGAGCCTGGAGCAGCTGGGCCTGTGGCAACGCCTGCCGCACGCCGAAGTTGCCGAACTGCGCGATGCCAGGGTGCTGAATGGTGGCTCGCCGTTCGCGCTGACCTTCGCCAGCAGCCAGGTTGATGGCCAGCCGCTGGGCTGGCTGGTACCCAACCATCTGATCCGCCGCGCCGCGTGGGATGCGGTGCAGGGCCAGGACGGCCTGGAACTGTTCGACGGACGCAAGGTGCTGGGCGTGCAGGCCGATGCGCAGGGCCACGTGGTCAAGCTCGATGACGGCAGCCAACTGCATGCGCGCCTGCTGGTGGCCGCCGACAGCCGCTTCTCCGCCACGCGGCGCATGCTCGGCATCGGGGCGCAGATGCGCGACTTCGGCAAGTCGATGCTGGTCTGCCGCATGCAGGTCGAGCGCGATCATCACCACACCGCGTGGGAGTGGTTCGGCTACGGCCGCACCATGGCGCTCTTGCCGCTCAACGAGGGCCAGGCTTCGGCGGTGATCACGCTGCCGCCGCGGCAGATCGAGGAGCTGCTGGCAATGGACGAGGTGGCCTTTGGTGAGGCGGTCAGTGCCTGCTTCGAGCACCGCCTCGGCCGGATGCAGCCGGTGGCCACGGCGCAGGCGTACCCGCTGGTGGGGGTATACGCGCACCGTTTCGTCGGCGAGCGTTCGGCGCTGATCGGGGATGCTGCTGTGGGCATGCACCCGGTCACCGCGCACGGCTTCAACCTGGGCTTGGCCAGCGCGCAGCGACTGGCGCAGGGCATCGTCGCGCAGCAGCGACGCGGTGCCGATATTGCGGCCGCGGGCATGCTGGCCAGCTACCAGCGCGGTCACCGGTTGGCGTCGCGGCCCCTGTATGAGGCCACCAACGCGATCGCCAGCCTGTACACCGACGATCGCCGTCCGGCGCGCCTGCTGCGGGCGGCTGGCCTGCGCCTGGCACAGAGCGTGGCACCGTTCAGGCAGTTGATCGCCTCGCACCTGACCCAGCGCGTGGCCTGAACGGATTCAGGCATCAGCCGGCGGCCAGCACCCGGATCTGGCTGTCGGCGAATTCCACCACCTGGCCTGCGCGGATCTTGCAGGCCTTGCGCAGTTCGACTTCGCCATCGACCCGCACCTTGCCGTCACTGATGACCATCTTGGCCTCGCCGCCGCTGGTGACCAGGTCGGCCAGCTTCAGCAGCTGCTTGAGTTCGACGTAGTCACCGTCGAGGTCGAATTCGAGAATCTGCATGGAACGGATTTCCTGGGAAGGGGCGCGGGCCAGCGGCCGGGCCGGGGAAGAGGGCGCGTATTGTGCGCCAGCACGGGGCATGACAGCACGCGCACGACAAGCTGTACGCCTTGTTCAGGATCAATGCGGTATGATTCCGCTCTGAGCGAGTGAAATCTCCTCCGACCGAGCAGCGCCAGGGCACGCGATAAGAAGGGCGCCCAAAGCGCGGACCATCCCCTTTTTTATCGCACTGCCAGGAAGACGGCAGTGCCTTCGGAGTTCCCCATGTCCCAAGATTCCCAAGCGCCGCTGCAGTTCGCGCAGCTCGGCCTGTCCGAGCCCGTGATGCAGGCGGTCACCGCCATCGGCTACGAAACCCCGTCGCCGATCCAGGCCGCCACCATCCCGGCGATGCTGGAAGGCCGCGACGTGCTGGGCCAGGCCCAGACCGGTACCGGCAAGACCGCTGCGTTCGCACTGCCGGTACTGTCCAACATCGACCTGCAGCAGATCAAGCCACAGGCCCTGATCCTGGCGCCGACGCGCGAACTGGCCATCCAGGTTGCCGAGGCGTTCCAGTCGTATTCGTCGAAGATCCCGGGCTTCCGCGTGCTGCCGGTGTACGGCGGCCAGCCGTACGGCCAGCAGCTGTCGGCCCTGCGTCGTGGCGTGCACATCGTGGTCGGTACCCCCGGCCGCGTGATCGACCATCTGGACCGCAGCACCCTGGACCTGTCCGAGCTGAAGACCCTGGTGCTGGACGAGGCCGATGAAATGCTGCGCATGGGCTTCATCGACGACGTCGAAGCCGTGCTGAAGAAGCTGCCGGAGCAGCGCCAGGTGGCCCTGTTCTCGGCCACCATGCCGCCGCAGATCCGCCGCATCGCGCAGACCTACCTGCAGGACCCGGTGGAAGTGACCATCGCGGCCAAGACCACCACCTCGGCCAACATCCGCCAGCGCTACTGGTGGGTGAGCGGCATGCACAAGCTGGACGCGCTGACCCGCATCCTGGAAGTGGAGCCGTTCGATGCGATGATCATCTTCGCGCGCACCAAGGCCGGCACCGAAGAGCTGGCCAGCAAGCTGCAGGCCCGTGGCCTGGCCGCTGCCGCCATCAACGGTGACATGCAGCAGGCCCAGCGTGAGCGCACCATCGCCATGCTGAAGGAAGGCAAGCTGGACATCCTGGTCGCCACCGACGTGGCCGCCCGCGGCCTGGACGTGGAGCGCATCAGCCACGTGCTGAACTACGACATCCCGTACGACACCGAAAGCTACGTGCACCGCATCGGCCGTACCGGCCGTGCCGGCCGCAGCGGTGAGGCGATCCTGTTCGCCACCCCGCGCGAGAAGGGCATGCTGCGCCAGATCGAGCGCGCCACCCGCCAGCCGATCGAAGAAATGCAGCTGCCGAGCGTGGAGGCGGTCAACGACACCCGCATCAACAAGTTCACCTCGCGCATCACCGAAACCCTCGATGCCGGTGGTCTGGACTTCTACCGCCAGCTGCTGGAGCGCTTCGAGAACGAGCAGAACGTGCCGGCCATCGAAGTGGCCGCCGCGCTGGCGAAGATGCTGCAGGGCGATACCCCGTTCCTGCTGCAGCCGCCGGTGCGTGCCCCACGTGAAGAGCGCGCGCCGCGCGAGCGTTTCGATCGTGGCGACCGCCCGGAGCGCGGTGATCGCTTCGACCGCAACGAGCGTGGTCCGCGTTTCGAGCGTGGCCCGCGTCGTGACGATGCCGAAGGTGGTTCCGAGCAGCGTCCGCGCCGCGAGGTTCCGCCGCGTGGTGCACCCGAGCAGGGCATGGAGACCTACCGCATTTCGGTGGGCCACCAGCATGGCGTGAAGCCGGCCAACATCGTCGGTGCCATCGCCAACGAAGCTGGCCTGGAAAGCCGTTTCATCGGCCGCATCGACATCCACGACGACTTCTCGCTGCTGGACCTGCCGGCACAGATGCCGCCGGACGTGCTGTCGCACCTGCAGAAGGTGTGGGTGTCCGGCCAGCAGCTGCAGATGCGTGCGCTGGCCCCGGGTGAAGACACCAACCCGGCCCCGCGTCCGTTCAAGCCGCGCTTCGACAAGCGCGGTCCGGGCGGCCCGGGTGGCCCGCGTCGTGGCGGTCCGGGTGGTCCGGGTGGCCACGGTGGTGACCGCGGCGGTGACCGCGACAGCCGCCCGCCGCGCCGTGACGGCTTCAAGCCGCGCGGCCCGCGCAGCTACTAAGCCGCACCGGTAGCCCTGACAACGCCAGCCTTCGGGTTGGCGTTGTCCGTTCCGGGCCGGCAAAAAGGGACGGAGGGGATCAAGTCGTTTTCGGCATAAGCCCCCCCCGGCCAGCCGTTCACGACATGGTCCCCTCCGTCCCTTTTTTCGCATGGCCAACACATTGCCGGTCCTAGGCTGACCCGGTTCCAAAGGAGGTTGTCACCGCAGCACATTCGGGGGGATCCGGGATGGGTAGGAGTGGCACGGACCAAGAGAGCCGGCGGGTGCCGATGACCCGTGGCCTGGGACTGCGATTTGCGTTGTTGACGGGCATGGCGATCGGACTGGTCGCACTGTCTGCCTTGATCCAGGAACTGCAGGCTGCTTCCACCGCCTGGATCGCCGGCCAGGGCTACTGGTCGCGCGGCCAGCAGGATGCGACCGCCGCGCTCAGCCGCTACCTGGCGCGCGGTGATGCGCAGGATCTGGACGACGCACGCCAGGCCCTGCAGGTGCCGTTGGGCGATCTGCAGGCGCGACTGGCCCTGGAACAGGCCGAGCCGGACGAAGTGAAAGCCAGGCAGGGTTTCCTGCAGGGCGGCAACGCGCGCGCTGACATTCCGCGGCTGGTGTTCTCGTTCCGGTATGCACGCGACATCGGTGCGTTCCATGAAGCGACCGCACTGTGGCGGCAGACCGACGGCGACCTGATGGCCGTGCAGCGCCTCGTTGACGAGTTGCAGCTGCGGCATGGCCAGGGTGTGTTGCCCGTCGTTACACGTGACCGCTACCTCCAGCAGCTGCGTGATCTCGATCGTCGCCTGCAGCTGCAGGCCCAGGCGTTTTCGCAGGCACTGCTGCGCATGGCCACCATGGTCCGTATCGCGACGCTGGTGGTGGGAGGACTGTCGGTGCTGGCGATCAGCCTGATGGCGGTGGCCCTTGCCCGCCGCGTAGGCAAGGACCTGACTGAACACGAGAGCCGCTTCCGTGCGGCCTTCTACCAGGCCAACGTGGGCATGCTCAAGCTCGACACCGAAGGCAAGGTGATCGAAGCCAACCAGGCGATGGCCGACATCCTCGATTACCGGCGTGAAGTGCTGCTGCAGATGTCACTGGGCGATCTGTTGATGGAGGGTGAGCTGGTCATCGACGGCGTTGGCCGCATCGACTGGGACCGTCAGCTGCGGCCGAGCGAACTGCGATTCTGCCGCCGCGACGGCAGCCTGGTGTGGGGGCGCTGGAGCGGGACCGGCGTGCGCACCACGGGCGGTGGCCTGTCGGTATTCGCGATCATCGAAGACGTGAGCCAGACCCATGCGCTGGCACGCGAGATCGAGCACCACGCGAGCCACGATCCGTTGACCGGCCTGATCAACCGCCGCGAAATCGAACGCCTGCTGGAACGTGCGCTGCTGCAGGTGCGAAGCGAGGGTGGCACGCATGCGTTGAGCTACATCAACCTGGACCATTTCAAGCTGGTCAACGACAGCTTCGGGCATGCTGCCGGTGACCAGATGCTGCGCAGCTTCGCCGAATACCTGGTTGCAGCGGTGCGTGACGGAGACTGGGTCGGACGGCTCGGCGCCGACGAGTTCGCGGTGTTCCTCGCACATGCCGGCCAGGACGAAGCCAAGCGCGTGCTGCAGCGTGTGATCCGCAACCTGGGGCAGGCCACGTTCCCGATCAGCGAGGGCAGCCCGCAGCTGAGCTGCAGCATCGGCGTGGTCGAAGTCAGCACCGATGCCCCGGACGTGAACTGGCTGATGAGTGCCGCCGACAGTGCCTGCTATGCCGCCAAACAGGCCGGGCGCAACCGCGTGCACTGCTTCAACGAGAACCGCATGGCGCTGGAGGAGCGGCGCCAGGAGGCCGAGCGCCTGCAGGGTGTCAGCCTGGCAATGGCCGAGAACCGCATGCTGCTGTACGCGCAGCGCATCGCCCGCGTGGGTGACCCCAACTACCTGCATTACGAGGTGCTGGTGCGCATGCGCGGCATCGATGGCAGCCTGCATCTGCCCGGCCAGTTCATGCCGGCGGTGGAACGCTACGGCATGGCGGTGGCGTTGGATCGCCACGTGCTCGGCCTGCTGTTCCGCCATCTCCAGGTCTGCCCGGCGCACGTGCGCCAGCTGGGCCTGTGCAACGTCAATGTATCGGCCCAGTCGATCGCCGAGCCGGGCTTCCTCGCCTTCGTCTGTGACCTGCTGGAACGCAACCGCGCGCTGGCATCCAAGCTGTGCTTCGAGATCACCGAAACCGCCGCGATCAGCAACCTCAGCCAGGCACGCGCTTTCATCGACGCAGTCAAGGCACGCGGTTGCCGCATGGCGCTGGACGATTTCGGGTCCGGCCTCTCTTCGTTTGGCTATCTGCGCCAGTTGCCGGCCGACATCCTGAAGATCGACGGCGCCTTCGTCCGCGACATGGACACCGATCCGGTCAGCCACGCCACCGTGCGTGCGATCAGCGAGCTGGGGCGCGAGCTGCAGATGGAGGTGGTCGCCGAATGGGTGGAGACCCCGGAGGTCGCCGGTGCGCTCACCCGGCTCGGCGTGCAGGGCCTGCAGGGTTATGCGATCGAGCGCCCGCAGCCGCTGGAACGGATGACCCTGACCGATCTGAGGCCGTCCAGGCTGGTGGCGGTAAAGGGACCCGCCGGCGTTGGCTGAACGGCCGGCGCCGACTTTGGTCTACACATGTGCGGCGTGCCCGGCTGCGATAATGCGCGCCAAGGGGCGACGCGCAGTGGGCGCGGACGTAAGCAGGAACAGGACGTGGCGTGGGCGGCAGGCAGAGGCGGTTCGGAACGGGAGCGGTGCTGGCCGTCCTGATGGTGTGGTTGGCGTTGCCGTGGCCGCTTGAGGCTGCAGAGGCCGTGTCGGGCCGCGATTATCTTCTGGTCGGCAGCGCGACCGACGCGCCGACCCCGCACCGTGCGTGCACGCCGCAGATGCTGTCCGGCGCCCGCCAACAGGCCGAGGTGCCCGCGCCGCCGAACGGCTGGTCGGGTGAACCGCAGGCACTGGATGTGTTCAACGTCTTTGCCGGTGAAGTGCGCGTCCAGCACGGCGACCGCGAGATCTGCGGCGACATGCACGACGCCCGCACCCGCGATTCGCGCTTCCGCGCGGGCATCGGCCTGGTGGCCGTGCCGCCGGCGGGCAGTCACGAGCCGTTCCGGGTGTCCTGGCAGACGCCGCTGAAAGCGCGCTGGGTGCCGACCCTGCGGCTGGGCGCGCCCAGCCCGGTACAGCAGAACGACACGGCCCGGCTGCTGGTGCGCGCCGCCTGCATCGCGGTGGCCATCGCGCTGGCGCTGTCGGCGCTGATGGCGTTCCTGACCACGCGCGACCGCAGCTTCCTGGTCTACATCGCAGGCACCACCGTGCTGGTGCTGTGGCAGGCCATCCTCGGCGGTCTCAGCGGTTACCCGGAACCCTGGCTGCCGGTGGAGGAGCATGGGGCGAGGTGGCTGCTGTCGTTGACCGCAGCCTCGCAGGCGCTGGTGCTGCCAGCGCTGTGGCGGCTGAACGGAGGCGACCGCGTGCTGCCTCGATCGCGCGTGGCCCAGCTGCTGGTGCTGTGGACCCTGATCGTGCTGGCCGCGCTGGTCCCGTGGCTGCGCTGGGAGCATCTGGCCTGGGTCGCACAGGGCCTGCAGGTGTCCTATCTGTCCGGGTGTGGCCTGGCGTTGCTGGTCGGCCTGTGGGCACGCTGGCGCGGTGACCGTTGGGCGCAGGCGGGTCTGGCTGCGCTGGCACCCATGCTGGTACTGATCATCGCCGATGCCTGCGGTGCGGAGTGGCTGTTGGAGTATCGGGTGGAGGCGCTGCAGCTGGCGGTGACCTGGTTGTTGATGATGGCGGCCTACGCCCTGAACCAGCGGCTGGGCCGCCTGCGCCAGCAGCGTGACGAGTTGCGCCAGCTGGCCGAGACCGATGGCCTGACCGGCCTGCCCAACCGTCGCGCCGGCCTGCAGCAGCTGGCGCGGCATCTGGAGCGTGTCAACCGCGAGGGAGGGCCGCTGGTGATCGGCTTCCTCGACATCGACCTGTTCAAGGACATCAACGACCGCCATGGCCACGCGGTCGGCGACCAGGTGCTGGTGGCCGTCGCGCGCGCCCTGCGCACGGCGGTGCGCAGCCAGGACGAAGTGGTGCGGATGGGCGGCGAAGAGTTCCTGCTGCTGATGCCGGGCATGCCGCGTGAGGCGGCATCGGCGCGGCTGGACCGCCTTCGCCAGCGCATCACCGAGGCTGGCCTGGCGCTGCAGGTGGCGGGGCTGGAGGTCACTGCCAGCATCGGCCTGGCACAGTGGCGGCCGGGCGAGGATGACCTGGCGGCACTGCTGCGGCGGGCCGACCATGCCATGTACGTGGCCAAGCGCGCAGGCCGCAACCGGGTGTTCGACGGTGAAGAGCTCGATCCACCCGGCCCGGCATGAGGCGCAGCGGGCAGCGATGCCGGATAATAGGGCGATGACCACCCGACTCAACAAACACATCGCCGACACCGGCTTCTGCTCCCGCCGCGAGGCTGATCGCCTGATCGCCGCCCGCCGCGTCACCGTCAACGGCCACCCGGCCGGCACCGGTGCGGTGGTGGGCGCAGAAGACCAGGTGCTGGTCGACGGCCAGCCGCTGCGCGCCCGCGTCGCCCGCAAGCCCGGCACCCGCCGCCACGTCTACATCGCGCTGAACAAGCCGGTTGGCGTCACCTGCACCACCGAGACATCGGTCAAGGGCAACATCGTCGACTTCGTCGGCCACGAACAGCGCATTTTCCCGGTTGGTCGCCTGGACAAGGAGTCCGAAGGCCTGATCCTGATGACCAGCAACGGCGACATCGTCAACCAGATCCTGCGCGCCGAGAACGGCCACCAGAAGGAGTACCTGGTGGCGGTGAACAAGCCGGTCACCGATGAGTTCCTGCGCGGCATGGCCCGCGGCGTGCGCATCCACGACCAGATGACCCTGCCGTGCAAGACCTCGCGGATCGCCAAGTTCGGTTTCCGCATCACCCTGCAGCAGGGCCTGAACCGGCAGATCCGCCTGATGGCCGCTGAGTTCGGCTATCGCGTGACCCAGCTGCGCCGCGTGCGCATCGACAACATCAAGATCGGCGCGTTGAAGCCGGGCCAGTGGCGCAACCTGACCGAGCAGGAGCTGCAGGGCCTGCTGCCGAAGCAGCTGGACTGGTAAACGACGCCCGTGGGGCCGAGCCGATGCCCGGCTGTCATTTGCCGGGTGCAGCCGGCAACGGGCTCGGCTCCACATCCGCTAGACTTCGCGGCGACCTGCCGGAACGTGACGCTGCATGATCAAGCCCGACAAGCCTGCCAACGAAGCCCTCCGGCTTGAGGCGCTGTACCGCTACCGCATCCTGGATTCGGAGCGCGAAAAATCCTTTGACGACCTGGTGGTCATCGCCAAGGCGGTCTGTGGCACGTCGATGGCGGCGGTGACCCTGATCGACGTCGAACGGCAATGGTTCAAGTCGATCCAGGGCATCGATGCGGCGGAGAACCTGCGCAGCGAATCGATGTGCGGCCACGCCATCCTGCAGCCGCAGGAAATCATGGTGGTCGAGGATGCGCTGCAGGACATCCGCTTCCACGACAATCCGGTGGTGACCGGTGACCCGCACATCCGCTTCTACGCCGGGGCGCCGCTGATCAGCTCCGATGGCCTGCCACTGGGCACGCTGTGCGTGTTCGACGCGCATCCGCAGCACCTGGCCAGCGACAAGGCCGAAGCGCTGGCCGCGCTGTCACGTCAGGTGATGCTGGTGATGGAGCTTCGCCGCTTCGCCCTCGACATCCAGACGCACATGCTGGAACGCGACGACTACGAGCGCCTGCTGTCTGACTACCATGACGTGCTGCTGGCACAGAATGCGGATCTGGCCGCACAGAGCCGCACCGATGCATTGACCGGCCTGCCCAACCGCCGCGCGATGGCGGCCGCGCTGGAAGAGGCGGTGGCCGGGGATCCGCCCAGCGTGGCCTGCGTGGCACTGCTGGACATCGATCATTTCAAGCACATCAACGATTTCCAGGGGCACGCTACCGGCGACCGGGTGCTGGCCGAACTGGGGGCGCTGCTGCGCTCGCATTTCGCCGGTCGCGGCATGGCCGCGCGCTATGGCGGCGAGGAATTCGTGGCGGTGATGCCGGGTACCGACCTGCGCACCGCTGAACTGCAATGCGAGTTCCTGCGCATGGCGGTGGCCGACCTTCCGCTGGGGTTCCCGGTGACGATCAGCGTCGGTGTCGCCCAGCACCGCACTGGCGAGAGCGTGGACGAGACCCTGGCACGTGCCGACAAGGCGCTGTACCAGGCCAAGGGCAATGGACGCAACCGGGTGGAACGGGCGGACTGAAGCGCCCCGCCCGGTAGATCCACGCCATGCGCGGAGGTTGTTCCCGATTGGATAGCGCCGTGTCGCGGCCTGTGCGATTGCGCCCGGCGACTATGGCGTTCCTGCTCCCCGGACACGACCATGCTGCAGACCCTGGCCATTTCCCACTACCGCTCGCTGCATGGGCTGGTGCTGCCGCTGCAGCCGTTGAATGTGGTCACCGGCGACAACGGCAGTGGCAAGTCCAGCCTGTACCGCGCGCTGCGCCTGTTGGCGGAAACCGCACAGGGCGGGGTGGCGGCGCTGCTCGCCCGCGAAGGTGGGCTTGGGTCGGCGTTGTGGGCGGGCCCGGAAAAGATCGACCGCCGCGTCACTGCGGGCGACATGCCCCTGCAGGGGGGCCCACGCCAGGAAGCGGTGGGCCTCAAGCTCGGCTTTGCCACCGACGCATTCGGTTATGCGATCGACCTGGGCTATCCGCCGCCCAGCCGCTCGGCGTTTGCTCTGGATCCGCAGATCAAGGCCGAGGCGATCTGGGCCGGACCGTTCCTGCGCAGTGCCAGCCTGCTGGTCGATCGCCGTGGCGCGACGGTGCGGCAGCGCCACGCGGGCGGCTGGGATCGGGTCGATGATCGGTTGTCACTGTTCGACAGCCTGTTCACCCAGGTCGGTGATCCGCAGCGCATGCCGGAGACCATCGCCCTGCGTGAGTACATTCGTCGCTGGCGCTTCTATGATCATTTCCGCAGCGATGCCGACGCGCCGGCGCGGCAGCCGGCGATGGCCACGCGCACGCCGGTGCTGCATCACGACGGCCGCGATCTGGCCGCGGCCTGGGTGACCATCCTCGAGATCGGGGATCCAGTTGCATTGGCGCGCAGCGTGGACGATGCGTTCCCGGGCGCCTCGGTAGGCTTCGAGGAACGGGAGGGCCGATTGGCGCTGCGCTTCCACCAGCCCGGGCTGCTGCGGCCCTTGTCGATGACCGAGCTGTCCGATGGCACCCTGCGTTTCCTGCTGCTGGCTGCCGCGCTGCACAGCCCGCGCCCGCCGCCGCTGCTGGTGCTCAACGAGCCGGAGACCAGCCTGCATCCGGACCTGCTGCCGGCGCTGGCGCGGCTGATCATCGCCGCCAGTGCACGCAGCCAGGTCTGGGTGGTGTCACACGCCAGCCGCCTGATCGCCGCATTGGAGCAGGCACCGGGCTGCCACTCGCTGCATCTGCACAAGCAGCAGGGCCGCACGTTGTTGAGCGGGCAGGGGCTGCTGGACGCCCCGGCGTGGCATTGGCCGCAACGCTGAAGCGGCAATGCATGCCCGGTAGATCCACGCCATGCGTGCAGGCACTCAATCGGCGATGTTGCGCGCCTCGGCCGTGCCAAGGATCTCCGGATGCTGCACCGGCTTGCGGCGGTTCAGCAGCGGATGCAGGAACACTGCACCGACGATGATCGCCACGCCCAGGTAGAACCACGGGGTGACCTCGTGCTGCTCGCGCAGCAGCACCACCGCCAGCACCACCGCATAGACCGGTTCCAGGTTGGTCACCAGCTGCACGGTGTAGGCGCTCAGGTGGCGCAGCGCGACCAGGGCCAGGGCGAACGGCAGCAGCGTGCAGAACCCGGCCAGTACCAGCAGCAGGATGCCGTCGTGCAGGTCGGGAACCACCCACAGCGGGCTTGCCAGCGCTGGCAGCAGGTAGGGCATCAGCGGTGCCAGCAGGGTCAGGGTGAGGGTGCCGGCCCCCAGCTCCAGTGCGGTGACCGTGAGCGGATCGGCGTGGCTGACCATGCGCTTGTTGAGCGAGCCGAACACTGCCACCAGCAGCGCCGAGATCGCGCCGATCAACACACCCAGGCGCATGCCATCGGGCACGCCGCCGACCACCAGCGCAACACCCGGCAGCACCACCAGCCCGAAGGCCAGTTCACGCAGCTGGAACGGCCGCTTGGCCACCCACGGCTCGATGATCGACGTGAACACCGGCGCCAGTGCGATGCAGGTGGCGGCCACCGAGGCATTGGCCAGCTTCACCGCGCCGTAGAACGTCAGCCAGTGCAGAGCGACCAGCGCGCCGATGCCGGCATAGCCGGCCACCAGCCGCAGGGGCAGGGTGCGCAGCCCGCGCCACACCCGTGGCAGCAGCGCCAGCATCGCCGTCACCAGCAGCATGCGCCACCACACCAGCGGCAGCGCGGGCAGGGTGATCAGCTTGCCGAGGATGGCGGTGACGCCCCACAGCAGGACACAGAAGTGGATCTGCCACAGCGCTTTGCGGGTGTCGGGTGTGCTCATCCGCCTATTGTGAGGCAAGGCGAACGTCGCAGCGCTACCCGCGTGTGGAATTACCGGCGTCGTCGCTGAGCCGCTGCAGCGCCATCGCCGCCGCTGGGTTGCGGACCTTGCCCGCGCCGATACACAGCAGGTAGACCTCGCGTGGGAGTTCCGGAGGCGGCCCGGCCAGGCACGGCAGGTCATCCACCGGCTCGCCGCGCGACCAGCGCCGGGCCCGTTCCGCCCAGCGTTGCTGCACGGGCGCCGGCAGGCCCTCCCTCAAGCGGGCCTGGCTGCGCTTGATCCTTGCGTAGACGAAGCGGGCGCTGACATCGCCGTGCAGGGGGGCCTCGTCGCTGTCTTCGATCACCAGCGCCACGCCATGCGCGCGTGCAGCGGCCACCAGTGCCGGCCCATGCGCCTCGGCGTTGCGGACTTCCAGAGCGTGTTGCAGCGGCACACCCTCCAGCTGCTTTGGCAGCTGCGCCATCAGCGCCGCCAGCATGGGCGCATCGGCCGGATGGCGTGGATCGAACTGCCACAGCAGCGGGCCCAGCCGATCGCCGAGCGCGAGGGCAGCCTGCAGGAAGGGGGCCGCAGCCTCCACGGCGCTGGACAGGTCACGGCGCTGCACCAGATAGCGGGGCGCCTTCATCGAAAACCGGAAGCCGTCCGGCGTCTGCGCGGCCCACTGCGCACACTGCGCTGCGGTCGGCGTGCGGTAGAAGGTGCCGTTGATCTCGATGCAGCGCAGGGCACGGCTGGCATGGGCCAGTTCTTCACGCTGCGGCAGGCCCATGGGATAGAAAGCGCCGCCGCGCCACTCGGGAAACACCCAGCCGCCGATGCCGCAGCGGATTGCTGCGGCGGTCACTGGCCGTGGTCCGCGCGCCACGGGTCGTAGCTGCCGAACCACCACAGGTAACCTTCCGGGTCGGCGCAGGCGTAACCACGGCCACCATAGTGCTGGTCGGCGATGTCGATGACGATGCGGGCGCCTGCGGCCCTGGCCCGGGCGTAGTGCGCGTCGGCGTCGGTCGCGATCACGCAAGCGCTCTGGGTCTGGCGCCCGCCGACCTCGTCCGGCATCGCGGCGTGCTGGCTCCAGGCGCTTTCCTTGTTGGCCGAGCCGAGCATGATCATGCCGTTGCCGAAGGTCAGCTGCGCATGGAACACCGTATCGCCGTCGGCGTACACGGCCTGGGCATGGAAGCCGAACGCGCGCTGCAGCCAGTCGATGGCCGCCAGCGCATCGCGGTAGAGCAGGCACGGAATGATGGTGGATCCATTGCTGGGTTGGCCGTTCCCGCCCATGACACCCCTCCTATGGCACAGGGCAGGCTGCGCCGCCGACCGTTACCATCCCGCGAAACCCCGGTGACGGCCTGCACACGGCCGCTACCCCCGTTCGGAGATCGTGCTGGATGAAAACCTGGATTGGAGGAGCCGTGCTGCTGGCATGCACGACCATGGCGAGCGCGGCAACGCCGGCGCAGCTGCAGGACCTGGATGCGACCGTCGAGCGCGTGCGCGCACAGTTCGACGTGCCCGGCATCGCCGTGGCCGTGGTCAAGGACGGCCAGGTGGTGCTGGAGCGTGGCTGGGGCGTGCGTGAACAGGGCCGGCCGGACCCGGTGCAGGCCGACACCCTGTTCGCCATCGCGTCCAACACCAAGGCCTTCACCGCCACCTCGCTGAACCTGCTGGCCGAGGACGGCAAGCTGAAGATGGACGACAAGGTGATCGACCACCTGCCGTCGTTCCGCATGTCCGACCCCTTCGTGACCGGGCAGATGACGATCCGTGACCTGCTCTCGCACCGCAGCGGGCTGAGCCTGGGCGCCGGCGACCTGCTGTTCTGGCCGACCACCTCCTACAGCAATGCCGAAGTGGTGGAGCGGTTGGGCAGAGTGCCGCTGAAGGGCGGTTTCCGTGAAAGCTATGCGTACGACAACATCCTGTACGCGGTCGCCCAGCAGGTGATCGAGCATGTCTCTGGCATGAGCTACCAACAGTTCCTGCAGACCCGCATCTTCGACAAGGTGGGCATGGCCGGCACGCGCTACAACGCCGATCACCTGAAGCCCGGCGACAAGGCCGCGGTCGGCCACGCCAAGTACGATTTCAAGGACCTGCGCACCGTTGCGCCGCTGACCTGGTCGAACAACGCCGGCGCCGGTGGCATCTATTCCAGCGCGCATGACATGGCGCGCTGGATGAAGGTGCAGCTGGCCGAAGGCAAACTGGCCGATGGCACGCCGCTGTTCAGTGAAAAGAGCCAGCAGCAGATGTGGCGGATGATCACGCCGCAGTCGATCCCGGCGCCAAGCGTGCCGGAGCTGGCACCGGCGCGAGCCAATTTCGCCGGCTATGGCGAAGGCTGGAGCCTGAGCGATTACCGTGGGCAGAAGCTGGTCTGGCACACCGGTGGCTGGCCGGGCATGGTCTCGAGGCTGACCCTGGTGCCGGGCGAGAAGCTGGGCGTGGTGGTGCTGACCAACCAGGAAGTGGGCGCGGCGTTCAACGCGATCACCCTGAGCGTACTCGATGCCTACCTGGGCGGCGAGAAGCACGACTGGGTGGATGCCTATGCCAAGGCCGTGGCCAAGGGCCAGGACAAGGCCGATGAAGCCTGGGCCAAGCACCAGGCCGCGCGTGACAAGCGCAGCACGCCGTCGCTGGCGCTGGCCGGTTACACCGGCACGTTCCGCGACCGCTGGTATGGCGACATGCAGGTCAGCAGCGAGGGCAAAGGCCTGCGCCTGCGCTTTGCGAAGACCGCGCAGCTGAGTGGGCGCCTGGAGCACTGGCAGCACGACACCTTCATCGTGCGCTGGGATGATCGTTCGCTCAACGCCGATGCGTTCGTGAACTTCAGCCTGGACCCGGACGGCAAGGTGCGCGAGGTGCGCATGCAGCCGATCTCCGACCTGACTGATTTCAGTTTCGATTTCCAGGACCTGCTGTTCACTCCGGCAACGTAAGGGGTAGTGCCGGCCGCTGGCCGGCATCCTCGCGATGTTTGCGGCGATCATGGGATTGCCGGCCAGCGGCCGGCATTACCGGCGCCGCGGCATCGTCGGCCGGCGTACACATGCGGCGTGGGATACTCCGCCGGCTAATGTTGGCGAGGGAATGCAATGTTCCGTTGGTTTGAATCCCTGATTCCGGTGTTCCCGCCCGTGGACGGGCGCATGCCACCACGCAGGGTGCTGCCGTTCTACCTGCACTACCTGCGCCCGGTATGGCCGGTGCTGCTGGCCACGCTCATCGCCGGGCTGCTGCTGGCGCTGGTGGAAGTGGCAATGTTCGATTACCTGGGCCGCATCGTCGACATGGTCGCCGAGCAGCCGGGCGCCGACTTCTTCAAGCGCCACGCCAATGAACTGGGCTGGATGCTGTTCATCACGGTCATCGCGCGGCCGATCCTGGTCGGCCTGCATAACCTGCTGGTCAACCAGGCCATCGTGCCCGGCCTGAGCAACCGCTCGCGCTGGCTGATGCACAACTACGTGGTGCGGCAGAGCCTGAGCTTCTTCCAGAACGACTTCGCTGGCAGCGTGGCCAACCGGGTGATGCAGACCGGTACCTCGCTGCGCGAGTCCGCGGTGCAGATGGTCGATTCGCTCTGGTACATCGTGGTTTACACCGGCACCGCGCTGTACCTGTTCGCGCAGGCCGACTGGCGCCTGATGGTGCCGCTGATCCTGTGGCTGCTGGCCTACGCGGTGATCCTGGCCTACTTCGTGCCGCGCGCGAAGCAGCGGGCATGGATCGCCTCGGAGGCACGTTCCAAGGCCATGGGCCGCATCGTCGATGGCTACACCAACATCCCGACGTTGAAGCTGTTCGCCCACGGTGGCCGCGAGCAGGCCTACGTGGCCGAGTCGATCCAGGAACTGGCGGTCA
The DNA here is from genome assembly GCF_059371655.1 of Stenotrophomonas sp. YJH_SMC_17. Lineage (NCBI taxonomy): Bacteria > Pseudomonadati > Pseudomonadota > Gammaproteobacteria > Lysobacterales > Lysobacteraceae > Stenotrophomonas > Stenotrophomonas sp. YJH_SMC_17. Next base: position 615,512 of record NZ_JCAFUU010000001.1, on the reverse strand, counting down.
AGCACCGCGCGCAGACCCGCATCACCACCGGCATGGACCTGACCATCGCCATCGTCAACGGCTTCCTGATCGCCGGTACCTGCGGGCTGGCGCTGTGGCTGTGGAATGGCGGGCACATCACTGTGGGCGCGATCACCCTGGCCACCGGCCTGGTGATCCGCATCCACAACATGTCCGGCTGGATCATGTGGACCATCAACGGCATCTTCGAGGACATCGGCACGGTGCAGGATGGCATCACGACCATCGCCCAGCCGCTGACCGTGCAGGACCGCGACGATGCGGTGCCGCTGCGGGTGACCCGTGGCAGCGTGCACTTCCAGGACATCCATTTCCACTACGGCAAGAAGGGCGGCGTGATCGCCGGCCTGGATCTGCTGGTCAAGCCGGGCGAGAAGATCGGCCTGGTCGGTCCTTCCGGTGCGGGCAAGTCGACCCTGGTGAACGTGCTGCTGCGCCTGTACGACCTGGAAAGCGGCCGCATCCTGATCGACGACCAGGACATTGCCTACGTTACGCAGGAAAGCCTGCGCCAGCAGATCGGCGTAGTCACCCAGGACACCTCGCTGCTGCATCGCTCGATCCGCGACAACCTGCTGTACGGCCGCCCGGATGCCAGCGACGAGCAACTGCACGCGGCCGTGGCCAAGGCGCGTGCGGCCAGCTTCATCGACACACTGGTGGACGGGCAGGGCCGGCGCGGCTACGACGCGCATGTCGGCGAGCGTGGCGTGAAGCTGTCCGGTGGCCAGCGCCAGCGCATCGCCATTGCCCGCGTACTGCTGAAGGACGCACCAATCCTGGTGCTGGACGAAGCGACCTCGGCGCTGGATTCGGAAGTGGAAGCGGCCATCCAGGACAGCCTGGACGAACTGATGGGTGGCAAGACGGTGATCGCGATCGCGCACCGGCTGTCGACCATCGCGCGCATGGACCGGCTGGTGGTGATGGACCAGGGCCGCATCGTCGAGACCGGCACCCATGCGGAACTGATTGCGGCTGGTGGCCTGTACGCGCGCTTGTGGGCGCGGCAGACCGGTGGTTTTGTCGCGGCCGACCAATGATCGCTGTGGGGTCAGCGCCCTCGCTGCGAGAGGGATCCGACCCCGGTCCTGTATCCCTTGGGGTCGGATCCCTTTCCTAAGGAAAGGGCTCTGACCCCTGCGTGCTTCTGGAGACCTGAATGATCTGCCCCCTACGTTCTCTGCTGCTGGTGCTCGCGCTGGGCATGAGCACTGCAACCGCGACGGCCGCAGATGAACTGCTGCAGCAGGTCGTCCTGCTCAGCCGCCACAACCTGCGCGCGCCGGTGGTGGCATCGGGCGCGCTCGCCAATGCGACGCCCGAGACGTGGCCGCGCTGGGACGTGGGTGCAGGCGAGCTGACCACCAAGGGCGGTGTGCTGGAGCTCTACGTGGGCCGCTACATGGGCCAGTGGCTGCGGCAGGCGCAGCTGCTACCGGCAACAGGCTGCCCGCAGCCGGGCGACTTCCACGCGCACGCCAACAGCCTGCAGCGTACCCAGGCCACCGCAGAGTTCTTCGTTGCCGGTGCCTTCCCGGGTTGCCATGTTGCGATCGAGCAGCGCATGGCGCTGGGCACGATGGATCCCTTGTTCAATCCGGTGATCCATAACGGAGACACGGCCTTCCGCAAGCGCGCGCTGTTGGCAATGCAGCAAGCGCTGGCCGCATCGGATCTGGCGCCAGCAACGTCCGTGCTGGAGCAGATCACCCGATACCCGCAGTCGGCGGCGTGTACCGGCCGCAGCGACTGCCATCTGGTTCTGTCCGACACCACGTTCAGTGCGGAACCGGGCAACGAGCCTCGCGCTTCGGGTTCACTGGCGCTGGCCAGCGGACTGGTCGATGCGCTGCTGATGGAGCACTACCAGGGAAGTGGCATTCCGCGCGAAGGCTGGGGCCGCTTGAACAACGAGGCGCAATGGAAGGCGCTGGCGCAGATCCGCAACCGCTACCAGGACATCCTGTTCGGAACGCCCGAGGTCGCGCGGGATGTGGCCGGACCGCTGCTGGCACGCGTGGATGTGCTGTTGAACGATCAGGCGTCGCCGAAGGTGAGCCTGCTGGTCGGTCACGATTCCAATATCGGTTCGTTGCTGGCGGCGTTGGGAATCAGCGACTACAGCCTGCCGGGGCAGTACGAGAAGACGCCGATCGGCGGCCTGCTGCAGTTCGAGCGCTGGCGTGACCGCCACAGCGGCGTGGAACGGATTCGCCTCGCCTATGTCTACCCGACCACCGCACAGCTGCGTAACGCACAGCCGCTCACCGAGGCGCAGCCGCCGGGCCGCGTCGCGTTGCGGCTGCCGGGCTGCGCCGCGCGGGGCTGCACCGTCGCGCAATTCCAGCGCCTGCTGCACCCGGCGGCCCGCTGAGGTGCGCCGCTAGCGCAGGGGCGTTCGCACGATGCCGTGCGTGGCCATCAGGGTCAGGTCGCCGCCCAGCCGTGGCGAGTGGAACGGCCCGTGTGCGTGTGCAGCTTCGAACAGGCCGCCATCGGGCGAGCGCAGCCGATAGAACTCGACCCAGCCGCTGGCCTTCAGTGGCAGCTGTGTGACACCGGTGCGTTCGTTGAACCACGCGGGGTCGTTGCTGCCTTCGATCACCCGGCGTGCCAGGCGGTCGATGGCGTGATCCCGGCTGGCATACCAGTCCTGTCCGCGCAGCCGCGCCAGCTCAGCCATCATCACCAGCGGCGCCAATGCGTAATCGTGGTAGTGCAGGGCGCGTTGCCCGCGCGCCATTTCCAGCGGCAGGCTGCCATCGTCCTGGATGTCATCGATGCCCTTCTGGAAGGCCGCGTGGCCGGCCTGCCACAGGGTCTGGTCATCGGTGGCCAGGCCGGTGGCCAGCACGCCCAGGCCGCCCCAGTAGTAGTGGTTGTTGCGCCGCCGCTTCGGGGTGTCCCAGTAGCTCAGATTGGCGCGCGCCAGCTGCTGCAGCCACGGATCGATGCGCGCGCGCTGCTGCGGGTCGGCCTGGTCATGCACCTTCAGGTAGGCCATGGCCACTGCATCGAGCATCCATTGCCGCATGTAGAACGACTGGTCGTTGTTGACCCGGATCATCTGCCCGAGCATCGCGCCGTCCTTCGCCCAGGCGCTGAGCCAAGCCAACGTGCACTGCGCAGCGGCACGATCACCGTCCCGCAGGTAGTCGTCGCTCATGCGTGCCACGTCGGCGGCATAGCGGTCCAGTGGCGCGGTGGCATCGTGGTTCTGCTGGCGCAGTGTCGGGTCGATCACCGACCCGGCCTTGTCGGTGTAGTAGCCCAGGGCACGGATGTCCGGCTGGCCAGCGGGTGGCGGAGGGCAGGCAGCAAAGGAACAGGCACTGGCCAGCAGCGCGGGTAGCAATGCAAGACGGAACAGGGGGAGAGACATGGAAGCCGGTTGAAGGGGGAACCCGGCGAACGATGCGCCCGGGCATGTTGCGAGTGCGTGATGCAGTCGCACCTCCCACCACCGCATGTAGAAACGGCCCGGGTCTCCCCGGGCCGTTCCGTTTCCATCTCACACCCAACCAATCATTCGATCGGTTGGTCCAGCATCAGCTGGCGTGCGAAGCGCACCGGAGGTGCGCCGTAGGACAGTACCTGGTCGTGGTAGGCCTTCAGGTTGAACTTGTCGCCCAGCTTCTCCTGTACCGCCTTGCGGGTGTCGAAGTGTTCCTGCGCACCGACGAAGTAGGTCGGCAGCTGCGCCGACGTCAGCTGTGCGCGCACCCACTTGCCGGCTGCTTCGCTTTCCTGCTGGAACGCGTCGTGGGTCATCAGGTGCATCGCCTTTTCGCGATCCCAGTTGTCCACGTGCACGCCCTGGTCGAGGATCGCGTTGGAGATCGTGCGCAGGTAGAACTTCAGCTGCACCAGGTGGAACAGTGGGTCGTTGTTGAGGTAACCCTGCTCCTGCATCATGCGCTCGGTGTAGACCGCCCAGCCTTCGGCAAACAGGCCCGAACGCAGCACCGCACGCAGGGTGGAGGGGAACTTGGCCGAATGCCAGCCTTCCAGGTAGTGGCCCGGGGTGCCTTCGTGGATGCTGAGCAGGTGGATCATGCGCGAGTTGTATTCACGCAGGAACGAGTCGACCTGCTTCTCGTTCCAGTCGTCCGGAATTGGCGACACGGCGTAGAAGGTCTTCAGGTTCTTGTCCAGCGGGCCCGGCGAATCGCAGTAGGCCACAGCCACGCCACGCTGGAATTCCGGCATCAGGATGATGTCCACCGGTGCGTCGGGCAGGGTCACCAGGTCGTGCTCGCGGACGAAGGCGGTGGACTGCTCCAGCGCGGCCTTGGCATCGTCGACTACCTTGTCGCGTGCCGGCTTGTCGGCGTAGGCCAGTTCCAGTGCGGCCTCGATCGCCTTCTGCTGCTGCTCGTCGGTCGGCTGGGCCGGCATCTCCGGCGCGCCCGGCTTGTCCTTCAGCACGGTCTGCGCGATGCCGTACATGTCCTCGCGCACGCGCTTGAGCTCGGCACGTGCACGCTCACCGATCTCCTGGCGCGACAGCGAGGAGCTCAGCGCGAACTTCAACTTCTGGTCGTACTTTTCCGCGCCGATGCGGAAGTCGCCCTTGGCGTTCGGCACCAGGGTCTTGTCCAGCCAGGTCTGCTGCTCGTCCACCGCCTTCTTCAGGCCGTCGATGGCGGCCTGCAGGCGCTGCTGGTCGGCCTGCGGCAGTTCGCCGATGTGCGGGGTGATGAAGGTATCGACGATGCTGAGGATGCCCTTGTTCTGCTTGGCCACCGTCTCGGCATGGATCTTCGGCACGCGTGCCGGGTCCAGGTTCTCACGGGCCTGGGCGAAGATCGCCGGCAGCTTTTCCATGCGCGCGGTGGCCGACTTCAGGCGCTCCGGCAGCGGTGCGAATTCGCGCGCCATCAGGCCGTAGATCGCGCTGCCGGCGATGCCGTTGTACAGCTGCGGGTCCCACTTGCCGGACTGCAGCACTTCGGCGTTCCAGATTTCCGACTGCAGCTGGTTGCGCAGGATTGCCGCGTCCACCTGGTTCTCGCGGCCCAGCTTGGCCACCTCGATCTTGTCCAGCTCGCCCAGCAGCGCCTTGTAGGCGGCCACGGTCTTCTGCTGGCCGGCGGCGCTCAGGTCGTCCAGTTCGCTGTCGTAGCGGTGGTCGCCGATCTGGGTGGCGCTGACCGGCGACAGCTGCATCCAGGTATCCAGGGCGCGCTTGGACAGATCGGCGAAGGCGTCATCGACCGCCGCGTCACCGGGCTGCTGGCTGGAGGCCGGGGTGGAGGCGTTGGTCGGGGCGTCGGCCGGCTGGCAACCGGCGAGGGCGGCGACCAGGGCGAGGGCAAGAAGATGCGGGCGCATCGGCGTTCCTGTACGGGGTCAAACCCCGAGCATAGGGCCCCGGGGCTGCTTTGTCCCCGTGCCATAGGATTACCATGGGTGCAGACACGGACCCTCCAACGGAGCGCAGGACATGGACTACCAGGGAAGCTGCCATTGCGGCAGGATCGCATTCACCGTACAGGCGCAGGCGCCTATCAGCGATGTCATCGACTGCAACTGCTCGATGTGCCGGCGCCGAGGCAGCCTGCTGTGGTTTGCCCCGCGCGAGGCGTTCCAGCTGATCACCGATCCGGCGGATGTGGCCACCTACCATTTCAACAAGGCCCACATCGACCATCACCATTGCCGTGAGTGCGGCATTGCCCCCTACAGCGAAGCGGTGGACCCGCGCACCGGCACGCCGATGGTGGCGGTGAACGTGCGCTGCGTACCGCAGGTGGATCTGGCCGGTCTTTCGGTGACCTCCTACGACGGAGCCGCACTGTGAGGCCGGTGTGCGCGTGGACGCGCAGGGCCGCGATGCCGGTGCTGCTGCTGGCGCTGGCAGCGTGCGGACAGCATGGCGACGTCGCGGCCGATGCCGGAGGCGGTGCCGAAGCCGCGGTCGCTTCGCCGGAAGGTGCGTTCCTGGCCTACGAGCATGACGTGCAGATACAGCTGGACGCTGCGCAGATCGCACCACGCATCCAGCAGGTGGCGCAGGCCTGCCAAAGCGCGAAGTTCGGCGATTGTGCGGTGCTGCAGGTTGATCAGCGCAGTGGCGAGCAGCCCAGCGGCGAGGTCAAGGTCCGCATTGCACCGAAGGGCACCGAGCCGTTGATCACCATGGCGGGTGAAGGCGGCAAGCTGCAATCGCGCAGCACGCGCGCCGAAGACCTCGCACAGCAGGTGGCCGACACCGCATTGACCAAGGCGCGGCTGGAGAAGGAACACGCGCGGCTGCTGTCCTACCAGGACCGTAAGGACCTGAAAATTGAAGACCTGATGGCGATCACCACGCGCCTTTCTGAGATCGAAGCCGGTGTCGAGCAGGCCAACAAGGATTCGGCGCAGCAGCGCCGGCGCATCGATACCCAGCTGGTGACCCTGCACTTCGGCACCACCTCCGGGCAGCGCAGTCGCAGTGAGATCGGTGAGGCACTGAGCCAATCGGGCAGCATCCTCAGCACCAGCATCGCGTTCCTGATCCGCGCGGCGGCCGCATTGCTGCCGGTCGCGGTACTGGCGTTGATCGCAGGATGGGGGGTGCGGGCGTGGTGGCGTCGTCGCCGTCGCAAGGCGTGATCGAACGATGCGCCCGCCGGTCGTGGACCGGTGTTACCGGGCAGGTGGAAGGTAGCGCCGGGCCACGGCCGGCGAAGCCTCACCCCTCGTCGGTCTCGTACTCGACGAACACATCCAGTTCCAGTGCGAGTTCCTGCACCGCATCGCGCACTTTCTGCGCGGTGCTTTCGTTGCCGACTTCCACTTCCAGTTCGTGGATGCCGGGGCCGATGTCATCGGACAGTCCGGCCGAACTGGAATCGTCGTCGTCCATGTGCGGCATCAGGTCGTCGGTTTCCTCGACATGCTCGATGCCCTCCAGGCCGAGCAGCAGATCGCTGATGGCGCGGGCGTCGTCTTCGGTTCCGGTGATGCGCAGTCGTAGCATGGCCATGGCGTAGGTACGTTGTGGGGTTGCCTGCAGCCTAGCCAGCGTGAAGCAAAGAGCGGGTGAGGGCGCAGTCAGCCGCGCGTGGCCGGGCGTCCCAGCAGGCTGTCCGGCAGCGCGGGGATGGGCGTGCGCTCGTCCTGCGCCTGCTCCAGCAGCCAGTCGATGAACAGGCGTGCTGCGGGGCTTGGCGGTTGTCCTTCGGCATGCACCACGTGATAGGCGTAGCGCGCCTTCAGCGCGGGGCCGGGCAATCGCACCACTTCGTAGCGCTGCAGGTAGGGCTGGGCGATGTGGGTGCGCGCCAGCACCGCGCCCATGCCGTACACCGCCGCGCGCATCGCATCGGTGCTGTCGGCAAAGGTGTGCATCGGTGGCAGCGGCGACGGTGGGCGCACGCCGGCGTGGCGGAACCAGTCGCGCCAGCCCTGTGGTGACAGATCGGTCAGCAGCGGCAACCCGGCGATGCGCGCCGGATCGACCAGTGTTTCGACCCCGGGCAATGCCGGCGAGGCCACCGGGAACAGGTAGTCGTCCATCAGGTGCTGTGCACGCAGGCCCGGCCACTGGCCCAGGCCGTAGCGGATGCCGACCTCCGGCCCGTTGTCGTCATAGCGATCCAGGCCGCTGCCGGTGTGCAGCTCGATGCGGATGTGCGGATGGGCCTGGGTGAAGCGGGGCAGTCGCGGCAGCAGCCAGCAGTAGGAAAGCGAACGCAGCGTGGTGATCCGCAGCGGGACGCTGTCGGCATCCGGCTGCAGGTGATGGGCGACCGCCGCGACATCGGTGAAGGCGGCGCTGGCGGCGTCGGCCAACTGCCGGCCCTCGGCGGTCAGGCGCACGCCACGGGCATGGCGCAGGAACAGCCGGGTCTCCAGTACCTCTTCCAGGCGCCGCACATGGTGGCTGACCGCGCTGGCGGTCAGGTGCAGTTCCTGCGCGGCCTGGGCGAAGTTCTGGTGGCGCGCGGCGACCGCGAACACGGCCAGTGCGGGGAGCAGGGAAGGGCGTAGCTGCATGTCGAGCCTCAAACCATATTTGTGGCTGGCAGCGATACTACGCGCTTGTGCGGCAGGCGTCTGCGCCCGATCCTGTCCGCCCTGGCGAGGAAGAGACGATGGACGGAGGCAAAGCATGAATGCGGTCCCACAGGCGGCCGAGCGCGACTGGCGCACGCCGCTGGAATTGACCCTGCTGGGCGCCATCTGGGGCTGCTCGTTCCTGTTCATGCGGGTGGCGGTGCCCTCGTTCGGCCCGTTCGCGCTGGTGGAGGTCCGGTTGGTGCTGGGCGCGCTGGTCCTGCTGCCGTTCCTGTGGCGCACCCGCGCGCAGTTCCCGCCGCGGCGTTGGCTGTGGCTGGCGCCGATCGGGCTGATCAATTCGGCGCTGCCGTTCGTGCTGTTTGCCTATGCGGCGGAGCAGGCGCCGGCGGCGATCGGCGCGATCTGCAATGCGATGACCGTGCTGTTCGCCGCGCTGATCGCCTTCCTGTTCTTCGGCGAGAAGATAGGCATGCGCCGCGCCGGCGCCTTGCTGGTTGGTTTCGCCGGCGTGGTGGTGCTGGCCACCGCCAAGGTTTCCGGCCTGAGCATCGGTACCGCGGTGATCGCCGGCGCTGCGGCGTCGTTGCTGTACGGGCTGGGCGTGAACCTGGTGAAGCGCCACATGACCGGTCTGCCGTCAGCGGCGGCGGCGGCAGCCACGCTGTCGTGTGCCTCGCTGTGGATGCTGCCGATGGCGGTGAGCCACTGGCCGCAGGCGGCGATTCCGCTCAAGGCTTGGGGCGCGGCGATCGCGCTGGGCGTGGCCTGCACCGGCTTGGCGTTCCTGATGTTCTATCGCCTGATCGGCCGCATCGGCCCGTCACGCGCCTCGACGGTGACCTACCTGATTCCGCTGTTCGGCGCCGCGTTTGCGTGGATGTTCCTGGGCGAGGCGGTGACGGTGCAGATGCTGATTGCCGGTGCGTTGATTCTGGGTAGCGTGGCGGTGAGTCAGAAGGGCTGAGGCGTTGGCGTTTTGCGCGTGGCGCGTGCTGAAGGTGCTTCTGTGTTCATGGGCGTCACTTTTCTTTTCGCGCGAAAAGAAAAGTAACCAAAAGAAACGCGCCGCCAGGTCGCGAGCCGCCGCGCTTCGCACGTCGGTCCCCTGCGCTTCTCGGTGAATCAGGGGACGGTGCCGAACTCGCTGCGCTCAGACATCGGCACCTCTTCGCCCCTGATTCCCCTGCGATGCTCGGCTTGCTCAAGGCGGATTCAAGATCAAGGGCAGAAGCGGTCGCTTCGCTCGCCGGGCCTGGCCCGGCGCTACCCAATATCGTCGTGCAGCTGTGGCCTTTGATCTGGGTCCGCCTTGAGCGAGCCGAGCACCGCAGGTCCGGCGAGGGCGAAGAGGCGCGGGTGTTTGAGCGCAGCGAGTTCCCGCGCCGTCCCTCGACGGGCCGAGGAGCGCAGGGCACCGATGCGCAGCGCGCATCGGCTCGCGGCCGGCGGAACGTTTCTTTTGGTTACTTTTCTTTGCGTACAAAGAAAAGCGACGCCCATGAACACAGAAGCACCTTCAGCACGTGCCACGCGCAGGAAGCCAGGCTCCTACCGCACCGGCACCGGAATATTGCAGAGATCGATATGCCCCGCCGGGCGCTTGTAGAAATCATCCACGCGGTTGCGTCGCGCCTCCACCGTCTCGGCGAACGTCTTCGAATCGGTGCGCAGCACCTGGATCGGTGTGCGCTCGGCCACCGGCACATCGCTGGCGCGGCGGATCGACACGATCGGCGTGCGCAGCGTCGGGTCGGTGTAGAAGCCCATCGGTGCCGGGCCGCGCGGGATCGCGCTGAGCAGCTCCATGCCCTTCAGCACGCGACCGACCAGGGTGATGTTGCGGTCCAGCTGGCGCGGCGACTGGCCGGTCACTACGTACAGTTCGGCACCGATGCTGCTGTCCTCCTCGTTGCTGCGGCCGGCGCCGAGCATGCCGTAGCAGTGCGTCAGCCAGGCCTTGCCGGCCTGCGGGTCCTGGCCGACCGGGAAGCCGTCGACGAAACCGGTCTGTGCCGCCCAGCCGTCGCGATCCGGCAGCACGCTCACCTTCAGGCCGGCGCTGGCACGTTCGAACTCGGCCGGCAGCTTGCGCGCCGCACTGCCGAACGGCTTGGCCTTGGCCGCGTCATCGGCGTCGGCATCACCGAATTGCACCACGAAGTTGTCCTGCGAGCGGTAGATGCTGGTGCCGTCCCAGAAGTGCTCATGCGCGAAGGTCTGGATGTTGGCCACGTGCCGCGGGGCGAACTGCGGCGCCAGCTCGATGATCACCCGCCCGGCGGGCAGGTCCATGTAGAGCAGGTTGGCCGGGTCCGGGGTGCGCCAGTCGCTGGCGGCCGAGGCGTCGAGGATCTGCTGCGGGCTGCGGTACGGGGTGGCGGCGCTGGCCAGCGAAGGCAGCAGGCAGGCCAGTGCGAGGGCGGTGAGGGCAAGGCGACGACGGTGCGGCATGGGATCCCCGGAACATGAACGAGGCTTCGATTCTGCGCGAGCGGCCTGGTCTCGCCAACCGGCACGATGACTAACGACACATTCGCTATACCGAACTTCGCACTACTGTGGACTTCAACGTAGTGGAGGGCAGGTCATGGTCGAAGACGATGTCCACCTGAAGAAGTTCCAGAAGGAGCTGAGCGCCGGAACGGTGTCGCTGGCCCTGCTGGCGGTGCTGGCCCGGGCCGGGGAGCCGCTGTACGGCTACCTCATTGCCAAGGAGCTGGAGCGGGTGGGCGAGGGCGTGCTGAGCGGCAAGCAGAGCGCGCTGTACCCGGTGCTGCGCAACCTGGAGGGCGCCGGCCTGCTGGAAAGCCACGTGGAGCCGTCCAGCAGCGGTCCGCCGCGCCGCTACTACCGCATCAATGAGCGTGGCCGCGAAGTGCTGGCGCAGTGGCGCCAGGCCTGGCAGGCCACCCGCGATTCCGTCGATTCCGTGTTGGAGGGGGTACCACAATGAACGACCCGAGCCTGGCAGGCCGCGCCCTGCCCACCACCATCCCGCAGTACCTGGCGCAGCTGCGCGCGGCGCTGGAAGGCGCCGACCCGGCGATGGTGCAGGACGCGCTGTACGACGCCGAGGAGTACCTGCGCTCGGAGCTGGCCGCGCAGCCCGGCCGCAGCGAAGCCGGGGTGATCGCTGATGTGGCCGGCAGCTACGGTGCGCCGGACGAAGTGGCCGAGATCTACCGCGAGACCGAAGTGACGGTGAACCGCGCGCTGCGTACGCCGCGTGCGGATACCGCGCCGGTGCTGCGTGCGGCGGCGGAAGCCAGTGGCGTCGAGCCGGCCTCACCGCCGCCGGCGCCGGTGCAGCGTTCGTTGCTGGCGCGCTTCTTCGGCGTGGTGACCGATCCGCACACCTACGGTGCGCTGTTCTACATGCTGCTGTCGCTGGCCACCGGCATCTTCTTCTTCACCTGGGTGGTAACCGGCCTGTCATTGTCGCTGGGCCTGCTGATCCTGATCATCGGTATTCCGCTGACCGTGCTGTTCTTCGGCTCGGTGCGCGGGCTGGCGCTGCTGGAAGGGCGGCTGGTGGAAGCGCTGCTGGGCGAGCGCATGCCGCGCCGTCCGCGTTACACCGACCGCAGCCGCACCTGGCTGCAGCGCATCGGCGACATGTTCACCGACGGCCGCACCTGGCTGACGCTGCTGTACTTCGTGTTGATGCTGCCGCTGGGCGTCATCTACTTCACCATCGCGGTGACGTTGCTGTCGCTGTCGCTGGGACTGATCTGGGCGCCGGTGGCGGCGATCTTCAGTGGCGAGATTCCGGGCGTGTACGTCGATGGCGTGAATGTACTGCCGATGGCGGCATCGCCGCTGGTGGCGATCGCGGTCGCTGCGGTGGGCGTACTGCTGTTGCTGTTGACGATGCACCTGGCGCGCGGCATCGGCAAGCTGCATGGGTTGATCGCCAAGAACCTGCTGGTGCGGCTGTAAGCGGCAGGGGTCGGATCCCTGTTCGCAGAACAGGGCTCTGATCGCGGATCCGACCCCGGGCTTCTGGGCAGAGCGGGGGACTACCCCGCCTTGCGCCGCAACGGGGTGACGTTGCTCTTCTTCTTCGTCGCCTTCGCCGCCGGTGCTTCGGCATGGGCGGCGAAGAAGTCGCGCACCTTCGGGTACACCACCTCGCGCCAGCGGCGGCCGCTGAAGATGCCGTAATGGCCGGCACCTTCGACGATGAAATGCTCGCGACGGTCAGCGCTGATGCCGGTGCACAGCGCCTGCGCAGCTTCGGTCTGGCCGAGGCCGGCGATGTCGTCCAGCTCGCCTTCGATGCTCAGCAGGGCGGTGTCACGGATCGCCGACGGATCGACCTTCTCGCCATTGACCACCCACTCGCCACGCGGCAGCAGGAAGTCCTGGAACACCACGCGGATGGTGTCCAGGTAGTACTTGGCCGGCATGTCCAGCACCGCGTTGTACTCGTCGTAGAAGCGACGGTGCGCATCGGCGTCTTCCAGGTCGCCCTTGACCAGGTCGGTGTAGAAATCCCAGTGCGAGCTGAAGTGGCGGCTGGGGTTCATCGACAGGAAGCCGGCGTGCTGCAGGAAGCCCGGGTAGACGCGGCGACCGGCGCCGGGGTAACTGGCCGGCACCGTGTGGATGACGTTGTTCTCGAACCACGACAGCGGGTTCTGCGTGGCCAGGTTGTTCACTGCGGTGGGGCTGCAGCGCGCGTCGATCGGGCCACCCATCATCACCAGCGTGCGCGGCGTCGGTTCGCCACGGCTGGCCATCAGAGAAACTGCGGCCAGCACCGGTACGGTCGGCTGGCACACGCTCACCACATGCAGGCGCTCAACGCCGAGGTGGCGGATGAATTCCTGGATGTAGGCAATATAGTCGTCCAGGCCGAATTCGCCCTCGCTGGCCGGCACCATGCGCGCGTCGACCCAGTCGGTCACGTACACGCGGTGGTCGCGCAGCAGCGTGCGCACGGTATCGCGCAGCAGCGTGGCGTGGTGGCCGGACAACGGCGCCACCACCAGCACGAACGGCTGGTTGAGCATCGTGTGCAGCTGGTCGGCTTCATTGCTGTGGCGCTTGAAGCGCAGCAGCTTGCAGAAAGGCTTGCTCACTTCCTCATGCACCACGATCGGCACGCGCTCGCCGTCGACCTCGATTTCGTTGATGCCCCATTCGGGCTTCTCGTAATCCTTGCCGATGCGATGGAACAGTTCATTGACGGCCGCCAGGCGATCAGCGCCGGGCATCTGCGACCACCAGTGGCCCTGGTTGGTGAAGAAGCGGGCGTTGGCCTGGGCCTGGTGCACCCAGGGGGCGAGCAGGTTGCGGGTCAGTTCGTGCAGTTGATAGAGCATGCCGACCGAATATGTATGGTCATATGTTGCCGCGCAGCATATCCCATCCAGGTGTCCCGCAGGTTAAGCGGGGCAAAAAAAATGAATCCGGATTCACATCCGTTCCAGCGCCGCCGCTTCGCCGGCCAGTTCCGGGCCCAGCCACAGGTGCGAGCCGACCGGCTGCAGGCCGTGGCGGCCCAGCTCGCGCCGGTACCAGCGCGCCGGACGGGCCTGGAAGCCCTCGTGGTCGCCGTCGAATTCATCCTCGGCGGCGAAGGTCTCCAGGAAGGCCACGCCACCGGTCAGCTCGGCCACGCCGGCCAGGCCGGCGTGCAGCTCGCGGTTGGGCACGTAATGCATCACGTCCGAGCACACCAGCAGGTCGACCGGGGCGCAGGGCCGCAGCCAGGCGAAATCACCGAAGGCGGCCAGGTGCAGGTTGCGGGTTCGACCGTAGCGGCGCACAGCGTACTCGCTGCTGTCGAAGCCCAGGTATTCGACCTTCGGACGCAGCTTCAGCAACGGCGCACGCCAGGCGCCTTCGCCGCAGCCGATGTCCAGCACGCTGCGGATCGGCCGCTCCAGGTAGTACTCGGCACTGGCTACGGCCAAGGCGACCTTGCGCGCCAGGCGGGCGCTGCCGCCGATGTCGGCACGGCGGTACCAGCGTTGGAAGTAAGCGGCGTCGTAGGTCTTGTCCATGCAGGCGTCGTGCGGTCGGGAAACGGCGCCTATCGTACGGCGTCGCGGCGCGCCATGCGTCGATCCGTCGCGGCGGCGTCGCGCGGAGAGGATCGGCCATGGCATGCGAGAATGGCCGCCCATCTACGCCAGCCGCCGGAGCAAGCGCATGCAGAGCTACTACTGGGTGAAGACCTTCCACATCGTGTTCGTGGTGGCGTGGATGGCTACGGTGTTCTACCTGCCGCGCATCCTGGTGAACCTGGCCGAGACGGCGGGGCAACCGGCAGTGACCGAGCGCCTGCAGCTGATGGGCCTGCGCCTGTACCGCTTCGGTCATTCGATGTTCGGCCTGGCCTTCCTGCTGGGCCTGGTGCTGTGGCTGGGCTACAGGGTCATCCCGGATTTCCCGACCATGGTCGCGCCGGGCGGCGCCGGCTGGCTGCATGCCAAGCTGGGGCTGGTGGTGCTGCTGCTGGCGTACTTCATCTGGATCGGGCGCCTGCTGAAGGGCGTGGCCAAGGGCAGGGGGTTGCCGTCGTCGCGCGCGCTGCGCTGGATCAACGAGATCCCGCTGCTGGCGTTCATCCCGATCGTCTGGCTGGTGCTGGCCAAGCCGTTCTGACAGTCCGTTATCCGTAGAGCTATGCTTGGCTCTACGGGTTCGCTTGATTCTTCGCCAAAGCAGAAGCATCCACGCATGGCGTGGATCTACTGGGTGCAGCTGTGGCTTTTGATGTTCAGGTCCGCCATGAGCGAGCCGAGCATCGCAGGTGAAACAGGGGCGAAGAGGCGCCGATGTCTGAGCGCAGCGAGTTCGGCGCCGTCCCCTGATTCACCGAGAAGTGCAGGGAACCGGTGCGTGGCACCGGCTCGCGTTCGGCGGCGTGTTCTTTGGTTACTTTCTTGCACGAGCAAGAAAGTAACAAGCCGATGAATCAGGCGGCTTCGTACGTGCCGTAGCTGCGCAGGCGGGTGTAGCGCTGTTCCAGCAGCTGTTCGGTGGAGAGCTTCTCAAGCGCATCCAGCTCGTTCAGCAGCACGGCCTTCAGGCGCTTGGCCATCTGCGTCGGGTTGCGGTGGGCGCCACCGGTCGGCTCGCGCACGACCTTGTCGACCAGGCCCAGGCTCTTCAGGCGCGGAGCGGTCAGGCCCAGCTGCTCGGCAGCATCCTTGGCCTTGCCGGCGTCCTTCCACAGGATCGAGGCGCAGCCTTCCGGGGTGATGGTCGAGTACACCGCATATTCCAGCATCACGGTGCGGTCGCCCACGCCCAGCGCCAGCGCGCCGCCGGAGCCGCCTTCACCGATCACGGTGCAGATGATCGGCACCTTCAGTTCGGCCATCTCGATCAGGTTGCGCGCGATCGCTTCGGACTGGCCGCGCGATTCGGCATCGATACCCGGCCAGGCGCCGGCGGTGTCGATCAGGGTCAGCACCGGCAGGCCGAAACGCTCGGCCATCTTCATCAGGCGCAGGGCCTTGCGGTAGCCCTCCGGCTTGGGCATGCCGAAGTTGCGCTTGATCTTTTCCTTGGTGTCGCGGCCCTTCTGGTGGCCGATCACCATCACGGAACGGCCATTGATGCGGGCCAGGCCGCCCATGATGGCCTTGTCGTCGGCGAAGGCGCGGTCACCGGCCAGCTCCTGGAACTCATCGAACATGACGCGGATGTAGTCGGCGGTATACGGACGCGACGGGTGGCGGGCCAGCTGCAGCACCTGCCACGAGGTCAGGTTGCGGAAGATCTGCGCGGTGCGCATGCGCAGCTTGTCCTGCAGCGCGTGCACTTCCGCCTCGACATTGACCGCCGGCCCGGCACTGGCGTTGCGCAGCTCCTGGATCTTGGCTTCCAGGTCGGCGATGGGTTGCTCGAAGTCGAGGTAGTTCGGATTCATCGGAAGCCGTCGTGTAAAGAAGAGGGGAATTCTAGCCGAATGCGTGCAAACCACCCGTACGCCCTCGTCTGGAAGGCGACGGTAGCGCAGCCGGGCAAAGGGCGCCAGTCAGCTCAGGGCACCACCAGGGCGCTGCGGCCCATCAGCTGGCTGCGCTGGGAGACGAAGTCGTTGTAGGCCTCGTTGGCCTCACGGCCCAGCCCGCTGCCCAGGGGGGCGGTGGCCGAGGTGAAGGCCATCTGCGCGGCGAAGTCCTGCTTGCGCAGGGCCTTCTGTTCATCGGCGGTGGTGGCCTTCAGCCAGCGCGCATAGACTTCGCGCAGCGGCGCCGCATGGGCCTCGAAGGCCGGTACCAGCGCCGGCAGGCTGGCCGGGGCGGGTTCCAGGCGGTAGGCCGGGGCCACGTAGCCGGCCGGCTGCTCGCGCTTGAACGCGCCGGGTTCGCCCATGCCTTCTTCGACGTAGGCGATGAAGTCCGGCGCGGTGAACACCTTGGCCACGATCTGGCCGCCGCTGGCGTCGACGTGGGCCACCACCTTTTCCTTCGGGAAGGGCTCGCGCACGCCGTAGGTCCAGGTCTTGTCGATGAACAGTTCGTGGTGCTTCTCGAACGGACCTTCGAAGTCGACGCCGCCCAGCTCGATGCCGGCCTTGCCGGTGCCGAAGTTCTTCAGCTTGGTCTCGTCGGTGACGTAGATCTCGCGGGCGACCACGTACTCGCTCAGGGTCGGGTTGATCAGTCCGCCGCGGCCATCGACGTAGACGATGAAGCGCACGTCGCCCAGTTTGTCGGTGTGCAGGCGGTGCTCACCGACGGCGAGCGAGATCGGGCGCGAACCCTGTGCGGCCACCGGCAGGTCCTTGCCATCGATGCTCAGCGCCAGCGGCGTGTCGGTCGGGTTGTCGATCTGGAACTCGATCTTCGACGGCGAGCAGGCGGCCAGGGCCAGAGCGGCGGCAAACGGGAACAGCAGGGTCTTCATCGGCAATCGTCCTTGATACTTGGAACGGGGAAACAGGGGTTCAGGAAAACGCGCGAGCCAGCCTCAGCTGGCCCACGGTGGGCTGTAGCGGACTTTCAGCGTGCGCACGGCCGGGTCGGCGCGCAGCGCCTCCATCAGTTTGGAGTCGATGCGCACCGCGCTCTGCCCGGAGACATCGAGCATGCCGGCCACGCCGCCCTGCGGGCCCTTCAGCAGCAGGTCCAGGCGCAGGGGGGTGCGCCCGGGGCGATGGCGGTCGAGCAGGGCATTGACGCGCTCCCATACCGGGCGCTGCTGGCGCAGGTCCAAGCGCAGCGACAGCCGGGTGGCGTAGTTGGCGCAGACTTCGTCGAAGTCCCAGCACTGGCGGATGCGCAGTGCGTAGCCGCCGTTGAACTCGTCCTCGCGCAGGCCGCCCTTGACCACCAGGATGCGGTCCTTGGTCATGAGGTGCCCGAACTCGGCCATCGCGTCGGAGAACGCGCTGCACTCGACGCGGCCGCGCCCATCTTCCAGCTGGATGAAGATCTGGCTCTCGCCCTTGCGGCGCACACCGACCACCTGGCCGGCCAGCACGGTCTGCACTTCCGGGCGCCAGCGCTTTTCGCCGCCGCCACCGCCACCGCTGTTGGCGCTCCAGATCTTCTCCACCGCGCCCAGGTCGTTGCCGACCAGGTCGCGCACGTCGTCGCGCCAGGGATCGAACGGGTGGCCGCTGAGATAGAAGCCCAGCGTGTCGCGCTCGCCGTTCAGGCGCTGCAACAGTGGCCACTCCTCGGCTTCGGGCAGGTCCAGCTGGATCGTGGTCGCGCTCGGGTCCGGGCCACCGAACAGCGAGTTCTGTCCCGAAGCGCGTTCGCGGGCCATCTGGTCGGTGGCCTTGATCACTTCCGGCAGCTGCAGCATCAGCGAGGCACGGTTGCGGCCGAGCTCGTCCAGCGCACCACAGTTGATCATCGCTTCCAGCGTGCGCCGGTTGAGCTTGGCCGAGCCGACGCGGGTGCAGAAGTCGAGCAGGTCCTTGAACGGGCCGCCCTTCAGCCGCTCCTCGACCACCGCCTCGCAGGCACCCTGGCCGACGCCCTTGATCGCACCGAGGCCGTACTGGATGGTGTCCGGGGTGACCGCTTCGAACATGAAGGCCGACTGGTTCACCTTGGGCGGCAGCACGGTCAGGCCAAGGTTGCGCACCTCGTCGAGGAAGCCGACCACCTTGTCGGTGTTGTCCAGGTCGGACGACAGCGTGGCCGCCATGAACTCGGCCGGGTAATGGCGCTTCAGCCACGCGGTCTGGTAGCTGACCAGCGCATAGGCGGCGGCGTGCGACTTGTTGAAGCCGTAGCCGGCGAACTTCTCCATCAGGTCGAAGATCGCATCGGCCTTGGCTTCGTCGACGCCGTCCTTGGCCGCGCCTTCGCGGAAGATCTCGCGGTGCTTGGCCATTTCGGCCGGCACCTTCTTGCCCATCGCACGGCGCAGCAGGTCGGCGCCGCCCAGCGAGTAGCCGCCGACGATCTGCGCCATCTGCATCACCTGCTCCTGGTACACCATGATGCCGTAGGTGTCCTTCAGGATCGCTTCGGTGCGCGGATCGGGATAGATGATTTCTTCCTGGCCGTGCTTGCGCGCGTTGAAGGAAGGAATCAGGTCCATCGGGCCGGGGCGGTACAGCGACACCAGCGCGATCAGGTCCTCGAAGCGGTCGGGGCGCGCATCCTTCAGCAGGCGGCGCATGCCCGAAGATTCGAACTGGAACACCGCGCCGGTATTGCCGTTGGCGAAGATGTCCTTGTAGGTGGGCGTGTCGTCCAGCGGGATCGCGGCGATGTCCACCGGCGGAATGCCGGCGCGCTCATGGCGCTTGTTGATCGCCTTCACCGCCCAGTCGATGATGGTCAGCGTACGCAGGCCGAGGAAGTCGAACTTCACCAGGCCCACTTCTTCCACGTCGTTCTTGTCGAACTGGGTGACCGGGTTCTTGCCCAGCCCGTTCTCGTCGTGCTCGGCGTACAGCGGGCAGAACTCGCTCAGCGGCTCGGGCCCGATCACCACGCCACCGGCATGCTTGCCGGCGTTGCGGGTCAGGTCTTCCAGCTGCAGCGCCAGGTCGATCAGGTCGCGGACATCGTCCTCGGTCTCGTAGCGCTGGATCAGTTCCGGCGAGGCCATTTCCGAGCTGGGGCCTTCCTTGCCCTTGCCCAGTGCATCCTTCAGGTGGATGCCCAGGATGTTCGGGATCAGTTTGGAAACACCATCGACCAGGCCGTACGGGAAGCCGAGCACGCGACCGGAGTCGCGCACCACCGCCTTGGCGGCCATGGTGCCGTAGGTGATGATCTGGCTGACGCGCTCGCGCCCGTACTTGCGTGCGACGTAGTCGATCACCTCGTCGCGGCGGTCCATGCAGAAGTCGATGTCGAAGTCGGGCATCGACACGCGTTCCGGGTTCAGGAAGCGCTCGAACAGCAGGTTGTACGGCAACGGGTCCAGATCGGTGATCTTCAGCGCCCACGCCACCAGCGAACCGGCACCGGAACCACGGCCCGGGCCGATCGGGATGCCCTGGTTCTTGCCCCACTGGATGAAGTCGGCCACGATCAGGAAGTAGCCCGGGAAGCCCATCTTGATGATGGTGTTGAGCTCGAACTCCAGGCGCTCGAAATACTCTTCGCGGGTCTTGCCCGGCGCCAGCGGATTCTTCTCCAGGCGCTCTTCCAGGCCGTCGCGCGACATCTTCTGGATCCAGGTGTCCAGGGTCTCGTCGTCGGGCACCGGGTAGTTGGGCAGGAAGTAGGTGCCCAGCCGCATCTCGATGTTGCAGCGCTCGGCCAGCGCCAGCGTGTTGTCGATCGCATCGGGGATGTCGGCGAACAGCGCGCACATCTCCTCGGCCGACTTCAGGTACTGCTGGTCGCTGTACTCGCGCGGGCGCTTGGGATCGTCCAGCACGCGGCCGGTGGAAATGCACACGCGCGCTTCGTGCGCGCTGAAATCGGTGGGCGACAGGAAGCGCACATCATTGCTGGCCACCACCGGCAGGCCACGCTGGCCGGCCGCCATCAGCGCGAACTGGTTGAAGGTTTCCTCGCCCTCGCGGCCGGTACGGGTCAGTTCCAGGTGCAGGCCGTCGCCGAACACGCGTTGCCAGTCGGCCAGCTGCTGCTCGGCCAGCTCATGCTTGCCGTCCAGCGCCAGGCGCCCGGCCAGGCTCTGCCGGCCGGCCAGCGCGAACAGGTTGGCGTTGCCGGCCTTCAGCCAGTCCGGATGGATGGCCACACCGCCTTCCGGGCGATGGCCTTCCATCCAGGCGCGGGTCAGCAGCCGCGACAGGCTCAGGTAGCCCTCGCGGTCGCGGCACAGCAGGGTCATCCGCCACGGGTCCTGGCCTTCCTCGGCGATCAGCACGTCGGCGCCGGCGATCGGCTTGATGCCCACGCCTTCGGCCGCCTTGTAGAACTTGACCAGGGCGAACAGGTTGTTGAGGTCGGTCACCGCCAATGCGGGCAGGCCGAGTTCCACCGAGCGCGACAGCAGGTTGGCCTGCTTGGCCTTCTTCGGGTCCGCCTGGTCCGGCTTGGCCGGCACACGGATGGTGGAGTCCGCCAGCGAGAACTCGGTGTGGACGTGGAGATGTACGAAGCGGGAGTTGGACATGCCGGACCAGGTTGGAGCGCGCGGGCCCCGGGTGCTGACGGGGAAATCGTCGCCGGGGTCGGGAAGCGCTGGAGTGCCCGGTCAGGGTAGCGAGGGCAGGGGGAGGCGACAAGCTCTTGACATGCCCGGGAAGACGGCCGGGTTCAGGCGTGCTGGAGGCTGCTTTCTGTAGAGTCGGGCCCATGCCCGGCTGCTGCGGACAGCCGAGCATGGGCTCGGCTCTACACCTCCAGCAGGCTCAGGCGATGGCCGCCACAACCGGCGGCACTTCCAGGCACTCACGCACCGGGGCGAAGCTGCGGCGATGCTCCGGGCATGGGCCGTGCTCGCGCAGCGCGGCCAGGTGAGCCGGGGTGCCATAGCCCTTGTGCTGCTCGAACCCATACTGCGGGTGGCGGGCGTGCACGTCCTGCATATAGCGATCGCGCGAGACCTTGGCCAGGATCGAAGCGGCCATGATCGCGCGGTCGATGCCGTCGCCGCCGACCAGCGCCTGCGCCGGCACCACCAGGCCCTTGGGCACCACGTTGCCGTCGATGCGCGCGAAGCCGGCCACATGGGCCACCGCTGCAACAACATCGCGCATGCCCTGCAGGGTGGCCTGGTAGATGTTCAGGCGGTCGATGGTGTCGGCGTCCACCAGCACGACGTGCCAGGCCAGAGCGCGTTCGACGATGCGGTCATGCAGCTGCTCGCGGCGGGCCGCGGTGAGCTGCTTGGAATCGTCCAGGCCGTTGATGCGCGGCCGGGATGGATCGAACACCACTGCTGCCACCGCCACCGGTCCGGCGAGCGGACCGCGGCCGGCCTCGTCGACGCCGGCGACCAGGCGCTCCGGCTCGACCACCGCGGCGCCGTCGAACAACGCCAGGCTGGCCGCTGCGGCATGGCGCCGGCTCATGCCTGTGCCTGGCCGCGCATCAGCAGCTCGCCCACGGCGTCGGCGGCGCGTGCGGAGGCGTTGCGGCGCAGGCGCTCGTGCAGGCGCGCGTAGGTGTCCTGCAGGTCGGTCACCCGCTGTGGGTGGTCGAACCATTGCTGGACGGCCGCGGCCAGCTTGTCCGGTGTGCAGTCGTGCTGCATCAGCTCCGGCGCCAGGTCCTGGCCGGCCAGGATGTTGGGCAGGGCGAAGCGGTCCACCTTGATCAGGCCCAGCGCCTTGACCAGGCGGTAGGTCAGCTCGTTGACGCGGTAGCCGACCACCATCGGCCGCTTCACCAGCATCGCCTCAAGGGTCGCGGTACCGGAGGCCAGTACCACCACATCGGCGGCGATCATCGCGTTGCGTGCCTCGCCGTCGAGCACGTGCGAGAACGCCACCGGCAACGCCGAGCGTGACAGCTGCTCTTCGATCAGGCGCTTGCAGGCCGGGTTGGCCGCAGGCACCACCACATGAAGGCCCGGGATGCGTTCGGAGACCTGCCAGGCGGCTTCGAAGAACGGTTCTCCCAGGCGCGAGATCTCGCCCAGGCGACTGCCCGGCAGCACCGCCAGCACCTTGGCCGAGGTCGGCAGGCCGAGCGCGGCGCGGGCTTCCTCGCGGTTGCCCTGCAGCGGAATGTCATCGGCCATCGGGTGGCCGACGAAGCGCGCGTCGATGCCGTGCTTGGCATAGATCGGCGGTTCCATCGGGAACAGGCACAGCACCAGGTCGGCGCTGCTGCCGATCTTCTCCGCGCGCTTCTCGCGCCAGGCCCAGACCGAGGGGCTGACGTAATGCACGGTGCGCACGCCGCGCTGCTTCAGCCAGCGCTCGATGCCCAGGTTGAAGTCGGGCGCGTCGATGCCGATGAACACGTCCGGCTGCCAGTCCAACGCACGCTGGCGGAAGGCCGAGCGCAGTTTCAGCAGGCGCGGAAGATGGCGCAGCACCTCGGTCAGGCCCATCACCGCCAGTTCGCTGGCATCGTGCCAGGTCTGGCAGCCGGCGCTGCGCATGGCATCGCCGCCTATGCCGGCAAATTCGGCATTCGGGAAGCGTGCTTTCAGTTCGCGTACCAGGCCCGCACCGAGCAGATCGCCAGAGGCTTCACCCGCAACAAGGGCGATCCGCAACGGGCGCTCGCTGAGCACCCGCTGCGCGGGGACGCTGCCGGCCATCGAGGCCAGCGGAATCACGGCGGCGCCGGCCGGCGCCTGGCCGGTCGCGCTGCTCATCGCAGCAAGGGCCTCTCGGCGTGCTCGATGAAGTCCAGCATCGCCTTCACGTCATCACTGTCACGCGCCTGTTCGGTCAGCTGCACCTTGGCTTCTGCCAGCGGCAGGCCCGCCACATACAGGGTGCGGTAGGCACGCTTGATGGCGGAGATGCGCTCGGCATCGAAGCCGCGGCGCTTCAGGCCTTCGCTGTTGATGCCGCGCGGGCGGCCCAGCGAATCGGTGCCGACCATGGTGAACGGCGGTACGTCGCCATTGGTCAGCGCGCCCATGCCGAGGAAGGCATGCGCGCCGATGCGGCAGAACTGGTGGGCGCCGGCGAAGCCGCTGATGATCACGTAGTCGCCCACGGTCACGTGGCCGGCCAGCGTGGTGTTGTTGGAGAACACGCAGAAGTTGCCGACATGGCAGTCATGCGCCACGTGCGTGTAGGCCAGCATCCAGTTGTCGTTGCCGATGGTGGTGATGCCGCCGCCGCCGCCGGTGCCGCGGTTCAGGGTGACGAACTCGCGGAACACGTTGCGGTCGCCGATCACCAGTTCGGTACGCTCGCCGGCAAACTTCTTGTCCTGCGGGTCGCCACCGATCGCGGCGTGACCCAGGAAGCGGTTGTCGCGGCCGATCTTCGTCGGGCCGTGGATGCTGCAGTGCGGGCCGACCACTGTGCCGGCACCGATTTCCACATCGGCACCAATCAGGGTGAACGCGCCCACCTGGACGTCGTCGGCCAGACGCGCGGCCGGGTCGATGACGGCGGTCGGGTGGATCCGTGGTGCGTTGTCAGTCATTGCTGTCTCCGTGGATCAGCCCTTGGCGCCGGCACACATGACTTCGGCCGAGGCAACGACTTCACCGTTGACCTTGGCTTCGCCGTAGTACCAGCCCATGTTGCGGATCAGGCGCTTCATCTGCACATCCAGCATCAGCACGTCGCCGGGGACGACCTGCTTGTTGAAGCGGGCGTTTTCCACCTTGACCATGTAGAACAGCTTGGACTGCGAGTCGCGGCCGAGCGTCAGCTGGGTCATCACGCCACCGGCCTGCGCCAGCGCTTCGATGATCAGCACGCCGGGCATGATCGGACGGCCCGGGAAGTGGCCCTGGAAGAACGGCTCATTGATGCTGACGTTCTTCTGCGCCAGGATGCGCTTGGCATCGATGTCGAGTTCAAGCACCCGGTCCACCAGCAGGAACGGGTAACGGTGCGGAAGCAGTTCCTGGATCTGGCAGACGTCGATCGGAAGCTGCAGCGTGTCGTTCATTCTTTCTCCTTGCCAGCAGCCAGGACGCGGCGTGCCAATGCGTCCAGCTGCTTGAAGCGCGCGGCGTTCTTGCGCCACGTGCGGTTGTCGGTCAACGGGGTGCCGGACGAGTACTCGCCCGGCTCATGGATGGAATTGCGGACCACGGACTTGCCGGTGATCACGACCTTGTCGCAGATCTCGAGGTGGCCGACCACGCCGACATGGCCGCCGAGCAGGCAGTAGCGGCCGATTTTGGCGCTGCCGGCGATGCCGGTGCAGCCGGCGATGGCCGAGTGCGCGCCGATCTGCACGTTGTGCGCGATCTGCACCAGGTTGTCCAGGCGCACGTCTTCGTCCAGCACGGTGTCTTCCAGGGCACCACGGTCGACGCAGGTGTTGGCGCCGATCTCGCAGTCGTCGCCGATGCGCACGCCGCCGAGCTGCGGCACCTTGATCCACTTGCCGGCGTCCATTGCCAGGCCGAAGCCATCGGCACCGAGTACGGCACCGGGGTGGACGCGCACGCGCTTGCCGAGCGTGACCCGGGTAACCAGGGTGACCCGGGCGATCAGCTCGCAGCCGTTGTCCAGTTTGCAGTCCTCGCCGATCACGCTGCCGGCGCCGATGATGCAGTTCTCGCCGACCACGCTGCGCGCGCCGATGGAGACGAAGGGACCGATATGGGCGCTGGCCGCGACCCGGGCGCTGGGATCGATGACGGCGCTGGGGTGGATGCCCGGCGGGCGCGTCGGTGCGATGTCGAACAGCGCGGCGATCTTGGCGAACGTGGTGTACGGGTCCTTGGCAACGAGCGCGGCGCCGGGGGCGGCTTCGGCGTCGTCGGCACGCAGGACCACCAGCGAGGCCTGGCTGTCGGCCAGCTGGGCGCGGTAGCGCGGGTTGGCGAGGAAGGTCAGCTGGCCAGGACCGGCATGGGCGAGGGTGGCCACGCCATGGATGGCGGTGGCGGGGTCGCCATGGACCTGCAGGCCGAACTGCTCGGCGAGTTGCTGGGCGGTGTAGGTGGGAGTATTCACGGCGGGAGTTTAACGTGAGACGCCATTTCGGTCATGCGGGGGGGCATGCAGCCAACGGCAGGGCCACTTGCGGCCGGCAGAGCCAGTGTCATGGGCTGGGTCGGACGGGGCGGGGCTGCGGGGGGCGGCGCAAGTACGTCCATGTAGCCTTGGTCGCCGCATCCATGCGGCTCACACCCCCGCAGCCCCGCCCCGTCCGACCTCCGACGGCGTGGCGCGAGTGCCAGCCACGGAAAAACAGAAAAGATCAAAAGCAGAGCGGGCGTTTCCGGCATCCGGGCCAAACGAAAACGCCGGGCAGAGCCCGGCGCTTGGCATCCCGTCTGGTGGAGAGCCCCCCCTTCTGTTAAGGGGGGCGCGCCAACGGCGCGGGGGATAGGAGGGATGCGCGCGCAGTTCTGATGAGCCGCAGGGCGGTTCGTCAGAACTGCCCACCGAAGGTGAATTGCAGGCGTTCGATCTTGTCGCCGTCTTCCTTCTTCAGCGGGAACGCGTAGCTGATCGAGATCGGGCCGACCGGGGCGCGCCACAGCAAGGCCACACCGGTGGAGACACGCAGCTCGTTGGCCTTGAAGTTGTCCACGCCGGTATAGACGTTACCGAAGTCGACGAAGGCCGACACACGTGCCGACGGGCTGTCGAACAGGCGCGGGAAGTAGGCTTCGACCGAACCGACGGTCTTCAGCGAACCACCCAGCGGCTGGCCTTCCGGATAACCGGCGGTGACTTCGCGCGGGCCGAGGGTGTTGTCCTCGAAGCCGCGCACCGAGTTGGTACCACCTGCATAGAAGTTCTCGTAGAACGGCAGGCCCGATGCAGTGACAGAGCGCAGGTTGCCGTCCTTGTCCGGCACCATCGCGGTCTTGTCCTTGCCGTAGCTGTCGCCGTAGCCGATTTCGGCGCGGGTATTGATGACCAGCGACGGCATGATCGGCCAGTACTTGCTGATCTGGTAATTCAGCTTGTAGTACTCGATGGTCGAGCCCGGCAGGGTGGTCTCCAGGCCAACACGCTGGTAGGTACCGCGGGTCGGCATGAAATAGTCGTTGCGCGAGTCGCGTGCCCAGCCCAGCTCCGTGCGCCATGCGTGGAAGGTCTTGCTGCCCAGCACGTTGATGTAGTCGATGATCGACTGCGGGGTGGAGCCCTGGTAGGTGGTGATCTGGTTGCTGTCGATGCCGAACATCAGCGAGACGGTGTCGGTCTCGGTGATCGGCACGCCGAACACCACCTGCGCCGAACCATTGGTGCTGTTGTACTGCGCGGTGTTGAAGTCGGAGTAGTCCAGCTCGCGCCAGGACAGGTTGTAGCCCAGCGACACGCCGTCATCGGTGAAGTACGGGTTGGTGTAGCTGAAGCCATAGCGCTGCAGGTAGCTGCTGCGCGAGGCTTCCACCGACACGCGGTTGCCGCCGCCGAGGAAGTTGTTCTGCGACAGCTGCACCGACGTGGTCATGCCGTAGGACTGCGAGTAGCCCAGGCCGAACACGAAGCTGCCGGAGGTGGTTTCCTTGACGTTGTAGACGACGTCGACCTGGTCGTTGCTGCCGCTGACGGCCGGGGTTTCGACGTCCACCGACTCGAAGTAGCCCAGGCGCTGCAGGCGGATCTTGGAACGGTCGATCGCGGCCTGCGAGTACCAGCTGTTCTCGAACTGGCGCATTTCGCGACGCATCACTTCGTCGGAGGTGCGGGTATTGCCGCGGAACAGGATGCGGCGCACCGACACGCGCGGGCCCGGAACGACCTGCATGTTGATCGCCACGGTCTGGTCGGGGCGGTTGGTGGTCGGGATCGGGTTCACCTTGGCGAACGCGTAGCCGATGTTGGACAGCGAGTTGGTGATGGTGTCCGAGCTGAATTCCAGCAGCGCACGCGAGAACGTGTCGCCCGGCTTCTGGATCACCATGCGCTCGACGTCCTCCTGCGGGAGGATGGTGTCACCGCTGACCTTGATCTCGGAGATCTTGTACTGCGCACCTTCGGTCACGCCGGCGGTGAGGAACATGTCGCGCTTGTCGGGGCTGATCGAAACCTGGGTGGAATCGATGCTGAAGTCGACGTAGCCGCGGTCCAGGTACCAGGAGTTGAGCTTTTCCAGGTCGCCGGACAGCTTTTCCTTGGAGTACTGGTCGTCACGGCGGTACCACGACGCCCAGTTGTGCTCCTTGGATTCCCAGGTCTCCAGGATGTCCTTGCTCTCGAACTTCTCGGTGCCGACCAGGTTGACGTGGCGGATCTTGGCTGCCTTGCCTTCCTTGATCGCGATCGCGATGTCCACGCGGTTGCGGTCCAGCGGGCTCACGGTCGGGGTGATCTCGACGGTGTACTTGCCGCGGTCGTTGTACTGGCGGCGCAGTTCCTGGGTCACGCGGTCCAGGCTCAGGCGGTCGAAGGTGCCACCCTCGGTCAGGCCGATGTCGGACAGGCCCTTGAGCAGCTGCTCGGACTTGATGTCCTTGTTGCCGGTCACGGTCAGCTTGTTGATCGCCGGGCGTTCCTTGACCGTCACCACCAGGATGCTGCCCTGGCGGTCCAGCTGTACGTCTTCGAAGAAGCCGGTCTTGTACAGGGCGCGGATGGTCTCGCCGACCTTGTTGTCGGTGATGGTCTCGCCACGTTCCACCGGCAGGTAGGTGAACACCGTGCCCGAGCTGATGCGCTGCAGGCCGTCGACGCGGATGTCGCTGACAGTGAAGGGCTCGGCTGCCTGGGCCAGGGCGGGAGCGCCGGTGACGGCGGCGAGGGCGAGGGCCAGCAGGCGGCGATTGGGGAGTCGCGTCATGTCACGTCCGGTAGGAAGGTCGATTTCATTGGTGCGGGATGCCGACGCTGTAGACGGCAACAACGTGGAAAAGTTCATCGCGGGACCAGGCCGAGGATGTCGTTGTAGAACGCCAACCCCATCAGCCCGGCCAGCAGCGCCAGGCCGATGTATTGGCCGGCGGCGATGGCACGCTCGCTCAGCGGGCTGCCCTTGACCAACTCGATAAGGTAATACAGCAGGTGGCCGCCGTCCAAGATCGGGATCGGCAACAGGTTGATGATGCACAGGCTGAGCGACAGCAGGGCCAGGAACTGCAGGAACCAGTCGAGGCCGCGTTTGGCCGAAACATTGGCCACGCGGGCGATGGTGACCGGCCCGGAAACGTTCTGCAGCGAGGCTTTGCCGGTGACGATGCGGCCCATCATGCCCAGCGAATCGGCGGCCAGGCGGCCGGTTTCGCGCACGGCGACGGTCACCGCGTCCAGCGGCCCGTAGCGCAGCAGGGTGTCGTAGGCAGGGCTGTAGGTGGTGGGGAAGCCGACGCCGATCTGCCAGACCGGGTTGCCCCTGCCATCCTTGCCCTGCCGCGGGGTGACTTCCAGTGCGAGGCGTTCACCGCCACGCAGTACCTCGATCATGCCGGGGCCGCCGGCACGGCCCAGGGCCTGGATCTCGCCGATCACCTGGTCGACGCTGTCGATGCGCTGGCCGTCGATCGCTACGATCAGGTCGCCTGGCTGCAGCTGCCCGGCCACCACTGAATCGGCGGTCAACGAGTCGACCAGCGCTGGTTGCAGCCACGACTGCCAGTACAGGCCCGCCAGGATCGGCACCCGTCGTTCATCGAAACCGCTGGGCAGCTGCGACAGCGGCAGGGTGCGCACGCGCACCTGGTCTGCGGGGTCGAGCACTTCCAGCTTCACGTCGCGGCGATCCATCGCGGCCGCGGTCAGCGCCATGCTTGCCTCACCCAGCGTGACCACCTGGCGGTCATCCACGCGCAGCACGCGGTCGCCACTGACCAGGCCGGCGCGGGCGGCGATGCCATCGACCCGGCCGATGGTCGGCGAATAGTCCTGCTTGCCGATCACGAACATCGCCCACAGCAGCAGGATGCACAGCAGCAGGTTGGCGATCGGCCCGGCGGCCACGATGGCGATGCGCTGCCAGACGGTCTTGTGGTTGAAGGCCTGGCCGCGCTCGTGCGGGTGGACTTCAACCTCGCGCTCGTCGAGGAACTTCACGTAGCCGCCCAGTGGAATCGCGGCGATGGCGAACTCGGTGCCGTGCCTGTCGCGGCGCGACCACAGGGGGCGGCCGAAGCCGACCGAGAAGCGCAGAATCTTGACCCCGCACAGGCGCCCGACCCAGTAATGCCCGAACTCGTGGAACGTGACCAGCAGCCCGAGGCTGACGATCATCCACCAGACCGATCCGATGAAGTCAGTCATGCAGGCTCACATTGGCGGGCAGGGGCGGCGTCGTCATGCGTGTGCGAGGCGGTCGTTCAGGCGGCGTCGATGGCGTTCAGGGTCAGCTGGCGTGCCCGCTGGTCGGCGGACAACAGGACCTCCAGTGTATCGGCTGCTTGCGTCGGCAGTGTTGAAAGAGCGTTAGCTACGAGCTCCGGGATGGTCAGGAAACCGATCCGGCCCTGAAGAAACGCTGAAACCGCCTCTTCGTTGGCGGCGTTCAGCACCGCCGGGGCAGTACCGCCGGCCTGCATGGCCTGCCAGGCCAAGGCCAGGCAGGGGAAAGCGTCGGTGTCGGGGGCTTCGAAATCCAGCCGGCCCTGCGCCAGCAGGTCCAGCCCGGCCACGCCCGATTCGATCCGTTGCGGCCAGCCCAGTCCGACCGCCAGGGTGGTGCGCATGTCCGGCAGGCCCATCTGCGCCAGGGTCGAGCCGTCGACGAACTCGACCAGCGAATGCACCAGGCTCTGCGGGTGCACCAGTACCTCGATGCGCTCACCGGGGATGCCGAACAGGTGGTGGGCCTCGATCACTTCCAGGCCCTTGTTCATCAACGTCGCCGAATCGACCGAGATCTTCGGGCCCATGGACCACTTCGGGTGGGCTACGGCCTGGGCCGGGGTAACCTGGGCCAGCTCGGCACGGCTGCGGCCACGGAAGGGGCCACCGGAGGCGGTCAACAGGATCCGGCGCACGCCGGCGCCGTCGATGCTTGCGTCGCGCGAGCGCAGGCACTGGAAGATCGCGCTGTGCTCGCTGTCGATCGGGATGATTTCGGCGCCTGCGCGTTCGGCGGTACGGGTCAGCAGCTCGCCGGCCAGCACCAGCGATTCCTTGTTGGCCAGGAGGATCCGCTTGCCTGCGGCGGCGGCGGCCAGGGTCGAGGACAGCCCTGCGGCGCCGACGATGGCCGCGACCACGGTGTCGCAGGCATCGCTGGCGGCCAGCTGGTCCAGCGCGGCATGACCGGCATGGGCCTGCGTGGCAAGCCCGGCGTCGCGCAGGCCATCGCGCAGCTCGGCATACAGCGATTCATCGGCGATCACCGCGTGCGCGGGCGTGTGCAGGCGGCATAGCGCCAGCAGCGCCTGCACCTGGCGGCCGGCGGCCAGCACCGTGGCCTGGTAGCGCTGCGGGTGGCGGGCGATCACGTCCAGCGTGGAGGCACCGATTGAGCCGGTGGCGCCGAATACGGCGACCCGGCGCAGGTCTGCGACAGCATTCATGGTCAGAACCCGAAGATTTCCTTGCCCAGCGCGAACACCGGCACGGCGGCGAGGACGCCGTCGACACGGTCGAGCACGCCACCATGGCCCGGAATCAGGTTGCCCGAGTCCTTGGCACCGGCGTGACGCTTGATCAGGCTTTCGAACAGATCACCCAGCACCGAGGCGAACACCGCCACCACCGAGGTGATCAGCAGGCCCGGCAGCTGCGCGACGTCGATGCCCGCCAGCCAGCCCAGGCCGACGGCCACGGCGACACCGGCCAGCAGGCCACCGAACAGGCCTTCCCAGGTCTTGTTGGGGCTGATGCGCGGCGCCAGCTTGTGCCTGCCGAAGCGACGGCCGGCGAAGTAGGCGCCCGAATCGGCTGCCCACACCAGTGCCAGCGCGGCCAGCAGCCACAGGTGGCCCTGCTTGCCCGGCGGGTCACCGCCGGCGTGGATCAGCACCAGCGCTGCCCAGGCCGGAACGATGGCCAGGGTGCCGGCCAGCATCTTCACGATGCGCGAGGGCGCCGTCGGCTGCGCGCCGAAGTTGAAGAAGCGCAGCCAGACAAGTGCGGCCAGCCACCAGGCGACACCGGCCAACGTGGTGATCTGGAACAGCACCAGCGTGCTGCCATCGGCCCACACCAGCAGCACCATCAGCAGCAGGTTCAGCACCAGCAGCACGGTGCGCGCGAGGGTGTCTTCGATGCCGGACAGCTTCAGCCATTCCCACAGGCCGATCAGCAGCACGGCGGCGGCGGCGGCGGCCAGCCATTGCGTCGGCAGCAGCAGGATCGCAGCGATGGCGACCGGCGCCATGATCAGCGCGGCGAGGACTCGGGTCTTGGTCATGGGCTGGAGGTCTCGGTGGCCAGTGCGGCGATCTGGGCGCTGGTCAGGCCGAAACGACGTTCGCGGCTGCCATAGGCGTCAAGCGCCTGCTGCAGCAGGTCGGCGTCGAAGTCCGGCCACAGGGCCTCGGTGAACCACAGCTCGGTGTAGGCCAGCTGCCACAGCAGGAAGTTGCTGATACGGGTGTCGCCACCGGTACGGATGAACAGGTCCGGCGGCGGCAGGTCGGCCAGGGCGACCTGGCTGCCCAGCAGCGATTCGTCGATCTGTTCGGGCAGCAGGCGGCCGGCGGCGACTTCCGCGGCCAGGGCACGTGCGGCGCGGGCGATATCCTGGCGGCCACCGTAACTGGCGGCAATCGACAGGGTCAGTGCGGAATTGTCGGCGGTGCGTTGTTCGGCCAGCTGCATGCGGCTGACCAGGCCGGCACCGAAGCGCTCGCGTTCGCCGATGAAGCGCACGCGCACGCCGCGCCGATGAAGTTCGTCCACTTCGCGGTCGAGCGCGCCGAGGAACAGCTTCATCAGGGCATCGACTTCTTCCTGCGGCCGGCCCCAGTTCTCGCTGGAAAACGCGAACAGGGTCAGCGCCGGAATGCCCAGTTCAAGGCAGCGCTCGATGGTACGGTTGACCGCGCGCGCGCCGGCACGATGGCCGATCACGCGCGGGCGACGGCGCTGCTGTGCCCAGCGACCGTTGCCATCCATGATGATGGCAACGTGGCGGGGCAGGGCGGCCGGCAACGGAGGCGGGACTGAAGGCATCGACTTCAGACCGACAGCAGTTCTTTTTCCTTGTCGGCAACGACCTTGTCGACGTCCTTGATGTTGGCGTCGGTCAGCTTCTGGATGTCGTCTTCGCCGCGCTTCTTCTCGTCTTCGCTGATCGCCTTGTCCTTGACCAGCTTGGCGATTTCCTTGTTCGCGTCCTGACGGATGTTGCGGATCGCGATCTTGGCGCCTTCGCCTTCCTTCTGCACCTGCTTGACCAGTTCCTTGCGGCGCTCTTCGGTCGGCGGCGGCATGTTGATGCGGATCGCGGTACCCAGCGTGTTCGGGGTGAACTCGGCGTTGTAGAGACCCTTTTCGATCTCCTTGATCATGCCCTTGTCGAACGGCGTGACCAGCAGCGAGTGCGCATCGGCGTTGGAGATCGACGCAACCTGGTTCAGCGGGGTGCTGGCGTTGCCATAGGCATTGACCGTCACGCGGTCCAGCAGGGCCGGCGTGGCACGCCCGGTCCGGATGGAGGTGAGGGTGTGCTTCAGAGCGTCGATGCTCTTGGCCATGCGCGTCTGCGCGTTGTTCTTGATGTCGTTGAGCATCGCCCGGTCCTGGATGTATCTGGAATCGGGCGATTATAGGCGAATACGGGACGCTGCCGGGCCTGAATCGGCCCGGTTGTCGCCTTGCGCTCAGGCTCAGGCCGGATCGCGGCCCTGGACGAGGGTGCCGATGTTCTCGCCGCTGAGGATCTTCAGCAGCTCGCCCGGCTGGCCCATGTCGAACACGCGCATCGGCAGGTCGCTGTCGCGGGCCAGTGCGAAGGCGGCGGTATCCATCACCTCCAGGCCGCGGCGGATCACTTCGTCGTAGCTCAGGCTGTCGAAACGGACCGCGTCGCTGTGCTTGTTCGGGTCCTTGTCGTACACGCCATCCACCTTGGTCGCCTTCAGCAGCAGGTCGGCGCCGATCTCGATCGCGCGCAGAGCGGCGCCGGAGTCGGTGGTGAAGAACGGGCTGCCGACGCCGGCGGCGAAGATCACCAGGCGGCCCTTTTCCAGGTGGCGGATGGCGCGGCGGCGGATGTAGTCCTCGCACACGTCGTTGATCTTGATCGCGCTCATCACCCGGGCCTTGGCGCCCAGCTTTTCCAGGGCGTCCTGCATGGCCAGGGCATTGATGACGGTGGCCAGCATGCCCATCTGGTCGCCGGTGACCCGGTCCATGCCGCCAGCGGCCAGGCCGGCGCCGCGGAAGATGTTGCCGCCGCCGATCACCAGCGCCACTTCGGCGCCTGCCTGCTGGGCTTCGATGACCTCGCGGGCCAGGCGGTTGATGATCTTCGGGTCGATGCCGTAGTCCTCATCTCCCATCAGCGCCTCCCCGGACAGTTTCAGAAGGATGCGGCGATAGGCGGGCTTGGACATGGGGACCTCGGGTGCGTGGAAATCGCGGGCGATTCTACGCGCATGCGGCGTCGGGCCATAGTGTTTTGTGCACTGCGGCGCAAAATCCTGGCGTGCGCCCCGGTCAGCCGGGGCTTCCCGTTCAGCCCAGCTCGGCGCCGGCGGTCGCTGACAGCTCGTCGTGGCCGAGGGCGCCCGGGGAGCGCGCGATCACCCGGTTGCGGCCCAGGTTCTTGGAGCGGTACAGCACGTCGTCTGCGGCGCGCAGCAGGTCCTGCACGTCGGCGAAGCGTTCGTAGCCGCCCTGGGTGGCCACGCCGGCGGAGAAGGTGACGAACAGCGGGCCGCCTTCCAGTTCGGCCATCGGCGTGGCGACGATGTTGGCCAGTACCCGGCGGATCACGTCCAGCGCCACCGTTTCGCTGGTGTTGGGCAGCAGCGCGACGAACTCCTCGCCGCCGAAGCGGGCCACTGTGTCGCTGTTTCGCAGCTGGCCCTGCAGCTTGCCGGCGAAGGCGCGCAGCACCTCGTCGCCGGTCAGGTGGCCGTGGGCGTCATTGATCTTCTTGAAATCGTCCAGGTCGATGAACGCCACCGACAGCGGCCAGCCCTGGCGGCCGGCGCGCAGGAATTCCTGTTCCAGCACGGCCTCCAGCTGGCGGCGGTTGAGTACGCCGGTGAGGGCATCACGATGGGCCTGGTCGGCCAGGCGCTTGGCCCGGGCTTCGAATTCGTCGGCGCGGCGACGCGCCTGGTCGGCATCCTGCAGCTCGCGCAGGTTGCGCAGGGTCGCCAGCTCCTGCGCGTGGTCGATCAGCTCGCGCACGCGCAACGGCGAGTTCAGGCCGGCCTCGAACAGGCTGGCGATATCCGGCAGCGCCTCGCTGATGCGGGCCAGGACCTGGTCGAAACGGGCGCTGTCGAGCTCCAGTCGGTCATGCACCTGCTGCAGGGCGCGCTCGCGGGCAGCATCGGCGTCGTCGTCCAGCCAGATGTCGGCCACTGCGCCGGACAGCTGCACGCAAGCCTGGAAGGGCGATTCGGCAGCGTCGTCATCCTCGCTGTGGCTGATGCTTTCCACCAGGTAGCGCGGCAGGCCCCACTGCTCGGCCACCCATGCGCCCACCTCGGCGTGGCTGCAGCCCAGTTCGTCGCGCTCGCGCGCGACCAGGTCGATGTTGTCGCGCGCTTCGCGCAACAGCGGCAGGTAGCGCTCCGATTCGGCCTGGGCCAGGCACAGCACGCCCAGATCCTGCAGCAGGCCGGCCAGCATCAGTTCTTCCAGCCGGCGCAGGCCGCGGGCCTGGCCCAGCTGGCTGGCGGCCAGGGCGCTGAGAATGCTGCGCTTCCAGGCGCGTTGGCGCAGGTCATGGCCAGCGCCGCTGTTGCCGGTCAGGCCGTCGGTGACGGTGAAGCCAAGGGCCAGGCTGATGGTGGCATTCAGGCCCAGCATGGTCAGTGCCTGGCCGAGGTTTTCGATCCGGCGACGGCTGGCGTACAGCGGCGAATTGGCGATGCGCAGCATGCGAGCACTCAGCGCCATGTCGATGGCGATGATGTCGGCGGCGGTGGCGATGTCCGCTTCCGGGTCCTGTGCCAGTTCGATGATGCGCAGGGCAATACCGGGTGGCGAAGGCAGGTTGCGGCAGAGCGCCAGGGCAGCTGTCAGCTCGGGAGGCATGTCGGGTCGTTCAATTCCATTGGGTCAAGAATACCTAGGAATGCATCACAGTCCGCGATTTTCGTTCCTGCTAAATGACTGTTGATTCCCTGTGCCGAGTATCGGCTTGATTCGCGCGCAACGCAAAGGTGCAGGTGTGCGCACCAGCGGTGCGCACCCACAGAAGGCGGGGGCGCCTAAAGCTGGAGCACGGACCTCCCATTCCACCGGGCACAAAAAAAGAGCCGCGGTTTCCCGCGGCTCCTTCTTGTCGTTTCACAGCCGGAAGGCTGTAATCAGACCTGCATCGCCTTGGCAACTTCGGCGGCGTAGTCTTCCACCACCTTCTCGATGCCTTCGCCGACGATCAGCAGCTGGAAGCCAGCCACGTCGGCGCCAGCGGCCTTGACCACCTGCTCGACGGTGGTGTCGCCCAGTACGTAGGTCTGGCCGTACAGGGTCACGTCGCTGACGATCTTGTTGATCTTGCCGCTGATGATCTTTTCCAGGATCTCGGCCGGCTTGGCCTTGTCCTTTTCGGACATCTTGGCCAGCTCGATTTCCTTTTCCTTCTCGACGAACTCGGCCGGGACGTCCGCAGCCTTGTTGTGCGGCGGCTTCAGAGCAGCCACGTGCATCGCCAGGCCGCGGGCCAGCTCGACGTCGCCGCCGACCAGGTCGACCAGCACGCCAACCTTGCCGTTGGTGTGGACGTAAGCGCCGATGGTGTTGTTGCCGTCAACCTTCACCATGCGACGGATCTGGATGTTCTCACCCAGGGTCTGCACGGCGGTGGCGCGGGCTTCTTCAACGGTGCGGCCATCGGCCAGCTTGGCAGCCTTCACGGCTTCGACGTCGCTGGCGCCCGAGGCCAGGGCGGCAGCGGCGACGGCGTTGACGAAGGACTTGAAGTTGTCGTCGTTGGCGACGAAGTCGGTTTCCGAGTTGACTTCGACCAGCACGGCCTTGCCGCCGTCCTGGGCCAGGCCCAGACGGCCTTCGGCGGCCACGCGGTCAGCCTTCTTGTCGGCCTTGGCGGCGCCGGACTTGCGCATGGCTTCGGCAGCAGCGTCGATGTCGCCGTTGGCTTCGGTGAGCGCCTTCTTGCATTCCATCATGCCGGCGCCGGTGCGCTCGCGCAGTTCCTTGACCAGGGAAGCAGTGATTTCCACGGGATTACCTCACGAAAGAAAGGGGTAGGGCCGGCATGGTGGCCGGCCCGTGTGACACAGTCCTGGCACGCGCCAAGGGCTGCGTGCAGGGAGGGTGGACGCCGGGCGTCCACCCCGGGGCCTGGATCAGGCCTGGGCGTCGTCGCCCTTCTTGGCAGCCTTCTTGGCCGGAGCGCGGCGGGCCGGCTTCTCTTCGCCTTCGGCAGCGGCTTCAGCGAACTCTTCTTCGCGCACCGAAGCGGCGTGCGGAGCAGCAGCCTTGCCTTCCAGCACGGCGTCGGCAGCGGCGCGGGCGTACAGCTGCACAGCGCGGATGGCGTCGTCGTTGCCCGGGATTGCGTAATCAACCAGTTCCGGGTTGTAGTTGGTGTCGACCACGGCGATGACCGGGATGCCCAGCTTCTTGGCTTCCTTGATCGCGATGTCTTCGTGGCCGATGTCGATCACGAAGATGGCGTCCGGCAGGCGGTTCATGTCCTTGATGCCGCCCAGCGAGGCTTCCAGCTTGTCGCGCTCGCGACGCAGGCCCAGCACTTCGTGCTTGACCAGCTTCTCGAAGGTGCCGTCGGTTTCACCGGCTTCCAGTTCCTTCAGGCGGGCAACCGACTGCTTGACGGTACGGAAGTTGGTCAGGGTGCCGCCCAGCCAACGCTGGTTCATGAACGGCATGCCGCAACGCTCGGCTTCTTCCTTGATGGTTTCGCGGGCGCTGCGCTTGGTGCCCAGGAACAGGACGGTGCCGCGCTTCTGGGCCACCGACGAGATGAAGTTCATCGCGTCGTTGAACAGCGGGACGGTCTTTTCCAGGTTGATGATGTGGATCTTGCCGCGGGCGCCGAAGATGTACGGAGCCATCTTGGGGTTCCAGTAGCGGGTCTGGTGGCCGAAGTGGACGCCGGCTTCCAGCATCTGACGCATGGTGACCTGGGGCATTGCAATACTCCTGATATGGAACCAGCGATTCCGCCCGCGGGATTGGGTGTGCGGGCGCTTGGAAGCGCGATCGGTTCCGGGGTTGGGCTTCCCTGTTGCCTCCGTGGCCGAACTCCTTGCGGAGCACCCCGGCACGGATGGGGGCAGCAGGTGTGGATTCACCGGTGACGTCCGGTGTGGACGGGTTCCCGCGCACGCTTGCGCAGGAATCCGGTCGATTATAGCCGGCTCGGCGCACTGGCTGCAATGGCGGGGTCCGGCGTGGTCAGGTCGACCTCGCGGCCATCCTGCAGATGGGCGTGGAAACGCCCGCCATGGTAGCTGTCCGGCGGGGCCGGCAGCACCCAGCGGCGCTCGCGGCCGGCCAGCAGATAACCGGCCAGGCCCGGGAGCAGCAGGGTGCGCTGGCCATCGCCGGCAACGAACACCAGGTCGTGCAGGCGGGCGTGCAGCGGCCCGGCATTGCTCAATCGCAGGTAGGGCTGCGACGCGTCGGCGTCGATCCGAGCCTGTACGCGCGGCTGTGCCTGCGGCGCGGCCTGGCCGCGGAACAGCGGCAGCGAGTAGCGTGGCAGGCCAGCCTGGCGGGGCTCCAGCACGATCCGATAGGCCTGTTCGCCGGAGACGGGTCCGGGCCGGCCGGGTAGCAGCCAGATCCGCTGGCGGATACCGGGCGGGATGTCGAGCTGGGTGGGGCTGGCGAGGACCTGGTCGGTGGGGCGCAGCACTTCGGCGTCGATCCGCTGTTCCCACGCCAGGATCTGCACCCGACCCTGCCAGCGGCCGGGACCGGGGTTGTAGAGCCACAATTCGCCCTGGCCACCTTCGGCGGGCAGTTGCAGTGTGGTCGGCAACAGGTCCAGTGCTGCGGCAGGGAACGCCAGCAGCATCGCCAGCAGGGTTGGAAGTGACCGCATCAGTAGATGACGGTCACTGTGGACGTCGGGTCTTCGTCGTCGGCGGGAGGCGCGAGTTCGCGGACCTGTGGAGGCAGTTGCGGTGCGTCGCTGCGCTGGTGGGGGGCGGGGCAGTGGGTGCTGCCGGGGGCATCGCTGCATGCTTCCACTACGGTCAGCCGGATCTGCAGCGGTGTGGGACTGGGTTCAGCCCATGCGGGCGTGCTGGCGACCAGCATCGCCCCGATAAGAAGTGCGCGAACCACCAGCCAACCACCCTGCGTCAGGACTCGCTGCGCGGTATCGGCTGGAACGGCAGGAACTGTAGCGTCGACTGTCAGTCGACTGGTCCCGGCGCAGGCGTGAAGCGCGCGACCACGCATGGCGTGGATCTACCGCCCCCGCCGTGGTGCGTGCCGGCCGTTGGTCGGCACGCAGGTCAGTAAGTGATCGTCA
The DNA here is from genome assembly GCF_059371655.1 of Stenotrophomonas sp. YJH_SMC_17. NCBI lineage: Bacteria > Pseudomonadati > Pseudomonadota > Gammaproteobacteria > Lysobacterales > Lysobacteraceae > Stenotrophomonas > Stenotrophomonas sp. YJH_SMC_17. Next base: position 576,966 of record NZ_JCAFUU010000001.1, on the reverse strand, counting down.
CCTGCACCACGTCGTTGTAGGTACCGGCCGGCGGTTGGCCGGTAACCGGCGGCACGCGTCCGTAGATCGTCAGCTGCTGCGCGCTGCCGGTGCCGGTACCGCTGGCGGTATCCACGGTCAGCGTGTTGCCCCAGCGCTGGGTACGCGTGGAATCGCGGTACAGCTCGTAGGTGAGGTAATAGGTGCTGCCGCCGATGGTGGTGGCCATGCGCCGCGTGCTGGTGGCGGTGGGGTTGTTCTGGCCGTTGTTGAGGCTGACCTGGTAGGCGGTGTTCTTCAGGCAGGTCAGGGTCAACGTCGCGGTCTGGTCGATGTTGGTGGGGATGCCGCCGGTGACGTTGCCGAAGGTCATGGGGGTGGTGACATAGCTGCCGCACTGCGGCAATACGTTGGCGGTAGCAGTGAAGCTGAAGGCGGCACTGGCGCTGTTGGTGCCGGTGCCGCCGCCGTCGCAGGTGGCCGGCACGGTAGCGGTGCCGAGCAGTACTTCGTTCCAGGCCCAGGTCAGCACCACGTTCGCGCCACTGAAGGTGCTGCTGTAAGCGCCGGAGGCCAGCACCTGGTTGGCCGGAATCTGCGCGAACAGCTGGGTGGCCTGCGTGCCGCTGCCGCCGGTCAGGGGCACGTTGTAGGTCAAGGTCAACTCCTGCGCCGGCGGCAAGCCGCGCGGGCTCAACCCCGTCACTTGGCTGAAGTTGGAGGTGTTGTAAAGCTGGAAGTTCATGCTGTCGCTGGTGCTGGTCTTCATCGTCCGCCAGGTGGAGCTGCTGCCGCCGCCGCTGCCGGCGCCGATGCCCACGCAGACCCGAACGCCGGTAGTGGCCAGCACGCTCAGCGCGGCCGTGGTGCAGCTCACCGTGATGTTGAGCGTGCCGGTGCTTGCACCGGGGGCATTGCTGTTGACGTTGCCAAACGGCAGCGTCGGGTCGGCAACGGCGGTGCACACCGCGACGGCACGTGCTGGTGCCGCCGCCGCCAGCAGGCAGGCGATCAACAGCAACCCAAGCAGCAGCACCTTCATGGCGCCACCTCCGGAATACACTGCAGTGTTGCCGGTTTCGGTCGTGCACCGGCGGCCACCACCTTGGGCAGGTCCGGCACTTTCACCCGGCACTGGCCGCGGCTGGTGGTGATGTACAGGACGCTGCCGGCGGCGACGTCTTCCAGGTACAGCAGGCCGTCATAGCCCACCAGCACCTGGCGACCGTCCGGCAGCTGCACCTCGCTGCCGACCTCCAGCGGTTGCCCGTCCATGCCCTGCAGGGTCAAGCTCAGCGAGGGCCGCGAGCGCAGTTCGAAGGTCACCCGCGTGCCGGCGCGCTGGCGTGGGGTCACCCAGTCTTCGATGCGGTCGGCGCGCATGTCCTCGGGCAGGTCCAGGGTGTCGATCGAGACCCGGTTGCGCTGCCAGGACAGCAGCGGGCTGACCAGGAGCAGGCCGCGGTCGTCGGTCACGCCGATCAGCCGGTTCTCCAGCCGTACCGGCACGCCGCCGACGCCATTGGTGCTGATCACCGCGAATGCGTCGGAGACCTCGCGGGTGGCGAAGGCATGCCCGCCCATCCACACCAGGCTGCCACTGGCACTGGCGTAGGCATAGTTCAGGCCGCCCTGGCGCGAGGCGCCGAAGGAGTAGCGACCGACGTCACTGAGGACGCCGACTTCGGCCAGGCCGCCATTGCCATCCTCGCCATGGCGGACCTGCGCGCGCCAACCGACACCACCGGCGCTGCCGTCGCCGGGCACCGGCTGGGTCACATCAGCCACCCAGCTCTGGCTGTCGCCATTGCGTTGGCTGGACAGGCTGGCCTGGCGGTTGTTTCCCAGGCTGGCGGTGACCGACAGGTAGATGCTGCGATCATCGCTCTTGTCCAGGTTCTGGTTCACCGACAGATAGGCCGACCAGCGCTGGCTCCAGGTGCGCGACCAGAACAGGCTGGCGTAGCGGTTGTCCTCGCCATCGGGATAGCGCAGGCGCAGGTAGCTGGCACTGAGCGTGCCCAGCCGCAGCAGATCGGCGCCGACCGTGGCCTGTTCGCTGATGCTCGGAGGCAGGTTGCCCTGCAGTGCGCCCAGGTCGCGGTAATCGCCATGGCTGCGCACGCTGCGCAGGTTGAAGTTGAGTCGGCGGTTGTTCCAGCTGTAGCCCAGTGCCCATTGCCCGCCCTGCAGGCCGTGATGGTCGCTGTGTGCATAGGCGGCATTGAACACGCCCGCACCACCGAGCAGCCACCAGCCGCCGATGCCGGCCTGGGCCAGGCCCCCACCGCCTTCGGCATGCGCTTCACCGGTAAAGGTGTCGCTGACGCCGCCGCGCCAGCTGCCACTGGCCACGGTGCGATCGTCGTAGGCGAACGAGCGCTGGCCGAAATCCTCACGCAGGCGGCCAATGCCGACCGACCAGTCCGACAGGCCCTTGGCCAGCAGCTGCTGGGTGCCATAGAAACTGAAATCCAGCGTCTGCATGCGCCCGAACGCATCGGTCACCACCACCTGTGCACTGCCGGTGCCGCTGATGCCGGGTTGTGCCGCCAGCTGGAACGGGCCGACCGGCACCTGGCCGCTGTACTGGCGCAGGCCATCGACGTACAGCTCAACGGTGGACGGCACCACCGCCTGGCCGAGGAAGCTGGGCGTAGGGGTCAATACGCGGTAAGGCTGCAGGCCGTAGTTGCGGCCGATCTGCAGGCCACCCATTCGCACGGGCCGGGTCCAGTCGACGAAACCGCTGTAGAAATCGCCCACGTCCAGGGTCATCGCCCGGTCGGGGAAATCCAGGCTCCAGCGGGTGTCCAGGCGCACGCTCTCGCCACGCCAGCGGCGGTCACCCGGTTGCTGGTAGCGGCGGCTGATCGCGGTGTTTTCGACGGTGCCGTTGCCGATCCCGAACAGGCGCAGTTCCGAGCTGAAGTTGAGGTTGCCGAGCGTGTCCACCCGGCTGCCATACACATCGTAGTTGAGCAGCAGGCCGGACGAGGCGCTGCCAGCCGGCGCGCGGGTCGGCGGTTGGCTCAGCACGGTGGTCGGCAGAGTCAGCTGGTCCAGCGGCACGTCCAGCGCCAGGGTCTGCATATGCGCGTCGTAGCGCACAACGGCCCCGCTGATCTGGTCCAGATACACCAGCGCTTCGCCGCGGGCGCTGAAGCCGAGCTGGCGCAGCACGTCCGGACTGGCCTGCAGCCGGCCACGGTTTTCGGTGAACGGCAGCAGGCCGCGCGGCGTGCTGTTGAGCGAGACGTCCAGGTACAGCGTCTGGCTGGCGGTCAGGGGCGTGGGGGGGGGCAGGATCGCATCGGCCGACACCCCGGAGACATCTGCAGCCCCGGCAGCGGCCATGCCGGACACCTCGGCGGCCTCGGTCGCCGCAGGAGCCAGGGCAGCCCACAGCGCGCCCATCAACGCCTCAGCGAGCCGGTGGTGGCGACAGCGGCGTCTGTTCCGACTCGCCATTGAGCTTGGCCGTGATCTGGTCGTTGTCGCGGTCGATGGCCGTGCGCTTGATCGGCCAGCGCATCACCTGCCCGGGCAGTACATATCCCAGCAGGCCGGGGTGCACGATGCGTGGACGCTGGGCGCTGCCCAGGGCGAGATCGGCAATCTGCGCGTAGCTGTTGCCGGTGTTGGCCACCTCCACGCCGTTGCGGCCATCCTCCAGCCGGACCAGGCTGGCGTGCAGGCGCGGCGCCAGCTTGCCGCCCAAGGGTTGCACGAACACCGGAATCGAATAGCGCAGCACGAACTGCATGCCGTTGGCACGGGTCGCCAGATCCGGCACTTCGTCGACGATCAGCCGGTAGTACTGCTGTGTGGCAGGCGGTTCATGGTTCGGTCGCATCACGCGTACCAGTTGTTGCTGGCCGGCGGCCAGTTCCTGCATCGGCGGGGTGGCCAGCAGTTCATCGGTGGGCAGCAGCTGCTCCTGGCCCTCCTGCTGCACCCAGCGGAACACCCGCACCTGCAGGCGGACCGGCGACGTACCACTGTTGGTCAGCCACAGTTCGCCGGCGCGCTGGCGGGCCTCCAGCTGGAGGCTGGTGGGGGCGACCTGGAGGCTGGTGGCACCGGCAGCGGCGGCGGCCAGCAGGCAGAGGGCGAGCAGCGCCACGCCGGTGGCGCGCCACGGGCGGGGTCCGGCCATGCGGGCGTGCTCCATCAATACGTGATCGTGGCGGTGACCGTATCCAGGTAGTTACCGGTGGCCGGGTTGTTGGTGCTCAGGTTCAGGATCTGGCCGTAGACGATGTAGGGCACGGCCAGGCCTGTGCCGATACCAGCCTGGGTGTTGGTGCCTGAGGTGGCCCCCCAGACCAGGGTGTGTGCGGCGTCCTGGTAGAGCTGGTAGCCGACGTAGTTGTTGGCGGTCACCGCGGCATTGGTGTTCTTCATGCGGCGGGTGGTGACGTCGTTGGCGGTGCTGGCGTTGGCGCCCGCGTTCAGTGAAATGGTGTACGGGGTCAGCGCCGAGCACTGGGCGGTCACCGTGCCCTGGCCCAGGGTGGGGGTCGCGGTGGTCGAGGCCGCCGTGCCGAAGTCGACGTTGGTGGCGGCCGCTGCGGTGATCGTGCAGGCCTTGGTGACCACCAGAGTGACGTTGAAGGTGGTGGTGTCGGCGGCCAGCGCGGGGCCGGCCAGCAACAGCCCGGCCAAGGACCAGGCGAGCGGTGAGCGGAGCGTGGATCGCATGGACAACCTCCCTGACCCGAAGGTCTGTTGAACAACGCGAAGGCGGCACGTTCGGGGCCGCTTTTGACGACGGTCGGCGCCAGCTTGTGCGGCTAAGTGTCTGTAATCCGTGATAAATAGGCAGGCGAAAGGGGGGAGGTCGTCACGCTTTGGCGTTCCTTGCCGGAACCGTGCATGCCCCGGATCGCCAGTTGGGTGGCGTTCGTTCAGATTGCAGCCGGATCGGCGATAATGGGCGCCATGAGCGTGAATCTGAAAACCCCGCAGGAAATCGAGATGATGCGCATCGCCGGCCGCCTGGCCAGCGAAGTGCTCGACATCGTCACCCCCCACGTCAAGCCCGGTGTCACCACCGAGGAGCTGGACCGCATCTGCCACGACCACATCGTGAACGTGCAGGGCGCGATTCCGGCCAACGTCGGCTACCGCGGCTTCCCCAAGACCGTGTGTACTTCGGTCAACAACGTCATCTGCCACGGCATCCCCAGCGAAGGGAAGGTGCTCAAGGATGGCGACATCATCAATATCGACGTCACCGTCATCAAGGACGGCTGGCACGGCGACACCAGCCGCATGTACTTCGTCGGCACGCCGTCGGTGATGGCCCGCCGCCTGGTGGAAACCACGTACGAAGCCATGTGGCGCGGCATCCGTGCGGTGCGTCCGGGCGCCACCCTGGGCGACATCGGCCATGCCATCCAGAGCTACGCCGAAGGCGAGCGTTTCAGCGTGGTGCGCGAGTACTGCGGCCACGGCATCGGCAAGGTCTACCACGACGAGCCGCAGGTGGTGCATTACGGCCGCCCGGGCCAGGGCCTGGTGCTGCAGCCGGGCATGACCTTCACCATCGAGCCGATGATCAACGAGGGCACCCGGTACAACAAGGTGCTGCCGGATGGCTGGACCGTGGTGACCAAGGACCGCAAGCTGTCGGCGCAGTGGGAGCACATGATCGCGGTCACCGAGACCGGCGTCGACGTGCTGACGCTGTCGCCGGGCGAGTCGCAGGTCTCCTGAGGATGTTGCCGGCGAGTTCGCTGCTGGACACGCCGGCCGCGTCGCTCAACGACCCGGACTGGGCTGCTGCCGCGCGCCAGGCGCTGCAGCAGGCCGACGCGCGCCTGTACCGTCGCTTCGACCAGGGCGACAACATCGAGCGCCTGCTGGCGCTGCGCGCGCGTGCCGCCGACCATCTGATCCGCCTGGCCTGGCAGCGCTGCCTGCCGGCCGACAGCGGCCTGTCGCTGTTTGCGGTGGGCGGCTATGGGCGCGGTGAACTGTTCCCGCGCTCGGACATCGACCTGCTGGTGTTCGGCGACCCGCCGGCACAGTTGGCGCACGAAGCGGCATTGGCGCGCCTCTTCGCGCTGCTGTGGGACTGCGGGCTTGCGGTCAGCCATGCGGTGCGCAGTGCTGCGCAGTGCCGCGAGGCCGCCGCCGACCAGACCGTGCTGACCGCGCTGATCGAAGCGCGCCCGATCCTGTCCGATGACGCTGCCCGCCGTGCGCTGCGCGAGGCCATCGACGACCGTGAGCTGTGGCCGGCACGCACCTTTTTCCTTGCCAAGCTGGAAGAGCTGCGCAACCGCCACCAGCGTTTCGGCGACACCGCCGACAACCTGGAACCGGATCTGAAGGATGGCCCCGGTGGCCTGCGCGATCTCAATACGCTGGGCTGGATGGCGCTGCGCGCGTTCGGTGTACGCGACCTGGAAGCGCTGGTCGGGCTGGGCCATCTCGGTGCCGACGAAGCCGCCGCGTTGAAGCGCGAACGTGCAGTGCTGGCGCGGCTGCGCTTCGGCCTGCACCTGGTGGCGCGACGCCCCGAAGAACGGTTGCGCTTCGATTACCAGAAGACCCTGGCCGCGCGCCTGGGCTTCGAAGACGATGCCGAGAATCTCGGTGTCGAGAAAATGATGCAGGGCTTCTACCGCGCCGCGCTGGTGGTGCGTCGGATCAGTGACCGCCTGCTGCAGCGCTTCGAGGAACAGTTCGATGGCGAGGCGCAGCCGGAACCGCTGACCGTGGGTTTTTCCCTGCGACGCGGCTATCTGGCGGCCAATGATGCCGACTGGCCGCGCGGTGATATCGGCCAGGTGTTCGCGCTGTTCTCCAGCTGGGCCAACAATCCGCAGGTACGCGGGCTGCATTCGCTGACCGCGCGCGCGCTGGCCGAATCGCTGCCGCTGCTGCCGGCCTACGAACAGGCCGACGCCGACGCGCGCGAGCAGTTCCTGGCCTTGCTGCGTGGTCAGCGCCCGGTCGATACGCTTTCGCGCATGGCGCGGCTGGGCGTGCTCGGTCAGTGGATTCCGGCATTCGCCCAGGTCAGCGGGCGCATGCAGTTCGACCTGTTCCATGTCTATACCGTCGACCAGCACACGCTGATGGTCCTGCGCAATATCGGCCTGTTCGCCAGCAGCCGTGCCGATGAGCGCTTCTCGATCGCGCATGAAGTGTGGCCGCGCCTGCGCAAGCCCGAGCTGCTGCTGCTGGCGGGCCTGTTCCATGACATTGCCAAGGGCCGCGGAGGTGACCATTCCGAACTGGGCGCGGTGGACGCGCGCGCGTTCTGCCAGGCGCATGCGCTGAGTACGTCCGACACCGAACTGGTGGCGTGGCTGGTCGAACAGCACCTGCGCATGTCGGTGACCGCGCAGAAGCAGGACATTGCGGACCCGGTGGTGATCCATCGCTTCGCCACCCTGGTCGGCAGTCGCGACCGCCTGGACTACCTGTACCTGCTGACCTGCGCCGACATCGCCGGCACCAGCCCGAAGCTGTGGAACGCGTGGAAGGACCGCCTGCTGGCCGACCTGTATTTCGCGACCCGGCGCGCGCTGCGTGAAGGCCTTGAGCACCCGGTGCCGGCCGCCGAGCGCGTGGCCGAGGCGCGTGACAGCGTGCGTGCGCTGGTGCGCGAGCAGGGGTACGACGATGCCACCATCGACCGCCAGTTCGCCGTGATGCCCGATGAAGGCTTCATCCGCCTGCGCCCGGAACAGCTGGCCTGGCAGGCCGCTGCGCTGGTGCCGGTGAAGCAGGGCCAGGCGCTGGTGAAGGTGCGCCGCATCAGTGTCGACGATCCGGCACTGGAGGTGTTCGTGCATTCGCCGGACCGCGACGGCCTGTTCGCCGCCATCGTGATGACCCTGGACCGCAAGGGCTACGGCATTCATCGCGCGCGCGTGCTGGATGGTCCGGCCGACACCATTTTCGATACCTTCGAAGTGAACCCGGCCGACAGCTTCGCCGATGGCAGCAGCGCCAACCTGGAGGCCGCGCTGCGCGAGGCACTCAGCGGTGACCTGGCGCGCCTGCGCCCGTCGCGTCGGGTGGTGCCACGCCAGCTGCGCCATTTCCGTTTCGCCCCCCGCATCGAGTTCCGCGATGAACCGGGCGCAACCCGATTTGCCCTGGTCGCACCCGACCGCCCCGGCCTGCTGGCCGACGTGGCGTTCGTGCTGCGCAACCAGGGCCTGCGCGTGCATGATGCGCGCATTGCCACGTTCGGCGAACGCGCCGAAGACACCTTCGTGATCAGTGACGAACACGACCTCCCCCTGACTGAACCTGCCCGGCAGCAGCTGCATGACGCGATGCTGGCCTGCCTGGACCCTGATCGAAACGCCGGAGACCCCGCCTGATGGCCACCAAGCCCGTGAAGAAGACTGCTGCCACCGCCAAGAGCGCAGCGGCCAGGAAAACTGCCGCCGTGCCGGCCGCGAAGAAGGCGGCTGCGCCGAAGAAAGCCGCAGCGGTGAAGGCCCCGGCGAAGAAGGGGGCGGCGCCGAAGAAGGCCCCGGCCAAGAGTGCAGACGCCGCACGCGCCGAAACCATCGCCCGCAAGTCGCTGCGCAAGCCGGCCGCGCCGGGCGTGGAAGAACTTAAGTTCGGCATCGAAAGTGCTTTCGAGCGCCGCGCCACGCTGACCCTGCACGAACTGGAAGGCTCGACCAAACCGCTGGTCAACCGTGTGATCGATGGCCTGGAAAGCGGCGAATTCCGCGTTGCCGAACCGGACGGCCACGGTGGCTGGAAGGTCAACGAGTGGCTGAAGAAGGCGGTGCTGCTGTACTTCCGCGTCAATGACATGGCGGTGGTCGATGCGCGCCCGGCGCCGTTCTGGGACAAGGTCGAATCGCGTTTTGCCGGTTATGACGAAGCGAAGTTCCGCCGTGGTGGCGTGCGCGTGGTGCCGGGCGCGATTGCCCGCCGCGGTACGTACTTCGGCAAGGACGTGGTGCTGATGCCGAGCTTCACCAATATCGGCGCCTATGTCGGCGAAGGCACCATGGTCGATACCTGGGCCACCGTCGGTTCCTGCGCGCAGATCGGCCAGCACTGCCACCTGTCCGGCGGCGCCGGCATTGGCGGCGTGCTGGAACCGCTGCAGGCCAGCCCGACCATCATTGAAGACCACTGCTTCATCGGCGCGCGTTCGGAAGTGGTGGAAGGCGTGGTGGTCGGCCACCACAGCGTGATCGGCATGGGCGTGTTCCTCAGCCAGAGCACCCGCATCTACAACCGCGCCACCGGCGAGATCAGCTACGGCTACATCCCGCCGTACAGCGTGGTGGTGTCCGGCTCGCTGCCGAGCAAGGACGGTACCCACTCGCTGTATTGCGCGGTGATCGTCAAGCAGGTCGATGCCAAGACCCGCAGCAAGACCAGCGTCAACGACCTGCTGCGCGGCCTGGCCGACTGAAAGTGACAGCGCCGGAGGACCTGGCGCAGTCCGCGATCTACCGGCATCCGTCCGACAACGCATTCGGGCGGATGCTGCCGCGCCTGCTGCATGCATCCCGCTGGAGCCGGCTGCGTCGCGCGCTGTCGCAGCGCTGGCCGATGCCGGCGCTGGTCAGCGATGTACGCGACGTGGTCTATGCGAGCTGGTGGGTCGATGTACGTCACGCACCGCCACCACCGCCGGGCCATCACTACGTGGTGCATGCCGGGCGCACGCCTTACACCATCCTCAGCTATCGCCACGGCCATTTCGGGCCCGCGCTGGCCGGGCCGCTGCGCGCGCTGATGCCGTCGCCGCAGCAGAGCAACTGGCGCTGGTACCTGCGCCGTGATGATGATCCGCAAGGCACGCCGAGGGTGCTGTTCGATCGCAACGTGATGGATCAGCTGGCCTTCGTGGCCGGCGCGCGTGCCTTCAGTGATGCCATGCAGCCCCATCTGTCCGCCCGCTTCGAGCATGTCCTTGACGCTGATGGCGCGGGCCACACATTGATCGAGAGCGGGCAGGGCAGTGCGCCGGCGTTGCATCTGCACTGGCAGGCTGCCGCAGGGGGGAGCGCGGCCGGGTGGTCGGCTGCCTTCGGTGACCAGGCTGCCCTGCTGCGCTTCCTGACCTGCCAGGACGAGGCCATCGCCCGCACCTGCGACCACCGCTGGGCCAGTACCCGCATTGCCCTGCCGGTGGCCGTCGACACCTTGCAGCCGCTGCGCCTGTCGGGCGAACTGCACTGCCCGCGCCTGCAGGCGATGGGCGTGGCGCTTGAATCGGGCCTGGCCTTCCGCTTGCCGAGGGTGCCGTTCCGGGTCGTGTCCGAGCGTCTGTTGTGAGATTCTGGCCGCCTGTTTTCCAGCATCACAGATGGCCATGAGCACCACTGTCTACGGTTTGAAGAACTGCGATACCTGCAAGAAGGCGACCAAGTGGCTGGACCGCTTCGGCGTGCCGTACAGCTTCGTCGACTACCGCGACAACACGCCCAGCCCGGAAACGCTGCTGGAATGGGCCGCGCAGCTGGGCGGGCTGGCGGCGATGGTCAACAAGTCCTCCACCACCTGGCGGCAGCTGCCGGACAGCCGCAAGGCGGCCGAGTCCGATGCCGAATGGAAGCTGCTGCTGCGCGAGTACCCGCAGCTGATCAAGCGCCCGCTGGTGGTCACCGCCGATGGCACGGTCAGCCAGGGCTTCAGTGACAACGGCTTCAAGGCACGCTTCGGCGTGGGCGGCGCATGAGTGCCGTTCTCGACCTGACCTGCGAGCTGATCGCACGGCCCTCGGTGACGCCCGATGATGCCGGCTGCCAGGCGCTGCTGGCCGCACGCCTGAAGCAGGCCGGGTTCCACTGCGATCACCTGCGCCTGGGCGAGGTCGACAACCTGTGGGCGACCCACGGCAGCGGGGCGCCGGTGCTGGTGCTGCTGGGCCACACCGATGTGGTGCCCACCGGCCCGCGCGAGGCCTGGACCAGCGATCCGTTCACGCCGACGATCCGAGACGGCGTGCTGTATGGCCGCGGCACTGCCGACATGAAGGGCAGCGTGGCCGCGTTCGTGGTTGCCGCAGAGCAGTTCGTTGCCGCCCATCCCGATCACGCCGGCACGCTGGCGGTGCTGCTGACCAGCGACGAGGAAGGCGACGCCATCGATGGCGTGCGCCACGTTGCACGCCTGTTCGCCGCACGCGGACAGCGCATCGACTGGTGCATCACCGGTGAGCCGTCGTCGACCGCGACGCTGGGCGACCTGCTGCGCGTGGGCCGCCGCGGGAGCCTGTCCGCCAAGCTGCGCGTGCAGGGCGTACAGGGTCATGTGGCGTACCCGGAAAAGGCGCGCAACCCGATCCACCAGGCGGCGCCGGCACTGGCCGAACTGAGTGCGCGACGCTGGGACGACGGCTACGAGAGCTTCCCGCCGACCAGCCTGCAGATCTCCAACATCCATGCCGGCACCGGTGCCAACAACGTGATCCCGGGCGAGCTGGAAGTGGATTTCAACATCCGCTACAACCCGCACTGGGACGCGCCGAAGCTGGAAGCGGAGATCACTGCACTACTGGACAGCCACGGCCTGCAGCACACGCTGAAGTGGCATCGCAGCGGCGAACCGTTCTACACGCCGGAAGGCACCCTGCGCGCCGCCGCGCGGGCAGTGCTGGCCGAGCACGTCGGCCGTGCGCCGGAAGAGAGCACCGGCGGCGGTACCTCCGATGCGCGCTTCATCGCACCGTTGGGCGCGCAGTGCATCGAAGTAGGCCCGGTCAACGCCAGCATCCACCAGGTGGACGAGAACGTGCGCGTGGATGAACTGGAAGCACTGCCCGGGCTGTACCAGCGGCTGGTGGAACGGCTGCTGGTGTGAGGACGGTGGGGTGAGAATGGTGGGTGCCGACCGTTGGTCGGCACGCCCTCCTGTAGAGCCGAGCCATGCTCGGCTGATGTCTACCGGCAGAAGCAGCCGAGCATGGCTCGGCTCTACAGAACGGCAGCCCGGCCCTATTCCGAGAAAAGGAAGAACGGCGGCTCGACCGCCTTCTGCCAATAGCTCGGCGCCGCCATGTAGAAGCGTTGCGCCTCGGCTCGGGCGAACCAGCGTGCCGCCGCCTCGGTGTCCTTCTCCACGCCCGGCGCACTGCGGCCCAGCAGCAGCCCGGCGAAGTACTGGCCGAACACATTGCCCTTTTCACCGGCGCACTGGTACAGCTGCAGCGCATGCGCCGGATCGCGCGGCAGGCCCACGCCGCGTTCCAGCAACGCGCCCAGGTCCACCTGGGCCTCGGCATCGCCACGCGCTGCTCGGCGCTGGATATGCGCAACCAGCGGATGCACGGCATCGCCCTGGGCGGCTAGCGCATCCGGCAGTCGCGAGGAACGGCTGGGATAGCGCTGGTAGATCATCGCGCGCAGGTCCCAGCGCAGTGCCTGCTGTGCGTCGCCGTGCTGGCGATAGGCAGTGGCCAGTTCATGGAAGGCGTAGGGATTGCCGTGGTTTGCCGCGGCCAGGTAGGCGCGCTCGCCGCGTCGCCACGAAGCACGCAGCACCGGTGCAGGGTCGATATGGGGGCTGTCGGCGTGCCGCAGCGTGCCGGAGGTCCAGATCCGACCCAGCGCCTCTTCCGCCTTGGTGTTGTGGAAGGTCCAGGGCGTGACCGCAGCGGCGCGCTCGTAGTACGTGACCGCGCGTGGATCGTTGAAGCGCTCGAAGGTTTCTGCGGTATCAAAGGCCCCCTTGAAGCTGCCATCGCTGCCGCGCTGTTCCAGAGCCTGCTGCTCGGACTGCGGCAGCGTGGAGGGTGGAGGCAGGGTCTGGCAGGCGGCGATGCCGAGGCAGAGCAGGGCGGCCGGTGTGGCGGTGCATCCAGTGCGGTGTTGCATTCCAGTTACACATTTCAGGGCTGGCCATTATGCGCTCCACCTGTGGTTGCCGACGCAACTGTTGCGCCGCACCGGAAACCGGGGTAGGGTCGATGCCATGTCGATCCGCCTGGCCACCGCCGTCAACAACAACCGCAATAATCTGCGTGCGAATAATCGCGCGCGGCCGATGCGGGACTGCGCCCTGGGTAGATAGACAGCAACACACGCCCGGACACCAGAAAACCCGCATCAGCCGATGCGGGTTTTTTTGTGCCCGGGCGCAGCCCCGCCCGGGCCTGGATGGCCGGTCGAACACCCCTTCCTCAGTGAAATCCCCCAACAGGAGCTCCACCATGTGTTCGATCTTCGGAATCTTCGGCCTGCAGGCCGGTGACGATCTTCCCGCCCTGCGCCGTCACGCGCTGGAACTGTCGCAGCGCCAGCGCCACCGTGGCCCTGATTGGAGCGGCGTGTACCTCGACGAAGGCGCCTTGCTGGTCCACGAGCGGCTGGCCATCGTCGATCCGGCCGGCGGTTCGCAACCGCTGCTGTCGGCCGATGGCCAGCTGGCGCTGGCGGTGAACGGCGAGATCTACAACCACCAGGCGTTGAAGGCCGCGCTGACCACCGCCTACGACTTCCAGACCGGCTCGGACTGCGAAGTGATCAACGCGCTGTATCGCCAGGGGGGATCGCCGGCGCAGTGGCTGGAGCAGCTCAACGGCATCTTCGCGTTCGCGCTGTGGGACCGTGCCAGTGGCCGCGTGCTGGTGGCGCGCGATCCCGTGGGCGTGGTCCCGCTGTACTGGGGCCATGATGCGCAGGGACGCCTGCGCGTGGCGTCGGAGATGAAGGCGCTGGCGGATACCTGTGCCGATGTCGCGCAGTTCCCGCCGGGCCACTATTTCGACAGTGCCAGCGGCGAGCTGGTGCGCTACTACCAGCAGCCGTGGCGCGACTACGCCGACGTGCAGGGCCGCCAAGCCGACCTGGCCGAACTGCGCCAAGCTTTCGAGCACGCGGTGGAGCGCCAGCTGATGAGCGACGTGCCGTACGGCGTGCTGCTGTCCGGTGGCCTCGATTCATCGCTGGTGGCTGCGGTGGCTGCACGCTATGCGCGTGGCCGTATCGAAGACGGGGGCCAGACCGAAGCCTGGTGGCCGCGCCTGCACTCGTTCGCGATCGGGCTGAAGGGCTCGCCCGACCTGGCCGCCGCTGCGGTCGCCGCCGAGGCACTGGGCACCGTCCATCACGGCTTCGAGTACACCTTCGAGGAAGGCCTGGATGCGCTGCCGGAAGTGATCCGCCACATCGAAACCTACGACGTCACCACCATCCGCGCGTCGACGCCGATGTTCCTGCTGGCGCGGCGGATCAAGGCGATGGGCGTGAAAATGGTGCTGTCCGGCGAGGGCAGCGACGAGATCTTCGGCGGCTACCTGTACTTCCACAAGGCGCCGGACGCGCGCGAATTCCACGACGAGCTGGTGCGCAAGCTCGACGCCCTGCACAACTACGATTGCCTGCGTGCCAACAAGTCGATGATGGCCTGGGGCGTGGAGCCGCGCGTGCCGTTCCTCGATCGTGAATTCCTCGACGTGGCGATGCGCTTCGATGCTGCGCACAAGATGGTCGGTGCCGGGTTCGGTGGCCGTCGCATCGAGAAGGCGGTGCTGCGCGAGGCGTTCGATGGCTATCTGCCCGACAGCATCCTGTGGCGGCAGAAGGAGCAGTTCAGCGATGGCGTCGGCTACGGTTGGATCGACGGGCTGAAGGCGCATGCCGAAGCACAGGTGAGCGACCGCGTGCTGGCGGCCGCCGACAAGCGCTTCCCGCACAACCCGCCGCAGACCAAGGAGGCGTACTACTATCGCCACCTGTTCGAGCAGTTCTTCCCGAGCCGCGCGGCCGCCGAGACGGTGCCGGGCGGAAAGTCGATCGCCTGCTCGTCGCCCGCGGCGATCGCGTGGGATGCCAGTTTCGCCGCTGCGGCCGATCCGTCCGGCCGTGCGATTGCCGGCGTGCATGAGCAGGCGTTGGCCTGACAGGCGGCGTCATCAAGTACCCCACACCATTGCAGCACGGTGTGGGATTCTGGGTCAGCTGGCGCAGCAATGCGCCGGCTGGCATTCCATCGCTGAGCCGTTCAACACGGTGTCGCACAACATCGCCGCAGTACTGCTGAGCGTCTTGCCTGCCTCGATCAGAATGCCATCACGACGCTTTCCGACGAGCACGGTGTCAATGAAGAAATACAGCGTTGCCTGATCGGGGCTGGTAATGCCGTTCTCGGCGTCAAGACTGATTCTGTCGTCGATGCCAAGCTGCCGTGCTATCGGACACGCACGTGGGCGCGAGTGCTCGCGTTCGGAAAGCCAGACTCCGAGCTGATCGAAGTCCATGGAAAGCAACCTATGAAGCACGCCCTCCCTGAGGAAGGGACGGCTGCTCTGTGGAATTTCGATGTACGTGTACCAGCGCGTCTCCGCATCAAACGTCTCCGATGTTGACCTCGGCGGGCGGTTGACGTTGTGTTTGATGACGTTGTTGATTTCCGAATACAGCTTGAATCGCAGTCCTTCTCCATTGATCGCGTTGCTGATGAGTGGCTGGACGTAATAGAAATAGGTGCGCAGCTGCTTGAGCGGGCTCCCAGGCAGGCCCTCCTCGCGCTCAGGGTCAAGCGCTACGCCAAGTGTCTTCAGTCGATCTTCGATGGATGCCGAATAGAGTTCCAGCCAAAAATCGGGACGATCCTGCTGGTCTTCCTTCCACCTTTGCTTGTACGCAGCCGAAAACTCCTCCAAAGCAGGTAGCAAATCGGCCTTGCCTGCATTTTTCCCATTCAACTGGAGCCTGGGGTGTTGGATCCAGTCATGATGCACGCTGGTTATCCTGCTTTCCGGAACGCCGATGCGGATGGCACAGAGCATCGCGTAGTAGTCGATGAGCGACGACATTGCGCCGAGGATCGCGTCTGCCAAGGCCGCTTGGCGATGGACAGCGGCCTCTGGCTCGGTCCGATCATTGACTGCAGGGGCGATCAGCTTTGACTTGGGCTGCTGTTCGCGTGCCCGTGTGTCGTAGACAGAAGTGCACGCGGACCTGTACAGCTGCCGAAGCTGCAGCAGCTTTGCACATTGGCTTTGAATGCTGTCGCGTACAGCAGCTTCCAGAGATGTCTGCAACATGGATCTGCTCGGATGATCGAGAAGTCCTGAACTCTAGGACGTAATCTTCAGCGTGTCTCTAGGAACAATTGCGAACTTCCGGCAGGCTGCCTGGTTCCCTCAGTCTGGCGCCTGTGGTGCAGGCACCAGCGTCATCACATGTTGTGCCTTGCCCGGCAGGAACGGCGTCGGGCGCCCATGCACCCAGTCCTCGTGGCCGGCGCCCCAGTACGGCGAGAGGGGATGACCGCTCTGGCCGCCGGGCATGTGCACGATGCCGTCGGCCTCGTGGCCCGGTGAAACCACCATGCGTTCAGAGGCACCGAAGTTCGGCGTCTGCACGCGTGGCATGTCGCGGTCGCCGGGCAGGCGGTCGGCCGGCATGCACAGCCAGCGCTGGGCGATGCCCGGCAACGCACGGGCGATGGGATGGCAGATCGCCGCAGTGTTGCGCTCGCCCCAGCTGCGCTTGGCCAGCGGACCCTGCCTGGAGAGTTCGGCTTCCGTACGCCGTGCTGCGTCGATCAGCAAGGCATCCCAGCTGTTGAATGCCGGTGGCAGCAGGTGGGCCGGGCGCTGCTGCAGCATCGGCCAGACCACGCCTTCCAGCTGCGCCAGGCGCGGTTCGAGATAGTCCTCACCCAGCTGCGCATTGGCCGGGGCCAGCAGGGCCTCGGACAGCGTCTCCATCACGTGGGTGCGGAACCCGCGCACCACTCGGTAGCTCACCGAACTGGCTGAGGCGCGCCCGCCCCATTGATGGCTGACCGCCTTCAGCCGCTTCAGCGCCGGGTCGTCACTGCCTTCGATGACGTCGTGCAGCAGCGCCCACCAGCGCTGCAGGAACACAGCGCGGTCATCGAGCTGGATCGCCAGCAGGTCGTGCTCGTCGAAGCGCTCCTGGGTCGCCAACAGATCGCGGATCTGGCGCGCGCGTGCGCCGAGGTCATAACCACCGTTGCCGACAGTGGCCAGTGCCTCGCTGTCGAGGACGCGGCCGTTGGCGGTCCACAGGCGATGGTTGGGTGGGTCGATCAATGCCGGGGCGGCATCGCTGCGGATCGGCCACGGTGCGCAGTCCTGGTTGCTGGCGGCCGTGAAGCCGGCCGGTGCACAGCCGGGGCCGCGGTCCGGGCGGGCACCGATCAGGCGCCAGGCGATGCGTCCGCTGCGGTCGCCGACCACCAGGTTCTGCGCGGGGATGCCGGCGCGGTCGGCGAAGTGCAGGGCAGCGTCCAGATCGCCGGCGCGGGCCAGGTCACCGAAGTCCAGCCGCACGGCTCCGGGCAGGTGGGCGACCCAGCGCAGCGCATCGCCGCTGCCATCGGCATGGGTGTGCAGGATCGGCCCCCAGGCGGTTTCGCGCACCGGGAACACCACGTCGGCCTGGCCGGCTACGGTGATGCGTTCTTCATGTACGGTCTCCGCGGCGTTGGCCGGTTCAGTCCGGTAGTCCGCCGTGTCGATGTAGCTGTTGGTGAAGCCCCAGGCCACGTGCCCGTTGCTGCCCACGATCACCGCCGGTAGGCCGGGCAGCGAGAAACCGGTGACATCGACCTGGCCGCCGGCAGCCTGCGGGTCGGGGTAGCGCAGGCGCACGCGGAACCACAGGCCTGGTGCGCGCAGGCCCAGGTGCATGTCGTCGGCGACGATCGCGCGGCCATCGGCGGTAAGTGCCCCGGCCACCGCGAAGTTGTTGCTGCCGACGGCGTCCGCCTCTTCCTGCGCGGTGCCGGGTTTCCCCTTCAATGTGCGCAGGTCAAGCTGGCTGGCATCGGGCAGGGTGGCGTTGCCCGTCGGTTCGCCGAACAGCGGTGCATCCCATTCAGTGCCGTCGTGGGCGATCAGCGCGTACAGCGCCGGCGGCACCACCGCGCGGATGCGGCTCAGTGCAAGCTCGGTCTGGTTGCCCGGATCCTGCAGGTCGGCATACATGGCCAGCCCGGCCAACACGCTGTCGCTGGCCTGCCAGGGCTGCGGCGATTGCCGCAGCAACAGGTACGCCCACGGCCGCACGGACAGATCGGCCAGGCCTTCGTTGACCCCGTCCACGTAGGCACGCACGGCCTCGCCGTTGTCACCCAGTGCGGTCTGCAGGTTCGCCTCGGTACGTGCGCGCAGCCGGTGTACGCGCATGCGCTTGTCGGCGTCGATGGCCTTCGGGCCGAACAGCGCCGACAGCTCGCCTGCAGCGCTGCGGCGCATCAGGTCCATCTCGAAATAACGCTCCTGCGCGTGCACGTGGCCCAACGCACGCATCGCGTCGGCCTGGCTGCCGGCGGTGATGGTGACCACCCCCAGCGCATCGCGCTCGATCGTGACCGGCCTGGCCAGCCCCGGCAGCGGATGCTCGCCGTCCAGGTCGGCCAGGCTGCCGCGCAGCAGCAGCCACAGCACCAGGACGGTGACCAGCACGATGGCGATCAACACGCCCAGCACCCAACGCCATGTACGTCGCATCGCACGTCCTTTCCGAACTCGTGGGTCGATTGTAGCCGCAGGCGCAACTGCGACTGATTCCGATTAGATCACCGTAATTTGAAATGCGGCACCCTATGTCACATTGATTCACAGGAGCCCCCCCCCATGAAAGGCAACCCGGACGTCATCGCCTGCCTAAAGGAACTGCTGCGCGGCGAGCTTGCTGCCCGCGACCAGTACTTCATCCATTCCCGCCGTTACGAGGACCAGGGCCTGTTCGCGCTGTACGAACGCCTGAACCACGAGATGGAAGAGGAGACCCAGCACGCCGATGCGCTGCTGCGCCGGATCCTGTTCCTGGGCGGCGACCCGGACATGCGCCCGCATGCCACCGAGCCCGGCAAGACCGTGGAAGAGATGCTGCAGAAGGACCTCGATACTGAATACGCCGTTCGGAACAATCTGGCCGCCGGCATGAAGCTGTGCGAGGAGAAGGGCGACTACGTGAGCCGCGACATCCTGCTGGCGCAGCTGAAGGACACCGAGGAAGACCACGCCTGGTGGCTGGAACAGCAGCTGGGCCTGATCAAGCGCATCGGCCTGGAGCTGTACCAGCTGAGCAAGATCGACGGCAGCGGCGCCCCGGCGCACTGAGCCGGCACCGCTCTTTTCGGTAGAGCCGACCGCTGGTCGGCTGCCTCGTTTCATGTAGAGCCGAGCCATGCTCGGCTGCTGTTGGACCCGAGTCGAGCATGGCTCGACTCTACAAAAGTTCTGTCGCCCGCCAGCACCGGAGCATCGCGCGCCAGCCTTCGCCAGCCAGCCGCTCCACAGCCCGCCAGCCGACAAACGAAAAAGCCGGGGAATCCCCGGCTTTTTCTTGTCCGGGGTCAGATCCTTTTTCAACGAAAACGGATCTGACCCCTCGCCATGTCGGATGGGTCAGAGCCCTTCCCCGTGGAAAGGGATCCGACCCCGTTACCCATCATTCCACCGACAACCCTTCCACCTTCTGCCAGCCGCGCGGCAGCAGGTGGCCGCGGGTGGCGCGGGCGCCGAGGTAGGCGTCGAGCTCGTTGAACTTCAGGCCCATCGTGCGCTGACCGCTGCGTACCTGCAGGGTCTGCCCCGGGCTGATCGCGACGATGGCGACCACGCGTTCGGTGGCGAGCTTGGCCTTCGGGATCTCGATGATCTTGTTGCCCTTGCCCTTGTCCAGTTCCGGCAGGTCGTTGGCGGCGATCGCCAGCAGGTTGCCCGAACTGGTCACCGCCACGATGCGGTCGGTGGCGACGTTGGCCACTGCCGACGGGGTCAGCACCGACGAACCGGCCGACAGGTTCAGCATCGCCTTGCCGGCCTTGTTGCGGCCGATCAGGTTCTCGAAGCGGGTGACGAAGCCGTAACCATGGCTGGAGGCCAGCACGAAGCGGGTGTCCGGCTCGGCGCTGGCCAGGGTCACGAAGCTGGTGCCCGGCGCCGGCGAGAAGCGGCCGGTCAGCGGTTCGCCATTGCCACGCGCGGAGGGCAGGGTGTGCACCGGCGTCGAGTAGGCGCGGCCCTCGCTGTCGAGGAACGCGACCTGCTGGGTGCTGCGCGCGCGCACCGCGCCCTGCAGTCCGTCGCCTTCGCGGTAGGACAGGGCCGATGCATCGACGTCGTGTCCCTTGGCGGCACGGATCCAGCCCTTCTCCGACAGCACCACGGTCATCGGCTCGCTCGGCACCAGCTCGGTCTCGTCGATGGCCTGCGCCGCCTGGCGCTGCACCAGCGGCGAGCGACGGGCGTCGCCGAACTTCTTGGCGTCGGCGGTCAGTTCGTCGCGGATCAGCTTCTTCAGCTTGGCCTTGCTGTCGAGGATGCCGAGGATCTTCTCGCGCTCCTTGGCCAGCTCGTCCTGCTCGCCGCGGATCTTCATCTCCTCCAGGCGGGCCAGCTGCTTCAGCTTGGTTTCCAGGATGTACTCGGCCTGTTCCTCGGACAGGCCGAAGCGCGCGATCAGCGCCGCCTTCGGTTCGTCCTCGGTACGGATGATGTGGATCACCTCGTCCAGGTTGAGGAAGGCGACCAGCAGGCCTTCCAGCAGATGCAGGCGGCGCTCGACCTTCTGCAGGCGGTGCTGCAGGCGGCGGGTGACGGTGTTGCTGCGGAAGGTCAGCCATTCGCTGAGCAGCATCTTCAGGTTCTTCACCTGCGGACGGCCGTCCAGCCCGATCACGTTGAGGTTGACGCGGTAGCTGCGCTCCAGGTCCGTGGTGGCGAACAGGTGGCCCATCAGCTGCTCGGCGTCGACGCGGTTGGAACGCGGCACCAGCACCACGCGCACTGGGTTGGCGTGGTCGGATTCATCGCGGATGTCTTCCAGCCACGGCAGCTTCTTGGCGCGCATCTGGGCGGCGATCTGCTCGATCACCTTCGACGGCGACACCTGGAACGGCAGCGCCGTCACCACGATGTTGTTGGCTTCCTTGGTGAAGGTCGCACGTGCACGCACGCTGCCGTTGCCGGTCTCGTACATGTTCCGCAGATCGTTGGCGGCGGTGATGATCTCGGCGCTGGACGGGTAGTCCGGGCCCTGCACGTGCTCGCACAGGTCGCGCACGGTCGCATCGGGGTTGTCCAGCAGGTGCAGCAGCGCGCTGACGATCTCGTTGAGATTGTGCGGCGGTACGTCGGTGGCCATGCCGACGGCGATGCCGGTGGTGCCGTTCAGCAGCAGATGCGGCAGCCGCGCCGGCATCCAGGTCGGTTCCTGCAGGGTGCCGTCGAAGTTCGGCGCCCAGTCGGTGGTGCCCTGGCCCAGCTCGCCCAGCAGCACTTCGGCGATTGGCGTCAGCTTGGATTCGGTATAACGCATCGCCGCGAACGACTTCGGGTCGTCGCTGGAGCCGAAGTTGCCCTGGCCCTCGATCAGCGGGTAGCGGTACGAGAACGGCTGGGCCATCAGCACCAGCGCTTCGTAGCACGCGCTGTCGCCGTGCGGGTGGTACTTACCGATGACGTCACCGACGGTGCGCGCGGACTTCTTCGGCTTGGACGCGGCATTCAGGCCCAGCTCGCTCATCGAATAGATGATGCGGCGCTGCACTGGCTTCAGGCCGTCGCCGATGAACGGCAGGGCGCGGTCCAGGACCACGTACATCGAGTAGTCGAGGTAGGCGCGTTCGGCGTACTCGCGCAGCGGCAGTTGTTCGAATCCGTGGAACACGGGGCGGGCAAGTTCGGTCATGCGGCGTTGTTACCTGTTGTCGGGAGGCGGCGACGGCGGTCGCCGCTCGCAATCCTGTGATTATCCGGATGCGGCGGGGGATGCCAAGCCGCGCGCAGGGTCCAGCCCGGTTTCCAGGCCATGCCCGGCCCGCGCCAGGTAGCGCCCGGGCGGCAGCCCGAAGTGGCGGCGGAACACGGTGACGAAGGCGCTGGCGCTGCTGAAGCCCAGTGCGTGGGCGATGTCGGCCACGCTGCGGCCGTCGGTCAGCTGGCGCAGGGCTTCGGAGAGCCGGGCCTGTTGCCGCCACTGGGCGAAGCTGAGCGTGGTCTCGTCGCGGAAGTGGCGGGTCAGGCTGCGCGGCGACAGGCCTGCCCAGTGCGCCCATTCGGCCAGGCTGCGTTCGTCGGACGGGTCGGCCAGCAGCTGCGAGGCGATCTTCAGCAGGCGCCGATCGTGCGGCATCGGCAGGTGCATGCGCTGGCGTGGCGCGGTACGGATCTCGTCCAGCAGCACCTCGATGATGTGCTGGCGTTCGGGCGTGGTGTCGTAGCCCAGCGGCCATTCGCAGATGCGGTCAGCCAGCGCCTGCGCCAGCTTGGACAGGCCCAGCACGCAGGGATCGGCCGGCAGGGTGGCGCAGGCCGGCGCGGCCAGCGCCATGCCCCAGCCACGCAGCGGGCCGTCGAGGGTGACGGTATGCGGCTCCAGTGGCGGCATCCAGCCGGCCGAGCCCGGCGCCAGAGACCACGTCCCGTGCGAGGTGCGGGTGGTCAGCAGGCCGCGTTCGACACAGATCAGCTGCGCGCGCTGGTGGTGGTGCCAGTCCACTTCCCGGACCAGCCCCAGCGGGCTGTCGAAGCGGAAAGCGACCACCGGCGGGCCATCGTTGCGCTCGAACCAGTCCAGTGCGTCGTCCCTGAGCAAGCGTTTGGGAGGGGGGATTTCTGCCTTGTTCATCATGTCCGCTGGCTGAAATGTGTCATCCATTGGCTTAATTGTACTACCGGGCCAGCTGAGCGGGCCATTAAGGTGTGCGCCTTCACTGATCCAGCCCACTGCTGCAACACAGCATTCGATGCCAGATCGAATATTTCCATTGAGAAATATTTTTTTTGGAAGAGAATGCTCCCCCATGATCTGTCCTGCAACCACCCCCCCCAGCTTCGGCCTGCTGCTGCGCCAGGTGCGCGACGGCCTGGTCCGGCAACTCGACGCGTCCATGGCCGAAGAAGATCTGGGCATCGGCTTCACCCACTACATCGGGCTGAAGGTGCTTTCGCACATGGCCCCGTGCACCGCCAACGAGCTGGCCCAGGCCATCGACCAGGTGCCCAGCGCGGTCACCCGCCTGCTGGACAAGCTGGAGGCGCTGGGCTGCGTCCGCCGCGAACCGCATGCGCAGGACCGCCGCGCGTTGCAGATCGTGCTGACCGATGAAGGCCGCGCGTTGTGGGCGCGGCTGAAGCTGCGCGGCGACGCGGTGATGGATTACGCCTTGCGCGATCTTTCCACCGACGAGCGCACGCTGCTGCTGTCCCTCCTTACCCGAATCCGCGATTCACTGACGACCCCATGAACCCGATCCCGCATCCCACTCTCCGCCGGTCCGGGCGCGCGCTGCTGGTGTCAGCGCTGGCCCTGGCTTTGGCCGCCTGCGCCAGCAGCCGCGGCCTCACCCCGCAGGGCCACGTGCTTGACGTGGACAGCCTGCACAGCGAACGCACCCTGGCCGACACCGACCTGAGCGCCACCGGCTTCCCGGCGCAGGACTGGTGGAAGGCGCTGGGCGATGCGCAGCTGGACGCGCTGGTTGCCGAGGGCCTGGCCGGTCATCCGAGCCTGGACGCCGCCGACGCGCGTCTGCGCCAGGCCCAGGCCCAGGTCGGTACCGCGCGCGCCGACGAGCTGCCCAGCCTGTCGGTGTCCGGCGGCTACACCGGCCTGCGCCTGCCCGAGTCGATGGTCGGCAGCGAATTGGGTGGCCGCTACGGCGGCAGCAGTCAGGTCGCCTTCGACTTCAGCTATGGCGTGGACCTGTGGGGCGGCAAGCGCGCCGCCTGGGAAGCCGCCGTGGACGGTGCCCACGCCGCCACCGTCGAAGCCCAGGCCGCCCGCCTGAACCTGTCCACCGGCATCACCCAGGCCTATGCCGAGCTGGCCTATGCGTGGCAGCTCAATGACGTGGCCGAGGAAGAGCTGACCCGTTCGCAGAAGTCGCTGGAGCTGACCCGCCAGCGCCGCAGCGCCGGTATCGACAGCGACCTGCAGGTGCGCCAGGCCGAAGCCCGCGTGCCGGCCGCACAGCAGCAGGTGCAGGCCGCGCAGCAGCGCATCGACGCCGCCCGCACCGCGCTGGCGGCACTGGTCGGCAAGGGCCCGGACCGTGGCCTGTCGATCCAGCGCCCGCAGCCGCTGAACCCGGTGGCATTGCAGCTGCCGGGCGTGCTGCCCAGCGAACTGCTGGGCCGTCGCCCCGACATCGTCGCCGCGCGCTGGCGCGTGGAAGCGGCCGACAAGCAGATCAAGGTGGCCAGGACCAAGTTCTACCCGAGCTTCAACCTGACCGCGCTCGCCGGCGTGGTCGCCCCGAACGTGGGCGACCTGCTGAAGAGCAGCTCCACCTTCGCCTACATCGGCCCCGCGCTGAGCCTGCCGATCTTCGAAGGCGGCAAGCTGCGTGCCAACCTGGCCAACACCGATGCGAAGTACGACCTGGCGGTGGCCAACTACAACCAGGCCGTGCTGGACGCGCTGCGCGACGTGGCCGACCAGGTCAACGCGGTGCGCTCGCTGGCGCAGCAGGCGCATTCGCAGCAGCAGGCCGTGGACACCGCACGCTCGGCCTTCGACCTGGCCCAGCAGCGCTACCGCGCCGGCATCGGCAGCTACCTGGACGTGCTGACTGCGCAGTCCACGCTGTTGCAGTCGCAGCAGCAGCTGGCCGGCCTGCAGTCGCAGCAGGTGCAGTCCTCGGTGCGCCTGAGCAAGGCGCTGGGTGGTGGTTTCCAGCCCGCTGACGCCGACCGCGCACCGATCGCCTCCCATTCCGATTCCTCGCATTCCTGAAGACCCCTGCCATGAGCCAGACCCAAGACACCGCGGCCCCGGCCGCCTCCAACCGCCGCGGCAACCTGCTGCGCGGCCTGTTCGTGATCGTCGTGCTGCTGCTTGCCGCACTGGCGCTGTGGTACTTCATGTTCGGCCGTTGGTTCGAAGAAACCGACGATGCCTACGTGCAGGGCAACCAGGTGCAGATCACCCCGCTGGTGGCCGGTACCGTGGTCGCCATCAACGCCGATGACGGCATGCGCGTGGAGCGCGGCCAGCTGCTGGTGCAGCTGGACCCTTCCGACACGTCGGTGGCACTGCAGCAGGCCGAAGCCAACCTGGCCAAGACGGTGCGCCAGACCCGCGGTCTGTACCGCAGCGTGGAAGCTGCACAGGCCGACTTGAACGCGCGCCAGGTGACCCTGAAGCGCGTGCGCGACGACTTCGCCCGCCGCAAGGGCCTGGCCGCCACCGGCGCCATCTCCAACGAAGAACTGGCCCACGCCCGCGATGAGCTGGCCGCCGCCGAAGCGGCCGTGGCCGGTTCGCGCGAGACCGTCGAGCGCAACCGCGCGCTGGTCGACGACACCGTGATCGCCACCCAGCCGGACGTGCAGGCGGCGGCCGCGCAGCTGCGCCAGGCCTTCCTCAACAACGCCCGCGCCGGCATCGTCGCGCCGGTCACCGGTTATGTCGCCCGTCGTTCGGTGCAGGTGGGCCAGCGCGTGCAGCCGGGCAACGCCCTGATGGCGGTGGTGCCGACCGAGCAGATGTGGGTCGAGGCCAACTTCAAGGAAACCCAGCTGCGCCACATGCGCCTGGGCCAGGAAGTGGAGCTGAAGTCGGACCTGTATGCCGGTGACGTGAAGTACAAGGGCCGCATCCAGAGCCTGGGCCTGGGCACCGGTTCGGCGTTCTCGCTGCTGCCGGCGCAGAACGCCAGCGGCAACTGGATCAAGATCGTGCAGCGCGTGCCGGTGCGCATCGCCATCGATGCCAAGCAGCTGGCCGAACACCCGCTACGCATCGGCCTGTCGATGAAGGCCGAAGTGAGCCTGCGTGACCAGAAGGGTGAAGTGCTGCCGACCGCTGCCGCCAAGGGCACCGTGTTCGACACCGACGTGTATGCCAAGCAGCTGCATGATGCCGACGAGGTGATCCACACGATCATCCAGGGCAACCTGCCGCAGCAGCAGGCGAAGGCGGGCTGAGGTCGCCATGTCCGCACAAGCTCCAGCCGCGCCCGGCGCTCCGGGCGCACCGGCGGCGCCGGGAGCGGCCTCCGGATTCCTGCCGCCCAGCGTCGCCCTGTGCACCGTGGGCCTGGCGATGGCGTCGTTCATGCAGGTGCTCGACACCACCATCGCCAACGTCTCGCTGCCGACCATCGCCGGTAATCTCGGCGCCAGTTCGCAGCAGGCGACGTGGGTCATCACCTCGTTCGCGGTCAGCACGGCCATCGCGCTGCCGCTGACCGGCTGGCTCAGCCGCCGCTTCGGCGAACGCAAGCTGTTCGTATGGGCCACGCTGGCCTTCGTCATCACCTCGCTGCTGTGCGGCCTGGCCCAGAGCATGGGCATGCTGGTGCTGTCGCGTGCACTGCAGGGCTTCGTGGCCGGCCCGATGTACCCGATCACGCAGTCGTTGCTGGTGTCGATCTATCCCCGCGAGAAACGCGGGCAGGCGCTGGCGCTGCTGGCGATGATCACCGTGGTGGCGCCGATCTGCGGCCCGATCCTCGGTGGCTGGATCACCGACAACTACAGCTGGGAATGGATCTTCCTGATCAACGTGCCACTGGGCATCTTCGCCGCGCTGGTGGTGGGCAACCAGCTGAAGGGGCGCCCGGAGCAGATCGAGAAGCCGAAGATGGACTATGTCGGCCTGGTCACCCTGGTGATCGGTGTCGGCGCGCTGCAGCTGGTGCTCGACCTGGGCAACGACGAGGACTGGTTCTCGTCGATGAAGATCGTGGTGCTGGCCTGCGTGGCAGTGGTGACGCTGACGGTCTTCCTGATCTGGGAGCTGACCGACAAGGATCCGATCGTCGACCTCAAGCTGTTCCGGCATCGAAACTTCCGCGCAGGCACGCTGGCGATGGTGGTGGCCTATGCGGCGTTCTTCAGCGTGGCGCTGCTGATCCCGCAGTGGCTGCAGCGTGACATGGGCTACACCGCGATCTGGGCGGGCCTGGCGACGGCGCCGATCGGTATCCTGCCAGTGATCATGACCCCCTTCGTCGGCAAGTATGCATCGCGATTCGACATGCGCATGCTGGCCACGATCGCCTTCATCGTGCTGTCGATGACCAGCTTCCTGCGCTCGAACTTCAACCTGCAGGTGGACTACATGCACGTGGCCGGCGTGCAGCTGATCATGGGCATCGGCGTGGCGCTGTTCTTCATGCCCGTGCTGCAGATCCTGCTGTCGGACCTGGATGGGCGCGAGATCGCGGCGGGTTCCGGCCTGGCCACCTTCCTGCGTACGCTGGGCGGCAGCTTCGCGGCATCGCTGACCACGTGGCTGTGGGCGCGTCGTACCCAGGTGCACCATGCGGATCTGACCGAGCACATCTCGGCCTATCAGCCGGGCATGCAGGACCAGGTGGCCGCGATGGGGCAGGGCAACCTGCAGAACGGTGCCGCGGTGCTGAACAACATGATCAACCACCAGGCCTCGCAGATGGGCTTCAACGACATCTTCTTCCTGCTGGGCTGGATCTTCCTGGCGATCATCACGTTCCTGTGGCTGGCCAAACCGCCGTTCGGCGCAGGCGCAGGTGCGGCCGCCGGCGGCGGACACTGAAAACTCCCTGGAAACACGTGCTGTATTTTGACCCCGCCTCAAGGCGGGGTCCTTGTTTGTGCAGCGCGGGTCCCACGGGCCCTGGCGTTGGGGGAGTGCAGCGGCAGGTTCAGCGCGTGCGATAGACGCGCTTGAACACCACCCGATCACGGAACAATAGGGAAATGGCCCACATTCCCGCCACAAGTACGGCGCCACACGTGAGCCAGCCGGCAGTGGCCTGCAATCGGCTGCCGACCAGGGTGCCGCAGATGATGGCGGCGACGAAGACGAGCATTACGGCCTCCTTCGATGCGCCGTAGTGGACCTCGGCCTGGCATCCCACGCATACGCGTACGCCGTGATTCGAGCCGGTGTGGCAGTGAGGGCAGATGATGGTGCGCTGCATGGGGACATCCTTTTGGGGAAAGGGACGCTGGTCAGGTCGTGGCGATAGACCTGCAACCGGCTCCTGTAAATCTGCCTTCCACCGAAATGGAATCGGGTAGATCTCCGACTAGGAAAAGTACGAACTGAGCGGGTAACGTGAAATGCGACCCAAAAGGAGGCCGTTCAGGGTTTGGTGACGGCGCGCCGGGAGGAGGTATGCACCAGCGGGTGACGCCTGGGGGGGGGCGAGATGCGACAGTTCGAGCGGTAGATGCGATGCCACGCTCGCCAAACCCCGGAAACGAAAAAACCCGCTTTCGCGGGTTTGATCACTTTGAGTCGTGGTGCCCAGGAGAGGACTCGAACCTCCACGGTTTTACCCGCTAGTACCTGAAACTAGTGCGTCTACCAATTCCGCCACCTGGGCGACTCAGGAGATGAATTATGAGGAACGACAGCGGGGGTGTCAACAACATTTCACACTTTTCTCTGCGGCTCCACGCCCAGGTGCAGCAGCAGGCTGCGCATCGCCGGTGACAGCTGCGCCCACTGGGCGAAGCACGCGCACAAACGGCGTTGTGCCCACGCATCGGCAAGCGGCACGGCGACGGTACGCGTGCTGCGCCGATGCTGGCGGGCGAGGGTACGCGGCACGATGCCGACGCCGATGCCGTGTCCGACCATGATGCACACGCCTTCGAAGGTCTTCATGCGGATGCGCACGTCCAGTCGGCGACCGATGTCGCGCGCCTGGCCTTCGATGTAGGTCTGCAGTGCATTGCCGTCGGCAAGGGCGACGAAGGTCTCGCTGGCAACCTCGGTGAAGGACACGCTGCGCCGCGATGCGAAGCGGTGGTCTGCGGGCAGCAGCATCACCAACGGGTCTTCCGCGACCACATGCTGCTGCAGGCCGGTGGCATCGACCGCGTCGCTGATGATGCCGGCCTCGGCCTGGCCGGCATTGATCGCTCGCACGACGTCCGGGCTGGTGCGTTCCAGCAGTTCCACGTGCAGGCGCGGGCGTTCGGCCAGCCACGGCGCGAGCCGCGAGGGCAGGTAGTTGGTCAGTGCTGCGGTATTGGCATACAGATGCAGGGTGCCGCGTGCGCCGTGTGCGAACGCCTGCAGCTCACCGCGCAGCTGTGCCTGTTGCTGCAGGATCAGGCGTGCATGGTGGGCAAGGGCGGCGCCGGCTTCGGTCAGGCTGACGCCGCGCGGATGCCGGTTCAACAACGCGGTGCCTGCGTCGGCTTCGATCATGCGCAGGCGTTCGCTGGCCGAACCCAGGGCCAGGTTGGCCTGTGCTGCGCCGGCGGTGATGCTGCCGGCCTCGGCGATGGCCAGGAACAGACGCAGGTCGGCGATATCCATCCGCATGGGGTGCCCTCATCGCAACGCCGGCGCCTTCGGATCAGCCGAAGGCAGGGGCGGGAAGACCGCATTGTGCGCCGATGGTCTGCCCGATCCAATGAAGGCATGAGTGAGACAACGTATTTCTACGTGCTGCTGGTGGCGGTGTTCGTGCTGGCCGGCGTGGTCAAGGGCGTGACCGGCATGGGCTTGCCCACGGTGGCGATGGGCCTGCTCGGTGGCACGCTGTCGCCGGTGGCAGCGGCGTCGATGCTGTTCATTCCCAGCTTCGTCACCAACGCGTGGCAATTGGTGTCCGGTCCGTCGCTGGGCGGCATCGTGCGGCGGCTGTGGCCGATGATGCTGGCAGTGGTGGTGGTGACCCTGGCTTCGGCAGCGCTGCTGGTGCGGGTCGACCGCACCGGGTCCCGCGTTGCCCTGGGCGTGGCCCTGGTGGTCTATGCAGCCTATGCGCTGCTGGCGCCTGTATTCCGTGTACCGCAACGGCGCGAGCGTTGGCTGGGGCCGCTGGTCGGTGCGCTGTCGGGCGTGGTCACTGGTGCGACGGGTGTGTTCGTGATGCCGGCGGTGCCGTACCTGCAGTCGCTGGGGCTGCAGCGCGAGGAACTGGTGCAGGCGCTGGGGCTGGCGTTCACCGTGTCAACGATTTCGCTGACCACCGGACTGGTGATGCACGGTGCATTCGGCATCCAGCAGCTGGGCCTGAGTGCGCTGGCGGTGGTGCCGGCGCTGCTGGGCATGTGGCTGGGCCAAGTGATCCGGCAGCGCATCAGCGCACGGGTGTTCCGCGCCTGTTTCCTCGGGTTCCTGCTGCTGCTTGGGCTGGAACTGGTGTTGCGGCCGCTGTTCTGATGCCGGATTCCGGGCATGAAAAAACCCGCTTTCGCGGGTTTTTCTCATTCTCGACGTGGTGCCCAGGAGAGGACTCGAACCTCCACGGTTTTACCCGCTAGTACCTGAAACTAGTGCGTCTACCAATTCCGCCACCTGGGCGTCGAGGAGCGAGATTATGGGGTGTTGTTACGGAGGTGTCAACACCTGCGCCCGGTATGCCTGCGAGGGGGCTCACAAGGCCAGCCAGGGCCCATGCGTCCCACCCGTTTGCCGTCTGGATTGCCGCACGTTTTGGCCCGATGATGCAGCGCTGACCGATGCGGCGCAGGGAGGGTGCCTGCCGTGGTCGGGTTGGAAACGAGATCCTGGCATGCAGCAGCAAGGAGTGAATGGTGGAGTGTCGGTCGTGCGGTGCGCCCCTGCGGACTGCAATGCGGGTGTGTGCCTACTGTGGAAGCCTGCCGGAAGAGGCAGCGGCGGTCCGGCCCGCGATGGATGCCGGGATCGCCGGCGAAGCGGATCCGCGTGCCCTGGAGGCCTCCTTGCGTCGCGAGCTCGCGTTTCTTGTCGAGCAGCAGGTTGAAACCGGTCATCCAAGCATTGCCCGGAAGATTGAAAACGTCGAGCGGAGGCTCGGTGCACTTTTGCAGCAAACAGGGGGAGTATAAGTGTCGGATGCAGCAGATTCCTTCGTCGAGAAAACCTTCGACGAGTTCACCGAAAAGACTGAAATCACGCATGTCCAGCAGTTCATGTGGGGAGAGGGGGACCTCTACATCCGCGATTACCTGGACGAGGTCGCCATCAGCTCGGAAAATCTGAGCGCGTTCAATGCCCGGTTTACACTGCGGCGTGTCAAGACGGCTGAGCTCGATGTCCTTGTGCTCGATTGCGTGGTGATCCGTGCCGATGATTGGTTCCATGCGCGCGATGGTGTGATCTTCTTCAACTGCGATCAGGTCAATCAGCGGGTCGAGTTCACCGAGCAGGACACCCAGGTCGAGCACATCGGTGGCCAGATGTTCTGCTTCGAGAATGGGCGTTACATCA
Organism: Stenotrophomonas sp. YJH_SMC_17; assembly: GCF_059371655.1. Classification (NCBI taxonomy): domain Bacteria; kingdom Pseudomonadati; phylum Pseudomonadota; class Gammaproteobacteria; order Lysobacterales; family Lysobacteraceae; genus Stenotrophomonas; species Stenotrophomonas sp. YJH_SMC_17. The sequence goes on along the minus strand of NZ_JCAFUU010000001.1, from coordinate 545,905 downwards.
TCTCCGAAGCGCTTCTGAAGACGATCTGTGCTGCTCAGGTCCTGAAAGTGCGCATCCAGGGCGCGACCGTCCATTCGGATCCGCCGCTGGACTGGTGCCAGGGATTCCAGAAGTACTGCAGGCAGTTCTACAACAACGTCTACGATGCCAGTGCCTGGGCCGAAGCGGTGGCCGGTGGCCTGCCGCCGCCGGCGAAGACGGGGTGTTTCATTGCCACGGCGGCCATGGGCTCATACGAGGATGGCAGCGTGCGGGTGCTGCGGCGGTATCGGGACCGCGTGCTGCGCAGGACAGCGGCGGGCCGCCGCTTTGTCAGGCTCTACTATCGCTGCTCGCCGCCGGTGGCTCGCCTGATCGAGGGCAGTGTGCTGGCCCGTGGCGCTACGCGGGTGCTGCTGGTTGCACCGCTGGCTGCGTGGGCGCGACGTCGCCTGTCTGCCAGCACGATCGAGGCCTGACTGCATGGCGCTCATTGATGTCGTTGCGTTCGAGAACACTGCGCAGGACTTCGTCTGGAAGTTTCCCTCCACCCGCCTGAGGTGGGGTTCGCAGCTGGTGGTGAAGCCCGGCCAGGTCGCGTTCTTCGTCTACCGCGGCACCATCCGCGAGGAGGTGCGCGAAGGAACGATTACGCTCGATACGCACAACCTGCCTTTCCTGACCACGCTCACCAGCGTGCCGTTCGGAATGGACAGTCCGTTCCAGGCCGAAGTCTGGTTCGTCAATCTCGTCTCGAAGCTGGACAACCTGTGGGGGACCCGCCGCCCGATCCAGCTGGAGGATCCCCGATACGGCGTGGTCGTGCCGGTGCGCGCCTATGGCCAGTACGGTTTCCGGATCACCGACGCGCGGCGGTTCCTGGAGTCGCTGGTGGGGGCGGGGACCGGCTTTTCGGCCGGTCAGGTGGTCGAGTACTTCACCGGGGTGGTGCTGCAGGCGGTCAACGTGCACCTGGCGCGCGCGCTGACGACGCTGCGCATCTCCGTCGTCGAAGCGGCGCTGCACCTCGAGGAGATTGCTGCGCAATGCAGTGCGGCCATCGATGAAGAGATGGGTCAATTCGGTGTCAGCCTCGTCAATTTCTACTTCCACTCGGTCAACGTACCGGAAGACGATCCGAGCTTCCGCCGGCTGAAGGAACTGAAGGAAAAGACGGCTGAGCTGAACATGCTGGGGCGCGATATCTACCAGTACGACCGGTCGATCGACGTGTTGAAAACCGCAGCGGCCAACGAAGGCAATCCGGCGGTGCAGGCCGGGCTGGGGCTCGGTGCAGGCCTGGGGTTGGGGCAGGGCATGGCAACTCAGCTGGATGTGCTGACCCCGCGGCTGCCGGTACAGCCTCCCTCGCTTCCCGTCGCCACACAGTACTTTCTGGCCGTGGACGGCAATGCCTCGGGGCCTCACGCCCTTGAACAGGTGTGGCGCCTTCTGCGTGAGCGTCGCATCACCGTGGAGACACTGGTCTGGCATGAGGGATTGCCCGCCTGGAAGGCGGTGCGGGAGATCCCGCAGCTTGCGGAAGGGGGCATGCCGCCGATTCCGGGTGGCCCGCCGCCGCTGCCCTAGCCCTTGTGCCGGTTATCCGACGGGACGCCGAAGGCGGCGTCCCGCTTCCATGTCGCCATTGTTGGCGTGGGGGAGGCGCAACGCAAAAACCCCGCCAAGGCGGGGTTCTGTGCGGCCGAAGCCTTGAAACGTGGTGCCCAGGAGAGGACTCGAACCTCCACGGTTTTACCCGCTAGTACCTGAAACTAGTGCGTCTACCAATTCCGCCACCTGGGCGTTCCAGAGGCGCAATTGTGAAGATGAATCCGCAGGCTGTCAACGACTTCCAGAATATTTTTCACGCAAGGCCTTCAAGACGGCCACTGACCCGTTCTGCACGCCGTCAACGGCTACCATGTAGGGCGATGACTACCAAAAAACCAAGCAAGGGCGGGAGCACCTCCCGCGGCCAAGCCCCGAAGAAGGGCGCCAAGGCGGGCACGGCCCGCACCACCAAGCCGGGCAAGCCGTTGCCGGGCTGGTTCCCCGAATTGAATGAAGACGGCGCACCACCGCGTGGCCGCAAGGTCCGCAATACCGACGCGCCAGGCCCGGCCCCGGGCCGCAAGCTGCCGCCGACCGGCAAGGTGATCGAAGATCCCTACGCCGCGCGCGAAGCGGAGAAATACGAACAGCCCATCGCAAGCCGCGAGGCCATCCTGGCCCTGCTGGAGCGCTGCGAAGGGCCGCAGACGGCCGAGGAGCTGGGCGCACGCCTGGGCCTGACCGCACCGGATCGTGCCGAAGCGCTGTCGCGCCGGCTCGGCGCCATGGTCCGTGATGGCCAGCTGGTGCAGAACCGCCGTGGCGGCTTCGCCCCGATCCAGACCCTGAACCTGGTCACCGGCGTGGTGATCGCCAACCCGGAAGGGTTCGGCTTCCTGCGCCCGGTCGAGGGGGGCGACGACCTGTTCCTGCCCCCGTATGAAATGCGCAAGGTCATGCACGGTGACAAGGTGCTGGCCCGCGTGACCGGCATCGACCACCGTGGCCGTCGGGAAGGCAGCATTGCGCGCGTGCTCGAACGCGGCATGACCCGCCTGATCGGCCGCTTCAGCGTCGAGATGGGGATCAACTACGTGGTGCCTGACGACAAGCGCGTGCAGCGCAACGTGCAGGTACCGCCGGACCAGACCGGGGGTGCGCGTGATGGCCAGCTGGTGGTCTGCGAACTGACCCAGGCGCCGGACAGCCGCCGCCCGCCGATCGGCCGCATCATCGCCGTGCTCGGCGACAAGCTGACCGCATCGCTGGTGGTGGAAACCGCCATCCACGGCCACGAGCTGCCGTTCGAGTTCCCGCAGGAGGTGCTGGACGAAGCCGCCTCGGTGCCGATGGTGGTCGAGCCGGCGATGATCGGCGACCGCGTGGATCTGCGCAGCACGCCGCTGGTGACCATCGATGGTGAGGATGCCAAGGACTTCGACGACGCGGTGTACTGCGAACCGAATGCCGATGGCTTCCGCCTGGTGGTGGCGATTGCCGATGTCTCCAACTACGTTCGCCCGGGCACGCCGCTGGACGAGGAAGCGCAGAAGCGCGCCACGTCGGTGTACTTCCCGGGTTTCGTGGTGCCGATGCTGCCGGAGACGCTGTCCAACGGCATCTGCTCGCTGATGCCCAAGGTCGACCGCATGTGCTTCGTCTGCGACATGCAGATCGACCGCGACGGCCTGGTCACGCATTCCCGCTTCTACGAAGCGGTGATGAACTCGCACGCGCGCCTGACCTACACCCAGGTGTGGAAGGCGGTGGGCGAGGACGATGCCGATACCAAGGCCTGGATGGGTGACCTGCTGCCGCAGGTGCAGCGCCTGCACCAGCTGTACAAGGTGCTGTCCAAGGCACGTGCCAAGCGGGGTGCCATCGAGTTCGAAAGCAGCGAAGTGCGCTTCGTGCTGGACAACCGCGGTGAAGTCACCCAGGCCGGCATGCTGGTGCGCAACGATGCGCACAAGCTGATCGAGGAGTGCATGATCGCGGCCAACGTCGAGGCGGCGAAATACCTGCTGTCGCGCCACGTGCCGGCCCCGTATCGCATCCACGAGAAGCCGCCGGAAACCAAGTACGCCGACCTGCTGGAATTCCTCAAGGAGTTCAAGCTGAGCCTGCCGCCGTGGTCGAAGGTGCGCCCGGGTGACTACACCAAGCTGCTGAAGAAGATCCGCGACCGTCCCGATGCCACGCTGCTGGAATCGGTGCTGCTGCGCAGCCAGAGCCTGGCCATCTACAGCCCGGAGAATCACGGCCACTTCGGCCTGGCGCTGGAGGCGTACGCGCACTTCACCTCGCCGATCCGTCGCTATCCCGACCTGCTGGTGCACCGTGCGATCAAGCACGCACTGTCCGGCAAGCCGCTGGACAAGTTCACCTACAACGCACGTGAAATGGCGGCGCTGGCGCTGCAGTGTTCCGAACGCGAGCGCCGTGCCGACGAGGCCGAGCGCGAGGTCGACGAGCGCTACCGCGCCGCGTGGATGGAAAAGCACGTGGGCGGCCAGTTCGACGGCGTGATCAGTGGCGTGACCAGCTTCGGCCTGTTCGTGGAACTGGATGAGTCGAAGGTACAGGGCCTGGTGCACGTGACCCAGTTGCCGCAGGACTATTACAAGTTCGATGCCACCCGCAAGACCCTGACCGGCGAACGCCGTGGCAGCAGCTACCGGCTGGGCGACCGCGTGCGGATCCTGGTGCTGAAGGCCAGCATGGAAGAGCGCAAGATCGACTTCCGCCTGGTCGAGCACAAGGGCGAGGACGAAGGCGATGGCCTGCCGCCGCTGCCTGAACGTGGCAAGCCGGCCAAGCGGACGAAGAAGAAGTATTGATTGGTAGAGCCGAGCCATGCTCGGCTGAAAATCCACGGTGGGTGCCAACCAGGGTTGGCACCCACCGTATCGGCACCGCTCATCAGATAGGTGTCGAGCTTGGTCGACACGATCTTCCGGAGGAAAGCAGCAATGCAGGGCCAACCCGAGTACCGCGGCGGCTGCCAGTGCGGCGCCATCCGCTTCCAGGTGCGCGGTGAGCTGACCGACAGCTCGATCTGCCATTGCCGGATGTGCCAGAAGGCCTTTGGTGCCTACTACGCGCCACTGGTGTCGGTGCGCGGCGTGCAGTTCAGCTGGACCCGCGGCCAGCCGCGCTGTTTCCAGTCGTCCAACGTGGTGCGGCGCGGCTTCTGTGCCGACTGCGGCACACCGCTGACCTACGAGGCACCGGACGGCGTGGCAGTGGCGGCTGGCGCCTTTGACGAACCCGAGCGCTTGCCGCCGACGATCCAGTACGGGATCGAGCGCAAGCTGCCGTTCGTCGATACGCTGGCCGATCTGCCGGCCCGTCGTACCGAGGACGATGCCGCGGCCCTGGACTTCCTGGCCACGATCGTGTCCCACCAGCACCCCGACCACGACACCCCGCACTGGCCGCCGCGCAGCCGGTAACGCACCTGTAGAGCCGAGCCCACGCTCGGCTGGCGGGTCGCCGCAGCCTGAACCCAAGGCCGCCGGGTGCAGGCTCGGCTCTACAGGCGGGCCCGCCGCAGCGCCCGGCCCGCCGATGCTCTACCATAGCCACCCCCTTTCCGGTCCCCGCCCGCATGAGCAAGAACAGCCAGTGGATCGTCGGCGTCAACGCCGTCGCCTCCTCCATCGAGAACGACGCCGAGAACGTCCGCGAAGTGCTGGTCGAGGCCGGGGCGAAGAACCCGCGCCTGACCGAGATCGAGGAGAACGCCCGCCGCAAGGGCATCGACGTGCGCAAGGTGAACAGCCAGGCGCTGGATGGCGTGGGCGGTTCGGTGCGGCACCAGGGCGTGGCCGCCCGTTACGCCGCCGCCCGTACCTACAGCGAGAACGAGCTGGAAGGCCTGGTCACCGCCGCTGAGGGCAAGGCCCTGCTGCTGGTGCTGGACGAGGTGCAGGATCCGCACAACCTCGGTGCCTGCCTGCGTTCGGCCGCTGCCGCCGGTGCGACTGCAGTGATCATCCCCAAGGACAAGTCGGCCACGGTCAATGCCACCGTGCGCAAGACCTCGGCCGGTGCCGCCGATCTGATCCCGGTGGTGGCGGTGACCAACCTGTCGCGCTGCCTGAAGGACCTGCAGAAGCAGGGTGTGTGGATCTACGGACTGGCCGGTGAAGCCACGGCTTCGCTGTACCAGCTGGATCTGAAGGGCAACATCGCGCTGGTGCTGGGCGGCGAAGCCGACGGCCTGCGTCGCCTGACCCGTGAAAACTGCGATGGTCTGGTCAAGATTCCGATGCCGGGCGAGATCGAGAGCCTGAACGTCTCCGTCGCTGCCGGTGTCAGCCTGTTCGAAGCCGTGCGCCAGCGCGGTTGATCGGCACCGATCGGGGTCAGATCCCTTTTCCAGAGGAAAAGGGATCTGACCCCGTTGTTTGGCGCGCTACCCCGCGCTGCCGCCCAACGCCTTGAACAGGGTCACGTCGTTGTTCAGCTGGCTCTGCCGCACGCGTGCCAGCGACAGCTCGGCGTCGCGCCGGGTCTGCTGCGCTTCGAGCCAGGTACGCAGATCGGTGGCGCCCACGCGGTAGCGCACTTCCTGCGCGCGCTCCACTTCCACCGCTTCGTCGTACGAGGCCTGCGAAGCGGCCACCTGGCGCGCCAGCTGCTCGCGTGCCGACAGCGCGTTGTCCACCTCCGACAGCGCGGTGTACAGCGTCTTGCGGAAGCTGGTGGCGGCGATCTGATAGGCCGTGCCGGCGATATCGGTATCCAGCTGCGCGCGCTGCAGGTTGAGGAACGGCAGCGACAGGCCCGCGCCCAGCGTGGCCACCGGGTTGCGCAGCACATCACCCAGCGAAGTCGCACTGGAGCCGAGGCTGCCGGTCAGGCTCAGCGCCGGGTAGTACTGGGTAGCGGTCACCTTGATGGTCTTCAGGCTGTTGCGCAGGCGCAGTTCGGCCGCGCGCAGGTCGGGACGGCGGCCGAGCAGGTCGGTCGGCAGGCCCTCCGCAATGTCAGGGCTGCGTGCGCCCAGCAGGTCCTGCGGCTCGTCCTGCTGTGGCCACGGCGTGCCGTCCAGCAGCACGGTCAGCGCATTGCGCGTTTCCACCCGCTGCTGTTCCAGCGCGCTCTGTGCTGACCGTTGCGACTGCAGGTTCTGCAGCGCCTGGCGCACTTCCAGGCGCGATACCGCACCCGCGTCGAAGCGCGCCTGCACCAGTTCGCGGGTGCGCTCCAGGCGCTCCAGGTTGGCCTGGCCGGTGGCGATGGACTGGTTGAGGTAAGCCAGCGTCCAGTACTGGGTGATGGTGTCGCTGATCACCAGCAGGGCGGTGTTCTGCCGGTCCTCCTCGCTGGCCTCGGCTTCCCAGCGGGCGATGTCACGCTGGGTGCGCAGGCGCCCCCACAGATCCACCTCCCAGCCCAGCGAGACGCCGGTGGAGTAACTGCGGCGCCAATCGTCGGCCTGGTCGGTGGCACGGCTGGCACTGCCGCTTACGCCGGACGAAGAAGGCTGCGGCCACAGCGCGTTGCTGGCCAGGCCGGCCTGAAGGCGCGAGCGCTGCACGGCCAGGCCGGCGGCAGCGAGGTCACTGTTGGCGGCCAGTGCCTGCGCCACCAGGCGGTCCAGTCGTTCATCACCGAAACCGGTCCACCAGCTGTCCTGGCGGATGTCGCGACCGGGGGTATCCAGGCTGCTGCGTGGGTCGTCGGCCGGTGCATTGAGCGTGGCGTCGCCGCGCCCGTAGGTGGCCGCTACGTCGGGGTCCTGCACTGGATAGCGGCCGACCGAGGCACAGCCGGACAGCGCGAGCAGCACGGCGCCGGCCAGCAGCAGGCGCGAGGGAGCAGGGAAGGGCAGTCGGGTCATCATCTTCATTCGCGGGCCAGGGCCTCGACCGGGTCGAGCTGCGCGGCATTGCGCGCGGGCAGGAAGCCGAACGCCACGCCGATCAGGGTGGAGCAGGCGAACGCGGCAACAATCGAGGCGGTGGAGAACAGCACCTGGAAGTCACTGGCGAAGCGGCCGATCATCGAGCCCAGCAGCAGCGCCAGGCCGATGCCGAGCAGACCACCGAGCAGGCACACCAGCACCGCTTCGATCAGGAACTGCTGGCGGATGTCACTCTGCCGCGCACCGACGGCCATGCGTACCCCGATCTCGCGGGTACGCTCGGTCACCGACACCAGCATGATGTTCATCACGCCGATGCCGCCGACCAGCAGCGCGATGGCGGCGATGGCGCCGATCAGCAGCGTCATCGTGCGCGTGGTCTGTTCGATGGTCTGTCGGATCTCGGCGCTGTTGCTGAGGAAGAAATCCTCGGTGCCGTGGCGCATCGTCAGCAGGCGGGTGATCGCTTCCTGCGCGGCATCCATCGGCGTGTTGTCGTCCACGCGCACGGTGATGCTGGACACGTGGCCCTGGCCCAGCATGCGCGACATCACCGTAGTGTAGGGCACCCATACGCTGAGGCTGGTGCTGCCACCGAAGCCGAAGCTCTGGCGCTTGGCCACGCCGACCACGCGCGCCGGCACGTTGCCGAGCAGGATCACCTGGCCGACCGGATCGACATCGGGGAAGAACTGGGTCTGGGTGTTCTCGTCGATCACCGCCACCTGGCCCAGGCCCTTTACCGCATCGGCATCGAAGAAGCTGCCGCTGAGCAGGGTCACGCCCTTGACCCGGAAGAACTGTTCGCCGACGCCGCTGACCTGCGCGGTGGACGACTGGTTGCGGTAGCGTGCGGTGACCGAGGTCGACACGCTGGGGGTGGCGCTGTCCACGTAGCTCTGCTTGGCCAGGGCATCGGCATCGCTGGCCTTGAGGGTCTGCACGCGGGCCGAGCGCATGTCGCCGAAGCCGCGGCCGGGATAGACGTCGATGGTGTTGGTGCCCAGCGCACTGATGTTCTGCAGGATCTGCTGCTGCGAGCCGTTGCCCAGCGCCACCACCGAGACCACCGAGGCAATGCCGATGATGATGCCGAGCATGGTCAGGAAGGTGCGCAGCCGATGCGCGTTCATGGCCAGCAGGGCCATGCGGAAGGCTTCGGTGAAACGATCCCGGGCCGCCCGCCAGCTGTTGCCGTGGGCAACGCCTGTGCTGGCTTCGCGCTGCGCACGGTAGGTCGGTGCCTCCGGGTTGGCGCGGTCGGCGATGATCTCGCCATCGCGGATCTCGATGATGCGCTGCGCGTGCTGGGCCACGCTCATGTCGTGGGTGACGATGATGATGGTGTGGCCTTCGGCATGCAGCTCGCCGAGGATGGCCATCACTTCCTCGCCGGATTTCGTGTCGAGCGCACCGGTGGGCTCGTCGGCCAGGATCACCTCGCCGCCGTTCATCAGCGCACGCGCGATCGAGACGCGCTGCTGCTGGCCGCCGGACAACTGGCCCGGCTTGTGGTGCATGCGATCGCCCAGGCCCAGCCGCTGCAGCAGCTGCTCGGCGCGCGCGTTGCGCACCGGGCCGGGGCTGCCGGCATACACCGCAGGTACTTCCACGTTGCCACGTGCGTCCAGGTCACCCAGCAGGTGGTAGCGCTGGAAGATGAAGCCGAAATGTTCACGGCGCAGTTCGGCCAGTTCATCCGGCTCCATCCTGCCGGTTTCGCGGCCGGCCACCTGGTAGCTGCCACGGGTAGGACGATCAAGGCAGCCGAGGATGTTCATCAGCGTCGACTTGCCCGAGCCGGACTGGCCAACGATGGCCACCATCTCACCGGCGTGGATGTCCACGTTGACGTCGCGCAGTACGGCGATGACATCATCGCCGGCCGGGAATTCACGTCGCAGGTCGCGCAGGCGCAGCAGCGGCGCCGTCGTGCTCATCGGCGCGGACCCATGCCCGGGCCGCCGACCCGCATCTGCATGCCGCCACGGTTGCCGCCGCCGGCGCTGGCACCGGCGGCACCGGCTTCGCCGACCACCACGCGCTCGCCTTCCTTCAGCCCGGACAGGATTTCGGCCGAGGCGCCGTTGTTGATGCCGACGGTGACCTTGCGCGGCTGCGGCTGGCCCTTGTCGTCCAGCACCCGCACCATGCGCTCATCGCCACGGCGCTTCGGCCCCAGCGCCACCGCCGGCACCATCAGCACGTTCTTGGCCTGCTTCAGCAGCACCGAGACCTGGGCGGTCATGTCGATGCGCAGCGTGCCGTCCGGGTTTTCCACGTCGAACAACGCGTTGTAGTAGACCGCGCTGCTGGAACTGGAGCTGGACGAGCTGCTGGAACTGGAGGAGGTCTCGCTGGCGATCGAGGCCGGCGCCGGATTGATCTGGCGCAGGGTGGCGTGGTATTTGCGGTCCGGGTCGCCCAGCGTGGTGAAGTACACCGGCATGCCGGCCTTGATCTTGACCACGTCGGCCTCGGAGATCTCGGCATTGACGGTGACCACGTCCAGCCGCGCCAGCATTACGATGGTGGGCGCGGTCTGGTTGGCGTTCACGGTGCGGCCTTCCTCGGCCACCACGGCCACCACGGTGCCATCCATCGGCGCGGTGATGCGGGTGTAGGCCAGGTTGGCGCGCGCCGTGCCCAGCTCGGTTTCGCGGCCCTTGATCTGTGCCTCGTAGGACTGCAGCTGGGCGCGGGCGGTCTTCAGCTGGGCCTCGGCGGCATCATATTCCTGGCGCGAGGTGGCTTCGGCGGCCAGCATCTGCTGCTGGCGCGCGAATTCCAGTTCGGCCTGGCGCAGGGTGGCCTGCTGCACGGCGCGCTGGGCGGTGACCTGGTCCAGCGAGGCCTGTGCGTTGAGCACCTGGTTCTGCTGGGTGGTGGCGTCGATCTCGGCGATCAGGTCGCCTTCCTTCACCGTGTCGCCCAGCTGCACCTTCAGCGACTTGATCTGGCCCGAGGCCTGCGCACCCACGCTGACCAGCTTGTAGGCGTCGATCACGCCGGTGGCATCCACGGTCTGTTCGATGTCGCCGCGGCTGACCGGGGTGGTCGCCACGGCCGGGGCGGCGGGCTTGCGCAGCAGCCACCAGGCGGCCACCGCAACGATCAGGGCAAGCAGGGCGATCAGTATCAGGCGACCCCGGCGGGTCGCAGGCAGCAGGCGGAACGTCACGTCGTGGCTTCACTCTCGGGGCCGCGGTGGCGGCGTTGGTGGGCATTGTGAAGACGGGGCGATGAAGGGCTCAATCCTCGGGGTATGTCTCTATGTAACACTGTCGGTGAATACGCGTAACCACAGGTATCCCGCCCCCGGCTGGATACACTGGTACGCATTGCCCCGGATGCGGTTCAGCTGCCGACACGGGATGATCGCGCCATGGAGACTGAAAACACGATGCATCGACTGCTGATCGTCGACGACGACAACGACATCCGCACCCTGCTGGCCGAACAGCTCGGCCGTGCCGGCTACCAGGTGAGCACGGCTGCCGATGGCACCGCCATGCGCCAGCTGCTGGACCGCGAGCATGTGGACCTGATCGTGCTCGACCTCAACCTGCCGCGCGAGGATGGCCTGACCCTGTGCCGCGACCTGCGCGCGCGCTCGAACACGCCGGTGATCATGCTGACCGCACGTGCCGAGCCGATCGACCGCGTGCTGGGCCTGGAGATGGGCGCCGACGACTACCTGGCCAAGCCCTTCGAACCGCGTGAGCTGCTGGCGCGCATCCGCAACGTGCTGCGCCGGACCGAGGCGCTGCCGGCCAACCTGGAGCCGCTGGCGGTGCGCCGCGCGCGCTTCTCGCGCTGGGTGTTCGATCTGGAGCATCGCCATCTGGTGGACCCGGACGACCGCGTGGTGGTGCTGTCCGGCGCCGAGTTCCGCCTGCTGCGGGTATTCATCGCGCATGCCAACAAGGTGCTCTCGCGCGAGCAGCTGGTGGCGCTCAGCAGTGGCCGCAACTACGAGGCACAGGACCGCGCGATCGACCTGCAGGTCAGCCGCCTGCGCAACAAGCTGGGCGACGATGGGGGGCCGGACGGCCTGATCAAGACCGTGCGCAACGAAGGCTACGTGCTGGCCTCGTCGGTGAACCTGGAATAAGCCGCAATGACGCGCCTGCGCCATTTCCTGTCCTCGATGGTCGGGCGGTTGTTCGTGATCCTGTTGCTGGGCATGAGCGTGGCCGCGATCGGTGCGACCATGCTGGCCACCTCCAAGCGCCAGCAGGAGTTCGAGCGGCAGAACCTGAACCGCATTGCCGACCGCCTGCAGGGCTACGTCAACCTGCTCGATGACAACCCCGAACTGCGCGAGCGCCTGCTCGAGATCGGTGGGCCCAGCGTGCGCGCACTGCAGCCCGGTGCGCGGCTGGGGCGTGCCGACACCGCGCTGATGGAGGTGCTGGAAGACCGCCCGGGCCCGGTGTCGCGGGCGCATGTGCACTTTGCCTCGTTCCGCTCGTGCATTCCCAAGCTGCAGGACCTGTTGCCACCGCCACCGCCAGGCCACCGCCGGCCGCCGCGCGAACGCGACCCCGCCTTCATCCCGCCCAAGTGCCGTGCGGTGGACGTGACCCTCAACGACGGGACGCTGCTGAAACTTGCGCTGGATTCCCCGGCCGTGGCGCATAACGGCATCCTGGCCGTGGACCCGTGGTTCCTGACCCTGCTGGTGCTGGCGATCGCGGTGCTGGCCTACATCGTTGCGCGCATGGCCAGTGCGCCGCTGCAGGAACTGGCGGCGGCCGCTGAAGACCTGGGCGACGACCTGCAGCGTGATCCCCTGCCGTTGCGCGGGCCGCGCGAGGTGCAGCGCGCCGCCGAGGCCTTCAACGCCATGCAGCACCGCCTGCAGCGGCATCTGGCCGAACGCACGCAGATGCTGGCGGCGATTACCCATGACCTGCAGACCCCGCTGACCCGCCTGCGCCTGCGCCTGGAGAACGTCAGCGACGAGGTGCTGCGCGAACGCCTGATCGGCGACCTCGCCGCGATGCAGGCGCTGGTGCGCGAAGGCCTTGAGCTGGCCCGCAGTGCCGAGAGCGCCGAACAGCGTGCCGCGCTGGATCTGGATTCGCTGCTGGAAAGCATCGTGGAAGACGCCGCTGAGGGGGGCGCCGACGTGGTCTTCGAGGGCGGAACCGGTGCGGTGCTGATGCTGCGCCCGCTGGCCATGCACCGGCTGTTCTCCAACCTGGTGGACAACGCCATGATGTATGCCCACCGCGTGCGCGTGCGGGTGGAGCGCAGCGGCGGCACGATCACCGCGATGGTGTCCGACGATGGCCCGGGCCTGGCGGAGGATCAGCTGGAAGCCGTGTTCGACCCGTTCGTACGGGTGGAAACCTCGCGTTCGCGGGAAACCGGCGGCGCCGGTCTGGGCCTGACCATCGCCCGTGCACTGGCCGAGAAGGATGGCGCGCGCCTGTGGCTGCGCAACCGGTCCGAGGGCGGCCTGGAGGCGGTGGTGCAGTGGCCGGCCAGTGCGCTGGTGGGGGCGCCGGGCCGGGGCGGCTGACTACGCCGGTTCCGCCGCGGTGACGCCGGGGCGGGGGTTTGGCCTATCATCTGCCCACCTCCCCAGTTTCTCCCCGATGAGTCAGCCCGTTCCTGCCGGCACGCTGTTCCGCGTCGCCCGGCTGTTCCCGTCCGCTGCCATGCCCTGCAGCCACCGCCGGCCACTGCCGCCGGGCTGATGGGCAGGCCAGGGGACAACGGGTGCTGGGTGGAGCGCCCCGTTTCGAAAGCCCGGCAGGTGCTGCAGCGCGGCCTGCTGTGGCTGTTGCTGCTCCTGGCGCTGCCGGCGGGCGCGCAGGAGGGCGCGCCGCCGCTGCGCGACTACGCCATCGACGTATGGACCTCGCGCAATGGCCTGCCGCACAACTCGCTGCGCGATATCGCGCAGACCCCCGAGGGGCACCTGTGGTTTGCTACCTGGGAAGGCCTGGTGCGCTACAACGGCCTGGATTTCACCGTGTTCGACCGCAGCACCCGACCGGGCCTGCGCGACAACGGCATCGGCGCACTGCTGGTGGATCGGCAGGGTGGCCTGTGGATCAGTGATTCGCGCGGCAATGTCAGCCATCGCGGCAACGACGGCCAGTGGCGGGTCTGGGAGCATCAGGCCAACACGCCGCAGGTGCTGATCCAGTCCATGCAGGTGGACAGCCAGGGGCGCCTGTGGCTGCTGTACGAAGGCAAGGGCATCGGCTATCTGACGCCGGACAAGGGCATCGTCTACCAGGCACCGGCCGCCGACCTGCCGATGGCGATGAGCTTCACCAGGCTGGTGGTCGATGCGCAGGACCGGGTGTGGGTTGGCACGCTTGATGGGCTGGTGCTGCGCGACAACGATGGCGTGCTCAAGCGTGCCCCTGCGGCGTGGGGCCTGGGTGCCGGCACTGGGCTGTCATGGCCGTACCGGGCACCGGATGGCGCGCTGTGGATCGTTGCTGGCGAGCGCCTGTACCGCGTGGAGGACGATCAGCTGGTGCTGGTGCACCGGCTGCCGGGACAGCTGCACATGACCTCGATGCTGCAGGACCGGCACGGCGACCTGTGGCTGGGCACCGAGAACCAGGGCCTGCTGCGGATCTCGGCGCATGGACTGGAGCGGTTGCCCGCCGGCCTGAACCTGCCGGGCGGGCGTGTGGTCAGCCTGCGCGAGGATGCTGAAGGCAGCATCTGGGTGGGGGCCAACGGCGGCCTGTACCGCCTTCGCGAGACGCTGTTCAGCAGCTACACCGAGCGCGATGGCCTCAGCGGCGATTATATACGCACGGTGCTGGAGGACCGCGACCGCCAGTTGTGGGTCGGCAGTGCCAGTGGCCTCGATCTGCAGACGCCCGATGGGCGCTTCCGCGCTGTTCCGCTGCACAACCGCGGTGGCAAGGCGCCCTCGGTGCTGAGTCTGGCGCAGGGGCCGGACGGTGACCTGTGGGTCGGCACCTTCGGTGATGGCGTTTACCGGCTGGGCCGCGATGGCAGCCTCCGCCACAACTACGCGGTCGCCGATGGCATGCCGGGCGGCAACATCCGCGCGATCAGCGTCGACCCGCAGGGTCGCGTCTGGGCCGGTACGCAGAAGGGCGTGGTGAGCATCGACGGCGACCGGGTGCAGGTGTCGAATGTGCCGGGCATGCCCGGTGGCCTCATCACCGCACTCGAGCATGACCACCAGGGCAACCTGTGGATCGGCACCATCGAGGGCATCCGCGTGCTGCGTGGCGACCACGTGCAGTCGATCGACCTGGCACCGATGGGCGGGGGCCGCAGTGTTTTCGGCTTCCATCAGCTGGGCGATGCGATGTGGGTCAGCAGCGACCGGGGCCTGTACCGTTGGCGCGACGGAAGGCTGGCGCGCGTCGGCCTGGAACAGGGAATGCCGGTGGATGCGGTGTTCCAGCTGGTGCCGGACCGTCTGGGCAATGTGTGGATCAGCAGCAACCGCGGCGTGCTGCGCACCGACATGGCCACCCTCAATGCCGTGGCCGATGGCCGTGCGCCGCGGGTGACGGTGGAGCGCTACAACGAGATCGACGGCATGGCCAACGCACAGGCCAACGGCAGCTCCGGGCCATCGGCGATCCTGCGGCAGGACGGCACGTTCTGGGTGGTCACCGCCGGTGGCCTGAGCACGGTCGACCCGCAGCGGCTGCAGCGTTTCCGCGAGCGTCCGTCACCGCCTGCAGCGATCGAGAGCGTGCAGGTGGATGGCGCACCCGTGCATTGGGAGGGCCCGGAGCGCAACTACATTCCCGGCGGGCGACGTCTGGCGGTGAGCTATGTGGGCCTGAGTTACCTGATGTCGGACCGGATCCGCTATCGCACGCGGCTGGACGGCCTGGACACCGGCTGGGTCGAGCGTGGCCCGCAGCGCAGTGTCGAGTTCGTCGGCCTGCCGCCGGGTGACTACACCCTGCACGTATCGGCGGCGCATCCAGGCGGGGCCTGGGGCCAGCAGGAAGCCGTGTGGAGCTTCACGGTGGAGCCGTTCTGGTGGCAGCGCCGCAGCGTGCAGGTGCTGGGCGGGCTGTTGCTGCTGGCCGGACTGGTGGTGCTGTACCGCCTGCTGCTGCAGCAGCTGAAGGCCAGCAACCTGCGCCTGGCACGGCGCGTGGACGAGGCAACCTTCGATCTGCAGGCCAAGACCGTGCACCTGCAGGCGCTGAACCAGGAAAAGACCGAGCTGGCCGAGCGCCTTGCACGGCAGGCCGAGGCCTTTGAACGGCAGGCGCGCGAGGATGCGCTGACCGGGCTGGCCAATCGCCGTGGATTCGACGAAACGCTGGCGCGTGACTTCGCCCGTTCACAGCGCAGCGGCCACCCGCTGTGCCTGGTGGTTCTGGACATCGACCACTTCAAGGCCGTCAACGACCGTCACAGCCACAGCATCGGCGACGCCGTGCTGGTGCAGGTGGCGCGGCTGATCGCCGCGGCCTGCCGCGACTCGGACCTGCCCGCGCGTACCGGCGGCGAGGAGTTCGCGCTGCTGCTCAACGACACCCGTCTGGAAGAAGCCGCCCAGCTGTGCGCGCGCCTGCGTGGCCTGTTCCATGATCACCCCGACTGGGCGGAGGTGCCGGGCCTGCGTGTGACCTTCAGTGCCGGCCTGGTGGAACTGGATGCGGATGACCGTACCCCGGCGTTGCTGTACCAGCGTGCAGACCGCGCGCTGTACCGCGCCAAGAGCGACGGCCGGGATCGCACGAGCATCGGTTGAATTCATCCACGCATGGCGTGGATCTACGGCTGTTGCCATACCACCCGGCGGTGCCGACCAACGGTCGGCAGCTACCACAGCACCGACTCACCACCGAGGTCGGCGACAGCACCCATCGAGCAAAGGGACCCGCTGTTGCTCCCGCTTTTCTGATCTTCCCGTGGCGCCCCGCAACCTGTCGAAGGCCGGGCAGGGTGGGTTCGCAGGGGGCCAGATCAATCCGCGCCATGGATGGCGCGGCTAAGCCCCCAGGGAAGGGTTCACGGCGTCCCCTGCGAACCCACCTTGCCCGGCCCAACCGATGATTCGCTTCACGCCACGAGGGGCTCCGCCGTTGGCCGCTTCACCGCGGCCAGGCGTTGGCGATGGTGCAGAACAATCGCGCGGTCTGTTCGGTGTCATACACCGCGCTGTGCGCTTCGTTGGCATCCCAGCCCAGTCCGGCGGCGGTGGCGGCGCGCGCCAGCACGGTCTGTCCATAGGCGATACCGGCCAGGGTCACCGTGTCGAACACGCTGAACGGATGGAACGGATTGCGCTTGTGGCCGGTCCGGGCCACCGCGGCGTTGACGAAGCCGAGGTCGAAATGGGCGTTGTGGCCGACCAGGATCGCGCGCTGGCAGCCGTACTTCTTCATCGCCGCGCGTACCGGGGTGAAGATGTGGTCCAGCGCGGCCTTCTCTTCCTTGGCCAGCCGGAACGGGTGGTCGAGGATGATGCCGGTCACTTCCAGCGATTTCGGGTCGATCTCCAGGCCTTCGGCCGGTACCACGTGTGCACTGGCGGTCTGGCCGGGGTAGAGCAGGCCGTTCTCGTCCATCTCGATCGGCACCGCAGCGATCTCCAGCAGTGCATTGCGCTGGCTGTCGAAGCCGCCGGTTTCCACGTCCACCACCACCGGCAGGAAGCCGCGGAAGCGTTGTGACATCGCGCGCTGCACCTGGGGAACTGCGGAATCGGGAGCGGCGGCAGATGCGGGAGTCGGGTCATTCATGCGTGAATTCTAGCAGAGCGACCCTGAGCGCCCGGCCAGCCTGTGGTGCACGGGTTCCCTGCGCAGGAGCGTGTCGACCAGGGGCGGCATCTACCGAACCGCTGGCCGCGCAGGTGTGGCCGAGCGAGAGTACCGCGCTAACCACGCGTCCAGACTCAGCTTGCCGGCGCCGGTGAAGATCAGCGGCAGCAGCATCGCCATGAACAGCACGGGCAGCTTGAAGTTGCCGAAGCCCTTGTCGCTGATCGCGTAGCCCATGGCAAGGTCGCCCAGCGAGTTCCACTCCATCGGCCAATGCACCGCATAGGTGGCCACCACGGTCAGCACCAGCAGGCTGGTGGCGGCGAAACGCGTGCAGAGGCCCAACAGCAGGCAGGCCGCGCCAACCAGTTCGAACCAGGTCGCCAGCTGCCAGTTCAGTGCCGCCGGTATCTGGTTGAAGGGGAACGGGAAGGCGTCCTGCAGGTCGGCGAACCAGTTCTGGCCGTGCAGCTTCTCGCGGCCGGATTCGAAGTATTCCCAGGCCAGCAGCAGGCGCAGGCCGAGCGGGGCCAACCACGGGGCGAGACGGTCCAGCTGGCCATGCGCGGTGGCCAGGGTCGGAAGCTTCATCGGTGCATCTCCGGGGGGGACGGGAGTGTCAGGCAGGTGTGGTCGAAGGGCCGATCACGCCGGCCCGCAGGAACTGCTGCAGCAACGCGGCACCGGGTTCGGCCAGCGTGTCCTCGGCCAGACCATGCGCGGCGGCCAACTGCTGCAGATGGGTGCGTCCATCCAGGCCAGGCTGTTCGCCGATGCGGGACAGCAGGTACACCGCCAGCGGGCTGAGCGCGGCAAATCGCACCTCGCCGTCGGCCTCGCGGCGCACCAGCAGGCCGGTTGGCTCGGGTGGCATCGTGTCGGGGGCGTCCTCGGCGCCGAGGCGGTGCACGGGCCATTGGTAGAGCAGTGGCCAGGCCAATGGCGAACGTTGCAGCGGCGCCCGCAACGGGTCGATGTCCCCCGGCGCCGGCAGAGGTTCGGCGTCCAGCTGGTACAGCGCGGTTTCCACCCACTCGTAGTGGGCCAGCTCGGCCAGCGCCGGGTGTGGCAGCTGCGGCTGGGTCTGCAGCCACTGCACGAATTCAACAGCCAGTTCGGTGAACAACGGTGTCTGGCAGCGGTGCGTGGCGAAGTAGCGGCGGACCAGTGTGCTCCAGGCCGGTTCGCCGAGCAGGCGCACGCAGACCGGGAAGCCGTTGCTCAACAGGCCGAGCAGGTTGTCGAACAGCAGCCGTTGGTACACCGCCACCCGGCGTGGCTCCAGACCGGCCGGTGGTGGTACGCCCTGCGGATCGCGCAGGTGAGCGGTGAACGCGTGCTGCTGCGCACGCAGCGTGGCGGGGGCATCAGCCATATGCAGCTTCCGCGTGCACGGCCTGCAGGCGACGGATGGTCTGCAGTTCGCCGCGCAGTTCGGCGTAGGGCGGGAAATTGAAATCGCGTTCGAGCAGGGTGGGGCGTGGACCGATGCGCGCGTAGGTACGCGCCAGCAGGTCCCAGACCGGGTCGATCACCGCGCTGCCATGGGTATCGATCTTCAGGTCCGGCGCTTCATCCAGGTGCCCGGCCACGTGCAGGCAGACGATGCGCTCCGCGGGCAGGCCGGCGATGAACGCGTCCGCGTCGTAACCATGGTTGCAGGCATTGACGTAGACGTTGTTGACGTCCAGCAGCAGGTCGCAGTCGGCTTCGGCAAGCACGGCGTTGGTGAAGGCCAGCTCGTCCATCGCCGGCACCGGCGCCAGGTAGTAGGACACGTTCTCCACCGCGACGCGGCGGCCCAGCAGCTCCTGCACCTGACGGATGCGTGCGGCGGTGTGGCGCACTGCTTCATCGGTGAACGGAATCGGCAGCAGGTCGTACAGGTGACCGTCGTCGCTGCAGTAGCTCAGGTGTTCGCTGTACAGCGGTACGCGATGCCTTTCCAGGAACTGGCCGACCTGCTCCAGCAGGCGGGTATCCAGCGGCGCACTCCCGCCCAGCGACAGGGACAGGCCGTGGCAGTTCAGCGGATGGCGCTGTGCCAGCTCGGCCAGTGCGTCACCGGTGGGTCCGCCGACATGGATCCAGTTCTCCGGTGCGCATTCGAGGAAATCGAAATCGCCTGCCGGTGCATCACGCAGATCCTGCAGCAGCGCCCTGCGCAGCCCCAATCCGGCGGCCGCCGCGCGAAGCGGCGACCGCAGGTTGACGACGCTGGCGTGGACGTCAGTGCTTGGCACCGCACTTGCCTTCGCCGCACTTGCCTTCGGCGGCCTTCTTGTCGCCGGTCTTGGCCTTGGCACCGGCCGCTGCGCCGGCCGCCTTGCCCTTGTCGGCACCGCACTTGCCTTCGGCGGTCTTGCCATCGGCGCCACACTTCCCTTCGGCGTGCTTGGTGGCGTCCGCAGCCATCCTGGTATCGGCGGCCTTGGCGTCGGTGCTCGCCTTGGCTGCCTGTCCGGCCACCAGATAGCCCTGGGCGAGGTCGCTCATGCTCAGGGCCGAAGCACTGGCGGTCATGCCCAGGCCGGCGGCCAGGGCGGTAGCAGTCAGCAGGGACAGGGTCTTGTTGGAACTGCTCATCGGTCGTGCTCCTGGGTGGTGTGGGCGGGTGCCCGGGTGGCCGGCAGGGGTGCCGGTGGAAACGATGGTGCAGCGATCCTACTCAACGAATCCTCGCCAAGAACTCAAATTTTCGTGAGGTTTGTTACAGAAGCATCCGGAAGGTCCGCACCGGGCAAGCCCTGCGCCCACAATGCGGGGGAATACCGCAAAAAAGAAGGCCGCTGTCACCAGGACGGCGGCCACCTTGGACCCGACTCCGTTGTTGCGGTGCAGCGTCAGATCTGCCCGGTGCTGGAGGTCTCGTCGCGCTTCTCACGCGGCGGCAGCGGCTGCTCGCCGTGCACCAGGAACCACACGTTCTCGGCGATGTTGGTGGCGTGGTCGCCCACGCGCTCCAGGTTCTTGGCCATGAACAGCAGGTGGGTGCACGGGGTGATGTTGCGCGGGTCTTCCATCATGTAGGTCAGCAGCTCGCGGAACAGCGCGGTGTACTGCGCGTCCAGGCGGGCGTCGTCCTCGCGCAGTTCCAGCGCGGCATCGGCGTCGTTGTCGCGGTAGGCGGCGATGGCGCGGCGCACCTGCTGTGCGGCCAGGCGGCCGAGCGCACGCAGGCCCTGGATCTGCGGCAGCGGCGGCACCTTGCCCAGTGCGATCGAACGCTTGGCCACGTTGGCGGCGTAGTCGCCGATGCGCTCGATGTCGGCGGGGATGCGCAGGCCGGCAAGGATCTCGCGCAGGTCACGCGCCATCGGCCCACGCAGCGCCAGACGCATCACGTCGTGGCTGATCTGCTGTTCCAGCGCGTCGATGGCTTCATCGTTGGCGATGATGCGATGGGCAGCGTTCTCGTCGCGCTTCTCGATCACGTCCATCGCCGCTTCGAGCTGGGCGACGGCCATCTCGCCCATGCGCACGATTTCGGCCACCAGGCGCTGCTGCTCTTCGTCGTAGCTCTTGACGATGTGGTCGTTGGGAAGATTCATGGTGTGCAATCCGGGTAGAGCCAGGCCATGCCTGGCTGGGACATAGGGCGAAGGAACCGCGTCGATCAGCCGAAGCGACCGGTGATGTAGTCCTCGGTCTGCCGCTGCGACGGCTGCGAGAAGATCACTTCGGTGCGGTCGTGCTCGATCAGGTCGCCCAGGTACATGAAGGCGGTGTAGTCGGACACGCGCGCGGCCTGCTGCATGTTGTGGGTGACGATGACGATGGTGTACTCGTGCTTGAGCTCTTCCACCAGCTGCTCGATGCGGCTGGTCGAGATCGGGTCCAGCGCCGAGGTCGGCTCGTCCAGCAGCAGCACCGACGGGCGCAGGGCCACGGCGCGGGCGATGCACAGGCGCTGCTGCTGGCCACCGGACAGGCCCAGTGCGCTCTGCCCCAGCTTGTCCTTCACTTCATCCCACAGCGCGCCCTGGCGCAGCGCCTGCTCGACGCGGTCGGCCATGTCGGCCTTGCTCAGCTTCTCGTGGTGGCGGATGCCGTAGGCCACGTTCTCGAAGATGGTCATCGGGAACGGCACCGGCTTCTGGAACACCATGCCGACCTTGCTGCGCAGGCGGTTCATCGGGTACTTCGGCGACAGGATGTTCTCGCCGTCCAGCAGCACTTCACCGCGCGCTTCCAGCTTCGGGTACAGCGCGTAGATGCGGTTGAAGATGCGCAGCAGGGTCGACTTGCCGCAGCCGGAGGGACCGATCAGCGCGGTCACGCGCTTTTCCGGGATCTCCAGGTTGATGCCCTTCAGGGCGTGGAACTTGTCGTAGTAGAAGTCCAGTCCACGCGCAGCCAGCTTCACCGGCGACGGCGTGTGCAGGCTCTCGTGCGAGGACGGCACGGCGATGCGCTGCATCGGCACGGCGTTGGAAAGGTCATTCATGGCGTTATCCACGGAAAGGTCAGTCATGGGAGATACGGTTGCGCAGCAGGATGCCGCGGGCGGCAAGGCTGACCAGCAACACGAAGACAGTCAGCACCAGGGCACCGGCCCAGGCCAGCACCTGCCAGGATTCATACGGGCTGCCGGCGAACTGGTTCATCACCACCGGCACCGAGGCCATCGGCTGGAAGATGTTGTTGTTCCAGTACTGGTTGCCGAAAGCGGTGAACAGCAGCGGGGCGGTCTCGCCGGAGATGCGGGCCAGCGCCAGCAGGATGCCGGTGATGATGCCGGCCGAGGCACTGCGGTACAGCACCTGCACGATCACCTTCCACTGCGGGATGCCCAGCGACAGGGCCGCTTCGCGCATCTGCGAGGGCACCAGGCGCAGCATCTCGTCGGTGGTGCGCACCACCACTGGCAGCACGATGAAGGCCAGCGACAGCGCACCGGCGAACGCCGAGAAGTTGCCGCCGGTCTGCATCACGTACAGGGTGTAGACGAACAGGCCCAGCACGATGGACGGCGCCGACAGCAGGATGTCGTTGACGAAGCGGACCACGGTGCCGGCCTTGCGGGCGTTGCCGTACTCGGCCAGCCAGGTGCCGGCCAGCACGCCCAGCGGAGTGCCGATGCCGATCGCCAGCGCGCACATCACAGCGCTGCCGAAGAAGGCGTTGGCCAGGCCGCCTTCCTGCATCGGCGGCGGCGTCATCTTGGTGAACAGATCCCCGTTGATGCCGGCCAGGCCCTTCGAGGCCAGGGTGAACAGGATCCAGCCCAGGAAGAACAGGCCGAACAGGGCAGTGGCACAGGAGGCGGTGATCGCAACGACGTTGCCGATGCGACGGCGCAGGTACAGCGAATCAGCGGTAGTGGACATCAGTTGCCCTCCTTGCGGGACAGGCGCATCAGCATCAGGCGGGCGATGGCCAGCACCACGAAGGTGACGATGAACAGGACGAAGCCGAGCAGCAGCAGGGCCGAGCGGTAGGTTTCAGTGGCTTCGCCGAAATCGTTGGCGATCAGCGCGGCGATGGTGGTGCCCGGTTCCAGCAGCGACGGCGACAGGCGCACGCTGTTGCCGATCACGAAGGCCACCGCCATCGTCTCGCCCAAGGCGCGGCCGAGGCCGAGGAAGATTCCGCCGATCACCGCCGAGCGGGTGTAGGGCAGCACGATGTCCCAGCTCACTTCCCACTTGGTGGAACCCAGCGCATAGGCCGATTCCTTCAGGCGGGTCGGCACGGTCAGGAACACTTCGCGCATCACCGAGGAGATGAACGGAATGACCATGATGGCCAGCACGAAACCGGCGGTGAGCATGCCGATGCCCAGCGGCGGGCCCTGGAACATCGGGCCGATGACCGGCCATTCGCCCAGGGTTTCGTTGAGGAACGGGGTGACGTACTCGGTCATCACCGGCACCAGCACGAACAGGCCCCACATGCCGTAGATGATCGAGGGGATGCCGGCCAGCAGTTCGATGGCGGTACCGACCGGGCCGCGCAGCCAGCGCGGCGCGACTTCGGTGAGGAAGAAGGCGATGCCGAAGCTGACCGGCACGGCGATGACCATCGCGATCAGCGCGGTAACCAGGGTGCCGTAGATCGGGGCGAGGGCACCGAACTTGTTTTCGACCGGATTCCAGTCGGCGGAGAAGAAGAAGCTCAGGCCCTGCATCTGCAGGGCATGGCGGCCGCCCCACAGCATCGACAGCGCGGCGCAGGCCAGGGCGATCAGGACGAAGATGACGGTGCCGACCAGCACCCATCGGAACAGTTTGTCGTTGCGGGCATCACGCGCATCACGCGTGGACGGGGCGGCTACAGGCTGGGCGATGGCATTCATGGGGACGGCAGGGCCAGGAAGGGGCGGGGCGGCACGGCGTGGAAGAAGCGGTGCCCGCGCGGGGCGGGCACCGTCGTGTCCATCACTTCAGGTCGGTCGCCCAGTAGGCCTCGATCTGCTTGACCAGTTCGGCCGGCAGCGGCACGTAGTGCAGCTCGTTGGCCTGGGCCTGGCCGTTCTCGAAGGCCCACTTGAAGAAGGCCAGGGTGTCCTGGTTGCGCTTGGCGTCCTTTGGCTGCTTCTGCATCAGCATGAAGTTGGTGGCGGTGATCGGCCACGCCTGCTCGCCCGGGGCGTTGGTGATGACCAGGTTGAAATCCTTGGCGCTGGCCCAGTCGGCGCTGGCGGCTGCAGCGGCGAAGGTTTCCGCACTGGGCTCGACCCAGTTGCCGGCTGCATTCTGCATGGCGGTATACGGCATGCCGTTCTGCAGCGCGTAAGCCAGTTCGACGTAGCCGATCGAACCCTTGATCTGCTTCACGTACGAAGCGACGCCTTCATTGCCCTTGCCACCGACGCCGTCCGGCCACTGCACCGAAGTGCCTTCGCCGACCTTGCTCTTCCACTCCGGGCTGACCTTGGACAGGTAGTTGGAGAAGTTGAAGGTGGTGCCCGAACCGTCCGAACGGTGGACCAGGGTGATCTTGCCGTCCGGCAGCTTCACGCCCGGGTTGGCGGCGACGATGGCCGGGTCGTTCCAGGTCTTGACCTTGCCCAGGAAGATGTCGGCCAGCAGGGCGCCGCTGAGGCGCAGCTTGCCGGCGTCCAGGCCTTCGATGTTGACCACCGGCACCACGCCGCCGATGGCGGACGGGAACTGCGCCAGGCCGGCCTGGGCCAGCTCTTCGCTGCTCAGCGGCTTGTCGGACGAACCGAAATCGACGGTGCCGGCCTTGATCTGGGCGATGCCGCCGCCGGAGCCGATCGACTGGTAGTTGATCTTGGCGCCGGTGCTGGTGTTGTAGTCAGCCGACCACTTGGAGACCAGTGGGAAGATGAAGGACGCGCCGGCGCCGGACACTTCGGCGGTCACCTTGGCACCGGCGGCGGCCGGAGCGGCGGCACCGTCGGCAGCCGGCTGCTGCGCGGCCTGCTTGTCGCCACCGCAGGCCGACAGGCCCAGGGCGATGGCCAGGGAAAGGGCGGCAAGGCCGGCCGAGTGCAGTTTCATGGTCACTCCATAGCGGGGAAGAGCCGACGTGGTCGGCGGATGCGGCTATGAAATGATGTTTTTGTTACAGCCGTATTACGACCATGACAGAGGTGTCCTGGATCACGTTCTGACAAGGGTTTCACGGGGTTGGCCGGGCCCTGGCAGGGCCCCGGAGACGCCGGATCTGCGCACCGATGTGACGACAGGTGCAAGCTGGAACCGAGCCAACGCCCGGCAGCGCGCGCGAGGCCAAGCCAAAAGCAGCAGAGCGTGGGCTCGGCTCTACAAGCGCTCCTGCCTTTGCTCCTGCCTTCCATGACCCCACCGACTCCCCATGGAACTGCGAAGGCGCAAAACGCTCTTCACGACCAGCCTCAAAAAAAAGAGCGCGAGATCTCGAGGATCTCGCGCCCGGGTGGGATCGGCGGGGGAGAGAGGACCCGCCGACCCCGTTCCTGCGGGGGAACGCTTACTTCAGGTTCTGCGACCAGTAGGTCTCGATCTGGCGGACCAGGCTGTCCGGCAGCGGCACGTAGTCCAGCTGGCGGGCCTGGGCGTCGCCGCTCTTGTAGACCCAGCGGAAGAACTCCTGGGTGGCCTTGCCGTTGGCGGCGTTCTTCGGCTTCTTGTGCACCAGGATGAAGTTGGTGGCGGTGATCGGCCAGGACTCGGCGCCCGGGGCGTTGGTCATCACCAGGTAGAAGTCCTTGGCGCTGGCCCAGTCGGCGCTGGCGGCGGCCGCGGCGAACGAAGCGTCGCTCGGCTGCACGAACTTGCCGGCGGCATTCTTCATCGCGGTGTACGACAGCTTGTTCTGCAGCGCGTAGGACAGTTCGACGTAGCCGATGCCGCCCTTGATCTGCTTCACGTAAGCGGCAACGCCTTCGTTGCCCTTGCCGCCGATGCCGGCCGGCCACTGGACGGAGGTGCCTTCACCGACCGAGCTCTTCCACTCCGGGCTGACCTTGGACAGGTAGTTGACGAAGTTGAAGGTGGTGCCCGAACCGTCCGAACGGTGCACGACGGTGATCTTGGCGCTCGGCAGGGTCACGCCCGGGTTCAGCGCGGCGATGGCCGGGTCGTTCCAGGTCTTGATCTTGCCCAGGAAGATGTTGGCCAGCACAGTGCCGTCCAGCTTCAGCGCGCCCGGGGCGATGCCGGCCACGTTGACCACCGGCACCACGCCGCCGATCACCGACGGGAACTGGGCCAGGCCCGAAGCGGCCAGTTCTTCCGGCTTCAGCGGGGCGTCGGAGGAGCCGAAATCAACAGTCTTGGCCTTGATCTGGGCGATACCACCGCCGGAGCCGATCGACTGGTAGTTGACCTTGTTGCTGGTGGCGGCGTTGTAGTCGGCCGACCACTTCGACATCACCGGGTAGATGAACGAGGCGCCCGCGCCGGTGATTTCAGCGGCGTTGGCGGCGAACACGGACGACGCTGCGAAGACGGCAACGGCAACGCGCGACTTGAAGGCGTGGATCACGGGGTGGCTCCTGGGTTGATTGGGATGCGGGGTTACCCGCCCGGCGCACATTCCATAACGGTTCGATGACAGCGCAGGGACCGTTGTATGACGCAACCGTTACAGCGTTGCCCGCAGCCGTTGCGGCGGAGCCCGTGAAGGTTTCGCGCGCGCTCCACGTGCGCAGGCAAGCGCACCGCCACCCTCGCTATGTCGTGGTCGAAGCCTCAGCGCCGATGCGCGTGCATACGGGTAATGCGCATCCGGCAGCGATGTCATCGCCGGCACGTGGCCGCACAGCGCCGCGCTGCACCTTGAAGCGGATACATCACGCCATGTGCCGCAAGGCCTTGACACAGCTGCCGGCGCAAATGCGTCGTCCGCATGACCGCACGAAGAAACCTGTGTCTGGTGCGCAGTTTGTCATTCGACTGTCATGGTTTTAACGGAACGTTCGCAAAACGCTTGACCGGCCTGCCGGCGTGGCGTTCTGCCCAAGCCATTCCAACCCTCTGGAGAGATCCAAAATGCGTTCCCATTTGCTCGCCGCCGCGGTCGTTGCAAGCCTCGGTCTGGTTTCCGCCGACGCCTTCGCAGCCCCCGCCAGCTCGGGCGTATCCCAGGCACAGCTGCAGCAGCTGCAGGCACAGATCGCCGCGCTGCAGGCCCAGGTCCAGCAGTTGCAGAACGATTCGCAGGCACTGCAGGCGCAGTCCGACGCGCAGTCCGAAGTGAACATCACCCAGGCGCAGGCGCTGGAAGGTGCACAGAAGACCCAGACCAGCGTCGACAAGCTGGCCAAGCTGGTCAATGACAACAAGATCGGCGGTCGCATGTTCTTCGACCTGACCAACATCGACAAGACCAGCAACGGCAAGGACACCGCTGCCAGCGGCACCGGTCTGGACGTGAAGCGCTTCTACCTGACCGTCGACCACAAGTTCAACGACATCTGGTCGGCGAACCTGACCACCGACTTCCAGTACAGCTCGGCCATCGGCAACACCGAACTGTTCGTCAAGAAGGCCTACGTGCAGGGCAGCTTCGACCCGGCCTTCAACCTGCGCGTCGGTGCCGCCGACATGCCGTGGATCCCATACGTCGAGAAGTTCTACGGCATGCGCTATGTCGAGAACACCCTGACCGATCGCCTGAAGTACGGCAACTCGTCCGACTGGGGCCTGCATGGCTTCGGCAACCTGGGCAACAACTTCAACTACGCCGTGTCGGTCGTGTCCGGCGCCGGCTACAAGAACCCGACCCGCAGCAAGGGCATGGACGTGGAAGGCCGCGTCGCCTACACCCCGAACGAGAACTTCGTGGTGGCCGTCGGCGGCTACAGCGGCAAGCTGGGCAAGGAAACCGACATCCAGAGCGCCGAGAACACCTATACCCGCGCCAACGCGATGGTGGCCTACGCCGACAGCAACTTCCGCGTCGGTGGCGAGTACTTCCAGGCCAAGAACCTCAACAACGTGCTGACCGTTGCCACCGACAAGACCAGCGGCTGGTCGGTGTGGGGCAGCGTGCGCGTGACCGACGGAGGCATCAACGTGTTCGGTCGTTACGATGACACCGACGTCAGCAAGACCCTGGACCCGACCCTGAGCGACAAGTACTGGAACGTCGGCGTCGAATTCCCGGTCATGAAGAACCTCAAGCTGTCGACCGTGTACAAGTACACCCACCTGGCCAACGCCGGCGACAAGAAGAACGACAAGACCAAGGAATTCGGCGTCTGGGGCGACCTGTCGTTCTGATCTCCTGAAGCACGCTTGTCCTGAGATACAGACGGCGGGCCTTGTGCCCGCCGTCTTCGTCTGTTCACAACAGAGACTGCGTCACGTCTCGGCCGTGGTCTTTTCCTTGAACCGGCACAGATCGGCGATGACGCAGCCCGGGCAATCCGGCTTGCGCGCCTTGCACACATAACGCCCGTGCAGGATCAGCCAGTGATGCGCGTCGAGCAGGAACTCGGCGGGAATCACCTTCACCAGCTTGTCTTCCACTTCGCGCACGTTCTTTCCGGGGGCCAGCCCGGTACGGTTGGAGACGCGGAAGATATGCGTGTCGACCGCCATCACCGGCTCACCAAACGCGGTGTTGAGCACCACGTTGGCGGTCTTGCGGCCGACGCCCGGCAACGCTTCCAGTGCGTCGCGATCGCGTGGCACTTCACCGCCATGTTTTTCCAGCAGGACCGCGCAGGTGGCGATCACGTTCTTGGCCTTGGCGTTGAACAGGCCGATGGTGGCGATGTACTGCTTCAGCCCATCCTCGCCAAGCGCGAGGATCTTCGCCGGCGTATTGGCCACCGGGAACAGGCGGCGCGTGGCCTTGTTGACGCCGACATCGGTGGCCTGCGCCGACAACGCCACCGCCACCAGCAGCTCGAACGGCGAGCTGTATTCCAGTTCGGTCTTCGGGTGCGGATTGAGTTCGCGCAGGCGGGTGAACATCTCCACCACGTCGGCGCGCGGCATCGTGCCGCCACGCCGCGCCGGGGCGCGCGCAGTCTTCTTCGTGGTGGCCATTACTGCTCCTTGCCGCTGGCGCGGGCCTTGGCCCGGGCGAGGATGGCGGCCGCCGCGGCGGGCAGGGCAGGTTTCACGTCCGGCGCCGGGGCCGGCGTGCGCCGTGCGTCGCGTTCGGCTTCCCGGCGGGCCAGCCGCACCGCACGGGCGCGGTAGCGTTCGCGGGCCGCCCAGGCGGTCTGAAGCTGCTGCTGGGCCTGCTGCAACCGCTGCGGAAGTTCCGGGTGGCCGGGCAGCAGCTGCGCGTCGCCGGCGCGGACGGCATAGTCCATCAGGCCGGCCTGCAGGGCGCCGTCAAGATCGTCTGCCTGGACCCGGGCGAACAGCTGCGCGGGGTTGGGTCGGGATGCCATGGCGTCAGCGGTTCTGGAAGGCCGGCGGGCGGCGCTGCAGGAAGGCGCTGGTGCCCTCGCGCATGTCCTCGGTGGCGAACAGCAGGCCGAACTGCGCGCTTTCGTATTCCAGCCCGGCCTCCAGGCTGCATTCGCCGCCCACGTGCACCGCATCGAGCAGGCCGCGCAGGGCCAGCGGCGCCGATCGTGCCAGCTGGCGGGCGATGTCATTCACGCGATTGTCCAGCGCGTCGGCCGGCACCACCTCGTTGACGATGCCCAGTTCCAGGGCACGCGCCGCGTTGATCGGTGCGCCCAGCAGGCACAGCTCCAGGGTGGCGGCGCGGCCGCACAGGCGCAGCAGGCGCTGGCTGCCACCAAAGCCGGGAATCAGGCCGAGGTTGATCTCCGGTTGGCCGACCTTGGCGGTATCGGCGGCGATGCGCAGGTGGCAGGCCATGGCCAGCTCCAGCCCGCCGCCCAAGGCAAAACCGTTCACGCGGGCGATGACCGGCTTGGGCATGCGTTCGATCTGGCGCATCAGGGCCTGGCCCAGCAGCGAGAAATCACGTCCCTGAACCGCGCTGAGTGTGTTCATCTCCGCGATGTCGGCGCCGGCCACGAAGGCCTTCGGACCGGCACCGGTCAGCACTACCACGCGCACCTCAGGGTCTGCGGCGGCGGCGCTGAAGGCCTCGGCCAAGGCCTGCAGGGTCGCGGCATTGAGGGCGTTGAGCTTGTCCGGGCGCTGGACGGTCACGGTGCGGATGGCGCCGTCGTCGGCGACAGCGATCAGGGCATCGGCCACGGGAGACTCCTGGAACGTTAAAAAAAAGTGATATTGAACTCTGCAAACGCAGACGGGTCATAGCCTGCATCGTGAGTAGCGGTTACACGTTGCGCCCGTTATCCTAACCCGTCGCCTCAGGGCGGCGCAGAACGTCCCTGAGTTACCACCCCTGGAGAACTGTTTGATGAAGTTGCGTTCTATCGCGGTCGCCGTCGCGGCCCTGGCCCTGACGGGCAATGCCTTCGCCCAGGACGTTTCGTCCGAAAAGGGCAAGCTGAGCTACTACTTCGGTTACGACTACGGCAACAACCTGGCGGAGCTGACCGGTCGTGGTGAGCAGCTGGACATCAACTCGGTGGTGAAGGGCCTGCAGGACGCCTACGCCAAGAAGCAGCCGGCGATCACCGCCGAGCAGCTGAAGCCGGCCGTTGAAGCGTTCCAGAAGCGCGAGCAGGGCCGTGCCCAGGCTGCCAAGGCCGAGTACGAAAAGGCTGCTGCCGAAAACAAGACCAAGAGCGATCAGTTCATCGCGGCGAACAAGGCCAAGGCCGGCGTGCAGTCGCTGCCGAGCGGCGTCCAGTACCGCGTGATCGAAGCCGGCAAGGGTGCCAAGCCGACCCAGGCCAGCACCGTGCAGCTGGAAGTGGCCGGTCCGTTCCCGTACGGCCAGCGCCCGACCGAAGCCCGCCCGGCCCAGCAGATCCCGTCGATCAAGGTCAGCGAAGTCGAAATGAAGGCCATGCGCGAGACCCTGCTGCAGATGCCGGCAGGCTCGAAGTGGGAAGTCACCCTGCCGCCGGACCAGGCCTACGGTGCCGACCCGCGCACCCCGTTCCCGCCGAACGTGGCTGTGCAGTTCGAGATCAAGCTGGTCAGCGTCAAGTAAATCGAAGCCGTAGACGAAACGCGCCGGTGATCCCACCGGCGCGTTTTTGTTTGCGCAGTCCCTGACGTTGGAGTCGACTGTCAGTCGACTGCTTTTGGGGCACATCGGGGAAACGCCCGCGCTTCGCGCGCGAGTCGACTGACAGTCGACTCTACCGTCCGTCTCGGCCACCCGCGCAAATCACGCCCAATCGCGCTACTGTTGCTGGGTGCAAACAATGGAAGAAACGGCGCGTGTTGTCGCAAGTCCCTGCATCGGAGTGTGCACGCTGGATCCGCACCGGCAGTGCACCGGCTGCGGGCGGCATATCGATGAAATCGCACGGTGGTCGTCGATGAGCAACGACGAACGCAGTGGCATCCTGCATCGCGTGCAACCGCTGCGCGCGCAGCTTCAGCAGTCACTGCGCGGCTCGCTGGCCGACCACGAGCGCCTGATGCGCGCGCTGCATCCGTTGGCCGTTCCACCGGCCGGCGATGGCTGGAACCGCAGTGAGCTGATCGACCTGCTACCACCGGGACCACCGGTGGAAGCGGCGGTGCTGGCCGGCATCGTGCCACGCGCCAATGGCGCGCAGGTGATCCTCACCCGTCGCACCGAGACGCTGCGCACCCATGGTGGCCAGGTTGGCTTCCCTGGTGGCCGCACGGAACCCGATGACCGCGACGCGCTGGCGGCTGCCCTGCGCGAGAGCCAGGAAGAAATCGCACTGGCGCCTGGCCAGGTGCAGGCGCTGGGGTATCTCGATCCCTTCGTGACGATCACCGGCTACCGGGTCACCCCGGTGGTGGCGGTGGTTGATCCGGACTTCGTGCCGGTACCGCAGCCCAGCGAAGTGGCCGAGGTGTTCGAGGTGCCGCTGGACTACCTCATGGCCGCCGACAACCTGCGCCAGGTCGAAATCAACCATCGCGGCCGCATCCGCCACGTCCTCGAATACGGCTGGCCCGGCCAGCGCATCTGGGGAGCGACCGCGGCCATTCTCTACAACCTGCGTCGCCGCCTGGAGCAAGTGCAATGAACCTGATCGATCCGCCATGGACCACCCTGGTCGATGTCGCCACCCTGGCCGCCGCGTTGGGCGAGGGCATCCGGGTGGTGGACGCGCGCGCCACCGCCAGCACCGCGGTGCGCGTTGTGGATGCGCGCTCCTCGCTGGCCGACCCGCAGGCGGGAAGCAGCCAGTATCTGGCAGGTCATATCCCGGGTGCGGTGTATGCCGATCTGAATCGTGACCTGTCCGATCTGTCGCGCGTCGGCCATGGTCGCCACCCACTGCCGGACAGCGACGCCTTTGCCGCAACGCTGGGGCAGTGGGGCATCGGTCCTGATACCCAGGTGGTGGTGTACGACGGCAGCGACGGCAGCATGGCCGCCTCGCGCCTGTGGTGGCTGCTGCGCCTGATTGGTCACAGCAAGGTTGCCGTGCTCGACGGCGGCATTGCCGCCTGGCAGGCCGCCGGCCATACGTTGGAAAGCGGCCAGGCTGAAGTGACCGCGCTGCCGGCCTACCCGGGCCGCTTCGACACCACCCAGATCGCCAACGCCGATGAAATCACCGCGCGCCTGAAACATGCACCGGGCTGGTTGGTCGACGCACGCGCGGGCGAACGTTTCCGCGGCGAAGTGGAGCCCGTCGACCCGGTTGCCGGCCACGTGCCGGGCGCGGTCAATCGGCCGTTCGCGTTGAACGTGCTCGATGGCCGACTGCGCGACGCACAGGAGCTGCGCGCCGAACTGCAGGGCGTGATCGGCAACCGCGATCCAGAGCAGGTGGTGCTGATGTGTGGCTCCGGCGTGACTGCCTGCCACCTGCTGCTGGCGATGGAAAGCGCAGGCCTGAGCGGCGCACGCATCTATGCCGATTCCTGGAGCGGGTGGGTGAGCGACAGCAGCCGCCCGGTCGCCACCGGCGCCTGACCCTATCGTCTCGGTATCCACGCAAAGAGCAGTCGAGCGCGGAGCCTCTCCAGAGCCGAGCGGCCGGCTCCACGCGCATGGCGATGCGTTCAAATCATCGGCGCCCGCAGGTCATGGGGCGCGGCTCGACTCTACAAAGGCACCCTCCGATCGATCCGACTCCGTGCCGACCAACGGTCGGCACCCACCAACAGCGGCAGAAATCTGTCGAAGGCGGGGTGGGTCCGGTTGCGGGGGTGTCCGCGGCATGGATGCCGCGGCCAAGCCTCCAGGGACGGTTTTACGGCGTCCCCCGCAACCGGACCCACCCCGCCATCCCTCGGAATGCGAGCTCTTGACGTTGACGTTGCTTCTGCGGGTGCAGGGCGCAGCCCTGCAAACCCTCACCCAACCGGCTGCAATGGCACCTTCGCCAGCACCCGCGCCCACGGGAACAACGGCCCCGGGTCACGCTTGCGTGCCACCGTCAGCGCCGGATCATCACTGGCCGGCACCTGTTCCAGGTCCAGCTGGTCATGCCCGGCAATACGCCGCAGCGACGGATAGCGCGCCACCAGCGCCAGCAGCAGCTGCTCAAGTGCCTGCAGCTGCGCCTCGGTGTACGCCTCGTCCATCGCCTGGTGGCGACTGTCGAACCAGGCCGGATAGCGCCCGGTATTGACCAGCTCGATCCCCAGCGTATGCGCGTTCATGCCGCGCACGTGATGCGCCACGCGCTCGGGCGCCACATACTGCACCACGCGGCCATCGCGGTCGATGTAGAAATGCCCGCTGTTGCCGGCACCACTGTCGTACAGCACACGCTCGCCGTACTCGCGCGCCATGGCCAGGTCGGGCAGCTCGGTGCAGTGGATCACCACCATCTCCAGCGTGGCCGGGTCGCGCAGTGGCAGACGGTCTTGGTAGGGCAGGGGCTGCAGCTGCAGGCCGGGCAGGAGCGGGTTGGGCATCCGGCGATGCTAGCATTGCGTCATGAACCTGCCTTCCCTTTCCTTGTCGAACCGCGCGCACGGAGCCGGCGCGTGAGCCGCGGCCACTGCATCCTGTCCCACGGCTTCGAGAGTGGCCCGGAAGCGACCAAGGTCACCGCGCTGGCCGAGGTTGCCGAGCGCCTGGGCTGGACCCACGAGCGCCCCGACTACACCGACCTGGACGCGATGAGCGAGGTCAGCCGGGTAGGCGACGTGCCGACCCGCCTGCGCCGCCTGGTCGAGCGCGCCGCCCTTGCCGCCCGGCAGGGCCCGGTGGTGCTGGCCGGTTCCAGCCTGGGCGCCTACATCTCCGCCATCGCTTCGTTGCAGGTGCCGGTGGCAGGCCTGTTCCTGATGGTGCCGCCGACCACCATGGGCCCGATGCCGGCGCTGGATGCCGCCGCCGTGCCGACCACGGTGGTGCAGGCCTGGCATGACGACGTGGTCCCGGCCGCCGGGGTGATCGCCTGGGCGCAGGCGCGCGCCGCGCAGCTGCTGCTGGTCGATGACGGCCACCGCCTGGAACACCATGTGGAGGCCGCCGCGCAGGCCTTCGAGCGCCTGCTGCGGCAACTGTGAAGCCCGGGCGCACGGCGCGCCCGCCCGCATTGACTACAATGGCAGCCCCGGCGCCCCCGGCGCGGGCCTGCTGGCCGTCCCTACGGCCCTCCTTTCCGACCGGCCCGGCCCCTGTGCCGCGCCCGACCACCTGCGAACCGATCCCGTGAAATTCTTCGTCTCCTGCGCCAAGGGCCTGGAATACCTGCTTGCCGACGAACTGTCGGCCCTGGGCCTTGGCAAGGCCACTGCCACCATTGCCGGCGTCAACGCCGAGGGCGAACTGGAGCAGGCGCTGCGGATCGTGATGTGGTCGCGCCTGGCCAGCCGTGTGCTGTGGCCGATCGACGAATTCGAGTGCCCGGACGAACAGGCGCTGTACGACGGCGTGCGTGCGCTGCCGTGGCACGAGCACATCAAGCCGGAAATGACCCTGGCGGTGGACGCGCACGTGTCCGGCGACAAGATCACCCATGCGCGTTTCGCCGCGCAGCGGATCAAGGACGCCATCGTCGACCGCATGCGCGATGAAGGCCTGGAGCGCCCGTCGGTCAACACCGACCTGCCGGACGTGCGCGTCAACCTGTCGCTGCGCAAGGGCCGTGCCTCGCTGTCGATCGACCTCGGCGGTGGCCCGCTGCATCGCCGTGGCTGGCGTGGCGCCGCCCATGAGGCACCGCTGAAGGAGAACCTGGCCGCCGCGCTGCTGCTGCGCGCGCAGTGGCCGCGCCTGCACGCCGCCGGGGGGGGCCTGCTGGACCCGATGTGCGGCAGCGGCACGCTGCTGATCGAAGGCGCGCTGATGGCCGCCGACGTGGCTCCCGGCCTGATGCGCCATGGCAGCCTGCCGCCAAGCCGCTGGCTGGGCTTCGACAAGGCCGCCTGGAAGGCGATCCAGAGTGAAGCGCGTGACCGCGAAGCTGCTGGCCTGGCTGCGCTGAAGCCGGTCATCCACGGCAGCGACATCGACCCGACCGCGATCCAGGCGGCACGCGAGAATGCGGAAGTGGCGGGCGTCGCCCACGCGATCCGCTTCACCCGTGCCGACGTGGCTGACCTGGCTGCGCCCGAACAGGAGATCGGCGCGGTGGTCTGCAACCCGCCGTACGACGAGCGCCTGGCCGCCGATCCGGCGCTGTACCGCGCACTGGGCAATGCCCTGCAGAAGGCCGTGCCGCAGTGGCGTGCCAGCCTGCTGTGCGGCAACGACGAACTGGCCTTCGCCACCGGCCTGCGCGCGGGCAAGAAGTACCAGATGTTCAACGGTGCGCTGGAATGCGCGCTGATCGTCTGCGACCCGATTGCCGTACCGGGCCGCGACCCGGCACAGCCGCGCGAGCTGAGCGAAGGTGCGCAGATGGTGGCCAACCGCCTGCGCAAGAACCTGAAGAAGTTCAAGAGCTGGCGCGCCCGCGAGGACATCACCTGCTTCCGCGCCTACGATGCCGACCTGCCGGAGTACGCGGCGGCCATCGACGTCTACGAGGAAGACGGTGGCAAGCGCCGCACCTTCCTGCATGTGCAGGAATACGCCGCACCGGCGGCGATTCCGGAGAACGACGTGCGCCGCCGCCGCAACGAACTGCTGGCGGCCGCGCGTGAAGTGTTCGGCGTGCCGCCGGAGCAGGTCTCGATGAAGTCGCGCGAGCGCGGCAAGGGCGGCAGCAAGTACGGCCGTTTCGAGCAGCGTGACGAGTTCATCGTGGTGCGCGAGAACAACGCGCTGCTGCAGGTGAACCTGTTCGATTACCTCGATACCGGCCTGTTCCTGGACCACCGCCCGCTGCGCCGGATGATGGCCGAGCAGGTGCGTGGCAAGCGCTTCCTCAACCTGTTCTGCTACACCGGCGTGGCCAGCGTGCAGGCCGCCGTGGCCGGTGCCGCCAGCACCACCAGCGTCGACCTGTCGGCGACCTACCTGCAGTGGTGCTACGACAACCTGGCGTTGAACGGGCAGGGCGGCAACCAGCACCTGCTGGTGCAGGCCGATGCGATGGCCTGGCTGGAAGGCGACCGTGGGCAGTACGACGTGATCTTCTGCGATCCGCCGACCTTCTCCAACTCCGCCCGTGCCGACGACTTCGACGTGCAGCGCGAGCAGCTGAAGCTGCTGCGCGCAGCGGTGGCGCGGCTGGCGCCCGGCGGCGTGCTGTACTTCTCCAACAACTTCCGCCGCTTCAAGCTGGAAGAGAACGCCATCGCCGAGTTTGCCCAGTGCCGCGAGATCACCGCGCGCACCATCGGCCCGGACTTCGAGCGCAACGCGCGCATCCACCGCGCGTGGGAACTGAAGCGGTTGGGGTAATTCCAGCCGAAAGGGGATGCCGGCCAGCGGCCGGCACTACCCACGTGCGCGCAGAACGGTAGCGCCGGGCCATGCCCGGCGAGCGTGGGCCGGGTAGATCCATGCCCTGCATGGACGGCTCTACAGAACCAGCAAGCGCCCCGGCGCGTGGGCCAGCGGCCAATGCCCCCGTTCGTACAGCGCAAGCACGGGTTCCCAGTGCGCCGGCAGGCCGAGGTGCGTTTCCAGGAGGCGTTGCCGGAAGGCGAACATCGCTCCATCGCGCGCCACTAGGTGCAGGTCATGCGCACCGCAGCGCAGTGCCGGCAGATCCAGTGCCGAAAGCGCGCGCATCAAACTCCGGTTGAGTTCGCGTCGGGCGACGGCCAGTTCGGGGGTGCGGGGCAGGGCGCCGTGAAACGGATCCGAATCGCCCAGTGTTGTGGGCATCCATTCGAAACCACCGGTATCGATGGTCCGCAGTGCTTCGGCCAGCGACCGAACGGCGACGACGCCGGCCGTTGCGGGCAGTGTTTCACCCAACCGGGAAAAGAAGCCGATTCCAGCCGTCCGTTGCATCATGCTATCCATGCAGCCATTGTAGATCCACGCCATGCGTGGATGACGCAGACCCCGTCCTGCGGCTACAGCAACCCCACCACCAGCCCGACCACCGGCAGCGCGATCGCCAGCGGCGCAATCCACGTTGGTCGATACGGGTACAACCCGAACGACAGCGCCATGCCACCCAGGGTCATCGCCCCCAGCCACAGCACCGGGCCCATTGCCCAGCCGTGGTCCACCACGCACAGTGCGAACGCGACCGTCAGCAGCACCCAGCCCAGCACCCGCCACCGCGTGCGTTGCGCCGGTGTGGCAGCGGCCTTGCCATGCAGGTCGTGCTGGTGTTTCTCCATCGCCAGCGACAGCGCGGTGAACGCGGAGAACGACAGCGTCAGTGCCAGCAACATCATGCGCTGGCCTCCGCTTCGGCCGCTTCCGCAGCGTTTACTAATGCCTTCGGTGCAGCCTCAGCCGCCGCACGCTTCTTCTTCTCGGCCGCACTCAGCGGCGGCGTCCAGCGCTGCATGCGCCAGCCACACAGCGCCAGCATCGCGCCGAATGCAAGCATCGACAGGTCGACGCCGGCCAGCACCCAGTCTCCGTTGCGCAGGGTGATGCCGAGGTGGGCATGGGTGGTCAGTGCGTTGACCGCCGGGATCAGCGCGAACGCGGCCGCGCCCAGGTACAGCTGCCACGCCCACATCATCCGCTTGGGCCAGATGAAGGCGGCCAGCAACGCCGCACCCCAGGCGTAGAAGAACACGTTGGCCTCGGCGCTGGAACGCTCGGCGATGTCCAGCGGCAGCAGGCGGTTGCCCCAGAAGTACGCCGCGAAGGCGATCGGCAGGCCAGCCACGGTGCCGATGTTCAGCGCATCGACCAGGCGCAGGCCGAAGCCGGTGCGCCCGCTCTTGGCATGCTTCGGTCGTTCCTTCACCGCCCACAGCACCACGCCGCTGGCCACCATCAGGCAGCCCACCAGACCGGACAGGAAGAACAGTGCGCGCAGGCCCCAGTCGGCGAAGCGCGCCAGGTGCAGGCCGTACAGCACGCCACGGGTGGCGGTGGCACCACCGGATGGCGGTGTTTCTTCCAGCAACGCGCCGCTGATCATGTCGTAGCGCACGGCCGGGGTGTCGGTGGACAGGCGCTTGCCATCGCGCTGGCGGATGTCGATCACCGCATTGGCTGCGCCCGGGTTGGACACGGTGAAACCAGCCACTTCCACGCCGTGCCAATGCGCGCGTGCGCTGTCCAGCAGCTGTGCGATCGGCAGCGGCGCAGCGCGGCCTTCGGCCGGCGCGGTCACTTCCGGCATGCCGCCGAAGGCCTCGAAGAAGAACTTGTCCTCGTCCTGCGGGTAGGCCACCTTCACGCCCCACGGCAGGTACATGATCATCAACGTCACAATGCCGGTGTAGGTGATCATCGCGTGGTACGGCAGGGCCATCACTGCGCTGACGTTGTGGAAATCCAGCCAGGAACGCAGGCCTTTGTCCTTGCGGAAGGTGAAGAAGTCCTTGAAGATCTTCTTGTGGGTGATGACGCCGGTGATGATCGCCACCAGCATGAACATCGCGCAGAAGCCGACCAGGTAGCGCGCCCACAGCACCGGAATGTAGTGCAGGTCGAAGTGCAGGCGGTAGAAGAAGTCGCCGCCACGGGTCTCGCGCGCCTTCAACGCCTGGCCGGTGTTGGGGTCCAGCGTGGCATCGCCGAAGCCACCGCGGCGGCCACGACTGGGGTCGGCCAGTTCCGGCGGCAGCCGCCAGAACATCTGCATGGCCGGGTTGCGCGGCTGCGGCAGCGTGACGAACCAGTTCTCGGCCTGCCCGGCGTTGGCCTGCAGGTAGTCCACCGCGCGCTGCGCGGCCACTTCGATGCTGACGTTGTTGGCCGGCAGCTCCGGGCGCATCCAGCGGCTGATTTCCTCGCGGTAGTAGCTGGCGGT
The DNA here is from genome assembly GCF_059371655.1 of Stenotrophomonas sp. YJH_SMC_17. Lineage (NCBI taxonomy): Bacteria > Pseudomonadati > Pseudomonadota > Gammaproteobacteria > Lysobacterales > Lysobacteraceae > Stenotrophomonas > Stenotrophomonas sp. YJH_SMC_17. Next base: position 507,042 of record NZ_JCAFUU010000001.1, on the reverse strand, counting down.
GCCGGCCATGAAGATCAGCAGCAGCAACCAGCCGACCAGCAGGCCGGTCCAGGTGTGCAGCCAGGCCATCGACTGGCGGAATCCGTTCTTCATGCCCAGGCTCCCATCAGGTGCGCGACGCCGGCCATCAGCAGGGCGGGGGCGAGGATGCCGACCCAGGCGCGCAGCGCGCTGCGGGTGGCGAATGCCCACAGTGCGGCGCAGGCGGCGACCAGGATCGCCAGCAGCATGCCGGTCAGCACGGTCTGGCCGCGCGCGCCCGGCAACGCCACCGCGCAGAACACGCTGGTCACAGAGGCCAGCGCATAGCCGCCGAAGATCGCGGCCAACGAACGTGACAGCACGCCCCAGCGCGGGTTGGAGAAGAAGGTGCGGGGGCTGGCGGTTGCGGGCGAGCGGTCCACGGCATTCCTGCAGGGTTCAAAGGAAGAAGGCCGGCGCGCCGAAGCGCACCGGGGTTGGCCATCCGTGGCCGGGCGCCGGTCGCAGAACCGGCGCCATCCATCAGGGTCAGAGCTTCCAGCGAAGCGTCACGGTGACATTGCGTGGTTCGCCCCAGTACACGCCGTTGTAGAAACCGACGTTGTTGAAATACTTCTTGTCCAGCAGGTTGTTGATGTTCAGCTGGGCGCTGAAGTTCTCGTTGAAGCGGTAGCCGCCAGCGAGGTTGACGAGGTAGAACGCGTCCTGGGTGATCCTGGCCTTGCTGCGATCGGGCTTGGTGCTGTTGTTCCAGATGCGGCTCTGCCAGGTCACGCCACCACCCAGCCAGAAGCGGCCGTCGATACCGCCGGGGCGCCAGCTGGCGTTGAGCCGGAAGGTGTCCTGCGGGGCGGTAGTCCGCTGCAGCACGCCGTCCTTGTTGCGGATGACGGTGTGGGCGAAACCGGCCGAGATGTTCCACTGCTCGCCGATGCTGCCTTGGGTTTCGATCTCCCAGCCCTTGACCTTGTTGCCCTTGCCGGTGGAGCGGTAGGCTTGGCTGCCGTCGGGCAGCGAGTTCACCGGCACCGAATCATCGATCTCGGCGACGTTGTCCTGCTTGCCCTCGAATACGGCGGCCGAGGCATTGAGCAGGCCGCCGAAGAATTCGGCCTTGACACCTGCTTCGTACATGTTGCCGACCACGGGCTCCAGGTAGTTGCCATTGCGGTCGCGATAGTTCTGCGGCTTGAAGATGTCGGTGTAGCTGACATAGCCGCTGAAGATCGAATTGAAGTCGTAGACCAGGCCGGCATACGGGGTGAGCATGTCGTCCGGCCGGTAGCCGGTGCGGGTGATGCGGTTGCGGTTGCCATTGGCATCGTAGCCATAGGCCCAGCTGCGGGTTTCCCAGCTGCCGTAGCGCGCGCCGACCACCGCCAGCAGCGGATCGGCCAGGCGCAGGCGCGCGGCAACGTAGGCTGCGCGCTGGCGCAGTTCATTCTGCGAAGACAGCCTGCCCAGGCGTGTCACCGGCAGCACCGGCACATTGCCGGTCCAGTGCCGCCAGTCCGGCACCACGGCATAGGCATCGTCGTAGTCGGAGTCCGTGTCTTCCGACTCGCCCTTGCGCACCGACTGGCCCAGGCCGAACACCAGTTCATGCTCGCGACCTAGCAGCTGGAACGGGCCACCGACGTTGACGTCGAACACATCCATCGTGCTGTGTTCGTTGAAGTGCGCGATGTAGGCCGTGACGCCGGTTCCATCGGCACGCGGATTGCCGGCAGCGCCGTACCAGACGCTGCCATCGGTATCGCGCAACGCGTGGCTGAGGTTACCCTTCACCGACCAGCCGTTGCCGAGCTGCTGCTCCAGCCGCGCGAAGCGGGTCTTCTCCATGATCGGCCAGGCGCTCCACGAGGCCGACAGGTTGGTCGAGCGAGGCAGGTTGGCTGGCGCGCCATCGGCGCCCCAGTACGGCACCACGCCCCAGGTCACGCCGCTGGTACGGGGCGACTGGTATTCGTAGCCCACCTCGAACAGCGTGCTGTCGCTCAGGTCGGCCTGCACGATGCCGTAGAACACATCCTTGTCGAGCGAATAGACATCACGGAATGAATCGCTCTGCTGCTTGGCCGCGACCACGCGCGCACGGATGCGTCCGTCCCAGGCAACCGGACCACCGAGATCCGCTTCCAGGCGGCGGTTGTCCCAGCGTCCCACCGTGAGGTTGGCGCCCATCTGGAACGAGTCGGTTGGGCGCTTGCGGATCATGCTGATGGTGCCGGACGGATCGCCGGCGCCGGTGGTCAGGCCGGTGGCGCCGCGGACCACTTCGATGCGCTCGTAGATTACGTTGTCGGTGTTGGTCTTGACCGAGCCACCGAACGTATTGAGCATGCCGTCGATCTGGAAATTGTCGATGGTGTAGCCGCGCGAGACATAGTTGATGCGCTCGCTGTCGGTGACCGACACGCTGACGCCGGTCACCTGGCCCATCACGTCCGACAGCGAGAACAGGCTCATGTCGTCCAGGCGCTGGCGGGTGATCACCGTCACCGACTGCGGCGTCTCGCGCAGCGACAGGTCCAGCCTGGTCGCACTGCGCGCGTTCTTCACCGTGTAGCTGTTGGGAATCTCGCCGTCGGCGGTCACCTTCACGGTATCCAGCGTGCGCGCGGAAGATTCGGCGGTGCCGTCGGCGTGTGCCAGCGGAGCGATCATCAGTGCGGTCACGGCCAGGGCCAGCAGAGTGGGACGAGGGAGGTTCAGCGGCATTGCCATCGGTGCGATTCCATTCAGGACGAAACAGGCGATGGAATGCGCAGACGCAGCAGCCGCGCTTTCCGCGCACGTCGCCCAGCGAGTCCCATCGACGGTGCGCCACCCGCGCAGAGCGGGCGACCCGGTAGTCGGGGGGATGTACACGGGCGAAGGGGCGGGTGGGTGCGAGCTTCCATGCCCCGCTTGGCTAAGCGTACAACCGATTGGCAAATGATAGGCATTCGCATTTCGTTAATCAAGCGTGACGGCGCCCGCTCCCGTGCAGACGCTGATCCACACGGGGATTCAGAAGCGGAAAAGGACGGTTGCCGCGTGCAGCAGCAGGCCGATCAGGCCGCCGACCAGGGTGCCGTTGAAGCGGATGAACTGCAGGTCACGGCCCACGCTCAGTTCCAGCTGCTCGACCAGGTGGCGCTCGTCCCAGCCCTTCACGGTCTGCGCGATATGCGTGGTCACGCCCTCGCGCAGGCGCCCGGTCAGGCGCTGCGCACCTTCCATCAGGTGCTGGTTCAGTGCCTCGCGCAGGGCGGGGTCGGCCTGCAGGCTGGCACCGAGCGAGCCCAGGCTGCGCTGCAGGTGGCCGACCAGCGCCGAGTCCTCGCGTTGCAGGTCTGCGCGCAGGCTGGCATGGATGCGCGCCCACAGCCCCTGCACGTACTCCTGAAGGGCCGGATGATCGATCATTTCCTGCTTGAGCTGCTCGATGCGCCCGGCCAGCGCCGGATCCTCGCGCAGGCGCTGCACGTAGCTCTGCAGCCAGGTCTCGTAGTCCTGGCGCAGTGGATGCTGCGGCTCGGCCAGTACCTGCTGCAGCTCTTCCAGCACCGCGCGGGCCAGGCGTTCGGCCAGGCTGTCGCCGATCTCGTCGATCGGCTTGACCCAGTTCACCGTGCTCGACAGCGTCGGCCATTCGCGCTGGATGTAGCGCACGATCAGCTGCGAGGCGCGCTCCTTCACTTCCGGCTGTTCCAGCCAGCGCCCCAGCCGTTGCAGGCCCTCGTCCAGCACGCGCTGGTGGCGGCCATCGGCGGTCAGCAACGCCAGCAGATCGCCGGCGGTGGCGGCGGCATTCCACTGCCGCAGCTGCTGCACCACGAAGCCGTGCAGCTGCCGGCGCACGGCAGTTTCGTCGAAGAAGTCCAGTGCCTGCAGCGCCCAGCCGCGGGCCATGTCGGCCAGCATGCGCGAGCGTGCCGGGTCGGCCAGCCAGCTGCCCAGGCGGCTGGCCGGATCGAATACCTGCAGCTTGGCCAGCAGCACACCCGGCTCCAGGAACTGGTCGCGCACGAACAGCGCCAGGCTGTCGCCGATGCGTTCCTTGCTGCGCGGGATGATGGCGGTGTGCGGAATCGGCAGGCCCATGGGCCGCCGGAACAGCGCGACCACGGCGAACCAGTCGGCCAGCGCGCCCACGGCCGCGGCTTCGCAGAAGGCGGAGACCCAGGCCCATACGCCGCGCTCGCCCTGCCAGTGGCTGACCGCGAAACCGGCCAGCATCAACAGCAGCAGGCCCAGCGCGAGGGCTTTCAGGCGCCGCAGCTGGGCGCGGCGCGGATCGTTGGCAGGCGTCATTGCACGAGTCTAACCGCAGCCTGGTGACGCCTGCCTGTAGAGCCGAGCCCATGCTCGGCAGCTGTTTGACGCGCGCAGGGCAGCCGAGCACGGGCTCGGCTCTACAGCGGCGTGACGCGACCGTTACAGTGCTTCGAGCTGTTTACGCAGCGCGGCCAGCTGCGCGCGCAGGGTGTCGTTCTCGCGGGTCAGGGCAACCACGCGACGGCGCAGGGCCGGTGCATCCTCACCCAGCTGTTCCAGCGCCGACAGCACTTCGGCATCGCGGCTGGCGATCTCGTCCTCGTCCGCTTCCGCGAAGTCCATCTCGGCCGGCTCCGGCTTCGGCGCGCGCGGCTTGCGCTTGGACTCGCGCACGCGCTTGGCAGCCTGCTTCAGCTCGTCCTTGCCACCGGCGGCGGCGGCGCGCTGCTCTTCTTCCGGCAGGTCGGCCACGGCCGCAGCGGCGCTGATCGAGATCATGCCGGCCTTCACCGCTTCCACCACCTCGGCCGCAGCCTGGGCGTGGATGCGCTCGATCATGCCGACCTGGCTGGTGCTCAGCTTGGCTTCGCGGGCCAGCTCGGCGCGGCTGATCTTCGGTGCCGGTTCCCACGGCGGGCTGTCCTCACCGGCGTCCTCGACGGCTTCGGCGGTGCCGTCGCTCTCGCGCTGCAGCTGCGCCTGCTCGACCTGCTTGCGGGCGGCCAGGATGTCGCGCTTGCGCAGCGCCAGCACGCCGCGCTGGAAGTCGGACACGCTGCGGCGGCCCAGGTGCTGTTCGATCATCCACAGGTGTACGTCTTCCATGCTCTGGAAGCGGGTGTTCTGCACGGTGTTGAACGGCAGGCCGTGCTTCTGGCAGATGCCGAAGCGGTTGTGACCATCGACCAGCACGTTACCCCACAGCACCAGTGCATCGCGGCAACCTTCGGCCAGGATGCTGCGTTCCAGCGCGTCATGTTCGTCCGCGGTCAGCGGGTCGATGTAGGCCTTGAGTTCTTCTTTGACGACGATATCCATGGGCACGGCAGCGAGCGGGAGCGGAACCGCCCATTGTACCCGCTCGCCAGCGCCGGCCAGGGCTCAGGCGGTGGCCCGGATCATCTCGCCCAGCGTGCCGGTGATCTGGTCGATCTGCGCCTTGTCCACGATCAGCGGCGGCGACAGCGCGATGATGTCACCGGTACAGCGCACCAGCAGCCGGCCGTCCTGGAAGCAGCGCCGGAACACCTCATAGCCACGGCTGCCGGGAGTATCGCGGCGCGGCGCCAGCTCGACCGCGCCGACCAGCCCGAAGTTGCGGATGTCGATCACGTTGGGCAGGCCCTGCAGCGCATGCAGCCGTTCCTGCCAGTACTCGCCCAGTTCGATGGCCCGTTCGAACAGGCGTTCCTCGGCGTAGACCTCCAGCGTGGCCAGTGCGGCCGCACAGGCCAGCGGGTGGCCGGAATAGGTATAGCCGTGGAACAGTTCGATGGCCTGCGGCGGTGCCTGCATCAGCGTGGCATGCACGGCGTCGCTGGCCAGCACGCCGCCCAGCGGTACCGCGCCATTGCTGACCGCCTTGGCGAAGGTCAGCAGGTCCGGAGTGACCCCGAAGCGCTGGGCGGCGAACGACATGCCGACCCGGCCGAAGCCGGTGATGACCTCGTCGAACACCAGCAGGATGCCGTGGTGGTCGCAGAGTTCGCGTAGGCGCTGCAGATAGCCCGGCGCCGGCAGGATCACCCCGGCGGACCCGGCGATGGGCTCGACGAACACCGCCGCGATGGTCGAGGCATCGTGCAGCGCGATCAGCCGCTCCAGGTCGTCGGCCAGTTCAGCGCCCTGGCGCGGCAGGCCTTTGCTGAACGCGTTGCGCTGCAGGTCCAGGGTGTGGCGCAGGTAGTCCACGCCGCCCAGCTGCAGGCCGAACGCCCGGCGGTTGTTGGGCAGCCCGCCCAGCGCCATGCCACCGAAACCCACGCCGTGGTAGGCCTTCTCGCGGCTGATGAAGCGCGTGCGCTGGCCCTCGCCGCGCTGGCGGTGGTAGGCCAGCACGATCTTCATCGCGGTATCCACCGCCTCGGAACCGGAGCTGGTGAAGAACACATGGTTCAGCGGGGCAGGCGCCAGTGCGGCCAGCCGCTGCGCCAGCGCGAATGCCGGCGGCGAGCCCATCTGAAAGGCTGGCGAGTAGTCGAGCGTGCGCGCCTGCTCGACGATGGCCTCGACGATACGCGGCCGCGCGTGGCCGGCGTTGCAGCACCAGAGGCCGGCCGTGCCATCGAGGATCTGGCGGCCGTCGACATCTTCGTAGTGCATGCCCTCGGCACGCACCAGCACACGCGGCGCTGCCTTGTACTGGCGGTTGGCGGTGAATGGCATCCAGTACGCCTCAAGTGACTCGGGGCGCCGGGTCGCCAGATCGTGCAGGTCGCTCGCGGGACGCTTCATGCCAGCTCCATCGGGTCCGATAGGGGGAATGTAGCGCAGCCGCGTCACGGCGGAGTCGCGGCCACGCCGGTATAACCGGGGAAACTGTTCCGAGGAGCCGCACATGGCCGACTTTCCCGACCGCAGCCACTGGCAGGCGCTGTCCCAGCAGCTGTCGATGCCGACCCAGGCATTCATCGATGGCCGCTACGTCGATGCTGCCCACGGTGCGCGCTTCGACTGCATCAGTCCGATTGATGGCCGCGTGCTGGCGACGGTTGCCGACTGCGACGCACAGGACGTGGAGCGCGCAGTGCTGGCGGCGCGGCGTGCCTTCGATGCGGGCCACTGGTCGCAGGCGAGCCCGGCCCATCGCAAGCGCGTGTTGTTGGCCCTGGCAGGGCTGGTGGAAAAACACGCCGACGAGCTTGCCCTGCTGGAAACCCTGGACATGGGCAAGCCGGTGCGCGATGCACGCCGTATCGACCTGCCCGGCGTGGTGCGCTGCCTGACCTGGACTGCCGAGGCAGTGGACAAGCTGTATGGCGAAATCGCACCTACCGGACCGCATGAGCTGGGCCTGGTCACGCGCGAGGCCGCAGGCGTGGTGGCGGCGATCGTGCCGTGGAATTTCCCGCTGCTGATGGCCTGCTGGAAGATCGCCCCGGCACTGGCGATGGGCAATTCGGTGGTGCTCAAGCCGTCCGAGCGTTCGCCCCTGAGTGCATTGCGGCTGGCGGCGCTGGCCGCCGAGGCGGGCCTGCCGGAGGGGGTGCTGAACGTGCTGCCCGGCCATGGCGTGCGCGTGGGCGAGCCCTTGGCACTGCACATGGACGTGGACGTGCTGGCCTTCACCGGTTCCACCGCCACCGGCGCAAAGCTGCTGGAGTATGCGGGGCGGTCCAACCTCAAGCGGGTCTGGCTGGAATGCGGCGGCAAGAGCCCGCACGTGGTGTTCGCCGACGCACCGGACCTGGACGCAGCAGCCAAGAGCGTGGCGCAGGGCATCTTCTTCAACCAAGGCGAAGTGTGCACCGCCGGTTCACGGCTGCTGGTACAGCGCTCGATCCGTGAGGACTTCGTGCACCAGGTGATTGCCTACGGCCAGCACATGCAGCCCCGGCATCCACTGGACGCCGATGCACCAATGGGTGCGCTGGTCGACGCCGCGCACGTGGACAAGGTGCTGGCCGATATCGCGCGTGCCGAAGGCGAGGGCGCTCGTCTGCTGCTGGGTGGCCATCGGGCCGAGGTGGCGGCGGGCGGTTGCTATGTGCAGCCCACGGTGTTCGACCAAGTGCATCCGGACCAGGCATTGGCGCGCGAGGAAGTATTCGGGCCGGTGCTGGCGGTGCTTGGTTTCGAGGATGAAGCCGAGGCGGTTCGCGTGGCCAATGACAGCCGCTATGGGCTGGCGGCAGGTCTATGGACGCGCGACCTGGCCCGGGCCCACCGTGTTGCGCGGCGACTGCGCGCTGGCAGCGTGTGGGTGAATGGCTGGGATGGTGGTGACATGACCGCCCCGTTCGGTGGCTACAAGCAGTCCGGCAACGGGCGCGACAAATCGCTGCACGCGTTTGACAAGTACAGCGAGCTCAAGGCCACCTGGATCCAGTTGTAACAACGCGCTTGCCGGACGGCCATTCGCTCCTTGTAGAGCCGAGCCATGCTCGGCTGCTTTTCGCAAAGAGCAGCCGAGCATGGCTCGGCTCTACAGAAGGCAGACAGCCATCGAGCTACCGGCAACGCGCGCTCACCTGCAGCACCGCCGCGCGCAGCAGGTCCCGGTCGTCCTTCTCAACGGCATTCTGGAAATAGTCCATGTCCTGCTTCCCCAGTTCGCACGGGTCGACGATGTACCCCGGCGGCCACAGCCCCAGCAGCTGCGCCACACCGTGCACGATCTGCTCCGGGGTCATCTGCCGGCGGATGCGGAAGTAGTTGCGACGCGGTGCGAACGCGGGATGTACCTCGCGGCGACCGATCAGGCGCGGGGCAACACCTGCGGCGCTGATGCCATCGACACCGTCGATACTGCCCGCAGGCAGCCCCAGGATCAGCGGTGCCGAAGCCGTCGGCGCCTCCGTCGCAGGCACGGCGGCTTCTGCCGACGCAACCGGGGCCGGGCGGGGCTTCACTGCCGCAGCCGGGGGCGTCACCGGTGTGGACGACAACGCCGGAGGTAAGGGCGCCGGCGCCGGCAGCTCCGGTGGCAGCCAGCGCAGCGAGATCCGTGCGCCATCGTCACCGCGCAGCACGATCCGGGCCGTGCCCCACAACCACACCGCCATCAGGCCGTGCACCAGTAGTACCACCAGCCACGCCGTCATCGGCGGCAGCTTCGGGGAATCGGACCACGACAACGCAACTGCAGCCATCGGCAAGGCATCCATGCAGGGACCGGTGGCGCAGCCTAGCGGGTGTCCAGAAAATTTTCGTTGGCATCGGTGTCGGCTGAAACCATCGCTGCGTGTGGCCACCGGCCCGTGGCAGAATCGGTCGATCCACCGCAACCTGTATTGCCGATGTCGACGATCACCGCTGCCGCGCCACCTGCGAATTCTCCCCGCCGTGTCCTGCTGGCCAGCCTGATCGGCACCACCATCGAATTCTTCGATTTCTACATCTACGCCACCGCTGCCGTGCTGGTGTTCCCGCACCTGTTCTTCCCGGACAGCAGCGAGCAGGCGGCGCTGCTGCAGTCACTGGCAACGTTCGCGGTGGCGTTCATCGCGCGCCCGGTCGGCTCGGCGGTATTCGGTCATTTCGGCGACCGCATCGGCCGCAAGGCCACCCTGGTGGCCGCGCTGTTGACCATGGGCCTGTCCACGGTGCTGATCGGCCTGCTGCCCACCCATGCGCAGATCGGGCTGTGGGCGCCGGCGCTGTTGGCGCTGTGCCGTTTCGGCCAGGGCCTGGGGCTGGGCGGTGAATGGGGTGGGGCGGTGCTGCTGGCCACCGAGAACGCGCCGCCGGGCAAGCGCGCCTGGTACGGCATGTTCCCGCAGCTGGGCGCGCCACTGGGCTTCCTGTTGTCGGCCGGCATCTTCCTGGTGCTGGGCCGTTGCCTGAGCCAGGGTGACTTCCTGCAGTGGGGCTGGCGCATTCCGTTCGTGGCCAGCGCGCTGCTGGTCGGCCTTGGCCTGTGGGTGCGCCTGAACATCCACGAGACCCCCGATTTCAAGCAGGCGCTGGAGCGCAAAGCACCGGTGCGGTTGCCGATGTGGACGGTGCTGCGCGATTACCCGGTGCCGATGCTGCTGGGCACGCTCGGGGCGTTCGCCACCTTCGTGCTGTTCTACCTGATGACGGTGTTCAGCCTGGGTCATGGCACTGCGGTACTGGGCTACAGCCGCGAGCAGTTCCTGCTGATGCAGATGGCCGGCATGCTGTTCTTCGCACTGGGTATTCCGCTGTCGGCGCGCTATGGCGACCGTTGGGGCACGCGGCGCACGATGATCGTCGCCAGCGTACTGATCGTCGGTTTCGGCGTGCTTTTCGCACCGCTGTTCCAGCCGCACAGCCCGTGGCTGGTCACCGCCTTCCTGTGCCTGGGGCTGTTCCTGATGGGCCTGACCTACGGCCCCTGCGGTACCTTCCTGGCCGAGATCTACCCGGTGGAGGTGCGCTACACCGGTGCGTCGCTGTCCTTCAACCTGGCCGGCATCCTCGGTGCAGCGCCGGCCCCGTACCTGGCCACCTGGCTGGCCGAGCGCTTCGGCCTCGTCGCGGTCGGCTACTACCTGTGCCTGACGGCGGTGGCGACGCTGTGCGCGCTGGTGGCACTGCACCGCCGCGCGCTGCGGTTCAGCCAAAGAAGCGCTTGAGCGTGCGGCCGAGCCAACCGCCGCCCTGGTGCTCGCGGGCGAACTGGTTCAGGTGCGCCTTGACCTGCTCGGCGTACGCCTGGTCGTCACCGCGGATGTGATTGAACAGCCAGCGCGAGAGCATGGTGCGCAGCTCGTCGCTGATGTCCTCGCCGGCCTGGAAGCGCATGCGGTATTCCGAGACGCGCTTGATGAAGACCTCATGCACGCGCTTGTGCGCGGCACAGAACGGATAGCCCGCTTCTTCCATCAGCTCTTCCTCGAACGCGAAGTGCGACATGGTGTAGTCCACCACTTCGTCGATCACTTCGCCCACCGCTGCACGCTGCATGCTGGCCTGGGCCACGTGCAGGTGGTTGAGCATCTCGATGATGCGGCGGTGTTGTTGGTCGATCACATCGATGCCGATGTTCAGATCGTCCTGCCAGACCAGTAGTGCCATCCCCGGCTCCCCTTCATGCGTATGTCGGGGCCGACTGTAGAGCCGCCCTGCGCGGGCGGCGTTGATCTGGATCAAAGCGTGCGGGTCAGGACAGCGCGGGCTCGCGTGGGCGCAGCGGGCTGGCCACCGTGGTGCAGCTGACCCGGTTGCGGCCGCCGGCCTTGGCCAGGTACAGCTGGCGATCGGCCTCGGAGATCAGCCGGTGCAGCGCATCGCGCTGCGGGCGCAGGCAGCACAGGCCGATGCTGACCGTCATGCGCAGGGTGGCGGTGCCGATGTCCACTTCCAGCGCAGCGATGCGCTGGCGCAGCCCCTCGAAGTACAGCAGTGCCTCGTCCTGCTCCATGTCCGGCACCAGCAGGCAGAATTCCTCGCCGCCGAAGCGCGCGATCAGGTCCTGGCCGCGCGCATGGGCGGCCACCGCACCGGCCACCGCGCGCAGCGCATCGTCGCCGGCCTCGTGGCCGTAGGTGTCGTTGATGTGCTTGAAGTGATCGATGTCGATCATCGCCACCGCCACGCACTGGCCGTGCAGCTGCAGTTGCGGCAGCTGGCGCTGGCTCTGCTCCAGGAAGAAGCGCCGGTTGGGCAGGCCGGTGAGGAAATCGCGGGTGGCCAGATCCTGCAGGGTGCCGATCAGTTCCAGCTGGTCCACGTTCTGCGAGACACGGCAGAAGAATTCTTCGCGCGAAAAGGGTTTTCGCAGGAAGTCATTGGCGCCGTTCTTCAGGAAGCGCGGGATGAGCGAGGCATCGGTATTCCCGGAGATGCCGATTACCGCCACCTTGTCGCGCGAGCGCAGGGTGCGCAGGCGACGGGTGAATTCCACGCCCTGCATGCCAGGCATTTCCTGGTCGACCACTGCCAGGCGGATCGCCGGGTGCGCCTCGATCGCGGCCAGGCCTTCGTTGCCATCGGCCGCTTCGTGCACCTCATGGCCGTACATGCGCAGCAGGGCGGCGGCATAGCCGCGCGCGGACGGCGAGTCGTCCACCACCAGCGCGGCGATGCGGCGGTTGCGTTCCAGCCGCTGCACCAGCCACACCAGGTAATCGATGCTGCCGGGGGTGTTCTTCAGCACGTAATCGATGATCTGCTGCTGGAGCACGCGCTTGCGCAGGTCTTCGTCATACACGCCGCTGACCACCACGGTCGGCAGGTCGCGCTTGAGGAAGAACTCGACCACCGCATCGCGGTCGCCATCGGCCAGCACCAGCCCGGTCAGTACCAGGAACCAGCCGCCGCCTTGGCTCAGCAGGCGGTCGGCCTCGGCCAGGGTGGAGGCAATCACCACCGGCAGTTCCAGGCGCTGCTCGATCGCCTCACGCAGCATGCCGGTGAAGGCACGGGAGTTTTCGACCAGCAGGATCCGCTGCGGCAGCGGATCGGCCAGGTCGCCATCGACGGCGGCCTGCGGCAGCATGGGCATGATGCGGTGGCTCACGAGGGAGGGGCTCGGCACGGATAGCGGCGGTTTCGGGTGTAACTTTAGGACGAAAACGTCCGTGTTCGTCGTTTGGCCCATTGCTCAGATGGGAAGCGGTTAGTATCAGCTGGAGGTTCTCGATTTCAACTTCGACCTGGAGGTCACTGTGCGATTTTCATGTTTTGGTGCGGCTACTGGATTTCTGATGCTTGCCGCTGCCCCGGCAATCGCGGGCGGTCCCTCGGATTTTCATGGAAAGCCATTGGCTACGGCTGGGTTGGGGCAGGCCAGTCCGGCTGCGGTCAATCTCAGCCAGGACCCCAGCTGGCAGCTGTATGGATTCCAGCGTGATGGCATTACCTATTTGCAGGTGAACGACCTCCTCGGAAACGTGCAGCTGATTATCGGCAACGCAGGGGGGACCTACTGGGTGCTGCCGGCAGGCAACAATGCGACCAAGGTTTCGCTGCCCCAGCAGAAGATCCAGATACCGGCAGGCGCCAGCCGCTCGCAGATCTACAGCGGCAGCGATTTTTCGCTGGTGCGTTATCGTAGTGGCGGCGAGGTCATCTGGTCGGTTGAGACACCGTAAAGACGTAGAGTTGCGCAGCGGTGTCGGGATATCCTGCGCCGCTGCGCTTGCCGCGATGAACGCGGCAGAGGGCGATTATTGTAGGGCCGGCCCTTTGGCGGACACCGGCCATCAGATCTGGGTCTGCGAGTTTCCCTGCCCGGAGGTGGTCACGTGATCCATAGCGTTGAACGATGCAATGCCGATGGCGGCGGAGTCACCCGTCTCCACCATCGCCATCCGTATCCGATTCCGATGGCACTGCACTGTTCCGCCATAGGCAATCGTGCGGCCAGCCAAGCGCTCGACCGTGGCGGTGACGGTTGACGGTGACAGGCTGCGGTATGAATCCAGCAGTGCGACCGTCATCAGGATGCCGCGGCGTCCTCCTCTCCTGCCGCAACGCACGCGGATGCTGATCTGACCGGATTCACTGTTGATCAACAGCGAAACGGCATCGGTGAGGGCGCGATAGGCGGCCAGCTGCAGGCCGACACTGAGCTGACAGGGATCGCCGAGCAATCGAGGGCGCATCACGCGATGGCTCAGGTCCCAGGTTTCGCGTACGCCGCCGGCCTGGAGGGCGACGTAGAGCCCAAGATGTTCCAGTGCTGCGGGATAGACCATGCTGGTTTGTTCGCGGAACTGTCGCGAATGGACCGAAGCCATATGCAGGAGACTGTTCGCTATCGTGGGATGGCCATGCGCATTGAGCCAATTCACCACCTCGCTGAGCGAGGTGTCGATGCCGTCCCCCAGCTTCCTCAGGTGTCGCGCGCGCTCACGGAGATCAAGCTCGCTTGCCACCAGTGAATTGCGCGCGTGCTTGAGCGCATCTCTTTCACCCACTTCGCCCAATCGCGAACGGTGGTAGTAGTGGGTGATGCGCGACCCTAGCACCAGCAGTGCAGCGCCGGTGACCGCCATGATCTGCTGGGTCGCGAACGCAGCTGGATCGAACGCACCCGTGTAGGGGCTTGGGGTGGTCAGGCCAATGATCAAGTTGAGCGACGGTACTCCGATCGCCGCACCTCGCCAGCCATACAGACAGGTGAGCACGACGACCGGCAGCGCCATCAGCAGCTGCATCGATGTCTTGGCGTTGGCTTCGTCCAAGGGCAGCTGTGCGGCATACAGGCCAATTATGGCCATCAGCGTCAGGGCAGCGAGTGCAGGCGGGGCGAAACCTGATGTCCAACGGGCGTTGCCGGTCCGGCGTGTCCACAGCAACGCAAGCGGTGCAAGGGTCAGTATGCCGATGAAGTCGCCAACGACCAGGCGCGCGATGCTCGCAAGTACCGGCATCTCCGGTGGTGTCGGCCACAGAAGGTGTGCCAACATCAGATTGAGCGCCGTGACCACCAGTGCCGAAGCCGCCGCGACTGAAATCAGCCATGCATTCTTCGTGGTCACCATCATTTTCCGGTGCAGATGCACGATCAGCATCACTGCAGGCATCAGCAGTGCCGAACCAAGCACTATCCAGGCCAGTCCATACTTCTCGATCATTGGCACACGCATCTGCGCAAAGTAGGCGTATTCGCCCAGCAGCAGGTACGGCCACCATCGAGGCGGGAACAACAGCACCGCAGCCACGCGGACGCCGGCGGGCAGGTAGAACTGGTCGAGCGACAACTGGCGAGACGCCCAGCATGCGATGGCGTACAACAGCGCAAGGACCAGCCCCGCCGGGCGGATACGCAACTTCAACTGCAGGCCTTCATTCCACCAGTTCAATCGCACATCTCCCTCTAGTACGTTCCCTGTCAGCATCCATTCGCCGCGGGACCCGGTTCTGAGGGACGGTATCGGCATGAAATAGATAATGCAATTGCCGATGCGATCTGTCGATCAAATGAGAATTCCGTCACGCCCTTCTGGATGAGTGCTCTTCACTTGCTGTGGAGGTCCGGGAATTGCCAGTTCTTCGGAATCCCTCCGTGTCAGCTCACTGTTTCACCACAACGCATCCCGCAGCTTGTACCACGACATCGCCGCCACCAGCAGCGGCGTGCGCAGCAGCCGGCCGCCAGGGAAGGGGGCATGCCGCAGGCGCTGGAACACGTCCAGGCGCTCACTCTGGCCTGCAATGGCGGCGGCGATCACCTCGCCGGCCAGCCCGGCGGCGGCCACCCCGTGGCCGGAGAACCCCTGCGCGAAGTACAGGTTGCCGTCCAGCCGGCCCCAATGCGGGGCGCGGTTGCGGGTAATGTCCACATAACCGCCCCAGACCTGCTCCAGTGGCACGTCGGCCAGCTGCGGGAACACCTGGTGCATGCGCCGCTGCATCACCCCGCGCAGGCCGGGTGGGGGCAGTGCTGAATAGCTGGCACGGCCACCAAACAGCAGGCGATGGTCGTGGCTGAGACGGAAGTAATCCAGTGCCCAGGCGGTGTCGGCCACGGCCATGTTGTTGCCGATCAGGGCACGGGCGCGCTCGGCACCCAGCGGAGCGCTGGCGCCGATATAGGTGCCGACCGGCATGATCCGCCGTTCCAGCTCGGGCAGCAGGCCCTGCAACCAGGCGTTGCCGGCCACCACCAGATGCGCAGCGCGCACGCTTCCCTGCGCGGTATGCAGGGTGGGCTGCGGTCCGCGCTGCACGCGGGTCACTGCGGAGTTCTCATGGATCACCGCGCCGGCCGCACGCGCCGCATCGGCCAGTCCGCGGGCATAGGCCAGGGGCTGCAGATGCGCGCTGAGCGGATCGAACATCGCGGCGCGGTAGCGTGGGCTGTCCAGCTGTGCGCGCAGGGCATCATGGTCCCACCACTGCATGGGGTAGTGGTAGTGGCGTTGCAGATGCTCGCAGTTGGCCTGAAGGTCGCGCTCATGGCGTTCGCGGATGGCGACGCTGGCGTGGCCTTCCACCCAATGACAGTCAATGCCGTGGCGATCGATGCGTGCGCGCATCGCCTGCACCGCGTCGCGTGACCAGTCGAACAGGTGGCGCGCATCATCACGACCGAGCTGACGCTCCAGTTCGTCCACCTCGCAGCCATAGCCGACCAGCGCCTGGCCACCATTGCGGCCGGACGCGCCCCAACCGATCCGCTGCGCCTCCAGTACCACCACGCGCTGGCCACGCGTAGCCAGTTCAAGTGCGGCGGTCAGGCCGGTATAGCCGGCGCCGAGCACGGCCACGTCGGCCTGCACGTCGCCCCGCAGCGCGGGCAGGGCAGGCGGCTCGGGCAGGCTGGCGGCATACCAGCTGGGCGGAAAGGCGGCACTCACTGCGGGCCTCGCGGGCGCAGGGCAACGGGGCAGGGCGGGGCAGGACGATCAGCGTTCACGCGCCTAGTTTCGCCGATGCGTGTCGGCCGTGGCGTGACGGCCGCGACTTGCCGCCGTTGCGGACAGGCGGGTAACGTGTCGGCACGCCAAGGAGTTTTCCATGCGTCGCCTGCCCTGGGTGGGGCTGCCCACCGACAGCACTGTGCTCGGTCATCACCGTTTTGCGGTGGCCGGCGAAAAGTACGTGCGCGCGCTGGCTGAGGCGGCCGACGTCACCCCGGTGATACTGCCCAGCCTGCAGCCACCGCTGCCGCCCGCCGATTGGCTGCACGGCCTCGATGGCCTGCTGCTGACCGGTGCCGTCAGCAACATCGAGCCGCAGCACTACGAAGGTGGCCGCAGCTGGCGGGGCAACCCGCATGACCCGGCCCGTGACGCCAACGCGTTTGCGCTGCTGCATGAGGCATTGGCGCTGGATCTGCCGGTGCTGGCGATCTGCCGTGGTTTCCAGGAATTGAATGTCGCGCTGGGCGGTACGCTGCATCCGCAGGTACATGCGGTGCCGGGTCTGACCGACCACCGGGAAGACCCGCATGCGCCGGTAGAGATGCAGTATGGGCCGGCCCACGCGGTCACCCTGGCCGTCGATGGCTGGTTGGCGCAGTGGCAGGGCGGTGACCGCGCGCAGGTCAATTCGGTGCACGGGCAGGGTATTGCGCGACTGGCCTACGGTCTGCAGGTCGAGGCCCGGGCCGATGACGGACTGGTCGAAGCGGCCCGCAGCGCGCATCATCGTTTCGTGCTCGGCGTACAGTGGCACCCGGAGTGGCGTGTCATGCAGGCGCCGTTCTATCACGCTATTTTCCGTGCGTTCGGCCAAGCTTGCCGAGAGCACCAACAGAACCGACTGGATTCCCGATGAGTTCCCGAACGCGTCCGCGCAAGACGGCCACGCCCCCCGCACCGCAGGAAAGCAGCTTGCTGCGCTGGTTGAAGGAGCGGCGCATCACCGAGGTCGAATGCCTGGTGCCGGACATCACCGGCAACGCGCGCGGCAAGATCATTCCGGCCGACAAGTTCTCGCACGATTACGGTACGCGCCTGCCCGAAGGCATCTTCGCCACCACCGTCACCGGTGAATTCCCTGACGACTACTACGAGCTGACCTCGCCGTCGGACTCGGACATGATGCTGCGCCCGGACCCGGATACGGTGCGCATGGTGCCGTGGGCGGCCGATGCGACCGCGCAGGTGATCCACGACTGCTACACCAAGCATGGCGAGCCGCACGAGCTGGCGCCACGCAACGTGCTGCGCCGTGTGCTGGCCGGATATGCCGAACTGGGCCTGCGCCCGGTGGTGGCGCCGGAGCTGGAATTCTTCCTGGTGCAGAAGAACACCGACCCGGACTTCCCGCTGCTGCCGCCGGCTGGTCGCTCGGGGCGCCCGGAAACGGCGCGGCAGTCGTACTCGATCGATGCGGTCAACGAGTTCGACCCGATCCTCGACCTGATGTACGACTACGCCGATGCGATGAAGCTGGACGTGGACACGCTGATCCACGAATCCGGCGCGGCGCAGCTGGAAGTCAATTTCACCCATGCCGATGCGATGGACCTGGCCGACCAGGTCTTCCTGTTCAAGCGCACCATGCGCGAGGCGGCAATGCGCCACGGGGTGTATGCCACCTTCCTGGCCAAGCCGATGGAGAACGAGCCGGGCAGTGCCATGCACATCCACCAGAGCCTGGTGCGGGTGAGCGACGGCACCAACGTGTTTGCCGGTGATACCGAAGTCGAAGGCGAGTTCAGCCCGGTGTTCGGCCATTACCTGGGCGGCCTGCAGAAGTACGCGCCGCAGGCGATGGCGTTCTTCGCGCCGAACGTGAATTCCTACCGCCGGCTGGTGTTCGGCGAGGTCTCGCCGAGCAATGTGCACTGGGGCTTCGACAACCGCACCTGCGGCCTGCGCGTGCCGCTGGACACACCCGAGAACATGCGCGTTGAGAGCCGTTTCGCCGGCTCCGACGCCAACCCCTACCTGGCGATGGCCGCGACCCTGGCCTGCGGCCTGCTCGGCATCCGTGAGCGGCTGGCACCGGACGCGCCGGTGACCGGCAGCGCCAAGGAACTGGGCTACAACCTGCCGCGCTCGCTGGGCGAGGCGCTGGACGGGCTGGAGCAGTGCAGCGAGCTGCAGGCCCTGCTGGGCGAGCGCTTCTGCCGGGCCTACATCTCGGTCAAACGCAAGGAATACGAGACCTTTTTCCGTGTCATCAGCTCGTGGGAGCGCGAGTTCCTGCTGCTGAACGTCTGAGCATCTGGAATAGAAAAATCCGCCGCCGGGGGGTAGGCTGGCACCCGTTGCCGGCCCCGCCGGCCCCCCTTCCCGCATTCTGGAGCACCCGATGAAGCTGCGTATCCTCACGCTCGGCCTGGCCTCCGCCATGCTTGCCGCCTGTGGCGGTGGCAAAGGCGGCGCGCAGGACAGCCAGGTCCTGAACGTCTACAACTACAGCGATTACATCGCCGAGGACACCATCCCGACCTTCGAGAAGGAGAGCGGCATCAAGGTGACCTACGATGTGTTCGACAGCGACGAGATGGTCGAGACCAAGCTGCTGGCCGGCAACAGCGGCTACGACGTGGTGGTGCCGACCCTGAACTTCTTCGGGCGCCAGATCCAGGCCGGCGTGTTCCTGCCGCTGGACAAGAGCAAGATCCCGAACCTGGCCAACCTCGATCCGGCGGTGATGAAGCGCATCGCCACCCAGGACCCGGGCAACCAGTACGGCGTGCCGTACATGATCGGCACCACCGGCATCGGCTACAACGTGGAGATGCTGAAGCAGCGTTTCGGCGGCAGCACCGACATCGCCAACAGCTGGGACCTGGTGTTCAAGCCGGAGAACATCAGCAAGATGAAGGACTGCGGCGTGACCATCCTGGACACGCCGGCGGACATGATCCCGATCGCGCTGCATTATCTGGGCCTGGACCCGCACAGCGGCGACCCGGCCGAGCTGCAGAAGGCGGCCGACCTGCTGAAGTCGATCCGCCCGTACGTGCAGAACTTCCACTCCTCGCAGTACGTGGGTTCGCTGGCCAACGGCGGCACCTGCCTGGTGGTGGGCTGGTCGGGTGACATCATCCAGGCGCGCGACCGCGCCGAGGAAGCCAGCAACGGCGTGCACGTGGCCTATTCGATCCCGAAGGAAGGCGCCCCGCAGTGGTTCGACATGCTGGCGATCCCGAAGGATGCCAAGCACCCGGAAGCGGCCTACACGTTCATCAACTACCTGCTGGAACCGAAGGTCGCCGCGGCCAACACCAACTTCATCCACTACGCCAACCCGATCCCGACCGCCACCCCGCTGGTGGACGAGGCGATCCGTACCGACCCGACCATCTACCCGCCGGCCGATGTGGCCGAGAAGATGTTCACCTACTCGATCAACACGCCGGAGACCGACAAGCTCTACACCCGGCTGTGGACCGAGGTGAAGACCGGCAGGTGATGTGACGGCCGCGCCGGGTCATGCCCGGCCGCGGCCGGCAGACATCGGCACGCAGGAAACGGAGGCCAGCGGCCTCCGTTTTTTTTTCACCTCATGTCCGCGCGACTTCCCCTACCGTCCCGTATGGCACCGACCGACGCCTCGAGACAATGACCGAACAGCCCCAGCGCGCAGACGCCGCCCCTGATGAAACGCCCTCCACTGAGGACAAGCCTTCGCCGCTGAAGAATCCCAAGGTCCGCTGGACCCTGGCCATCATCGGCGCCGTCGTGGTCATCGCCCTGGTTGCCTGGCTGATCTACCACCTGCTGGTCGGCCGCTACCTGCAGGACACCAACAACGCCTACCTGCAGGCCGACGCGGTAGCGGTGGCTCCGCGCATCAATGGCTACGTGACCGAAGTGCTGGTGGAGGACAACCAGTGGGTCAAGGCCGGCGAACCGCTGCTGCGTATCGACCCGCGTACCTACCGTGCGACGCTGGACCAGGCCGAGGCGGTGATCGCCGTGCGTGAAGCCGACATCGCCGCCGCTGCGGCTGGGGTGCAGGGCCAGCAGTCCAGCCTGCTGCAGGCACGTACCCAGCTCACCGCTGCCACCGCCTCGCTGCGCTTCGGCAAGGCCGAGCTGGCGCGATTCATCCCGCTGGCGGCCAGTGGTGCCGACACCCATGAACATGTTGAAAGCCTGCGCCACGACGTCGAGCGCGCCCAGGCCCAGTACGATGCGGCCAGAGCGCAGATCCAGGGCGCACAGAGCCAGATCGAGGCCAGCCAGGCCCAGCTTGAGCAGGCCCAGGCCGGGCTGAAGCAGGCGCAGGCCGACGCCGCGCAGGCGCGGGTGGCGTTCGAGGACACCGAGCTACGCGCGCGCATCGATGGCCGTGTCGGCAACAAGACCGTGCAGGTTGGCCAGTTCGTTGCTGCCGGCACCCGAACCATGACCATCGTGCCGGTCGAATCGCTGTACCTCAGTGCCAACTTCAAGGAAACCCAGGTGGGCCTGATGCGCGCCGGGCAGCCGGCCGAGATCAAGGTCGATGCGTTGCCTGGCACGACGCTGCGCGGCACGGTGGAGAGCATTTCGCCGGGTACCGGCTCGCAGTTCGCGCTGCTGCCGCCGCAGAACGCCACGGGCAACTTCACCAAGGTGGTGCAGCGCGTGCCGGTCCGCATCCGGGTGGACGCCGGTGAAGAAGCACGCAAGGTGCTGGTGCCGGGTATGTCGGTGGAGGTGACCGTCGATACCCGCAGCGCCAAGGATGCACGCGAGCGCAGGCATGACGAGGCCGAAGCCACGGGTGCGCCGGCGCGATGAGCACCCCCGCCGCTTCCGCTGCGCCCACCACCGAAGGCAAGGCTGATGCGAGTGCCTGGCTGGCCGTGGCGGCCGGCACCATCGGCTCGTTCATGGCCACGCTGGACATCTCCATCGTCAATGCGGCCCTGCCCACCATCCAGGGCGAGGTTGGCGCCAGTGGCACCGAGGGCACCTGGATATCCACCGCCTTCCTTGTCTCGGAAATCGTAATGATTCCGCTGACCGGCTGGTTCGTGCGCACGCTGGGCCTGCGCACCTTCCTGCTGATCTGCGCCACGCTGTTCACCGCGTTCTCGGTGATGTGCGGGCTGGCCGACTCGCTCCCGATGATGATCGCTGGACGGGTCGGGCAGGGTTTTGCCGGTGGTGCGCTGATCCCGACCGCGCTGACCATCGTCGGCACGCGGCTGCCGCCGACGCAGCAGCCCCTGGGTACGGCGTTGTTCGGCATGACCGTGATCCTGGGCCCGGTGATCGGTCCCTTGCTGGGGGGCTGGTTGACCGAGAACGTCAGCTGGCACTACGCGTTCTTCATCAACGTGCCGATCTGCGCCGGGCTGGTGGCCCTGCTGCTGCTTGGCCTGCCGCATGAAACGTCTGATTGGGGCGGGCTGCTGCGTGCGGACTGGCTGGGCATTGTCGGCATGACCGCGGGCCTTTCCGCGCTGACCGTGGTGCTGGAGGACGGCCAGCGCGAGCGCTGGTTCGAATCCACCATGATCGTGGTACTCAGCATCGTCTCGGTGCTCGGCTTCGCGCTGCTGGCGCTCTCGCAGTTCACCAGCAAGGCGCCGGTCATCCGCCTCAACATTCTGTTCCAGCGTAGTTTCGGCGCAGTGTTCGTGATGGTCATGGCGGTGGGCATGATCCTGTTCGGGGTCATGTACATGATTCCGCAGTTCCTGGCGGTCATCGCCGGCTACAACACCGAGCAGGCCGGCTATGTGCTGCTGCTGGCCGGCCTGCCGACCATCCTGCTGATGCCGTTGATGCCGAAGATGCTGGAAACGGTCGACGTGCGCATCATGGTGTTCGGTGGCATGTTGTGCTTCGCTGCGGCCTGCTTCGTCAACCTGGGGCTGACCCCGGACAGCATCGGCCCGCACTTCGTCATCGGCCAGCTGCTGCAGGGCTGCGGGCTGGCGCTGGCGATGATGGCGCTGAACCAGGCCGCCATCACTTCGGTACCGCGCGAGTACGCCAGCGATGCTTCGGGCCTGTTCAACGCTGCGCGCAACCTCGGCGGCTCGATCGGGCTGGCCATCATCTCCACCTTCCAGGAACGCCGCGCCACCCTGCACATCGATGCGATCGGCAGCAGTGTCACCGCCAACTCGACCATTGCCCAGGACGCGCTGCATGCCTACGGCCAGCAGCTGGGTGACGCGACGCAGGCAATGGCGGTGCTGGCGCAGACGGTGCAGATGCAGGCGATGGTGATGGCCTACAACGACCTGTTCTGGATCTTCGGCCTGATCGTGGTGGCGACCCTGCCGCTGGTGTTCCTGCTCAAGCCCCTGCCCAAGGGCGTTCCATTGGCGATGCACTGATGACTTCGATGACCCTGCCCGTGTCCCTTCGCCTGCGCCGGCTGTGCCCGGCCGCGCTGCCGCTGCTGTTGGCCGGTTGTATGTTGGGGCCGGATTACGTGAAACCGGACGTGGCCACCGGCGCGACCGCGCAGGCGCGGTTGCCGCGCGCGGCGCAGGCCGGCGTGCAGCCCGCGACCCCGCCCAGCCAGTGGTGGCGCGCGCTCAACGATCCACTGCTGGACCAGCTGGTGGACGAGGCGCTGCGCAACAGCCCCAACCTGCGCGCCGCCCAGGCCAAGCTGTTGGCCTCGCGCGCGGTGCAGCGCCAGCGCCGCGCCGAGCAGCTGCCCAGCGTGGGCGCTGCGGCAGGCTACGCCAACATCAAGGCGCCGGATTCGATCGAGAACAGCGTGCGTGGCCTGGGCGAGAACATCGCCGGCGTGGCCGAGGCCAACGGCCGACCGCAGGAGGCGGCGCAGCTGCGCCAGCAGTTCGCCGACATCGATCTGGACACCGAACTCTACGTGGCCGGCTTCGACGCCAGCTGGGAACTGGACCTGTTCGGTCGGCGGCGTCGCGCCGCCGAGCAGGCAGCCGCCGAAGCCGAGGCCAACGCAGCCGCCCTGGCCGATGCGCAGGTGCAGCTGGCCGCGGAGCTGACCCAGGCCTACCTGGGCTACCGCAGCAGCCGCGAGCGTATCGCGCTGGCCGAAAACAACCTTCGCGCCGCCGATGAAAGCCTGCAGCTGACCCGTCAGCGCCGCCAGCGCGGCGCCGATTCCGACCTGCAGGTCGAGCGCGCGCAGGCCCAGCTGCAACAGCAGCAGGCTGCGCTGCCGCCGCTGCAGGCACAGGCCGATGAGGCCCGCGACGTGCTGGCCCTGATGGTTGGCCGCGAGCCGGGGGCGCTGGATGCGCGGTTGGCGGCGGACCAGCCGTTGCCGGTGTTGCCGGCCAGCGTGCCGGTGGATGACGCGAGCGCGTTGATCCAGCGCCGGCCGGACGTGCGCAAGGCGGAGCGCGAGCTGGCGGCCTCCTCGGCGCAGATCGGCCAGGCGATCTCGGCCTACTTTCCGCAGGTGACCCTGCTGGGCAGCCTCGGGGCGGGCGCCACATCGGTGTCCGACCTGGGGCGGGACTCGGCCGCTACCATCGTGGCCCCGTTCCTGCGCTGGTCGTTGTTCGACTTCGGCGTGAACAAGGCACGCGTGGCCCAGGCGCGAGCCGGCAATGAGGCCCGGCTGGCGGCTTACGAGGGCACGGTGCTGGCGGCGCTGCAGGATGCCAACACCGCGCTGGCGCGCTTCGGAGCGGCTCGCCAGCAGCTGCAGGCCAGCGTCCGCGCCGAGGCCTCGGCAGACCGCTCGCTGGCCCTGATGCAGCAGCGCCGGCAGGCCGGGGCCACCTCGCAGATCGACCTGCTGGACGTGCAGCGCCAGCGCCTGCAGGCCCAGGATGCCGCCGCCCAGGCCCGCCTGCAGCTGCTGGTGCGCTACGTGGCGCTGCAGAAGAGCCTGGGTCTTGGCTGGCAGGACGCCCCGCCGGTGGCCGCGCGTTGATATGTTCCGCCGGGCATGGCCCGGCGCTACCAGAACGATGCCACGCCGTAGCGCCGGGCCATGCCCGGCGAGCGCAGCGGCCAGCCGCCCGCCACAGCCTGTCATACCGTCATCGCCCCCCGGCCGGTAGAATGGCCGCCGCTGTCCACCGCCCGCTCCCGGAGCCCCCATGCCCGTTGAAGCCCAGCCGGTAGCCGCCGTCGTCGACACGACCGGTGCGCCCGGCTATCTCTCCATTCGTGATTTGCGCAAGGAATTCGACGGTTTCGTCGCCGTCGACGACGTCAACCTGGACGTGCGCAAGGGCGAGATCTTTGCCCTGCTCGGTGGCTCCGGCAGCGGCAAATCGACCCTGCTGCGCTGCCTCGGCGGCTTCGAGACGCCCACCAAGGGCAGCATCACCCTCGATGGCCAGCGCCTGGACGCGCTGCCGCCGTACCAGCGGCCGGTCAACATGATGTTCCAGTCCTACGCCCTGTTCCCGCACATGACGGTCGAGCAGAACATCGCCTTCGGCCTGAAGCAGGATGGCCTCGGCAAGGACGCGATCAGCAAGCGCGTCGGCGAGATGCTGGACCTGGTGCAGATGGGCCACCTGGGCAAGCGCAAGCCGCATCAGCTCTCCGGCGGCCAGCAGCAGCGCGTGGCGCTGGCGCGGTCGCTGGCCAAGGGGCCGAAGCTGCTGCTGCTGGACGAGCCGATGGGCGCGCTGGACAAGAAGCTGCGCTCGCAGATGCAGCTGGAGCTGGTCAGCATCATCGAATCGTCGGGCGTGACCTGCGTGATGGTTACCCACGACCAGGAAGAAGCGATGACCATGGCCACCCGCATCGCGGTGATGGATGCCGGCTGGATCCAGCAGGTCGGCAAGCCCGACGAGGTCTACGAGCAGCCGGCCAACCGCTTCGTCGCCGAGTTCATCGGTTCGGTCAACCTGTTCGACGGGGTGATCGACGAGGACCTGCCCGAGTACGTCACCGTCCGCTCGCCGCTGTTCCCGGCGCCGATCTACATCGCCCATGGCATCACCTGCTACGAAGGGCAGCCAGTGGCGTTCGCGCTGCGCCCGGAGAAGGTGATGATCGGCAAGGACGAGCCGGAAGGGCACACCAACAAGGCCCAGGGCGTGATCGAGGACATCGCCTATTTCGGCAGCCACTCGGTCTACCACGTGCGCCTGCCCAGCGGTGCCAAGGTGCTGGCCAATTTCGCCAACTCGCAGCGCTGGGCCAGTGATGGCCTGACCTGGGGCGACAGCGTGTGGGTGCACTGGCGCGACAACGACGGCGTGGTGCTGACCTCATGAGCACGGCCGGCCTGAAGCGCTGGCTGCCGGGGCTGCGTGCCACGGTGATCGGCATTCCGTACCTGTGGCTGCTGCTGTTCTTCGCAGTGCCGTTCCTGATCGTGCTGATGATCAGCTTCTCGCTCAGCCGGGTCGGCTCGCCGCCGTACACCTGGCTGCTGCAGTACGTGGATGGCGGCTTCTCGCTGAAGCTGAACCTGGAAAACTACCTGGCGCTGTTCCGCGATTCGATCTATGCGCAGGCGTTCCTGAGCTCGATCAGGATCGCGGCGATCTCCACCTTCCTGACCCTGCTGATCGGCTACCCGATGGCCTACGCCATCGCCCGCCTGTCACCGGCCGCGCGCAACGTGGCGATGATGCTGGTGGTGCTGCCGTCGTGGACCTCGTTCCTGATCCGCGTGTATGCGTGGAAGGCGATCCTGGACCGCAACGGCCTGCTCGACCAGTTCCTGCAGTTCACCGGCCTGCAGTCGCTGATGACCAGCCTCGGCCTGCCCAAGCTGCAGCTGATCGATACGCCGACCGCCGCCTACATCGGCATCGTCTACTGCTACCTGCCGTTCATGGTGCTGCCGCTGTACGCCAACCTGGTCAAGCATGACCACCGGCTGCTGGAAGCGGCCTACGACCTGGGTGCCAAGCCGTGGCAGGCGTTCCTGCGCATCACCCTGCCGTTGTCGAAGGCGGGCATCATCGCTGGCTGCATGCTGGTGATGATTCCGGCGATCGGTGAATTCGTGATCCCGGAAATGCTGGGCGGCTCGGAGACGCTGATGGTCGGACGCCAGCTGTGGAACGAGTTCTTCAACAACCGCAACTGGCCGGGCGCCTCGGCGATGGCGGTGGCAATGATCCTGTTGCTGCTGGTGCCGATCCTGCTGTTCAACCGTTCCCAGCAGCGCCTGCTGGAAGGGAAGCAGGCATGAGCCCGCGTACCGCCAAGGGCCTGGGTCTGGGCGTGCTGCTGCTCGGCTTCGCCTTCCTGTACCTGCCGATCCTGCTGTTGATGTTCTACTCGTTCAACAGCTCGCGGCTGGCGATGGTCTGGGCCGGGTTCTCCACCCGCGCCTACAGCGACCTGTTCGCCGACCGCGCGTTGATGGAGGCGATGTGGACCAGCCTGGTGGTGGCGTTCTGGACCGCCTGTACCGCCACCGTGCTCGGCACGCTGGCGGCGATGGTGATGACCCGCTTCAAACGCTTCCGCGGCAAGCCGCTGTTCGGTGCGCTGGTCACCGCACCGCTGGTGATGCCGGATGTGATCCTCGGCTTCTCGCTGATGGCGCTGCTGGCCTCGATGGGGGCTATTCCCGGTTTCCCCGCACGCGGCCTGACCACCATCTGGATCGCGCACGTCACGTTCACCCTCTGCTTTGTCACCGTGGTGGTGTCTTCGCGCCTGCAGGAAATGGACCTGTCGCTGGAAGAAGCGGCGATGGATCTGGGGGCCAGCCGGCTGACCGTGTTCGGCCGCATCACCCTGCCGATCATCGCGCCGGCGCTGGTGGCGGGCTGGCTGCTGGCCTTCACCCTGTCGCTGGATGACGTGGTGGTGGCCAGCTTCGTCGCCACGCCGGGCTCGACCACGCTGCCGATGAAGGTGTTCGCGTCGGTGCGCATGGGGATCAGCCCCAAGATCAACGCGTTGGCCACGCTGCTGGTGTCGGCAGTCTCGATCGCCGCGGTGATCGGCTGGTACATCAATGCCCGCGCCGAGAAGCGACGCCAGCGCGATCTGCAGCTGGCGCGGCAGGACAACGGCTGACGCCGCAGCCACATCCGGCTCACGGCCGGCGGCGCACAATGGGGGTCTTCCAGAAGGAGATCCCCCATGACTGTCGAGATCGTCGACCCGGCCACCGGCCAGGTGACCTACCGCCATGAACTGATGGGCGCTGCCGACATCGAGCAGCGCCTGCAGGCCGCCGCCGATGCGTTTCCAGGCTGGGCCGATCGCTCTCTGCAGGACCGCGGCGCCATCCTGCGCCAGATCGCCGCGCAGCTGCGCGCACGGCGCGACGACCTGCAGCAGGCGATGACCCATGAGATGGGCAAGCTCAAGGCCGAGGCGCTGGCCGAAGTGGACAAGTGCGCCGCCGCCTGCGAGTACTACGCCGACCATGCTGCCGACTACCTCAAGCCGCAGTTGATCGACACCGAAGCCCAGCGCAGCTATGTGCGCTACGAGCCGATCGGCTGTGTGTTCGCGGTGATGCCTTGGAATTTCCCGGTCTGGCAGGTGTTCCGTTTCCTGGCACCGGCGTTCATGGCCGGCAATGTCGCCCTGCTCAAGCACGCCAGCAATGTGCCGCAGTGCGCCGACCTGATCCTGGCGGTGTGCCGTGATGGTGGCCTGCCGGACGGCGTGTTCGACGTGCTGCACATTGACAATGACCAGGCCGCCGCGGTGCTGCGCGACGCACGGGTGAAGGCGGTGACGCTGACCGGCAGCGAGCGGGCAGGGCGCTCGATCGCTTCCAATGCCGGCAGCCAGCTGAAAAAGTCGGTGATGGAACTGGGCGGCAGCGATGCCTTCGTGGTGCTCGACGATGCCGACCTCGACAAGACCGTGGCCGCGGCAGTGAAGTCACGCTTCGACAACAGCGGGCAGACCTGCATCGCGGCCAAGCGCTTCATCGTGGTCGAGGCGGTGGCCGATGAATTCACCCGTCGCTTCGTGGAAGCGGCGGGCGAGCGCCAGTATGGCGATCCTGACGAGCGCGGCACCACGCTGGCGCCGATGGCGCGTGCCGACCTGCGCGACGAACTGCACAAGCAGGTGCAGGCCAGCGTCGCCAAGGGCGCGCGCGTGCTGATCGGTGGCGAGCCGATTGCCGGCACGCATGCCGGCTATCCGGCCACCGTGCTCGACCAGGTGGGCCCTGGCATGCCGGCCTACGATGAGGAACTGTTCGGGCCGGTGGCGGCGGTGATCCGGGTCAAGGACGAAGCCGACGCGCTGCGCGTGGCCAACGACACCCGCTTCGGCCTGGGCGGCAGCGTGTGGACGCGCGACCCGGTGCGCGGCGAATCCTTTGCGCAGCGCATGGAATGCGGTGCCGCATTCGTCAACGCCATCGTCAAGAGCGACGCGCGGCTGCCATTTGGTGGCAGCAAGCAGTCTGGCTTCGGCCGCGAGCTTGCCGACCACGGCATCCATGAGTTCATGAACATCAAGACCGTCTACGTGGCCTGATTCCCCTCCTTCTGTAGAGTCGAGCCATGCCCGACTGCTCGTCGCTCTTGTAGAGACGAGCCCATGCTCGGCTGCTCTCGCCGGCATCAGTCGAAAAAGCTCGACTCTACGGAATGCGCCAAACAGCCAGCCGAGCATGGGCTCGGCTCTACAAGAAGAGGGTTGCGTACGCGCTACAGCCAGCCCGAACGCTTGAACAACCGGTACAGGCCCACGCACACGCCGCCCACGCCAACGATCATCAGCGGGTACGACCACGGTTGGCTCAGCTCCGGCATGTGGCTGAAGTTCATGCCATACCAGCTGGTGATCAGCGTCGGCGCGGCCAGCAGCGCGGCCCAGGCACCCAGCCGCTTTACCGTCTCGCCCTGTGCCAGTGTCACCAGCGACAGGTTTACGCTCAGCGCAGTGCCCAGCATCTCGCGCAGGGTGTCGATCACGTCGCTGATGCGCACCGCATGGTCATGCACGTCGCGCACGTACAGCTTCACTTCGTCGGGAATCAGCTCGCCCTGATAGCGCCGGATCTGGGCCAGCACATCCTGCAGCGGCGCGACTGCCATGCGCATCTTGTTCAGTTCGCGCTTGAGCTCGTACAGCCGCACCACGGTGCTGCGCTTGTAGGTGTCGGCGAAGATGTCCTTTTCCAGCAGGTCCAGGGTGTCGCGGAAGCGGTGCACGATGGGCAGGTAGTTGTCGACCACGAAGTCGGTCACCGCATACAGGCAGTACGACGGGCCCATCTTCAGCAGCTGGGGCTCGCGCTCGACCCGCGCGCGTACCGGGGCGTAGGACAGCGAGGCGCCGTGGCGCACCGTCACCAGGAAGCGCGGGCCGAGGAAGGCGTGGGTTTCGCCGTACTGGATGCGCTCGTCGACCATCTGCGCGGTGGTCACCACCACGAACAGCGAATTGCCGTAGGTCTCGACCTTGGGCCGCTGGTGCGCATTGCGCGCATCCTCGATGGCCAGGTCGTGCAGGCAGAATTCTTCCTGCAGTTTCAGCAGCACGTCTTCGTTGGGGTCGTACAGGCCGACCCACACGAAGCCGTTGCCGCTGGCAATGACATCGCTGATGGCGTCCAGGCTGATGTCGTGGCGTTTGCCCTTGTCATCGTAGTGGACGCAGTTGATGACGCAGGTAGGGTTGGCCGAAGCCGGGGCGGAAGCGGAGGCGGGCAATGACATGCCCGCCATCGTGCGTCAGGGCCGTGTTTCGGACAAGTGAGGACGACGCCCCAGCACCCACGCCAGGGCGACGTGTACCGGCAGCAGCAGCACGATCCACTGCGCGTTGTACTGCGCCTGCAGGCTCAGCCAGTGCAGTACGAGCGCGGCCACGGCCTGCACCGCCAGCAGCCACAGCACCACCCTGAACATGCGCCCCGGCACGCGCCGGCGCAGCAGGGCGATCGCACCCGGCAGCAGCAGCACGGCCAGCGGCGAAAGCAGCAGCAGGTTACGGTTGGCCCACGCTGCGTAGTGGATGCTGAAGCCCCACAGGAACACCAGCACGCCGCCGAACAGGGCACACAGCAACCAGAACGGCAGCGCCAGCCCGGCCAGCAGGCGCGGACGGTGGCGCAGCGCCAGCACGCCGGCGGCGACCACCAGGCCGCACAGCAGCCACGGCCACCAGCGACGCGCGAACTCCTTCGGCTCCGGGGCGATGCGGTGCGGCAGCAGTTCCTGTTCGGACTGCACCAGGGGCCGACCGTCGCTGTTGCGTGCCTGGCGCAGCGCGTCGGCCAGGCGCATCGGCACGAACGCTTCCTGCCAGCGTGACAGCGGCTGGTCGGCGAATGGCCCCAGGCCGACGTCGAAGCCCAGCCACATCCACGGCGCCGGCGAGGCCAGTCGCACCGATTCGCTGCGGTAGGTGTTGCCGCGCGAACGGCCGGCCAGCTGTGACTGCAGGCCGCCACCCAGTGCCTTGTCCACGGTGTCGCGCACCATCGTGGCGCAATTGGCGGTGTAGTAGTCGTAGTGGTAGCGCGCGTTTTCCGGCTTGGCCCGTTCGGCCAGGTCGGCGGCCAGTGCGCGGGCCTGGTCCGGACGCAGGTCCAGCCACTGCACGCTGGCACCGCGGCCGGTCTCGTCGTAGTACGACAGGTCCTGCTGCAGCGGCAGCGCCACCAGGTAGTACATCATGTCGCCGCGTGCGAAGCGGCTGATGAAATCGTCTTCGGACGGATCGAAGTAGCCGAAGTTGTACGAGGTCGCTTCGCCGCTGAGCGGATCGACCACGACGATGGCGTCATGGCCGAAGCGTTCGAAGAACACCGTGCCCGGCTGCATGGTCACCACGCCGATGCGCGGGGCAGGGGCCTCGGCGCTGGTGCCGGGGGCAGCAGGTGTGGCCGCCACGGGCTGCGCGAACGCGGCCAGCGGGAGGGGCATGGCCAGCACGCACAGTGCCAGCCACAGCGTCAGGATCAGGCCACCGCGCTTCAAGCGTCGTCCTGCGCGTCCGGCGGCAGCACGGTCACGTGGAAGGCCTGCACCCGGCGCGCATCGGCGCGGGCCACGCGGAACATGAAGCGGTCCAGCGCCAGTTCGTCACCGACTTCCGGCAGGTGGCCCACAGCCTCGGTGACCAGGCCACCGATGGTGTCGTAGTCCTCGTCGGAGAAGGTGGCACCAAAGCGTTCGTTGAAGTCGCCGATCGGCGTCAGCGCGTCGACCACGTACTGGCCGTCGGACTGGATCGCGATCTGCGCCGACGGATCCTCGGCCTCGTCATGCTCGTCATCGATCTCGCCGACGATCTGTTCCAGCACGTCCTCGATGGTAACCAGGCCGGCGACACCGCCGTACTCGTCCACCACGATGGCCATGTGGTTGCGCGACAGGCGGAATTCCTTCAGCAGCACGTTGAGCTTCTTCGCCTCCGGGATCAGCACCGCCGGGCGCAGCAACTCGCGCACGTTGGCCGGGCCGTTGTCGGCCACCACGCCGCGCAGCAGGTCCTTGGCCAGCAGGATGCCAAGGATGTCGTCCTTGTTCTCGCCGTGCACGGGGAAGCGCGAATGGCCGGATTCGACCACCTGCTTCATCAGTTCGAGGAAGGGCGCTTCGACCGGCAGCGAGACCATCTGCGAGCGCGAGATCATCACGTCGCCCACGGTCAGCTCGGCCACCGAAATGGCGCCTTCCATCATCTTCAGGGTATCGGCGGCGATCAGACCCTCTTCCTGCGCGGTGTGCAGGACAGCGACCAGCTCGTCGCGGGTATGGGGTTCGCCGGAGAAGGCGGAGGTCAGGCGTTCAAGCCAGCCGCGCTTCTTTTCGCTGTGCTCCGCAGGGGAGCTACTACTGTCGTCTTCTGACATCTCTGGAAAAAAGGCACCCGGCAGGCCGGGCGTTGGCCCAAGTCTAGCAGGATGTGGCGGCCTGTCAGTGACTGCCGGTGGGCGGGGCCGGGGCAACCGGGGTTGCCTGCTCCTCGGGCAGGTCCAGGCTGTAGGTACAGCCGGCCAGGGTCTTGCCGGGATGGGAAGCCACGGTGGAGACGCTGAGGATGATCGACTCGATCTGGGCCTCGCCGGTCTTCGCGTCGGTCACGTCGCGGCTGACCACCTCGCGGCCGGCCATGAACTTGCCGTCCTGGTCGTAGCCGGTCTCCAGCGCCAGCCGCTTGGCCAGTGGCCGTGGATCGGCCTGGTCAAGTACCGCCATGATGCTGGCGCCGGCCACTGCCACCCGCTCGGTGGTCGCGCCAAACACGCTGATCGGCTGTGCCAGGCGGTACTCGCTCATGAACTGGTTGCCCTGCGGCAGCGGCTGCAGGCCCTGCGCCACGGCCTTCAGCGGGTCGGCCAGCAGCGGCGCCAGCGCGGCCTGGTCGGCCACGCCCTGGCGGCATTCGATCAGCGCCGGCAGGTCCAGGCGGGACGCGAAGGCGGATGGAACTGCAAGGGCACACAGCAGGGACAGGCAGCAACGCAGGGACACGGGCAGGTTCCGCAGGCGGGCCGGACATCATAACGGTGACGGGGGCGGGTTCTCAGCCTTGCTGCTGCGGCGGCGGCCGCGGGTCAGCAGGGCGCGTAGCCCCATCACCGGCAGGGTGAGCAGCACCGCCTGCATCGAGGCGTGGAGAACCGTGACCAATCCGCGAGCCGCCAACTGCAGCACGCCCGATTGTTCGAACCAGGGCATCAGTGCCGGTTCGGCGGCCTTTGCCAGTGGCATGTACATCGCGCAGAGCGCGTACAACAGCCAGAGTGAGGCGGTTGACGCATGGAAGAACGGCAAGGTCGCCGCCGAGCGCCGCAGGCGCTGCTGGACCGCCACGCGCCAGGCCACCGGCGCGGTGAGCGCGCCAATCAGCATCAGCAGCAGCGCGCTCGTCACCAGGCCCATCGTGGTGCTTATTCCGTGCCGCTGTGGCAGCAGCTGAGGCCCGATCACGCCGACCGCCAGGCTGGCAATGACGCACGCCGGTGACAGCAGTGCCAGCGTGCGCAGCAGCCAGTGCTGCCCGCTGGGGTCGCGTGCACTGACACGGCGCACGGCATGGCCGCCCAGCACCAGCAGAATGGCGAAAAGGCCGGCAGCTATCATGGTCGTCATGAAGCCGTACCCTGGGTTCATCCTTTTTCCTTCCGAGTCCTGGCCGGTGTTGAACAATAGCGCAGCGCGCGGACCGGCGCCCGCACTCCACGTTGGTCAGGGGGATCGCCGTTGCGATGTCGCCGGATGCCAGCGCAGCCTCACCGGGTAGCCCAGCAGTGCCTGCAGGTGGTCGCGCACGGTCGCCGCCGTCCCGCGGTTTGTTGGGGTATCCCGCAGTTCAACCTCCAGCTCTCCGGCCTTGACGTCCAGGCTATAGCCGAACAGGTCGGGCAACTGGGCGAGGAGCCAGTCCCGCTGTGCGTGCAGGCGGCGCTTCATCTCCGCTTCCGTCATCGTGGCACCGGTGATGTAGTGCACGTGTTGCGGGCCATCTGCCCCTGGATGTGTCTCATCGGCCTCGGGTGCGGCACCTGTCAATCGCACGACGACGTTCCAGCCCGTCGCATTGTCCACCCAGAGGCCGGCCAAGCGGGCCGCGTGCCGGGCTTCCAGGCGGTCGATCAGCGCCCGTTGCTGGGCGGTGGCGACGATATTGCGGGTGTCGCGCTCGTTGCTGCCAAAGAACGCCCGTAGTTCGGCGATCTTTGCGGCGATGTCGGCCTCGCTGTCACTGGTGGGGAACGGTGAGGGACGGCCAGGATCGGGCATCAGGCCAGCCCCGGACTGCAGTAGCGCGGCAAGCACAAGTGTGGGCAGGGACATGCCGCGCTCCTCTTCCGTGAGTGCGTGGGCTCGGAACAGAGCCCGGTGTCAGCGCTCGCCGGCGTAGGGGTCGCCGATGCCGAGCTCGGCCAGGATCTCACGTTCCAGCTGCTCCATCGCCTCGGCTTCCTTGTCATCTTCATGGTCCCAGCCGAGCAGGTGCAGCACGCCGTGCACGGTCAGGTGCGCGTAGTGGGCGTTGAGCGCCTTGCCCTGCTCGTCGGCCTCCCGTGCCACCACCGGTGCACAGATCACCAGGTCACCCAGCAGCGGGAACTTGACGCCCTTGGGCAGGCCTTCTGGCACATCGGCCGGGAAGCTGAGCACGTTGGTCGCGTAGTCCTTGCCGCGGTAATGCCGGTTCAGTGACTGCCCTTCCTTGGCATCGACCACGCGGATGGCGAGGTCGGCCTCGCGGATGCGGCCCTTCAGCGCGGCAGCCACCCACTTGCGGAAACTCACTGCCGCCGGCAGCCCGGTACGGGGCAGGGCATAGCTGACGGCGACGTCCAGTCGCACGGGACCACGGGTCATGGAGTCGCTCCAGGTTGGATCTGATGCAGGTCGCGGCGGTCGTAGGCGCTGACGATGCGCGCCACCAGCGGGTGGCGGACCACGTCACGGGATTCAAAGAAGGTGAAGCTGACGCCCTCGACCTCGCGCAGCACGTCGATGGCATCGCGCAGGCCCGACTTCACGTGCTTGGGCAGGTCGGTCTGGGTCAGGTCGCCGGTGACCACCGCGGTGGAGCCGTAGCCCAGGCGGGTCAGGAACATCTTCATCTGTTCGATGGTGGTGTTCTGCGCTTCGTCCAGGATCACGAATGCATCGTTGAGGGTGCGCCCGCGCATGTACGCCAGCGGCGCGATCTCGATGACGTTCTTTTCCAGCAGCTTGACCACTTTCTCCACGCCCATCATCTCGTACAGGGCGTCGTACAGCGGCCGCAGGTAGGGGTCGACCTTCTGGCTCAGGTCGCCGGGCAGGAAGCCCAGCTTCTCGCCGGCTTCCACCGCCGGGCGAACCAGGATCAGGCGCTGCACCCGCGATTCGTTCAGTGCTTCGACCGCGCTGGCCACGGCCAGGAAGGTCTTGCCGGTGCCGGCCGGACCGATGCCGAAGTTGATGTCGTGGGTGGCGATCTGGTGCAGGTAGCGGGCCTGGTTGGCACCACGCCCACGCACCGTGCCGCGCTTGACCTTGATCGCCACTTCCTGTGCTTCGTAGGAGCGCTCGGCGATCTGCTCGACATTGGCCTGCGCCAGGCGCAGGTGGATGGCGTGGCTGTCGAAGGTGGTCTCGGTGGTCTCGGCGTACAGTGCCTCGACCAGTTTCTGCGCCTCGATGATGGCTTCGTTCGGCCCGCTGATGCGGAACACGAAACCACGGTTGGCGATTTCCACGCCGAGTTTCAGTTCGATCTGGCGCAGGTGGCCATCGAACGGGCCACACAGGTTGGCCAGCCGTTCGTTGTCTTCCGGCGACAGGGTGAAGTCTCGATGCTCGATGCTTTTCATTGCTTCGGGTGGGGCGGACGCCTTCCACCGCAGTGTATTCAGGGAAGACAAGGGTAGCGCGCGCACGGGGCGCGCGGCCAGCAGCGGGCCGATACGCGGTTTTCCACACCCGGTGTGGACGGGGTGCGCGAAAACCTGTGGATAGGCCTTCGCAGTGCTTGTGCCACAAGGCCCATGAGGTGGTGGTGAAAAAACCGTCACGGCCGGTCGGCCCGCGTGGCGGCAGCGCATCTTCCGCTGCCGGGCACCCAACACGGCCATGTCCTGTCGGTTCTCCACACCGGCTGTGGAATGATGCTCAATCAAGCTGTGGATAGGTGGCGCGGAGCCTTGCAGCAAAAGGCTCCGCGGCAGGCGGTGAAAAAAACGCCATGGCGGATTGCAATCATTGTGGGTGCACGGGGCGCATGGCACCGTCGCGCCGTCGCAGGAGGGGATGGCATGGGCATCGGCAACGGGGTGCGTGGAATTGGACTGGCGGGCATCGGCCTGCTGGCGGGATGTGGCCAGGCAACGCCAACCGCCTTGGGGACGCTGGAGTGGGACCGCATTACGGTGCCAGCACCGGCGGCCGAGGTGATCGCTACGGTGGATGTGCGAGAGGGCCAACAGGTCAAGGCCGGTACCGTGCTGATGCAGCTCGACCCGGCCCGTGGCGACGCGCAGTTTGCCGCAGCGCAGGCCGACACGGTGCGCGCGCAGGCACAGCTGGAAGAACTGAAGATCGGCCCGAGGCAGGAGCAGATCGCGCAGGCCCAGGCGCAGCTGGCCGCCTTGCGTGCGCAGGCCGCCGAAGCCAGCGCGTACTACCGCCGGGTTCAACCGCTGGCACGCCAGCGCCTGATCGCCGCCGCCGAGCTGGACCGCGCACGCGCGGCCGCAGGCAATGCCGAAGCCAGCGTGCGTGCCGCTGAGCAGGCCTGGCTGGAGCTGGTGAACGGCAGCCGAGCGCAGGACATCGCGCAGGGGCAGGCCGCAGCGGACGCTGCGCAGGCGCAGCAGGTGGTGCAGGGCGTCAACCTGCAGAAGCTGCAGCTGCGCGCGCCCCGCGATGGCGTGGTTGATGCCTTGCCCTACCGGCAGGGTGACCAGGCGCCGATCGGGGCGCCGCTGGCGGTGATGCTGGTCGGCGAGCGTCCCTATGCGCGCGTCTACCTGCCCCAACCCCTGCGCTTGAAGGTGAAGGTTGGCCAGGCCGCGCAGGTGCAGCTGGAGGACGGCGGGGCCGCGTTGAAGGGCCATGTGCGCTCGATCCGCAGCGAGCCGTCGTTCACCCCTTACTACGCATTGACCGGTGACGACGTTGCGCGGCTGAGCTACCTCGCCGAGATCGAAGTGGATACGACCGCCGACATGCAGAAACTCCCGGCGGGGATGCCGGTGCAGGTGAGCTTCTGAACATCGGCAACGACATTGCGGTGCATGCGCAGGGCCTGACCCGCCGCTTCGGCGATCTGCTGGCCGTCGACAATGTCGACCTGACCGTGCCACGTGGACAGGTTTACGGGTTCCTGGGGCCGAACGGCTCGGGCAAGTCGACCACCATCCGCATGCTGTGCGGCCTGCTGGAGCCGAGCGCGGGGCAGATCGAGGTGCTCGGCCTGGCCGTGCCCGAACAGGCCGAAGCGCTGCGCCGGCGCATCGGCTACATGACCCAGCGCTTCTCGTTGTACGAAGACCTGTCGGTACGCGAGAACCTCGAATTCCTCGCCGCCATCCAGGACCTGCCGCGCTCACAGGCGCGGCAGCGCGTCGATGCACTGCTGCAGCAGTACCGGCTGCAGGATCGGCAGCCGCAGCTGGCGGGCACGCTCAGCGGTGGGCAGAAGCAACGCCTGGCGTTGGCCGGTGCCGTCGTGCACGCCCCGGAGCTGCTGTTCCTGGACGAACCGACCAGCGCAGTCGATCCGGAATCGCGCCGCGATTTCTGGGAGGCCCTGTTCGAACTGGCCGATGCGGGCACCACCGTGCTGGTCTCGACCCACTACATGGACGAGGCCGAGCGCTGCCACCGCCTTGCCATCCTTGATCGCGGCGCGCTGGTGGCCGATGGCACGCCGGCCGAACTGTGTGCACGGCTGCAAGGGCGCACGCTGCAGGTCACCTCCTCGCAGCCGCGCCAGGCCAGCCGCGCGCTGGCCGAACTGCCCGGCGTGCTGAGCGTGGCGCAGATCGGCACGCAGCTGCGCGTGCTGTGCAATGAAGGCGCGGCCGATACCGCGACGTTGCAGCGCGCATTGGCCGATGCTGATCCGCAGGCGCATATCGAGGCGGTGGCGCCGAACCTGGAAGACGTGTTTGTTGCCGCTACCCGCGGCCGTGGCCGGGAGCCGGCGGCATGAACCTGCGCCGGCTGTGGGCGATCATGCTCAAGGAACTGCGGCAGCTGCGCCGCGACCGCATCACGCTGGCGATGATCGTTGGCATTCCGGTGATGCAGCTGCTGCTGTTCGGGTATGCGATCAACCTCAACCTGCGCCACCTCAATGCCGGTGTCGCCGACCAGGCCAACAGCGCGGCCTCGCGCGCGCTGGTGCAGGACATGGTCGCCACCGGCGTGATCACGCCACGCAGCGAGGTCTACACGCCGGACCAGCTGATGCAGGCGCTGCGCCGCGGCGAGATCAGCGTCGGTATCGTGGTGCCGGCCGATTTCGAGCGTCGCCGCTTCGATGGACGTGAAGCGGTACAGGTGCTGGTCGATGGCAGCGATACCGTGGTGCAGAGCGCGGCGATCCAGTTGGCGCAGGTGCCACTGGATACGCGCCCGGCCAGCAATACGCGGCCGTTGCGCGAAGGGAGCATTGCCAGTGGCCAGGTAAGCGTGACCAGTTTCTACAACCCGCAGCGGCGCTCGGCGGTGAACATCGTGCCCGGCCTGATCGGGGTGATCCTGACCATGACCCTGGTGATGTTCACGGCGGTGGCGGTGGTGCGCGAACGCGAGCGCGGCAACATGGAACTGCTGATCGCCACGCCGGTATCGCGCAGCGAACTGATGGTCGGCAAGGTGCTGCCCTATGCAGCGATCGGTATGCTGCAGACCACGCTGGTGCTGGTGCTGGGCACCTGGCTGTTCCAGGTGCCGATTCGCGGCAGCCTGCTCGACATCTACCTGGCCGCGGTGCTGCTGGTGCTGGCCAACCTGGCGCTGGGCCTGCTGATCTCCACGCGCGCGCGTTCGCAGTTCCAGGCGATGCAGATGACCCTGTTCCTGTTCCTGCCGTCGATCCTGCTGTCGGGCTTCATGTTCCCGTTCGCCGGCATGCCGCGGCCGGTGCAGTGGCTGGCCGAAGTGCTGCCGCTGACCCACTTCCTGCGCCTGGTGCGCGGCATCATGCTGCGCGGCGCCTCGCTGTGGGAGCTGTGGCCGGATGCGCTGGCACTGCTGGCCTTCATCGTGGTGATGATGACGCTGGCGATCCTGCGTTTCCGCAAGCGATTGGATTGAAGGCAGGGGTCGGGTCCCCGCAGAGGGGTTCTGATCCCATTGATCGGGCCGGCGGGTCGGAGCCCCTGCGGGGATCCGACCCGGAGATTTACTCCGCCACCACCCGCGCGCGCAGCGAATTGGTCAGCGCTTCGGTGATCACCACATCCACGAACTGGCCGATCAGCCGCGCCGGCGCCGGGAAGTTCACCGAGCGCATGTTCTCGGTCTTGCCGGTCAACTCGTTCGGGTTCTTGCGCGACGGACCTTCCACCAGCACGGTCTGCACCGTGCCAACCATCTTTTCGGAGATGCTGGCCGCGTGCGCATTGATGCGTTCCTGCAGGCGCGACAGCCGCGCGTGCTTTTCCGCATCGCTGATCGTGTCTTCCAGGTCGGCCGCCGGCGTGCCCGGGCGGCGCGAGTAGATGAAGGAGAAGCTGTGGTCGAAGCCGATGTCCTCGATCAGCTTCATGGTCTTCTCGAAATCGGCATCGGTCTCGCCGGGGAAGCCGACGATGAAGTCCGAGCTGATCGAGATGTCCGGGCGCACCGCGCGCAGCTTGCGGATCTTCGACTTGAACTCCAGCGCGGTGTAGCCGCGCTTCATCGCCGACAGCACGCGATCACTGCCCGCCTGTACCGGCAGGTGCAGGAAGTTGGCCAGCTTTGGCACGTCGCGGAACGCGTCGATCAGCGAATCGCTGAACTCCAGCGGGTGCGAGGTGGTAAAGCGGATGCGGCCCACGCCGTCGATCTCGGCGATGGTGCGGATCAGCAGGCCGAGGTCGGCGAATTCACCGTCGCCATACGGGCCGCGATAGGCGTTGACGTTCTGGCCCAGCAGGTTGATCTCGCGCACGCCCTGCGCGGCCAGCTGCGCCACTTCCACCACCACGTCCTCGAACGGGCGGCTGACTTCGGTGCCGCGGGTATAAGGCACCACGCAGAACGAGCAGTACTTGGAGCAGCCTTCCATGATCGACACGAACGCCGAGGCGCCATCGGCACGTGGCTCCGGCAGGCGGTCGAACTTCTCGATTTCGGGGAAGCTGATGTCCACCTGCGGGCGCTTCTGTTCGCGCCGCGCGCGGATCAGTTCCGGCAGGCGGTGCAGGGTCTGCGGTCCGAACACCAGGTCGACGAACGGCGCGCGCTTGATGATCGCTTCGCCTTCCTGCGAGGCGACGCAGCCGCCGACGCCGATGATGACCTCGCGGCCCTTGTTCTTCAGGCCCTTCCACACGCCCAGCTGGCTGAACACCTTCTCCTGCGCCTTCTCGCGGATGGAGCAGGTGTTGACCAGGATGACGTCAGCGTCGTCCGGGCTGTCGGTCAGTTCCAGGCCATCGCTGGCGGCGAGCACGTCGGCCATCTTGGCCGAGTCGTACTCGTTCATCTGGCAACCGTGGGTCTTGATGTACAGCTTGCCCTTGACCTGGTCGGGCTTGCGCGGACCAGCGGGCAGGGCAACGAGCGGGGTACCGCCTGGTGCGGGCGGAAAGACGTCTGGCGTCCCGGTCATGGCGCTTAATCCATTCGGGTGGCGGGAAAGCGGGCAATTCTACCCGCATCCCGGCGCGGCCGCCGCGCGCTCCTGTAGAGCCGAGCCCACGCTCGGCTGCTCTTCCCGCTTCCCATGGGACAGCCAGACATGGCCTGGCTCTGCTGAAACCAGCCGAGCCTAGGCTCGGCGCTACAAAGGAAGCCCGGCCGGCGCCCTTACGCTGCCGCCAGCTCCGCATCGATCTGCCGCGACCGGTCGAAGGCGGTCATCGCGCTCATCCGGGCGATGTAGTCGGCCGTTGCCGGCGCCGGCTGCACGAGGCCAAAGGCGGTGGTCCAGGCCAGCGCATTGCCCCATAGAACGTCGGCGGCGCTCATGGTCTCGCCGAGCAGGTAGGGGCCCTGCGCCAGCTGGGCCTCGATCACCTGCAGCACGGTCTCGGCGTCGTTGTAGGGCGACATCAGGCGCGGCGGCGGCTCGCGGTGCATCGCCTTGTCGATCATCGCCGGCTCGAAACACGCGCCGTAGAAGGCCATCCAGCGCAGGTAGGGGCCGCGCAGGGTGTCGCCGATCGGCGGGGCCAGCCCGGCTTCCGGGTAAAGGTCGGCAAGGTACAGGTAGATCGCCACCTGTTCGGTCACCAGTGCGCCGTTGTGGACGATGGCCGGCACCTTGCCCATGGGGTTGATGGCCAGGTAGGCCGGGGCCAGGTTGGCGCCGCCCTTCAGGTCCAGCACCTGCATGTGGTAGTCGGCACCCAGC
The DNA here is from genome assembly GCF_059371655.1 of Stenotrophomonas sp. YJH_SMC_17. Taxonomy (NCBI): domain Bacteria; kingdom Pseudomonadati; phylum Pseudomonadota; class Gammaproteobacteria; order Lysobacterales; family Lysobacteraceae; genus Stenotrophomonas; species Stenotrophomonas sp. YJH_SMC_17. The sequence goes on along the minus strand of NZ_JCAFUU010000001.1, from coordinate 465,937 downwards.
GCTTCCAGCAGCGCCACTGCGCCGCTCGAGCGGGAACGGGCGGCGTGGTACAGGATGATCTGGCGTGAGGTCATGGCATTGCTCCTTGCGGTGGGTGGTGAACTGGAGGTCATCCTGGGGCACTATTGCGGACGACTTCTGTCCTCGATCCTTCATGCGCCACACCGCCCATCGACTGCTGCGCCTGATCGCCCTGCTGCAGGCCCGCCGCCAGTGGTCCGGCGCTGAGCTGGCCGAGCGGATGAGCGTGGACAGGCGCAGCATCCGCCGCGACATCGAGCGCCTGCGCGAGCTGGGTTACCCCATCCAGGCCTCGGCCGGGGTAGGGGGCGGCTACCAGCTTGGGGCTGGGGCGCCGGTCCTGCCGATGCTGCTGGACGAAGAAGAAGCGACCACTCTGGCCATCGCCCTGCGCGCGGCCTCGGCCACCGTCGCCGGTATCGATGACACCGCACGTGGCCTGCTGTCCAAGCTGGACCCGCTGGTGCCGACCCGCCGTCGCCAACAGGCCGGCGAAGTGCATGCCGCCACCGCCACCCTGTCGGATCTGCCCGCTACCGACGCGCGCCTGCTGGGGCGGCTGGCGCAGTACTGCCGGCAGGCGTCGCGGCTGGCCTTCGAGTACCGCAGCGCGCAGGATGCGGTCACCCAGCGCGAGGTCGAGGCCCAGCACCTGGTCAACTATGGCCGGCGCTGGTACCTGCTGGCCTGGGACCTGGGACGCCAGGACTGGCGCACCCTGCGCGTGGACCGCATGGGCGCTGTGCGCGAATGCACCGGACCGGGCCTGCATCGGCGTACGCCGGCGCCCCCGGACGTGATGGTGCGGCAGGCGGTCAGCCAGGCGCCGTTCGCGCTGCAGGCCATCCTCCGCCTGGCCGGCAGCCATTCCGAGCTGGAAGGCCGCATCCCGCCGTGGTGTGGGGTACTGGAAGCGGATGGCCCCGACCACTGCCTGCTGCGCATGGGGGCCGAGAGCCGCGGCATGATGCTGGCGCAGATCCTCAGCCTGGACCGCATACCGGTGGCGCTTTGGACCACCCCGCCGGGCCTGCGCGACGAACTGGCACAGCGCCTGGCCGGCCTCGGCCAGCTGCTGGCTGTGCCGCCGGTCACAGGCTGAGCCTCATCGCTTGGCAAGCCCCGGCGAAGCTGGGACACTCGCCGCCATGAAGGGGATACTGGGGACAACGGCGATCATCATCGCTGCGCTGACCGCTGCGCCGGCCAGCGCTGGAACCCTGTACAAGTGCCAGGGCGCCGACGGCGTCACCAGTTATGTGAGCAAGCGGGTGGCCGGCGCGCGCTGCAGCACCATCAGCTATGCCCGTGATACCCGTCCGGCGCCGCGTCCGGTGGTGTCCGCACCGAAGCCCGCGCCGACCACTGTGGCCAGCATCGAACGCAATCCGGTCGCCGTGGCGGCCAGTACCGCTGCGCCTCCCCAGGTGGCACCGGCGCCGGCGGGGTCAGCACCCGCCGCGGCACCGACGCCCTCGCGTGCCGGGCGCATGGTCAATGGCCAGGTCTATTCCTTCATGAAGGATGGCGTGCGGCATTACACCAGCGCGCGCCCGACCCAGGTGGCCAACCTCGGCCCGGTGCGGACCATCCGCTACAGCTTCATGGAGCGCTGCTATGCGTGCGGCGTGAATCCGCGCGTGGACTTCGGCACGGTGCGCCTGAACACCTCGGCCTTCCAGGCCGAGATCACTTCGGCTGCGCGCGAGTTCGGCGTGGAAGAGGCGGTGGTGCGCGCCATCATCCATGCCGAGTCGGCCTACAACCCGACCGCGCTCAGCCGCGCCGGCGCACAGGGCCTGATGCAGCTGATGCCGCCGACCGCCGCGCGGTTCGGGGTAAGCGATTCCTATGACGCCGGGCAGAACATCCGCGGTGGCGTGCAGTATCTTGCGTGGTTGCTGAAGCGCTTCAATGGCGACCTGACCCTGGCCGCGGCGGGCTACAACGCCGGCGAGGGCGCGGTTGACCGCCACGGCGGTGTGCCGCCCTACAGCGAGACGCAGTACTACGTGCGCCGGGTCGGCCAGCTGGCCGAGCGTTACCGCACCGCTTTGACCAAGCAGTAGGTGCCGACCGTTGGCCGGCACGCATTTGGTAGTGCCGGCCGCTGGCCGGCAACCCCGTAATTCAATGTTGTTGCAATGCGTTGTGTGGCGCGCGACGGTTCCGCTACACTCGCCCATGATTCAATGCGGCTCTGGCCCCCACCGGATCCGCTGGCAGCCTTAAAGCTACCTAATCAATATCGGAGTGCCGGATGGCCAACGATGGGGTACACGATCCAGTCAACACCGGACGTCGGCGTTTTCTTTCTGCCACCACAGCCGTGGTGGGCGCCGTCGGCGTCGGATTCACCGCAGTTCCTTTCATCAAATCCTGGAACCCCAGTGCCCGCGCCAAGCTTGCCGGCGCACCGGTGGTGGCCGACATCAGCGCCCTGCAGGAAGGCCAACGCCTGATCGTGGAATGGCGTGGCCAGCCGATCTGGATCGTCAAACGGTCCAAGGCGATCCTCGACGCGTTGCACGGGCTGGATGGCCGTCTCAAGGACCCCGAGTCCGGCGAGAAGGACCAGCAGCCGGACTACGTGCTCAAGCAGAACCCCGAACTGCGCTCGATCAAGCCGGACATCTCCGTGCTGGTCGGCCTGTGCACGCACCTGGGCTGCTCGCCGGAAATGGTCGCCGAGATCCGGCCTGAACCCTACGACCCGCAGTGGAAGGGCGGCTACTTCTGCCCCTGCCACAAGTCGCGCTTCGACATGTCCGGCCGCGTCTTCAAGGACGTGCCGGCGCCGATCAACCTGAAGGTGCCCGCGCACCATTACCAGGACGACAACACCATCATCATCGGTGTCGATCCGCAGGGGGCTGCCTGATGGCCAATATCCTCAGCCGTACCGCCAGCGGCGTGGCCGACTGGGTCAACGCCCGCGCGCCCGGCCTGATGCCGGTCTACCGCAAGCACGTCAGCGAGTACTACGCGCCGAAGAACTTCAACATCTGGTACTACTTCGGTTCGCTGGCGCTGCTGGTGCTGGTCAACCAGATCGTCACCGGCATCTTCCTGACGATGCACTACAAGACCAACGCCGCCGAGGCGTTCGGTTCCATCGAATACATCATGCGGGACGTGGAGTGGGGCTGGCTGATCCGCTACATGCACTCCACCGGGGCCTCGCTGTTCTTCATCGTGGTCTACCTGCACATGTTCCGCGGCCTGCTGTACGGCAGTTACCAGAAGCCGCGCGAGCTGGTGTGGATCCTGGGCATGCTGATCTACCTGGTGCTGATGGCCGAAGCCTTCATGGGTTACGTGCTGCCGTGGGGCCAGATGTCGTTCTGGGGCGCCAAGGTGATCATCTCGCTGTTCGGCGCGATACCGGTGATCGGCAATGGCCTGACCGAATGGATCATGGGCGACTACCTGCCCAGTGATGCCACGCTCAACCGCTTCTTCGCACTGCATGTCATCGCATTGCCGCTGGTGCTGTTGCTGCTGGTGGTACTGCACCTGGGCGCGCTGCACGAAGTGGGTTCGAACAACCCCGATGGCGTGGAGATCAAGAAGGGGCCGAAGGGCAACCGCTGGTCGCCGAACGCACCGGCCGACGGCATTCCGTTCCACCCGTACTACACGCTCAAGGATGGCGTCGGCGCCGGCTTCCTGCTGATCATCGCTGCCTTCATCATCTTCTTCGCCCCCGGTTTCGGCGGCCTGTTCCTGGAGCACGACAACTTCACCGAGGCCAACCGCCTGGTGACCCCGGAACACATCAAGCCGGTCTGGTACTACACGCCGTACTACGCGATGTTGCGGGTGGTGCCGAACAAGCTGGGTGGCGTGCTGGTGATGTTCTCGGCCATCGCGATCCTGTTCCTGGTGCCATGGCTGGACAAGGCGAAGGTGAAGTCGGTGCGCTACCGCGGCTGGATCTCGAAGGTGATGCTGGGCGTGCTGGCGGTGTGCTTCGTGTGGCTGGGCGTAATCGGCTCCGGTCCGGGCACCGACGTGCACGAGACCTACATCGGGCGGGTGCTGACCTTCCTGTACTTCGCGTTCTTCATCACCATGCCGCTATGGACACGGTTGGACAAGACCAAGCCGGTACCGGAGAGGGTGACCACCCATGACTGATCGCTGGATGGTCCGGCTGGCCCTGACGGCCGCCCTGATGCTGGGCAGTTTCCTGGCCTCCGCCGCCGAAGGTGGCGCCACGCTGCTGCAGGCCGGCAACGACCTGGGTGACCGTGCCTCGCTGCAGCGCGGCGCGCAGCTGTACATGAACTACTGCTCCGGCTGCCACGCGCTGAAGTACCTGCGCTACTCGCGGATGGCGCAGGACCTGGGCCTGACCGAAGAAGAGGTGATGAACAACCTCAACTTCACCGGCTCGGCGATCGGCGACCCGATCCCGGTGGCGATGCCGAAGGAGAACGCGGAGAAGTGGTTCGGCAAGATGCCACCCGATCTCAGCCTGATCTCGCGTGTGCGGGGCAGTGACTGGGTCTACACTTATCTCAAGTCGTTCTATCTTGACAGCAGCCGCCCGCTGGGCTGGAACAACGCGCTGTTCGCCAACGCGTCCATGCCCAACCCGCTGTGGGAGATGCAGGGCCTGCAGCATGCGGTGCACGGCAAGGCGGAGGCGCCCGGCATGGACCCGCCGGTGACCGGCCTGAAAATCGAAACGCCCGGGTCGGTCGATGCCGGCCAGTACGATCAGGCCGTGCGGGACATCACCAACTTCCTCGAATACGCCGGTGAACCGGCCGCGCTCAAGCGCCAGCAGCTGGGCGTGTGGGTGATCCTGTTCCTGGCCCTGCTGACGTTCCTGCTGTACCTGCTGAAGAAGGAATACTGGAAGGACGTTCACTGATTCTGCCGCCGGCCATCGCACGGGCCTATTGGCTTTTGTGATGGTCGGTTGCACACTCGGGGAGGAGTCGATCGCTGGCACGGTGCCGGCGGCGCCGATGCGGCAGGCGGTCTCCTGTCGTGGGAGAGCCTTTGATGGCGGCGAGCGTACGCATGCGCAATACACTGACGCTGTTTTCTTCGAACGACGATGTGCTGTGCCACCGTGTACGCCTGGTGCTGGCGGCCAAGGGGGTCACGTTCGACTTCGTTCCGGTCGATCCGCAGAACCCGCCTGAAGACCTGATCGACCTCAATCCATACCATTCGGTGCCGACCCTGGTCGAGCGCGAGCTGGTGCTGTACGCCGCCTCGGTGGTCAGCGAGTACCTGGATGAGCGTTATCCGCATCCGCCACTGATGCCGGTTGATCCGCTCTCCCGCGCACGCATCCGCTTGGCGATGCTGCGCATCGAGCACGACTGGGTGCCGCAGGTGCAGGCCATCCAGCTGGGCAACAAGACCCAGGCCGAGGCCGGGCGCAAGCGCCTGAAGGAGCTGCTGACCGCCTCGCTGCCGCTGTTCAAGGCCAGCAAGTTCTTCCTCAACCCGGAAATGAGCCTGGCCGACTGCGCGATGGCGCCGATCATCTGGCGCCTGCAGTCGCTGGATGTGCCGCTGCCGAAGGATGGCAAGGCGATCGAAGACTACGGCAACCGTATTTTCCGCCACCCCGGTTTCGTCCGCAGCCTGACCGACCAGGAAAAGAAGCTGCGCGATCTGCCGGTCTGATCCGGCCATGCGTTACCCGTCTGTACGCCGACCGGCGTGCAGGCGATCCGCCCCGGCAGGGCGCCGGGCGCGTACACTTCACGCATGACCGAAGACTTCTTCCACATGACCAGCCACCGCCCGTACCTGCTGCGGGCGCTGGTGGAATGGATCAACGACAACCAGCTGACCCCGCATATCCTGGTCGACGCCGGCGTTCCCGGCGTGCAGGTCCCGCCTTCGGCGGTCAAGGATGGCCGGGTCGTGCTCAACATCGCCGAACGTGCCGTCGTGCGGCTGATGATCGACAACGAGATGGTGAGCTTCTCGGCGCGCTTCTCCGGCACCAGCTACCCGGTGCAGGTACCGATCAGCGCCGTGCTGGCCGTCTACGCCCGCGAGACCGGGCAGGGCATGGCGCTGCCGGATGACATTCCGGGCAGCGAGACCGCGCCGACCAGTGACGAGCTGCTGCACGAGGACGGTACGCCGCCGGACGATACGCCGCCGGCCAGTCCGCCACCGAAGGGCCGCCCGAATCTGCGCGTGGTCAAGTAATGTTTCCAACGCCGCCCCGATGGGCGGCGTTTTTCTTTTCAGGATTCACCGGTGGGGCAGGGATTGTGTGGGTGCCGACGTTGGTCGGCACACCTTCAGTCCTTACACATCCTCGGCATCGTCCACATCCGGCCGGATCTGGCTGATCCGCGCTGCGCCGGGGCCGGTAAACGAAATCAACTGGTCACCGCGCAGCACCATGCGGCCCACGTGGCGATCGAGGCCATCGTAGGAATACTCGAACTTGAAGGTGCGTTCGAAGCCGAGCCGTCCGTCCTCGCCGCGCGACAGGCGCAGGCCGGTGGCGTGAACGGCCTGGTCCAGCCATTGCACATCGGCTGCGCGGCAGGCATTGCGGCCCAGCTCGACCGCACGTTCGGCGGCCGAACGCGCAGCGTTCCAGAAGAAATAGATGATTCCGCCGGCAATCAGCAACAGCAGCAGGGTGGGCATGGCATCAGCCGTCAGGGATCGATCCTGCAAAGATGGCGGCGAACGCGCGCTGGATCAAGCGCCGGCATCACCGTGTCGATTGTGGTTCGCCCGACACCTGCGGTGCCGGGACCTGGGTCGGTTGCGTCGGCGAGGTAGGCTGCATCGGCGCGGCAGTGGGCGAGGGCATCACCAGCGGTGACGTGGCGGTCAGCTGCAGCAGCGCAGCCCAGTCCTGGCGGTTGAAACTGCATTCTTCCTCGCGCCCGGGGGTGCAGCTGGGGTCGATGCCGGTGCTGTTGCGTTCGCGCGCCGGAGGCAGCTTGATCAGCCCGGTACGATCCAGCTGCAGCAACCGCATCGCCACCGTGTTCATTACGTTGCCGCCCACCAGGTACAGGGTCTGGTCGCCGCCGAGGTTGGCCGCCACCACCACTTCGCAATGCGATTTCCAATGGCCCACCGAGCCATTGCCCAGCGCCTGCACCAGCCCGCTGTAGCTGAGCGTGGTGCTGCGGTCACGCAGGAAGCACAGCAGGTCGCCCGGCGCGGGCTTGGCGGTGGCCGGGTCGACCAGCCGATAGGGTGCGCCCGATGGGCCGCCCTGGTACGCCGCGCGGATGTAGTCGATGTGGCGGGGCGAGGTGTTGAAGCCCGGAACACCGGCGCGCACCATCACCCAGGAAATGAAGGCGGCCGACCACGGGTTGTCGATCAGGAACGCCCGGCAGTCGCTGTCGGTGTAGCGCGTGCCCAACGGGGCCAGGCAGCTGCTGGCACCGGCGATGCTGCCCATCGCATTGAGCGTGCCGCTGTCGCGCCAGTAGCCGGCCACGCGCCGCCAGGCGATCAGGCCGTTGTCGGCCAGGTGATCGCTTTCGGCCTCGGTGACGCTGAGGCTGGCGGCGCGGCCATCACGATCGATGAAGGGCCGGAACCACAGCCGGTGCTCGTTGCAGGCGGTGTTGCGGATGGCCACGGCCAAGGGGCTGAGGCCGAAGCGCGGCGGCACATCGCAGGCTTCGGCGGCCGCCGCGGACAGCGGCGCCGCGGCCAGCAGCAGGCAGGCAGGCAAGAGCATCCGGCGCATGCGCGGCTCCTGTGGGGGATGGCCGCAGCGTCGCAGAGGCGGCCGTCGCCGAGCCGTGAAGGCGTCCCGGGTCGTGTAGAGCCGAGCCCATGCTCGGCTCATCGCGCGAAGCGCGTGCAGGGCGCGCCGCAAATCGACAAGCAGCCGAGCGTAGGCTCGGCTCTACAAGTCCTGCAGGCCTCAACCCGGCGGCGGGCCCAGCTTCAGCGACAGGTCGATGGCCTGCACGTGCTTGGTCAGGCCGCCGATGGAAATGCAGTCCACGCCGTCTTCGGCGATCGAACGCAGGCCACCCAGTCCGACGCTGCCGGAGACTTCCAGCGGGATGCGGCCGGCCGTGATGCGCACCGCCTCGCGGCGCAGATCCGGGCTGAAGTCATCCAGCAGGATGCGTTCGCAGCCAGCTTCCAGTGCCTGCCGCAGTTGCGCCAGATCCTCGACCTCGACCACCAGCGGCAATGCCGGCCATTGCCGGCGCGCCGCAGCCACCGCCGCGGCCAGCGAACCGGCGGCACGGATGTGGTTTTCCTTCAGCATCACCGTGTCGTACAGGCCGAAGCGGTGGTTCTCGCCGCCGCCGCATCGCACCGCGTACTTCTGCGCCAGGCGCAGGCCGGGCACGGTCTTGCGGGTGTCGAGGATGCGCGTGCCGGTACCGGCCACGGCGGCCACGTAGCGGGCCGTGGTGGTGGCGGTGCCGGACAGCGTCTGCAGGAAGTTCAGCGAGGTGCGCTCGGCACTGACCAGGCTGCGGCTGCGCCCGTGCAGCAGCGCCAGCACGGTGCCGGCAGTGACCGCGTCACCTTCGGAGACACGCCATTCGATGCGGACCTCCGGGTCGAGCGCGCGGTGGGTGGCGTCGAACCAGGGGCGACCGGCGATCACTCCGTCCTGCTTGCACAGCAGGTAAGCGCTGTCGGCCTGGTCGGGCAGCAGGGCGGCGGTGACGTCGCCGCTGCCCAGGTCCTCGGCCAGCGCACGCGCGACATCGGCGGCGACAACGGCCGCATCCGGCGTCGGCAGCGCGCTCATGCGGCCGGGAAGTCGGCGATCTGGGCGGTCGGGATGGCTTCCTCGGCCAGCAGCACCGGGATGCCGTCGTCAACGCGGAACACCTGTTTGCGGTCGCGGGTGACCAGCGCTTCGCGCAGCGGCTGCGCCAGCGGGTTGCCATCGGCCTTGTTCACCGCGCCGGCGGAAATGGCCTTGTTGAGGGCTTCCAGGCCCTTGCCATCCAGCAGGGACAGGGGCTGGCGGGTGTCCGGCGACACCAGCAGGTCGAGCAGCTTGCGATCCATGGTTCTTCGTCTTGCGTGGAAGACGGCTAGAATACGTCTTTAAGGCAGGTGACGGCCAATGACCCCCAACCCGATCGCGCCGCTTGTCGGCATCGTCATGGGTTCCCGTTCCGACTGGGAAACCATGCAGCACGCCGCCCAGAAGCTTGAAGCCCTGGGTGTTCCGTTCGAAGTGAAGGTGGTGTCCGCGCATCGGACGCCGGATGTGTTGTTCAGTTACGCCGAGCAGGCGGGCCCGCGTGGCCTGCGCGCGATCATCGCCGGTGCCGGCGGTGCCGCCCACCTGCCGGGCATGATCGCCGCCAAGACCGCGGTTCCGGTGCTGGGCGTGCCAGTGCAGTCCAAGGCCCTCAACGGCATGGACTCGCTGCTGTCGATCGTGCAGATGCCGGCCGGCATCCCGGTCGCTACTTTCGCCATCGGCAATGCCGGCGCATCCAACGCGGCGCTGTTCGCCGCCGCGATGCTGGCCAGCGACCAGCCGGCGATCGGGCAGGCGCTCGACGCCTTCCGTGCACGCCAGACCGAAGACGTGATGGCCCACGACGATCCGCGCCAATGAGCATGACCGTCGGCATCCTGGGCGGCGGCCAGCTCGCCCGCATGATGGTCCTGGCCGGTGCGCCGCTGGGGCTGCGCTTCGCCTTGTATGACCCGGCGACCGACGCCTGCAGCGGCCCGCTGGCGCCGCTCACCGTCGGCGCCTTCGATGATCGCCAGGCGCTGGCGGACTTCGCTGCCAAGGTCGATGTGGTCACCTTCGATTTCGAGAACGTGCCGGCCGACAGCGCGCAGTTCCTGGCCGATCGCGTGCCGGTCTACCCGCCGCCAGCGGCGCTGGCGGTGGCTCAGGACCGGTTGAGCGAAAAAACCCTGTTCCAGCAGTTGGGTATCCCGCTGCCGGCGTTCGCCGACATCCGCAGCCGCGATGAGCTGGCTGCGAAGGCGGCCGAGTTCGGCCTGCCGTGCATCCTCAAGACCCGCCGCCTCGGTTATGACGGCAAGGGCCAGTTCCGGTTGCGCAGCGAGGCCGACATCGATGCCGCGTGGGATGCGCTGGGTGCGCAGGTCGAACGTACCGGCCTGATCCTGGAAGGTTTTGTCGCCTTCCAGCGCGAGGTCAGCGTCGTCGCCGTGCGTGGCCGCGATGGCAGCTTCCAGGCCTGGCCGGTCACCGGCAATTGGCATGTCGACGGCGTGCTGTCGGCCAGCGTGGCCCCGGCCGTGCTGTCCGATGCCGAGCAGCAGGCCGCGATCGGCTATGCCCGCCGCGTTGCCGAGCACCTGGAGTATGTGGGCGTATTCGCGCTGGAGCTGTTCTGCCGTGACGGCGAACTGCTGGCCAACGAGATGGCGCCGCGCGTGCACAACTCCGGCCACTGGACCATCGAAGGCAGCGAGACCTCGCAGTTCGAGAACCACCTGCGTGCCGTGCTGGGCCTGCCGCTGGGCAGCACCCGCATGCTCGGCCATGCCTGCATGCTGAACTGGCTGGGTGCAATGCCGGACCCGTCGCCGGTGCTGGCCCAGGCCAGCGGCCATTGGCACGACTACGGCAAGGAGCCGCGCGAAGGCCGCAAGGTCGGCCACGCCACGTTGCGCGACGATGATGCTGCAGCGCTGGCCGATGCGCTGGACCAGGTCGGGCTGGAGCTGGACCGTCAGGCCCAGGTGGCGCCGGCGGTGCACGCGCTGCGCAACCGCTGAACAAGGGGTGCCGGCCAGCGGCCGGCACGACCCTGTGTGGCTGCAACGGTGTGGCGCGTGGGTGCAGGCATCGGCGCGACATTCCCGATGGTAGCGTGGAGCTCCTTTCACAGGAGTCACGACCATGCTCGACTGGAATGCCTACCGCAAGGAACTGAAGGGCCGCATCGGCGAGATCGGCAAGCTCTCGCCGGACACGGTCAAGGGTTATGCCACCCTGTCCAATGCCGGTGCCCAGACCAACCACCTCGATGCGAAGACGCGCGAGCTGATCGCGCTGGCGGTAGCGGTGACCACCCGCTGCGACGGCTGCATCACCGTGCACGTCGACGCAGCGCTGAAGCATGGCGCCAGCCGCGAGGAAATCGCCGAAGCACTGGGCGTGGCGGTGTCGCTCAATGCCGGTGCGGCGCTGGTGTACTCGGCGCGGGTGATGGATGCCGTGGCTGCGCACGAGAGCGCGTGAAGCTTCATCTGTAGAGCCGAGCCCATGCTCGGCTGCTGTCCGGCCAGCCGAGCATGGGCTCGGCTCTACAGGGGGTCAGCGCAGCTGGCTTTCGGCAAATTCCCAGTTGACCAGCTGCCAGAACGCATCCAGATAACGCGCGCGGTCATTCTGGTAGTCGGTGTAGTAGGCATGCTCCCAGACATCGCAGCACAGCAATGGCGTGCTTTCACCGGTCAGCGGCGTGCCGGCATTGCGGGTGGCCTGGATGCCCAGCTGCCCACCCGGATGCTGTACCAGCCACACCCAGCCGGAGCCGAATAGGCCCAGCGCGGTGCGGTTGAATTCCTCGCGCAGGCGCTGCGCATCACCGAACTGGCGCTTCACCAGCTCGCTCAGACGGCCCTGCGGTTCGCCGCCACCACGCGGGCGCAGGCACTGCCAGTAGAAGCCGTGGTTCCACGCCTGGGCGGCCGCATCGAACAGCTTTCCCTGGGTCTGGCGGACGATCTCCTCCAGCGACGCTTCCTCCCACTCGGTGCCAAGGATGCCGGCATTGACCGCATCCACATAGGCACGATGATGTCGGCCGTGGTGCAGTTCCAGGGTCTGTGCGGACAGGTGTGGCTGCAGGGAGCCGGAAAGGTAGGGCAGGGCAGGGAATTCGACGGGCATGGACAGGTTCGTGGCCAGAGGGGCGGCGGCAGCCGGTTCCATCGGCTTACAATGGCGGCTACCGTGGGCAGTCTAGCCGACCACCGCGGTCGGTTTGTCCGGCGAAGCAAGGAGTGAGGTTGTGGCGGTAATGCAGCAAATCCAGGCCGAGGTCGATCGTTACCCGCTCGTGCTGTTCATGAAGGGCACCCCGCAATACCCGATGTGCGGCTTTTCTAGCCGCGCCGTACAGGCGTTGATGGCGGCCGGCGCTGTCACCCTGCGCACCGTCAACGTGCTGGAAGAACCCGAGATCCGCGCCAACCTGCCGCGCTTCTCCAATCTGCCGACATTCCCGCAGTTGTTCATCAACGGCGAGTTGATCGGCGGCTGCGACATCGTGCTTGAACTGTTCGAGGCCGGCGAGCTCAAGCGCATCGTCGAAGAGGCGACCCAGGGATGAGTGCCTGGCCATCGACGTCACCGACCGACGGGGCGCTCGATGGCCTTCCGTTGCAGGATCGCGTGGTGCTGGTTGCCGGCGCCGGCGGTGGGCTGGGCAGCGCGGCGGCCGTTGCCGCAGCAGCGGCCGGCGCCACGGTGGTCCTGCTGGGGCGCAAGCCGCGCCGCCTGGATCGCGTCTATGCCCAGGTCCAGGCGGTGGGGCCGGAGCCGCTGCTGTACCCGCTGGACCTGGAAGGGGCCAGTCCTGACGACTATGCCGAGCTGGCCCAGGCCCTTCAGCGCGAGCTGGGGCGACTGGACGGCCTGCTGGTCTGTGCCGCGCATTTTCCTGGCCTGACCCCGTTCGAACTGGCCGACCCGGCCAGTTTCGCCCGTGCCGTGCATGTCACCCTCACCGCCCCGGCATGGCTGGCCCAGGCCTGCCTGCCGCTGCTGCGGCAGCGCGAGGATGCCGCCCTGGTGTTTGCCGTCGATGCCCCCGAGCGGGTCGGGCAGGCCTACTGGGGCGGTTATGGTGCGGCCCAGCATGGCCTGCGAGGCCTGATCAGTAGTCTGCATGACGAACTCGGCCGCAGCCCGGTGCGGGTCAGTGGCCTGTACCCCGGCCCCCTGCGCACGGCACTCCGCGCGCGGGCCTATTCAGTTGACCAGGACCCGGCCGCGCAAGGGCCGGAGGCGGCCGCCGCTGCGGCCGTAGCCCTGCTGTCCAGCGCCGGCGGCGCGTGGCGGGGCCGTATCCTCGATGTCAGTGAGGCGCTCCCCGGCGAGTGAATGCTGGGGAAAAGCGGAGTGAAGGTCTCGTCACGATTGCGTTGCGATCCGGTGCCGTTTGTCGCACAACCGTCACATTGATGGCGTAGCGTGTTAATCTAGTGTTAACCGTTATGGCTGCCTTCAGCCACGCGGTAGGGAACCCCAGATAACTCTCCGACCAGCCACCCGCAGGGCTGATTGGATGCGCTTTTTTTCCGCCATCGCCAACTCGCATCGAGGCTACCGAAAAATGACCCACCCACTCCGGATGTCCAAGCTCACCCTTGGTCTCGTGGCTGCACTTGCTGCCGCTCCCGCCTTCGCCCAGAGCAGCACCTCCGCCGGTGTCGGCGGTCAGGTGACCTCCGCTGCAGGCCAGCCTGTCGCCGGCGCTGAAGTCACCATCACGCACACCGAGTCGGGCACCGTTTCGCGTGCCACCACTGATGCGGCCGGTCGCTACAACGCGCGCGGCCTGCGCGTGGGTGGTCCTTACACCATCACCGTCACCAAGCCGGGTGAAGGCACCAAGACCGAAGAAGGTGTCTACCTGAACCTGAACCAGGTCAACACCGTCAACGCCAACCTGGGCGGCGACCTGGCTGCCACCAACCTGGACGCCGTGAACGTCGTCGCCACCGCTGGCGGCCTGGACCTGTTCAGTGCCAACAAGATGGGCACCGGCACCAACGTGACCCGCGAAACGATGGATGCGCTGCCGTCGGCCAGCCGCAACATCCAGGATTACATCCGTCTGGACCCGCGCATCTCGCAGGTCAGCAAGGCGGACGGCGCGATCTCGGCCGGTGGCCAGAACACCCGTTACAACGCCATCCGCATCGACGGCATCAGCGCCTCCGATCCGTTCGGCCTGGGCTCCAACAACCTGCCGACCGAGCGTCAGCCGGTGTCGATGGACGCCATCCAGGAAATCAACATCGACCTGGCCAACTACGACACCACCATCTCCGGTGGTACCGGCGCGGTGATCAACGCCGTGACCAAGTCGGGCACCAATGAATTCCATGGCACCGTCTATGGTTCCTACCGCGACAAGGACATGGTCCGTTCGCGCCTGGAAGGCGACAAGCAGGACTTCAACGGCTTCAAGGACGAGAAGACCTACGGCATGACCTTTGGCGGCCCGATCGTCAAGGACAAGCTGTTCTTCTTCACCAACTATGAAAAGTACGAGCGCGCGGCTGCCGGCGTTTCCCTGAGCGACACGCCGATCGGCCGTGGCACCATCACCCAGCAGCAGATCACCGACGTCCAGAACTTCCTGGGCAAGCTGGGCTACGACCCGGGCAGCCTGTCGGCGCCGAACAGCAAGACCGAGATCGAAGAGTACGCGGTCAAGCTGGACTGGAACATCAACGAGAACCACCGTGCGGCCCTGCGCTACAACAAGATGGAGCAGAACGTCGTTCGCTTCCCGCAGGTCAGCAGCAGCGCCATCTCGCTGAGCAACTTCTGGTACCAGCAGCCGACCGAATACGAAACCTGGATGGGTGAACTGTTCAGTGACTGGTCCGAGAACTTCTCGACCGAGTTCAAGGTCTCGCACAAGGATTACTCGGCCAACCGCGTCCCGCTGGTCGACATGCCGCAGATCCGCATCAAGTCGGGCAATGACTCGCTGTACGTCGGTACCGAGCAGAACACCCACGTCAACATCGTCGAGTCGAAGGAACTGAGCGCCTTCGGTGCCGGTACCTGGTACATCGGTGACCACACCGTCAAGTTCGGCTTCGATTACTCGAAGAACGACCTGATGAACTTCTACGGCCGCAACCTCAACGGCGTGTACGAGTTCAACAGCGTCAACGACTTCCTGGCGGGCAAGGCCTCGCGCTACCAGCTGCGCGCACCGCGCGCCAATGGCAGCCGCAGCGACATCCCGGCGGACTTCACCCTGAAGAACACCGGTGTGTTCATCCAGGACACCTGGGCGATCAACTACAACCTGAACCTGATGTTCGGCGTGCGCATCGACATGCCTGACTTCAGCACGCAGCGTCTGTACAACCCGCGCATCGAGCAGCTGTACGGCTTCAACAACACCAAGCTGGTCGACAAGAACCTGGTGCAGCCGCGTGTCGGCTTCAACTACACCTTCGACACCGATCGCCCGACCCAGCTGCGCGGTGGCGTCGGCCTGTTCGGCGGCGCTGCCCCGAACGTGTGGCTGGCAGGTGCCTACCAGAACACCGGCCTGAACTACATCGAGTACGACGAGCGCAGCATCCCGGCCGGTGCCTTCACCCCGGATGGCAAGAACCCGTACATCCCGGCCGGTGGCCCGGCTTCGGCCCGTCAGAACGTCGACATCATCGCGCCGGGCACCCGCCTGCCGTCGGTGTGGAAGGCCAACCTGGCGTTCGACCATGAGCTGCCGTGGTACGGCATCGTGGCGTCGGCCGAAGTGCTGTTCACCAAGGTCAAGGACGGCATCTACTTCGACCGTCTGGACGTCTCGGCTCCGACCGCCACCGGTCAGGACGGCCGTGCGATCTACTGGAACGCGGCGGGCCAGAACCAGGCCAATACCCGTATCGACAAGGGTGTCGACTACGGTATGTCGACCGGTACGAAGGGCGCGGTTGATCGTGCCAACCGTCCGTCCGACATCGGCGACGTGCTGGTCCTGCGCAACACCGACAAGGGCCGCGGTACCCAGGCTACCTTCTCGCTGGCCAAGCCGCTGACCGAGAACTGGGGCTGGTCGCTGGGTTACACCTACACCAAGTCGACCGAAGTCAGCCCGCTGTCCAGCTCGCAGAACACCTCGAACTGGAACAACACGCTGATCTTCAATGCCAACGAGAACGTGGCCTACAACTCGCGCTACGCGATGAAGGACCGCATCACCGGCACCCTGGAGTGGAAGCACAACTTCTTCGGTGACAACGCCACCCGCGTCGGCCTGTTCTACGAAGGTCGTTCGGGCCGTCCGTACAGCTACATCTTCTACAACGATGCCAACGGCGACGGTGCCACCACCAACGACCTGTTCTACGTGCCGAAGGGCCCGGGCGACGTGAAGTTCACCGGCGGCGCCGCGATGGAGAAGGCGTTCTTCGACTGGCTGGCGCAGAACCCGGAACTGGATGCCTACCGTGGCAGCGTGGTCCCGGCGAACTCGCACCGCGCTTCGTGGGTCAACAGCTTCGACGTCCGCGTCAGCCAGGAATTCCCGGGCTTCATGAAGGGTCACAAGGGTGAAGTCGCCCTGGACATCATGAATGTCGGCAACCTGCTGAACAAGAAGTGGGGCCTGATCGACGACTACGGCTTCTACTCGACCCGTCGCGTGGCCAACTACGCCGGTATCGATCCGGCCACCGGCAAGTACGTGTACTCGTTCACCGGTTCGACCGACAACGCGCAGGTGCAGGAAAACAACAACGACAAGGGCAACACCGCCGTGTCGCGTTGGTCGATGCAGCTGACGCTGAAGTACAAGTTCTGATCCGTCAGAGCCTGAAGCAGTAAGTGAAAACGGCCGGGGAAACCCGGCCGTTTTCCGTTCAGCCGAAAGTCCTTGCGGGCCATCGGGCATCGGCGTAGCATCCAGAAATGTGCGCGGTGCCAACGCCGCCGATGCGGTCCCGGAAAGGCGAACGCGGGAAGCACACATCCAACGGTCGGGCTTCCCGGCCGTTTTGCTTTTTAAGGGGGCGGCAGTACAGTCGGAAACCTTGAAGGAAGCGAAAAATTGGACATGACCACGAACGAAAAATCAGCCCGCGCACTCCCGGTGCAGGATGCGCGTATCTACCCGCGCGGTGGGCTGGATGTGCTGTCGCGGGCCGAAGTGGCCCGCCTGCGCGATGCGTCTGCCGGCGGCATGCACGAACTGCTGCGCCGCTGCGCGCTGGCCGTGCTGACCAGCGGCAGCGCCTCTGACGATCCGCGCGCCGCGCGCGATCTGTATCCCGATTTCGACATCCAGGTGGCGCAGCAGGATCGCGGCGTGCGCATCGACCTGGTCAACGCACCGGCGATGGCCTTCGTCGATGGCGAGATCATCCGCGGTGTCGCCGAACTGCTGTTCGCGGTGGTGCGTGACCTGGCCTACATGGCCATCGAGATGGGCCCGGCCTACGCGGCCGAACTGGAATCGTCCGAAGGCATCACCAACGCGGTGTTCGGCCTGCTGCGCAACGCGCGCATCCTCAACCCGGGCGATCCGAACCTGGTGGTGTGCTGGGGCGGCCACTCGATCTCGCGCGACGAATACCTGTACACCAAGCAGGTGGGCTATGAACTGGGCCTGCGCGGCCTGGACATCTGCACCGGCTGCGGCCCGGGCGCGATGAAGGGCCCGATGAAGGGGGCCACCATCGCCCATGCCAAGCAGCGCCGTACCGTGACGCGCTACATCGGCCTGACCGAGCCGGGCATCATCGCCGCCGAGTCGCCGAACCCGATCGTCAACCACCTGGTGATCATGCCGGACATCGAGAAGCGCCTGGAGGCCTTCGTCCGCATCGGCCACGGCATCATCGTGTTCGCCGGTGGCGTCGGCACCGCCGAGGAGATCCTGTACCTGCTCGGTATCCTGCTGCGCGAAGAGAACAAGGACCTGCCATTCCCGCTGATCCTGACCGGCCCGACCGTGGCCGCGCCGTATTTCGAGCAGATCGACCGCTTCATCCGCCTGACCCTGGGTGATGCCGCCGCCGAGCGCTACGAGATCATCATCGGCGACCCGGTGGCGGTGGCGAAGAAGATGGCTAACGGCATCAAGCGTGTGCGCGAGCACCGCCTGGCGCAGAAGGACTCGTTCTTCTTCAACTGGTCGATCGAGATTCCGTGGGAGTACCAGCAGCCGTTCGTACCGACCCATGAGGCGATGGCCGCGCTGGACCTGCACCACGGGCGTGCACCGCATGCGCTGGCGGCCGACCTGCGCCGGGCGTTCTCGGGCATCGTGGCCGGCAACGTGAAGGAAGAGGGCATGCGCCGCATCGAGGAGTTCGGGCCGTTCCAGATCCATGGCGACCCGGACATGATGCAGGCCCTGGACGCGCTGCTGCGCGCCTTCGTCGAGCAGCGCCGGATGAAGATCTCCGGCGAATACCAGCCCTGCTACCAGGTGCTGGCCTGACTGGCCCGGGGTCGGATCCGATCGGGCTCCGACCCCGCCACGGGCGGCCGACAGGGCAGGGGCTGTCAACCCTTTGACGCCCATCGCCCCGGATTGACCGTTCATCCTGCCGCCGCTTGCCGGTGGCAGGACGATGGCCCATCGTGGCCGTCAACACGCTGGGGAGCGTCCAATGTCTTTGCGCCGGGAAAGAGGCTTTACATTGATCGAGTTGATGGTCACGTTGACCGTCTTCGTGATCCTGGCGTCGATCGCTTATCCCAGCTTCCGCAGCATGATGCGTTCGAACCGCGTAGCGACCACCAGCAATGAGCTGATGGCTCTGACCAATCTGGCGCGAAGCGAAGGTATCCGGAACAACCGTGGTGGCGGCGTTTGTGGAAGCGCTGACGGCACCGCTTGCGATGGCAGCTGGTCCAAGGGAGTGCTGGCATGGTCGGATCTTGATGGTGATGGCCAGTTGGGGGGCAGCGACCCCGTGCTTCGGTTTTCACAGGGCAACCCGCAGCTGAGCGTGGTGGGGCCGACGGGAGCGGTCATTGCGTTCGACGGTCGCGGCCGCCGCAAGGCCGCTGCAGACCAGTCGCTGGTGCTGTCACCGGATGCCTGCAAGACCGGCGAAGGCAAAAGTACGCTGATCGTCAACCAGTCCGGCCAGGTCCGGGTGACCAAGGGGACCTGCACATGAGCCGTCGCAATCTTGCCCGCCCGCGTTCTTCGCAGGGCGGTTTCAGTCTGATCGAAGTGATGGTCGCGGTACTGATCCTGGCGTTCGGCCTGCTGGGCTTTGCGTTGCTCCAGACCACCAATGTCCGCTTCGTACAGAGCGCGAATTACCGTACGCAGGCCACCAACCTGGCCAACGATCTGATTGAAATGATGCGTGCGCAGCGCACCGATACCTTGGCTGGCGGTGCCTATTCGGGCGCTTCGTTCGCGGCCGGGTCGGTCACAGCCCGCGGCGCCTGTGCCTGGCCGACCGGAGCAGCGGTGACGCCGAAAACCAATGTTGCCCGTTGGCAGTGTGAAGTCGTCAAGACCCTTGGCGAGAAGGCCAGTGCGCAGGTGACTTTCACACAGAGCACCGGTCAGGTCAGTGTCGCGATCACATGGGGAGACCAGCGGTGGGATCCTGAGAATCCCGACAGCCTCACCACCTTTGGCCTGACCACCTTCCTGTGAACGCTTCCATGAGTCCGTCCTTGCGCGCCCGCGGTCTGTCGCTGATTGAACTGATGATCGCCATGGTCATCGGTTTGGTGCTGATGCTGGGCATCACCCAGATCTTCATTGCATCGCGCGCTGCTTCGCGACTTTCCGAAGGTGCCGCCAGGACCCAGGAGAACGCGCGATTTGCCTTGGACTTCCTGCAGCGTGATCTACGCATGGCGGGGCATTTTGGTTGCGTGAACGATCAGGCGCATCTGATCAAGAATACCGGTGATGTGCGCTACAACCTGGGTATCGCCTCGGGTAGCGGTGATCCGCTGGACTTCTCGGTGCCGATCCAGGGCTATGAGGCGGCAGGGACGGCGCCGACCGATACCTTGACTCTCGGGAGAGCGTGGAGCGGGGCAGGCTCCGTACCCAAGAGCATCGCCGACCTGACACCAAAGCCGCTGCCCGGCAGCGACATCCTGGTGCTGCGTCTGCTCAGCGCCGAGGGCGCTGTCGTGACCGGGGCCAGCGTGGATGGAGCGACGACCACGTTGAGCGTATCCAAGGAGGGCATGGCGCGCCTGAAGGCCAATGCTGCAGGGACCCCAACCGTGTTCGCATTGGCTGATTGCACACGTGCCGACGTGTTCACCGGCTCCTCGACCGAGACCACCGTGAAGGTCGACAAGGTTGACCTGACCAGCTATTCGGTGAACAACGCGATGACCATGCTTTACCGGGCCGATGGTCTGGTGTACTACATCGCAGCCAACGTCAACAACGAACCGGCACTTTACAGGGCGCGCGCGAATGGCGCCGGTGGCTATGCGGCAGGTGAGGAACTGGTCGAGGGCATCGAGAACATGCAGTTGCTGTATGGTCTGGACGCAACGACGGACATCGCTCTGGCGACGCCGCCGACCGGGCGCATTGTCGATCAGTTTGTGGCCAGCAGTGTCAGTACAGCGAGGGATGCAACGGCAACGGCAGCGTGGCGTCGCGTTGGCATGGTGCAGGTGGGTCTGCTGGCCAGGAGCCCGCAACGTGCTTCGGCCGAAGCGCCGGGTACTGCCGATACATATCTGGGGGTGCTTGGGGTGACCATTGCTCCGGGCGCTCCCTATGACCAGCGCCATCGCGGCGTCTATGAAGTCTCCGTTGCGCTCCGCAACCGCCTGTTCGGGAACTGACGACCATGCGTGCATCCACTCGATCCCTGCGCAGTTCCTTTTCCCGCCCTGCCCGCCAGCGCGGTGCCGTACTCTATGTCGCGCTGATCCTGCTGATATTGCTGGCCCTGCTCGGGGTGATCGGCATGCAGGTCGCTGGCATGCAGGAGCGCATGGCCTCGGGCTACCGTGCCGGCAGCCTTGCTTTCCAGAATGCCGAGGGGGCGGCCCGAGGTGCCGAGAATGCGGTGGAAAGAATCGCCAACCGGCAGTCTGCGGGCGACAGCCCGGTGTTGAGTTCCGCAGACATCGATCAGCGCTGCGACGACGGCTTCGATCCGTCCGATTGGGTCGCCAAAACCACGTTGGGTAGCAAGCCGGCGATAAAGGTCCGGCAGATCCAGGGGTGCATCCAGGGGGAGGGTGCATTGGACATGGGCAAACCGCTGGAAACCGCTACGCCGGTCTACCAGATAACGACTTACGCCAGCGATACGACCTCAGACGCGACCTCGCGCTCGGCGATCGATACCGTATTCAAGCTGTGAGGGTGGGGAGCCCATGAACACGCGAAATCGTAGAATTCTGGCGGGCGTTGGGTTCGCCGTTCTTGCCGCCGGCGGCTACCTTGTGCATACGCTCATGGCCGCACAGGCGCAGGGTGTTCTTGCGCAGGAACCGATGAATGTGCAGGTGCAGACGCCACCGGCCTTCATCATGGCGGTGGATGACTCCAATTCGATGATGTTCGAGCGCATGTTCCCGGGCGGCGATGGTCGCATGATCTGGAACAGCTCGACTGGGAGCTTCTTCAGCGCAGCCGGGCGATTCAGCGACATCGGGTCGAACTGCTATGACAGGAACAATAATGCATACGCGGATTGCTACCTCTACCTTTATCCGCATAGTGACTTCAATTCCAACTACAGTGCGGGCCAGGCGATTCCGCCGTTGGACATCTTCGGGTTTGCCCGCTCACACGTCTACAACGCGAGCTACTTCAATCCAGCGGTTACCTACCGTCCCTGGATCAAGGCGGACGGAACACGCTGGGACGACGCCAAGCCGACCGCTGCATTTGTTGATCCTCGCTCTGGCTTCCCTGGGAACAAGATTTCGTATGACGTGACGAGCGTCCGCTCGCGCTCAGGTGAAGGGTTCCAGTTCGTCAACGGCATGCGGATCCCGGATCTGAAGGACACCGACAACCGTTATTACCGCAATGGCAGCTGGCAGACGGCGGCGCGCAACATTACGTCCTCGGTCAAGTACGGTGTGGAGTACTACCCTGCAACGTTCTATCTGCCAGAGAATGCGCCTGCGCCCTATGGTTACAAGAGTGATGACACTAGTCGTCCGGTGATCACCGGTGCCTGCGGGCCCAACTGTAATCTCCGCCGCTACCAGATCAAGAGCGAGAACTACAGCATTGTCGGCGCCTATGGCTTGGCGATCCAGAACTTCGCCAACTGGTTCCAGTACCACCGCAACCGCACGCTGGCCATCGTTGGTGCGTCGGTGGAGGCTCTGTATGGCGTCGACAACATGCGCGTGGGCTACTTCACGATCAACGACCTGAAGAACGTGAAAATGCACGACCTGGTCACCAATCGTGCCGATCTGTATACGCAGATCTATGCGTTGAATCCGATCAGCGGCACGCCCAACCGTCGTGCCGTGGAGTATCTGGCCGAACAGTTCCGTCGCACCGACGACGGCGCACCGGTGATCCGCGCTTGCCAGCGCAATGGTGGCATGTTGTTTACCGATGGTTACACCAATTCGGGCAATACGCCCAATGGCTCGTTCAACAATGCTGACGGGGTCAACTCGACCCATCTTCCAACCATTCCCTTCGCGGACGCCTATAGCAACACGATGGCCGACGTCACGGCTGCCTACTATGCGGGCAGCAAAACACCGCTGCGTTCGGACACGGGCTTCGCCAAGGGGCAGGTGCCGGTGGATGAGAAGTGCGCGACGCTGGACAAGAGTACCGCGGAATGGAAGCGACTCGATTGCCAGACCGATCTGCACATGAACTTCTACGGCGTCACGCTCGGCGCGCAGGGGCGCATCTATGGCGTCAATGCCGCTGCAACGGCCGATCCGTTTAACAATCCGCCGAACTGGAACAGCAATCCGGATCCGTCGAAGGTTGACGATGGCACGGTTGTCGACGAGATCTGGCACGCTGCGTTGAATAGCCGCGGCGAGTTCATCAATGCACAGACGCCCAATGATGTAACGGTCGCCATGCGTCGCGTACTGGAGTCGATCACCAGTGGCAAGTCGCCATCGGGAACGCTTGGCATGACCGGTGCGCGTATCGGTGCGGGTTCCTTGTCGGTGACGCCCAGCTATGACATCCGCAATGGCGCGACGGACTGGTCGAGCACGCTGAAGGCCTCGACGGTGAAGGTCAACAGCGACCAGGTGGCGGTGTTCAGTGAGGCCTGGGAGGCGTCTGCGAAGCTGTCCTCGACGGGTCGCCGCATCGTTGCCAACAAGGCAGGCGCGGTCGTCGACTTCGGTGAGGCCAATATCAGTCTGGCCGACCTGTGCAACAAGCCCGATGGCAAGTACGCCACGATGCTGGTGTGTTCAGATGCAAAGCTGAAGGCAATTGACGCCGATCTGAGTTCCGCCATTCGCTACCTCAAGGCCGACGTGTTGACCGAAAAGCGTAACGGTGGCAAGTACCGTGACCGCACGACACCGCTGGGCGACATTGTCACATCCGCTCCCGTGGTGAGTTCGCCCGTGGACGACTATGGCTACCGCCAGCTCGGTGGTGACTACGCGGTCAGCTACGCCAAGTATCTTGAAACCAAGGCGAAGGGGCGTCGCTACATGGTCTACGTCGGTGCCAACGACGGCATGCTCCACGCCTTCGACGGCGGAATGGGCGCATCCGGCGAGATGGACAGTTCGGGTGGTCGCGAGAGCTTCGCCTACATCCCGGCAACCGCGCTCGGTCACATGGCCAACCTGTTGTTCCCCTACAAGTCAGACAGCAAGGATCAGACGTTCCGGCATCGTTACTACGTGGACGGACCGATCACTGTTTCGGACATGTTGAATGGCAGTACCTGGCAGACCGGTCTGGTGGGTACTGCCGGTGCAGGCGGTCGCTCGGTGTTCGCGCTGGATGTCAGTACACCGGATAGCTTCGGAACCGCCCAAGTGCTGTGGGAAATCAACGACATCAATCCGTCGCTGTCCGAAGACGTGCGAAACAACATTGGCTTTGTCCTTGGCAAGCCGGTAATCGTGCCGGTGAGGGAGGGCAACGGTATCGCGTGGAAGGCCATCTTCGGCAATGGCTACAACAGCCTCAATCGCAAGGCGGTCCTGTTTGTGGTGGACATGGCAAGTGGCCGAGTGCGTACGATCCAGGCCGCCGAGGGTAGCTCGGCAAGTGCAATCAGTGGCGACAACGGCCTTGGCAACGTGGTGGTGGTGGACCGTTGGCAGGGCGACAAGCAGGATGTCAGGGGGCGTGATGGCCTGGCTGATACCGTGTACGCGGCCGATCAGCGTGGTGCCATTTGGAAGTTCGACCTGACGGACGGCACGAACGCCGCGGTGTCTGTACCCGTGTTTACCACCAGGGTTGCGCAGGATACCGATGGTCGTAGCTACCGACAGCCGATTACTGGTGGCATGACGGCTGCGACAGGACCTTCCGGCGGCGTGATGCTCTACTTCGGCACGGGAAGCTTCTCGTTCTACTCGGACAAGGATGACAAGAGCCAACAGGCGCTGTACGCGGTGAACGACACCTCTGGCAAGCGCGCGGCAACGACGTTGACGGCAGGCAATCTGGTGCAGTACACAGCGGATACCCCGGCGGTAGGCGCGGAGGCGCGCAGTATCGTGGCAGGCAGTTCGCCCGTCGGTTCCCGCGGTTGGATGATCAATCTGCCCAACGGCAATGGTGAGCGGTTCGTCGGAAACCCGCTGCTGGTGAGTGGCATCATGTTCATGCCGACCTATGTACCCAATGTGGAAAGTGTTGGTTGCTCGACAAGTGGCTCCAACTGGTTGTTCGGCGTTTCCTCGCTCACGGGTGTGCCAGCGCTGGAGAACGTGCGGACCGGTTCGCCGAAGGGCAGCAAGCCGGCGCAGGGAACGGCGGGTATCGCACTGAAGAGCGAAGGCACTGCGCCGATCCGTGATGTGTCGTTGTCGGTCATGCCACGACTGGGGAGTGGTAAAGAGGGGCCGCCCGGCGGCAGTTCGTGCTGGATGGTGGTTGGTGCCGCAGGGAGCCAGTCGCTCTATCTTCCGTATCCCTGTGGTCGCCAGTCCTGGCGCCAACTCCAATGATTACGATGCGAGGAACTCCTTCCATGTCGACCATGACCTCGCCTCGTCGGTTGGGCGGTTTCACACTGATTGAGTTGATGGTGGTGGTAATCGTCATCGGCATCCTGGCCGCGGTCGTCATTCCGTCATATCAGGAGTACGTGCGCCGGTCACACCGCGCGGTTGCGAAGGCGGATCTTGCTGAGTACGCGCAGCGTGCCGAGCGCTATCATTCAAGCAACAATTCCTACTCGGGCTTCACGCTCCCGAGCAAGGTCTCGCCACGCGAGGGGGGGACTGTCCGCTACAATCTGGAGTTCAAGGGGGATGGCGCAACCTTCACCATCGCCGCCAGCCCGCAGGGCGCCCAGGCAAAGGATAGTTGCGGCAAGCTGAGCCTTGATCAGGCCAATCGCAAGACCGCAGAGGGCACGCTGTCCGATTGCTGGTAAAAAGATGTTGATCTTCACGTAAACGCTCAGTACAATGCGCCTCCCCGCCCGAATAGCTCAGCCGGTTAGAGCACTTGACTGTTAATCAGGGGGTCGTTGGTTCGAGTCCAACTTCGGGCGCCAGATACTGCAAAAGCCGCGAGAAATCGCGGCTTTTGTTTTTGCCTGGCATCAGCACGGCAGGTCGCGATCAACGCGCTCACTGCGCGTGCGTCCGCCGTTGTTGACCACCAGCCGGCCATGCAGACGGTTGCCTGCACAGATGCGCAAGGTCAGGTTGGAGCCGGGGCTGCGTCCGTCCGCGTGGAAGAACAGTTGCGGGCGCCCGCTGCTGGCTTCTGCGGCGATCCGGACGTCGGCGTGCCCGCGTTGATATACCAGAACAGCGTCGGGCGAGGGCGGCGGCTTCCGGCGGTCGCCGCTTCGATAGATGATCCAGCCCTGGCTCCAGTCGCTGGCGCAGCCCCACCCATCGTTGCTGGCACACATGCCGATGAGCTCGCGGCGTTTCAGGGCCTCGCTGCGCGCGCCGGAAAGGCTGGCATGCAGGGTCAGCTGAAGGGCGTCGGCACGCTGCCGCAGCAGCAGCGTCTGCAGCGTGGGCCAGCTGGCGCCCAGCAGTACGGCAACGACGATCATCACCACCAGCAGTTCGACCAGATGCATGCCGCGTAGGGCTGAACGCGAGGGAGTAGGGAGGAAATGCATGGGCTCAAGCGTCCCTGCCCAGGGACAGTGCCGCCATCAGGCGCCGCCGCGCCCACCCGTCCGGAAACCCCTCAGCCGGCCGTCACCCCTTGCCCCGTATACTCACTGTTCCCGGGAACTGGCAACACCATGAGCGACCGTTTCGAACTCGTCTCGCCGTATTCGCCGGCGGGCGACCAGCCTGATGCCATCGCGAAGCTGACCAGCAACTTCGAAGCGGGCATCGCCAAGCAGACCCTGCTGGGCGTCACCGGCTCGGGCAAGACCTACACCATCGCCAACGTCATCCAGAACGTGCAGAAGCCGACGCTGATCATGGCGCCGAACAAGACGCTGGCGGCGCAGCTGTATGGCGAGTTCAAGGCATTCTTCCCGCACAACGCGGTGGAGTACTTCGTCAGCTACTACGACTACTACCAGCCGGAAGCCTACGTGCCGTCGTCGGACACCTTCATCGAGAAGGACAGTTCGATCAACGAACACATCGAGCAGATGCGCCTGGCCGCGACCAAGACCCTGCTGTCGCGCCCGGATGCGATCGTGGTGGCGACGGTGTCGGCCATCTACGGCCTGGGTGCGCCCGAGGACTACCTGTCACTGCGCCTGATCCTGTCCAAGGGCGAGCGCATCGACCAGCGCGACCTGATCAACCACCTGACCCAGCTGCAGTACACGCGCAACGAGTACGAACTGCAGCGCGGTACGTTCCGTGTGCGCGGCGAGGTGATCGATGTGTTTCCGGCCGAGTCGGACAGTGAGGCGCTGCGCCTGGAGCTGTTCGACGGCGAGGTCGAGAAGATCACCCTGTTCGATCCGCTCACCGGCGAGACGCTGCGCAACATGCAGCGTTTCACCGTGTACCCCAAGACCCACTACGCGACCACGCGCGAACGCGTGCTGGCGGCGATCGAAACGATCAAGGTCGAGTTGAAGGAGCGGCTGGAGCAGCTCTACGCGCAGAACAAGCTGGTGGAAGCGCAGCGCCTGGCGCAACGTACCCAGTTCGACATCGAGATGATGGCCGAGGTCGGCTTCTGCAACGGCATCGAGAACTATTCGCGGCACCTGACCGGCAAGAATGCAGGCGAGCCGCCGCCGACCCTGTTCGACTACCTGCCGGCCGATGCGCTGCTGGTGATCGACGAATCGCACGTGACCATTCCGCAGATCGGCGCCATGTTCAAGGGCGACCGCTCGCGCAAGGAAACCCTGGTCGAGTTCGGCTTCCGGCTGCCGTCGGCGCTGGACAACCGGCCGCTGCGCTTCGAGGAATGGGAAGAGCGCTGCCCGCGCAGCATCTACGTGTCCGCTACGCCGGGCCCGTATGAGTACCGCGAGGCGGGCGACGAGATCACCGAGCTGGTGGTGCGCCCGACCGGCCTGATCGATCCGGTGGTGGAGATCCGTCCGGTCGGTACCCAGGTTGATGACCTGATGAGCGAAGCCAACGCGCGCATCAAGGCTGGCGACCGTGTGCTGGTCACCACGCTGACCAAGCGCATGGCCGAGAACCTCACCGAGTACCTCACTGAACACGGCATCCGCGTGCGTTACCTGCACTCGGACGTGGATACGGTCGAGCGCGTGGAGATCATCCGCGATCTTCGCCTGGGCAAGTTCGATGTGCTGGTGGGCATCAATCTGCTGCGCGAAGGCCTGGACATGCCCGAGGTGTCGCTGGTGGCGATTCTCGACGCCGACAAGGAAGGTTTCCTGCGCTCCACCGGTTCGCTGATCCAGACCATCGGCCGTGCCGCGCGCAATGTGCGCGGCAAGGCGATCCTGTATGCCGACAAGGTGACGCGCTCGATGCAGGCGGCGATCGATGAGACCGATCGTCGTCGTGCCAAGCAGGTCGAATACAACGAGCAGCACGGCATCGTGCCGCGCTCGGTCGCGCGCCCGATCGTCGACGTGCTGGAAGGGGCGCGTTCGGACGCCGCCGAGAAGGAAGCCAAGAAGGGCAAGGGCAAGAGCCGGGCGGGCGTGGCGGAAGAGGGCGCCGACTACCGTTCACTCAATCCGGCCCAGCTGGCGGCCCGTCTCAA
Source organism: Stenotrophomonas sp. YJH_SMC_17 (assembly GCF_059371655.1). Classification (NCBI taxonomy): domain Bacteria; kingdom Pseudomonadati; phylum Pseudomonadota; class Gammaproteobacteria; order Lysobacterales; family Lysobacteraceae; genus Stenotrophomonas; species Stenotrophomonas sp. YJH_SMC_17. The sequence continues at coordinate 437,924 of NZ_JCAFUU010000001.1, read as the reverse complement.
GGCGCTGGAACAGCAGATGTACCAGCACGCCAAGGACCTGGAATTCGAGGATGCCGCACGCGTTCGCGACCAGATCCGGCAGCTGAAGGAAGCCAGCCTCGGCTGAACGCGGCGGTGCAGCCTCATCTTCACAAAAGTGTTGCGCTTCACGGCCGGCATCCGTAATATACGCGGCCTGCACCGACGCAATCGCGGAAATGCAGAAGCAAAACGGGCGGTTAGCTCAGCGGTAGAGCACTACCTTGACATGGTAGGGGTCACAGGTTCGAACCCTGTACCGCCCACCACGAAGTCTCCGGAAGGAGGCTGTCGTGAAATGCAAAGCCCGGCCCTGGCGCCGGGTTTTTACGTAGCAAGGCCCGCCTTCGGGCGGCAAGAACACGATGGGCGGTTAGCTCAGCGGTAGAGCACTACCTTGACATGGTAGGGGTCACAGGTTCGAACCCTGTACCGCCCACCACCTGGCTCCCGGCATTGCCGGTGCAGCGGTGGATCACGATGGAAGCCGGCCCTTGGCCGGCTTTTTTCGTTTCTGGCGGTGGCCGGCGGGCGAGGGTCAGCGCTGGGCGATCCACTCGTCGATGCTGATCATGCGCTGCAGCCGCCACTGGCCATCCACGCGTTCCCAGACCTGCGCGAAGCGCGCCGAGCCGGCCTGATGCTGCTGGCCCACGCGCAATATGCGGTCCTGGCGCAGCCGGTACAGCTGCAGGGCGGTCGGCTCCGTGACCGGGTGCTGTGCTGAGGGGGCGCCGGGTTGGCTGGCGTCGGCCTGCAGGATCTGACTGCGCAGGGACGCATCCCCGGCCTCGGCATTGCGGCCGAACAGACCAGCGCACAACAGCAGCAGGGCAAGCATCGGCATGGCACGGTGCTCCGAAGAAGGGAGTCCAGCGTGGCACCGCCCCCTGCGCAGTGAAACCGGTATGCGACGAAAGCCGGTAAAACGTGCGTCAACGCGCTCCGGAAAGGATGAATCCGTGGGCCGGAAACGACCGGGCCGCCTCTGGAGGCGGCCCGGCGCGGTGCCCATGTGCGGGATGGGCCGATCATCGCCGTCGAGCTGGATCAGCCCTGCGGCGCCTGCATCAGGTCAGCGGAGCCGGCCTGTGCTGCGGCTTCGATTACAGCGGATCACAGCACAGCACTTGGCCAGGCTTGCCCGAGTTGCCGAACGGGCAGCTCGGATGTGGCTCGCAACCGGGTGCGTACCCGGTCTTGGGGGCGACGGCGAAGGCTTGGCTGGCACCAAAGGCCATGGCCGCGACAACGACGATACCGGCGACGGACGAAAGCACTTTCTTTCCGATCATGTGTATCTCCTTGGTTGGCGTTGTGGTGTTGCAGTTGCCGAAGGCACCGGAGTGCCGGTTGTGGCGCGGATGCGGTAAACGATGGCGTGCGTGCCGACGGGGCGCGCGCTGTATCAGGGCCGTGCGGGGGCCGGCGTCAGGGAGTTGATGGTGTCGCGCACCACCTGTTCATCCAGCTGGCCGACATGCTTGTAGGCCACGCTGCCATCGGTGGCCAGCACCATCAACATCGGCGTGACCGTGGCGCGGTAGCGCTTGGACGCATCGGCTTCGGTGTCGATGGCGATGGGGAACTGCAATGCATGCTTTCCCGCGTAGTCGGCCAGTTGGTCGTAAGGGGGCAGTCCCACACCGATCAGTTCACTACGGCCGCGCGTCGCGGCGATCTGTTGCAGCTGCGGCATCGAGGCCAGGCAGTAGCGGCAGGTGGTGGAAAAGAAGTAGAGGATCTGAGGTGCGTCGCGCGCGCCGCCGATATCGACGTGGGTGTGCTGCGTTGTGCGCAGCGCCAGTGCATCCGGGCGGCTGCCGAGGCCCAGTCCGTGTGCGTCCAGTCGCATGTTCTGCAGCTGGACGGCCATCTGCTCGTTGATCTGCCGGAGCTGGCGGTTCTGCCATCCCAGCGCGACGATGAGGGCGGACAGCATCAGGGCGACGACGGGGAACAGGACGCGCTTGAGCATCGATCATCCTTGAACGCAGCGTTGGCTCGAACATACCCGAACTGGCGCGCAGGGTGTTAAACGGATGTTCCCGGCACATCCGCCGACGGCGCACCTGTACTAGAGTGGTGCGCGCGCAGGCATGCGTGCATGCCCTCCACCCATCACCAGGATCTTTCACCGATGAGCGATCATGTGCCGGTTTCCAGGCCCAATCCGTTCTTTGAACTGCTGTTTGGCGGCAACATGCTGGAAGGTACGTTCAAGGCGGTGATCTGGGTCGCCCTGTTGTCCGCTGTTCTGGCCTGGACCACGCTCCGCTGAGCCATTGCGCTGCCCGGCAGCCTCGGCCACGGGCAGCGTTGCCGACTGCGCTCAGGCGTTGAAAGCCTGGCGCAGGCTGCGCAGCGTGGCCTGGCGATGTTCCTTTGCTGAGGCTTCGCCCATTTCCAGCTCCTGCAGGCGCAACCCGACCAGCGTCATCGACAGGGCGTAGCCACGTGCCGCGTCGGCAACGCGCGAGAGTCCCACGGCGCGACGCGCCAGTGCATTCACGTGTTCCAGGTCAGGCATCAGGCCCAGGTAGGCGCGCTCGGCGCTTTCCAGGTCGGGAGCACGCAGGATCGCGTGTGCTTCGGCGGTGGGGGAGACGGAGGCCATGGGGGTCCTTGTCCGTAGCGGGCGCTCGCTCAGAACGAGCGCATCAGGGAAACGAAGGCCGACGATTGTGTGCCGCGTCGTGCCATCGGGCTGTCCTTCACTGCATCGCCGAACCACTGGTTGGCGACCACGCCGGTCGCGCGCCACTTCGTGCCAAGTGGCGTGCTGACGGCGATCTGCAGGCTCGGCGATGTCGTGCTGCCCGGACGGTAGGCCGCCAGCCCGGAGCGCAGCGCTTCCTCATCGCTGATGCCGTAGTAGTAATCCAGCAGGCGTGCGCTGGAGTGCACGACGCCGACCTTGGGGACCCAGGTGAAGCGGCCTGCCTGGATCGGATAGCTGTAGTGCAGGCGTGATTCGATGCCGCCGCCGTGGCCGGTGATCTCGCGCATCACATCGGCTTCGACGATGCCCCAGTCGGCGCCGTATTCGCCGTTGATGCCGGCCATGGCCGACATCTGCCGGCTATGCAGGCGGCGCAGCTGCGGATCGTTCACATCGTCGGTCTTGAAGCGCAGCGTGTAGGGCGTGAGCGCCGCCGAAAGACGCAGGCCCTGGCCCCTGTACAGGTACATGCCCAGCGAGCCTGGGCTTGCGAAGAAGCGCTGGCCCTGCCAGGCGATGGACGGAACCACCAGCGGCTTGACGTCGTAGTGCGCGTACGCGCCCGAAGTTGCGCCAGCGCTGATGCCAGCCTGTACGCCCGGGCTGCGGTAGGCCGCCTGCGCGATCATCGGCAGGCCGAGGGCGGCGGAGAACAGCAGCGGACACAGCAGGGTCGGGGACAGTGACGGCATCGATCAGCGACTACGCGGGGGGATGGCTGCGCATGATGGCGGGGCAACATTGTCAGAACATTGCGCCTGCGCATCCGGCAGTCCGAAGCGGAAAAACCGGGCGCGAGGCACTATGATCGGCACCGTTTCCGGTAGCCGAGCCCCCGATGCGCATCCTCCTGGTCGAAGACGATCCTGATCTGTCCCGTGCACTGCAGTCGGGACTGGAGCGGCAGGGTGTGGTCGCCGATGTGGTCGGCAGCCTGGCCGAAGCGGCCATCGCGCTGCGCGAACCGGTGCACCAGCTGATGTTGCTGGACCGGCAGTTGCCTGATGGCGATGGTGCTGGCTTCGTGGCCACTGCGCGCGCGTTGCGGCCGAACCTGGCGGTGATCATGCTGACCGCCAAGGGCACGCTGTCGGACAAGGTCGAGGGGCTGGACGTGGGCGCCGATGACTATCTGGTCAAGCCGGTGGCGATCGAGGAACTGATGGCGCGCATCCGCGCGGTGTCGCGGCGGCCCTCGGCGATGGTGACGCCACGCCTGCATCTGGGCCGGCTGGAGTTCGATTTCGAATCGCTGCAGGCACAGGTTGACGGCCAGCCGTTGGCGCTGCCGCGCCGGCAGGTACTGGTGCTGCAGGCGCTGGCGATGCGGCAGGGACGCACCGTCACCCGCAGCGCGCTGGAGGCGGCCGTGTACGGCTTCGATGACGAGATCCAGTCCAATGCACTGGACGCGCATATCTCCAAGCTGCGCAAGGCGCTGCAACAGGCCGGGGCTGGCGTGGAGATCCATGTGATCCGCGGCGTCGGCTACCTGCTGGCGGAGGCCTGAGATGGCACGTCCGATCCGCTCCATAACGCTGGGCCTGGCCTGGCGCCTGTTCCTTGCACAGGCCTTCACCGTGCTGTTCGCGGTGGTCGCGCTGATCCTGACCTGGGGTGACAAGGACACCTGGGGCATGGACATGTTCATGGCCGAGGCAGTGGCCAAGGCGGTGCACAGCGAAGGTGGCCGGCTGGTGCTGGACCAGGCGCGCTGGGAAAAGCTCGATGCCAGCGCAGGCGGCAACCTCTGGTTCGCGGCGGTCGACGACAAGGGGGGCTGGCTGGAGCGCGGCACGATTCCCGCGATCCATGCGCCGCTGCTGGCGCGGTTGCCGACGCTGGGCGCGACCGAGCTCGGTTCGCTGGTGCCGCCGTACCTGGATGTGGCGCGGGTGATGATCCGCAACGAAGAGGGCCGTCGCATCACGGTGATGGTTGGCGGTGCTCCAAAGGGCGGGTTGCTGGATGGCGCGCTGATGGTGCTGCGCCTGATCGGCCCGTGGTTCTTCCTGCCGCTGATCGTAGTCACGCTGCTGGTGATGCCGACGGTGATCCATCGCGCGATGCGCGGCGTGCGACGCTCCGCGCAGCAGGCCAAGGAGCTGGATATCGGCCAGCCGGGCGCGCGCCTGGATGCACAACTGGTGTCGACCGAGGTCGCGCCGCTGGTGGAAGCGTTCAACGATGCGATCGACAAGGTGCAGCAGGGCTATGCAGCGCGCGACAAGTTTCTCGCCGATGCCGCGCATGAGCTGCGCGTACCGATCGCGGTGGTGCAGGCGCGCCTGTCGCAGCTGCCGCAGGGTGAACTGAAATCGCAGTTGTTGACCGATGTCGCCCGCCTCGGCAACGTGGCCGAGCACCTGCTCGACCTGCAGCGGCTCGACCGCAATGTCGGCGCGCTGCAGCGGCTGGACCTGGCGTTGCTGGTGCGCGAGGCGGCCGCCGATCTGGCGCCGCTGGTGGTCGGCGCCGGTTATGGCTTCGAGGTGGATGCGCCGGAGTCGCCCGTGTGGATCCATGGCGACAGCCTCGCGCTGGGGCGGGTGATCGCCAACCTGGTGCACAACGCCATCGTCCATGGTGGCGGGCGCGGCATCATCTGCGTGCGCCTGGATGCACGCGGCCTGCTGGAGGTCAGCGATCAGGGCGCGGGTATTCCGGTCGGCGACCGTGAGGCGATCTTCGAACCGTTCCATCGTCTGCGCGCCGCCGGTAGTGGCAGCGGCCTGGGCCTGCACCTGGTAAAGGAAATCGTGCAGCACCACGGTGGTTCGGTCAGCGTCGGTGAAGCGGCCGGCGGCGGCGCCAGCTTCAGAGTCAATTTCCACCGCGGTACCGTACGGCGCTGACAGGCACACGGGGAAAGGCCCGATAGTCAGCCTGCCACCTCCAGCGGCAGGCTGGGGGAATGGTTCCCGATCGCTCCGCCCCGGCCCTGTTCGGTTTTGGCTGCGCCGCCGGCCTGGTGCTCGGGGCGCTGGCCTGCGTGCAGATGCCGATGTTGCTGCCGTTGTGGCTGAGCGTGCCGATGGCGGTCGCCGGCGCCAGCGGCTGGCTGCTGCGCTGGCGCGGCCGCGCGTGGGCCGCAAGCCTGCTCGGCCTGGCATGGGCCACACTGCACGGGCATTGGGCCCTGCACGGCCAGCTTGCGCCCGGCGCGCCGCCGCAGGATGTGCAGGTGCGGGGGCAGGTCGCCGATCTTCCGCAGCGTGGGCCCGGCTACACGCGTTTCGTCCTGCACGTGGAAGAAGCCGACGCGTTGCCAGCGCTGCGCGGCAAGCGCCTGCAGGTCACCTGGAACGACCCCTGGCGCGGCCCACCGCAGCATGGCCCCGGCGCGGGACGCCATGCGGTTCGCGCGGGGGCGCACTGGGAACTGTCGTTGCGCGTGCGCGCACCGCGATCACGGATCAACCCGGGCGGCTTCGATGGCGAGCGCCACGCCGTGCTGCGCGCCATCTCCGGCAACGGCACGGTGCGGGATCCGGCAACTGCGCGCGAACGGCTGCCCGCGGAGGGCCTGCAGGCCTGGCGGGAGCGCAGCAGTGCCGCGATCGCCGTGCAGGTGGCACATCCTGCCGCACGGTTCGTGCAGGCGCTGGCGCTGGGTGACACCCGTGGCTTGTCCGATACCGACTGGGAACATCTGCGCGCATTGGGCCTGACCCATCTGGTCGCCATCTCCGGTTTCCACGTGGGCGTGGTCGCGGGCTTCGGCGTGCTGCTGTGTCGTGCGTTGTGGTGGTTGTGCCCACTGCTGGGGCGTTGCTGGCCACGACCGCAGGCGGCCGCGTGGGGAGCGGCGCTGGCCGCGGCCGCCTATGCCGTGGCCGCCGGAGGTGCACTGCCAACGGTGCGTGCGGCGCTGATGATCGGGCTGGTCGCACTGGCCAGGGCCGGGCGGCGCCCGGTCGGCGCAGGTCAGGGGCTGGCGTTGGCCGCGATGGTGATGCTGTTGCCGGCACCGCTGTCTGTGCTCTCGGCCGGATTCTGGCTGAGCTTTGGCGGTGTGCTGTGGCTGCTCTGGTGCCTGCCGAGGACAGGCCCGGAGGGCGTCGGCGGCGGGGTGCGTGGTTTCCTTGCCGCGCAGGGTGTCGCCAGTCTCGGCCTGTTGCCGCTGTGCATCGCCCTGTTCGGCGGAACCGCGCGGCTGGGGCCGCTGGTCAATCTGCCGATCATCCCCTGGTGGACGATGCTGGTGGTACCGCTGTCGCTGCTCGGCACCGGCCTGCACATGCTGCATGACGGCGCGGGGCGTTGGGCGTGGCGCACCGCGGCCTGGCTGTTCGAGCTCAGCTGGAAGGCCCTGCAGCCGTTGGCGCTGCATCCGCAGGCCATGTGGTGGCTGGCCGAGGCGCCGCGCTGGGCGGTACCGGTGGCCGTGCTGGGGGTGTTCTGGTGGCTGCTGCCGCGTGGCGCCGGCGGCGGTCTCGCGGGCCTGCTGCTGTGCCTGCCACTGCTGTGGCCGGCCCGGCATGCCCCCGCCGAGGGCGAGCTGGAGCTGCTGGTGCACGATGTCGGCCAGGGTGCGGCGGTGCTGGTGCGCACGGCCCGGCACGCGCTGTGGTACGACGTTGGGCCGCCGACCGGTGGCGACGGCAACGAGCGGATCCTGATTCCGGCGTTGCGTGCGCTCGGCCAGGGGCCACCGCAGCAGGCGATGCTCAGCCATGACCACCTGGATCACACCGGCAGCCTGCACGGCCTGCGCCGTCAACTGCCGGACCTGCAGCTGCTGGCCCCGCCCGGCAGCGCCATCGCCGGGGCCGCACCCTGCCAGCAGGGCATGCGCTGGCAATGGGACGGGGTCGATTTCCAGGTACTGCACCCGGCGCCGGGCAGCCGGCAGGCCGAAAACGAGGATAGCTGCGTGTTGCGCATTGCCAGCCGCCACGGTGTCGTGCTGTTGCCCGGCGATATCGGCGGCCCGGCCGAGCGGACGCTGCTGCAGACGCATCCACAGGCGCTGAAGGCCGATGTGGTGCTGGTGCCGCACCATGGCAGTGGCGGCAGCTCCAGCGCGCCCTGGGTGGCGGCGGTGGCACCGCGGCTGGCGGTGGTCTCGGCCGGGCACGGGAACCGCTTCGGCCACCCGCGCCCGGAGGTGGTCCAGCGCTGGCAGGCGCAAGGGGCCGAAGTGCTGGCCACGGCCGACGCCGGGGCGATCCGCGTATGGCTTGGTGCACAAGGCCTGCAGCTGCGTGAACAGCGCATCCATGCATCCCGGTGGTGGGATGCCGCTGGGCGGGGGCGGTCGGCTGCTATCCTATCGCCGATCGAACAAGCGGCCGTTGGGCCGGAGGGTTGAAACGTGTGGGAACTGGTCAAGGCCGGTGGCTGGCCGATGGTGCCGCTGCTGCTGTTGGGCGTACTGGCTTTGGCGATCATCCTGGAGCGTTTCTGGTCCCTGCGACGCAACGAGGTGCTGCCGCCCGGCCTCGGCCAGGAAGTGCGCAACTGGGCCGCGCGCGGCAAGCTCGACCCGGCCCACCTGCAGACCCTGCGGGCGAACTCGCCGCTGGGTGCGCTGCTGGCTGCCGCACTGGAAGCCCGCAACCGCCCGCGCGACCAGATCCGCGAGCGCATTGAAGACACCGGCCGCCACCTGGTGCACCGCATGGAGCGTTTCCTGAACGCACTGGGCACCATTGCCTCGGCCGGCCCGCTGCTGGGCCTGCTGGGCACGGTCATCGGCATGATCCAGATGTTCCTGGGCATCCTCGACCACGGCGTGGGCGACGTGAACCAGCTGGCCGGTGGCATCGGCAAGGCGCTGGTCTGCACCGCCACCGGCATGATCGTGGCGATCCCGGCGCTGATGTTCCATCGCTACTTCAAGGGCCGCATTCACGGTTATGTGGTGGAAATGGAACAGGAAGCCGGCGCCCTGCTGGATACGCTCGACGGCCGCCCCGGGGTGATGAACACGGCCCCGGCCGCGCGCCAGGCCGGCGCCGCCGCGGCGAAGGCCTGATCGATGCGTATCGGCAACGACCGATCCCAGGATGAGCCGCATATCGACCTGGTGCCGCTGATCGACGTCATCCTGGTGCTGATCATCTTCTTCGTGGTCACCACCACCTTCGACGCGCGTTCGACGCTGCAGGTGCAGCTGCCGACCGCCAGCCAGCAGCAGACCAACGAGCCACCGCGTTCGCTCAGCGTGCTGATCAACGCCGAGGGGAGCTACTTCATCAATGACCAGGAAGTGCTCCGCAGCGACGTCGAGTCGGTCAAGCAGACCATCGCCGCCGTCGCCGGCAGTGACCGCAGCCAGCCCGTGCTGCTGCGCGCCGACGCACGCACTCCCTACCAGGCCGTGGTGACCGCGCAGGATGCGCTCGGTCAGCTCGGTTTCCGCCGTATCGCCATTGCAACTGCGCCAGAGGTGCGTCCATGAGTTCCCATCACGCGCCGGTGTGGCCGATCTACAAACGTCTGCTGGGCTACACCCGCACCTACTGGGTGTTCATGGTGGGTGCGGTCATCGCCATGGTGGTCGAAGCGCTGGCGGGCTATCACTTCACCAAGCTGATGGAGCCGCTGGTCAACGAAGGTTTCGTCGACCCGCAGCCGCGCGCGGCCGTGGTGCTGCCGCTGACCATCCTCGGCCTGTTCCTGATGCGCAGCGTCGCCACATGGGTGAGCGACTACACGCTGGCCAAGACCGGCCGCAGCGTCGTGCGCGACCTGCGCGAACAGGTGCTGCAGAAGTACCTGCACCTGCCGTCGTCGCACTTCGATACCGAAGCGACGCCGGTGATGGTCAGCCGCCTGAACTTCGATACCGAACAGGTCACCCAGGCCAGCGCCGATGCGCTCAAGACCGTGGTGGCCGATACCCTGACCATCATCGCGATGCTGGCGGTGATGCTGCAGATGAGTGTCAAGGTCACTCTGGCGATGCTGCTGGTGGTGCCGCTGATCGGTGGCATCGTGTCCTACGTGGGCAAGCGCTACCGCCGGATCAGCCGTGGCATCCAGGATGGCATGGGCACGATGGCGCAGACGGCCGAGCAGTCGTTGGCCGCGCAGCAGGAAGTGAAGGTGCACGGCACCCAGCAGCATGAAATCTCGCGCTACTCGCGGCTGGCCAACCGCATGCTGGCGCTGAACATGAAGGTCGAGGTCACCCGCGCCGCCGCCTCCAGCGTGGTGCAGTTCCTGGCCGCACTGGCGCTGGCGGTGATCGTCTGGGTGTCGACCCGCGAAGCGCTGGCCGGGCGCCTCAATGCTGGTCAGTTCATGGGCCTGATGACCTCGATGATGGCCATCATTCCCTCGCTGCGGCGCCTGACCAGCGTGCAGACCTCGATCTCGCGCGGCGTCGCTGCCGCCGAGCGCCTGTTCGGCATCCTCGACATGCCGGTGGAGCGCGACGAAGGCCGCACGACAGTGCAGCGCGTGCGGGGCGAACTGGCGTTCGACCACGTCATGCTGCGCTACCGCGAGGACAGCGGCATCGCTCTGGACGACATCAGTTTCGTTGCCAGACCGGGCACGGTGACCGCCATCGTTGGCCGCTCCGGCAGCGGCAAGACCAGCCTGATCCGGCTGGTGCCGCGTTTCTACGAGCCCAGTGGCGGTGTCATCACCCTTGATGGCGTGGCGCTGGATGACTATCCGTTGGCCGACCTGCGCCGGCAGGTGGCAATCGTCGGGCAGAAGGTGATGCTGTTCGACGACACCATCGCCGCGAACATCGCCTATGGCATGGAGGCAAGTGATGAACAGATCCGTGCCGCGGCCGAAGCCGCCAACGCCTGGGAGTTCATCGCACGCATGCCGCAGCAGCTGCAGACGCCGGTCGGCGAAAACGGCGCGCTGCTGTCCGGCGGCCAGCGCCAGCGCCTGGCGATTGCGCGCGCGATCCTGCGTGATGCGCCGATCCTGATCCTGGACGAAGCCACCGCCGCGCTGGACAACGAATCCGAGCGGCTGGTACAGGATGCGCTGCAGCGCTTGATGCCCGATCGCACCACGCTGGTCATCGCGCACCGCCTGTCCACCATCGAACACGCCGACCAGGTGCTGGTGATGGACCACGGCCGCATCGTCGAACGCGGCACCCACAAGGAACTGCTTGCCATGGGCGGCCTGTACCAGCATCTGCACAGCATGCAGTTCCGCGAAAGGCAGGACTGATGGCTGGCAAGGGTACCCAGACCCCGCCGTACTGGTACGACGGCAGCCCGGTTCCGTGGGCAATGCGCCTGCTGGCGCCGCTGTACGCCGGTGTCACCGCGCTGCGCCGGCGCGCCTATGGGCGAGGCTGGCGCAAGCGCCACACGCTGCCAGTGCCGGTCATCGTGGTCGGCAACATCACTGCCGGCGGCACCGGCAAGACACCGCTGACCATCGCTCTGGTCGAGCGCCTGCGCGCGGCCGGCTGGAAGCCGGGCGTGGCCAGCCGCGGCTATGGCCGCGAGGACGCCGACAAGCCCTTGTGGGTACAGGCCGACACGCCGACCGCCAAGGGCGGTGACGAGCCGGTGCTGATCGCCTGGAAGACCGCCGTGCCGGTGCGCGTGGACGCTGACCGCGTGGCCGCCGGCAAGGCGCTGATCGAGGCGGGCTGCGATGTGATCGTCTGCGACGACGGCCTGCAGCACTACCGGCTGGCGCGCGACATCGAGATCGAAGTGGTCGATGCGCAGCGTCGCTACGGCAACGGCCGCATGATTCCGGCAGGCCCGCTGCGCGAACCCGTCAGCCGCGCCAGCGAATGCGATTTCCGCGTGGTTAATCTGGGCCAGGCCGACGAGGAGACCGCGGCCCAGGCCTGTGGATTCGGCCAGTGGCCGATGGCCCTGCATATCGACAGTGCGCAGCCGCTGGCCGGTGGCCGTGCGCGCCCGCTGTCGTACTTCAAGGGCCAGCGGGTGCATGCGGTGGCCGGCATCGCACACCCGCAGCGCTTCTTCGACATGCTGCGCCAGCGTGGCATCGGCGTGGTGCCGCATGCCTTCGCTGACCACCAGGCCTACCAGCCCCAGGATCTGTCCTTCGGCAGCCAGCTGCCGGTGCTGATGACCGAAAAGGATGCGGTGAAATGCCGTTCGTTCGGCAACGACTGGCACTACGCCGTTCCGTTGCGCGCCGAGCTGCCCGCCGCGTTCTGGGTGGCGCTGACCGATCGCCTGGACAAGCTGAGACCGAACTGAGTCGCGCGGTGGCGCTTGCATTCACCTGCCGCCGGCCGCATTCCTGTTGCAACGAGCCTGCCGAGTACCGCCCCATGACCGAATTCGTCGTCGCCATCCCGGCCCGCTATGCCGCCTCGCGGCTGCCGGGCAAGCCGCTGCGCCCGCTGGGCGGCGAGCCGCTGGTGCTGCACGTGGCGCGTCGCGCGCTGCAGGCCGGTGCCCGCGAGGTGTGGGTGGCCACCGACGACCAGCGCATTGCCGACACGTTGGCCGGCATGGCCGAGGTGAAGGTGGCGATGACGGCGACCTCGCACGCGTCCGGCACTGACCGCCTTGCCGAGTGCGCGCGCATCGCCGGCTGGGCCGACGACACCGTGGTGGTCAACCTGCAGGGCGATGAGCCGTTTGCGCCGGCCGCGGGCATCCGCGCGGTGGCCGAGGCGCTGGTCGACGGCAGTGCGCCGATGTCAACCTTGGCCACGACCGTCGAGGACGCGCACACCCTGTTCGACCCGAACGTAGTGAAGCTGGTACGCAACGCACGCAACGAGGCGATGTACTTCAGCCGTGCACCGATCGCATGGCACCGCGATGGCTTCGCGCGCAGCCGCGACACGCTGCCGGAAGGGCATGCCTGGCTGCGCCATATCGGCATCTACGGCTACCGCGCCGGTTTCCTGCAGCAGTTCGCGGCGATGCCCCCAGGCCAGCTGGAGCAGGTTGAATCGCTGGAGCAGCTGCGTGTGCTGGAGGCGGGTTACCCGATCAGCGTGGCGATCTCGCCGGAGCCGTTCCCGCCGGGTATCGACACGCCCGAGGATCTAGAGCGTGCCGAAACGCTGCTGCAGGCGATGGCCGCGCGATGAAGCTGCTGGTCGTCTGCCTCGGCAACATCTGCCGCTCGCCGATGGCCGAAGGTGCGCTGCGCGCACGCCTGGAGGCTTCGCCGCTGGCGGGGCGGGTGCAGGTGGATTCGGCCGGCACCGGCGACTGGCATGTCGGCGAGCCGCCGGACCGGCGTGCGATCGCCTGCGCTGCCGGGCATGGCGTGGACATCGGCGGCCTGCGTGCGCGCCAGCTGCAGGCCGCTGATTTCGACCGGTTCGACTGGGTGCTGTGCGCCGACCAGGCCAACCTGCGCGATGCCGGTCGCTTGGCCACGCCTGCCCAACGCGAACGCCTGGCACTGTACCTGCCGTGGTCCGGCGGGCGGGGACCAGTGGCTATCCCGGATCCCTACACCGGCGGCAGCGATCACTTCGAGCAGGTCTGGACGCTGGTCGACGATGCTGCAGAACGTGCCGTGGCACGACTGTTGCATGACGTCGACTCCGGCATAATCGGGTCATGAACGTCCAGCCCGTCCCGGACCTGCCCGAGTTCGCCACCTGGCTCAATGCCGCCCCCTGCACCCTGACCGAACTGCGCGGTCGGCCGGTGGCGCTGTTGTTCGTCAACGCCGCCTCCGCCTGGAGCGCGCAGCGCCTGGCCGAATTCGGCCAATGGCTGTCGCGCCACCCCGGCAAGCTGCAGCCCTTGGTGCTGCAGGTGCCGCGCTTCGACTTCGAGCGTGACGCCAGCGCGGCACTGAAACTGCTGCGCCGCCAGGGCCTGTCGATGCCTGTGCTGCTGGATGCCGACTGGGATGGCTGGCGCCGCTTCGGCATCACTGCCTGGCCGACCATGGTCCTGCTGGATGCGCAGGGGCGCGAACAGCAGCGCCTGGTCGGGCAAGGCGCTGCGGGTGAACTGGAGCGCGCCTTGAACGCGCTGTGCGAGGGCGCCCGGTCGGCACCGCCGCGCGGCGGTGCCGAGCTGCACCCGGAACCGCGCCAGGCCCTGCGTTTTCCGCTGGGCTTGGCGGTCAGCACCGAACGCCTGTACATCGCCGACAGTGGCCATCACCGCATCCTCGAATGCAGCCATGGTGGCCGCATCCTGCGCCAGTTCGGGTTGGGGACGGCCGATTTCATGGACGGCAACCTGGCCGAAGCGGCGTTCCACCGCCCGCAGGCGCTCGTGCTGGAGCGCGACGCGCTGTACGTGGCCGATACCGGCAACCATGCCGTGCGCCGCATCAACCTGCTCACCGGCATCGTCGACACGCTGTGCGGCAATGGCCGCCCTGGCGCGCCGGTGGAGGGACCCGTTGCGCAGGCGCGGCAGGTCTCGCTGGACCATCCGGTCGGCCTGGCCATTGCCGACAACCAGCTGCACATCGCCATGGCCGCTGACAACCGCATCTGGAGCTATCACCTGGGCCAGCGCAGCCTGCAATGGCGCGCGGGCAGCGGCAGCATCGACGAACGCGACGGCAGCGGCCACCTGGCGGCGTTTGCCCAGCCGACCGCGCTGGCGGTGGTGCAACAGGTGCTGTACGTGGCCGACGCGCTCGGGTCCTCGATCCGCGCGCTGCAACTGCGTGGTGATCTGGTACAGACCCTGGTCGGGCAGGGGCCCTGGCGTTTCGGCAATGACGATGGCCCGCGTGCGCAGGCCAGCCTGCAGTTCCCGCAGGCCATTGCCCTCAGTCCGGACGCGCCGCTGCTGTGGATCGCCGACACCGGCAATGGCCGCCTGCGCACGTTGCGCCTGGGCGGCGGCGAACTGACCACGCAGCCGCTGCCGCGTCGCCTGCATGGCCCGGCCGGCGTGACGGTGGGCGCAGGCGCGGTGTGGATCGCCGAGACCGACGCCCACGCCGTGCTGCGTTTCGATCCTGAAAGCGGCGTGCTCAGCGAAGTACCGATCAGCGAATGACCGACGTTCCCGCCCCGGCCTTCGACGGCAAGGCCTTCGCGGCCCAGCTCAGCACCGCCCCCGGCGTGTACCGCATGTACGCCGCCGACGATACCCTGCTGTACGTGGGCAAGGCGCGTGCGCTGCGCAACCGTGTCGGCAGCTACTTCAACGGCAGCCCGAAGAATGCGCGGATCATGTCGATGATCTCGCAGATCACGCGCATGGACGTGACCGTGACGCGCTCGGAGGCCGAGGCGCTGCTGCTGGAAAACCAGCTGATCAAGTCGTTGTCGCCGCGCTACAACGTCTCGCTGCGCGACGACAAGACCTACCCGCATGTGCTGCTGACCCGCGAGGACTGGCCTCGCATCGCCCTGCATCGCGGCCCGCGCGCCATTCCCGGGCGCTATTTCGGGCCGTATCCCGGCGTCACTGCGGTGCGCGAAACGCTGAACCTGATGCACAAGCTGTTCAAGCTGCGCAGCTGCGAGGACAGCGTGTTCCGCAACCGCTCGCGGCCGTGCCTGCAATACCAGATCGGCCGCTGCAGCGCGCCCTGCGTGGAGCTGGTGGCGCCTGCGGAGTACGCTGAATCGGTGCGCCGCGCCGCGCTGTTCCTGGAAGGCAAGAGTGACGAGCTGACCCGCGAGCTGGGCGAGCAGATGCAGGTCGCCAGCGAGGCGCTGGAGTTCGAACAGGCCGCGCGCCTGCGCGATCTGATTTCCTCGCTGCGCAGCATGCAGACCCGCCAATACGTGGACGGCCGCGCCGCCGATCTGGACGTGCTGTCGGTGGCCATGCAGGGCTCGCAGGCGTGCGTGCTGCTGCTGGCCTTCCGTGATGGCCGCAACCTCGGCACCCGTCCGTTCTTCCCGCGCACCAATGGCGAGGAAAGCCCGGAAGAAGTGCTGGCGGCGTTCGTCTCGCAGTACTACATCGAATTCGAGCCGCCGCGCGAGATCCTGCTGGACCGCGAGATTCCCGATGCCGACCTGCTGGTCGCCGCGCTGTCCGCCTCGGCCGAACGCAAGGTACAGCTGAAGTGGAACGTACGCGGCGAGCGTGCCGGCTACGTGGAACTGGCCAGCCGCAACGCGCAGCTGACCCTGGCCACCGAACTCAACAGCCGTAATGCTCAGCACGCGCGCAGCGATGCGCTGCGTGACATGCTGGGCCTGGCCGAGCCGGTCAAGCGCGTGGAATGCTTCGACATCAGCCACACCCTGGGCGAGGCGACCGTGGCCTCGTGCGTGGTGTTCGACGCCGCCGGGCCGGTGCGCGCGCAGTACCGCCGCTTCAACATCAGTGGCATCGAGCCGGGCGATGACTATGCCGCCATGCGCCAGGCCATCGACCGTCGCTTCCGTCGTGCGGTGGAAGAGCAGGGCGTGCTGCCGGATGTGCTGCTGATCGACGGTGGAGCTGGCCAGTTGGCGCAGGCCCACGCCGCACTGGCCGACCTGGGCGTGGAAGGCGTGCTGCTGGTGGGCGTGGCCAAGGGCGTGGAACGCCGTGCCGGCCACGAAGCGCTGGTGATGCCCGATGGTCGTGAGCTGCGCCCGGGCGCAGCCAATCCGGCGCTGCAGTTCATCCAGCAGGTGCGCGACGAGGCACACCGCTTCGCCATCACCGGCCACCGCGGCCGTCGCCAGAAGGCGCGGATGACCAGCAAGCTGGAGGACATCCCCGGCATCGGCCCCCGCCGCCGCGCCAGCCTGCTCAAGCATTTCGGCGGCCTGGTCGGCCTGAAAGCGGCCGGCGAAGCGGAAATCGCCAAGGTGGAAGGCATCAATGACGCCCTTGCGGCACGCATCTACGCTAACCTGCACGGGTTGGCCACGCCTGATGCGGCCGAGTAGAGAGAGAAACACGCAAGCATGAAGTTGACCCTGCCCACCTGGCTGACGTTGTTGCGGATCGTGATGATCCCGGTGCTGGTGCTGGTGTTCTACCTGCCCTACACCTGGACCAACTTCGCTTCGGCGGCGATCTTCGGCCTGGCCGCGATCACCGACTGGCTCGATGGCTGGATCGCCCGCCGCTACCAGCTGGAGTCGGCCTTCGGTGCCTTCCTCGACCCGGTCGCGGACAAGCTGATGGTGGCAGTGGCGCTGTTCCTGATCGTGCAGGGCCACCCGACGCCGTGGATGGCGTTCTGGGCGGCCGTCATTGTCGGTCGCGAGATCGCGGTGTCGGCGCTGCGCGAATGGATGGCCGAGCTGGGCCAGCGCGCCAAGGTGCGAGTGGCAATGATCGGCAAGATCAAGACCACCGCGCAGATGGTCGCGCTGCTGTGCCTGCTGTACTCGGTGGCCCCGAACGTGCGGGTGGAAGACATCTGGATGGGCTGGCCGGTGTTCCATATCGGCGACTGGACCCTGGCCATTGCCGCGGTGCTGACCCTTTGGTCGGGCCTGCAGTACCTGCACGCCGCCTGGCCGAGCCTGCGCGACGACGAGCGCGCGGCGCGCGAGCGTGCGCGGCAGAAGAAGCTGGGCAACTGAGCCTGGGCTCTGACCCCATCGATGCGCTATCCACGCATGGCGTGGATGCACGGTGCAATGTGCCTTGCACACCCTGAAAAAAGCGCTTGACGCCATTCCCAGAACAGGTAGAATTTCGCCTCCCAAGCGGGAATAGCTCAGTTGGTAGAGCGCAACCTTGCCAAGGTTGAGGTCGCGAGTTCGAGTCTCGTTTCCCGCTCCAGATTCAAGAAGAACGCTCTCGCAAGAGAGCGTTTTTCATTCTCTCATCGGTGATGAAGTGGCGGTTCATCGATGGCATCGGATCTTCGCGATCCATGCTTGACCTCCGATGTGAATCCGGTAGAATGCCGCCTCCCAAGCGGGAATAGCTCAGTTGGTAGAGCGCAACCTTGCCAAGGTTGAGGTCGCGAGTTCGAGTCTCGTTTCCCGCTCCAGATTCAAGAAAAACGCTCCCGCAAGGGGGCGTTTTTCGTTTGATACGCGCCCGGCTGCGACAGGCGCCCGTGGCGCGCCGCGGCCTCTTCATGGCCGTCGTGATAGGAGTAGTCCGTCATACCGGTTTCAGATGTCGCAATCAGAATGGCGACGTGCGGCGGTTGTGGGGACATCCGCAGGCACGTGGGTTGGGGAGAGAGTCGCTGCAGCCGTCAATCGCCGTGAAGTCCGTCCAGCGTTGCGTGTGTCGCACGTCGTGAAAGGCTGGCGAAAGGCCAACGCCATCGTTGCCTGAACCGCACGCGTGTTGTGACCGTTTTCGGACCATTTCTCCATGTTCGCTCCACAATCGCACGGTAGCCTTCATGCTCCTTCTACACGTTGGCGGGCTGGTGGTCAGGCGTATTCCTTCAGTCGCGGTGCCCGGGGCCGGGCGCGGACTCTCCCTGCAAGCGGTGCTGCGCCCGGGCGCGTTGCTCGCCAGCCTGGCGCTGGTCGGTTGCATGTCGGTGCCGGTCCCGGACCTTCCTGACCGTACCCCCAGCGCCTGGACCCAGGTGCCGCAGGGGCAGGGGGGGGCCGTCGACGCGAAGCAGTGGTGGAAGGTGCTGGCCGACCCGGCGCTGGACGGCCTGGTCGACCAGGCCATTGCAGGCAACCTCGATCTGCAGCAGGCAACCCTTCGCCTGCAGGCCGTACGCATCGTCGCTGGTACCTCCGACTCGCGCTTCCTGCCGGAGATCTCGGCCAGCGCCAAGCAGGTGCAGGACGCCGCCGCCGTCGATACCTATTTCCATGCGGGCATTGAAGCGATCTGGGATCTGGGGCTGTTCGGCGCCGCCGAGAGCGCGCAGCTGAGCGCGCAGGCCTCGGCCGGCAACGCCGAGGCGCTACGCAACGCCGCACAGGTGGCGGTGATTGCCGACGTGGTGCGCAGCTATCTGGACCTGACCGTGGCACAGGCCCAGCAGGACCTGCTGGCCCGCCAGCAGACGGTGGATGACCGCGGTGAACACCTGGTCCTGGTCCGCCAGCGCCTGCGCCTGGATGAGCCGGGCGAACTTGACCGCCTGCGCGCGCGCCAGGCCGCGACCCGCGCTGCCATCGCGCAGGCTCGGGAAAACGCCGACAATGCGGCCCGCGCGCTGGCCCTGCTGCTGGGCCGCGATGGCCCGGACCCGGCCTGGCGCGCGTACCGCACGCCGCCGAAGCTGGGCACGTTCTCGCTGCAGCAGGTTCCCGCGGATCTGCTGCGCCATCGCCCGCAGATCCTGCTGGCCGAATCGGAGGTGATGCAGGCCGCGGCCAGCAAGGGCTCGGCGCGCGCGGCGATGTACCCGCGGATCAGCCTCGGCGGCTCCATCCTGTACGCGTACAACCTCACCCAGAACGCGCGCTCCAATTCCGATTCCAGCCCGTCGATCGGCCCGTACGTCGACATCCCGCTGTGGGATTGGGGCCAGCGCCGCGCGCGCTTCCATGCGGATGAAAAGCAGCTCGATGCCGCGCTGCTCGGCTACCGCAAGGCGGTGCTGGAGGGTGTGAGTGAAGTGGAAGGCGCGCTGGGTAGCCTGGCGCGCCTGGACAGCAGCATCCAGTCGCTGCGTGCGGCCAATGATGCTGCTGGGCAGCAGGTCACGCGCCAGGCGCGGCAGGTGCAGCTGGGCCTGTCCAGCGAATTCGATGGGCTGGACGCGCAGCGTGCCGCGCTGGCCTCGCAGGCTGATCTGATCGGTGCGCAAGGCGCACGCGTGCTGGCGTTTGCGTCGCTGTACCGCGCGCTTGGCGGCGCACCGTTGCCGGCCCGGACCGAGGACGCGTCGAAATGATCGCGCTGGCCCGCAAGACCCTGGCCTATGAGTGGCGTCGGTTCCTGCCGGTGGTGCTGGCGATGTGTTTTGCCGGCGTGCTGCTGATCGTGCAGGCGGCGCTGGTGCTGGGCATCTTCGGCACCGCCGCGATCTACGTGAAGGCATCCACGGCCGATATCTGGGCCGGGTTCCCCGGCACCCAGAGCGTCAACTATGGGCATGCGATCAGCGCGGATGTTGAAAGCCACCTGCGCATGGATCCGGATGTCACCCGCGTCGAACCCTACGAGTGGGTGGATGGCGAGTGGCGTTCCAGCGCGCAGGGCACCGGCAATGTGTCGGTGTACCTGTCCGGCATTTCCACCCGCGACGACGCGATGATGTTCGCGCGCATCCTGCCGGCCGGTGTGCGTGCACAGCTGCGCGAACCGGGTGCCGTGATCGTCGACAGCGCCGACCTGGATACGCTGGGCGTGGACCTGCAGAACAACCGCGCCTGGATCAACGGCAAGGCCGTGCGTGTGGTTGCCGCGCAGCCGGGACTGCGTGGCCTGGGTGGCGTCAACGTGCTGGCCTCGCTGGATACCGCGCGCGCCATCGCCGGTACCGATCCGCACGAGGGCAGCACCTATTTCGTGGCGGGCCTGCGCTCACCGGAGCTGGCCGATGGCGTGCGTGACCGCCTTGCGGCGTCGATGGGCCAGGCCACACTGGTCGAGTTCTGGACCGCACCGGAATTTGCCAGCCGCTCGCAGCAGTACTGGCTGTTCGATACCGGCGCAGGTATCGCCGTGTTGTTCATGGCCGTCATCGTCTGCTTCGTTGGCGCGGTGATCACCAACCAGTCGTTCGCGTCGGTGGTGGCCGGATCGGTGCGCGAGTACGCTACGCTCAATGCACTCGGTGCGGGTCGCTATGCGCTGGCGCGGGTGGTGTTCGAGCAGGCCCTGCTGATCGGTGGCATGGGCATGCTGCTGGCCGCAGCGTTCAGCACCGTTGTGCTGTTGATCGCGCAGTCCCAGCGCGTGCCGGTACAGCTGACGCCGATGGTGATCCTTGGCTGCGTGGCGCTGGTTGCAGTGATGGCCATGCTGTCGAGCATCATGGCGGTACGCAGTGTCGTCCGCTCCGATCCATCGTTGCTGCTGCGTTGAGGACCGGCCGATGACTTCTACACGCGCCGTCGCCCCGACCCTGCAGGCCGACGCACTGGAAAAGGGCTTCATGTCCGGCGATGTGCAGGTGCCGGTGCTGCGTGGCCTGTCGCTGGACATCTATCCCGGCGAGCTGACCCTGGTATCCGGCCCTTCCGGTTGCGGCAAGAGCACGCTGCTGTCGCTGCTGTCCGGCCTGTCCGCACCCGATGGTGGGCGCGTGCATGCGCTCGGCCAGGATGTGGGCCACATGAGTCGCAGCGAGGTGGAGCGCTTCCGCCTGCACCATGTCGGTTTCGTGTTCCAGGGCTTCAACCTGTTCCCGGCACTGACCGCACTGGAGCAGGTGCAGCTGCCACTGGGTTACCGCGGCATGCGCAATCGTGAAAGTGAGCCCCTGGCCCGCAAGGCGCTGGAGGAGGTCGGCCTCAGCCATCGCAGCCACATGCGCCCGGCGCAGCTGTCCGGTGGTGAGAAGCAGCGCGTGGCGGTTGCCCGTGCGTTTGCCAAGTCGCCGACGCTGATCTTCGCCGATGAACCCACCAGCGCGCTGGATGCCGAGAACGGCCAGCGCGTGATCGACATCCTGCATCGCTACGCACGCGCGCATGGCGCCACCGTGCTGTGTGTGAGCCACGATCCGCGCCTGATCCGGCATGCCGATCGGGTGATCGCCATGGAAGACGGCATGGTCCGTGATGACCGTCGCCAGAACGAAACTGTAGAGTCCGCCCCATGACCAAGACGTCGCACCTGCTTCCCCTCAGCCTGGCCCTGTCGGCGGCATTGCTGCTCGGTGCATGTTCCAGAGAAGCGCCCGCCCCCGCATCGGCACCCTCAGGCAAGGCGGGCACTGCTGCCGCCGGCAAGGTTGCAGTGGCGCGCGGCATCATCGATGTCGAGGGTGGCCTGATTGCACTGGCGCCGCCGGTGGATGGCTCGATCACCGCCGCGCCGGTGAAGGAGGGCGCCACGGTGAAGCAGGGGCAGCTGCTGCTGTCGCTGGATGGCGCCCTGCTGCAGCAGGAGGTGGCAATGGCCACCGCCGATCTGGCCCTGGCCAATGACCGCCTGAAGGGCACCCAGGCGCAGCTGCGCGAACTGGAGCGCAACGCCACCCGCCTGTCCACGGGCGCCAGCGAAGGCGTGTCCTCGAACCAGCAGGCCGATGCGGCCAAGCAGCAGCTGGCCGGTGTGCGTGCCGATGTCGACGTGGCCGGTGCGCAGGTCGATATGGCGCAGCACAAGCTGGAGCACGCGAAGCTGAAACTGCAGCAGATGTCGTTGAGCGCGCCGGAAGCGGGTACGGTGGTCGGCCAGGTGCCGGGCGTCGGTGCTTTCGTGCAGGCCGGCAAGCCGGCGATCTCGCTGTTGCCGGCGCGCCCGCTGCAGGTGCGTGCCGAACTCAGCGCCGCCTATGCCGACGCCGTGCAGGTAGGCATGCACGCCACCGTGGTGCCGGACAGCGATGGCGCCGAGAACACCGCCACGCTGCCGTCTGCACGCGTGGTGCGCATCAGCCCGGTGTTCGCTCAGGCACGCCTGCCAGAAGATGCAGGGCGTGGCGTGGCCAAGGTGGTTGAATGCGTGCTGGAGTTCGATGGCGAGGCCAAGGCGCGCTTCGGCCAGCACGTGCGGGTGGAGTTCCGGAAGTAGGCCTGGCGTTGTGGTGGGGCCGCCTATGGACGCTGTCGACGCCTGAGCGCCCGCCACGCGCTCACCGCCGACACCAGGCACAGCGCCAGCAGCAGGCCCACATCCAGCAACAGCAACCACAGCAGATGCATGCCTTGCACCGGTGGCTGGTGCATCGCCGACAGCATCCACGGCACCGACCACGCCAGCAGCAGGGCGAAGGCGATCAGCAGTCGCAGCCATAGCCGTTTCAGTCTCCAGGGCCGCACGATCAAGGCGGCCACCACCAGCTCGACCGTTCCCAGCAGCGCGAACACGATGACGGTGCTGGTCGGGTACGGGATCTCTGCACCTTCCAAGCGGTGCAGCAGCCAGTAGTCCGGAGTGAAGCCGGCGTTGACCAGTGCTGCGATCAACGCCAGCCAGGTCAGCGCGACCAGCAGCCAGAACATACGGACATGGCGTCTAGGCATCTTCGGTATCCGTGAGGGATCGCGGACGGCTGCGCGACGAGAGCCGCCGGCTGCCGATGATTGCAGCCAGTGCCAGCAACCCCGGCCCGACCGTGAAGTACAGCAGGCGCAGCGGATGGTTGTGCATCAGCGTCCAGGTTGCGAATGCCAAGGGAATGGCCAGCACGAGCAGCTTGGCGAACAGTGGCCGCAGCACTGCGATCAGCGGCTGGGCGCCAATGAACATCCAGAACATATGGAACTGGGCGACGCCCAGGCCGATGTCACGATGTGACGTAAAGCCGAAATGGTCACGATACCCATCCATCCCCAGCGGAATCAGTACCCAATACAGCAACGCCACCAGCAGGTGCAGCAGCAGGGCGATCAACAGGGGCGTGCCGCGAAGGAGCATGGGCGAACGGGGTCGGGCGGGGCAGCGTACCCCAGCGCGGACGCCCGTGACCGCATGATGTGAAGACTGTTGACGGCGTGAAGGAATTTGGACACAATGGCGCTCCTTCGACGCAGGTCGAACGGAATCTGCGGGAATAGCTCAGTTGGTAGAGCGCAACCTTGCCAAGGTTGAGGTCGCGAGTTCGAGTCTCGTTTCCCGCTCCAGATTCTACAGGGCCCCGGTAGGGGCCTTGTTTTTCTCCCGCCGCGGCAAGGTGGGGCACGTTGGGCCACAAGGCTTTACGCGCAGTCAGAAAGGTGAAATCGCTGGTGTGTTTTCCCGATTTCGGGTAGCATGTCGGCTTACGCGGGAATAGCTCAGTTGGTAGAGCGCAACCTTGCCAAGGTTGAGGTCGCGAGTTCGAGTCTCGTTTCCCGCTCCATGTTCCGACAGGCCCCATCTTGGGGTTTTGTCTTGTCAGGGCTACGTTCCTGACGCGCAGTACGTTGGCCTCATGGCAGAGTGGCTATGCACCGGATTGCAAATCCGTTTACAGCGGTTCGATTCCGCTTGAGGCCTCCAAATAAAGCCCTGATTTATCAGGGCTTTTTCTTTGCCTGGCGTTTGGCGCCGGAGGGCAAAATCCCCTGATTCGCCCGCAAAATCATCGGTCTGCCACCCGTTTCCGGGTGGCAAACTCGCGTTAACATGTGCCGAGTGCGTTTACGTGAGTTCGAGCAGGGATGGCAACGAAGCGACGCCGAGGCGACTCCTGGCAGTACATGATCAAGCGGGCGGGGCTGCTGCCCCAGCCGGTCTACCTGAGCTTTGCCTCGGAGGCAGAAGGGGACGAATACGTGCGTCGCCTTGAGGCGCTGCTGGACCGAGGGATAGTGCCGGAGGAGCTGGCCAACACCAAGGCGGCGGCGAAGGACCTGCGCAGTCAGGTATCCGAATACCGGAGCGCGCAGCACATCTCTGTTGATGACGAGCAGCTGCTGCCTGTCCTGCTCTCGCGGTTGCCTATCGGTATTACCTTGCCGCAGCTGACCTTCACTTGGGCGACCGAGTGGGTCACCACCATGAAGCGTGAGCAGAACCTCGCGCCTTCGACCATACGGCACTACGTGGGTGCCCTGTCGCGCGCCTTGGATTGGCTCGCTGCTCACGGCGCGCTGCCAATGAATCCTCTGCGACTCTTGCCTCGGGGCTACTCCACGTACACGGCTGATGACAAGATTGCTGTGAAGCGCATAGATGGAGAGGCGAAAGCCGACCAGGAGCGCGATCGCCGTCTGGAGCTGGGTGAAGAAGAACGCATCCGCGAGATCCTTGCCGGCGCAAAGCCACTGGGGCGGCAGCGGCCGCTCGACCTGCCGCAGCGGGAGGCGCTGATACTGATGTTCGATATGGCACTGGAAACTGCGATGCGGATGCGCGAGATCTACACGCTCGAGCGCACCCAGATCGATGTGACGCGACGCACGATATTCCTGGAGAAGACCAAGAACGGTAGCAAGCGCCAGGTGCCTATGACCTCGACGCTAGTCGCCAGGATGGCCGCGTACGAGCGTGACTTCGGCGGCCGGCTATTCCCGTTCTGGGAGGGCGAGCGTAGTCCACTGGCCCTACGCCGTGTATCCAGCAAGCTGTCTCGCCAGTTTGAGCGCATCTTCGTCGCCGCCGGGTGTAAGGATCTAGGCTTCCATGATCTGCGCCACGAAGCGACGAGTCGACTATATGAAAGGACCTCGCTGACGGACATCCAAATTGCGAAGATCACTGGGCATCGTGATCCGCGACAGTTGAAGCGCTACGCTAATCTTCGCGCCTCCGATCTGGCAGATCAGCTCTGGTAAAGCGCCAACAAGAGGATCGCCAACATCAGGTCGCTCAGACAAGCGTCTAAGTGTTTAACTCAGTGCCGGGCGGAGCCACCGCCAAGAATGCGCAGAAATTTACCAGAGGGGGGGGAATGAAGGTCCTCAAAGCTTTGGCCTATATCCTGACAGCCAGTATCGGTGTGGGCCTGGTCTGGTTGTCGGTTTGGCTGTACATGAACCGCGTTTTCGCAGATCCGACAGCATTGCCGCCCAAGGACGGTCTAGCCGCACAGGCCGCCTGGGCGCAAGCCATTCTGTCGGTCTTCGCTGTCCTGGCCGCAGTCTGGGTGGCGCGGGGGCAGGCCAAGCAAAGTCAAAAACTTATTATTGATGAGTTGGCTCGCGTACGAGAGAAAGAAGGGCAAGAATCAGCTGAGAGGCAGCGCTTGGCATGCACGGCGCTTCAGAGCGTCTTCGATGACATCACGCGAGTCATCGCGCTACTCTGCGAAGAAGACTGCCAAAAATGGTCTGAAGCACTGACGTTGCTGCGGTCCGGTTCTTCTCAAGCGACCAAGGATTTTCAGCGAGTTGCTCCGGTGCTAAACAGTACACCGAGTGGCGCCCTTCACTGCTTCAACATCGAGCAGTCGCTTCAGACGTTCGAGAACGCTTTGTCAGAGTACTTCCAGCCTTTGTTGACGCGGGATGAATTCGGTAGGCTGGTATTCGGAGAAGTGACCGATCCTTGCGTCGCAAAGGAAGTGGCCGCAAGAGTCCAGCGCGATGAAATGGCACTATTGGAACAGATTGCGAGGTTGTAGCGCCGAGCCGCCTCTACAGCAGATGTACGCCCGGCACGCTTCATTGGAGGTCTGCTTAACCTTGCGATCGCTGCTGATCGGCCTGCTCGTATGCGCGAAGGTCCGGCAGTTTCGTGCGGCGCGACTTGCTTGCACGTTTCGTCGGGCCTGGCGCGGATGAGTTGGCTGCAGGTCGGTTGCCGATCGCCGATTTCTTTCGCTCGGCGGCCTGCCTGCGTCCTTCTGAGCGTAGGAAATCGAGCAGGTCCTCGCGCAGCATGACCGTGTGCTTCTGATTCAAGCGTACAGCCGGAACCTCGCCTTTGTCGACAAGTTCTTTCATTGCCTCCAAGCCAATTCGCATTATCCTGGCTGCCGCTTCAAGGCCGAGGGTATCCTCAGTGTCGCAGGCAGTACCCGTTTGACGTTCATTACCCATTGTCAGCCTCAGCAGAGCAATTCTCCATGTCAGAATGTCGATTGTTCAAAAGCGGGGGTGGCGAATGAATAGCTGGATAGGATGGGTTGAGTGCAGACCACTGAGCTCCACCTGTGTTGTCGATTGGGGGCCGGTCACGACCTTGCTTGCAGTCCTGGTCGCTCTCGGAGTTGGCGTCGCGCCTGTGATTCGAGATCGTTCGCAGCGTACGCGGCTTGCCAGGATGGTAGCCAGAATAGCTGTCAGTGAATTGGAGCTTCTCGAGCAGAGGCTTCTTGTATCTGCTGGTGTCATTAAGAAGTCGGGCAACATGCTCGATCACTGGAAGCATAAGGAAGTTAAGAGGCTGCTCATTCAAGTTTCCGCAGATGGTGTCACCGCTCTGATTCCACACGTGCACAACATCAGCGAGGATTTGGAGAGGCGTCTTGCAAAATGCATAAGTCTTCTGCGCGCGTTCGAGCGTTCCACCGCAACTATTGAGAAGACAAGGCCGTCGCAGCTTTTTGTGATGGGTGAAGATGGGATCTACTACTCCGGCTTGGCAAAGGAGCTTGCGGAACTCAGACGGTCGCTTTGCACGTGGACCAAATCTGAGTTCGAGGACTTGGCAGAGTCGGTTAAAAACGGTGTCATCGAATCGATGAACCGTGCGGCAGAGGAAAGAGAGAACTTTCGAATGCATAACCCCCCAAGTCGTGACCATTTGATCGAGCCCTCGTAGCGAATGGTGGAGTTCGTTCCTGTCCATAGGACCCCTCATCGACGCGTCCGCGGCAAGGCGTGGGCGCTTCCCCTGGCTGGCGAAGCTCCTGCAGATCTTGGAATTGGAGAGCTTCTCCATTCATGCGAACAGGTCCAATTGGGCCGGCAACGGCGGCGGTGGGGCAGCGACGGCCAAGGGCGCGGACCTCACGCGAATCAGACGCTCTCCCTCGCCGCGCATCTGCCACGGTCTGCCGGCGATGGGCACAAGGTCGTGGTAGCCACCACCACCGCCCACGCGGTCCTTGATCTTCACCTGGTAGTAGTCTCTGCCGCCGAACTGTGTGTGGTGCCCCGGATGCGGTCGAACGGAGACGACCGTGAAAACGGGAATCAGACGGTTCCAGTCGCTGGCCCGCACTTCATCGTCGTAGTGCCACGATCCATCCAGATTGCGGTCCATCGAGATAACCTGGTCGCCCACCTCGAAAGGCTTTAGGCTCTCGACATTGCCGTGCGCAGACTTGTGGATCGGGGGGAAGAAGTCGCGAATGGCGAAAAAGAGCCCGCGGCCGTTCGCGTCGGTGAACTCGGAAATGGGGAAGTAGGCAACGGCGATGCCTCCCTCACGCACGAGGTAGAAGGCAGTGCCGCACGGGGTCGGCCCGGCCGTCTCGTGCTTCCGCAGCGACTGGCGGGACCAGCCGCTTTCCAGCAGGTCCAGGACGACGCGCTCTGCGAGATCCGTTCCGATCTCCCGGTGCATCACGCGATCGCGTTGTGCTTCAGCCATGAGCGCACCTCCGCCAGCACCAGCGCAGCCCTGCGCGCGGCACGCGCCTCTGATAGCCCATAGGGTGGCGGTGCCGGCCGCAAACCCGGCTAGGGCGAACACGTGGACCATTGCAGCGGTGAGCAGACCGTCCGCCATTGACCAATGAGCGGCTTACGGCGACCATCTCCGAACCAGCAAGGAGCGCGTGATGAAGCCAGAGATCCAGAGTGATTCGTTGAGCACCAGCTACTACGGCCAAGACATCTACGTTGAGGCTTCGCAGCCCGAAGGCGGGAAGGCATTTGTGCACCTCGTACAAGCCGGTGAGTTCCCTGAGATCAACAACCCCGACTGCGGCGAGCACGACACGCTCGAACAAGCCCTGCACGCCGGTCTGCGGTTCGCGACGTCCTTGATCGACAACTAGCGCTGTGTTCATGCGGCGTCCGCCGGCGGCAACGTGACTGGGTCCAGGTTGGTGGCGATCAAGACGTAGAAGGGCGGCGGACTGACGTTGATGCCGCACATGCGGACCTGCGCGGTGGTCTTCAGCACCGTGCCGCCGCCGGCGAACAGGTCGACCACGATTTCGTGGGGGCGCAGGCGGGAGACCTGTGGCGGCGAGATGATGAATGAGGGGGAACCGTCAGCCATGTGCTGCCTCCCAGGCGACAAGAGCGTCAGCGGCAAGGGGCCGTACGAACCATGCCGCTGGGCCATCTTCGGTATCACCCAGCCAGACCAAGCGCCAATCTGCGCCAGGGCCAGTGGGCTGCCACGCGCGCATCGCATCCCAGTAGCGATGGTCCCCGGTCTCCACGGCTTCTTCGGTGAAGTCGCCAAACGTCACCTTCAGGTCGAATCCCTGCGCAAGCAACAACGGTCGCAGCGATACCTCGCGACCGTCAGCCCACATCGGCACGTCCGGATGGCACGGGATCTCGCCATCGGCATGGCGCGCTGGGAGGCGACTCGGGTGGTACAGGCCGCGCCACGGGTCCGCAGGATCGATGACAGTGCGGCTCTGATTCCTGACCAACTCCAGTAGTTCGTTGGCCTGCGCCAGCCGGTGGTGCAGATCCCGCAGCGCGGTCTGGGCCTGCGCGAGGGTGATAGCCTTCGCCTGATTGGGCAGCCACACAGCCTCGACAGCGATCGCGCTGATCGTTTCGAATGCCTCGCGCAGATGGTCACCGGTGAGCTGCCGGGGAAGGGCATCACCTGCAAAGTGCGCAAGGACGGCGAGGCAGGTCAGCTGTTCGCGCAACAGGTCAGTAGCCCGCTGATCAATGTTGCTGCTGCCGGCGCCGAGCGCGGTCGGAACATCCTCAGTGATCGCGGTGAGCAAGCCGCTGTCGACCTCACCATGCCGCTGTTTCCCAAGCCGCTTAGACCAGGTGAGGTCGGTCCTATCATGCCGTTGGACTTGGTGGAGGTCGTTGGCGCTGCGGGGAGATGGCATGGGCAGTGCGAGTCGCTGCGCGTTGATGTTGTGATCGATCAGCAGGCAGTGGTGATCGAGCAGACCGTAACCCTTGAAAGGCACTACAGCGATGCGGACTGACCTTTGGGATCAATTCGGCGAACTGGTCAGCAGCAACCCTCGATTGCTGGCGACCGTCACCGCACACAACAGTGATGGCACCAGCACGCTGACGACGTATGACGGTGTACAGATGCGGGCGTTCGGCCAGCTGCAGCAGGCCATCCCATACAACGTCTGGGTTCGCGGTGGTCGCTTGGTCGAGGCGGCTCCCAACCTTCCGGTGATCGAAGTCACCATCTAGCAAGACAGGGCGCTGCCCAGATGCCTGCAAGCATCCAGACAGCACCGCGACACAGGTGGTCTCAGCACCTGGCATTGGCCGTGGCCCCGTCGCCCTCGCGAGAGCGGCGGGATTGTCGGCTTCCTCTATCGCAAATACTGAGAAACCATGCCCAAGCCCATCATTTCCTGGCCGGGCGGCAAGCGCCGCCTGCTGAAGCACATTTCTAACCGTGCTTTTCGCTTGGGGGTTTGGTGATTCTGTGATGGGGATAGCGATAAAGTCTATTCGAGATCAAATAGAGCTACTGCCTCATGTTGAATGACCCTTGCGCAGAGCTCTTGCATGAACTGGAAGTTGATCTGCTCCTTATGGGTCAGGCGGCTGGTACCGGCGTGGACAATTCTGTTACGGATTTCATATCCATGCTTAAAGGCGGCTATCAAGTTTTCTCGATGTTTTGATGATCGGCCGATCATGTAGGCGCAGCGATTTGCCATTAGTGTGGCAATGCCGGTTTCCTTGGACATGTCCCGGTCGCCTAGAAGGATCTCAAATGCGATCATCAACTGCACAAACTTTACCTGGGAATTGTTCCCGGCATGGCTGTCCAAAAACCATTTTGCAGCACTGCTAATTCGATCACTGGTACATGGCTGAAGAGCCTCGATCAATCGTTCCACTGCCTCGGCAGGAGCGTTTGGGGATTCGGTTAGTGAAAGGAAGCTTGGTGTGTAGCCCAAATCGTTTGCCAATGTCTGGTATGTTGAGTCTAGGTGGATGCTTTCCAGCTGTTGCTCAATCTGATCACTTTCAAGAATTACAGATATTGGATTTCTTCCCTCGTCGCCGTTCGCCCACAAGTAATCCGCTTCGAGAACTTTGAATGCCACCAGCAAGCCGATTAGAGAGAAAAGACGGTCATGTGCTTGGAGTACGGATTCTGATTTTTGGTCGCTAGATACATAGCCATCAATGCTGATCCTCGCGTAGATCGAGTTGGAATGCCATCTCGATTGGTTCTGACGATCCCTGTTCGGGGGGCCTTTGCATGCAGCTGAGTTCTCTTTGGCAATCAAGTGCGATCCGGTAACTAGCTGTGTCGTGCGCGAGATTGTGATTAAGCCCCGATCCATTGGATGGATCCGATCTGAAAGGCCAGGTAGGGCCATTAAGAAGTGGTAATTCCATGGGAGCGATTCGAATGAGCGTATCAATCCCGTGGCGAGGAATTTGGCTTCATCCTCTGAATAGCAATCTCTGAATCTGGAAGACTTTGCTGACAGCTTTGATCGATCGAGCTGTATGGACTGCATCTCGCTTCTAACGAATGTGGTTATATGTTGTTCGCCAAGAATTGCTGATGCCGCCTTGTCCAAGTCGCAGCCCGTTGCGATTTGCGCTTGCGTCTCGGTCATCTTCATCGAGTAGGGGTTGACCCTTCCGTTAGTGAATATGGTCGATTCGTATATGGATTTTGTCAGCTGCTCGATGAGGTTCGAGCGAGTTCCCTTGGGCATTGGTAGTGGCATTGCGATGTCCGTCCTTTGGTGTGCGCATCTTATTAGATCCGCCACGTCGGGAAACGAGCAAAGTCAAAGCCAACTCATGCGTGCTCAGCATGTGGGATGGGGAGCTGGGGTTGTCTACTGTAAATTTCATGGGACCTGCTGAATTAGGTCTTCTCGATTGTTCCGTGGCGTGTTCACCGCGCGGCTGACGCGGTAGGCCTCCAATGCCGGCGTCTCGCTGGCAAGCAGCATCGCCATCGCGTCGTCTGGTGTGGCGACCATCCACTCATCGATCTGGCCGGCCTGCAGCCACACCGGCATGCGGTCGTGGATGTCGGCCGAGACGCCGCTGCTGTCGCCGGTGATGATGGTGAAGGTGCTCAGGTTGCCGTCGGGCAGCAGGGGGCTGGCAGGCCGGCGGCGAGCAGCGGCCCGGCCGCGTGGATGAACCAGGGGTCTTTCTTCCCGTCCTCCGGGTTCACCGACCACTCGTAGTAACCAGCCATAGGGATCACGCAACGCCGCTTCTTGAAAGCCGACCGGAACGCTGGTTTGGTGGCGACGGTCTCGATGCGCGCGTTGATGGTTGATCCCTGCAGGCCCTTGGCCTTGGCCCAGAACGGCAGCAGGCCCCACGCCAGCCGGGTGACCTGCCGGCCTTCGCCCCGGTCCAGGATCACCGAGGCGCGCTGCGTCGGCGCCAGGTTGTAGCTGGGCTGGATCTCGGCCAGTCCGGGGGCGAGGTCAGCCAGCCCAGGCTGGCCGAAGTCGATCACGGGGAGCTGGACGAATCGGCCGCACATGGCCGCAGGGTAGTCCGGCTGGCCGTGCCCGGGGCGTGCAGGGACAGCCCGACCCAACAGGGCGAGGTTGCCCGATGGTGTCAGCCGGCCAAGACGGGCATCCTGACCTTGCCGGATCCGGGGCCGCAGGCAGCTCAACCCGGGGGCGCGTGAGCAGCGCCGCGCCAGCGCTCAGTCCGCACGGTTCAGACGATGAACGATCCCTTGTCGCAGCCTTTGCGACCGCCGGCCGTATCCTTCCGGCCATGATCTCCTCGAGCTACCAAGGCTTCCGCACCGCGCCAATTCCGTCTGGCTGGGTCCAGACAGGGGAGCGGTGGGATCTTTGGTGGAACGGGCGCTCAGTCGCCAACATCACTCCGGCACCCGGCCGTGGGGTCCGTCTTTACCTGGATGCGCGAAAGATCTTCGAGACCAAGAGGGTTTTCGCCGCCAGCGTGTCTCAGGGTAGGCGCTATGCCGAGCGCTGGTGCGCTGCCAGGCTGTATCCCGACCTGCCTCTGCGCGAGGCCGTTGCCCGGTTGACTGACACCACGGCAATCCAGCCGCCACCGCCACCACCCGGCCTGCCGCCAACCCGCGAGCAGCAGCAACAGGCCCGGCGCCTGGCCGAGGCTGGGGCGAAGGAGATCGAGCGGATCAAGGTAGCGCTGGAGCCGCGCAAGCCGTCGGCGGTGACCAAGCCTAGGGCGAAGGACCCGATGAAGGCGTGGGTGAGGGCGGGCCGCCACCAGATGGGCCGCACAGTCTGAGCGCAGAGCCCTCAAAATAATCGCCACCGAGCCCTTGCGTTGCAAGGGGCTGCACGTCCCTGCTCCCGAAATGAAGTCAAAGCAAGTCTTTGATTCGCATCCAGCGTCAGGAAGACTTCTAAGCCAACTTACAGTCGGTTATTCTCCGCGTTCTGAGCGACACAACCTTGTTGTCGCGTTGCCATTGGAGGCGGTATGTTTCTGGCGGTTTGCGTCGATCATGATGATCGAATCAAAGCATGGTGCGTAACAGCTCACGTTGACTATCGATGGTTCTTGCAGGCTGTTAGAGGGTCTGAGGAGAATCTGCAGATCCAACGTGGTGTGATAGGTGGTCGGAAAGCCTATGCCACTCTACGCCAGGATTTGAGAAACGGCTGTGTTCTTCCGCCTATAGTTTTGGCCGTAGCAGGGGCGCCGATCAGTGTCCTCAACACTGAGGGGCAGCTAAAGAGCCTTGAAGACCTGTCCGCAGAACTAGCCGCAGTTCAAAGCGAATCGATCTACATCATCGACGGTCTCCAGCGAACAAATGCTATCAAAATGACGGCGGAGGAGCTGGCTGACAATCCTGCTGCACAGACGACATTCCTCGATAGAAGCCTGAGAATTGAGTTCTGGGTCGGGGCTTCATTCGGTGCCATCGCCTACAGAATGCTTCTTCTGAATGCGGGCCAGCGTCCGATGTCAATGAAGCATCAGATTGAAGTCTTGAGTTCTCGACTTGGCCAGTCCTTGGAAGGTATCCCCGGCATCGACATTTTTTCAACCGGGGACGGTCGCCGACGCGTGAATCCTGGGCAGTTCCAGCTCGCGAAGTTGAGTCAAGCGTTTCAAGCTTGGCTTCAGGGCAAGCCAAATATCGACGTTCGTAACGTTGTTATGGAAGAGCTGCTGGCAGAAGGGGCTCTGGAGACCTTAGGCAGCGCTCTGGATGATCAAAGCGTCGATGGCCATGACGGATTCCGGCGTGTTATTGCCTGGATTGTTGCTGTGGATATGACACTAGGTAAGGAGCACCTTTCGTTCTTCGGAAGTGAGACAGTTCTTCAGGGTCTTTGCGCCGCAGTCGGCGGGGCAGAGCGTCATGAGAAGATCTCGGAACGCGTTTGGCCGGCCCTAGAGGAGTTGTTGGCCCAGTGCCAGGCCAATGAAGCGGCAGATGTGCTTGGCATCGAGTTGTACGATCAACTCAGAAAGAGCTTTGATGTGGGTAAAGTGAACGTTGGCTCAGCAACTCGTGAACTGGTGAACGCCGCATTCCAAGAGCTATTCTTCTCTGGTGGTATGCGAACCATGCGCGAGTGCTGGGAGTTCGCAGCTTCTCGAGTAGCTTGATATGGGGATCCCTAAACACATTGCGGACGTGTTGGGTTGTTCATCAGAGCTTACGGATACGGATCTGCGTGCACACCTGGATAGTGTCGCTGACGTGCAGCTTCCATGGTTTCTAGCGGGAGATGAGCCTAAGGAGGCGCTCGTCTCAGCTATATTCCACGAGAGTTTCCTGATCGCCAAGGTTCTGCCTCAAGACATAGAGAATTCACGAAATCTCTACTATCAGGCCACAGACGGCGGTGTATACGCGTGCTCGTTGGTGTCATTTGGAGAGTCAGTAGACGATCCGGAGTTCCCTCTGTCCACGCTTCCGACGACGGCATTGTCAGATCTGGCGCGCGCTTGGCCGAGATTTCCAGCGCTCGTTCAGTCGGAGATTTTGCCCGGCACGGATGGAGAGGGGGGAGGCGGCGGAGCGGGGGAGAGATGGAGTAACGAAGTTCCTAAGGCTCTTCTTGGTAGGGCTTTGATCTTGCGGGATGGTAGTGGCTCTCTGTCCGATGAGGACCATGCCAAGTTCCATCCTGTGCTCACTGCACTTGCCGGGCTCCGCGTGGATTCGTACGAAGTATCTGCACCCAAGTGGACGAGACATAAAGTTGTTGAACTTCACGCCGGGGGTCTGGTACATCGGCCAGAAATGCTAAGTGGTAAGCTGCTGCAGGAGGCGCTAGCAGAGACTCGAGTGCGTTGGAGATTCATTGCTCTATATCGCGTGTTTGAGTCTGCCTACCTCCTGGCATTAATGGATTCATTTAAGTCCGGTTTCTTTGCCAACCCTAAGCGTGCAACGGGCCAAGTGAAGGATGCGTTGGAGTCGGAGTTAAATCAGTTCAAGGAAGTGGTTAGCGTAAATGCCCTGGAACAATACTTCGAAGTCATTCGTGCCGAAGCCATCAAGCTGAGCAGCAATACCTTGGTCAAGGCGATCGAGGATGAGTTAAAGGAACAAAATGAGAAAGGCCCCCCTTGGAAAGTGGGAGTCGCAATCGTCTACAAGCTTCGATGCGCGATTGTTCACGCAGGACAGAAGCACGTTGTGTTCGACCGGCACCAAGATGGCAACGATGCGTTGGTGGAGCTCGTGCCGCTGCTAGAGGATGCAGTTCTTGCACTATTGGGATTGCGATTGAGTTGAGCCCACTCCGACACATAGTCAGATTGTCCGACAAGTCCGCAGCCGGCACCTGCCCAAGGTGGCGATTCGGGTGGTGGGAAGGTCTGACAGTGAGATATGTAAGGGTTTGATGCGGATTGCAAATCCGTTTACAGCGGTTCGATTCCGCTTGAGGCCTCCAATTGAAAAGCCCTGACTCCCGTCAGGGCTTTTTTGTTTGGCGTGGCTGGCTTCGCCATGGTTGCTGGCGGGAATGGCTTGTCGCGCCATGACGCACATGACGTGCAGTCGCCGCCGAACCGCCTTGATGCTTGTGCTGCCGGCGCTGAACCCATGAAGTTGCGCTCCAGTCGTTCCTCCACGGAAACGGCAAGGGAAGCATCGATCCGCAGATCGCCGGGTTGAACCGGCAGATGGCCGCGTCGAGCACCAACCTGGCCGGCGCAACCCGTGACTGCGGCATCCGCACGTACCCGCGGGCACGCCATGAGTCGTTGCCGTCAGGCCGGAAGGCGCACGGGCGTCTCCGCGCGGAAATTGCGCCCGACCGGCGCGCTCACGCCCAGGTAGTGGCGGAACAGATAGATCAGCGGCTTCCAGTGCGCAACGTCGATGTGCTGGGTGCCCGCGATGGTGATGGCCTCATGCGCATGCACGCAGCGGACGCGACCTTCGACGATCACGAAGCCCTGGCCGTCGTCCTCGCCGGGCGGGTGCATCGCCATCACGCTGACCTCCACCTGCAACGGGCACTCGGCAATCGCCATTGGCGCCACGTGGGTGGATGCGACGGGGCTGAAGCCGGCCAGTGCGAACTTGTCGCGGACGTGCACGTAGCCCATCGCCTGCCTGGCGGGCGGCACCGGGTCACAGCCGGTTGCCCGTGCGATCGCCTCGACCTGTGCGGCCTGCCCGGATGAAGGGAAATTCAGCACGCACTCGTTGCGCAGCTGCAGGTTGCGATAGCCCTGGCCCTGCACCCCAAGTCCAAGCACCACCCGGTTGCCCAGCGCCCAGAACGAAGACAGCGGACTGATGTTGCTGCTGCCATCGTCGTTCAGCGTGGTCATCAGCAGTACCGGGGTGCCCGGGTACAGGACCGAGGGGGTGATGCGGCGGCGCTGGGTCGAGGCGGTGTTCACGGTAGTTCTCACGGTGGCGAGGGGCCACTGTGGCGTGGTTGCGGGCATCGAAGCTTCGGTCTGCATCGAAGTATCTGCACAGGTGTGCGTGCCACAATCCCTGCATGGTCCACACCTCCGGTTCCCTTGTCAGTGTCGGTGCCCTGGTCGGTGACCAGGCACGCGCGGCCATGCTGCTGCAGTTGATGGACGGGCGTGCCTACACCGCAACGGAGCTGGCGCACGTGGCCGGTGTGACCCCGCAGACGGCGAGCCTGCACCTGCGCAGGCTGGTCGAAGGCGATCTGCTGGTGGCCGTCGCGCAGGGGCGGCATCGCTATCACCGGTTGGCATCAAGCGAGGTGGCAGAGATGCTCGAAGGCATCCTGCGCGTGGCCGACCGCACGCCCTCGTGTACCGCCGCAGCGTCACGCAGCATGCCTGCGCTGCGCCAGGCACGTTCCTGTTATCGGCACCTGGCCGGTGTGCACGCGGTAGCCATCACCGATCGCCTGCTGCAGAGGGGGCATGTGCTGCCCTGCGAAGGGCATTGGCGGATCAGCGCCGAAGGCGCGGTATTCCTCGGCGGGCTGGGCCAGCCGCTGCGCGAGCTTCTGCGGCAGCCGGTGGTGGCCAAGCCGGCGCGCTACTGCCGTGGCTGCCTGGATTGCACCGAACGTCGCCCGCACCTGGCAGGCCTGGTCGGTGAGGCGATGCTGGACAGTTTCGTGGGCAATGACTGGCTGCGCCGCGTCGAAGGCCGCCGCGAACTGCGCCTGACCCCGCCGGGGCGGGAGGCGTTGTGGCGGCTGTTCAACCTGGCGACCTGAGGCGCCCGCTCAGTCTCAGTCACCCACGACATGGCAAGGCGCTATGGTCAGGTTCCAAGCCTCAGGGAGCTGCAATGGCGAGCAACGACATGAATGACCGCGGTACCGGGCCGGTACGCGGGCAATGAGCAAATCCTCGGCGGAAGTACGCTGGCTGACGTTCCGGCTGATGAACGGCCAATCGATCGGACCGGACCGTTTGAAGGACGGATGGGTGGTCGCTTCGGAAACCCGGCACTGTGGTGTGCGGCGTGAGGCCATCGAAGGCGCAGGCGTGGTCTACGCGCTGTATGCGCCGGCCAACCTGGCCTCACCGCGGCGCGCGGAAATGCGCATGCGCGAATTCCTGATGAACTCGGGCTACACCTTCACGATGGGCACGCTGGGCGGCTGATCCCGCCTGTTGCGGCTTCCTGCGCGCGGTCGAGGCCTGGCCAAGCGTGCCAACCCGGTCGCGCGGTCGCGCGCATAGTGCAGCACCGTGCGGGGCAGGCCAAGCCCCTGGCGGCCGAACGAGACTGACGTGTCGAAGCCCAGCCATCCACCTTCGGTCGTGCCGAACTGGCGGGCTGAGCCGGCTCCCGCAGGAGCCGGCCGGGTGCCGGTCAGGGCGACGGGCAGTCCGTTTCGCGGCACAGGCGATAGTCCGCTTCGCACTGCTGCGAGGTCTTGCCCAGCGGACCATGTGATGTGCGCAGGCACTGCTCGTACTTCAGGGTGCAGAACTCGCAGGAGTCTGCGGCGAAGGCCAGGCCGGTCACGGCCATGCCAAGGAGCATCACGGTCTTCAAGGTCATCTTGATCATCACGTCAGTCCTTTGTGTGCCCGTCAATGGGCTGCGCCACGATAGCAGCACTTCCTGAACGGTCCTGATGCGCTGCGGAACGCGTTGGACTCAGGGCCGTACCGCCTTCAAGGCGTCGACCACCTGTGCTTCCGAAAAGCCACAATGCCCTTCGCCCACGGCCGGCAGCACCTGTGGCAGCGGCCGCGCACCGGCGTGTGCGGCCAACTGCGGATACACCGCCTGCATGCGCGGCACGATGGTCGGGTCGTTGTGGTTGAACTGGATCACCAGCGGTCGCTTCAGTGCACCGGTCAGCGCCAGCGTCGCGCGCACCTTGGCCTGCGCGGCAGGCACGGCATCGATGCGCTGCACCCCGGCATTGAATGCGGCGTCATCGCCGAAGCCGCTGTAGACCACGCCGGTGTTGCCGACCGGCATGCCGCCGCTACGTGTGGCCAGCTCGTGCAGCACCAGCGCGTGCAGGCTGATCGTTCCGGCCAGTTGGTCACCGGAGACCTGCAGCCGCTGTGCAAGCAGCGCCGCGTGCGCCGGGTCGCGCTGCAGCGCGCTGGCAATGCCCTGGTACAGCTCACCCTGCGGCAGCACGGCGGCTTCGCGTGATGCCAATCCGGTGGCCGGCAGCCCCTCCGCCTTGGGGAAGAAGTAATCGAACGCGACCAGCGTGGTCAGCAGGTCGGCCGCGATCTGCTCGCCACTGAGATTGGCACCGCAGAGCGACACGCCGCCGGTATAGTGCTGCGGGAAGCGCTCGAGGCTGCCGATGGTCACGGCACCGCCCATCGAGAAGCCCAGCATCCAGGTGTGTCGCACATGCTTGAGTTGCAGCAACGCGTGTTGGCGCAGGCGTTCCATGTCGCTGACTGCATCCGCCACCGCCCAGCCCTGGCTGGAATACGCGCTCTGCGCGACGGCGTAGCCGGCACCCAGCAGCGCTGCCGTGCTGTCATTGGCAGCCATCGGTGTGATGCGCGGCACGCCCACGGGCTCATAGCCGTGGGCCAGCATCACCAGATCGCCGTTCCAGTCTGCCGGTACATCCAACCGCCACGGCGCGCCCTGCAGTTCGCCGCTGAGCGTGCGCGGTGCCGCGGGTGGTGCTGCCAGCAATGCCATCGAAGGGAGCAGCAGGCCAACGGCGAGGGCACATCGAAGCAAGGGGCGCATCGTGGTTGTTCCATGCGGGAATGGCGCCGAGCATAGATGCCAGCGAAACGTTGCGCGCGCTGCACTGCCGCAGGGGATTGCGGGCCGAACAGGCGGCGTTCTACGCTGGCGGCATGGCCCCGCACGTCACCGCGTCGATTATCCGCATTCCCCACGGGAAGGCGGGGTAGCGCGCGGTCGTCACGGCCCTGCAACCCGCCCGGGAAGGCGAGTTGCATGCAGCGCTCTCCCGGGAACTGGAATCCACCGAGGAGATCGCAGATGCAGCACCTTTCATCCACCGACCACACTCCGACCCTGCATCTGCTATGCGGCAAGATCGGCGCAGGAAAGTCGACGCTGTCGCAGCAACTGGCGGCGAGGCCGCGCCACGTGCTGATCAGCGAAGACGCATGGCTGTCAGCGCTGTATCCGGGCGAAATCCATTCCATTGCCGATTACCTGCAGCGCGCAGCCACGTTGCGCGCCGTGCTGACGGATCATCTGCGTGGATTGTTGCAGGCAGGCGTTTCCGTGGTGCTCGATTTCCCCTTCAACACGCCGGCGACACGGGCCTGGGCGCGCGATCTGTTCGAGCCGACCGGCGCCGCGCATCAGCTGCACTTCCTCGATATCGCCGATGAGGTCTGCAAGGCACGGTTGCGTGCGCGCAATGCACGCGGCGAGCATCCGTTCCAGGCCAGCGACGGGGAATTCGAGCAGATCACCCGCCACTTCGTGCCACCAGCCAGGGAAGAGGGTTTCGTGGTGATCCGCCATACGGCGTAGGGAGGGGCCAGAAGCGGATCAGCGTGTCGACGTCGAGCCGCCGCAGGCGACCCGGTGCATCGGAAAGTCGATCGCCTGTGTCGGGTTGTCCTGCGCCACCTCGATGCGCGCGTGCGCGCGCTGTTCGTCAAGGCGCCGGTAGCGGATGCGCTGCGGGAAGTCGTTGGCCGGATTCTCGAACACGGCCTCGGTGTCATCGATGCGGGTGGCGTTGAACTCGGTGGGGTTCCGGCCGGAGGGCAGGGCGGTCAGCACCAGGCGCCCATCATCGTGCTGGCGCAACTGCATGAACTCGAAGCCGACGGTGCGCCCGTCGCGCAGGCTGCGGCTGCTGCCGAAAAGCGTGCCGCCGGCCAGCGTGGACCACTGTTCGCCGGCACCGGATGGCTGCCCATCAAGCTGCCAGCAGCCGGCCAGCCACGCCAGGTGTTCGATCTTCGACGGTGGGGCGGCTTCTGCGTGGGCCGTTACGAGCAACATCAGCAGCAGCGCCAGTGCGGTGCGGATCGACATCGGGGCCTCCATGCGCGGGGATCTGCGGTCTGTATAGCGGCGGCGGGGGCATCGGGCCAGTGCCCTTCAGTGTCAGGAAGATTCCGATACGATAGGTCGTGTTTAACCCTTTCTGTGTGATCCGGAGTCCGCCATGGTCGATCGCCTCGCGATCCTGCTCGAACGTTTCGCGGTCACCGCTTCGGTGTTCCATGCCGGTGCCTTGTGCGGCATCAACACCCTGGAGGGGGAAGACGAAGCCGGGCAGCTGCATCTGGTAAGGCGTGGCCCGCTGCAGGTCAGCCACGGCCAGCAGGTCGTGCAGGTCGAGGTGCCCAGCCTGCTGCTGTACCCGCGCCCGATGCCGCACCGTTTCAGCAGCGATCCGCAGCGGGGCGCCGACATGGCCTGCGCCAACCTGCATTTCGAAGGGGGACGGCTCAATCCGATCAGTGCCGCACTGCCTGATTTCATCTGCCTGCCGCTGGCCGACCTGTATGGGGGACATGCGGCGCTGGAGCTGCTGTTCGAGGAGGCCTTCGAGCAGCGCTGCGGGCGCGCGGCGATGGTCAACCGCCTTTTCGAGGTAGTGATGATCCAGGTGTTGCGCCAGTTGATGAAAGGCGGCGAGATGCGGGGCGGCCTGTTTGCAGGGTTGGGTCATCCGCGGCTGCGACTGGCGCTGGTGGCGATGCATGAAGCTCCGGCGCAGGCGTGGACGCTGGAAGGCCTGGCCGATGTGGCCGGCATGTCGCGCAGCGTGTTCGCGGCCAGCTTCCGCGAGGCGATGGGTACCACGCCCGGGCAGTACCTTCAGGGCTGGCGGGTAGGGCTGGCGCAGCAGGCCCTGCGCCAGGGGCGGCCGCTGAAGCGGATCGCCGATGAGGTGGGTTACGGCAGCGAAGCGGCCCTGTCGCGGGCATTCAAGGCGCACACCGGACAGTCGCCACGCGAATGGCGCGGACAGGCGCGCGCTGGCGCGGCCTGAGCGTCAGCCCAGGACCAGCCGGGTCAGCTTCATGCCTCCGAACAGGCCGGCCAGGCCCAGTGCCACCGAGCCGCCGGCATACAGCGCGGCCAGCCCATGCTGGCCGCGCTGCAGCAGCAGGCCGATTTCCAGTGCATAGGTGGAGAAGGTGGTATAGCCGCCCAGGATGCCAGTGGCCAGCAGCAGGCGCAGCTGGGGCGAAGCGCCGTTGCGCAGGGCGAAGGCTTCGACCACCACGCCCATCAGCAGCGCACCGCTGATGTTGATCAGGAAGGTCGACCACGGCCAGGGGCTGCCGATGGCCACCCGCGCGCCGATCAGGTTGCAGGCATGGCGCAGGCAGGCGCCGAGGCCGCCGCCGATGAAGACCAGGAGATAGTTGTTCAGTGTGTGCATTGCGTGCCTCGAGTGCGGGTTCGCAGGTTCGATGGCGAACGCCGAGGGCAGGCACGGCCTGCCATCGACGAACGCCAGCTTCGTCTTGGCAGGAGCCATCAGCCTTCTCAGGCGGTTATCGGGGGAGCCCCATCCCCATCGCGGGCCATGCTACCAGCGCAGGTGCATTCACGTCATCGAGGTGGTCAGCACGCGGGCGACCTTGCTGCGGCTGAAGCCGTCCATCAGCAGCTCGAACGCCAGCAGGTCCAGGGCTGCATGGCGACGGTGGTCGATTTCCAGGCCGTTCTCGGCCACCAGGTGGCTGACCAGTTCGTAGGCGTCCTGCCAGACATCCAGGTGGGCCTGGCTGGGAATGTAGGCATTGCCAGGTTCACCGACCGCGCGCCCGTTCACCCCATACAGCAGTTCGCGCGCGTCCAGCTTGGCCGCATCGGCAATGCGGAACAGCTGCTCGGCCTTCACATGGGACGCACTGACGTGGTCGTTGAGCCAGTTGCTGATGGTTGCCGTGGTGGATTTGGCGGCGCGGGCCAGATCGGCGGGGCGGGGGTGCCCGGCTTTCTTCATGGCGGCGGCGAGTCGTTGGCCGAGAGTATTCATCTATGCAAGCCAGCTTAACGCGTGGAATGCGAAGAGTCCTTGTCGCAAGAATAAGTCTGGTTAGCAGAAGGAACGACCATGACCGAATTCTGGAACAAGCGACAGGTGCGTACCCGGCTGGGATTCCAGACCGATGCCGAACTGGCGCGCTTCTTCGGCATCAGCCGATCCGCAGTGTCGCAATGGCCGAAGGACTTCCCGATTCCGGCCCTTCGCCAGTACATGCTGCATCAGCGCTATCCCAGCCTGTTCCCGGCGACCGACGCCGCCGAAGCCGATTCCATCTGAATTGCGCCGCCTTTTGTCGCATATAGCACGCTAAGCGCAATCGGCTAAGTATGCTTATCAAAATAGCGAAAACTGATCGATCTGGCGGTGCCGATCGTTGATGCCTACCGGCCGGGGCGGCAGGGTTCCCCAGCGGCTGTCGGGTTCGGCCCATCCGGGAGCCCCCGGGGCCCGTATGTAGTTTCGTGAATGATTAATAATTTCGATCACGAAAGTCGCTGCATGTAATTGACCTTTCGTGAAATCTGTGACTAATTTGAATCAACCGGACGTGAAGCCCGGGAGTCTTTCAGTAGCTCGCAAGTGAGTCGGTAGACCGTCAACGATGCAGAACAAGTCCAACGGAGGTCGTATGGAATACGGCATGCATGGCTTGGCTGAACGGGTACGCCGCGAACTGGAAGCCAGTTATCACAAACACGGATGCGGTCCGGCGTTCTGGGATACCTACCAGCAGGTGCTGGACCGCCTGGTTCCGCAGGGGACTGAGCGTACCGAAGTCACCAACGAAATGGCACTGATCATCGAGCAGCTGGGCATTGTCCGGCGTGCACAGCTTGTCCCGCCGCACGCCGACGGGCCGCGTTGATTCAGAGCAGGCGCCAGGCGCCGCAGGCAAGCAGCGCCAGCAGCAACGACAGCAGGGCCAGGGTCCGGGGTCGCCACCAGCGCCTC
The DNA here is from genome assembly GCF_059371655.1 of Stenotrophomonas sp. YJH_SMC_17. Taxonomy (NCBI): domain Bacteria; kingdom Pseudomonadati; phylum Pseudomonadota; class Gammaproteobacteria; order Lysobacterales; family Lysobacteraceae; genus Stenotrophomonas; species Stenotrophomonas sp. YJH_SMC_17. The sequence goes on along the minus strand of NZ_JCAFUU010000001.1, from coordinate 394,954 downwards.
GGTTGCCCGGCCATCGCCTGCGGACTGCAGTAACGCACCAGCCCCGGGCCGAAGCCGGCCTGGTGCTGTTGCTGTGCGCAGGCTTCCAGGCAGGCGCCGCAGGCCAGGCAATCGGCCTGTGGCCCCTGGCGGATGTCCAGCTGCATCGGGCAGACGCTCACGCAGGCGGCGCAGTCCATGCAATCACCGAGGCGATCGGCGCTGAAGGTCGGCATCGGTCCGGCCAGTAGCGGGTGCGCGGCGCGGAACACGTAGTCCTGCGCGGTGGTCGGGTCGAGCAGGCCTCGGCCACGCCCGAGGACCCCACCCAGCCCGGAGGGGCGCGGTCCGCGTGGCTCACCACGACGGGCGTCGTACAGCATGCGTGGCGTATGGGGATCGGTCAGCAGCGGCTGCATGCGCGCGAACGGGCACAGCGAACGGCAGACCTGTTCGCGCAGGAAACCGGCATTGCCCCAGGTGGCGGCGGCGTAGAACAGCACCCAGAAGGTTTCCCAACCGCTCCAGCCTGCGCGCGGCAAGGCCGTGACCAGTTCCGCGATCGGGCTGAACAGGCCGACGAAGGTGATGCCGGTCCACAGTGAGAGCAGCGCCCAGGCCAGTTGCGTGGCCGGTCGCGCGGCCTGGGCCGGCAACACGCGGGCCATGCCCTGCGCGATCCAGTCGAAGGCCCGCCGCCACAGCGTCTGCGGGCAGGCATGGCCACACCACACGCGCCCCGCGAGGTGGGTGAGCAGGGCAAGGCTTACTGCCAGCACTGCCAGCAGGCCGATCAGCATGCCCACGTCACCGGGCCAGAGCGTCCAGCCGAACAGATCGAAGCGTCGCGCGCTGATGTCCAGCAGCAGGGCCTGGCGGCCGTCCCAGCGCAGCCACGGCAGCGCATGGAACAGCACCAGCAGGGCGGCGCTGAGCGGGCCGCGCCAGTGCCAGGGACGGGATGCAGCAGCACAGGAGGCGTTCATCCGAGCGGCAGCTCGTCGTCGTCGTCGCTGGGCAGCGGCCGTTGCAGGTACCAGGTGACTGCGCTGGACAACGCCGTCACCGCCCAGAACATGAAAAAGCCCGCGGTATAGCCCAGCTCGCGGCTGATCGGCGTGTCCGGGAAGCTGATGGCCTGCAGCCGCAGCGGATCGACGAAGGCGAAGAACACCACGCTGGCCATGCCCGCGGCGATGAAGCTGGGCCAGAGGATGGCGCCCCAGTGCTGGATCAGCCGCTGGCGGCGGCTGGGAGTCGGTCTGTTCATGCTGTCCCGGATCGAAAAGTGGGCGGCGCGTATACTTCGCCCAGGTTGGCGCCGCATCCGCAGGGCATGCTTCCTGCAAGCATGGCAGCCTAGGTGCAGCCGACTGCGCTGACATTGATCTGGATCAACGGCGGTGCTGCTCCGCTGCGGCACACTGCCGGCACGCTTTGGGTACCCCGATGAACGCAACACCGCCGCCCGTCCTTCCTGTCGCCTCGCCCGAGCTGTGCACCGAGCAGCAAGTGACCCGCCTGGTCCACGACTTCTACGCCCGCGTGCGCGAAGAGGAGCGCTTGGGGCCGGTGTTCGAGGCGCACGTCCACGACTGGCCGGAGCACCTGGCACAGCTGGTCGACTTCTGGTCGGCGATGCTGCGCGGTACCCGCCGCTTCAAGGGCTCGCCGATGTCCAAGCACATGGCCATCGAGCTGGACAAGGACCTGTTCGACCGCTGGCTGGTGCTGTTCCGGATCACCACGGCCGAATGCGACAACCCGGCGATGCAGGAACTGGCCAACGACGTGGCCGCGCGCATCGGCGACACCTTCTGGAAGCGCTACCAGATGCTGCGCTGGCCGCAGGTCGGGCTGCCTGTGCTGGGGATCGCCGCCAAGGATTGATCTGGGTCAAGGCGGTAGCGGCCGTCCGGCGCGATGCTGGTGGCATGGACACGTTCTCTCCCGCCGCCGGTGGCCTGGCCTGGACCTTCGACCCCGACCTTCTGCGCCGGCACGACCGGCCGGGGCCACGCTACACCTCGTATCCGACCGCGCCGCACTTCCACGATGGCTTCGATGCACCGGCGCTGCGCCAGGCGATCGCCGACAGCAACCGGCAGGCGCGCGCGCTGTCGCTGTATGTGCACGTGCCGTTCTGTTCCAGCCCGTGCTTCTACTGCGGCTGCAACCGGGTGATCACCCGTGATCGTGGTCGTGGCCACAGTTATGTGTCGCGCGTACTGGCCGAGGCCGACCTGCTGGCGCCACAGTTCGAGGACGGCCGCGAGGTCATCCAGCTGCACCTGGGCGGTGGTACGCCGAACTTCCTCGATGCCGAAGCAATGACCACGCTGGTGGAGGGGCTGCGCCGCCGATTCGATTTCAGTGATTCGCCGCAACGTGATTTCTCGATCGAACTCGATCCGCGCTTCATCGATACCCACGACGTCGGAATGCTGGCGAGGCTGGGCTTCAACCGCGCCAGCCTGGGCGTGCAGGATTTCGATCCGCACGTGCAGGAATCGATCAACCGCGTGCAGGGCGTGCAGCAGACGCTGGACATTCTGCGCGCCTGCCGCGACAGCGGCATGCGCTCGGTCAACGTCGACCTGATCTACGGCCTGCCCGGGCAGAGCCTAGAGGGTTTTAGCCGCACCCTGGAACAGGTGCTGGCGCTGCGCCCGGATCGCCTGGCGGTGTATGGCTATGCGCACCTGCCGCATCTGTTCCGTGCACAGAAGCAGATCGACGAAAACCGGCTGCCCTCGCCGGAAGACAAGCTGGCGCTGCTGGGCCTGGCGGTGGAGAAGCTCTCTGCGGCTGGCTACCAGTACATCGGCATGGATCACTTCGCGTTGCCGGAAGAGGATCTGTCACGGGCCCAGCGTGCCGGCCAGCTGCATCGCAACTTCATGGGCTATACCACCCACGCCGATACCGACCTGCTGGGTCTGGGCGTGAGCGCGATCAGCCATATCGGTGCCACCTACAGCCAGAATCCACGTGACCTGCCGTCGTGGGAGGACGCGGTGGACCAAGGACAGTTGCCGGTCTGGCGCGGTGTCGCGCTGAGTGCCGACGACCAGCTGCGCGCGGAGCTGATCCAGCAGCTGATGTGCCAGGGCGAGGTGGATGGTGCGGTGCTGGGGCAGCGCCATGGGGTCGATTTCGAGCGCTACTTCGCCGACGACCTGCGCTCGGTGCAGCGGCTGCAGGAGGATGGTCTGGCCGAGTATCGCGAAGGCGTGGTGCGCGCCAGCGAGCCGGGGCGTCCGCTGCTGCGGTTGCTGGCGATGTGCTTTGATCCGTACCTGCGCGCCGCGCATGAGCAGCCGCGCTACTCGCGTGCGATCTGAGGAGTGTGTGCGCACTTCGCGCGTGGTGCCCGGAGCCGGAATCGAACCGGCATGACCTTGCGGTCGGCGGATTTTAAGTCCGATGCGTCTACCAGTTTCGCCATCCGGGCCTGCAGCGCGGCGCCGATTGTAGCCCACCTGCAGCGCGGCGACCGGATCGCGTCGCGGCGGTGACGTGCTTAACTGTCGACCCCATTCATGTCATAGTCCCAGCCATCGTTCCCAGGGGGGGAGCCACCTGATGTCGCTGCACGCGATTGCCTATGCCAGTGAGGCCCGCGCCGATCTGCAGACAACCGATCTTGATCGCCTGCTGGCCGATGCCACGGCGTTCAATCGTGTGGCCGGTGTCACCGGCGTGTTGATGTTCGATGGCAGCCGTTTCCTGCAGTACCTCGAAGGTCCCGAGGACGGGATCGATTCGGTGTTCCAGCGCATCCTCAATGCGCGCAGCCATGTCCAGCTGAAGGTGTTGTGCCGTGCACCGGTGGCACAGCGGGCGTTCCCACGCTGGTCGATGGGGACGCGGCGGATCGAAGCGGACCTGCTGGTGCAGATTGTCGACGCGGCATGGACGGGATTCCTGCTCGGCAGTGGTGGCTTCGAACGCCTGCTGCAGGCCTGGACAGGTGCCGACGGCGAACTGGAACCGGCTGCGGTCGCGCTGGGGTCCTGAGCCTGCCTTGGCGCTGGGGCGCCGGGGCCGTTAGGCTGTAGCCTTTCTGGTGCGGGTTTCCCGGAGTGGTACAGCGAATGAGTGGGTGGGCCGAAGCCATTGCAGCGCGCATGCGCCTTCATCCGATGCACGGGATGCGCCGATGAGCGCGCCCGTTGCGGCGGCGGTAACTCCGCGTTTCGCAGTGATCGGCCTGGGTTACGTCGGCCTGCCGTTGGCCGTGGCGTTCGGCAGGCACTGGCCGACGCTGGGCTTTGATATCGATGCCGGGCGCATTGCCGAACTGCGCGAGGGCCAGGACCATACGCTGGAAGTGGAGGCCGACGAGCTGGCCAGTGCGCCGCATCTGCACTACGGCAGCGATCCGGGGCTGCTCGACGCCTGCAATGTCTACATCGTTACCGTGCCGACCCCGATCGATGCCTACGAGCAGCCCGACCTGGAGCCATTGCGCTCGGCCAGCCGGCTGATCGCCAGCCACCTGCGTGCGGGCGATCTGGTGATCTACGAGTCCACGGTATACCCGGGAACCACCGAAGAAGTCTGCGTGCCGCTGCTGGAGCAGGGCTCGTGCCTGCGCTTCAACGAGGATTTCTACTGCGGCTACAGTCCGGAACGGGTCAGCCCCGGTGACCGTCAGCGGCGCCTGGCCGACATCCGCAAGATCACCTCGGGTTCGACGCCGGAGGTTGCAGCCGTGATCGACGGCCTGTACCAGCGCATCATCGACGCCGGGACCTTCCCGGCACCGTCGATGCGCGTGGCCGAAGCGGCCAAAGTGGTCGAGAACATCCAGCGCGACGTCAACATCGCGCTGGTCAACGAACTGGCACTGATCTTCGACCGGCTCGGCATCGATACCCAGGACGTGCTGGATGCGGCCGGAAGCAAATGGAATTTCCTGCCGTTCCGGCCCGGGCTGGTCGGTGGCCATTGCATCGGCGTGGACCCGTACTACCTGCTGCACAAATCCGAGAGCGTGGGCTACCACCCGGACCTGATCCACACCGCGCGGCAGGTCAACAACCGCGTCGGCGAACACGTGGCCGCACGCGTGCTGGCGATGCTGGCCGAGCGTGGCCGCCTGCCTGCGCAGTCACGGGTGCTGGTGCTCGGCGTGACCTTCAAGGAAGACTGCCCGGACCTGCGCAACAGCCGAGCGCTGGAGCTGGCGCAGCGCCTGGGTGATGCCGGTGCACAGGTCGCGGTCAGTGACCCATGGGTCGGCCCGGCGGCATTGGCCGATGCGGGCGTGCATTGGCTGGCCGAACCGGTTCCCGGCGGCTATGACGCCGTGGTGCTGGCGGTGGCCCATGCCCGCTTCAAGGCCATGGATGAAGCGGCCATCCGTGCCCTGCTGGCCCCCGGTGGACTGGTCTACGACGTGAAATCGGCCTGGCCGCGCAACGTGGTTGACGGTCGCCTGTAAGCCCGCATGGCGGGCAGCGCGGTAGACTCGGGGACAGTTGCAACCGAGGAAAGCCATGCACCGGTATGTCGTCTACCTGCTCGCCATCCTGATGTTCCCGATATGCCTGTGGCTGGCCACGATATGGCCGGCCTGGTATTGGGGCGTCGGCCTGACTGCCGCGATGGTGGCGCTGGGGACCTGGGATCTGCTGCAGAAGCGCAGCACGCTGCGCCGCAACTATCCGGTGATGGCGCACTTCCGCTATGGCCTGGAGTCGATCGGCCCTGAGATCCGCCAGTATTTCGTGCAGAGCGACCTGGAGGATGTGCCGTTCTCGCGCCAGCAGCGCGCGCTGATCTACCAGCGTTCCAAGAACGAGATGGACACGGTGCCGTTCGGCACCCTGCGCAGCACCTACGCGGTGGATTACGAGTGGATCAACCATTCACTGGCACCGACCGCCATCGCCAAGCATGACTTCCGCGTGTTGATCGGCCCGAACTGTGCCAAGCCCTATTCGGCCAGCGTGTTCAACATCTCGGCGATGAGCTTCGGTTCACTGTCGGCCAATGCCATCCGCGCGCTGAACGAAGGCGCGCGCCAGGGCGGCTTCTATCACGACACCGGCGAGGGTTCGATCTCGCCCTACCACCGGGAGATGGGCGGTGATCTGGTGTGGGAAATCGGCTCGGGCTACTTCGGTTGCCGTGATGAAAAGGGCGCCTTCAGCGAGGAACGCTTCGTTGCCAACGCGACCCACGACCAGGTCAAGATGATCGAGATCAAGCTGTCGCAGGGCGCCAAGCCGGGGCACGGCGGCGTGCTGCCGGCGCCGAAGGTGACCGCAGAGATTTCGGTGACGCGTGGCGTGCCGATGGGGGTGGACTGCGTGTCGCCGTCGCGTCACTCGGCGTTCTCGACGCCGGTTGAACTGCTGCAGTTCGTGGCCCGCCTGCGCGAGCTGTCCGGTGGCAAGCCGGTTGGTTTCAAGCTGGCCATCGGCCACCCGTGGGAGTGGTTCGGCATCGCCAAGGCAATGCAGGAAACCGGCCTGCTGCCGGACTTCATCGTGGTGGACGGCGCCGAAGGCGGCACCGGCGCAGCACCGGCGGAATTCGTCGACCATGTGGGTGTGCCGATGCACGAAGCGCTGCTGCTGGTGCATAACACCCTGGTGGGCCTGGACCTGCGCGAGCGCATCCGCATCGGTGCGGCCGGCAAGATCACCAGTGCGTTCGACATCGCGCGGACCATTGCGCTGGGGGCCGACTGGTGCAATGCTGGTCGTGGCTTCATGTTCGCGCTGGGCTGCATCCAGTCGCTGAGCTGCCACACCGACAAGTGCCCGACCGGCATCGCCACCCAGAACCCGGCGCGCTGGAAGCACCTGGATGCACCGGACAAGGCCACCCGCGTGTACAGCTACCACGAGCACACCCTGCACGCACTCAAGGAGCTACTGTGCGCCGCGGGCCTGAACGACCCGGCGGAGCTGGGCCCGGAGCACATCCTGCGTCGTGTTTCGCCCGTCGAGATCCGTTCGCTGGCCTCGCTGTACCGTTACCTGGAACCGGGCGAACTGCTGCACAAGGTGCCGGACCACGCAGTGTTCCATGCGTTCTGGGCCGATGCGCGCAGCGATTCCTTCCAGCCGCCGCCGAAGATCCAGGCGCTGCGCGCCAGCAAGTCGCGATAACGTGTTGCTGTAGAGCCGAGCCCATGCTCGGCTGCTTCTCTCATCGTGATAGTGGAACGAAGAACAGCCGAGCATGCGCTCGGCTGTACAAGGAGATGCCATGCAGTTCAGGCGCGGCACGATTGCCGATGTGGCCACGCTGTGGGCCCTGCGCACACGGTGCGTGCGTGAGACCTGCAGCAGTCATTACCCACCCGAGGTCATCGCGCCATGGTCGGCCTCGCCGCCACCGTCGCAGTACGCGCACTTGCTGGGGCAGGGCGGTTGCGTGGTGGCCGAGGATGGGGAGGGTGCCCTGCTTGGCTTCGGCGTGTTTGATGCCGACGCCAATGAAGTCGACGCGTTGTTTGTTGATCCCGACCGTGGCGGCCAGGGGATTGGGCAGGCGCTGATGCAGCGCCTGTTGGCGATGGCTGATCGTGAGCGTGAGGTGGTGCTGTCGGCCTCGCTCAATGCCGTGCCGTTCTATCAGCGGCAGGGGTTCATCAGCGTAAGCGCGAGGGCCTACCCACATCCCAGCGGCGTGGCGCTGGCCTCGGTGAGCATGCGCCGGCCGTGGTGATGCAGCTCGACGGCTGTTGTAGAGCCGAGCCCACGCTCGGCTGTTTTTGATTCAATCGATGAAGCCGTCGAGCATGGCTCGACGCTACAAGGCAGGCGTCACCGCTCCGCCAGCCACCCGATCACGCCTTCCGCAGCACGCAGGCCGCTGGCATAGCACGCGGTCAGCAGGTAGCCGCCGGTCGGCGCCTCCCAGTCCAGCATCTCGCCGGCGCAGAACACGCCCGGTACTGCCCGCAGCATCAGGCCATCATCCAGCGCCTCCAGGCGCACGCCACCGGCGGTGCTGATCACCTCGGCCATCGGCCTTGGACGCAGCAGGCGCAGCGGCAGGCGCTTGAGGGAGGCAACTACGGCCCGCAGATCATTGCCGGCCTCCTTGCCCAGGCGCTCGAACACCAGTGCGGCCTTCACCGCATCCAGGCCGGCCTGGCGGCGAAGGTGCTCACCGAAGCTGCGGCCCTTGCGCGGGCGCGACAGGTCGGCCAGCAAGCGCGCTTCGTCGCGACCTGGCACCAGGTCCAACCACAGCGTGGCGTGGCCGTCGCGGTTGATGGTTTCGCGCAGGTCGGCGGCCAATGCGTAGATCAGGCTGCCCTCAATGCCGTATTCGCTGGCCACGCACTCGCCCTGCAGCGATTGTGGTTGTCCAGCCAGGTCGATCCAGTGCGCGACCACCGGCTTCAATGGCGCGCCAGCATTGCGCTGGGCGAAGAACGGGGTCCAGTCCACGTCGAAGCCGCAGTTGGCTGACTGCAGCGGCGCGATGTCCACGCCGCGCGCCTGCAGTGGCGCAACCCAGGCGCCATCGCTGCCCAGCTGCGGCCAGCTGCCGCCGCCCATCGCCAGCACGGTGGCATCGGCGTGGACATCGATTTCGCCCGCTTCGGTGCCAAAGCGCAGGGCGCCGTCGTTGCTCCAACCGGTCCAGCGATGGTTGGCATGCAGGCGCACGCCCTGTTCCTTCAATCGGCGCACCCAGCCGCGCAGCAGCGGCGCCGCCTTGCGGTCGACCGGAAACACCCGGCCAGAGCTGCCCACGTAGGTCTCGACGCCGAAGCCGGCGGCCCAGTCACGCAGTGCCTGCGCGTCAAAGCCATCCAGCCAGCGACCGACCACGGCAGCCTGCTCGCGGTAGCGGCTGTCGAACAACGGCCGCGGATCGGAATGGGTGAGGTTGAGCCCGCCCTTGCCGGCGATCAGGAACTTGCGGCCGGGCGACCCCTTGGCCTCGTACAGGTCGACCTCCAGCCCAGCGGCGCGCAGGCGCTCGGCGGCGAACAGGCCGGCCGGGCCGCCGCCGATGACGGCGACCCGCTTGGGCAGTGCGGTATTACGGTTTGACATCGAGCAGCTCGACGTCGAACACCAGCGACGAACCGGCCGGAATGGGGCCGACGCGGCGGTCGCCGTAGCCGTAGTCCGGCGGGATCATCAGGGTGCGCTTGCCGCCGACCTTCATGCCGGCCACGCCCTCATCCCAGCCGCGGATGACCTGGCCGGCGCCCAGCGCGAAGGTGAACGGTTCGCCACGGCTGACCGAGCTGTCGAAGGTCTTGCCGTGCTTGGTTTCGGTGCGGTTGTCGTAGATCCAGCCGGTGTAGTGCACGGTCACTTTGCTGCCGGAGACGGCTTCGGCCCCGGTGCCGGGCACGGTATCGATGCGCTCGAAGGCAGTCAGGGTGCCGCCGGGCGGCGGGCCGGACGGTTCGGTCGAGCAGCCAGCGGCGGCGAGGGACAGCAGCAGGGGAAGCAGCAGGCGGCGCATCGGGCGTCTCCGGAAGGGCGCGGGGCAAGGGCGGCAAGGGTAGCGCATCGGCGCCGGGTATCATGGGGGCATGGCAAAACTCCTGCTCAATCTGCGCAATGTCGGCGACGACGAATATGCCGATGTCTGCACGCTGCTCGACCGGCACGGCATCGCCTGGTATCGCACCGAACCCAGCCCGTGGGGCATTTCCAACGGTGGCCTGTGGCTGCGCGAGGACGCCGATCATCCGCGTGCGAAGGCCCTGATGGCCGAGTACCAGGCCGAGCGGGGTCCTCGCATCCGCGCTGAGCGTGAGCAGGCAGTGCGCGACGGAACCGCCGAGACCTTCGGCAGCCTGTTCCGGCAGCGTCCGCTGTACGTGGTGCTGGTGCTGCTGGCGATGGCCGGCGCGGCGGCGCTGATGCTGCTGCCGTTCATGCTGCTGCGCGCTTAAGGGGCGGCGGCCGGGTTGCATCCGGCACCCGCAGACGCAACTGCCACGTCAAAAGCTGGTTTCCGTGGGATGGCGTGGCGGTGTGGACAGGCTCGATGGCGCCATCCATGGCGCCAACGGCCCCGCCTGCCCACACCGCCGCGCCTCTGACAGATTCCGGGTATCTGCCGGGGTCGGATCCCTCTGCCGCGCAGAGGGCTCTGACCCCGGGAACTGTCAGTGCGGGCGGGAGGCGCTAAAATGGCGCAATGATCGCCAACACCGCTGCCTACCATTTCGCCGTCATCGACGCTCCCCAGGCCCTGTGCGACCAGCTGCTGGCGCGCGCCGAGGCGGCTGAGCTGCGTGGCACGATCCTGGTGGCGGGCGAGGGCCTGAACCTGTTCCTGGCCGGCGCGCCAGGAGATATCGAGGGCTTCTATGCGGCGCTGCGCGAAGATGCGCGCTTTGCCGATCTGCGGGTCAAGACCAGCCTCAGCGAGCACCAGCCGTTCGCGCGGCTGAAGGCCAAGGTGAAGGACGAGATCATCAGCTTCCGCCGCGATGACGGCCAGCCGCTGGACTATCCGCGTGCGCCTGCGGTTGATCCGGCCACGGTGCAGCGGTGGCTGCGCCAAGGGCATGACGACGCCGGCAAGCCGGTGGTGATGCTCGACACGCGCAACCTGCAGGAGGTGGAGTACGGCACCTTCAAGGACGCGCTGGTGCTGCCCATCCACAAGTTCACCGACCTGCCCGAGGCGTTGGCGCCGCACCGCGAAGCGCTGAAGGACAGCACCGTGGTCAGTTTCTGCACCGGCGGCATCCGTTGCGAGAAGGCGGCGCTGTGGATGGTCAATGACGGCATGGACAATGTGCTGCAGCTGGACGGTGGCATCCTCGGTTACTTCGAGGAGGTGGGCGGCGAAGGCTACGAGGGGCGTTGCTTCGTGTTCGACGAGCGCGTGGCGCTGGATGCCGAGCTGAAGCCCATGGTCGACCAGCCGCTGCCGGAGCCGCGTCCGAGCGCGTTCTAACCGCGCTCTGACCGCGCTCCTGTAGAGCCGAGCCCATGCTCGGCGGCTGCTGGTCGACGAAAGGCAGCCGAGCACGGGCTCTGCGCTACACGTTCCGGTGGGCGCTGAACCCGCCCCACGGGAATCAGCATCCCGCCACCGACACTGGCCGTTGCACCCTGCCGTCCCCATCAGAAGGGGAATCCTGTGACGGAAAACCGCCTGATGATCCCGTTGTCGATCCTTGACCTGGCCCCGGTCTGCGAGGGCAGTGACACCACAGCCGCTTTCGCCAACATGCTGGAACTGGCCCAGCACGCCGATGCGCTGGGCTACCGCCGCTACTGGTTGGCCGAACACCACAACATGCCCGGCATCGCCAGCGCGGCCACCGCTGTGCTGATCGGCCATGTGGCCGGGGGCACAAAGCGCATCCGCGTCGGTGCCGGCGGCATCATGCTGCCCAACCATGCCCCGCTGCAGGTGGCCGAGCAGTTCGGCACGCTGGCGTCGCTGTATCCGGACCGCATCGACCTCGGCCTGGGCCGCGCACCCGGGACCGATCAGCCGACCGCGCGTGCACTGCGCCGCTACTTCGACAGCGCCGACCAGTTCCCGCAGGACGTGCGCGAACTGCTGCATTACTTCGAGCCGGTGCAACCCGGCCAGGCCGTACAGGCGGTCCCGGGTGGCGGCCTGCGGGTGCCGACCTGGATCCTCGGTTCCAGCCTGTTCGGTGCGCGCATGGCCGCCTCGATGGGCCTGCCGTACGCGTTCGCCTCGCACTTCGCGCCCGACGTGATGTACGAGGCGCTGGCGGTGTACCGCCGCGAGTTCCGCCCTTCGGCCACGCTGAAGCAGCCGCACGCGATGCTGGCGCTGAACGTTGTCGCCAGCGACAGCGAAGCCGAGTCGCGCCGCCTGTTCACCAGCCAGCAGCAGAGTTTCGTCAATCTGCGTCGTGGCCGGCCGGGCAAGATTCCGGCACCGATCGACGACATCGAGTCCTTCTGGGAACCGCATGAAAAGCTGGGCGTGGAGCGGGCATTGGCCTGCACCGTGCTGGGTGATCCGCAGCAGGTGGCCGAGGGCATCGCCGCCTTCGTCGAGCGGCACAAGCCCGACGAACTGATGCTCACCGCCAACCTGTACGACCACCGCGCGCGCCTGCGTTCGTTCGAACTGGCGATGCACGCCTGGCATGCCCGCCACGCGGGCTGAACAATCGCGTCACGGCCCGTTGCAGCCGATCAGCGTCTGATGGGGGCTCCCACTTCTGGAGTCCCCACCATGGCCGAGACCCGCGCCGAACACATTGCCCAGCTGGCCGAACTGATCAAGGACGTGGAGGTGGCGATGTTCACCACCACCGGCGTTGACGGACGACTCTACAGCCGGCCGTTGGCCACCCAGCAGGTCAACTTCGATGGTGACCTGTGGTTCGTGATCACCGCCGACAGCCCGAAGGTGGCCGAGATCGCGCTCGATCCGCGGGTGAACGTGGCCTACGCCTCACCGTCGAAGAACACCTATGTGTCGGTGGCGGGGCGTGCGCGCATCGTCGACGACCGCGCGAAGATCGAGGAGCTGTGGTCACCGGCGATGAAGCTGTTCTTCCCCGGTGGCAAGGATGACCCCAACCTGCGCCTGATCCATGTGCGCGCCGACAGTGCTGAATACTGGGATGGTCCGGGCACGCTGCTGGGCAAGGCGCTGACCTTCGTGCTGTCGGCGGTGCAGGACGAGCCGGCGGCGTTGGCCGACAACGGTTTCATCGATCTGCGTTGAGGGCCGATGTCCGGTATTGGTAGTGCCGGCCGCTGGCCGGCAAACCTGGAAACGTGGCAGCCGGCCAGCGGCCGGCTCTACCGGTTCCTGGTTCAGAACCAGCGCTGGAACAGATCGACGGTATAACCCACCAGCTGCCCCGAACTGAAGCCGAAGAAGGCGATCGCCGCCAGCGCCGCGATCCAGTTGAACAGCATCAGCGCGCCATCGCGTTCCAGCAGCGCCAGCGAGAACAGCAGCAACTGGAAGCCGAACAGGAAGTTGGTGAAGGGAATCGGCAGCGACAGCAGGATGCCCAGCAGCACCAGCAGCAGGCCGGTGAAGGCGTGCGCCGGCAGCGGTGTCAGCAGCTGGGGCAGGCGCGGCTTCAGCATCTTGTCCAGACGCCGCAGCGGGCGATCGATACGGTCGAGGAAGCGGTGCATGGTGCCGCGCTTCGGCCCGCGCCGCGCAATGAAACCGGGCAACCAGGGGCGGCGCAGGCAGCACAGCATCTGCAGGCCGATCAGGACCACCAGTGGGCCGCTGACCGCGCCGCCCATGCCCGGAATCGGAATGAACGAGGGCAGGATCGCTACGAACAGGAATACGCCGAACGCGCTCTGCTGCAGGTTGCACAGGATCTGGCCAAGCGGCATGTGTTCGGCCGGATCACCGGAGGCGAACATCTCCAGGAGGGTGCGGATGCCCTCGTTGCGGTAGGCCGGGCGCTCGATGCCCGGACCCTGGCCGGCCTCAGGCGGTGAGCTCATCGGCCTGCTCGTCGGACAGCGTGCGCAGCAGCAGCTTATCCACCCGCGCACCATCCAGGTCGACCACCTCGAAGCGCCAGCCGGCCCAGTCGAAGTACTCGCCCGCGTGCGGAATGCGGCCGAAGTAGTGGATGCACATGCCGGCCAGCGTGTAGTAGTCGCCATCCTCGGCATCGGGCAGCTCGTTGCTGCCGATCAGTTCACGCACGTCTTCGATCGGCAGCGAGCCGTCCACCAGCAGCGAGCCGTCCTCGCGGGTCACCACCAGCGCATCCTCGTCGGCGTTCTCCACCGCCTGCAGGCGGCCGACCACCGCGCCCATCAGGTCGCTGATGGTCACCAGGCCCTGGATCTCGCCGTACTCGTCCACCACCAGTGCCATCGACTGCTGTTCCTCGCGGAAGATCTCCAGCAGCTTCATCGCATGGGTCGATTCGGAGACGTACAGGGGCTCGCGCAGGGTCTGGAACAGCGCGTTGTCACCGCGCGCCATGCGCGTGGCCAGCGACTTCAGTTCCAGCACGCCGACCACGTCCATGTCGTTGTCGCGGTACACCGGGTACCGCGAGAACTCGTGCTCGGCCATGATTTCCAGGTTGCGCTCCAGCCCGGCCTGGGTGTCGAGCCAGGCAATGCGGTTGCGCGGGGTCATCAGGCTGTCGGCGGTGCGGTCGCCCAGGCGCATCACGCGGTTCATCATGTCGCGCTCGTGGGCGTCGATCACGCCGGCCTCGTGGCTCTCGGCCACCAGCATGCGGATCTCTTCTTCGGTCACCGAGGCGACTTCATCCTTGCCCAGGCCGAACAGGCGCAGGACCAGCTGGGTCGTCTTGGACAACAGCCAGACGAAGGGCAGGGCCAGCTTGGCCAGCCAGCTCATCGGCATCGCCACCAGGCCGGCAATGGCCTCCGAACGGGTCAGTGCCAGCCGCTTGGGCACCAGTTCGCCGAAGATCAGCGTGATGAAGGTGATCAGGCTGACCGCCAGCGCGGTGCCGATGTTGCCGGCGTAGGCGAAGCCCGGCATCAGGCCCTGGATCCAGCCGGCGAAGGCTTCGCCCAGCGCCTCACCACCGAGGTAGCCGGTCAGCACGCCAATCACAGTGATGCCGATCTGCACGGTGGACAGGAAGCTCTCCGGCTTCTCCGACAGCTCCAGCGCCTTGGCAGCGCGCTTGGAGGTGGCGGCCATCTGCTTCAGGCGGCTCTTGCGCGAGGTCATGACCGACATCTCGGACATGGCGAAGAAGCCGTTCAACAGAACAAGCGCGAAGACAATCAGGATCATTTCAAACACGGGCATCGTCCCCGGTTGGTGGCAGGGAGGGCGGGTGCTTGCGATGGCGGCAGGCGCTCAGGATCGGGGTCCGGCGCGGCGCAGGGGGATAAGGGTCGTCGTCCATAGGGTGCGCCCGAAGGCGCGCTGGCATCTTAGCAAAGGGGCGTGTCCGGGTGGCAACTGCCTGTTCAGGTTGAGGGTCTCGAAGCCCGGAAAGGGCGCAGGGATACCCGAGATGGTCATCTAGCCGTCATAATTCCGTCTGGTGCCGTCCTTCCCGCGACGGCTGACAGGTTTCTCAATGTTCTCTCTGCAGACCATTTTCGGTTCCGGCAAACAGTTCTACACCCTGCTTGATGAGGCCGCCGTCGCGGCCTCCGACGCCGCCAAGGCGCTGCATTCCATGCTGCGCGAGGCCGACCGCCAGCCCGCGCTGGACGCCTTCAAGCTGGCCCGCCTGCGCGAGCGCGCGGCCTCGGACAAGATCAGCCAGGCGCTGGTGGACAGCTTCATGACCCCGATCGAGCGCGAAGACATCGAAGCGCTGGGTTCGGCCCTGTACAAGATTCCGAAGCAGATCGAGAAGTTTGCCGATCGCTATTCGCTGGCCACGACTCACCTGGAACACATCGACTTCGCGCCGCGCGCGGCGATGCTGGAACAGGCTGCCGGCGTGGTAGTGGAGATGGTGGCCGACCTGCGTCACATGAACCTGGACCGGATGACCGCGCTGAACGAGAAGCTGCGTTCGCTGGAGAACGAGGCCGACCGCCTGATGCTCGAGCTGTACCGCGACATCTACTCCGGCCGCCTGGACAACCTGCAGATGTTCCTGCTGAAGGAATTCTTCGAGATCCTGGAAAAGGCCATCGACCGTTGCCGCGAGGCCGGCGTGGTGGCGTACCAGATCGTGTTGAAGAACAGCTGACGGACGCCGCCGCATGTTGACCCTTGTCCTGGTGGTGATCCTGGCCGCGCTCGTCTTCGAGTTCATCAACGGCTTCCACGACACCGCCAACTCCATTGCCACCGTGGTGGCGACCAAGGTGCTCTCGCCCGGCTGGGCGGTGATGCTGGCCGCCTTCATGAACCTGATCGGTGCGCTGACCGGTACGGCCGTCGCATTGACGATCGCCTCCGGCCTGCTCAACACCAACGTCGTCGATGTCACCCCGCAGGTCATCCTGTGCGCGCTGCTCGGCGGCATCATCTGGAACCTGATCACGTGGTGGAAGGGGCTGCCGTCCTCGTCCTCGCACGCGCTGATCGGCGGCCTCTGCGGCGCCGGCCTGGCCGCGGCCCACAACAACTGGGACGCGCTGATCTGGTCCGAGCGCTTGGGCAGCTGGGCGCAGAACAAGGGCCTGCTGTGGAAGGTGTTCGTGCCGATGATCACCTCGCCGATCGCCGGCTTCCTGCTGGGCATCGTGGTGATGGTGCTGCTGTGGGGCCTGATCGCCGGCCTGGCCAAGATCGGTGGCGCCATCGGCCGCCTGGCCCGTCCGCGCATCGTCAACGCCTTCTTCGGAAAGGCGCAGATCGCCTCGGCGGCCTACATGGGCTTCGCCCACGGCCACAACGACGCGCAGAAGACGATGGGCATCATCGCCATGACCCTGATCGGTGCCGAAGCCACCGGCGCACTGAACGACCTGCCGTCCTGGCTGGCCTTCATGCACCCGGACGCGCACGCCGGTGACGGCATCGCGATGTGGATCGTGCTGACCTGTGCGGTGGTGATGGCCGCCGGTACCGCTTCGGGCGGCTGGAAGATCATCAAGACGCTGGGCCACAAGATGGTCAAGCTGCACCCGATCCACGGCTTCGCCGCGGAAACCAGCTCGGCCACCATCCTGACCCTGGCCGCCCACTTCGGCATGCCGGTCTCGACCACGCACAGCATCTCCACCGCGATCATGGGCGTGGGCTTCGCCAAGAACCCGCGCTCGCTGAAGTTCGGCGTGATCGAGCGCATCGTCTGGGCCTGGATCCTGACCATCCCGGCGGCCGGCGGCTGTGCGTACCTGATCCTCAAGCTGTTCGAGCTGTTCGGCTGGACCTGATTGCCACGCCAAGGTTGCAAACGAAAAAGCCCGCCGATATCCGGCGGGCTTTTTCATGGGCAAAGAATTTTTTCCGCACACATCGTGTCGACCAAGGTCGACACCTACCAGAGCAGAAGCAGGGATCCGATCCCGTGCCGACCAACGGTCGGCACCCACCAACAGCAGCAGGAACCTGTCAGCGGCGGGGTGGGGTGGGGTGGGGTTGCAGGACCGTTGGCGCCATGGATGGCGCCATCGAGCCCCCAAGGATGGGTTTACGGCGTGTCCTGCAACCCCACCCCACCCCACCTCGCCAGCCCTCAGGAAGCCAGCTTTTGCAGTCGCCGTTGCCGTTGCCGTCAGCGGGTGCCGGGCCGCAGGCCCGGCCGAACCCCTCAATTGCGCTGGAACAGCGCCTGCACATCCTTGCGGAACGCCGCCTGGCTGTCCGCCCGGCTGTAGAACATGTGCCCACCCGGATAACTGCGCACCTGCACCCGGTCCGGGTTGCTGCCCATCGCCGGCATCTGGTCCACCGTCAGGATCGAACCCATGAACGGGCACGACAGGTCATTCCAGCCGTGCACGATCAGCACCTGCAGATGCGGGTCGATCGCCACCGCCTGGCGCAGCTGGGTCACCGCGCCCTGGCGCAGATCGCCATTGCGGTCCCACAGCCGGTTCACGTCGTAGTTCAGCGCCTGGTAGCGCGCATCCACCTTCCAGCCGACCACACGCGTCACGAAGTCGACCATCGCGGTGGTGGTCGGCGCGATGATGCTGTCCAGCAGTGGATCGTTGGCGCGCTGCTCCGGATCGTTCGGAAACGGATCGAAGGCGGTCACGTTGGAATCGTAGCGGCTGCCCAGCGTGCCCTTGTCGCGGAACACCTCACGCAGGTAGGCTTGGGTTTCCAGGCGGCCGCCAGCGCGACGCACGAACTGCGGGTCCAGCCCGGTCAGCTCGGTCACCCGGCGCAGCATCGCTTCGGTCGCCTGCGGATCGCTGCGGCCCTTCATCAACGCGGTGGCGTAGTCGCCGCGGGTGTACTCGACCACCTCGCGCATCGCCGCGTCGGTCAGCTTGCCCTGGCGCTCCAGGTGCGCTGCGGCGATCGACGGCAGCGTCTGCATCCACGCCATCGGCGAGACGTCGGCGTTGTCTTCCAGGGTCGGGCTCAGGTAAGGCGAGACCAGCACCAGGCCGTTCATCGCCACGCCCAGCCGGGTCTGCAGGAAGTGGGTGATGCGCGGGCCGCGATAACCGCCGTAGCTCTCGCCGGTCAGGTACTTGCGCGAGGCCATGCGCTGGTTGCGCAGCAGCCAGTCGTAGATCGAGCGCGACAGGTATTCGATATCGGCGCCGGGGTTGTACAGCTGCTTCTTCGCTTCATCGTCGCCGATGCGGGCGCGGCTGAAGCCGGTGCCGACCGGATCGATGAACACCAGGTCGGTGAAGTCCAGCCAGGTGCCCGGGTTGTCGTGCAGGGTGGCCGGTGCCGAGGCGCTGTCACCTTCCGAACCGAAGGTGACCACCTTGGGCCCGATCGCGCCCATGTTGAGGTAGACCGACGAGGCACCGGGGCCGCCATTGAGCGCGAACGTCACCGGGCGATCCTTGCCCGCCATCGTGTAGGCAGTGAACACCACATCGGCGATCACCTTGCCCTTGTCGTCGCGCACCGGCAGGGTGCCGACGGTGGCGGTGTAGTCGAGCGTGCGGCCGGCCAGGCGCATGCTCTGGCGGACCGACGCATCGGCGGGCAGCGTGGGAGCTTCGGTCTTGTCGTCCTTCGGGTCGGGCTTGGCGTCGGCGGCGGGCGCGGCCAGTACCGTGGCAGGGGCGATGAGCAGGCCGACGCAGAGCGCGGCAGTGTGCAGCAGGGACTTCATGGCACCGTATCGGCAGCGGAAGGGGGTTCCGATGCTAGGCCGGTGATGCCCGGGCCGTATGTGTCCAAAGGCATGGCCACGAGCCGCAACGGCTTGCGGCCAGATTGGGTCAAGCGGGCAGGGCGGTTGTCGCCGCGTCGTCAGCCAGCAGGCCGTAGACGGCCGAGTCCGAAAGTTCGCCCTGGATGCGCCAGCGCTGGCGCAGCACCCCCTCGCGGCGGAAGCCGAGGCGGTCAAGCACGCGCGCCGACGGCACATTGCGCGGGTCGATCTCGGCCTCGATGCGGTGCAGGTGCAGGGTTCGGAACAGATAGGCCAGCATCTGCTGCAGGGCCTCATGCATGTAGCCCTGGCCCTGGCGGTCGGGTGCAAGCAGATAGCCGATCTCTGCCCGCGCGGCGTCACGATCGATGGCAAACACCACGCAGATGCCCAGCAGCGGACCGTCCAATGATTCGCGCACGGCCAGCTTCAGCTGGGTACCGATGGCGTGCGCGGCAAGATCGTCGTCGATCTGTTCGCGGGCCTCGGCCGGACGTGTCCAGGCCGGGTGGTTCCACCAGCGCATTACATCCGGGTTGGATTGCAGCGTGAACAGCGCGGCCGCGTCGTCACGGCGGATCGGGCTCAGCACCAAACGCGCGCTGTGCAGCGGCAGGGCAGGGAACAGCAACGAGTGGCTGGCCAATACGATGGTCCACACGGGTGGACGCGCATTATGGCGCCGCAGGGTTTGCCGATGGCGGCGGGATCTCTGTAGAGCCGAGCCGATGCTCGGCTGCCCGGCACGACGCGGAATGCAGCCGAGCGTGGGCTCGGCTCTACAGGAGGGCTGCGGGAGTCAGACTTCCAGCGAGGCCAGGTCGCCCTTCGACTCCAGCCAGCCCTTGCGGTCGGAGGCGCGCTTCTTGGCCAGCAGCATGTCCATCAGCGAACTTGTCTGCTCGCGATCGTCCACGGTCAGCTGCACCAGTCGGCGCGTATCGGGGTGGATGGTCGACTCGCGCAGCTGCGGCGGATTCATCTCGCCCAGGCCCTTGAAGCGGGTCACATTGATGGCGCCCTTGATCTTCTCGCGTTCGATCTTGTCCAGCATCGAGCGCTTTTCTTCTTCGTCCAGGGCGTAGAACACGTGCTTGCCCACGTCGATGCGGAACAGCGGCGGCATCGCCACGAACACGTGGCCGGCATCGACCAGCGCCGGGAAGTGCTTCAGGAACAGTGCGGTCAGCAGCGTTGCGATGTGCAGGCCGTCGGAGTCCGCGTCGGCCAGGATGATGACCTTGCCGTAGCGCAGGCCGCTGATGTCATCCTTGCCCGGGTCGCAGCCGATGGCGATGGCCAGGTTGTGCACTTCTTCCGAGGCCAGCACGCTGTTGGATGAAACTTCCCAGGTGTTCAGGATCTTGCCGCGCAGCGGCATGATGGCCTGGAAGTCCTTGTCGCGGGCCTGCTTGGCGCTGCCGCCTGCCGAATCACCTTCCACCAGGAACAGCTCGGTGCGCGACAGGTCCTGGCTGATGCAGTCGGCCAGCTTGCCGGGCAGCGCCGGGCCCTGGGTGACTTTCTTGCGGACGACCAGCTTCTCGGTCTTCAGGCGCGCACTGGCGCGCTCGATGGCGATCTGCGCGATCTTCTCCCCCAGCTCCACGTTCTGGTTCAGCAGCAGGCTGAACGCATCGTGGGCGGCGCCTTCAACGAAACCGGCGGCCTGGCGCGAGGACAGGCGTTCCTTGGTCTGGCCGCTGAACTGCGGGTCGGTCATCTTCAGTGACAGCACGAACGACACGCGGTCCCACACGTCTTCCGGGGCCAGCTTGACGCCACGCGGCAGCAGGTTGCGGAAGTCGCAGAACTCGCGCAGCGCCTCGGTCAGGCCGGTACGCAGGCCGTTGACATGGGTGCCGTGCTGGGCGGTGGGAATCAGGTTGACGTAGCTTTCCTGCACCAGCTCGCCTTCCGGCAGCCAGGCCACGGCCCAGTCCACCACCTCGGTGTCCTTCTTCAGGTTGCCGACGAACAGGTCGGCCGGCAGCGATTCGCGCTCGCCCAGCTCCAGCTTCAGGTAATCGCGCAGGCCGTCTTCGTAGTACCAGGTGTCGACTTCACCGGTGGCCTCGTCGGTCAGCTTGACGGTCAGGCCCGGGCACAGCACGGCCTTGGCGCGCAGCAGGTGCTTGAGCGCGCGCACCGCGAACTTCGGCGTATCGAAGTACTTCGGGTCCGGCCAGAAGCGCACGCGGGTACCGGTGTTCTTCTTGCCGACGCTGCCGACCACTTCCAGCGGGGTAGCGCGGTCGCCGTTGCGGAAGGTGATGCGGTGTTCGGCACCTTCGCGCTTGATGTGCACTTCCACCAGGGTCGACAGCGCGTTGACCACGCTGACGCCGACGCCGTGCAGGCCGCCGGAGAAGGTGTAGTTGTTGTTGCTGAACTTGCCGCCCGCATGCAGGCGGGTGAGGATCAGCTCGACACCGGGGATCTTCTCTTCCGGATGGATGTCCACCGGCATGCCGCGGCCGTCATCGCTGACTTCCACGCTGCCGTCCTTGTACAGGGTGATCTCGATCGAGCGGGCGTGGCCGGCGAGGGCCTCGTCCACCGAGTTGTCGATCACTTCCTGCGCCAGGTGGTTCGGGCGCGCGGTGTCGGTATACATGCCGGGACGGCGCTTGACCGGGTCAAGGCCGGACAGGACTTCAATATCGGCGGCGTTATAGCGGGCGTTCATCTATCTTCTAAAGCGCGGAGCGACGCGCAAGTGTGCGGTCTGTGCGGCGAATTTGCACGCCTGCGGTTCAGCCTCGGCGGCGGGGAGGGGGTAAAATGGCAGTCGCTGGAGTCTGAACGCCGGCGACCCCCGTTGGGTCGAAACATCCAAGCCATACCGCGAGGAGGACCTCATGAAGAAGTTGCTGACCATTGCGATCCTGGCCGCCGCCGCCGTTGCAGTGCCGATGGTGGTGGCGCAGAACGCCGGCCAGCCGGCCCCGCAGCAGGGTGACCAGGCCGATAAGGCACAGGCTGAAGCCGATGCCAAGGCCAAGCGCCGCGCCCAGGCCAATGCCGAAATGAAGGCGCAGGGCCAGCCGGCCCCGCAGCAGGAAGAGGAAGAAGAGGCGAGGAAGAAGAAGTAACGCTTCCGCGCTCTGAAGCCCTTGCCGCAAGGGATTCGCCCCCCGACGCCCCGCCCAGCGGGGCGTTTCTTTTGGGGGATGGCCGCAACTGCCTCTTGGGTTGGCGGCCATCAATCTGTAAACTATGGCTTTCCGGGAGCAAGTGCGTGTCCACCCTTTGCGAATGGGCTGGCACGACCATGCGTGGTCGCCAGCAATGCGGGTCGCAGGTGACGGTCGATTTGACCGGCACGGCCGCCCCGACCTCGCAGGGTGGTCCCCGTCCGGCGCCTGCCGCCGCACGGCCCAGCACCTCCCTCGCTGCCCCAGCGAACCGGAAAACCCCCTTCAAGCTCCATGCCCGCCCTCCGGGTGCGCGTGGTGTTGCCGTTTTCCATTTCCAGACAGGATGCTTGCAGCCATGACTCCCTTGATTTTCGTAACCGGCGGCGTGGTGTCCTCGCTCGGCAAAGGCATTGCCGCTGCGTCACTGGCCGCCATTCTCGAAGCCCGTGGCCTGAAGGTCACGATGATGAAGCTCGACCCGTACATCAACGTCGACCCGGGCACCATGAGCCCGTTCCAGCACGGTGAGGTCTACGTCACCGACGACGGCGCCGAGACCGATCTCGACCTGGGCCACTACGAGCGCTTCGTGCGCACCCGCCTGAGCCGCAAGAACTCGGTCACCACCGGCCGCATCTACGAGAACGTGATCCGCAAGGAGCGCCGCGGCGATTACCTGGGCGCGACTGTGCAGGTCATTCCGCACATCACCGACGAGATCCGCCGCTGCATCGATGAAGCCACCGAAGGCTACGACGTGGCCCTGGTCGAGATCGGCGGTACCGTCGGCGACATCGAGTCGCTGCCGTTCCTGGAAGCGATCCGCCAGGTGCGCACCGAGCGCGGCCCGGAGAAGGCGCTGTTCATGCACCTCACCCTGGTGCCGTACATCGGCGCCGCCGGCGAGCTGAAGACCAAGCCGACCCAGCACTCGGTGAAGGAACTGCGCTCGATCGGCATCCAGCCGGACGTGCTGCTTTGCCGTTCGGAACAGGCGGTGCCGGATTCGGAGCGCCGCAAGATCGCCCAGTTCACCAACGTGTCCGAACGCGCGGTGATCAGCGTGCCGGATGTGGACGTGCTGTACCGCATCCCGTCGGGCCTGCATGCACAGCGCCTGGACGAGATCGTGGTCAATCAGCTGAAGCTGGTCGACAAGGCGGGCCCGGTTGATCTGTCGATGTGGGAAGACGCGGTCGATGCGACCCTGCACCCGCTGGACGAAGTGACCATCGCCGTGGTCGGCAAGTACGTCGATCACCAGGACGCCTACAAGTCGGTCGGCGAAGCGCTGAAGCATGGCGGCCTGCGCCAGCGCACCAAGGTCAACCTGAAGTGGCTGGAAGCACAGGACCTGGAAGGCACCGACATGGCTGCACTGGCGGATGTCGACGGCATCCTGGTGCCGGGTGGCTTCGGTGACCGTGGTTTCGAAGGCAAGGTGCTGACCTCGAAGTTCGCCCGCGAGCAGCAGGTGCCGTACTTCGGTATCTGCTACGGCATGCAGGCGGCCGTTGTCGACTACGCGCGCAACGTGGTGGGCCTGGAAGGTGCCAACAGCACCGAGAACGACCGCCAGTCGCCGAACCCGGTGATCGGCCTGATCACCGAATGGCGCACCGCTACCGGCGATGTCGAGAAGCGCGACGACAAGAGCGACCTCGGCGGCACCATGCGCCTGGGCCTGCAGGAACAACGCCTCAAGCCGGGCACGCTGGCCCGCGAACTGTACGGCAAGGACGTCGTCGCCGAGCGCCATCGCCACCGTTACGAGTTCAACAACCGTTACCGCACCCAGCTGGAAGATGCTGGCCTGGTGATCGCCGGCAAGTCGATGGACGACACCCTGGTGGAAGTGGTCGAACTGCCGCGCGACGCGCACCCGTGGTTCCTGGCCTGCCAGGCGCACCCGGAATTCCTGTCCACGCCGCGTGACGGCCACCCGCTGTTCATCGGTTTCATCCGTGCCGCGCGCGAGCGCAAGGCCGGCGGCAAGCTGCTTTCCGAAGCGCGCGCCTGACTTGTGACTGGGGGCTTCGGCCCCCATCCTGCATGCTTCAACCCCCAGCGCACCGGCCCGTCCGGTGCTGCGGACAACAAGGAAACGCCATGAAACTGTGTGGATTCGAGGTCGGGCTGGACCAGCCCCTGTTCCTGATCGCCGGCCCCTGCGTGATCGAGTCGATGCAGCTGCAGCTTGATACCGCCGGCAAGCTGAAGGAGATCACCGACAAGCTCGGTGTGAACTTCATCTTCAAGTCCAGCTTCGACAAGGCCAACCGCACCTCGGGCACCGCCTTCCGCGGCCCGGGCATGGAAGAGGGCCTGAAGGTCCTGGCCGAGGTCAAGAAGCAGATCGGCGTGCCGGTGCTGACCGACGTTCACGAATACACCCCGATGGACGAAGTGGCCTCGGTGGTGGACGTGCTGCAGACCCCGGCGTTCCTCGTCCGCCAGACCGACTTCATCCGCAAGGTGTGCTCGGCCGGCAAGCCCGTCAACATCAAGAAGGGCCAGTTCCTGGCGCCGTGGGACATGAAGCCGGTCGTGGAGAAGGCCAAGGCCACCGGCAACGAGCAGATCATGGTCTGCGAGCGCGGTGCCAGCTTCGGCTACAACAACCTGGTCAGCGACATGCGTTCGCTGGCGGTGATGCGCGAGACCGGTTGCCCGGTGGTGTTCGACGCCACCCATTCGGTGCAGCTGCCGGGTGGGCAGGGCACCAGTTCCGGTGGCCAGCGTGAGCACGTGCCGGTGCTGGCCCGTGCCGCCGTGGCGGTGGGCATCTCCGGCCTGTTCGCCGAGACCCATCCAGACCCGTCCAAGGCGCTGTCCGATGGCCCCAATGCATGGCCGCTGGACCAGATGGAAGCGCTGCTCGAGACCCTGATGGAACTCGATGCGGTGACCAAGAAGCACGGCTTCTCGCGCTTCGCGTGAGTCGTGACCCGTGGCTGGCGCTGGAAAACCAGCGCCGCCGCCGGCACTGGAAGCAGTGGCCGTGGGGCTTGATCGCACTGGCCCTGGCCGCGCTGTTCACCGTGGGTATGTTCGGGCTGGTGCTGATCGGCGCAGCGTCCGTGCGCCCACCGGGTGATGGCGGCAGCGCGCTCAATCTGCGCGCGTACTTCATTGCGCTGCTGGTTGCAGAGCTGGTCGGCGCCGTGGGATGCGTCGTTGCCGCCGTACTGGCTTGGCGCCTGAACCGTGGCAAGGTGGCCGCCGGGTTGGCGATCATCCTGCTGTCGCTGTGGCTTGGTGCCCTGTTCTACGGGCTGTTCTGATGAATGCGACCCTGGCAACCCGTGATCGGCCCTGGGGCCTGATCGCGCTGGCGCTGGCTGTTCTTGCCTGGGCCGGCCTGGTGGCAGCTGTATTCGCCTTCGCCGCCAGTTTCGGTTCGCCCGGGGATGGCAGCCATGGCATGCAGGCCATGCAGTACTGGAACCTGGCTGCACTGGCCGTGCTCGTGCTGTCCTTCCTTGGCAGCCTGGTGGCGATGGTGATGGCCTGGCGTTGCCGCCGCGGCGGCGTAGTGGCCGCCATTGCCGGTGGCCTGCTGGTGGTGATGATGTCGTTGATCCTGATGGTGATCGGGGCCACTCTGGCCTGACGGCGCCCGCGCCATTTGGCAAGTGGCGGGCAGCCGGGGATAATCACGCGGCATTCGTTTTGTCGCCCCCTCTCCAGACAGGTAACCGGCCCGACCATGAGTACGATCCGCAGCATCCACGCCCGTGAAATCCTCGACAGCCGTGGCAACCCCACGCTGGAAGCCGAAGTCATCCTGGAGGACGGTTCGTTCGGTCGTGCCGCGGTTCCCTCCGGCGCCTCGACCGGCACCAAGGAAGCGGTCGAGCTGCGTGACGGCGACAAGACCCGTTACCTGGGCAAGGGCGTGCGCAAGGCCGTCGACAACGTCAACACCACGATTGCCGCCGCGCTGAAGGGCTTCGAGGCCACCGACCAGGCCGGCCTCGACCGTCGCCTGATCGACCTCGACGGCACCGAGAACAAGGGCCGCCTGGGCGCCAACGCACTGCTGGGTGTTTCGATGGCCGCCGCGCATGCCGCCGCCGCATCGGGCAAGCAGGCACTGTGGCAGTACCTGGCCGCCAAGACCGGCGTGACCCCGTCGCTGCCGGTGCCGATGATGAACATCATCAACGGCGGTGCGCATGCCGACAACAACGTCGACTTCCAGGAGTTCATGGTGCTGCCGGTCGGCTTCACCTCGTTCTCCGAAGCGCTGCGCGCCGGTACCGA
Organism: Stenotrophomonas sp. YJH_SMC_17; assembly: GCF_059371655.1. Classification (NCBI taxonomy): domain Bacteria; kingdom Pseudomonadati; phylum Pseudomonadota; class Gammaproteobacteria; order Lysobacterales; family Lysobacteraceae; genus Stenotrophomonas; species Stenotrophomonas sp. YJH_SMC_17. Next base: position 368,884 of record NZ_JCAFUU010000001.1, on the reverse strand, counting down.
AATCTTCCATTCGCTGAAGTCGGTGCTGAAGGGCCACGGCCTGAGCACGGCGGTCGGCGACGAAGGCGGCTTCGCGCCGGACTTCCGCAGCAACGTCGAAGCGCTGGACACCATCCTCGAAGCGATCGGCAAGGCCGGCTACACCGCCGGTGAAGACGTGCTGCTGGGCCTGGACGTGGCTTCCAGCGAGTTCTTCGAGAACGGCAAGTACAACCTGGTCGGCGAGAACAAGCGCCTGACCTCCGAGCAGTTCGTCGACTTCCTCGCCGACTGGGCCGCGCAGTACCCGATCATCACCATTGAAGATGGCCTGGCCGAGAACGACTGGGCCGGCTGGAAGCTGCTGACCGACCGCATCGGCAAGAAGGTGCAGCTGGTCGGCGACGACCTGTTCGTGACCAACCCGAAGATCTTCCAGGAAGGCATCGACTCGGGCACCGCCAACGCGATCCTGATCAAGGTCAACCAGATCGGCACCCTGAGCGAAACCCTGGAAGCGATCGCCATGGCCGATCGCGCCGGCTATGCCGCCGTGGTCTCGCACCGCTCGGGCGAAACCGAAGACACCACCATCGCCGACATCGCCGTGGCCACCACCGCCACCCAGATCAAGACCGGCTCGCTGTGCCGCAGCGATCGCGTGGCCAAGTACAACCAGCTGCTGCGCATCGAGGAAGCCCTCGGCGCCGGCGCGCGTTACGCCGGTCGTGACGCGTTCGTTTCGCTGAAGCGCTGAGCCGATGCGCGACTGGCGCTGGATGCTGCTGGTGCTGGCCCTGCTGCTGGGCTGGCTGCAGTACCGCTTCTGGTTCGGTCCGGGCAATTCGGGTGAAGTGATGATGCTCGAAGCCCAGGTCGCCAACCAGGAGCGGGACAATGAGGGCCTGCAGCAGCGCAATGATGCGCTGGCTGCCGAAGTGAAGGACCTCAAGGAAGGCCAGTCCGCCATCGAGGAACGCGCGCGCAGCGAGCTCGGCATGATCAAGCCTGGCGAAAAGTTCTACCGCGTGGTCGAGGATGCGCCGGTGCATCCGGCGCAGCCTGCGGCGAGCGTCAGCGCGCAGGTCGGCGAGCACCCGGCGGACGTGCCATGAGTGCGGCCATCTGGGTCGTGGTTCCGGCTGCTGGGCGTGGCACCCGCTTCGGCGCGCCGTTGCCCAAGCAGTACCTGCAGGCAGGTGGGCAGATCCTGCTTGCCCATACCCTGGACGCCCTGCTGGCGCACCCGGCCGTGGCCGGGGCGATGGTGGTGATCGGCCAGGACGACGCCGACTGGCCCGGCTGGAACGAGTGGGCGGGCAAGCCGGTGCTGACCTGCATCGGTGGCGCGACCCGTGCCGCTTCGGTGCTGGCTGGCCTGCAGGCGCTGCCGGAGACGGTGCGTGCTGATGAGTTCGTACTGGTCCACGATGCCGCGCGGCCGAACCTTTCGCCGGCCGATCTCGGCCGCCTGCTTGAAGTCGGCCGTGCCGACCCGGTCGGCGCAATCCTGGCTGCCCCGGTGCGCGACACGCTCAAGCGTGCGGGTGACGACGGTGGCATCGATGGCACCGAACCGCGCGAGCGCCTGTGGCGCGCATTGACCCCCCAGTTGTTCCGCCGTCACCAGCTCAGCCGCGCGCTGTCCGACGCCGCTGCCGCCGGTGTCGAAGTCACCGACGAGGCCATGGCCATGGAGCGCCAGGGCCAGCGCCCGCTGCTGGTGGAAGGCAGCGAGGACAACTTCAAGGTCACCACCCCGGCCGATCTGGACCGGTTCGAATTCGTACTTTCCCGCCGCGCCAGCTGAATGCCCGCGCGGCCCTGCTGCAAGGGTTGCATCCATGAGCACCGCACCGTTCCCGCCCGTCCGCATCGGCCAGGGCTACGACGTCCATGCCTTCGGCGAAGGCGATCACATCATGCTTGGCGGCGTGAACGTTCCACACAGCTGTGGCGTGCTTGCGCACAGCGATGGCGACGTGATCCTGCACGCCTTGTGCGATGCGATGCTCGGCGCGCTGGCGCTGGGTGACATCGGCCAGCATTTCCCGCCCAGTGACGACCGCTGGAAGGGCGCCGACAGCAGCGATTTCGTGCGCCATTGTGACAGCCTGCTGCGCGAGCGCGGCTGGCGTGTCAGCAACACCGACATCACCGTGATCTGCGAGCGGCCCAAGGTCGGCCCGCATGCGCTGGCCATGCGTGAGCGCATCGGCGGACTGCTGCAGTTGCCGCTGGATGCGGTCAGCGTCAAGGCCACCACCTCGGAAAAGCTGGGCTTCACCGGCCGTGGTGAAGGCATTGCCGCACAGGCGGTCGTGTTGCTGGTGGCGGCATGATCCCGTTGCCGCTCGCGTTCGGTGCACCGTTGTTGACGGCGCGCATCCGCACCACGCCGGACGATTTCCAGGTGGATGAACTGCCGGCCTTCGAGGCCACCGGTGAAGGCGAGCACCTGTTGCTGCACATCCGCAAGCGCGGCGCCAACACCGTGCACGTGGCCAAGCTGCTGGCCAAGTGGGCGGGCCTGCCGGAAATGGCGGTCAGCTACGCCGGCATGAAGGATCGTCACGCGGTCACCACCCAGCGTTTCAGCGTGCACCTGCCCAAGCGCGTCGCGCCGGACCTGGCCGAGCTGGCCAGTGACGAGATCGAAGTGCTCGAAGCGACCTGGCACAACCGCAAGCTGCAGCGTGGCGCACTGGCCGGCAACCGCTTCAGGCTGGTGCTGCGTGAAGTGCAGGGCGATGCCGCCGCGATCAGCGAGCGCCTGCAGCAGATTGCCGCGCGCGGTCTGCCGAACTGGTTCGGCGAGCAACGCTTTGGCCGCGACGGCGGCAACGTGCCGGCCGCACTGGCGATGTTCGGTGGCCGCCGCATGCGCAAGGATCAGCGCTCGCTGCTGCTGTCAGCCGCCCGCTCGGCGCTGTTCAATCGCGTGCTGGCCGCGCGCGTGGAGCAGGGCAACTGGGATCAGCCGCTGGAGGGGGAAGTGTGGATGCTCGATGGCAGCCGCAGCGTGTTCGGCCCCGAGCCGTACACCGATGTGCTGGCCGAGCGCCTGGCGCGTTTCGACATCCATCCCAGCGCGCCGCTGTGGGGCGAAGGCGAGCTGCGCAGCGCCGACGCTGCACGTGAGCTGGAGCTGGCCGCGCTGGACGACGACGAGTCGAAGGCACTGCGCGCCGGCCTGGAAGATGCGCGCCTGAAACAGGAGCGCCGCGCGTTGCGCCTGCGCCCGGCGTTGCTGCAGCATCAGTGGCTGGCCGACGACGTGCTGGAACTGTCGTTTGCGTTGCCGCCCGGCTGCTACGCCACCGCCGTGCTGCACGAGCTCGGCCCTGTCGAAGACGCCTCGCAGGCCTGAGCAGGGCGCGCGGTTTTCGCGTGCCGCTGGAAGAGCAGTCGACTGACAGTCGACTCTACCTGGAGACAGAGCGTCCCCTTCTTTACCGCCGCGCCAGCAACACCAGCACCGCGCCAGTACCGCCTTGCCCGGTCGGCGCCGAATGGAACGCCAGTACGTCGTTGCGCAGCCGCAGCAGGCGGTCGACCAGGTTCTTCAGTACAGGCGCGCCAGCGTCGGACTGCAATCCCTTGCCGTGGATGATGCGCACGCAGCCGTACTCATGTGCATGCGCTTCCAGCAGAAACTGGCGCAGCAGCGTCTCCGCCTGCGCGGCGGTGGCACCATGCAGGTCCAGTTCGTCCTGCACCGAATACTGGCCACGCTTCAGGCGCTGGAACAGGCGCGGTGGCAGGTTGTCGCGGCGATAGCTGGCCACGTCGCCGGCTTCCAGCGGCGTGCTGTCGCGCAGCAGCCGGGCGAACTCGCCGGCGGCTTCGGCCTCGTCGCGTTCGGCCATGCGCGCGCGCGGTTTCGGCCGGGGCGCGGCAGGGGCCGGCTCGGCATCCTTGCGCAGCGGCGTCACTTCGCCGATGGCCGCACGGAACAATGCGGCGGGATCTTCGTCTTCTGGGTGCGACATGCGCACAGGGTAAACCGCCGGCGCAGGTCTGCCTATGACGGTTCGATGTCGGTCGTGACCGCCGGCAGGGTAGGACCGGCGGCTCGCATGCGGCACAATAGATGATGCCCTTGCAGGGTCGACGGCTTCGGAAGGGAGCACGACGGTCCCGCCCACACTGCACGGTGACGGAATCGAATTCTTGGAAAATCAAGCGGTTAAATCGAAGATGCGAATCCTGGTGAGTAACGACGACGGTGTCGACGCCGCAGGCATCCGGATGCTGGCCTCGGTACTGCGCGAGGCTGGGCACGAAGTCACGGTGGTCGCACCCGACCGCGATCGCTCCGGCGCCAGCAACTCACTGACCCTGGACCTGCCGATCCGCCTCAAGCGCATCGACCATTACACCGTCTCGGTGGCCGGTACGCCCACCGACTGCGTGCACCTGGCGCTGACCGGCCTGCTTGAATTCGAGCCCGATATTGTCGTGTCCGGCATCAACAATGCCGCCAACCTCGGCGATGACGTGATCTATTCCGGCACCGTCTCGGCGGCGATGGAAGGTCGTTTCCTCGGCCTGCCGGCCGTCGCTGTTTCACTGGTCAGCCGCAATCACGACCCGAAGCATTTCGAGACCGCTGCGCGCGCCGCGGTCGAGATCGTTGCCCGGCTCAAGGCCGATCCGCTGCCCGCCGACACCATCCTCAACGTCAACGTGCCGGACCTGCCGTGGAACGAGGTCAAGGGCTTCGAGGTCACGCGCCTGGGCAACCGCCATCGCGCCGAAGGCTGCATCGCGCAGAAGGACCCGCGCGGCAACGAGGTCTACTGGATCGGCCCGGCCGGTCGTGAGCAGGACTCCGGCCCCGGCACCGATTTCCACGCGGTACGCACCGGCCACATCTCGATCACCCCGATCCAGGTCGACCTGACCCGCTACCAGGCCCTGGATAAGGTGGCCAGCTGGGTCGGCGGCCTCAGCGCCGCGCTGGACCAGCCGGCATGAGCCCACGCTTGCGCCTGCAGCCGGAAGCCGTCGGTATCGGCATGACCTCGCAGCGCGTGCGTGACCGCCTGGTCGATCGCCTGCGCGAAGCCGGCATTGTCGACGAGTCGACCTTGAATGCGATCCGGGTGGTGCCGCGTCATCTGTTCATCGATGAGGCGCTGGCCTCGCGTGCCTACGAAGACACGGCCCTGCCGATTGGCCACGGCCAGACCATCTCCCAGCCGTGGGTGGTGGCGCGCATGACCGAAGCCGTGCTGCAGGTATCACCGAAGAAGGTGCTGGAAGTCGGAACCGGCTCCGGCTACCAGGCCGCCGTGCTCGGCGCGCTGGGCCTGGAGATCTACACCGTCGAGCGCATCGGCGACCTGCTGCGGCAGGCACGCAAGCGCTTCCGCGCACTGGGCATGAACATCCGCACCAAGCATGACGACGGCCGTGCCGGCTGGGCCGAACATGGCCCGTTCGATGCCATCGTGGTCACTGCAGCAGCACCGGCGCTGGTCGATGAGCTGGTCGGGCAGCTGGCCGAGGGCGGCCGCCTGATCGCGCCGGTTGGCGGTCCGGGCGGACAGTCGCTGGTGCAGTTGGACCGCAAGGCTGATGGCAGCATCGAACAACGCGTGCTGGCGCCGGTCACGTTCGTGCCGCTGCTGTCCGGCATGCTCGACTAATCCACGGAGCAGGGTTTGCATGAAGATTTTCGGGCCGCTGTACGAGCGGGCGATGAAGTGGGCGGCGCACGAACGCGCGCCGACCTACCTGACAGTGCTGAGCTTCTTTGAAGCGATCATCTTCCCGGTGATGCCGGAGGTGATGCTGGCGCCGATGTGCGTGGCCCAGCCCAAGCGCGGCTGGTGGTTCGCCACCCTCAGCCTGGCCGGCTCGATGGTCGGGGCGGTGGTCGGCTACGCGCTGGGCCACTTCGCCTTCGAAGCGATCAAGCCGCTGTTCGAAGCGCTGGGCATGCTGCCGGCGATCGAGCAGGGCATCACCACCGTGCAGGCGAAGATGGCCGAGTCGCCGTGGGCGGTGTTCACCTTCCTGGTACTGGGCGGTTTCATGCCCATCCCGATGAAGGTCTTCACGTGGGCATCGGGTATCGTCGGCGTACCGATGCCGCAGTATCTGTTGAGCATGCTGATCGGTCGTGGCAAGCGCGTGTACGTGCTGGCCGCGGTCATTCGTATCGGTGGTGCGCGTGCCGAAGCGGCGCTGCGCCGCTGGATTGAACCGCTGGGCTGGATCGCCACTGCGTTGGTGGTGGTGCTGGTCGCCTGGCTTGTATGGAGGTCGAAGTTCGCATGAGTCCTGATCGTCTGAGCAAGGGAGTGCGCATCGGCGCGCTGGTGTTGCTGGTTTCCACCCTGGCCGCCTGCGGCACCGCCACCGTGGTCCGCCCGGGCGGCAGCGGCAGCGCCGGCGGCGGCGTGGCCACGCCGAAGACCTCGGTGCCCAAGCCCGGGCAGAGCGTAGTGGTGCGCAAGGGCGATACCATCTATGCGCTGGCCCGCATCCACGACATCACTCCGGCCGACCTGATCGCCTGGAACCGCCTGGACAACCCGTCGACCATTCATCCGGGCCAGGTGATCCGCCTGTATCCGGCCGGTGCCAGCGGTGGCCGCGCGCCGACCACGGTGGTGACCCCGCCGCGTTCAGGAGGTGGCAGCACGGGCAGCACCGCGCCGACCACCACCCCGGTGGGACCGGTGAAGAGCAACATCGCCTGGCGCTGGCCGGCTGATGGCGCCATCGTCGGCCGCTACGTGGCCGGTGACGCAACCAAGCAGGGCGTGGATATCGCCGGCACCAGCGGCCAGCCGGTGAAGGCCACCGCCAATGGCGTGGTGGTGTACTCCGGTGCCGGCCTGGTCGGCTACGGCGAGCTGATCATCATCAAGCACAGTGACCAGTGGCTGTCGGCCTATGGCCACAACCGCAAGCGCCTGGTGAACGAAGGCCAGAGCGTGAAGGCCGGCGAGCAGATCGCCGAGATGGGCCGTACCGGTGCGAACCGCGACATGGTCCACTTCGAGATTCGCTACAACGGCAAGCCGGTCGACCCGCAGCAGTATCTGCCGGCGCGCTGACCAGGCAGAGACGGGTAGCGCCGGGCCGTGCCCGGCGGCTTTTCTCGCCGCGATGCGGCGCCGCCCGAGCATGGGCTCGGGCGCTACAGAGTCAAGTGTGATCCAGGGTAGCGCCGGGCCATGTCCGGCGGCACCACGTCAGCCTTCGAGAATGAAGGCGGCGGCGACCTTGCGGCCTTCGCCGGCAAGGATGTTGAAGGTGCGCGCGGCGGCCGGATTGTTCATCACTTCCAGGCCGATGCCGCGCGACAGGCAGGCCGCCATCACCACCGCCGGCGGGAACACCTGGCGGTCGCCGGTGCCGAGTACGATCAGTGCCGGGTTCAGCGCCAGGATCGGCTCCAAGTCGGCCAGCTGCAGTTCGGCGGCCTGCTTCACCGGCCAGTGCTCGACCAGCTGGTCCGGGGTCAGGAAGAAGCTGCTGGCCAGCACCAGCTCGTTGACCCGGGCTGAGCGGCCATCGGCGGCGCTCAGGCTGTAGGCGTAATCCGGCGGTTCGTGGTTCAGCTGCATGGCAGTCGAGCGATCAGCCGCGCGGCAGCACGATCTGGCGCTGTTCCTTGCTCGGACGGTACAGCACGGCGACGTGGCCGATGCGCTGCACCAGAGCACTCTCGGTGGCTTCGACGATCTCGCCGATCATCACATCCCGCGCTTCGCGGTCCTCGGCGGCGACCTTCACCTTCACCAGCTCGTGGCGCTCCAGCACTTCGTTCAGCTCAGCGATGAAGGCCGGGGTCACGCCCTTGCCGCCGGTCTGCAGCAGGGCCTTCAGGTCGTGGGCTTGGCCGCGCAGGAAACGGGTCTGGGAGGCGGTCAGGGCGGTGGGCATGCAGGAAAACACGGTTGAATGGGGCGATCAGGGTATCATGAGGACCCCATCAGCCCCTATTTTCAATGGCTACCCGCAGCAAAAGCAGCCAGCGCTGGCTCAAGGAACACTTCTCCGACCCCTTCGTGAAGAAGGCGCAGGCCGAAGGCATGCGCTCGCGCGCGGCCTACAAGCTCGAAGAGCTGCTCGAACGTGACCGGTTGCTGAAGCCGCACATGGTGGTGGTCGACCTCGGCGCGGCACCGGGCGGCTGGTCTCAGCAGGTTCGGAGACAGATTGGTGACACCGGCCGCGTGCTCGCCCTGGACATCCTGGACATGCCGCCGCTGGCTGGCGTGGAGTTCCTTCACGGTGACTTCAGGGAAGAAGCCGTCCTATCGCAGTTTGAAGCCATGCTCGGGGATCAGCCGGTAGACCTTGTGCTGTCGGACATGGCCCCCAATAAGAGTGGTGTGGGCGCGGTCGACCAGCCGCGGATGATGCACCTGGCGGAGCTGGCCCTGGATTTTGCCGACAACCACCTCAAGACCGGTGGGGCGTTCCTGATCAAGCTGTTCCAGGGCGAAGGCTTTGACGACTACGTGCGGGACATGCGCCGCCGGTACGACAAGGTCTCCATCCGCAAGCCGGAAGCCTCGCGCAAGCGCTCGCCCGAGGTGTATGCCTTGGGTCAGGGAAAACGCGCCCACATGAAGTAAGCTCGCAACGTACGCAAGTTCGACCCCAACGCAACGCCAGCACTGAGAGGAACACCGGAGCCAATGAGGATGAACGACTTGACCAAGAACCTCCTGCTATGGGTGGTCGTCGCCGTCGTGCTGATGGTGGTCTTCCAGAGCTTCTCGCCCAAGTCCTCCGGGGCCGGGGCGCAGGGCGCGTCGTATTCGCAGTTCCTGGACCAGGTGGACAGCGGCAACGTGCAGAAGGTCGCCTTCGGCGGCGACATGCGCGGCGGCACCAGCCAGCTGACCTACACCACCCGCGGTGGGCAGTCGTCCACCATCACCGCGCCGTTCGATCGTGACCTGATCAACGTGCTGCGTACCAAGAACGTGGAAATCGTGCAGGAGGAGCCGTCCAGCGGCATTTCCCTCGGTGCGATCCTGATGAATTTCCTGCCGGTCATCCTGATCATCGGCTTCTGGTTGTTCATCATGCGCCAGATGCAGGGCGGTGGCGGCGGTGCCAAGGGCGCGATGTCCTTCGGCAAGTCGCGGGCCAAGCTGCAGGGCGAAGACCAGATCAAGGTCACCTTTGCCGACGTCGCCGGCTGCGACGAGGCCAAGGAAGAAGTGGGCGAACTGGTCGACTTCCTGCGCGACCCGTCCAAGTTCACCAAGCTGGGCGGCAAGATTCCGCGCGGCGTGCTGATGGTCGGCCCGCCGGGTACCGGCAAGACGCTGCTGGCCAAGGCCATCGCCGGCGAAGCCAAGGTGCCGTTCTTCTCGATCTCCGGTTCGGACTTCGTGGAAATGTTCGTCGGCGTCGGCGCCAGCCGCGTGCGCGACATGTTCGAGCAGGCCAAGAAGCACGCCCCGTGCATCATCTTCATCGACGAAATCGATGCCGTCGGTCGCCACCGTGGCGCCGGCCTGGGCGGCGGTCATGACGAGCGCGAGCAGACGCTGAACCAGCTGCTGGTCGAAATGGATGGCTTCGAGGGTGGCGAAGGTGTGATCGTGATCGCCGCGACCAACCGTCCGGACGTGCTGGACCCGGCGCTGCTGCGTCCGGGCCGTTTCGACCGCCAGGTGGTGGTCGGCCTGCCGGACGTGAAGGGCCGCGAGCACATCCTGAAGGTCCACATGCGCAAGCTGCCGCTGGCCGACGACGTCGAGCCGATGGTGATCGCGCGTGGTACCCCTGGTTTCTCGGGTGCCGACCTGGCCAACCTCTGCAACGAGGCCGCCCTGTTCGCCGCGCGTGGCAACGAGAAGGAAGTCCGAATGGACCACTTCGACCGTGCCCGCGACAAGATCCTGATGGGTGCCGAGCGCCGCTCGATGGCCATGAGCGAGGAGGAGAAGACCCTCACCGCCTACCACGAGGCTGGCCACGCCATCGTCGGTCGCCTGGTGCCCGAGCATGACCCGGTCTACAAGGTCACCATCATTCCGCGCGGTCGTGCGCTGGGCGTGACCATGTACCTGCCGGAAGGCGACAAGTACTCGATGAACCGCGTGGCGATCAAGTCGCAGCTGTGCTCGCTGTACGGCGGCCGTGTCGCAGAGGAGCTGATCTTCGGTGCCGACAAGGTCACTACCGGTGCCTCCAACGACATCGAACGCGCCACCAAGATGGCCCGCAACATGGTCACCAAGTGGGGCCTGTCCGACCAGCTCGGCCCGATCGCCTATGGCGAAGAGGATGACGAGGTGTTCCTGGGTCGCTCGGTCACCCAGCACAAGAGCGTGTCCAACGACACCGCGCGCCGCATCGACGAGGAAGTGCGCAACATCCTCGACGAGGCCTACGCACGCACCACCGAGCTGATGACGGCCAACATCGACAAGCTGCACGCGATGTCGCAGCTGCTGCTGCAGTACGAGACCATCGACGCGCCGCAGATCGACGCCATCATGGAGGGCCGCGATCCGCCGCCGCCGGCCGGCTGGAACAAGTCGAACAAGGACGGCGGCAACGACAAGGGCGGCGACGCCCGTCCGCTGCCGCCGATCGCAGGCCCGGCCGAATCGCACTGACGGCCTGCTGCACGTGACACCAGACGAGGCCGGGGCAACCCGGCCTTGTCGTTTCCGGGCCACCGGCCCCTTCCGATGTACCGATCTGACGCTGGAGTCTGCATGTCCGCCCCGAAGCCCGAACCGATTTCCCACACCGTCGAAATGATCATCGCCACGGTGGTGGGCGTGGGCGTAGGCCTGGGCGCCGACAACCTGCTGCTGGGCTGCGTGGTGGGTATTGCGGTCGGCATCGTGTTGAGCATCGCCAAGACCCTGTACGTGGACCGCAAGCGCCGCCGCCGTTGAGGGTGCCGGCAGGGCTGCGCCCTGCACCTGCTACGAGCCAGAGCAACAGCAACAGTGGTATTCCGTGGTTTGGCGGGGCGGTGTCGGATGGCGGGGACGCCGTAAACCCATCCATGGGGGCTTGGCAGCCGCATCCATGCGGCTGACACCCCGCCATCCGACACCGCCCCACCTCTGACAGATTCCTGCTGCTGTTGGTAGGTGTCGACCTTGGTCGACACGGTGGATCCACGCCATGCGTGGATGCATTTCGACTCCAATTCGAAATATTCGATTCCGATGGAGATTCATCCACGCATGGCGTGGATCTACTGCAGATCGCGGAAATCTGTCGAAGGCGGGGTGGGTCCGGTTGCGCGGGCGTGAGCCGCATGGATGCGGCGACCGAGCCTACATGGACGTATTTACGGCGCCCCCCGCAATCGGATCCACCCCGCCATCGCACGGAATGCCCGCTTCTGACGTTGCCGTTGCCTTGGCCTGAAGCCTCTGCGGGTGCAGGGCGCCGCCCTGCCGAACTAAACTACCCGCCGTTGTCCCTGCAGGATTGCCCATGTTCGATACCTCGCCCCAGCTCGATTGCGCCGGCCGCATCCTGCGCCTGGACCGTGCCCGGGTCATGGGCATCGTCAACGTCACGCCGGACTCGTTCTCCGACGGCGGCGCGCACGACACAACCGAAGCCGCCGTAGCGCACGGCCTGAAGCTGGTGGAGGAAGGCGCCGACCTGCTCGACATCGGCGGCGAATCGACCCGCCCGGGCGCTGCGCCGGTATCGGTCGAGGAAGAGCTGCGTCGCGTGATCCCGGTGATCGAGCAGCTGGCTGCCCGCAGCCAGGTGCCGATCAGCATCGACACCTTCAAGCCGGAGGTGATGCGCGCAGCAGTGGCCGCCGGCGCCGGCATGATCAACGACATTTTCGGCCTGCGCCAGGACGGTGCACTGGAAGCCGCTGTGGACGCGGGAGTGCCGGTGGTGCTGATGCACATGCAGGGTGAGCCGGGCCATATGCAGGCCGATCCGCACTACGACGACGTGGTCGCCGAGGTGCATGGCTTCCTGGTGCAGCGGCTGTTCGCTGCCGAGATGGCCGGCATCGCCAAGAAGAACCTGCTGATCGATCTCGGCTTCGGTTTCGGCAAGACCACTGCCCACAACATGACACTGCTGGCACGCTCCGAGCGCTTCCTGGAGCTGGGCGTGCCGATGCTGGCCGGGCTGTCGCGCAAGCGCAGCCTTGGCGAACTGACCGGCCGCGATACGCCGTCCGAACGCGTGGCTGCCTCGCTGGCCGCGCATCTGATCGCGGTCCAGCGCGGCGCCCGCATCGTGCGCGTGCACGACGTGGCGGCCACCGTCGATGCACTGAAGATCTGGCAGGCCGTCGATGCCGTGCCGACGCCGCGTGCCGACGCCGCGCCGTCGATCCGCTGGCCGGACGAAGACTGATGGGCATCGACCGGCGGCCGCTGGCGATCGCCGTGATGGGGCCGACCGCCAGTGGCAAGACCGCTACCGCGATCGCGCTGGCCCGGCAGTTGGATGGCGAGATCGTCAGCGTCGATTCGGCGCTGGTCTACCGGCATCTGGATATCGGTTCGGCCAAGCCCGATGCCGCCGAGCGCGCGCAGGCGCCGCACCATCTGCTGGACCTGCGTGATCCGTGGCAGACCTATTCGGCGGCCGAGTTCGCTGCCGACGCCGGCCGTGCCGTGGCCGACATCGTAGCGCGTGGCAAGACACCGATCCTGGCCGGTGGCACCGGGCTGTACTTCCGGGCCCTGCTGCAGGGCCTGTCGCCGATGCCGGAGGCCAACCCGGAGCTGCGCGCGGCACTGGCCGCCGAAGCCGCCGGGCGTGGCTGGGCAGCGCTGCATGCGGAGCTGGCCGAGGTCGATCCGGCCGCCGCCGCGCGCATCCACGCCACCGACCCGCAGCGCATCCAGCGGGCGCTGGAGGTCTATCGCCTCACCGGCACCCCGATCAGTGAATGGCAGCGCCGGCCGGGCGTGGCGCCGCTGCCGGTACGCACCCTCAAGCTGATCCTGGCGCCGCGTGACCGCGCCGTCCTGCACCAGCGCATCGAGGCCCGTTTCGATCTCATGCTGGCGCAGGGCTTCCTCGACGAGGTGCGGGCGTTGCGCGCGATGCCGGAAATGGCCGCGGTGGAGGCGCCGCTGGACCTGCCGGCGGTGCGCGCGGTCGGTTACCGCCAGGCCTGGGAATACTTGGACGGGGAGGGCGATGCCGCCCGTTTCCGTGACAAGGCGATCTTCGCCACCCGCCAGCTGGCCAAGCGCCAGCTGACCTGGCTGCGCGGCGAGCTTGATGCGCGCTGGTTCGACCCCCATGTGGATGGGGAGCGCCTGGCCGGCGCAGTGTCGACCTTCGTCGCACGCTGAACCCCCGCCAGCCGTGTAACATCACCGGTCGGCGGGCGGCTCGGGGGCCGTGGCAACCGTCGGCAACCCAATAAGAACAATAATCAGGAGTGTGCAATGTCCAAGGGGCAATCGCTGCAGGATCCTTTCTTGAATGCACTGCGGCGCGAACGCGTGCCGGTTTCGGTGTACCTGGTGAACGGCATCAAGCTGCAGGGCACGATCGAGTCGTTCGATCAGTTCGTGGTGCTGCTGCGCAATACGGTCAGCCAGATGGTCTACAAGCACGCCATTTCCACGGTGGTTCCGGCACGCAACGTGAAGGTTGGTCCGGGCGGTGGTTATGTGCAGTCGGGTGAAGGTGGTCAGGCAGGTGATGAAGCAGACGAGTAAGACCGGAGCGGTGAATGTTTGACCGCTCGAAAAAGGGTGAACACGCCCTGTTGATCCAGCCGCATTTCGGCAAGCTGGAAGACGATGTGCTGGAAGAGTTCGGTGATCTGGCCCGCTCGGCTGGGGCCAGCATCGCCGCGACGATCACCGCGCGCCTGGACCGCCCGAATCCGTCGACCCTGATCGGCAGCGGCAAGCTGGACGAGATCAAGGCCGCGGCCGATGCCAGTGGCGCCGACCTGATCCTGGTCAACCATGCGCTGAGCCCGGGCCAGGAACGCAACCTGGAACGGTTCCTGGAGCGCCGGGTGATCGATCGTACCGGCCTGATCCTGGACATCTTTGCCCAGCGTGCGCACAGTCACGAAGGCAAGCTGCAGGTCGAGCTGGCGCAGCTGCGTCACCTGGCCACGCGGCTGGTGCGCGGCTGGACCCACCTGGAACGACAGCGCGGCGGTTCAATCGGCCTGCGTGGCCCGGGTGAAACCCAGCTGGAAACCGACCGCCGCCTGCTGCAGAAGCGGGTCGAGCAGTTGCAGAAACGCCTGGAAAAGGTCGAAGTGCAGCGCACCCAGATGCGCCGTGCGCGCGTGCGTAGCGAACTGCCGCGCGTGGCTCTGGTGGGCTATACCAACGCCGGCAAGTCGACCCTGTTCAATGCCATGACCGGCGCGGAGGCCTACGCGGCTGACCAGCTGTTCGCCACGCTGGACCCGACCGTGCGCCGCATCGCGGTGCCGGGCGGCAACGTGGTGCTGGCTGACACCGTCGGGTTCGTCCGCGACCTGCCGCATGACCTGGTTGCCGCGTTCCGATCGACGCTGTCGGAGGCACGCGAGGCCGATTTCCTGCTGCACGTGGTCGACGCCGCCGATCCGCACCGCGAGGAGCGCATCGCCCAGGTCGACGAGGTGCTGACCGCGGTCGGTGCCGGCGATCTGCCGCAGCTGCTGGTGTTCAACAAGATCGACCGCATCGATGGTGCCGACGTCCGCCACGATGGCCAGGACGGCATCCCGGACGAATCGCGGCGTGAACGCGTATGGATTTCCGCACGCGACGGGCAGGGCCTGGAGCTGCTGCAGGCGGTACTGGGCAAGCGCCTGGGCCTGCAGCACGTCACCGGCGAACTGCGCCTGCCACCCGATGCCGGCCGCCTGCGCGCGCGCCTGCACCAGCTGGAAGTGATCCGCAGCGAGCAGGCCGATGAAGAAGGCTGGCTGCTGCAGGTCGACCTGCCGATTGCCGAAGCCGAGAAGCTGGCTGCCAGTGCCGACGGTGCGCCGATCCGCGCCCTGTTGCCGGAAAAACTGCCGGAGTGGTGAGGCAGCCCCGGGCCATGCCCGGCGGCTTCCTTTGCGACGGCGCGGGACATCACGCTGTCATCTGCGGTACAACGTGCAGGTTCTTCACCCCACCGTCATGCCGATGTCCATCCCCACCGACGCCGATCTCAACGCCCAGTCCGCCGCGCTCGGGCAGCGCCTGCAGCAGGCCTCGCTGCAGCTGGTGACCGCCGAAAGCTGCAGCGGTGGCTGGATCGCCAAGTGCATGACCGATATCGCCGGTTCCTCGGCGTTCTTCGACTGCGGCATGGTGGTCTACAGCTACGAGGCCAAGCAGCGCCTGCTGGGCGTGCGTGCGCAGACCCTGGAGCAGTTCGGCGCGGTCAGCCGCGAAACCGTGCTGGAAATGGTCTCCGGCGCGCTGGTCAATTCCGGTGCCGGCATCGCGGTGGCGGTGACCGGCATCGCCGGCCCCGGTGGCGGCAGCCCGGACAAGCCGGTCGGCAGTGTCTGGATCGGCTGGAAGCGCCGTGGCGGCTACGCTCGCGCCGAATTGTTCCAGTTTGACGGCGACCGCGAAGCCATCCGCCGCCAAACCGTGGCGGCGGCATTGCGCGGCATCGACGCCCAGCTGTGACATGCTGCTCCGGTAATCGTCCGGAGCACGCATGATGTGGGAAACGCTGGGCACGGTCCGTGACCTGGGCCGACTGCAGGAGATCGCCGTCGTCCTGATCCGCTACGGCTTCGGCGACGTGGTGCGGCGCATTGGCCTGGCCACCACGCTGGAGCGGGCAGGGCGCCTGCTGCACTGGAACGAGGACCGTCAGGAACTGCTGCGGATGACCGCGCCGGTGCGCGTGCGCAGCGCAATGCAGGATCTTGGCCCGACCTTCGTCAAGCTCGGCCAGGTGCTGGCGACGCGCGTCGACCTGCTGCCGCCGGAATGGATCGCCGAGCTGTCCGAGCTGCAGAACGCGGTACCTGCGCTGCCGTACGCCGATATCCGCGAGCAGCTCGAGTCCGACCTTGGCGCCTCACCGGCCGAGGTGTTTGCCTTCCTCGATGAAACCCCGATGGCAGCCGCGTCGCTGGCACAGGCCCATCGCGCACGCCTGCATGACGGCCGCGAGGTGGTGCTGAAGGTGCGTCGTCCCGGCATCCGGGATGTGGTCGAGGCCGACCTGCGCCTGCTGGCGCGGCTGGCCGAGATCGTCGAGGCGCGCCTGCCGGACCTGCGTCGCTATCGTCCGGCCGAGGTCGTGCAGCAGTTCACCGTGTCGCTGCGCCGCGAACTGGATTTCGCCGCCGAATGCCGCAACGCCGAGCGCATCGCGCGCAACTTCAGTGGCCGCGACGACATCCTGATTCCCAGCGTGCACTGGCAGTGGACCTGCGAAAGCCTGAACGTGCAGGACTTCGTCGACGGCATTCCCGGCCGTGACCTGGCCGGTGTCGATGCGGCCGGGCTGGACCGCCGTGAACTGGCCCGGCGCGGCGCCGACATCGTGTTGAAGATGGTGCTCGAGGACGGCAGCTTCCACGCCGATCCACACCCGGGCAACATCATCTACCTGCGCGACGGCCGCATCGGCGTGATCGATTTCGGCATGGTCGGCGCGCTGTCCGAGGTGCGCCGCTTCCAGGTCGCGCAGCTGCTGCACGGGCTGGTCGAGCAGGACCCGCAGGGCGTGGCCGACGTGCTGCTGGACTGGGCCGGTGGCGTGGAAGTGGACGAGAACCGGCTGCAGCACGACATCAGCCAGTTCGTCGACCAGTACCGCGGCGTGCCGCTGAAGGACCTGCGCATCGGCCTGATGCTGGGCGACATCACCCAGCTGCTGCGCAGCTACAGCCTGACCCTGCCGGCCGACCTGGCGCTGATGATCAAGGCGTTCCTGACCCTGGAAGGCATGGGCCGGCAGCTGGACCCGGATTTCGACATGGCCAGTGCCGCGCGCCCATTCCTGGAGCGGGTGGTGCTGCAGCGTTATGCGCCCAAGGCGCTGCTCAAACGTGGCCGCCGCAGCCTGCTGGGCCTGGTCGATTTCGCCGGTGAGCTGCCACGCGACCTGCGCAAACTTGTGCAGGCGGCGCGCCGTGGGCGCCTGCAGCTGAAGGTCGAGACCAGCGCGCTGCAGGGCTTCGGCGAGCAGGTCAACCGTGCCGCGAACCGGCTGGTGATGGGCATCGTCACCGCCGCGCTGATCATCGGCTCGTCGATCGTGATGCACAGCGTCGGCGGTGTCTCCAGCCGCTGGCTGCTGGCGCTGGGCGTGTGCGGCTTCATCGGCGCCGGCGTCTGCGGCGTGTGGATCCTGTTTTCGATATGGAGAAGCGGCAAGCACACCTAGTGTGCTTGCCGCAGCGGTTCCCAAAGGGAACCGCGGAATCGCGCAGCGATTCCTGTAGAGCCGACTGTTAGTCGGCTGCCTTTGCTTTTGCCTTCGCCTTCGCCGACCGGCCGGCTGGCCGGGGGACGCTTGCCGGGCATGCCCCGGCTCCACAGGTCCGCACGCCCTGTCGCCCCCGGCACTTGCAGTCCGAGGCATTAGTAGTAATACTACTAACCATGGACCTGACCGACACCCAGCAGGCGATCCTGCAGTTGATCGCCGAGCGTATCGAGAGCGAAGGCGCGCCGCCGTCGCAGACGGAAATCGCACGCGCGTTCGGCTTCAAGGGCGTGCGCGCGGCCCAGTACCACCTGGAGGCCCTGGAACAGGCCGGTGCGATCCGTCGCATCCCAGGCCAGGCGCGCGGCATCCGCCTGGTGCAGGCACCGCCGGTCGAGAAGCTGGCCGAGCCAAGTCTGCCCGACAGCGTTCTGCGCCTGCCAGTGCTCGGCCGCGTTGCGGCCGGCCTGCCGATCGGCGCCGATATCGGCTCGGACGATTTCGTGGTGTTGGACCGGGTCTTCTTCTCGCCAGCGCCGGACTACCTGCTGAAGGTGCAGGGCGACTCGATGATCGACGAGGGCATCTTCGACGGTGACCTGATCGGCGTGCACCGCACCCGCGACGCCCATTCCGGGCAGATCGTGGTGGCCCGTATCGATGACGAGATCACCGTCAAGCTGCTGAAGATCGCCAAGGATCGTATCCGCCTGCTGCCGCGCAACCCCGACTACAAGCCGATCGAGGTGCTGCCGGACCAGGACTTCTCGATCGAAGGCCTCTATTGCGGCCTGTTGCGACCCAACCGGTGACCCGTTCCATAACGCATTACCCCGCGGTCTTTTGTGGCGATTCTCTGGTTCCACTGAGGTTGGTACGGATGTCCGATAATTCTTTTCAGAGCGCCGGGCAGAATCTCAGCCTGTGCGATACGTCCGACTTAAAGTGAGCCCATGGCAAAGAAGACCCCCAAAGACAGCACCTCCAACGACACGACCTCTGCAAGGACCCAACCGATGGACGAGAACAAGAAGCGCGCCCTCGCTGCAGCTCTGGGCCAGATCGAGAAGCAGTTCGGCAAGGGCTCGGTGATGCGCATGGGCGACCGTGTGGTCGAGCCCGTCGAAGCCATCCCGACCGGTTCGCTGATGCTCGACATCGCACTGGGCATTGGCGGTCTGCCGAAGGGCCGTGTCGTCGAGATCTACGGCCCGGAATCCTCGGGCAAGACCACGCTGACCCTGCAGGCCATCGCCGAATGCCAGAAGATGGGCGGCACCGCGGCCTTCATCGACGCCGAGCACGCGCTGGACCCGATCTACGCCGCCAAGCTGGGCGTGAACGTGGACGACCTGCTGCTGTCGCAGCCGGATACCGGTGAGCAGGCGCTGGAAATCGCCGACATGCTGGTCCGTTCGGGTTCGGTCGACATCCTGGTGATCGACTCGGTTGCCGCGCTGACCCCGAAGGCTGAAATCGAAGGCGAGATGGGCGATCAGCTGCCGGGCCTGCAGGCCCGCCTGATGAGCCAGGCGCTGCGCAAGCTGACCGGCAACATCAAGCGCTCCAACACGCTGGTGATCTTCATCAACCAGCTGCGCATGAAGATCGGTGTGATGATGCCGGGCCAGAGCCCGGAAACCACCACCGGTGGCAACGCGCTGAAGTTCTACGCCTCGGTCCGCCTGGATATCCGCCGCATCGGTGCGATCAAGAAGGGCGACGAGATCATCGGCAACCAGACCAAGATCAAGGTCGTCAAGAACAAGCTGGCACCGCCGTTCAAGCAGGTCATCACCGAGATCCTGTATGGCGAAGGCATCAGCCGCGAAGGCGAACTGATCGACATGGGCGTGGATGCCAAGCTGGTCGAGAAGGCCGGTGCCTGGTACAGCTACGGTGAAGAACGCATCGGCCAGGGCAAGGACAACGCCCGAGGCTATCTGCGCGACAACCCCACCGTCGCCGCCAAGCTCGAAGCCGAGCTGCGCGAGAAGTTCCAGCCGGCCGAAGCGGCCCGCGAGGAAGGCGACGACGAAGGCGACGACGAGTAAGGCTTGCTGTGGGGCAGGGCGGCGCCGTCAGTGACGTCGTCCTGTCCCGCAGGTTCGAATCGCCCAGGGATGGGCTGGGCGCCACGGATGGCGCCATCCTTGGAGTACCCATGTCCAATGCCGAAGACATTCCGACCGGCCGCAAGCGCCGGCCGCGTGAGCAGACCCCCGTGCAACGGGCGCTGGGCCTGCTGGTCCGCCGCGAGCACTCGCGCAAGGAACTGACCCGCAAGCTGACCGCCCGTGGCATCGAAGACGAGGCCGCGCAGGCCGCCGTCGCCAAGCTGACCGAGGCCGGCTGGCAGGACGACACCCGTTTCGCCGAGAACCTGGTGCGGATGCGCGCCAACACCGGCTATGGGCCGATCCATGTCCGTGCCGAACTCGGCACCCACGGCCTGGACAGTGCCGCCATTGCCGCGGCGATGGACAGCTACGAAGGCGACTGGCAGGAAAACGCCCGTGATCTGGTCCGCCGGCGCTTCGGCGAGGCCGGCCCGCAGGATCTGACGCAGCGGCGCAAGGCGGCCGATCTGCTGGCCCGGCGCGGCTTCGACGGCGACAGTATCCGTCGCGCGACCCGCTACGACCCGGATGACTGAGACTGGCGGCGCCGGGCCTGATACCCTTTAGGTTTTCGGCGGTCCCTCGCGACCCTGGCCAACGCGGCCGGTGGTCCGGGTCCGCCGGCCCGCAGACTGCCAGCCCCCAATGAACGCATCCGCCAAATTCACGACCTCCCAGATCCGCAGCGACTTCCTTGAATTCTTCAAGGGCAAAGGCCACACCATCGTGCCGTCGGCGCCGCTGGTGCCGGGCAATGATCCGACCCTGCTGTTCACCAACTCCGGCATGGTGCAGTTCAAGGACGTGTTCCTTGGCGCGGAGAAGCGCAGCTATGTGCGTGCGGCCGACGTCCAGCGCTGCCTGCGCGCCGGCGGCAAGCACAACGACCTCGACCAGGTCGGCTACACCGCCCGCCATCACACCTTCTTCGAAATGCTGGGCAACTGGTCGTTTGGCGACTACTTCAAGAAGGACGCGATCGCCTGGGCCTGGGAGCTGCTGACCCAGGTCTGGAAGCTGCCG
Source organism: Stenotrophomonas sp. YJH_SMC_17 (assembly GCF_059371655.1). Classification (NCBI taxonomy): domain Bacteria; kingdom Pseudomonadati; phylum Pseudomonadota; class Gammaproteobacteria; order Lysobacterales; family Lysobacteraceae; genus Stenotrophomonas; species Stenotrophomonas sp. YJH_SMC_17. The sequence goes on along the minus strand of NZ_JCAFUU010000001.1, from coordinate 348,410 downwards.
GCCGAGCGCCTGCTGGTCACCGTGTACCAGACCGACGACGAAGCCTACGAACTGTGGCGCGACATGGTCGGCATTCCGGAAGCGCGCATCGTGCGCATCGGCGACAACAAGGGTGCACCGTTCGCCTCGGACAACTTCTGGCAGATGGCTGACACCGGCCCCTGTGGCCCGTGCACCGAGATCTTCTACGACCACGGCGACCATATCGCCGGTGGCCCCCCGGGTTCTCCGGATGAAGACGGTGACCGCTTCATCGAGATCTGGAACCTGGTGTTCATGCAGTTCGACCGCCAGCCCGACGGCACCCTGGTGCCGCTGCCGGCCCCGTGCGTGGATACCGGCATGGGCCTGGAGCGCCTGGCGGCGATCCTGCAGCACGTGCATACCAACTACGAGATCGACCTGTTCCAGGCGCTGATCCGCAGGGCCTCGGAGCTGACCGGCACCGCCGACCTGGAGAACAAGTCGCTGCGCGTGATCGCCGATCACATCCGTGCCTGCTCGTTCCTGATCGTCGATGGCGTGCTGCCGTCCAACGAAGGCCGTGGTTACGTGCTGCGCCGTATCATCCGCCGCGCCCTGCGCCACGGCTGGATGCTGGGCGTGCGCCAGCCGTTCTTCAGCAAGCTTGTGCCGACCCTGGTCGAGCAGATGGGCGAGGCCTATCCGGAACTGCCGGCGGCGGTGGACACCGTCACCCGCGCACTGCAGGCCGAGGAAGAGCGTTTTGCTGAAACCCTCGATGCTGGCATGAAGATCTTCGAAGACGTCGCGGGCAAGGTCAGCAATGGCGTGATCCCGGGCGTTGACGCCTTCCGCCTGTACGACACCTATGGCTTCCCGCTCGACCTGACCCAGGACATCGCCCGCGAGCGTGACCTGACCGTCGACATCGCCGGCTTCGATGCTGCGATGGAACAGCAGCGCGAAACCGCACGTGCGGCCGGCAAGTTCGGCGGCGGTGTGACCCTGCCGGCAGAGCTGGTGGCGACTCTCAGCCCAACCCGCTTCCTCGGCTATGACCGCCTGCAGGCCGATGGCCTGTCCGTGCTGGCCGTGCTGAAGGACGGTCGTCCGGTGCAGTCGGCCGATGCCGGTGATGCGGTCATCGTGATCACCGACCAGACCCCGTTCTACGCCGAATCCGGTGGCCAGGTCGGCGACACCGGCGTGCTGTCCGGCAACGGCGTGCGCCTGGCGGTGGACGATACCCAGAAGTTCGCCGGCCAGTTCCATGGCCACGTCGGCACCCTGTCCGAAGGTGGCCTGAAGGTTGGCGACGTCCTGTCCGGCCAGGTCGATGGCGAGCGCCGTGGCGCCACCATCCTCAACCACTCGGCCACCCACCTGCTGCATGCCGCTCTGCGCGAAGTGCTGGGCACCCACGTGCAGCAGAAGGGCTCGCTGGTCGCCCCGGATCGCCTGCGTTTCGACTTCTCGCACTTCCAGCCGATCAGCGCGGAAGAGCTGGCCGTGATCGAGCGCAAGGTCAACCAGCAGGTGCGCGCCAACAACGTCGCCGAAGTGCACAACATGGGCATGCAGGAAGCGCTGGACTTCGGTGCGATGGCGCTGTTCGGCGAGAAGTACGGCGAAAACGTGCGCGTACTGAAGATGGGGGACTACTCCACCGAGCTGTGCGGTGGCACCCACGTCAACCGTACTGGCGACATCGGCCTGTTCAAGATCACCTCCGAGGGCGGTGTCTCCGCCGGCGTGCGCCGCATCGAGGCCGTCACCGGCCAGGGCGCCCTGGACTACGTGGACGCCGAAGAGGCCCGGCTGGCCGAGGCCGCCGACCTGCTCGGCGGCAGTGCAGCCGATGTGGTCGAGAAGATCCGTGCCCTTGGCCAGCGCCAGAAGCAGCTGGAGCGCGAACTGGAAGCCGTGAAGGCCAAGGTCGCCGCAGGTGCCACGGCCGACCTGTCCGGCCAGGCCGTCGAGGTTGCCGGCGTGAAGGTGCTGGCGGCCCGTCTGGAGGGCTTCGACGCCAAGGCCCTGCGTGACGCCATGGACCGCCTCAAGCAGCAGCTGGGCGACGCGGTGATCGTGCTGGCCGGCGCCCAGGACGGCAAGGCCGCCCTTGTCGCGGGTGTGAACGGCAGCGCAATGGGCAAGGTCAAGGCCGGGGAACTGTTGTCCCATATCGCCAGTCAGATCGGGGGCAAGGGCGGCGGACGCCCGGACCTCGCCCAGGGTGGTGGCGAGGACGGGCCCGCCCTTGCCACTGCGCTGGCTGCAGTCGTCGAATGGGTCAGCCCCCGCCTGTGATGAACCTGGCCGTCCCCCTCCTTGTAGGAGCGGGACGGCTGACGGTACCATTGCGAAATCTTTTCCCTTTGTCGTGGTAGCGCTTCTTGACGGAGCGTCAAGCCGGTGGGGGATACCCTTCCACACGGTTCCATGGAGACTTGCAAAAATGTTGATCCTGACTCGCCGCGTCGGCGAAACCCTGATGATCGGTGACTCGGTGAGCGTCACCGTGCTTGGCGTCAAGGGCAACCAGGTGCGTATCGGCATCACCGCGCCGAAGGACGTCGCTGTGCATCGCGAAGAGATCTATCAGCGCATCCAGCGCGGTGACGAAGCCGGTGGCACCGGTAGCGAAAATTCTGCCGAATAACGCTTTACCTTCGCACTCGATTAACGTTATGATTCACGCCCCGCTGAGGTGCAACGCACCAGACGCGGAGAAAACCCCGGAGTGATGCCCGAGTGGCCGAAGGGGCTCCCCTGCTAAGGGAGTATAGGGTCAAAAGCTCTATCGAGGGTTCGAATCCCTCTCACTCCGCCAGATACAAAGAAGCGCCTGCAGATCCTCGATCTGCAGGCGTTTTTCTTTGTTCAACGCAGTAAAAACCGCCGCGCCGTGAGGACCTAGTCGGTGCTGCTGGGCGTGACCTTCCCGACTTCGGGCAAAGAGTAGAGCCTGGGCTCCGGCACCCGATGACCAGGATGAGCGGACAGCGCGATGTCGCCCGGCGTTTCGCGCCAGAGAATGGCCAGCGTGCAGTCATCGGCGCGCTGCCTGCACATCCTTTCCGCCTTGCGTTGTGCGGCGTCCGCCGTCTTTTCCCCAAGTGCGAAGCCCATGGCGACGGTGCCGACAGCGATCGCCGAATATCCCACCGCGGTGGTCGTGGACGTCTGTGCGCAGTTGCGGGACCGAACGGCGCAGTGCTGCAGTGCGCGCTGCATCGCAGCCGACAGGGTGCCGTGGTTCATCGCGTAGCCGTAGCGGCCATCGTCGTCGTAAACGATCGCGGAGGCCGCGTTGGCACCGGACGACAGGCACAGCAACACGCCAAGTAGAAGGGGACGCATCCAGTTCCTTTCCATCTCTATTTTCTGCTGATGGTGGATCAGACCGGGTTTGAAGCGCAACATCGCCGCTACTGCGCCGAGCCCGCAGTTCATTGAACCGCGGGCGGCGCCATTGGTTGACCGTCAGAGCTTCACCGTCACCCCCACCTGGAACCCACGCCCAGGCAACGGCGCGATGTACTTCAGCGGCGAGTTGTGCGGGCGCGCTTCCTCATTGAGCAGGTTGCTGCCGTTGACGAACACTTCCATGCCGGCGATGTAGCTGTTGCGCACCGGGAGTTCACGGCTGACCTGCAGGTCGACCAGGTTGAACGCGTCGAGCGGAATCTCTTCGCTGACGTTGCGGCCGAGGTACTTCTGCGTGTCGTAGTAGGTGCTGGACAGCTGCGCCTTCCAGCCTTCGCGTTGCCACTGCACGGTGGCGCCGTAACGGTTGGTCGGCATGTTCGGCAGGTACTCACCATCGTTGTGCGCGCGCAGTGCATCGGGACGATCGGCCTTGTTCTTCACCAGGTCGGCGAAGGCGGACACGTTCAACGTGCCATAGCGGCCGAGGTCCAAAGCCTGCGATGCGTCGATCTCGAACCCCTTCACCGTGGTGTCGGTCTGTTTCCAGTACTTCAGTGGCAGGCGGTTGGCCGTCTGCACGCCGGAATAGCCGAGGTAGAGATAGTTCTCGTACTTCATCCGGTAGGCGGTGGCCGACAGTTCGAAACCGCCTACGTGGAACAGGCCGGTCAGCTCGAGGTTCTTCGCGCGTTCCGGCTCAAGATTCTGGTTGCCTTCTTCCTGGGTCATCACCGAGTAGTGCGCGTTGCTCGCATACAACTCATTGATCTCCGGTGCGCGCTGCGAGGACGAGTAGCGCACCTTGGCCGCGAACAACGGACCGAGCTCGACATACGAACCCACGCTGTAGCTGTTGAGCCGGTAGGAACGATCCTGCAGTTTCGTGTTGGCAGCATTGCGCGCGGTCGTGAAGCGGCTCGGTTTCAGTTCGTGATCGACACGCTCGTGGCGCACGCCGGCGTCGAAGGTGGCCCAGCCGACGTCCAGCGTTTCCTTCAGGAACACGGCGTTGCTGCGGGAATCCACATCAGGCAGATAGCGCAGCGAGCCACTGCCGGTCACGTCACGCGACTGGTGGCTGAAACCGAGCAGGCCGCTGAGCGGTCCGAGCCGCTGGTGGCTGAGCAGCAGTTCGGCCTGGGTACTCTCGAAATCGTAGTCGTTGGCCCTGGAAGTGCCCAGCCGCTCGCCGGAGGTATTGTCGAGCTTCGAAACACGCAGTTCGGCACGCTCCAGCCCCGGCAGCGGATCGCGCAGCAGCGCTTCCAGCGCGTAGCGCTCCTGCCTGATTACCACACCCACCGGCAGCCCGTCGGCATAGTTGGAACCGAACGACAGGTTCTGCATCGAGAAGCCCGGCACACCGTATTCGCTGTCCTTGGCATCGATACTGAAACCAACGTAGCCGCGGTCGAAGAACAACGTGGAGCCGATGGCTACCTGCGAGTTGCGCGCGTAGCTGTTGCCCAGCCGGTGATGGTAGTCGGGCGTCACATCATTGTTGATCTGTTTCTGTACGTATGACGGCGTGCCGGCGACATAGGCCGGATTGACCGGGTTGATGTAGGTACGGCGCTGCCAGACCGAGGTCGGGCTGTTGGTGTAGAACGAGAAGTCACCATCGGCCCAGTCCGGGTTCTCGGTCATGAACTGGTCGATGTACGGCTGCGAGGCCTTGTTGTAGATCTGCTGCACGCGCGCTTCCTTCTGGCAGCTGTCGGCCAGCGCAGAGTTCACGCCACCGGCCGGCGGAAACAGGCGGGAGTTGCAGACACTGGCCTTGCTGTTGCCGGGGATGTCGTAGTGCGAGATGCGCTGCCGAGAGACCTGCAGGTTGGTCGAGACGTTGCGCTGGTTGTTGAAGTTCATGCGGAAGCCCTGCGCGTCCGCAGCATTGACGCCCTTGCGCAGGACCAGTTCCATCGACTGGTCCTTGTCTTCCATGCTGCGCGAGATCAGGCCGGAATCGATCTCCACGCTGCCGCCGATCGCGTTGCCGCCGTAGCGCACGGTGTCGGAGGACTTGTTGACAGTGACGCTGCGCACGAACAGTGGATCGAAGGGGATGTTGATGTCGCCGCTGATCGCGTTCATGCCAAGGATGGACTGGCCATCCTGCAGGATCTGCACGCGGTTGCCACTGAGGCTGCGGATGACCGGCGCGCCGGTATTCGGGCCGAAGGCGCTGCTCTGCACGCCGGAGACGTGCTCCAGCAGGTTGCCCAGGGTGCGGTTCTGCGCATGCGGGTTGTCGACGGTGACCCGGCTGTCGATGCGCGAGGGCTGGGAGGCCTCGACCTGGAGGGTGGGAAGGGTGCGCTCGTCCGCCGCATGGGCGGTGTGGACGGCAAGCAGGATGGCTGCAGCAAGCAGATGGCGACGCATGACACGCTCCGTGAAAATAGCGTAAAATGTTATAACGTAACTATTGTGGGCAACAAGAGCGTTTTGGTTCTGGTCGTGAGGCCGAACACACGGGAGGCGCGAATGAGGTTGCCGGCCGTTCAGCGCCCTGCCTTGTGCGGGGCGCCGATGCTGTGCACGATCCGGATGCTGCGCCCCACAGCGCTTCACGCAGCATCTTCTTCACGAGAACGGAGCAACGTATGAAGCTGCTGTCCGCTGTGTTGTTGTCTGCGCTTTCGCTGGCCGCCGTTCCGGCGCTGGCCGTGGAGGCTTCGCCCTCACCGCTGCTGGGACGCTGGTCGCTGGACCTTGCCACCTCGGCGCTGCCCGAGGCGCAGCGCCCGAAACAAGTGGTGCTGGAATTCAAGGATGCCGGGGGTGGACGCTGGAGTTCGCACGTCGACATCGTCCTGCACGACGGCATGACCATGAAGTCCGATGGCACGCTGTCCCTCGACGGCACGCCGGGGCCTTTGTCCGGCACCTACGGCGCGGACAAGGCCAACCTGAAACTGCCGGCGCCGAACACCCTGGTGATGCAGCTGGTGGACCATGGCACGCCCGCGTCCACCCGCATCTATACCGTGGCCGCCGACCGCACGACGATGACCGAGACCAAGGCGTTCTACGGCCACGACGGTACGCCGATCCTGCAGACCAATCTGTTCAAGCGGGTGCCCTAGCGATGCATACACCACGCCCGTACCGCGGGCGTGGCGAATGCAGCCGCCTTACGCCGCGGCCGGATCGCGCTTGCCGGAGTCGATGCCGTACCTGTCGATGGCGTGCTGCATCCGCGAGCGCTCGATGCGGCCTTCATCGGCCAGCGACTTCAGGGCGGCCAGTACGATGAAGTGACGATCCACTTCGAAGAACGTGCGCAGTGATTCACGCGTGTCGGAACGGCCGAAGCCATCGGTGCCCAATGCGGTGAAGCGGCGGTCGTTGATGAAGGGACGGATCTGGTCGCCGACGATCTTCATGTAGTCGGTGGCCACCACCACCGGGCCTTCGTGGCCCAGCAGGCACTGCTGCACGTAGGGTACGCGCGGTTTCTCGGCCAGGTGCAGCAGGTTCCAGCGCTCGACGGCGAGGCCGTCGCGACGCAGTTCGGTCAGGCTGGTCGCGCTCCAGACATCGCTGGCGACACCGAAGTCCTGCTGCAGCAGCGCAGCCGCCGCTTCCACTTCGCGCAGGATTGCGCCGCTGCCCATCAACTGCACGCGCGGCTGCGAGGCGTTGTCGGCCGGTGCCGGATGCAGAAGGTACAGGCCCTTCAGGATGCCGGCCTCGGCACCTTCGGGCAGTGCCGGCTGCGGATAGTTCTCGTTGAGCACGGTGATGTAGTAGTAGATGTCTTCCTGCTCGACATACATGCGGCGCAGGCCGTCGTGGATGATCACCGCCAGCTCGTAGTTGTAGGTCGGGTCGTAGGACACGCAGCTGGGAATCACCGACGACAGCACGTGGCTGTGGCCGTCATCGTGCTGCAGGCCTTCGCCCATCAGCGTGGTGCGGCCCGACGTGGCACCGAGCAGAAAGCCGCGCGTACGTGCATCGGCGGCGGCCCAAGCGAGGTCGCCAACGCGCTGCAGGCCGAACATCGAATAGAAGATATAGAACGGAATCGTGGCCAGGCCGTGATTGCTGTAGGCGGTGCCGGCGGCGATCCACGAACAGATCGCTCCGGATTCGTTGATGCCTTCCTGCAGGATCTGGCCGTCCTTGGCCTCCTTGTAGTAGCTCAGCTGGCCGGCATCCTGCGGTGTGTACAACTGGCCCAGGTAGGAGTGGATGCCGATCTGGCGGAACAGGCCTTCCATGCCGAAGGTGCGCGATTCATCGGGCACGATCGGAATCACCAGCCTGCCCAGGTCCGGGTCCTTCAGCAGGCGGGTGAGGATGCGCACGAAGCCCATGGTGGTGGACTGGCCGCGATCTCCACTGCCCTGCAGCTGGGTGTTGAAGATCGACAGCGGCGGCAGCGGCAGCGGATCGACCTTCGCCAGCCGCGCCGGCAGCTGGCCGCCCTGGATGCGGCGGCGCTCGGCGAAGTAGGTCGCCTCGGGGCTGCCCGGCTCCGGACGCAGATACGGCATGTCCTCCAGCTGCTCGTCGCTGACCGGCAGGTTGAAACGATCGCGGAAGGCACGCACCGCATCGGCGCTCATCTTCTTCAGCTGGTGGTTGATGTTCTGGCCTTCGCCGGCTTCGCCCATGCCGAAACCCTTGACCGTCTTGGCCAGGATCACCGTCGGCCGGCCGCTGGTGTTCACCGCTTGCTGGTACGCAGCGAAGACCTTCTGCGGATCATGGCCGCCACGCGCCAGCGCCCAGATATCGTCGTCGCTCATGTGCGCGACCAGTTCCAGCAGCTCAGGGTGGCGGCCGAAGAAATGCTCGCGCACATAGGCGCCGCTCTGCGACTTGAAGGTCTGGTAGTCGCCGTCCACGCATTCCATCATGCGCTGGCGCAGCAGGCCGCTGTGGTCGCGGGCCAGCAGGTCGTCCCAGCCGCTACCCCAGATCAGTTTGATCACGTTCCAGCCGGCTGCGTGGAAGGTGCCTTCCAGTTCCTGGATGACCTTGGCGTTGCCGCGTACCGGACCATCCAGGCGCTGCAGGTTGCAGTTGACCACGAACACGATGTTGTCCAGCCGCTCGCGGCCGGCCAGCGAGATCGCCGCCAGCGATTCGGGCTGGTCCATCTCGCCGTCACCGAGGAAGGCCCAGACCTTGCGGCCCTGGTGTTCTTTCAGACCGCGGTATTCCAGGTAGCGCATGTAGCGCGCCTGGTAGGCGGCGGTCAGCGGGCCCAGTCCCATCGACACGGTGGGGAACTGCCAGAACTCCGGCATCAGGCGTGGGTGTGGATACGAGGACAGGCCTTCGCGACCGGCTTCACGGCGGAAGTTGTCCATCCGTGCCGGATCGATGCGGCCTTCGACGTACGCGCGGCCATAGATGCCCGGTGCGGAGTGGCCCTGGATGTAGATCATGTCGCCGTCGAAGGTATCGGTGCGGCCACGGAAGAAGTGATCGAAGCCCACGTCGTACAGCACCGCCGCGGACTGGTAGGTGGCGATGTGGCCACCGACGTTGGAGTGCTTGCCGGCGCGCAGCACCATCACCATCGCGTTCCAGCGGATCATCGCGTTCAGGCGGCGCTCGATGGCCAGGTCACCGGGGTAGGCCGGCTGGCGCTCGGGCGGGATGGTGTTGACGTAGGCGGTCCAAGCACGGGTATGCAGGTCGCCGTGCTGCTGGGCGTCCAGATCGCTCAGCTGGTCGATCAGGTAGTGCGCGCGCGGCCGGCCGCCGGCCTGCATCACCGCCTCCAGCGATTCACGCCACTCCCGCGTTTCCAGCGGATCGGTATCGAAGGGGATCAGGGCTTGGTTCATGACGGTCTCCAGAGGGCGCCGGTCGGACGTCTGCCTGGGCGACAACACCGGCAGGGCGCACAGCACTGGAGCGGGGTCGCAACGGCAGGGCCGTGACGCGAAGGGCGGCCGTGGCGGCCACCGAGGAGACAAGCGTAGGCGCGTGTCCGGATCGCGGGTAGACGGGCGCGGCTTGGGTCTGCGCCAATCCAGTGTTGCTTCGCTTGTGTAGAGCCGAGCCGTGCTCGGCTCCATAAGGGCGTGATTGCCTAATCGTGATCGAAGCGCAATGGCTCGCTTCCCATTGCCGGGTCGCTGGTGCCGGGGCGGCCATCCTCGGCGCGTCCGGCCAGGCGCAGCACGCTTTCACCCGCGCTGAGCTGCAGGTCGTACCAGCCTGCGGTAGGGGGCGCATCCCAGGCGATCGAGGTCTCCGCATGCGCCGGCAGTGCCAGAGTCTGCTCGGGCATGTGCCCGGCATAGGCCCCCGCCTGCACGCGCACCTGCTGCGCGCTGTCACCCAGGTTGCGCAGGCGCAGCCGCAGCTGGCCATCCGCACGCTCGACCGTGGCCTGGACCGCGGATGCCTTGGCACTGCCCTTGAAGTGGCGGTGGAAGCCGTTCGGGCCGAGCAACCACAGGTCATAGCGGCCCTGGGCATCCAGCGGCCAGCGCTCGCGCAGCGGCCTACCGGGCAGCAGCGTGTAGCGGCGTGGCACCGCATCCAGCCGCAGCCGGTCGTAGACATGCAGCACAGCCGCTGCGCCTTCGCAGGACAACGTCAGATCCACGCCCGCAGCGTCGACCGCAGCGATCGATGCCTGCGGCCGGTAGGGCAGGGCACGCGCCGGGCGTACACCGCTTTCCTGTTTCGCCGGCTTCAGTCCCTCGGGCAACGCGGGCACGGTGCGTCCCGGCAGGGCGGCGGCACGCGCGGCCACCGCGCTCACGTCCGGCAGGCCGCGCACGAACGGCCGGGTATCACGCTGGGCGAAGTCGAACGCGTTGCTCAGATCCCCGCAGACCGCACGGCGCCACGGCGAGATGTCCGGTGCGGCCACGCCGAAGCGACGTTCGATCAGGCGCATGACCGAGGTGTGGTCGTACACCTGCGAATCGACCCAGCCGCCGCGGCTCCACGGCGAAATCACGTACAGCGGCACACGCGGACCGAGACCATACGGGCGCCCGCGCAGTTCGGCGGCATCGTACTTCTCGTCGCCCGGTGCGGGATGACGGTGATACTCGCCCTCGGTACTGACCGACGAGGCACCTGCCCATCCACCGTTCACCGCTGAGGGAGGGGCCGGTGGCGGCATGTGGTCGAAGAATCCGTCGTTCTCGTCGAACATCAGCAGCAGGGCGGTGCGGCTCCACACTTCCGGATCGGCGGTCAGCGCATCCAGCACGCGCGCGGTATAGGCCGCGCCCTGGGCCGGGCTGGACGGGCCAGGATGTTCGCTGCCGGCGGCATCGGCGATGATGAAGCTGACCTGAGGCAGGCGCCCGTCGAGTACGTCCTGGCGCAGCTGTGGCAGGCCACGGGTGCTGACAGCGCGTGCGCGCAGCTGCGGATCATGTCCGGGTGCCGCGCTGTAGGCACGACGGAACGCCTCGAAGCCGGCCAGCGGGTTGTCGGTGAAGTTGTCGGCCATGTCCTGGTAGATCTGCCAGGACACGCCGGCGTTCTGCAGGCGCTCGACATAGCTGGTCCAGCGGTACGACGCCGGATGCCCGCCGTGTTCGGGGAAGTTGTCATGCGAGTTGGCGATTACCGGGCCACCGGCACGGGCCTGTGCATCGTTGTGGCCGGTCCACAGGAACACCCGGTTCGGGTTGGTGCCGGCCTGCATGGCGCAGTGGTACGCATCGCAGATCGTGAAGGCATCGGCCAGCGCGAACTGGAACGGCAGGTCGCTGCGCTGGAAGTAGCCCATCGAGTGGTTCTGCTTGGCCTTCGGCCATTGCCCCATGCGGCCATGGTCCCAGGCGCGCTGCGCATCGGGCCAGGTATGCGGCGTACCTTCCACGCGCATGTAGCCGAAGTGCGCGGCGGTATCCAGCGGGAACGGCGCGATCGCTCGCTCGCCGCTGGCATCGGGCTGCAGCCACAGGCTGCGGGTGCGGCCACCTGCTTGCAGCGCGGCGGCCGGGGCGACGAACCGATCACCAAAGCCACGTACCCCCGGCAGCGTGCCGAAGTAGTGGTCGAACGAACGGTTCTCCTGCATGAACACCACGATGTGCTGCAGGTCTTCCAGGCTGCGCGTCTGCGCGGCAGGGGCGATCGCTGCGGCTCGGGCGATGCTGGGCAGCAGCGGAGAAAGGCCGGCGGCAACGCCGGCCTGCAACAACCGGCGTCGGCCGATATCGGTCACGGGCTCACTCACAGGTCCACGCGGAAGGAGATGCCGACGGTGCGCGGAGCGCCGATGAAGGCGTTGTCGCGGCCGTCCACCCCTGCAAGATACCGCTTATCGGTGAGGTTGCTCACCACCAGGTTGGCACCCAAGCCCTTCAGCCGTGGCGACAGGCCCTGCAGGTCGAAGCCGATGTTGGCGTTGAACACCGTGGCCGACGGCAGCCTGTTGACGTTGGCGGCATCGAGGTAGCGCGTGCCCAGGTAGCGGCCGGAGAGGCCGAAGTTCCAGTTGGCGCCCTGCCAGTCGGCCGACAGCACCAGGGTGTTCTCCGGCTGGCCGATCACCTTGGCGCCGTCGACGATGCCCAGCTGGGCATCACGTGCGGCAGTGCCGCTGCCCAGGTACTTGGAGCGGTTGTAGGTGTAGGCCGCGTTGATCCGCCAGCCATTGTCCCAGCCATAACCGAACGCCGCTTCCAGGCCGTTGCTTTCCACGCCACCGAAGTTCTCGTAGACACCGTCGGTCTCGCCCAGGTAATCGATACCGCTGACGAAGCCCGCCGGCAGGTAGACGATGCGGTTGTCGAACTTGATGTTGTACAGCGTGACCGAGGCGGTCAGCGGCCAGCGGCTGAGGCGCATGCCCACTTCGATGTTGTCGGCGGTTTCGGGCTCGACGTTGCGGAAGCGCTGCGGGTCGGTTTCACCAAGCACGCCGGACGGAATCGCGGCGAAGTTCTGCGAGAAGCCGGCGAACAGCTCCATGCCTTCCACGCCCGGCGCCCAGGTGACGCCGGTGGACAGCAGCGGATCGGACCTGGAGTCGGAGGTCACGTGCTCGCTGGCACCGATCACGCGGCGGCGCAACTGGTCGACGAAGAACTGCTTCACGCCCAGGCGCGCGCTGAACGGACCGAAGCGGGCCACGTCCTCGACGTAGTACATCTGCTCGTCGACCTTGTACTTGTCCTCGAACTGCACCCAGTACGGCTGGTGGTCGAAGTCGATGCTCTGGCCGACAGCGAGCAGGCGATGCCAGTCGCGGCGCGCCGAACGGTCCAGTTTCTCCACCCACAGGCCGCCACGGATGGTGTTGTCGAGCGCGCCGAAGGTCTGCCGCCACTCGACGTCAGCGGTCACGCCCACGCGGTCGTTGTCGTAGTGGGTATGGCGATACGACTGCGCGCCAAGTACATTGCCGGCGTAGCAGTTCGGATCGTACTCGGCGGTGAAGCCCGGCCGCGGCGTGCAGCTGGCCAGGCGCTGTGCGGCGCTGCCGTCGGGATTGACGAAGAAGATCTGGCCACGGTTGCTGCCGCCGTACACGGTCTTTCCTCCGATGTACTCCGACTCGGGGCGGCCCGCACCGTCATCGCTGACCTGTGCCAGGTACGGTGGCAGCCAGTCGCCACGGCCCTGCATGCGGTGCCCGTAGGCGGCCATCGAGGCCTTGAATCCATTGCCGCCATCGAACGCCGCGCGCAGGTACCCGAAGGTGTTCTCGCGCAGCGCACGCGAACCGGAGCGGTAGTTCTGGTCCAGGTACGGGATGCCGGTCAGGGTGCCCACCAGGTTGTCGCGCTCCGGGTTGGTGGCGAAGCCCGTCGGCGAAACGCTGGTGTATTCGGGCTCGTCGGCGTCGTTGTAGGACAGGTAGCCGGTCAGCGTCCAGCGATCCAGTTCGGTGATGAACTTGCCGGCGATGTGGTCGTTGCTGGCGTGACCGGTGCCGTCGATCCAGTCGTGCACCTTCGACGAGGAGGCGCTGACCCAGGCACGGGTGTGGCCGCCGAGCAGGCCGGTGTCGTAGCGCACGTAGTACTTGCGCGCATCGTTGTCACCTGCGCCGACCACGAAGCGCAGGCGGCTGTCCTGCAGCGGATCGCTGGTGAGGAAGTTGAGCGTGCCGCCCAGCGCCTCGTTCGAGCGCGAGGAGATATCGGCGGTGCCCTGGCTGACCTCCACCGTCTCCAGGTCGAGGGTGTCGATGTAGCGGTTGGCCAGCGAGCCGCCGCCGTAGCCCGAACCACCGTTCGGCAGGCCATCGATGGTGGTACCAATCTGCTGCGTATCGCGGTTGGTGACGAAGCCGCGCATGCTGATCTGCGTGCCCCATACCGAAGAACCTGTCGCATCGGCTTCACTGACCACCACGCCGGGTACTTCGTTGAGCGCGTCGTTGACGCTGCTCATCACTGTCTGCCGGTTCAGCGTCTCCGCGCGTACCGAGGTCTTGGCGTAGCTGGTGGCCTGGCCGATCACCTGCACCTGGTCCAGGGTACGGGCATCACTGCTGCGCGCTTCGGCCGCCTCGCCCTGCGGTGCTTCGGCCAGGGCGTCCAGTGCGGGGGCGATCAGCAGGGCAAGCAGCGAAATACGGGGAAAGCGCGCAATCGTTCGCATCGAAACCGGACCTGCAAGGGAGGGAAGCCCCCGAGTGTCGGCAGCGCCAATGACATCGGCATGACGTGGCCGCGCAACTACGATGGCACTGTGGGGCCGGTCACGGCCTTCGGGTATGCTCGGCGCTTCAATGGACCTGAGGTGGTGGCGATGCAGATGCGATCGAAGATCTGGTTGGGGGGCGCAGCCCTGGTGCTGTTGGCGGGGTGCAACCGCACGCCGCCAGACGAACAGGTGGCACCGGTGGCACCACCGACGGCGGGCGAGACCGCAGCGCCGGCCGTCACGTCAGCGGGATCTCCGGCACCTGCCGAGGGCGCGGGCCTGACCGATCGCGATGGCAAACCAGTACCGCAGGTGCCGTTCGATATCGCCAGCGTGCCACTGAGTGACGCCGTGCTGGGCGAGCTGCCGTTCTTCAGCCTGCCGCAGGGCTACGCGCCACAGAACGCCCCGCACCCACGCGCCTGGGCACGCTTCCCGTTCCGCATGGGCGACGGCGTGCACTGGGTGGAGGGGCCGAGCTGGTCGGCACGCATCGTTGCAGACTCCCAGGGCGCTCCCGACAAAACGTTCTCCGCACTGGAAGTGCAGCGCAATTTCGATGGCGTGATCACCGCCGCCGGTGGCCGCAAGGTGTTCGAAGGCACGCTGCGGCGCGACATCTACTACGGCCCGCAGCTGGAAGGCGAGATCGGTGGCGGATTCATCGATGCGGTGAACGGTGAACAGGATGCACCGACCACGGTCTACGTACTGCGCCAGGCCAACCGCAACGTCTGGGTGCAGCTGGAAGTCGACAGCAACGGCGCCGGCCTGGTGGTGGTGGATGAAGTGCCATTCAAGGCCACCGCACAGTGGCTGGAGACCTTCCCGCACCTGTCCCTGCCCGCCGGCTATCGCGACCGCAACAAGGCCAAGCAGCGTGACTTCGATGCCTTCCCGTTCTGGACCGGCGATCATTTCGAGCAGGTCGAGGGCCGCATCTTCGCTGCCGACTTCGACAAGGGCGAGCGTGAGTACTCGATGCATGAAGTACGCCGCAACCTCGAAGCGATGATGGAGCAGGCAAAGGGCACCAAGGTGTTCGAGGGCCGTATTCCGCTCGAGGCCGCCGAGGGCGTTTCGAAGCAGGTGCAGTCGGCCTACAGCGAATCCGCCAGCTACAACTGGAACAACTACGACAGCGTGGTCTACCGCGTGGACCTGGCCGATGGCCGCCAGGTGTGGGTGCACGCGCGGCTGGAATACCTCAGTGCCGGCTGGGTGGTGGCCGAGCGCAAGGGATTCGCGCAGACAGCGGCGCTGCTGCCGGCCGATGCGCTGAAGAAGAAGCTCGACAGTGATGGCCGGGTGGCGATCCAGGTCAACTTTGCCACTGACAAGGCACAGATCCTGCCAACCTCCGAACCGCAGCTGGCGCAGGTGCTGGACCTTCTGCGTGGCGATCCTTCGTTGAAGCTCTCGATTGAAGGCCACACCGACAACAGCGGTGCCGCAGCACACAACCGCACCCTGTCGCAGGACCGTGCGACGTCGGTGGTGGCCGCGCTCACCGCCCAGGGCATCGCGCCTGACCGCCTGCGGGCAGCCGGCTTCGGCGCCGACAAACCGGTGGCCGACAACGGCAGCGAGGACGGCAAGGCGCGCAACCGCCGGGTCGAGCTGGTCAAGCGCTGACCCGCGGCGTGCTCAGTAGCGCGCGTCCTTGGGCTTCGGGTCGCGCGGCCAGTCCTTGGTCTTGTTGGCGAAGTCCGGTCGCGGCTGGTTGATGAAGTAGCTGGCGATGTCCACGGCATCCTTGTCGGGCAGCAACTGTTGCCCGAGCGGGGGCTCGCGGGTCACTGCCGGTGGCATGTTGTGCTTGATGAAGCCGGCGGCCTTGTAGAGGCGCGCCATGCCCGCACCGATGTTGAAGCTGTGGTCGCCCCACAGCGGCGGGAAGGCGATGTCACCGCTGGCGTCGCGCCGGCCTTCGCCGTTGTCGCCGTGACACGCTGCGCACTGCACGGCGTACAGCGCCTGGCCGCGGATCGGGTCCGGTGTCAGCGTGCTGTCGATCGGCCCTTCGCTGGGGGCGGCGACCTTTGCACCGTCTGGCACGGGGCTGCTCAACCACGCCATGTAGTCGAGCATCGCGCGCATCTGCGGTGCGTCCTTCGGCAGAGGCTTGCCGTTCATCGAACGCTGCAGGCAGCCATTGATGCGCTCGGCCAGCCCGATCACCTTGCCCGGGCGGGGCATGTAACGCGGATAGGCACCACCGCCGGTGTTGAAATAGTGGTTGCCGAACGGTCGCTTGCCTTCGGCCATGTGGCACGAATTGCAGTTCAGATCGTTGCCGACATTGTCCGGCAGCAGCCTCGCGGTTTCGTTGAGCAGGCGGCGACCCAGCATCACCGACTCGGCATTGCCCAGCCCGGCGATCTCTTCGGCACTGGGCGCGTGGTAGTGGCCGACCACCTTGCCGTGCGCATCGAGGATATCCATCGTGCTGGCCACGGCGGCATCCAGGTCCGGGCCGTGCGCATCGAGGATATCCATCGTGCTGGCCACGGCGGCATCCAGGTCCGGGTACAGGTGGCGATAGGCAAGGGTGCCAGCACCGGCCAGCAGCGCCATGGTGATCGCGCTGCCGATCAGCAGGCGGGAACGTCTGCGCGAGCGCTTCATCGTGTGGCCTCCTGCGGAACGTAGTGCACCGGCTTGTCGCGTACCACCCGGCGCATCCGCGCCACGTCGACCTCGCTCACCGCGCTGGCCTGGTTGCCCCAGCTGCTGCGGATGAAAGTCAGGATCTGTGCCAGCTTCGCGTTCGGCAGCTGCTCGAAGCCGGGCATGGTGAAGGCCATGCGGTCATGCGGCGTATGCGGCGTGCGGCCGCCGATCAGGGTCACCTGGACCAGCGAGCTGGGATCATCGGCGAACACGATCGAGTTGCCGGCCAGGGCCGGATAGACGCGCGGCATGCCGCGGCCGTCGGCGCGATGGCAGGCCTGGCAGTGCTCGGCATAGGCCAGCGATCCGGCCACCCGGTAATCGCCGCTGCGCAGTGCGGCGGTGGTCGTATCGGTGCCGGGCGACCACTGCGCGCTTCGTCCATCGCGGGCGGGCAGCTGCTTCAGGTAGCGTGCCATCGCCAGCAGGTCAGCGTCGGACAGGTACTGCGTGCTGTGCTCGACCACGTCGGCCATGCCGCCGAAGGCCGCCGAACGATCGGTGCGGCCAGTGCGCAGGAAGTCGACGATCTCGCCTTCGTTCCAGCTGGCCAACCCGGTCGATTCATTGCGCAGGTTCTTCGCATACCAGCCTTCCAGCACCGAGCCGGACAGGAACTGGCGGCTGCCATCGTCAGCCATCGCCTTTTCCTGGAAAGCCAGGCCGCGGGGGGTATGGCAGGCACCACAATGGGCCAGGCCTTCCACCAGTTCGGCGCCGCGCTGCTGACCGGCATCCAGCTTCGGATCCGGGTTGAAGCTGCGCGGGCGTGCGAACAGGAGCTGCCACCAGGCCAGTGGCCAGCGCATGTTGGCCGGCCACGGGATGGTGCTGTCGGCGTTGTCCTGCTTCACCGGCTGTACCGAGCCCATGAAATAGGCGTAAAGCGCCTTGATCTCCGCATCGCTGGCGATCACATACGAGGCGTACGGCATGGCCGGATACAACGGCTGGCCATCGTGGCGGATGCCGCGGCGCACTGCACGCTCGAAGTCGGCGTAGTCATAGGCACCGATGCCGGTCTGCGGATCGGGCGTGATGTTGGTCGAGTAGATCGTGCCCATCGGCGTCTGCATGCCGAGGCCACCGGCGAACGGCTTGCCGCCCGGTGCGGTATGGCAGGCCGCGCAATCGGCGGCGCGCGACAGGTACTGGCCCTGCGCGATCAGCGTCGGGTCGTTGATATCGACCTGGCCCGTCTGCCGCGGCGCAAACCAGTAGGGCGTGGTGCGGGCGATGCCGTAAGCGGCGGCCACGGTGGCGGCCAGGGCAAGGGCGAGCTTGAGCGAGGTGCGCATGGCGGCACTGTGGGCACTCCCGCGCGCGCGTTCATTGATCCGGATCAATGACCGTACGGATACAGCCTGTGCACCAAGCTGAATCGTTCCTGCGCTGTCATCAAGCCGTCATCCGCGCGCGATAGATGGCCCGCTACCGCATCGCTAACCTGCCACGCTGTCGCACCTTTTCCCTGATTGCCCATGAAGCGCCTGCTGCTGTTGTTGCTGGCGTGCGCCGGCCTGTGGCTGGCTGCATGCTCCTCCTCGATCAATGCCTCGTCCACCTCGCTCGCCGATCGGCTGATCGCGCCGGGTGGCGTGTCGACCCTGCTCGATCGTCCGCGCATCGCCGCGGCCATCGCCGCACTGCCCAACCGCCATGGCTTCGCGCCGGGGCGCGATGGCGTGCCGATCTTCTGGCGCGTGTTCGACCCCGGCGACTACGGTGCGCGTTACCGCTACCTGCCGCAGCGCCACGAGAACGGCCTGCCGCTGGACACCGGGCTGAGCCTGGCGGTACCGCAGCCGTTCCATGCGCAGGTGCCGCGCGGCACCGTGGTGCTGCTGCACGGCTGGATGATGAACGGTGATTCGATGTTGCCCTGGTCGCTGCAGCTGGCCGAATCCGGCTACCGCGTGGTCACGCTGGACCTGCGCAATCATGGCCAGTCCGGTGCGGGGCCTTCCGGCTATGGCACCTATGAATCGGACGATGTGGTCGATGTGATCAACGAGCTGCGTGCGCGCGGCGAAGTGACCGGCCCGCTGTATCTGTTCGGGGTGTCGTACGGGGCGGCCACGGCCGTGTTCACCGCCGACAAGCTGGGGGACCAGGTGGAAGGCGTGGTGGCGATGGAATCGTTCGCCAACGCCGGCGTGGCCATCCGCACGATGATTCCGCACCTGATGGGCCTGCAGCCGGAAGGCCTGAAGGCGCAGGCGGTGGCCTCCTACGCGCGCTGGCGCTACGGCGGCCAGGACATCAACCAGGTGATCGCCGCCGCCAGCCGCCGCATCGACGTCGATCTGGACCGGGTGGACGTGGCCCGCGCGCTGGCCGATACCCGCGCCTGCGTACTGCTGCTGCACGGGCAGGGCGACCAGCACATTCCGGTCAGCCAGGGCCGAGAGTTGGCCCTGGCCAACCCGCGCGCGCACTACATCGAGATGCGCGGCGAGGACCACATCACCCTGCCGCTGCGGCTGGACCTGCTGGCCGGCGTGGTCGACGACTGGATGGCGCGCGACGAGCACCACCCGCAGAGCGCCTGCCCGGCCCCGCAGCTGCCAGCCCAGGCCGAGTGGCTGACCCACACCTGAGAAAGCGGGGCGGAGGGATCAAGTCGTTTCTGTCCGCAGGTGTGCGGGAAACGGCTTGATCCCCTCTGCCTCCTTTTTGTGTCAGGGCAGGCGTTGTGCCAGTGCGCGCGCGGAGGCGGCTACGCCGAGCAGCAGGGCGGCCACGCACAGGAAGGCGAAGCCGAGGCCGGTGGCGTGCGCCAGCGCACCGATGGCTGCCGGGCCAGCGAGGATGCCGGCGTAGCCCAGCGTGGTGACCGCGGTGATGGCGATGCTCTCCGGCATCACCCGCTGCTGGCCGGCCATCGAGAACAGCGCCGGCACGATGTTGGCGCAGCCCAGCCCGACCAGCACGTAGCCGGCCAGTACCACCGGGAACGATGGCACCAGCGTGGCGAGGCTGAAGCCGGCCGCTGCAGTGATGCCGCCGATCACGATCGTGCGGGTGCGGCCAAGTCGCTCGACGATGCCATCGCCGAACAACCGCATCGCGGTCATTGCCAGGGTGAACACCGCAAAGCCAGCCCCGGCCTGGTCACGCGGCACCTGCCGCACTTCGGCCAGGAACACCGCGCTCCAGTCCAGCATCGAGCCCTCGGCAAGAAACACCACGAAGGCCAGCACGCCGATGAACAACACTACGCCGTGCGGCAGTGCCAGCAACGGTCCTTCATGCAGGATCCGTTGTGGGCGCCAGTGCGGCGCCGACAGGACCGTAACCAGCAGCAGTGCTGCCACAGAGACCAGCGCGGCCATCCACAACGGCGTTCCAAGCACCAGCAGGCCGGTCATGCAGCCGGCGCCGACGAAGCCGCCGATGCTGTAGAAGGCATGGAAGCCCGACATCATCGGCCGCCCGGCATCGCGCTCGACCGCCACCGCCTGCATGTTCACCGCGCAGTCCAGTGCGCCCACGCCAGCGCCGAACACGAACAGCGCCGCGCCGAGTGCCAGTGGTGTTGGCGCCAGTACCAGCAGGGGCAGGGCGCACAGGATCATCGCGCAGGTGATCACCATCACCCGGCGGCAGCCCAACCGCCCGGTCAGCGCGCCTGCCAGCGGCATCGCCAGCAGCGAGCCGAGGCCGAGGCACAGCAGCACCGCGCCCAGGCTGGCATCGGACAGCCCGGCCTGGGCTTTGGCGTAGGGCACCATCGGCGCCCAGGCGGCGGTAGCGAATCCGGGGATGAAGAAGGCGGCGCGGGTGGCGTGCTGCTGGGCACGTGGGGATGAGGGCGTCATGCGCGGTGGAGATCTCCAGGGAATGCGGTCATGAAAACGTTTGCAGCCGGGATCGGCAAGTGCCATGGATGACATCGGACGGCGCATACGATTGCAGTGTCCCGATCGCGTCTCCAGGGGGTGACGCCACACGCTGACAGTGGCGGCGGTTGGCATTCCGCCTGGCCGCTCCCGGAAATCTGCGCATGAGCACGACATCGACCATCCTCCTCGTCCATGGATTCCGGGGCGGGGCCGCACGCTGGGCCAAGGTAATTGTGCAACTGCATGGCAGTGGCCATGACCGCGTGCAGGCGGTGGAACTGCCGCACGATCTTCAGCTGGTACAGCACCTGCACCTGGGGCGAGCCGCGTAATGCTCGGTTGAGCTTGAATTACAGGTTCTGACGCGGGCCCTGTAGAGCCGAGCCCACGCTCGGCTGCGGTTTGACAGCCAGCCGAGCATGGTCTCGGCTCTACAAGGACGCCCGCGATGCTGGATGGCATCGCGGGCGTTGTCGTCACAGCGGCAGGTCGAACACCAGCACTTCGGCGTCGTTGCCGTTTTCCAGGGTCAGCTGCGCTTCGTCACTGACCTGCAGTGCGTCACCGGCTTCCAGGGTGATGCCGTTGACCTGCAGCTGGCCACGCGCCACCTGCACGTAAGCGCCACGGCCGTTGCCGAGGGCATGGTGCAGCTTCTGGCCGCCATCAAGGATGGTGGCGAAGATGCGGGCATCCTGGTGGATGCGCAGCGAACCGTCGGCACCGTCCGGCGAAGCGATCAGGCGCAGCTGTCCGCGCTTGCTGTCCGGCGTGAAGTGGGTCTCCTCGTAGGACGGCGCGATGTTCTCGGTGTCCGGGAAGATCCAGATCTGCAGGAAGTGCACGGTCTCGTCGGCCGAGTGGTTGAACTCGCTGTGGGTGACGCCGCTGCCGGCGCTCATGCGCTGCACGTCGCCGTAGCGCAGTACCGAGCCGGTGCCCATCGAGTCCTTGTGTTCCAGCGCACCGCCCAGCACGTAGGAAATGATCTCCATGTTGCTGTGGCCGTGGGTGCCGAAGCCCTGGCCGCCGATCACCTTGTCTTCGTTGATCACCCGCAGCGGCCCGAAGCTGACGTAACGCGGGTCGTAGTAGTTGGCGAAGGAGAAGGTATGGCGCGAGGACAGCCAGCCATGCTCGGCCAGGCCACGGGTAGCGCTCTTGCGGATCTGCAGCATGATGGAATCTCCTTGTTCGATGTTTTCGATGGGGCGGGGGCGGGCCAGTGGCCGCTGTGTTTCCCCGTTGGAGAGAAGTATCCGCTTGCGCACCGGGTTTGAAAAACGGATAGTTTTGACAGCCATCATCGAAAAATTCGAATGCTCAAGCTCAGCCTCGATGCCCTGCAGATCCTGGACGCCATCGACCGCCGCGGCTCGTTCGCCGGCGCCGGCAAGGCCCTGCACAAGGTGCCCTCGACCATCTCCTACACCGTGGCCAAGCTGGAGGAGGATCTGGGCGTGCAGTTGTTCGACCGGATTGGCCCGCGCGCCGAGCCCACCGAGGCTGGGCGCGCGTTGCTGGACGAGGGGCGGCATCTGCTGCGCGCGGCCCGCGAGCTGGAGCTGCGGGTACGCCGGGTGGCGTCGGGCTGGGAGACCGAGCTGACCCTGGCGGTGGACTCGGTGTTCCCGACCTGGCTGCTGGGCCCGGACATCGCCGCGTTCCGTGAGGCCGAGGCACCGACCCGGCTGCGATTGATCGGCGAGGCCCTGTCCGGTACCTGGGAGGCCCTGCTGGATCGCCGTGCCGACCTGCTGGTCGGCGCGCCGGGCGAGGGGCCCAGTGGTGGCGGTTACGTGGTTGAGCCGCTGGGGACGGTGGAGTTCGTATTCGCGGTCGCGCCCGATCATCCATTGGCTGCAGTACCAGGCGTGCTTGGGCGCGACCAGCTGGCCGAGCACTGCGCGATCGCGGTCTCCGATTCGGCGCGGCGGCTGTTGCCACGCACGGTCGGCCTGTTGATGGGGCAGGAGATGCTGACGGTGCCGGACATGGCCAGCAAGCTGAAGCTGCAATGCGAAGGCGTGGGCTTCGGCTTCCTGCCCGAGCCGTGCGCGCGCGCTGCGGTGGCACGCGGCCAGCTGGTGATCCGCGAGGTGGAGGAACACAAGCCGGAAGAGACCTTCTGGCTGGCCTGGCGCACCGGCGAGGACGGCGCCGCGTTGCGCTGGTGGCGAGAGCGCCTGCGCAGGCCGGAGCTGCTTTCGCAGTGGTGGCAGGCGATGGCCAGGGGGTAGGTGTACGGCAGGGCTGCGCCCTGCACCCGCTACGATCCAGAGCAACAGCAACAGCAACAGCAACAGCAACAGCAGAAGCTGGTTTGCTGAGGGATGGCGGGGTGGATCCGGTTGCGGGAGACGCCGTAAACCCGTCCATGGGGGCTTGGCCGCGGCGTCCATGCCGCGGACACTCCCGCAACCGGACCCGCCCCGCCTTCGACCGTTTCAGGCGATCTGTCGGTGCTGGTGCGATCGGTGGGTGTCGACCTTGGTCGACACAGTAGATCCACGCCATGCGTGGATGCTCTTCGATCAATTGTCGAAATATTCGAACTCGAACTCGATGGAGATTCATCCACGCATGGGGTGGATCCATCAGATCGCGGAAATCTGTCAGAGGTGGGGCGGTGTCGGAGTGCGGGGTGTCAGCCGCATGGATGCGGCTGCCAAGCCTACAGGGACGTACTTGCGGCGTCCCCGCACTCCGGCACCGCCCCGCCAACCCACGGAATGCCAGCGTTTGCGTTTGCTGTTGCCGTTGCCTTGGCTTGAAGCCTCTGCAGGTGCAGGGCGCAGCCCTGCCGAAAAACGCATATAAAAAAACAGCAGGCCGAGGCCTGCTGTTTCGGTGTAATGGTGCGCCCGGAGAGATTCGAACTCCCGACCGCCTGGTTCGTAGCCAGGTACTCTATCCAACTGAGCTACGGGCGCCAATTACATAAACTTGTTGTGCTGACTGTGTATGGTGCGCCCGGAGAGATTCGAACTCCCGACCGCCTGGTTCGTAGCCAGGTACTCTATCCAACTGAGCTACGGGCGCGCGGTACACAATCAAATTTTACCTTATTTCCAGCGGCGGATGCTGGAAACCTGTCGAGTGGTGCGCCCGGAGAGATTCGAACTCCCGACCGCCTGGTTCGTAGCCAGGTACTCTATCCAACTGAGCTACGGGCGCCCTGCGACAGGAGCGGAATTATGCGGATGTCGGCGCGCACCGTCAACAGTTTTGTGAAAATTTTCATCCAACTGAATGAAAAAGCTGTCAGCCACGGCGTCCGGGGCCTTCAGCCAAGCGAAGTGATCGGCGCGCGCACCCAGTTCCTGCGCCGACAGCACGCGCAGCTGCGCGACCACATTCGGCAGTTTCGCCAGCAGCGCGCGCATCGATCCGGTCGGTGCCAGCCAGTCATGTTCCATCAGCACCGCCTGCGCGCTGCCGTGCACGCGCGCCATCTGTGCGTCGAGGTCTTCGTCCATGCCGACTGCGGCGTAATGGTTGTTCAGGCCCACACGCGCCCAGTCGGCGATCAGGCCACGCGCCTCCGTGCCGCCGAAGCCGAGGCGACGGCCATGCAGGACGCCCTGGCGCTGCGCGATCCACGGCAGGAAGCGGTAGACCAGTGGCAGCAGCCAGCCGCGTGGGGGCGGAAAACCACGCCAGAACGGTGAGCCGCTGGCGGCCAGCCACAGCCGGTTGAAGTGCTGCGGATTGCGGCCTGCGTGCACGCAGGCCAGCTGCCCGCCAAGGCTGTGGCCGCCGATGATCCAGGGCAGGGCGCCAGCCTGGTCATCCGCTGCAGCCAGAACGGCCTGGCTGCCCGGCAGATCCTGTTCCAGCACCTCCCGATAGCCCCAGTCCTGCGTCCGCGACGGCCGCAGCGAACTGCTGCCGTTGCCGCGCCACTCATGCAGGTAGACCGCCACGCCCTTCGCCGCCAGCGCCTGCGCCAGCGGCAGGTAGTGGCGCGCGGCTACGCCCAGTGCCGGCAGCCACAGCAGGCGTGCGATGGGCTGTGCAGGTACGCAGGCGATCACTTCGTAGCGATGGCCGTCGTTGCACTGCACGGCGAGGATGCGCGGCGTCAGGCTCATGCGTGCGGCGCCGCGCCGAAGTGCTCGAGCACCCGTACCTCGCTGCGCCCCGGCGCATAGCCTTGCTGCAGCCCGCGTGCCACGTAGTCGATGCCGGCTTCGCAGGCATTGGCCAGGCTCAGGCCATTGCACAGCTGCGCAGCAATGGCCGAGGCCAGCGTGCAGCCGGTGCCGTGCGCGTCCAGCGGCAGGCGGGCATGGATGAATTCTTCGCTGCTGACACCGTCGAAGTAACGGTCGATCACGCGATTGCCTTCCAGCAGGTGGCCGCCTTTCAGCAGCACCGCGCCTGCGCCGAGGTCGAGCAGGGCGGAGGCGGCCTGTTCGGCGTCATCGCCGTTGTTGATCTTCCGGCTGACCAGCAGTTCTGCTTCCGGTGTGTTGGGGGTGATCAGCGTGGCCAGCGGGATCAGGCGCTCACGCATGGCCTGCAATGCGCTGTCTTCGAGCAGGCGTGCGCCGCTGGTGGCGACCATCACCGGGTCCAGCACCACGTGGGGCGGACGATGCTTCTCCAGTATGTCGGCGACGGCGTTGATCACGTCGGCGTTGGCCAGCATGCCGAGCTTCACCGCGTGGATGTCGAAGTCGTCGAAGCAGGCGTCCAGCTGTGC
Source organism: Stenotrophomonas sp. YJH_SMC_17 (assembly GCF_059371655.1). Taxonomy (NCBI): domain Bacteria; kingdom Pseudomonadati; phylum Pseudomonadota; class Gammaproteobacteria; order Lysobacterales; family Lysobacteraceae; genus Stenotrophomonas; species Stenotrophomonas sp. YJH_SMC_17. The sequence continues at coordinate 323,192 of NZ_JCAFUU010000001.1, read as the reverse complement.
ACGCAGGAAGTCGATCGGTGGCACATGCACGGCGGTCACGCCGCGGGTGTTCTGTGCGGTCATCGCGGCGATCGCCGAAAGACCGTGCACGCGATGCGCGGCGAAGGCCTTCAGGTCGGCCTGGATGCCGGCGCCGCCGCCGGAGTCGGAGCCGGCGATGGTGAGGGCGGAAACGGGGGTGGTCGGGCTCATCACGCGATTGTGCCGTGGTCCCGCAGGGGAGGGTAGATCCACGCCATGCGTGGATGCCTTTGATCCGTCAGGCGGCGTCAGATCCCATTTCCGCAGGAAAAGGGATCTGACCCCCAGGCGCCCGCAGCGCGACTCTCAATGCCGCCAACGCGCCCACTGCTGGTACAGGACATAACCCAGTCCGGTCAGTCCGGTCAGCAGCGCAGGGGCGAGCAGGGCGTCGTATTGCCAGCGCACGAACAGCCAGGCACCGATGACGCCTCCGGCGAGGAAGCCGCTGATGATCAGTCCGCTGAGGGTCAGGCGCCGCACCTGCAGCGGCAGCCCGCGCAGCAGGTGGCCGAGGCCGATGCCCAGGTCGGTGAACATGCCGCTGAGGTGGGTGGTGCGCACCACCGCGCCACTGAAGGTGGTCGCCATCGCGTTCTGCAGGCCGCAGGCCATGGCGGCGGCCAGTGCGCCCCAGATCTGGTGTTGTTCAAAGAGCGGAATGGCGATCAGCAGCAGCGCCGACTCCAGCGCCAGTGCCACGCCATAGCGCCGGCCCAGTTGCAGGGCGCTGTCCTGGATCAGCAGGCCGCTGAGCATCGCACCCAGCGAAAAGGCGATCAGCAGTCCCCACAGGTGCCCCACGGCTCGCCAGTCCCCCTGGGCCAGCGCCATGCCCAGCTGGCTGGTGCTGCCGGTCATGTGGCTGACCGCCTGGTGTTCGAAACCGAGGAAGCCGACGACATTCACCATGCCGGCCACGCACGACAGCGCGACCGCGCCGATCCAGACCCAGGTGGGCAGGCGTATTCCCATCGGCGGGGCCCCTCAGGGCCCGCCGAAGCCGCCGTTGAACTGCAGCTCGCTGAAGGTGTTGCTGGCCGGATCGAACACGGCGCCCCAGAACTGCGCGCCGCCATCGCAGGCGCGGATCGCTTCCCGTGCCGGATTGATGCCGCTGTCGTCGGGCAGATGGAAGGCGTTGATGTAGATCAGCCGCTTGCCGGCACTTTCGATGCCGACGTACTGGCGGTCGAAGTCCAGCACCTTCGGCACCTGTGCCTCAAGCGATGACAGCCGCGCTTCCAGCTGATCGACCTGCTGCCGGCTGGGCGCCCAGTAGCCGCTGACCCGCCCGGCCTCGCGGCCGGGGCTGGGTCGCGAGCAGGTGTCGAGTACCTGCGCGGCGATGATTGGGCGGGTGACCACCCAGGACTGGCCGGTACGCTCGGCGGTCGGCACGCTGGCCGGGCCGCGCGTGGTCGTGCAGGCGCCGAGCACGGCTGCGAGGGTGATCGCAGCGGTGGGCAGCAGCAGGCGGGTGCAGCGGTTCACAACACCTCCGAAGCGTAATCGGCCAGGCGCGAACGCTCGCCACGGCGCAGGGTGATGTGTGCACTATGCGGCCAGTTCTTGAAGCGATCCACCGCGTAGGTCAGGCCCGAAGTGGTTTCGGTCAGGTACGGGGTGTCGATCTGCTCGACGTTGCCCAGGCAGACGATCTTGGTGCCGGGGCCGGCACGGGTGATCAGCGTCTTCATCTGCTTCGGGGTGAGGTTCTGCGCCTCGTCCAGGATCAGGTAGCGGGACAGGAAGGTGCGACCGCGCATGAAGTTCATCGAGCGGATCTTGATGCGGCTGGCGAGCAGGTCGTTGGTGGCCTGGCGGCCCCAGGTGCCGCCTTCCTGGTTGTGCGTGAGCACTTCCAGGTTGTCGGTCAGCGCGCCCATCCACGGTGTCATCTTTTCTTCTTCGGTGCCGGGCAGGAAGCCGATGTCCTCGCCGACGCTCACCGTGGCGCGGGTCATGATGATCTCGCGGTAGCGCTGCTGGTCCATGGTCTGGGCCAGGCCGGCGGCCAGCGCCAGCAGGGTCTTGCCGGTACCGGCGGTACCCAGCAGGGTGACGAAGTCGATCTCCGGGTCCATCAGTGCGTTCAGTGCGAAATTCTGCTCGCGGTTGCGCGCACTGATGCCCCACACGGCGTGGCTGCCGTGGCGGAAATCATCGACCAGCGACAGCACCACCTTGCCATCGCCGACCACGCGGCTGACGCGCAGTTCGACCTCGTCTTCGCCGGGCAGGTAGACGTACTGGTTCGGGTACCACTCCTCGCCGTCCTGCGCAAGGATTTCGTAATGGGTACGGCCCTTGTCGCTCCAGCTGCGCAGGTCGTCGCCGTGGCGCTTCCAGAAGTCTTCCGGCAGCTCGGTGGCGCCGGTGTAGAGCAGGCTGAAATCGTCCAGCGCGCGGTCGTTCTCGTAGTCCTCGGACACGATGCCGGCGATGGCGGCCTTGATCCGCAGGTTGATGTCCTTGGAAACGAACACCACCGGCAGGTCCGGGGTCTCTTCCTTCAGGGCCAGGATCGCGCCGAGGATGGCGTTGTCCGGAATGACCTTGCCGAAGCTCTTGCCGGCATCGAAATGGCTGGTCTGGAATCGCAGCTTGCCCGCGCTCTGCTTGCCGCGCAGCTGCAGGCCGTTGGGTCGCTGCAGTGGAATGCCGTCGGCCAGGTTGTCCAGGCCCGATGCCTGCACCAGCTCGTTGAGGAAGCGGCTCACCTGGCGGGCGTTGCGGCTCGCTTCGGAGGTGCCCTTCTTGCCGTTGTCCAGCTCCTCGATCACCTGCATCGGCAGGTAGACGTCGTGCTCCTCGAATTTGAACAGCGCGGTGGGATCGTGCATCAGCACGTTGGTATCCAGCACGTAGATGCGCTTGCCTCGGGTCATCGTCGATTCCTGGTTACGGACAGGGAAAAACCACCATGGCCTGCTGCGGGGCAGGGTGATGGCAGACACAGTAGGCAGTGGGACTCACTTGGACTGGGAGGCCTTCAGTTCGGCGAGAACGGCATCGGCATGGCCGGCAACCTTGACCTTGCGCCAGGACTGCACGATGCGGCTGTCGGGGGAAATCAGGAAGGTGCTGCGTTCGATGCCACGTACCTGCTTGCCGTACATGTTCTTCATCTTGATCACGTCGAAGGCGTTGCACAGCGCTTCGTCGCCATCACTGACCAGCGGGAAGCTGAAGCCCTGCTTGGCGCAGAAGTTGTCGTGCGACTTCACCGAATCGCGCGATACCCCGAGCACGACCGCACCGGCCTTCCTGAACTTCGGCAGCAGCGCATTGAAGTCGATGCCTTCGGTGGTGCAGCCCGGGGTGCTGTCCTTGGGGTAGAAGTACAACACCAGCCACTGGCCGGCATAGTCGCCGAGGGTGGCCTGGTCGCCACCGGACAGTGCCAGCGGCAGGGAGAGGGTGGTGCTGTCCAGGGTATCGCCGTTGTTCATGAGGTCCTTCTGTCGAGCCTGGGTTGTTTCTACGACAATTGCATGAAACGCCACGCGCCCGTGAGAGGCGCGCGAAAATCCGCACGTCCGATCAGAATTTCATCGGGTCCATGATCGCGTCCAAGTTCAGGTGGTCGCAGAACTCGAGGAAATCGTCGCGCAGCGCGGCGATGTGCATGTTGGCCGGCACGCCGATGGTGACCTGCGCGCTGAACATTTCGGCACCGGTCTGCATGGCGCGGTAGCGCGTGCTCTGCAGGTTCTCGATGGTGATGCCCTGGCGGTCGAAGAAATCGGCGAGCTGGAACAGGATGCCCGGCTTGTCGGCGGCGATCACCTCGACGATGTACGGCAGCAGGTTGGACTGTGCCTGCTTGGCGGCGGTGCGGTACCAGACCAGCTTCAGGCCTTCCTCGCGCTCGAGCCGGGTCAGCATCGCTTCCAGCTTGGCCACCGAGTCCCACGAGCCGGTGGCCAGGGCGGTGACCGAGACATCGCGGCCGACCGTGGCCAGGCGTGCGTCCACCAGATTGCAGCCGCTGTCGGCGATGCGGCGGGTGACGGACAGCAGGGGGGACTCCGGATGCGTCGTATAGGCGTTGATCAGGAGGTGGTTTTCGCTCGGCGCGGGGCGCGGGGTGGTGTCGGTCAAGGCGATTCCGGGTAATGCATGCGTTAGTCTGAATGCCCGCCAGAGGCGGGGATCCACCAGTGTCCAGCATACTTGCCCGTGCTTTCGCGCCGCAAGTAACATTCAGGTCGCCCCCGGCCTTTCGTGGCGGGCGTTTTCCCTTCCCAGCCAAGAGCAGCACGTCCTTGTCCCTTTCCGGCCTCATCACCGCGCTGGCGACCCCGTTCCGGGCCGACGGCGCCCTCGATCCCGACGGTTGGCAGCGCCTGCTGCACCTGCAACTGGAAGGTCGCGTCCATGGCGTTGTCGTTGCCGGCTCGACCGGCGAAGCGGCAACGCTCACCGATGCCGAGTACGACCTGCTGCTGGCCAGCGCGGTCGAGCGCATCGGCGGCCGTATCCCGGTCATCGCCGGCACCGGCCTGTCGGGCACCGCCAAGACCATCGAACAGACCCGCCGCGCCGCTGCACTCGGTGCCAGCCACGCGCTGGTGGTCACCCCGCCATACGTGCGGCCGACCCAGGCTGGCCTGATCGCGCACTACCGCGCGGTGGCCGACCAGGGTGGGTTGCCGGTCGTGCTGTACAACGTGCCCGGCCGTACCGGTTGCGACATGCAGCCGGAGACCGTCGCCGAACTGGCCAGCCATCCCAACATCGTCGGCATCAAGGAGGCGGTGGGCGACACCGGCCGGGTGCAGGCCCTGCTGGCCCTGCGCAGCCCGCAGTTCGCCGTGCTCAGCGGCGACGACGGCACGGCGGCACGGTCGATCCAGGCCGGCGTCGATGGCTTGATCTCGGTCGGCTCCAACGTACTTCCCGGCGCCTACCGCCGGATGTGCGAACTGGCCGCCGCCCACGACCACGAAGCCACCGGGTCTTGGGATGCGCGCCTGCAGCCGTTCCATGACTTCTGCGGTGTCGAGCCGAACCCGATTCCGGTCAAGGCGCTGCTGCGCCGCGTCGGCATCGGCCACGACCTGCGCCTGCCGCTGCTGCCGCTGTCGGCGCCGCACCATGCGGCCGCCGACCATCTTGCCGGCGACATCGCCGCCCTCGAAGCCCTTTCCAGCCACTGACCTTTCGTCTTGGTCTGACCCAGGAGATTCACATGCGTCAATCCGTTTCCACTGTCCGCGTGCTGTCCTACGCCCTGCTGGCTGTAGCTGTTGCGGCCGGTACCACCGGTTGCTTCAAGCGTGGCGTCAAGGGCGACTACGCCCTGGCCCCGGAAATGCGCCCGCTGGAAGTACCGCCGGACCTGAACCTGCCGGCCACCACCGGTGACAACAAGGTGCCGACCCTTGCCTCGGCGACCAAGCCGGCAGCCCCGGTGGCTGCGGCCCCGGCCGTTGGCAACACCGGTTTCACCATTGCCGGTGGCAAGGATGAGGCCTTCGCCAAGGTCGGCACCGCGCTGGAAGGCGTGGAAGGCCTGACGATCGCCAGCCGCGCGCAGCTGCTGGGCTCGTATGACGTGGCCTACGAAGGCAGCAACTTCCTGGTGCGCGTGGTCGCCGTCGATGCCGGCGCCTACATCTCCGCGGTCGACCCGCGTGGCCTGCCGGCCACCGCTGAAGCACCGGTGAAGCTGATCGCCGCGCTGAAGGCGAAGCTGGCCCACTAAGGACCGGCCGGATGGGGGCGGGCCTTGGTCCGCACCCGCTCTGGTAGAGGCCGACCCTGGTCGGCGCTTTTGTGCCAACCGAGGTTGGCACCTGCCGGAAATGGAAAAGGGCGCCGACGGCGCCCTTTCCTTTTGCCGCCGCTGGCGCCTCAGCGCTCCAGCAGCTTCAGCTTGTCCGGCTTGCCGTCCCATTCGCCGGCGTCGGCGGGCGGATCCTTGCGCACGGTCAGCACCGGCCACTCTTTTGCCAGTTCGGCATTGAGCGCGACGAAGCCTTCCTGGCCGGCCGGCACATCGTCCTCCGGGAAGATCGCATTGACCGGGCACTCCGGCTCGCAGAGGGTGCAGTCGATGCACTCATCCGGGTCGATCACCAAGAAGTTCGGGCCTTCGTGGAAGCAATCCACGGGGCACACTTCCACGCAATCGGTGTGTTTGCACTTGATGCAGTTTTCGGTGACGACAAAGGGCATGGGCTGGGGGTGGATCGATTCCTGAACCCGCCAATTCTAGAACAGGTTGGCCCCCGGTGTCGGCGCAGGGCGGAAATCGGGCGTCTGGCAGGCGCGGCCGTGGCGGTCATTGGCGGCAGGGCAGGGCCTGTGCGACGCTGCGGGGCGATCGGTCACCCCGCGTGGCCGGACTCCCTTCCCAGCAGGATCGTCCATGTCCCCGGCCCAGCCCAGCATCGCGCCCCACGGCGGTGAGAACACTGCATTCATCGTCCTGATCAGCTGCGTGGCCACCCTCGGTGGATTCCTGTTCGGCTTCGACAGTGGTGTCATCAATGGCACAGTTGACGGCCTGCGCCAGGCCTTCAACTCCAGCGAGGCGGCGCTCGGTTTCGAAGTCGCTTCGATGCTGCTGGGGTGCGCGATCGGCGCTTTCCTGGCCGGCTGGCTGGGTGACCGCCTGGGCCGTCGTGGCGTGCTGATCGTGTCGGCACTGATGTTCCTGGTCTCGGCGCTGGGTGCGGGTGCGGCCCACGCCTCCTGGCTGTTCATCGCTGCACGCGTGCTCGGTGGCTTCGCGGTGGGGGCGGCCAGCGTGATGTCGCCGGCCTACATCGCGGAAGTGGCCTCGGCGCGCTACCGCGGGCGCTTGGCCACGGTGCAGCAGATGGCGATCATCTGCGGCCTGTTCGCGGCGTTCCTCAGCAACTACCTGCTGGCCCGAGCTGCCGGAGCCTCGACCGAGCCGTTGTGGCTGGGCCAGGAGGCCTGGCGCTGGATGTTCTGGATGCAGGCGCTGCCCTCGGGGCTGTTCCTGCTGCTGTTGCTGGTGATCCCCGAAAGCCCGCGCTTCCTGGTCGTGAAGGGACGCCCGGAGCAGGCGCGGGCGGTGCTGTCGCGCCTGTATGGCGAGGGCACGGCCGCGACCAAGCTGGCAGAGATCGAGGCCAGTCTGGCCCAGGACCAGCACAAGCCGCGCTTCGCCGATCTGCGCGACAAGGCCAGCGGCAAGCGGCGCCCGATCCTCTGGGTCGGCATCGGGCTGGCGATGTTCCAGCAGCTGGTCGGCATCAACGTGGTGTTCTACTACGGTGCGGTGCTGTGGCAGGCGGTGGGCTTCTCAGAAAGCGATGCGCTGCTGATCAATGTGCTGTCGGGTGCGCTGAGCATCGGTGCGTGCCTGCTGACGGTGTTGCTGATCGACCGCATCGGGCGCAAGCCGCTGCTCTGGATCGGCTCGGTCGGCATGTCGGTGGCGCTGGTGCTGATGGTGGTCGCGTTCGCCAGCGGCAGCCTGGCCGACGGTCGCCTGCAGCTGTCCGACGGCATGGGCCGGCTGGCGCTGGTCGCGGCCAATGTCTACGTCGTGTTCTTCAACATGTCCTGGGGCCCGGTGATGTGGGTGATGCTGGGCGAGATGTTCCCCAACCAGATCCGCGGCCCGGCGCTGGCGGTGGCTGGCGCGGCGCAATGGACCTCGAACTTCGCGATCACCGTGACCTTCCCGATGCTGCTGGCCGGCATCGGCCTGGCCGGCGCCTACGGCATCTATACGGTGGCGGCCATCCTCTCGGTCTTCTTCGTGGTCCGCTACGTGCGCGAGACCAAGGGCAAGGAGCTGGAGCAGATGGAAGGCTGACGGCGATTGGCTTCGGTTGCGTTCCGTTGGCGCCTGCTTGTCCAGAGCCTGAGAGGGCGGTCTGCCCCCTCCTGACAGTTTCATGGTGCGTGCGGATGCGGCGAAGCGCTGGTCGGTTGTTGCCGCAGCTGGCGGGAAACCGTCCAGAGTCGGTGGGGTCACCCAGGGCAGGACCGTTGGCGCCAAGGATGGCGCCATCGAGCCCCCATGGATGGGTTCACGGCGTGTCCTGCCCTGGGTGACCCCGCCGGCTCGAGCCGATTGCAGGGAGGCGCCAAAGCGACCAACCCGACCGCAATCACCGCAATCCCGGAAAACAGAAAAGCCCGCACAAGGCGGGCTTTTTCGGTTCCTGCTGCGGCGACTGGCGCTCCCTAGGGGACTCGAACCCCTGTTTTAGCCTTGAGAGGGCCACGTCCTAACCACTAGACGAAGGGAGCGTAACTGTGTCGCTGCCGAGGCAGGAGCGCTAGTATATGCACCTCGATGCCATTGGGCAATCCCGAAACTTCAACCGGAAGCGCCAACATCATTTCCTCTGCTACATCACCGTTCAGCCTGCGCGTCATCCCGCGCGACCAGCACACGATCTCCCGCAAGGACATCAGCCCGAACGCCCTGCGCGTGCTTTATCGCCTGCGCGATGCCGGCTTCGGCGCCTACCTTGTCGGCGGCGCGGTGCGCGATCTGCTGGTCAATGGCCAACCCAAGGATTTCGACGTGGCCACCGACGCCACGCCCGAACAGGTCAAGCAGCTGTTCCGCAACTGCCGCCTGATCGGCCGCCGCTTCCGCCTCGCCCACGTTGTGTTCGGCCGCGAGATCATCGAAGTCGCCACCTTCCGCGCCAACAGCGATGACGGCAGCGGCGACCGCGAGATGGAAAACGGCATGCTCGTGCGCGACAACGTGTACGGCACCATCGAAGACGACGCCGTCCGCCGCGACTTCACCTGCAACGCCCTGTACTACGCCATCGAGGACTTCTCGGTGCGTGACTACACCGGCGGCTTCGAAGACGTGCAGGCGCGCCTGATGAAACTCATCGGCGACCCGGTACAGCGCTACCAGGAAGACCCGGTGCGCATGCTGCGTGCGGTGCGCCTGGCTGCCAAGCTCGGCTTCCAGATCGAAGAGGGCACGGCCGCACCGATTCCGCACCTGGCCGGCCTGCTCAACGAAGCCGCGCCGGCGCGCCTGTTCGAGGAAGTGCTGAAGCTGTTCCTGTCCGGGCATGGCGTCGCCAGTTTCGAAGGCCTGGAGCGTTACGGCCTGTTCGACGTGCTGTTCCCGGAAAGCGGCAAGGCGCTGAAGTGCAACCGCACCGGCGCGCTGCGCCGCATGCTGGTCGAGGGCCTGGCCAACACCGATGCACGTGTGGCCAACGACGAGCCGGTCTCGCCGGCGTTCCTGTTCGCGCTGCTGCTGTGGCCGGCGTTCTGCCGCGCGCAGGCGACCCTGCTCAAACAGGGCGTTGCACCGGAGGAAGCGCAGCGTCGTGCTGCCGACCGCGTGACCGTGCAGCAGCTGAGCACCATCGCATTGCCGCGCCGCTTCTCGCTGCCGATGCAGGAGATCTGGCTGCTGCAGTCGCGCTTCGGCTCGCGCCAGCGCAAGCGCGTGTTCCGTACGCTGACCCACCCGCGCTTCCGCGCCGCGTTCGACTTCCTCAGTTTGCGCCAGGTGGCCTCGTCCGAGCACGCTGCCGATGTGGAATTCTGGCGTGAGGCACAGGCCCAGTCCGGCCGCGAGCTGGAATCGTCGCTGGATGCGATGCACAGCGAAGAGGGCGATGATGAGAACGGTGCACCGCGCAAGCGTCGCCGTCGTCGCCGCCGTCCGGGTGCCTCGGCCGGTGCAGCTGGCGAATAAGCCATGACGCCTGCGTGGATCGGGCTCGGCGCCAACCTCGGCGACGCGGCCATGACTGTCGGCGCGGCGATCACCGCGCTGGACGGCCTGCCCGGGACCCGTATGCTGCAGGCCTCGCACCTGTACGCAACGCCGGCCTGGGGCAATGAAGACCAACCACCGTTCGTCAATGCGGTGGCCGCGGTCGAAACGTCACTGGCGGCCGATGAACTGCTGCAGGCGATGCTGGCGCTGGAGCAGCGTTTCGGCCGCGTGCGCGATGCGGCGGTGCACTGGGGCCCGCGCGCGCTGGACCTGGACCTGTTGCTGTATGGCGCGCAGGTACTTGACCAGCCTGGCCTGCAGGTACCGCATCCCTACATGCACGAACGTGCCTTCGTGTTGGTGCCCCTGGCCGAAATCGCGCCGGATCTGGCCATTCCCGGCCATGGCCGCGTGCGGGATGCAGTGATGCGGGTGGATGCCTGCGGGATCGCGCCGATCGGGTGATAATGCCCGTGTTATCTCCCCCGGTTATCAGCACATGAGCACCCACGCAGACAGCAAGCCCTGGACCGTACCTGCCCTGGCCGAGGCCAAGCGCAATGGCCAGAAGCTGGTCATGTTGACCGCCTACGACGCTGGCTTCGCCCGCACGTTCGATGCCAATGGCGTCGACCTGATCCTGATCGGCGATTCGCTGGGCATGGTCGTGCAGGGCCATGATTCGACCCTGCCGGTGACCGTGGCCGACATGGTCTACCACACCCGTGCGGTGTCCCGCGTGCTGCAGCGTGCGCTGCTGGTGGCCGACCTGCCGTTCGGCGCCGACGCTACGCCGGAGCGCGCACTGGATGCCTCGCTGCAGCTGCTGCAGGCCGGTGCCGAGATGGTCAAGATCGAAGGCGCGGGCTTCAAGGTCGACATCATCCGCTACCTGGTGGAGCGTGAGATCCCGGTCTGCTCGCACCTGGGCCTGACCCCGCAGTCGGTGCTGCGCCTGGGCGGCTTCAAGATCCAGGGCCGTGGCGATGCCGCACGCCAGCTGGTGGAGGATGCCAGGGCCGTGGCGGCCGCCGGCGCCAGCATCATGGTGCTCGAATGCGTGCCGACCCCGGTCGCTGCGGAAGTGACCGCGGCGGTGGATGTGCCGACCATCGGCATCGGTGCCGGCCCGCAGTGCGATGGACAGGTGCTGGTGCTGCACGATTTCCTCGGCCTCGACAGTGGCCATCGCCGCCCCAAGTTCGTCAAGGATTTCCTTGCCGAAGGCGGCTCGGTGGCCGGAGCCACCCGCGCCTTTGCCGACGCCGTGCGCGACGGCAGCTTCCCTGATGAACAGCACGCCTACGCCCAATGATCCAGACCTTCAATGAACTCGGCGCGCTGCGCGGGCAGATCGCCCAGTGGAAGCGCGAGGGCCTGCGCGTGGCGCTGGTGCCGACCATGGGCAACCTGCACGGTGGCCACCATTCGCTGGTTACCCTGGCGCGGCAATACGCCGACAAGGTCGTGGCCAGCATCTTCGTCAACCCGACCCAGTTCGGGCCGAATGAAGACTTCAGCCGCTACCCGCGCACGCCCGAGGCCGACGTGGCCGGGCTGGAGCAGGTCGGCTGCGACGCGGTGTGGCTGCCCAGCGTCGATGCGATGTACCCGCTGGGCGTGGACAAGACCACGCAGATGCACGCCCCGGGTGTCAGTGAAGTGCTTGAAGGCGCCAGCCGCCCGGGCCACTTCGACGGCGTGTGCACGGTGGTCGCGCGCCTGTTCCTGCAGGTGCAGCCGGACGTGGCCGTGTTCGGTCGCAAGGACTACCAGCAGCTGGCCGTGATCAAGCAGATGGTGGCCGAGCTGTCGTTCCCGGTCCAGATCGTCGGTGCCGAGATCGTGCGTGACGAGGACGGCCTGGCCAAGAGCTCGCGCAACCAGTACCTGGACGCCAGCCAGCGCCCGCTGGCCACCACCATCCACCGCACCCTGCTGGGCATGCGCGAAGGCTACGTGGCCGGGCAGGCGCGGGCGCAGATCGAGGCCGATGCCACGGCCGCACTGCAGGCCGCTGGCTTCCAGGTCGACTACGCGGTGCTGCGCACCCCGGAACTGGTCGAGCCGACCTTCGACGGCGGCGGCCGCGTGGCGCTGATCGCCGCGCGACTGGGCACGACGCGTCTGATCGACAACCTGGAGTTCTGAGCCGCACCTGGCTCCGGGGCGCCCCCACGGGGCGCCTCTCACCATCCCACGGACGGGAGACTGGAAATGAAAGCACCGGACACTGATGCGGGCCGCCTCGCCCAGGCCTCAATCCTGGCAGTACTGGCGGCAGGCATGCTGCCGGCCCAGCTGTTTGGCGGCCTGTTGTTCGCGCTTGAATTCAGGCGTACGCCGATGCCTGCGCTCACCGGTGGTGGAGTGATGTTCGTACTGGCGGCCTGCAACGCGATTGCCGTGCTGCTGCCCATGGCCTTGATCCAGCAATCTCAGCAGCGCCTGCGCCGGATCGGTTTCCTGCTGGTGGGATTCGGGCTGGGCGCGGTGGCGATGGCGACCTGTGCCTGGCCGGGGGAAGACCAGGGCACCTGGCTGCAACGCCTGCGCTATGTCGATACCTTCGATGTGATCGGCTACGCCTTGTTGGTGCTGGCGGCGGGCGGCTTCGGCGTGGTTGCCGGGCTGGCCTTCCATACGGTGTTCCGCCTCTCGCTGGAGGGGGCCTCCGGCCGCGCTCAGGCAATGCCGCCGGGCGAGGGCGCCTGAACGGCCTTCAGCGTCCTGACGCAGACCCCTGACGAGGGCCGAGCGGGTGCTAGAATCCGCTCTTTCCTTTGCCGTTGCAGCGCCCCCATGCACCTGTCCCTGCTCAAGACCAAGATCCATCGCGCCACCGTCACCCATTCCGAGCTGAACTACGAAGGCTCGATCGCCATCGATGACAACCTGCTGGCAGCCACGGGCATCCGCGAGTTCGAACAGGTGCACATCTGGGACGTGACCAACGGTGCGCGCTTCTCGACCTATGCCATCCGCGCCGAAGCCGGCAGCGGTGTGGTGTCGCTCAACGGTGGCGCTGCACGCCACGTGCAGGTCGGTGACATCATCATCATCGCCGCGTTTGCCAGCATGACCGAGCAGGAAGCTGACAGCTTCAAGCCGAAGCTGGTGTACGTTGATGGCAAGAACCAGATCACCCACACCAACGACACGATCCCGACCCAGGCCGCATGACAACGAACAACGGATTCGACTCGCTGCATTCCCACGCCCAGCGCCTGAAGGGCGCGAGCATCCCCAGCCTCCTCGCCGCCGAACCTGGCCGCGTGCAGGATCTGGCGCTGCGGGTCGGTCCGTTGTACGTCAACTTCGCCCGGCAGAAATACGATGCCGCGGCGTTGCAGGCCCTGCTGGCATTGGCCGCTGATCGTGATGTCGGCGGCGCCATCAGCCGCCTGTTCCGTGGTGAGCAGGTCAACCTGACCGAAGGTCGCGCCGCACTGCACACCGCGCTGCGTGGCGACGTGGTTGATGCGCCGGTTGCCGCCGAGGCCTATGCCACCGCCCGCGAAATCCGCCAGCGCATGGGTGTGCTGGTGCGCGCGCTGGAAGACAGCGGCGTCACTGACGTGGTCAGCGTCGGCATCGGCGGTTCCGATCTCGGTCCACGCTTGGTCGCCGATGCGCTGCGCCCGGTCAGCGGCGCGCGCCTGCGCGTGCATTTCGTGTCGAACGTGGACGGCGCCGCCATGCAGCGCACGCTGGCCACGCTGGATCCGGCCAGGACCGCCGGCATCCTCATTTCCAAGACCTTCGGTACCCAGGAAACCCTGCTCAACGGGCAGATCCTGCACGACTGGCTGGGTGGCAGCGAGCGCCTGTACGCGGTCAGCGCCAACCCTGAGCGTGCGGCCAAGGCCTTCGCCATCGCCGCCGATCGCGTGCTGCCGATGTGGGATTGGGTCGGTGGCCGTTACTCGCTGTGGTCGGCCGTCGGTTTCCCGATTGCACTGGCCATCGGTTTCGAGCGTTTCGAACAACTGCTGGAAGGTGCCGCGCAGATGGACGCGCATGCACTGGATGCGCCGTTGGAGCGCAACCTGCCGGTGCTGCACGGCCTGACCGACATCTGGAACCGCAACGTGCTGGGCCATGCCACGCACGCGGTGATGACCTACGACCAGCGCCTGGCGTTGCTGCCGGCCTACCTGCAGCAGCTGGTGATGGAAAGCCTGGGCAAGCGCGTGCAGCGTGATGGGCAGCCGGTCACCACCGACACCGTGCCGGTGTGGTGGGGCGGGGCGGGCACCGACGTGCAGCACAGTTTCTTCCAGGCGCTGCACCAGGGCACCAGCATCGTGCCGGCCGATTTCATCGGCTGCGTGCACAACGATGATCCCTACACGATCAATCATCAGGCGCTGCTGGCCAACCTGCTGGCACAGACCGAGGCGCTGGCCAACGGCCAGAGCAGCGACGACCCGCACCGCGATTATCCGGGCGGCCGCCCGAGCACGCTGATCCTGCTCGACGCGCTGACCCCGCAGGCGCTGGGTGCGCTGATCGCCATGTACGAGCACGCCGTGTACGTGCAGTCGGTGATCTGGAACATCAACGCCTTCGACCAGTTCGGCGTTGAACTGGGCAAGCAGCTGGCCAGTGGCCTGCTGCCGGCGCTGCAGGGCGAGGATGTGGCGGTTGCCGATCCGATGACCCGCGAGATTCTTGCGCAGCTGAAGGGCTGATACGGGGTGCGGATGGGCCGGCGCCAGCCGGCCATCCGCTGTGTCTCCGGTTGCCTTCGATCCGGTCGCGCATGAAGGGCTGCGCGGCCACGCATTCCGTCCCGTTTCCGCGCTGCGCATGCAGCGCTTCCGCGTGCCTGCCGCAGCGCAGCTTGACTGTGCATTGCGTGCCAATGCAGTGTGCACGGGCGGCTGTACCTGTCATCCAGTATCGCTCGCAGCATGATGTTGATGCCAGGGACTGGCCGTATCCGAAGGAACGTGGAATCGATCCACGTTCTCAACGCCTCATGTTGTGAATGACAGGAGATTGCGAATGGATCTGAATGACGATGTTGTGTCCGGCTGGCTCAACGGCGCGGACGATGTGGATGGATGCGCCAACCCTGCGGGTTCGCTGTTCATCTATGGCGCTGGGGCCACCGAGTCCGCGCTCACGTCGGCCTCCGACACCCTGATCACGGGTGGCGGTACCGAATGCACCACCACGATGTCGGTGGTCAATCACTGCCTGTGCTGTTGATGTAGCCCGAGCCGGCACGCAGCGGCTTGCGCTGCGTGCCGGCGACTGGAACAGACTCTGGACACTTTGCAGGGGGCGTAATGACCGCTTCTCCGGCTGCGGCCGCGTTTGCGCGCATCACCGAACATTTCCTCGCCGAGGCGCGCGCCGCGTTGGCGGCTGGCCTGCATGACCCCGCCATCGATCTGCGGCCGGACGAGCGCGCGCTCCTGCATGAGCAGGGCGATGCGGCGCTTCGTGAACATGCCCAGCTCAAGCTCAACCGCGTGCTGTTGCTGGAACTGCATGCGGCCGCGCGCGGTGGTGACATCGGCCCGCTTGAGGGCGCCGGTGCGCTGGACGAATTCGTGGCCCTCGCCACCGGCGAGGGCTTCCATGAGCATCTGCAGCGACGCTACCCGGTGCTGCTGCCGCGGCTGTCGCGCATGCTCGAAGGACAATGCGCGGCCGTGGTGGAGCTGGCCGCGCGCATCGGCCGTGATCGTGCGCTGCTGACGGACCTGCTCGGCAGTCCGGCAGGATCGCTGCGTGCCGTGTCGCTGGGGCGCGGTGACCTGCACGGTGGCGGACGGACCGTGGCGCGGTTGCAGTTCGACGGCGGTGCGCTGATGTACAAGCCGCGCTCGCTGCGCATCGATGCCACGCTTGATGGCCTGCTTGCCGCCGTCTTCGGCGAGGGCCCTGGCCGGGTACGCGTGCCGCGCGTGGTGGATCGTGGCAGCCACGGCTGGGCCGCATTTGCCGCGCACCGCTATTGTTCCGGTGACGAGGAGCTGCGGGCCTATTACCGCGGTCTCGGCCACTGGCTGGCCATCCTGCGCCTGGTGGGCGGGACCGACATCCACCTGGAGAACCTGATCGCGGTCGGGCCGGTGCCGGTGGTGGTCGACGCCGAAAGCGTGTTCTCGCAGGTCATCGACGTCGAACCCTCCGGTCTGGGCGATGCCTACGACACGGCCGTCAAGCTGATGCGCAATTCGGTGCTGCGCACCGGTATCGTGCCGTTCCGCACCACCGGCCTCGGCATGGAAGGCGTGGACCTGTCCGCCGCCGGCGCACTGCCGGGCGAGCAACCGCGCGTGCAGGTGCCGGTGATCATCGAAGACGGGACGGCGCCGGCGCGGCTGGGCCTGGTCGAGGCAGAGGTCGCCATCGCACAGAACCATCCGAGCCCGCAGCCGGATGTTTCGTTGTACTGGGACCACATCAGCGAGGGTTTCGTCGATGCCAGCGGGCGCCTGCGTGCGCTGGATGCCAGGGGCGAACTGATGCCGTTGCTGGCCGGTTTCGAAGGCTGCCAGGTGCGGGATGTGCGGCGGCCGACCATGGCCTACGCCGAGCTCGGCCGGATGCTCTGGCATCCGGCGTCACTGCACAAGGAAGCCCAGGCGGTGGAACGCGCGATTGATCTGCTGGTGCGCAATGCGGCGGTGTCGCCGGCTGCGCCATCGGACCTGGACACCGTCCGCGGCGAAGTGGATGACCTGCGCCACGGCGATATTCCGATTTTCACCTCGCAGCTGGATGCGGCCCGTATCCGCGCCATCGCCGACAACTGGCGCGCGATGCGCATCGATCTGGAAGACGTGACCATCCGCAGTACGCTGGTGGCCACCGATCTGAACCAGCATGCGCTGGCCCGCGCCGAGGCCCGGTCGGGCTACAGCTACGCGGCGCGGCAACCGCGCGCGGACGATCTGGATCAGCGCCGACGTACGCTGGCGGCACGTGCGGTGGAGAATCTTCTGCGGCTTGCCGTGCATGGTGAAGACGGTTCGATGACCTGGATCACGCCCGAGGTGACGCGTACCGGGTGGACGGTTCAGCCCGTGCAGCCTGACCTGTACTTCGGGCTGGGAGGCATCGCTTTCGCGCTGGCTGCCTACCGTCGCGAAGTGGAGCAGGGGCGCGCCGACGCCGTGGCGGGGCTGGATCCGGCCATCGAGGGCGCCATCGCGGTGTTCCAGACCATGTGCGAACGGCATCCCGCCGAGATTGATGGCGGGTTCGTCGGTACGGGTTCCCAGATCTGGACACTGCTGGCACTGCACGATCTGCTGCAGCGGCCAGCCTTGCTGGCGTTGGCCGAGCACTGCGCGGACGCGGCGGAACACCGCGGCTTCCAGGGGCCGGTGAAATTCGAACTGATTGATGGCGTGTCGGGCATGATCCTGCCGTTGCTGGCGCTCGCCGAGGCCACCGGCAATACGCGGTGGCTGGCATTGGCGGCTGCAGCGGGGCGCCGCATGCAGGACGCGGCGATCGTCGATGCCGAGGGCGCCCGATGGCCGACGCCGCAGTTCCGGGAGCCGATCGGTGGCTTTGGCCATGGCGCGATGGGCATGGGGTGGGCATTGGCGCGGCTGGCGCGCTCGGAGGCCGGCAGCGCGGCGGAGCGTGCTGACTGGCGGCAGCTTGCCGAAGGTGCGTTTGCGTTCCAGGCAGCGCTGTTCGAACCGCATACCGGGCACTGGCGCGACATCCATCTCCAGGACGGCCAGAAGAACTTCCCGACCTGGTGTCATGGCAGTGTCGGCATCGGTCTGGCCGCTGCGGATCTGTACGCCCGTACCGGCGATCCGGCGCAGTTGCGCGACATGCGCCGCGCGGTTGCCGATACGCGTGGCAAATGGGGGTTCAGCCACACCCTGTGCCATGGCGATGTTTCCAGCCGGGAACTGCTGGTGCTGGCGGCCGCGCTGGATCCGCTCGGCTGCCCGTATCCCGAAGATGAGGCGGCCATCGAAATCATCTCGTCGATCGAAGAGCACCAGGGCATGGTCGGTGGCCTGACCCGTGCGGCGTTTACGCCGGGGCTGATGATCGGGCTGGCAGGCGCGGTCTACGGCTTCCTGCGCATGCACCCAGCCTGCGTGCTGCCCTCGCCGCTGCTGCAGGAGACCATGGCGGCGCGGGCCAATGCGATGGGGTCGCGTCCCAGCGCGACGCAGGACCGGCCGGCACTGGCGGAGGCCTGAGCCGGCAGGGACCGGCAGCGATCACCGGCTCGGATCGCGTTCCGGGCTGGGCCGCTTGGCCAGCTTGCGCTGCAGCGAGCGGCGGTGCATGCCGAGCAGGCGCGCGGCCGCCGATACGTTGCCGCCGGTCTCATGCATCGCCTGCTGGATGTGCTCCCACTGCAGGCGGCTGATCGGCGTCATCGCGTCCGGCACTTCCATTTCGCCCTCGTCGGCCGGGCCGTCATCTTCCTCACCGAGGGCGCGCAGGATCATCGGCACCGTGGCCGGCTTCGGCAGATAGTCATCGGCCCCGAGCTTGATCGCTTCGACCGCCGTGGCGATGCTGGCGTAGCCGGTGACCAGCAGGATCCGCATGTCCGCGCGCAGGGCGCGCAACGGCTGGATCAGCGCCAGGCCGGAGTCGCTGCCCAGCTTCAGGTCGATCAACGCGAAGGCGGGCGGATGCTGGCGGGCCAACGCCAGTGCGCTGGCGGCATCCTGCGCGGTCTGCGTTTCCAGCCCCTTGCGGGCCAGGCTGCGCTGCAGCGTGCGCAGGTACAGTTCGTCGTCGTCGACCAGCAGGCCGAGGGTTGAGGCGCTCATGGGGTTTCCTCGCGTAGGGCCAGCGGCAGGCGGAAGCCGACGCGGCTGCCGGCCCCCTGGGCCGGGCGCATCCACATCTCGCCGTCGAGGCGTTCGATGGTGGCATGGGACAGGGCCAGGCCGACCCCCATGCCTTCACTCTTGCTGCTGCCGAACAGCTTGCCCGGCAGCACCGCGGCGCGCGCGTTGAAGCCGTGGCCGTAGTCGCGCACCTCGCCGATCAGATCGTTGCCTTCGATGCGCAGGTCCAGGTCCACGCGCGGCCGGCCCGCCTGTTCGCCGGCATCGGCGGCATTGTTGAGCAGGACCATCAGCAGATGGCCCACGCCGGGATCCAGCGGCAGCCGCAGCGGTGCATCCTCGTTGCGGTGCAGATCGATGGTCGGACGCACCAGTCGCCACTGTTCCAGCACCTGCTGGGCCGTGGATACCGCCCGGCCCGGGCCGTCCGCCGAGGCCGGTGCGGCCAGCGCCAGCACACGCTCGCGGCACTGCACCAGCAGCTCGCGCAGGGTTTCCATGTCCTCGCGCACTTCCGGCTCTTCACTGCGCTCGGCCACGTCGTCGGCGAGCAGGGTCATGGTGGCCAGCGGTGTATTCAGTTCGTGCGCCACCGACGCGGCATGGGTCGCCAGGGCGACGATGCCTTCGTTGCGGGCGAAGCGCTCGCGCAGCGCCGACAGTTCCAGTTCGCGCTCCCGCAGGGCCAGTGCCAGGCGGGTGGAGAATGCCAGCACCACCGCAGCGGAAATCAGGAAATTGGCAACCACGCCCCAGCGGTTGAGATCCTGCGCGCGGAAGTAGCCGTCCGGCAGGGGCTGGCCGAAGATACCGCTGGCGGCGTAGCCGAGCAGGCAGGCCAGCGCGACCGCCAGCGCCCAGCGCAGGGGCAGGGCGAACGCGGCCAGTGCGATCAGGATCAGGAACAGCGAACTGAAGGGGTTGGCCATGCCGCCGCTCCAGCCGACCATCCAGGTCAGGATGATCACGTCCACCAGGATGTGGCCGAACGCGGTCAGCGGTGCCGTGTCAGCCGCTTCCGGACGCAGCTGGGTATAGACATTGAACAGGGTCAGCACTGCCACGCCGGCCCACAGCGGCAGCTGCGGCAACGGCAGGCCCAGCACCCAGGTGGCGACCAGGATGGTGGCGGCCTGGCCACCTACGGCAAGCCAGCGCAGGCTGCACAGGGTTCGGAGAAACGGGGCGTCGGGACCGGTCATGCACGCTCATCGTATGCGTTCACGCGCAGGCGTGCCTGCGACAATAGGCCGCAGCCGTGCCGCGGGCTGAATGCGAGTCACCCCGAATGCGGGGCCGGGCGGTAGAATGCGCTCATGCACGACGCCGTCACCCGCCCGACTCCCCCCTCCGATGCCACTGCCTGGCCGCGCCGCCAGACCCATGCCGTCCAGATCGGCGGGGTCACCGTTGGCGGTGGCAAACCGGTGGTGGTGCAGTCGATGACCAACACTGACACCTCTGACGTGGCCTCCAGCGTGAAGCAGGTGGCCGAGCTGTGGCGTGCCGGTTCGGAAATGGTGCGGTTGACCGTCAACACCGTTGAAGCCGCTGCGGCGATCCCGCGCATCGTCGACAAGCTGGCGATGATGGGCATCGACGTGCCGCTGATCGGTGACTTCCACTACAACGGCCACCAGCTGCTGACCGCCGAACCGGCGTGTGCCGAAGCACTGGCCAAGTACCGCATCAACCCGGGCAACGTCGGCTTCGGCAAGAAGAAGGACCTGCAGTTCGCGCAGCTGATCGAGTTCGCGATCCGCTACAACAAGCCGGTGCGCATCGGCGCCAACTGGGGCTCGCTGGACCAGGCCCTGGCGGCGAAGCTGATGGACGAGAACAACCTGCGCGAACAGCCCTGGGATGCAGGCCGCGTGCTGCGCGAAGCATTGATCCGTTCGGCGCTGGATTCGGCCGAGCAGGCAGTGGAGCTGGGCCTGCCGCGCGATCGCATCGTGCTGTCGGCCAAGGTCAGTGGCGTGCAGGAGCTGATCGCGGTGTACCGCGACCTGGCCCAGCGCTCTGACTTCGCCCTGCACCTGGGCCTGACCGAGGCCGGTATCGGCAGCAAGGGCATCGTGGCATCGTCGGCGGCGCTGAGCGTGCTGTTGCAGGAAGGCATCGGTGACACCATCCGCATCTCGCTGACCCCGGAACCGGGCCAGTCGCGCACGCAGGAAGTGATCGTCGCCCAGGAACTGCTGCAGACCACCGGCCAGCGTGCCTTCACGCCGCTGGTCACGGCCTGCCCGGGCTGCGGCCGCACCACCTCCGAGTTCTTCCAGGAGCTGGCCAAGGTGGTGCAGAACCACGTGCGCGAGAAAATGCCGCTGTGGAAGATCCACCACCCGGGTGCAGAGAACATGACCCTGGCGGTGATGGGCTGCATCGTCAACGGACCGGGTGAGTCGCGGCATGCCAACATCGGCATCTCGCTGCCGGGCACCGGTGAAACGCCGGCGGCCCCGGTGTTTGTCGATGGCGAGAAGAAGGTGACCCTGCGTGGCGACAACATCGCCCAGGAGTTCGTCGCCCTGATCGACGATTACGTCGAACACAAATATGTCCGAAGCGCCGGATAAGCCTGCGATCCTCGCTGCACCGGAGTCCGCCTCCGGTTTCCGCCACTGGATGGCGCGCAACGCCTGGCGCCTGGTCCTGTTGTTCGGTGGCGTACTGCTGCCGCTGGCGGGCTTCGTCGCCCTGGCGGACGAAGTGCACGAGTTTGAATCGTTCCATTTCGATGCCCCCCTGCTGTGGCAGATGCATGGCCTGCATTCGCCCTGGCTGGACCGCTTCTTCGTGCTCATCTCGAAACTGGGCTACGAGTGGTTCCTGATCCCGGCCGACGTGCTGATCATCGGCGCGCTGCTGGGCTACCGGCGTTGGCGCGAGGCGACCTTCGTGGGGGTCAGCTTCGTGGGATCGGCGCTGCTGAACATGGGCAGCAAGCAGTTCTTCCAGCGCCAGCGCCCCAGCCTGTGGGAATCGATCGCGCCGGAATCGACGTTCAGCTTTCCCAGCGGGCATGCAATGGGTTCGATGACCCTGGCGGTGACCCTGGTGCTGCTGGCCTGGAACACCCGCTGGCGCTGGCCGGTCCTGATGCTGGCACCCGCGTTCAGCCTGCTGGTCAGCGTGTCGCGGGTCTATCTGGGGGTGCATTACCCCTCCGACATCCTGGCCGGATGGTGTGCCGCGCTGGTTTGGGTGGTAGGGTGCTATCTGGTCATGTTCAGTCGCCGGCATCCTTGGCGACGTCACGGCCCGCCGCCAGCGAAGGCCAGCGAAGCACCAACACAGGGGGTTTGACGTGGACGGCCCTTGAGGGACGTCTACGTGATAGATCAGTTGTTTCGTTGCAGCAGGTTCTGCAAGACAGGGGGTAAGCACAACGCGCGGTTATGTGATGCGCAAGGCAGATCGCCAGCGCCGCATTCCGGACGCGCTTGCAGGGTATCGGCACCCTGCCTAGCTTGACCTGCAATGGCCGCATTCGAAGAGGTACGTGGATGACGATTCGAGTCTACCTGGTGGATGACCACGCGCTGGTCCGCACCGGTATGAAGATGATTCTGTCGGGGGAAACCGACATCGAGGTGGTGGGCGAAGCCGAAACCGGCGAGGACGCGCTGCGCGAGGTCCGCCAGCTGCTGCCGGACGTGGTGCTGTGCGACCTGCATCTGCCGGGCGTGAGCGGCATGGAAGTGACCGAGCGCATCGTCCGCAGCCACCGCAACACCCGCGTGGTGATCGTGTCGGTGCTGGAAGACGGCCCACTGCCCAAGCGCCTGCTCGAAGCCGGCGCGGCCGGCTACATCGGCAAGGGCTGCGATGCGCAGGAACTGCTGCGTGCGGTGCGTGATGTGGCAGGTGGCCGTCGGTACCTGGGCACCAGCATCGCGCAGAACCTGGCGCTGTCGACGGTGGAAGGCAACGGTTCGCCGTTCGACAACCTGTCGCCGCGCGAGCTTGAGGTGGCGCTGCTGCTGACCCAGGGCCTGCGTCAGGAAGACATCGCGCGGCGCCTGAGCCTGAGTGCGAAGACGGTCAATACGCACAAGGCGCGGTTGTTCGAGAAGATGGGGATCCACGACAACATCGCGTTGGCGCGGATGGCCAGCCAGTACGGGCTGGTGGATCCGGCACGGCCCCTGTAACGGGTTTCGGCCAACGGCTGAGCCCCTCGCGGTGGTGGTGCGGTTGGATTCTGGAGGCTCGGTCGCGCCATCCCTCCGCAGGGCCACGGACAGGTTCCGTGCGCGTCCACCGCGGAATGAAGAAGGAAGAGCGGGAGCGGGTCGCGCGCTTTGCCCGCTCTGGATGCTGGTCCTCTAGAGCCGAGCCCATGCTCGGCTGCTTTCCATTCCGCTGGCGTGGAGCCGAGCGTGGGCTCGGCTCTACAGCTGCGTTGGGCTCAGTGGCCGCGAACGCGCTGGATGATCTTCGCGGCGTCGGCGGCGCTGGCGCGCACCTTGTCCCATTCGCCGTCGGCGATCCAGTTGCCCGGCACCATCCACGAACCACCAATGCAGACCACGTTCTTCTGTTCGAGGTATTCGGCGGCGGTGTTCTCGGTGATGCCACCGGTCGGGCACAGCTTCAGGTCAGCCACCGGGCCAGCAAGGCCCTTGATCATTGCCAGCCCGCCCACGGCCGTGGCCGGGAACAGCTTGCACACACGGAAGCCGCGCGCGTAGAGCGACAGCAGCTCGGTCGGCGTGGCCGCACCCGGCACCACCGGCAGCGGCGCAGCGGCCAGCGCATCAGCCAGGGCCGGCGGCGTACCCGGCGTCACCAGGAAATCCGCACCTGCATCGATGGACTGCTGCATCTGCTCCACGGTCAGCACCGTGCCCGCGCCCACCACCGCATCCGGCAGCTCGCGCTTGAGCATCGCCAGCGCTTCCATCGCCACCGGCGTCCGCAGCGTCAGCTCGATGGCCGGCAGGCCACCTTCCAGCAGCGCCGCACTGACCGCCCGCGCCTGGTCCAGCGTATGAATCGTCACCACCGGCAGGATTCCCGCCGCATGCAACAGCTCCGCCGCCTTCACCTGATGTTGTTCGATACCCATGCTTTTGCCCTTGCCTTTGCTCTTCTTGATTCAGTGGCCGCAGCGCAGATGACGCGCCGGGAATTGTCCAAGGGCAGTAGAGCGCCCTGGCCGGGACCGTGAGCGGCATGGATGCCGCGATCGAGCCCCCATGGATGGGTTTACGGCGTGTCCCGGCCAGGGCGCTCTACTGCCCAGGCCGGGAAGCCTGCCGCGGCTTTTCGCTTCAGGCGTCCTTCGCCTCATGCGGCGCCGCCGCAGCCGCGGCATCATGCCCCAGCTCGTACTCCGCGTCGTACTCCCACGGCCCACCATCGGCCGCCGCCGGCCCGCACGAAATCGAAATCGCCCCCTGGTCCGCCGGACCCACCACGCGACGGTTGGTCGCAAACAGATTGCGGCCCAGGTCATGCGCGGCCGGCGCGGTGTTCGGTGCCAGCGAGCGTGCGGCCCATTCCGCCGCATCCACCAGCACTTCCAGCGTGCCAGCCTCGCCATCGAGGCGGATCATGTCGCCCTCGCGGACCTTGGCCAGCGGGCCACCGCGCGCCGCTTCCGGCGTCACATGGATCGCCGCCGGAATCTTGCCCGAGGCACCGGACAGGCGGCCGTCGGTGACCAGCGCCACGCGCCGGCCCTGGTTCTGCAGCAGGCCCAGCAACGGTGCCAGCGAATGCAGTTCCGGCATGCCGTTGGCACGCGGGCCCTGGTAGCGCACCACCGCCACGAAATCCTGCGGCAGGAGGCCACCGGCGTGCAGCTTGTTCAACACCTGCGGTGCATCCACCACCACCGCCGGGGCCTCGATCGTGCGGTACTGCGGTTTCACCGCCGACAGCTTGATCAGCGACTTGCCCAGATTGCCGCGCAGCAGGCGCAGGCCACCCTGGTGCTCGAACGGATTGTCGACGCCACGCACCACTTCGTCATCGGCGCTGCGTTCCAGGCCCGGCAGATAGACCAGCCGGCCGTCGCGCAGCTGCGGCTCGCGCGCATAGTCGGCCATGCCGCCACGCGCGACGCTGACCAGGTCGCCGTGCATCAGGCCCGCCTTGATCAGCTCGCCGAACACGAAGGCCGGGCCGCCGGCCGCAGCGAAGCGGTTCACGTCGGCGTCGCCGTTCGGATAGACGCGGGCCAGCAGCGGGATCAGCTGCGACAGCTCGTCGAAGTCGTCCCAGGTCAGCACGATGCCGGCGGCGCGTGCCACGGCGATCCAATGGATGGTGTGATTGGTCGACCCACCGGTGGCCATCAGCGCGATGACCGCGTTGATGATCGCGCGCTCGTCGATGATCCGGCCCAGCGGACGGAAGTCATCGCCCAGCGCGGTGATGTCCAGCGCACGTTCGGTGGCTTCGCGGGTCAGTGCATCACGCAGCGGCGTGCCCGGGTTGACGAACGACGCACCCGGTAGCTGCACGCCCATCGCTTCCAGCAGCACCTGGTTGGAATTGGCGGTGCCGTAGAAGGTGCAGGTGCCAGCGCCGTGGTACGACGCGGACTCGGCTTCCAGAAGCTCTTCGCGGGTGGCTTCGCCGGCGGCGTAGCGCTCGCGCACTTCGGCCTTCTGCTTGTTCGGAATGCCCGGGGTCATCGGGCCGGCCGGCACGAACACCGCCGGCAGGTGGCCGAAGGCCAGTGCACCGATCAGCAGGCCCGGCACGATCTTGTCGCACACGCCGAGGTAGACGGTGGTGTCGAACATGTCGTGGCTGAGCCCGATGGCGGTCGCCTGTGCGATCACATCGCGCGAGAACAGCGACAGTTCCATGCCGCCTCGGCCCTGGGTGACGCCGTCGCACATCGCCGGCACGCCGCCGGCCACCTGTGCGGTGGCGCCCAGCTCGCGGGCGATTTCGCGGATCTGCTCGGGATAGGTCTCGAACGGCTGGTGCGCCGACAGCATGTCGTTGTACGCGGTGATGATGCCCAGGTTCGGCGTCACGCCACCGCGCAGGCGGCTCTTGTCGGTGCCGCCGCAGGCGGCGAATCCGTGGGCGAGGTTGCCGCAGCTCAGGCGGCTGCGGAACGGGCCCTCGCGCAGGGAGGCGTCGATCGCGGCCAGGTAGGCAGCGCGCGAGGCGGCGCTGCGGCGGATGACGCGCTCAGTGATGGCTTGCAGTTGCGGATGGAGGCTCATTGGCTACCGGCGTTCGTGGTGGCGAGAGGCAAGCGGCGGCGTGCGCCGCCGCCGACATCAATCAGCCCAGTGGACGCGCAGGCGCGCGCCGTCCAGGTTGATCGCATTGAGGATCGGGTACTGCTGGGCGTCATTGCTGTCCAGCGCCTGGCGAAGCACCTGCAGCTTCTGCTTGCCGCGCAGCAGCAGCAGGCGCTGGCGGCATTGGCGCAGGCCATGCGGGGTCAGCGTGATGCGCAGCGGCCACTGGTTCGCGCCCGGGCAGCCGGTGGCATCCAGCGCTGCGTAGGGCAGGGTACTTTCCAGTGCACGGGCCAGGTCCTTCGCGCCCGGGAACAGCGAGGCGGTGTGGCCGTCGTTGCCCATGCCCAGCGCCACCAGGCTCGGCGGCTGGCTGTGCTGGGCCTGCAGGTTGGCGGTGTAGACGCATTCGGGCAGCGGCTTGCCGATCCGCACCAGCGGATCGAAATGGGCGCCTTCGGCGCGCTTGAGCAGGTTTTCGCGGACCAGCCAGGCGTTGCTGTCGCGATCCTGCGGCGACAGCCAGCGCTCGTCGGCCAGGCTCACCTCCACGCGGTCCCAGTGCACGTCCAGTTCGGCCAGGGCCTGGTACACCGGGGCCGGCGTGGTGCCCCCGGACAGCAGGATGCGCGCACGGCCTACTTCATTGATGTCGTGGCTGAGGGTCTGCGCCATCTCGGCGGCCACCGCCTCGATCCAGCCATCGGCATCGCCATGCTGGATGAAGTCGATGCGGTCGTCGTGGAAGGTGGGGCTCATGCGGCAACTCCTGGTGCGTCACGTTCGGCGTCGGCGGCATAGGCAGCGGCGCCCAGCAGTCCGGCATGGGGATGCATCACGGCCAGCGACGGCACCCGCGCCATGATCGAAGAGAACCGCCCCTTGTGCTCGAAGCGCTGGCGGAACCCGGAGTGCTGCAGTGAATCGAGCATCTTCGGGGTCAGTCCGCCGGTCAGGAACACGCCGTCCCAGGCGCCCTGGGTCAATACCAGGTCGCCGGCAATGGCGCCGAACACGGCGCAGAACACATCGACGGTGCGCATTGCCTGCGGATCGCCATGCAGGGCGCGGGCGGTCACGTCCACCGGTTGCAGCTGGCCCGGGTCGATGCCGGCCATCTCGCACACCGCGCGATGGATGTTGACCAGGCCAGGGCCGCAGATCAGCCGCTCGTTGGAGACGCGCCCGAACTGCTCCGACAGGATCTCCAGGATGCGGATCTCTTCCGGTGTTCCCGGCGGGAAGCTTACATGGCCGCCTTCGGTTTCCAGCGGATAGCAGCGGCCGTGGCGCAGGATCAGGCCACCGACACCCAGGCCGGTGCCCGGCCCGATCACCGCGTAGTTGCGCGGCTGACCTGGCTTGCCCGGCACCCAGGCGGCACCGCCAACCTGGACTACGTCATCGGGTTGCAGCAGCGAGATCGCCATCGCCTGCGCGGCGAAGTCGTTGATCAGGTGCAGTTCGTTGAAACCCAGCATCGCTGCGGTACGGCTGCGCGAGATCACCCAAGGATGGTTGGTGATGCGGGCCTCGTCACCGTCGACACGGCCGGCGACGGCGAACACGCCACGGCTGGCCGCAGCACCGATCTGTTCCAGGTGGTGGCGCGCGGCATCCCCCAGCGACGGGAACTCCGCCACTGCGTACTCGCGGATGCTCTCCTTCAGCAATGGCGCGTCCAGCGAGGTGTCGGCCAAGGCAAAGCGGGCGTTGGTGCCACCGATGTCGGCGACCAGCACCGGCTGCGAGACGGCACTCATGCCGACGCTCCGCTGTCGGGTGCATCCACGCCCTGCGGCAGGAACTCCGTTGCGTTGCTCGGGCCCCATTGGCCCGCGGGGTAGGGTTCGAGCGGCAGCTTGGCCGCCTTCCAGGCATCGGCCACGCTGTCGATCCAGGCCCATGCGGCACGCACTTCGTCGTCGCGCACGAACAGCGTGTGGTTGCCGTTGAAGGCGTCCAGGAACAGGCGTTCGTAGGCGATGCGACGGTGCAGGCCGGTCGGCACCGACAGCTCCAGTTCCAGCGGATGCAGTTCCAGCGCGCCCCATTCCGGGCCGGCCAGGCTGCTCATCAGGCCCAGTTCGATGTTCTCCTGCGGCTGCAGCTGGAACACCAGGCGGTTCGGTGCGGCATGCGCGCGCTGCGGGCGCTCGAACAGCCAGTGGGTGACCGGCTTCAGCGTGACCACCACGCGGGTGGTGCGTTCGGGCAAACGCTTGCCGGTGACCAGATGGAACGGCACGCCGCTCCAGCGCCAGTTGTCGATATGCGCGGTGACGCCGGCGAAGGTTTCCACGTCGCTGCCTTCCGGTGGCTGGTAGGCCTGCGCCGGCTGGCCGTTGATGGTCCCGGCGGTGTAGCGGCCACGGATGCTGTCACGCGCGGCGTGCCTGGCATCGAGCGGGCGCAGCGCACGCAGTACCTTGACCTTCTCGTCGCGGATGCGATCGGCTTCCAGCGAGGCCGGCGGCTCCATCGCCACCATGCACAGCAGCTGCAGGATATGGCTCTGCACCATGTCGCGCAGCGCGCCGGAACGGGCGTAGTAGGCGTCGCGGCCATCCACGCCTTCGCTTTCAGCGACCAGGATGTGCACCGATTCAATGTAGTTGCGGTTCCACACCGCTTCCAGCAGCGTGTTGCCGAAGCGCAGTGCGATCAGGTTCTGCACCGCCGCCTTGCCCAGATAGTGGTCGAGGCGGAACACGCGGTCCTCGTCGATCCACTGGCCAATGGTGCTGATGATCTCCTCGGCGCTCTCGCTGTCGCTGCCGATCGGCTTCTCCAGCATCAGGCGCGCCGGCGCGGCGAGGGCGCCGCCCTTGGCCAGGCCCTCGCAGGTGGAGATGTACAGGCCTGGCGGAATGGCCAGGTAGCTGACGCATTTGCGGTCCACCAGGTCGGAGACCGCGGCGGCGACCGAATCGACGTCGCGCAGGTCGACCGAACGGTAGTCGATGCGGCGCAGCAGGCCGTTGATGTCGTCCTGCGAGGCCATCGGCATGGCCTGCTGCAGGCGCGGGCGCAGGATGTCATGGAAGGCTTCGGTGTCATGCCCGGACAGGGCCAGTGCGCGGATGCGGAAGTCCTCCGGCAGCAGGCCGTCGCCAAGCAGGCGAAGCAGCGAAGGGAACAGGTAGCGCTGGGCCAGATCACCTGTGGCACCGAACAGGAAGAGGGTGTCGTGCATCGCTCGAGTTTCAGATCCGGGTGACATCGTTGTCAATCGCTTCATGGCTGGGTTCGTGGGACATCCGCGCAACTGCCTGTCCGGGGTTCGTCAGGGCCGTTCTACCGGGCTGCGGAAGACCGTTCCATTCGAAACCACTGCCTCGGCGGAAGCTTCGTTCCACCGCCGACGCAGATCGGTGCGCACCGATCATCGGATAGTGCCACGTGAAAACGTTTACATGGCAGAATGGGCAACTGTATTCGATTGCAGTGCTCGCCGTCATGCGGCAAGCGCGCAATCATCACTGCCATCGGGAGGGCCGAGGCAGTCCCAAAAGACAGCCCGGCTTCGGGCGGACCGGATAGGTGATATGGCAAAAGTGCAGTTGCAGGGTGTGCGCAAGGTCTATGACAACGGCCAGGTCGCGGTGAAGGACGCCACCTTCGAGGT
This sequence comes from Stenotrophomonas sp. YJH_SMC_17, assembly GCF_059371655.1. Lineage (NCBI taxonomy): Bacteria > Pseudomonadati > Pseudomonadota > Gammaproteobacteria > Lysobacterales > Lysobacteraceae > Stenotrophomonas > Stenotrophomonas sp. YJH_SMC_17. Next base: position 293,822 of record NZ_JCAFUU010000001.1, on the reverse strand, counting down.
TGCCGATGGCGAGCTGATGGTGCTGGTCGGTCCGTCCGGCTGTGGCAAGTCGACCTTGCTGCGGATGGTGGCCGGACTGGAAGAGATCAGCGGCGGCACGCTGAGCATCGGCGACCGCGTGGTCAATGACGTGGCGCCGAAGGACCGCGACATCGCCATGGTCTTCCAGAGCTACGCGCTGTACCCGCACATGACCGTAGCCGAGAACCTGGCCTTCGGCCTGAAGCTGCGCGGCCATGACAAGGCGACCATCGACAAGCGCATCGCCGAAGCGGCGCAGACGCTGGGCCTGACCGAGATGATGGACAAGCTGCCCAAGGCGATGTCCGGTGGCCAGCGCCAGCGCGTGGCACTGGGCCGTGCGCTGGTGCGCGAGCCGGCGGTGTTCCTGCTCGACGAGCCGCTGTCCAATCTCGATGCCAAGCTGCGCCACAGCGTGCGCACCGAGATCGCGCAGCTGCACCGCAAGCTGGGCACCACCATGATCTACGTGACGCACGACCAGGTCGAAGCGATGACCCTGGGCCAGCGCATCGTGGTGCTGAAGGACGGCATCATCCAGCAGATCGATACGCCGATGGCGCTGTATGACCGCCCGGCCAACCTGTTCGTGGCCGGTTTCCTCGGCAGCCCGGCGATGAACGTGCTGCGTGGCACGCTGCAGGGCGACGCCAGCGGCGTGACCGTGGTCGACGGCGACTGGCGTGCACCGCTGGGCCAGGCCACGATCAATCCGGCGTGGCTGCAGAAGCCGATCGCGGTGGGCGTGCGTCCGGAACACCTGCAGCCGGCCGGCGCCGAGGGTGCGCATGCGTTCACCGCACGCATCGAAGGCATCGAACCGGTCGGCAATGAAATCTTCGTCAACCTCAGCAGTGGCCAGCACGCACTGACCATGCGCGTGGCGCCGCAGTCGCTGCCGGCCGTGGGCGAGGACATCCGCGTGGCGATCCACCCGCAGGGCCTGCACTTCTTCAACGCCGAAACCGGCGAACGCCTCTGATGCTGTAGAGCCGGGCCCACGCTCGACTGTATTTCATGGAGAAGCCGAGCATGGGCTCGGCTCTGCAGAAGGTGGGTTCAGTAGATCCACGCCATGCGCGGATGAAGTGGTAGCGCCGGGCCGTGCCCGGCGTGAACCTCAGCGCGCCAACCCATCCAGCAGCGGCATACGCTGCGCCGCTGCGCCGCCCACCTGCAGCTCGGCGTCGCCGGCCTCCAGTGGCAGCACCGCCAGCGCCAGCTCACCAGCCACGCTGGCAATCGTGCCCGGCGCGGCGCCGTCCTGCTGCACGCCCTCGCCGGCCTGCGCCGGTGCGGCGGTATGCAGCAGCTGCACCGCGCGCTTTGCCTTGCCGAGGAAGTGGGTACGGGCAACGATTTCCTGGCCCGGGTAGCAGCCCTTCTTCACGCTGTAGCCGTTCAGGCGGTCCAGGCCCAGCTGCTGCGGGGTCCACACTTCGCGCTGGCTTTCATCAAGCCGTGGCAGCCCGTAGCGCAGGTCGGCCTGGCGCCAGGCCAGGGCGAAAGCGGCCTCATCGGTTTCGCTGCCGGCGGCAAAGGCATCGGCGGCGCCAATGCGCAGGGTGCGCGGCAGGGCATCGCTGCCCAGGTCCAGTTCCCACCCATCACCTGCGGCCTGCGCGATCGCGGCGCTGCTGGCAGCCTCCGGCGCAGTGAACGCTCCGGCCACGGCCAGGTCGCTGCGTACCTGCACCTTCACCTTGCGGCGGAACACGAAGCGCTGCAGTTGCGACGCAATCGCATCGGCATCACCGTCGGCCAGCACCAGCATCACGTGGTCGTCGGCCAGCCGAAGCAGCTGGAACACCGCCAGGGTGCGGCCTTTGGCGCTCAGCCAGGCGCTCCACTGCCAGTGCAGCAGGGGCAGGGCAGTGACGTCGCTGCTGAACTGGGCGTGGGCGAAAACGGCCGCATCCACACCCTGCAGGCTCAGCAGCTGGTGGCCGGGCAGGCGCGGATATCCGACGAAAGCAGGGGGCAGGTTGTCAGGCACGTGAACGAGGTCTAAAATTTGTGCGTTGCGAGACCGAACATGATAGGCCAAACAACCCCCACTCCCGACGACGAATCTGAAGCCCCGCTGGTCCCCGCGGCACCCGTGCCCGTGGAACAGGAAAAAGCAGAGGAATTCGGCGGCCGCGGCGGACTTGATCCGGTGCGGTATGGCGATTGGGAGAAAAACGGACGCTGCATCGATTTCTGATCAGCATTGAGCCAACGCGGCCGTGTGCCGCCCAGCCGAGACAACGAGCCCAGCGAATGGCGACCAGACAACGCCCACTTTCCCCGCACCTTCAGGTGTATCGCTGGCAGATTCAGATGGCCACCTCGATCCTGCATCGAGCCACTGGCGTCTTTCTGTCTGTTGGTGCCCTCATCATCGCTGCCGGCCTGCTGGCCCTGATGATGGGGCCCGAGTCCTGGAACTGCTTCACCGGCCATGCCGGGGCCTGGTATGGCCGCGTGTTCCTGTTCGCGTGGACATGGTCGTTCGCCTATCACCTGTGCAATGGCATCCGCCACGTGGTGCAGGACTTCGCCATCGGCTTCAGCATCCCCGCCTTCATCCGCAGCAGCTGGCTGTCGGTCACCGGCAGCCTGGTGATCACCCTGCTGGTGTGGGCCTATGTGATGTTCGGAGGTGCCGCGTGAGCAAGTTCCGTACCCCGCTGAAGAACGTGCGCGGCCTTGGCTCGGCCAAGACCGGCACCGAGCACTTCGTGCACCAGCGCCTGACCGCCGCCGCGCTGGTGGTGCTGGGCATCTGGTTCCTGGTCTTCGTGCTGGGCCTGCTGGGCTCGGACTACGCGACCGCCGCCGCCGCCGTGGCCAAGCCGTGGAACGCAGTGCCTCTGATCGGCCTGCTGATCGCCATGTTCTGGCACGCGCAGCTCGGTATGCAGGTCGTGCTGGAAGACTACATCCACGAATCGCTGCTGGCCCTGGTGCTGCAGACCGCGGTGAAGTTCGTCGCCGTGCTCGGCATGATCGTCAGTGTGTTTGCGGTGGGCCGCATCGCCCTCGGCGTTGCCTGAGCCCAGGCACCAACACAGGAATCCAGATTAGATGTCCGCTTACAAGATCACCGAACACAAGTACGACATGGTCGTGGTCGGCGCCGGCGGCGCCGGCCTGCGCGCCACGTTCGGCCTGGCCGCCAAGGGCCTGCAGACCGTGTGCCTGACCAAGGTCTTCCCGACTCGTTCGCACACCGTTGCCGCCCAGGGCGGTATCTCGGCCGCACTCGGCAACATGGGCGAGGACGACTGGCGCTACCACTTCTTCGACACCATCAAGGGGTCGGACTGGCTGGGTGACCAGGACGCGATCGAGTACATGTGCCGTGAGGCCATCCCCGCCATCATCGAACTCGAACACTACGGCGTGCCGTTCTCGCGCACCGCCGAAGGCAAGATCTACCAGCGCCCGTTCGGTGGCATGACCACCAAGTACGGCGAAGGCCCGGCGGCGCAGCGTACCTGCGCGGCGGCCGACCGTACCGGCCACGCGATGCTGCACACCCTGTACCAGCAGTCGCTGAAGCACGACGCGCGCTTCATGATCGAGTACTTCGCGCTCGACCTGATCTTCGACGACGAAGGCGCCTGCCGCGGCGTGCTGGCCCTGGACATGTCCGACGGCACGCTGCACCTGTTCCGCGCCCAGGGTGTGGTGCTGGCCACCGGCGGCTACGGCCGTGCCTACTTCAGCGCCACCTCGGCGCACACCTGCACCGGCGACGGTGGCGGCCTGGCCATGCGCGCCGGCATCGCCATGCAGGACATGGAGTTCGTGCAGTTCCACCCGACCGGCATCTACGGCGCCGGTTGCCTGATCACCGAGGGTGTCCGCGGTGAAGGTGGCATCCTGCGCAACAGCAGCGGCGAGCGCTTCATGGAGCGCTACGCACCGCATTACAAGGACCTGGCCTCGCGCGACGTGGTCAGCCGTTCGATGACCATCGAGATCCGCGAAGGCCGCGGCGTCGGCGAGCACAAGGATCACATCCTGCTCGACCTGACCCACCTCGGCCCGGGCGTGATCGACGAGAAGCTGCCGGGCATCGCCGAGAGCGCCCGCATCTTCGCCGGCGTCGACGTGCACAAGCAGCCGATCCCGGTCATCCCGACCGTGCACTACAACATGGGCGGCATCCCGACCAACTACCACGGCGAAGTGGTGCAGAAGGTCGGCGACAACGACAATGCCGTGGTGCCGGGCCTGTACGCCATCGGCGAAGCGGCCTGTGTGTCCGTGCACGGCGCCAACCGCCTGGGCTCGAACTCGCTGCTGGACCTGGTGGTGTTCGGTCGTGCGGTGGCCAACCGCTGCGCCGAGACCATCAAGCCGGGCGCATCGCACAAGCCGCTGCCGGCCGATGCCTGCGACAAGGCGCTGGGCTTGCTGGACAAGCTGCGCCACGCCAACGGCGATACCCCGACCTCGGTCATCCGCGATCGCATGCAGCGCACCATGCAGGCCGACGCCGCCGTCTTCCGTACCAGCCAGACGCTGAAGGAAGGCTGCGAGAAGATGGACAAGATCTTCGACTCGTTCCAGGACGTGAAGGTCTCCGACCGTTCGCTGGTCTGGAACTCGGACCTGATCGAGACCTACGAGCTGAACAACCTGCTGCTCAACGCGGTGGCGACGATCAACTCGGCCGAACAGCGCAAGGAAAGCCGCGGCGCGCATGCGCACGAGGACTATCCGGACCGCGACGACGTCAACTGGCAGAAGCACACCCTGGTCAGCGTCGACGAGAAGGGCAAGTGCAGCTTCGACTACCGTCCGGTGCACATGTACACGTTGACCGACGACGTGTCCGTGGTGCCGCCGAAGCCGCGCGTGTACTGATCCGACCCCGCCTACCATGCAATCCGCGCCCAAGGGCGCGGGCCGCCTGAGCCAACGAGAGCAGCCATGGCCGAGTTTTCACTCCCCAAGAATTCCAAGATCACGAAGGGCAAGCACTTCCCCGTCAAGAACGGCGGGAAGAACGTGCGCACCTTCAAGATCTACCGCTGGAGTCCGGACGACGACAGCAACCCGCGCACCGATACCTATGAAGTCGATCTGGACGCCTGCGGCCCGATGGTCCTGGACGCCCTGATCAAGATCAAGAACGAGATCGACCCGACCCTCACCTTCCGCCGCTCCTGCCGCGAAGGTATCTGTGGTTCGTGCGCGATGAACATCGACGGCACCAACACCCTGGCCTGCACCCGAGCCATCTCGGACTGCGGCAAGAAGGAAGTGCCGATCTATCCGCTGCCGCACATGAACGTGGTCAAGGATCTGGTTCCGGACCTGACCCACTTCTACGCGCAGTACGCGTCGATCAAGCCGTGGATCCGCACCCAGACCCCGGCACCGCCGGACCGCGAGCGCCTGCAGTCGCCGGAAGACCGCAAGAAGCTGGACGGCCTGTACGAGTGCATCCTGTGCGCCTGCTGCTCGACCAGCTGCCCGAGCTACTGGTGGAACGGCGAACGTTATCTGGGCCCGGCGATCCTGCTGCAGGCCTACCGCTGGATCATCGACTCGCGCGATGAGGACACCGGTGCGCGCCTGGACGATCTGGAAGATCCGTTCAAGCTGTACCGCTGCCACACCATCATGAACTGCGCCCGGACCTGCCCGAAGGGCCTGAATCCGGCGCTGGCGATCGCCGAGATCAAGAAGCTGATGATGGAACGCCGCGCCTGATCGGCTCTGGCTGTACCCGGTAGAGCCACGCCACGCGTGGCCGCACCACATCAGTAGAGCCACGCCATGCGTGGCTTTGCTGTATCTGGAGAAGCACAATGGAAGAAGACGTTCTGCTGAAGAAGCTGCGCTGGCGGTGCCGCCGCGGCATGCGTGAGCTGGATCAGCTGTTCGGGCGCTACCTCGACCACGAATGGAGCACTGCGCCGACCGAAGAGCGCGAGGTTTTCCTGTTCCTGCTCGACTGCGAGGACGATAAGTTGTGGCGCTGGTTCATGGGCTACGAGGCCTGCCCGCATGCGCACGCGATCCCCCTCATGCAGAAGATCCTCGCCCTCAAGCCTTGAGTGGCGCCCGTCGCGCCTGCAGGCCGTCGCCCAACTGGTGGTGCTGTTGGCTGCGCCCTGGCTGCTGCACGCTTCGGACCTGCCGCCGCGGCTGATGATTCCCGCCGTGCTGCTGGCCTGGGCGGTTGGCCTTGCCGAAGGGCTGTGGCGGCTTCGCAGGCCGCGCCAGGGGGTGCTGCTGCCGCCCGCCCCCGCGCCGCTGCAGGTGGCGGGGCAGGACATCGACACACCGCAGCTGGTGGTGCGCGGCCCCTGGCTGCTGTTGCTCTGGCGTGAGGATCGGCGCCGCCGGCGCCTGCTGTTCTGGCCGGATGTGCTCGATTCCGGGCAGCGACGTGAACTGCGACTGGCCGTCGCCGCACGCAGCGTTTCCCGTCAGCCCCGGTCGATGGCACCATAAGCTGAATTGACCGGCGTGCCTGCATGTTCAAACCCATCCCCGTGGCCATCGGCCTGCGCTACCTGCGCGCCAAACGCCGCAACGGCTTCATCTCCTTCATCTCGATGGCATCGATCCTGGGCATCGCGCTCGGCGTCACGGTGCTGATCACCACCCTGGCGGTGATGAGCGGTTTCCAGAAGGAAATCCGCAGCCGCCTGCTGCAGATGACCGCGCACACCACCATCAGCCGCGACGGCGAGCCGATGCCGGACTGGATGCGGGTGGTCGAGGTGGCCAACAAGGATCCGCGCGTGGCCGGTGCCGCGCCGTACATCGAGATCCAGTCGATGATCAGCGGCCCGCGCGTGCAGGGCGCGATCATCCAGGGCATCGACCCGGCGCTTGAACCGAAGGTGTCGGTGATCGACAAGAAGATCACCAAGGGCAGCTATGACAGCCTCAAGCCGGGCAGCTTCAACGTGCTGCTGGGCAAGGAGCTGGCGATCTGGCTGGGCGTGGACGTTGGCGACCAGGTGCTGGTGACCTTTGCAGAAGTGCAGGGCACGCCTGCCGGCGCGGTGCCGCGGATGAAACGCTTCACCGTCAGTGGCATCTTCGAGGCCGGTTACAACGAGGTCGACCGAGGCGTCGGCTTCGCCAACATGCAGGACCTGGAGCGCGTACTGCGCAGCGACGGTGCCACCGGCGTGCGCCTGAAACTGCACGACATGGACCGCTCGCTGGAAGTGGGCGTGGATCTGGCGCAGAACCTCGGCGGTGCCTACCGCGTGAGCGACTGGACCCAGCAGAACGCCAATCTCTACCACTCGCTGCGCATGGAGAAGGTGGTGATGGGCATCCTGCTGTCGCTGATCATCGCCATGGGCGCCTTCAACCTGGTCTCCTCGCAGGTGATGCTGGTGACCGACAAGCAGGCCGACATCGCCATCCTGCGCACCCTCGGCCTCACGCCGGGCGGCGTGATGCAGGTGTTCATGGTGCAGGGCTCGCTGATCGGCATCTTCGGAACGCTGGCCGGCCTGATCGGTGGCATCACCCTGACCCTCAACCTGGAGCGCATCCTCGGCGCCATCGAGAGCGTGTTGAACGTCAAGCTGATGCCGGAGGATGTGTACTACATCACCGGCCTGCCAACCGACATGCAGACCGGCGACGTGGTGGCGATCACCGTGGTCGCACTGCTGATGAGCTTCCTGGCCACCCTGTATCCCGCCTGGCGGGCAGCACGCACCCAGCCGGCGGAGGCCCTGCGTTATGAATAAGGTCTTCAACCGCGGCGATGAAGTGATCCGCGCCGAAGCACTGGGCAAGACCTACGCCGAAGGGCGCATGCAGACCCCGGTGTTCGATGGCCTGGACCTGACCGTGACCGCCGGCGAGACGGTGGCGATCATCGGTGCCTCCGGCGCCGGCAAGAGCACGCTGCTGCACCTGCTGGGCGGCCTGGACATTCCGACCGCCGGCGAGGTCTACGTGACCGGCCAGCGCATGTCGGCGCTGTCGGACACCGCGCGTGGCCTGCTGCGCAACCAGGCATTGGGCTTCGTCTACCAGTTCCATCACCTGCTGCCGGAGTTCACCGCGCTGGAAAACGTGATGATGCCGGTGCTGCTGGCCGGCACCGCGGTGGCCGAGGCGAGCAGCCGCGCCACCACGCTGCTGGAAGCGGTCGGCCTGGGCCATCGCCTGGACCACAAGCCGGGTGAACTGTCCGGTGGCGAGCGCCAGCGCGCCGCCGTCGCGCGCGCACTGGTCAACCACCCGGCCTGCGTGCTGGGTGACGAGCCGACCGGCAACCTGGATGACCGCACCGCCGGTACCGTGTTCGAGCTGATGCTGGAGCTCAACCGCGCGCGCCATACCAGCCTGGTGCTGGTCACCCACGACCGCAGCCTGGCGCGTCGCCTGGACCGGGTGCTGGAGCTGCGCGAAGGGCGCCTGCACGCGCTGGCCCACGCCGACGTCTGAGTCGCTGGGCCAGCTTGGGTGGAAGCCGACCCTGGTCGGCCAGGGAAGGCGCCGACCAGCGGCTGAATGGGGCCGCCGGCCTTCGCGCCAGCGTTGCCCGGTCGGGCGCATGATGGCGCCAGTTCCCCAAGGAGATCGCCATGAAGACCCCGCTTCTGCTGGCCGGCCTCTGTATGGCCCTGGCCGCCTGCGCCACCACCGGCCGGCTCAGCAGCACCGAAAAGCTGGACCTGTACCGGGCCCACGCCGGTGCACCACAGAATGACATGCAGTTCTTCGGCAGCCTCAATGGCTGGACCGAGCTGGGTGACAGCGCGCTGGCGGTCTGGACGCGACCCAGCGAAGCCTACCTGCTGGAATTGAACGGCCCCTGCCAGGATCTGCCGTATGCCACCGCCATCGGCCTGACCAGCCAGATGAACCGTGTCTCGGCGCGCTTCGACAAGGTGCTGGTGCGTGACCCTGCCGGCGGCCCGCGCATGCCGTGCTTCATCAACAGCATCCGCAAGCTGGACGTCAAGGCGCTGCGTGCTTCCGAACAGGAGCTGCGCCAGGCGCAGGTGCAGGAGCGCGAGGAAAACGCGAAATAGGGCGGTAGTGCCGGCCGCTGGCCGGCATCGCACGGATGCCAGGTTGCCGGCCAGCGGCCGGCACGACCTGTGGGTCAGGCTTCCGGAACGAAGCCTGCGGGCTTCTCCGCGTCCTTCTCGAACAGGAACTTGACCAGTTCGCCTTCAAGAAACGCGCGGTGCTCCGGCGTGCGCGGTGACAGCCGGTTCTCGTTGATCAGCATGGTCTGGTGGGCCAGCCACGCGGCCCAGGCCTGCTTGCCGATGTTGTTGAAGATGCGCTGGCCCAGCTCACCGGGGTAGGGCACGAAGTCCAGGCCCTCGGCATCGCGTTGTTCGTACTGGCAGAAGACGGTTCGGGGCATGGCACTCACTCGTGGTTGCGGGATTTCTTGGAGGTTCGTTTCGGCGTCTTGATCGTGGCGCCGTCGAGCAGCTTGCGGATCGGCGCCGGAAGGCCCAGCGCGGGCAGTTCGTCGGCAGCCACCCAGCGCAGCGTGGGTTCTTCCACGCGCAGGCCGTGTACCTGCCGCGACAGTACCTGCAGATGCAGCTTGTAGTGGCTGAAGGTGTGCTGCAGCACCGGCAGTTCGTCGGCATCTTCCAGCGAGCCGTCCACATGTGTGTCGAACCAGTCCTGCAGGTCGCTTCCCGTCTCGGCCTGCGGCAGCGTCCACAGCTGCGCCCAGATGCCGGTATCCGGCCGCTTCTGCAGCAGCACGCGCTGCTGGGCGTCGCGCAGCAGCAGGGCGACCGCGACGCGTTCGGGCAGGGTCTTGCTGGGCTTGGGCGTCGGCAACTCAGCGGTGCGGCCTTCGCGGCGTGCCACGCAGTCGTCCTGCAGCGGGCAGATCACGCATGCCGGCTTGGCCCGACTGCAGACGGTGGCGCCCAGGTCCATCTGCGCCTGGGTGTAATCGGCCATGCGTCCGGCCGGAACCTGTGCCACGTGCGCCTCGGCGATGGCCCACAACTGCTTCTCGATGGCCGGCAGGCCGGGGAAGCCGTCGATGCCGTGGTAACGGCTCAGCACGCGCTTGACGTTGCCATCGAGGATCGCGAGCGGGTCGTTCCAGGCTTGGCTGAGGATCGCACCGGCGGTGCTGCGGCCGATGCCGGGCAGGGCGTGCAGCGCCTCGAAATCACGCGGCAGGTCGCCCTCGTGCAGTTCGACGCAGCGCTTGGCTGCCGCGTGCAGGTTGCGGGCGCGAGCGTAGTAGCCAAGCCCGGCCCACTGCGCCATCACCGCGTCGTTGCTGGCAGCGGCAAGGTCGGGCAGGGTCGGGAAGTGCTGCAGGAACCGCTGGAAATACGGAATGACCGTGGCCACCTGGGTCTGCTGCAGCATGATCTCCGACAGCCAGACCCGGTAGGGGCTGCGGGGGTGCTGCCAGGGGAGGTCGTGGCGGCCGTGGTCGTCGAACCAGTGCAGCAGGCGGGCGACGAAGCCGTCGTGCTGGGCAGTGTCGGCGCTGGCGTGCGGCTGGCGGGGCATCGGTGTTCCAGAGAGGCAGCCAGCCGTGGGTTCACCCTCGTAGCGCCACCCCAGGGGTGGCTGCACCAGAGTGCGGTGGCTGCACGGTATATCAGGCACCCAGCGCTTCAGGCAGCAGGGCGTCGACGAAGGCTTCCGGATCGAACACGCGCAGGTCTTCCGGGCGCTCGCCGATGCCGGCAAAGCGGATCGGAATGCCGAACTCGCGGGCCAGCGCGAACACCACGCCGCCCTTGGCAGTGCCGTCCAGCTTGGTCACCACCAGGCCGGTCACGTTCACCGCAGCATTGAACTGGCGCAGCTGCGACAGCGCGTTCTGGCCGGTGGTGCCGTCGATCACCATCAGCACTTCATGCGGCGCGGTGGGGTCGATCTTGCCGAGCACGCGGCGGATCTTGCCCAGTTCGTTCATCAGGCCGGACTGGGTGTGCAGGCGGCCGGCGGTATCGGCAATCAGCACGGAGGTACCGCGGGCCTTGCCTGCCTGCAGCGCGTCGAACGCCACCGAAGCGGCATCGGCGTTCTGACCCTGGGCGACCACGGCCACGCCATTGCGCTCGCCCCAGGCCTGCAGCTGGGCCACGGCCGCGGCACGGAAGGTATCGCCGGCGGCCAGCATCAGGCTGTGGCCATCATCCTTGAAGCGCTTGGCCAGCTTGCCGATGGTGGTCGTCTTGCCGACGCCGTTGACGCCGACGGTGAGCACCACGAAGGGCTTGGCATTGCGGTCGATCACCAGCGGCTTGGCCACCGGCTGCAGGATCGCGATCAGCTCGGCGCGCAGCGCGGCCAGCAGCGCATTGGCATCGGCGAACTCGCGCGACTTCATGCGCCTGCGCAGGCCTTCGACCAGGTCGGTGGTGGCGCCGACGCCGACGTCAGCGGTGATCAGTGCGGTTTCCAGCTCGTCCAGCAGGTCGTCGTCGAGCTTGGGGTTGCGCGAGAACAGGCCGCCGAAGCTGCGCGCGATGACACTGTTGCGCAGGCGTTCGCGCCAGCCGGGCTTGCCGGCCGGAGCGGGCACGGCGTCGACCGACGCGGCGGCGGGCAGGTCGTCGGCGACCGGGGCCGGGGCGGACTCAGGTACCGGTGCGGGTTCGATGGCCGCAGGCGCGATGGGAGCAACGTCGATCGGCGCCGGAGCTGCCGGAACCGGTGCGGCTGGAGCCGGAATCACCGGTGTGGGCGCGACAGCGACCGGAACGACGGCTGCGGGGGGCGGCTCGACCGGTGCAGGCTCGGCCGGTACGGCTACAGGAGCCGGCTGCTTGTCCTCGACCGGCGCGGCCGACGGAAACGCCGCCGCCAGCTCTTCAGCCGAGTAGTGCTGGGTCTTGGGTGCCTCCGCTGCGGGGGCATCCTGGGGCTTCTTGCGGCGGAAAAAACTGAGCATTGGCAAAAGGCGCTGAAATCAGAGGGATATGCTACCACTCGGGCCTGTCGGGCCGATGTGGACTCAAGGTCGCGGCCCATCGGCCGTTAACCGGTCCGGAGGGCTGCGCAGTGCGGCCCGGAGACCGCCATGAACAACGTGATGGGAACGGCACGCAGTGGCATGCGTGCAGCCCAGCAGGGCGTGCAGCTGGCCGCGCACAACGTGGCCAATCTGGCGACCCCGGATGCCCAGCGCCTGCAGCTGCAGCGTAGTGCGGTGGAGCAGGGCGGAGTGCAGGCCTCGGTGACCCCTGCCGGCGCCGATGTCAGTGCACCGCTGGGAGATCTGCTGGCAGCGAAAGCCGAAGTGGTGGCCTTCGCCGCCAATGCCACGGTGATCCGCCGCCAGGACCAGATGCTGGGCTCGCTGCTGGATCGCGAAGCCTGAGCCCCCTCGGCAGGCGCCAACCGCCGCCCCTGGTGGGTGCCAACCCTGGCTGGCATGCTTGACCTGCCCTGGTAGGTGCCAACCTTGGTTGGCACGCTTTTGGGGCGCCAACCAAGGTGGGCCTCTACCAAGGCACCGCCGGGCCATGCCCGGCGACCACCGCCTCGATCAGGCCGACAGCTCCAGCAGCAGTTTGTTCAGGCGCGCCACGTAGGCGCCCGGGTCCTTCAGGCTGTCACCGGCGGCCAGCGCGGCCTGGTCGAACAGCACCCGGCCCAGATCGTCGAAACGTGCGCCATCGCCTTCGGCATCCAGCTTGGCGATCAGCGGGTGGCCCGGGTTGATCTCCAGCACCGGCTTGCTGTCGGGCACCTTCTGCCCGCTGGCCTCCAGGATCTGCCGCATCTGCAGGCCCAGGTCCTGTTCGCCAATGGCCAGCACCGCCGGCGAATCGGTCAGGCGGTGCGACACGCGCACCTCGGCCACGTCATCGCCCAGCACCGTCTTCAGGCGCTCCACCAGGGCCTGCTTGTCCTTGGCGGCGGCTTCCTGTTCCTGCTTGTCCGCTTCGGTCTCCAGCGCGCCCAGGTCGAGGTCGCCACGGGCGATGTCAACGAAGCCCTTGCCGTCGAAATCGGTCAGGTAGCCCATCAGCCACTCGTCGATGCGGTCGGTCAGCAGTAGCACTTCCACGCCCTTCTTGCGGAACACTTCCAGGTGCGGGCTGTTGCGCACCTGGCTGTAGCTCTCGCCGGTCAGGTAATAGATCTTGTCCTGGCCTTCGGCCATGCGGCCGATGTAGTCGGCCAGCGACACGGTCTGCGCATCGGCGTCGCCACGGGTGGAGGCGAAGCGCAGCAGGCCGGCCACCTTCTCGCGGTTGTTGTAGTCCTCGGCCGGGCCTTCCTTCAGCACCTGGCCGAATTCCTTCCAGAACGTGGCGTACTGCTCGGGCTTGTCGGTGGCCAGCTTCTCCAGCATGTCCAGCGAGCGCTTGGTCAGCGCGGCCTTCATCGAGTCGATGACCGGACCGGACTGCAGGATCTCGCGCGAGACGTTCAGCGACAGGTCGTTGGAATCAACCACGCCCTTGATGAAGCGCAGGTACAGCGGCAGGAACTGCTCGGCCTGGTCCATTACGAACACGCGCTGCACGTAAAGCTTGAGGCCCTTGGGCGCGTCGCGGTGGTACAGGTCGAACGGCGCGCGGCCGGGCACGTACAGCAGCGAGGTGTACTCCAGCTTGCCTTCGACCTTGTTGTGGCTCCACGCCAGCGGGTCGCTGTGGTCGTGCGCGACGTGCTTGTAGAACTCGGTGTACTCGGCGTCACTGATCTCGGTGCGCGGGCGGGTCCAGAGCGCGCTGGCGCGGTTGACGGTTTCCCATTCGACAGCAGCGCCTTCTTCGCCGCCTTCCTTCGGCATCTGGATCGGCAGGCCGATGTGGTCCGAGTACTTCTTCAGGATGCTGCGCAGGCGCCAGCCATCGGCGAAGTCATGCTCGCCTTCCTTCAGGTGCAGCACGATGCGGGTGCCGCGCTCGGCCTTGTCGACGGTGGCTACCTCGAAATCGCCTTCGCCGCGCGAGGTCCAGCGCACGCCTTCGCCGGCAGCCAGGCCGGCGCGGCGCGAGGTCACTTCCACTTCGTCGGCAACGATGAAGGCGCTGTAGAAGCCGACGCCGAACTGGCCGATCAGCTGCGAATCCTTCTTCTGGTCGCCGGACAGCTGGCGCAGGAAGTCGCCGGTACCGGACTTTGCAATCGTGCCGAGGTGGGCGATGGCTTCGGCGCGGCTCATGCCGATGCCGTTGTCTTCGATGGTGATGGTGTGGGCGGCGGGATCGAAGCTGACGCGCACGCGCAGTTCGCTGTCGCCTTCCAGCAGGGCCGGCTGGGTCAGGGCCTCGAAGCGCAGCTTGTCGGCGGCGTCGGCAGCGTTGGAGACCAGCTCGCGGAGGAAGATCTCCTTGTTGGAGTACAGCGAGTGGATCATCAGCTGCAGCAGCTGCTTGACTTCGGTCTGGAAGCCAAGGGTTTCGGTCTGGGTGGTCTCGGTCATCGATTAAGGCTCCATGTGCAATGCCGCGCCAGCGCGTGCGGCCTCGCCAAGGGGTAGGGATGATTGTCCCGAAATCAAGGGGGGTGTTCTGGCAGGGCGGCGCCCTGCACCCACAGAGGCCAGGGCAACGGCAACGGCCGAAGCAACAGCAACAGCCGAAGCAACAGCAACAGCTGGCGTTCCTTGGGATGGCGGGGCGGTGCGGGTTGGCAGGACACGCCGTGAACCCGTCCCTGGGGGCTCGATGGCGCCATCCATGGCGCCAACGGTCCTGCCAACCCACACCGCCCCGCCTCTGACGGGTTCACTCGGCGGTTGGTAGGTGTCGACCTTGGTCGACACATCTGTCAGATATCGAAATAAAACTGGCCTGTATGTCGAGCATCGGATCGCGTCTGGGGCGGAGCCCCCTGAGTCAGGGGGCGGCCGCGAAGCGGCGGGGGGGGGGGAAGCTGGTAAGTGGGGCCCGCGTTTCGCGCAGCGAAGCGTGGGAGCGACAGCGCGCATGCGTTGGCGCGTCCCCGGGCGCCGCCCGGACGACTACAATCCCGCTCATGCTGAAATTCTCGAATACCTCCCGCCGGGGGCGCCGGTGAGCGGCCGTGGGGGCACTGACGGCCAGGTCCGCATCATCGGCGGGCGCTGGCGCAATACCCGCTTGCCTGTGCCGACCCTGCCGGGGCTTCGGCCCAGCAGCGACCGCGTGCGCGAGACCCTGTTCAACTGGCTGATGCCCAAGCTGGGCGGTGCACGGGTGCTGGACCTGTTCGCAGGCAGTGGCGCGCTGGGCCTGGAAGCGGTGTCGCGCGGTGCCGCCCACGCCACCCTGGTCGAGCGTGATGCTCAGCTGGGCCGCAATCTGACCGCTGCCGTAGCCAAGCTGCAGGCCAGCGACCAGATCACCGTGGTGCAGGCCGATGCCCTGCGCTGGCTGCAGGGCGCGCCGGCGCAGCAGGCCGACCTGGTCTTCATTGACCCGCCGTTCGCCGATGGCCTGTGGCAGGACGTGCTGGCGCAGCTGCCCCGGCACCTGGCTGCCGACGCCTGGCTGTACCTGGAGTCGCCGGCCGGTCACGCGCCGGCGCTGCCGCCGGACTGGCTGCTGCACCGCGAGGGCGGTACCCGCGAGGTGCGCTTTGCCCTGTACCGCCGTGCCACTGCTACACTTTGACCTCATCTGAACATCTGCATCCGCCCATGACCGTGGCCAACCGCCGCATTGCCGTCTACCCCGGCACGTTCGACCCGATCACCAATGGTCATATCGACCTGGTCAGCCGGGCCGCGCCGCTGTTTGAAAAGGTCGTGGTGGGCGTGGCGCAGAGCCCGTCCAAGGGCCCGGCGCTGCCGCTGGAACAGCGCGTGCAGCTGGCGCGTGGCGCACTCGGCCACCACAGCAACGTCGAGGTCATCGGCTTCGACACTCTGCTGGCGCATTTCGTGCGCTCGGTCCAGGGCGGGGTGCTGCTGCGCGGCCTGCGCGCGGTGTCCGACTTCGAGTACGAGTTCCAGATGGCCAGCATGAACCGTCACCTGATCCCCGAGGTCGAGACCCTGTTCCTGACCCCGGCCGAGCAGCACAGCTTCATTTCGTCCTCGCTGGTCCGCGAGATCGCGCGCCTGGGCGGCGACGTGTCCGGCTTCGTGCCGGCCGCGGTGCTCGAAGCCCTGCGCAAGGTCCGCGAAGCGAAGGCGGCACAGTCCTAAGCCCTGCTGTACCCGCACCCCATTACGTACAACACCACGCACCATTCCGGGAGGAAACCCATGAACACCACCATGCGCGCGATGATGATCGCTTCGTTGGCCCTGGCCTTCACCGCCTGCAAGAAGGAAGAGGCCGCTCCGGTCGACGAGGCCAAGCAGGCCCTGGTCGCCCCGTCCAAGGATGACGATGCAGGCTGGAAGAAGTACCTGCAGGAAGTGGCCATCCAGAACATGGGCAACATCACAAACAGCCCGTTCCTGTACTACCTCTCGCCGGAATCGGACCCGGACTTCCAGGCCAAGTACGAGCGCCAGACCGAGAGCGCGACCCAGGCCGTGGCCCGTGGCGTGCAGCCGGGCAACATGCTGGCCTTCGGTTCGTCGGCCTCGGGCAAGATGGCTGACATGATCCAGACCGTCTTCAAGGACGTGTCGCCGGATTCGATGAAGGGCGTGCGCGTCGTATTCATCGGCCAGTCGGCCGACAACGCCCGCGTGCAGGCAGCCGTGCAGCCGACCGGCGCCGAGTACATTTTCGTCGAAGCCAAGTAAGACCGAGCCGTGGCGGCCACGCTGCGGCGTGGCCCGGGCGGCATCCTGCAGGGGTGCCGCTGATGACCTGACCGTTCCGCGCGCCCGCGCGGGGCGGTCCTTGTCCCAAGGCGCGGGCGAGGAGTATCGCCATGTCGCTGAAAATCAATGAGCTCTGCGTCAACTGTGACGTCTGCGAGCCGGCCTGCCCGAACCAGGCCATTTCGATGGGTGAAACCATCTACGTGATCGACCCTGCGCGCTGTACCGAATGCGTGGGTCATTTCGACGAACCGCAGTGCGTGGTCGTCTGCCCGGTCGAATGCATCGACCCGGACCCGGAGATCGTGGAAACGGAAGACCAGCTGCTGGCCAAGCTGCGCCAGTTGCAGCACGATCACCCCGAACTCTACGCGGAGCCCCCATCCGAATGAAGACGCTGATCGTCCGCCCCCTGTTGCTGCTCGGCCTGCTGCTGAGCCCGATGGTCTGGGCCGACAGCCCGGCCCGTGCCGAGCGCCCCGATGGCGCGGCCATTGCCAGTGGCCATGCGCTGGCCACCCAGGCCGGCATCGACATCCTGGCGCAGGGCGGCAATGCCTTCGATGCCGCGGTGGCGGTGTCGTCCACGCTGGCGGTGGTCGAGCCGATCAGCTCCGGCCTGGGCGGCGGGGGCTTCTTCCTGCTGCATGACGCGGCCACCGGCAAGGACGTGATGCTGGACGCGCGCGAGACCGCGCCGGCCGCCGCCACGCCGCAGGCCTTTCTCGACAAGCAGGGCAACCTGGACCGCGACCGCTCGGTAAACGGGGCCTGGTCGGCCGGTATTCCGGGCCTGCCCGCAGCGCTGGTCGAGCTGTCGGCCAAGCACGGCAAGCTGCCGCTGTCTGCATCGCTGCAGCCGGCGATCCGCATCGCGCGCGAAGGCTTCCCGGTGTACGACCGCATGGCCAAGGGCTATGCGTCGCGCCGCGAAGTGATGGAACGCTATCCCGGCACCCGTGAGGTCTACCTGCGCAACGGCAAGCCGATCGCCACCGGTGACCTGTTCAAGCAGCCGGAACTGGCGCAGACGCTGGAACGCCTGGCGATGGGTGGCTTCGATGGCTTCTACAAGGGCCAGACCGGAAAGCTGCTGTTGGCCGGCGTGAAGCAGGCGGGCGGCAAGTGGACCGCTGAAGAGCTGGCCGGCTACCGGGTGAAGCAGCGCGAGCCGATCGTCTTCAACTACAACGGCTGGAAGATCACCACCGCGCCGCCGCCGTCGTCCGGTGGCATCGCGCTGGCCAGCATGCTGCAGATCCTGGAAGGCTGGGACATCAAGCAGATGGACCCGGCACACCGCACCCACCTGGTGGTGGAATCGATGCGCCGCGCCTACCGCGACCGCACCTTCTTCCTCGGCGATCCGGACTTCGTGCAGATCCCGCAGAAGGTGCTGACCAGCAAGGACTACGCGCAGGGCCTGCGCGCTACCATCCATCCGGAGAAGGCCACGCCCAGCGACCTGCTGTCGGGCAACCCGACGCCGCTGGAAGACGACGAGACCACGCACTTCTCGATCATCGACCGCGATGGCAACCGCGTCGGCGCCACCCAGACCGTCAACCTGCTGTACGGCTCGGGGCTTATTCCGAAGGGCACCGGCGTGCTGCTGAACAACGAGATGGACGACTTCGCGCTGAAGCCGGGCACGCCCAATGCGTTCGGCGTGATGGGCTACGAGGCCAATGCGCCGAAGCCGGGCAAACGCATGCTCAGCTCGATGACGCCCACCTTCATGGAAAACAGCGACAAGGTGATCGTGCTGGGCACCCCGGGTGGCAGCCGCATCATCACCATGGTGTTGCTGGGCATCCTCGGTTACGACGCCGGCCTGGATGCGCAGCAGGTTGCCGCGCTGCCGCGTTACCACCACCAGTGGCTGCCGGACCTGATCGAAGCCGAGGACGATGCGTTCGACGCGGCGACGGTGAAGCAGCTGCAGGCGATGGGCCACAAGATCGACCTGCCGGGCAATGTCGCCGCGGGCGGCCGCGGTTCCAGCCACGTCTGGGGCAACCTGCAGACGGTGGAATGGGACCGCAAGGCCAATAGGCTGTTCGGCGGCAGCGACCCGCGCAATCCGGTGGGCAGCGCCCAGGTCGTTCCGGCCCGCTGATGCGGTAGTACCGGCCGTTGGCCGGCTATGTGGCAGATCACCAGGACCCCGCCACGGCGGGGTTTTCCGTTTGCCTTCTAGCGATTATTTAACGGTCCGGCGCCGATAATCCACGCATGAAACTCTGGTCTATTCGTGGAAACTCGCAGCGCCTTGATGGCGGCGCGATGTTCGGGAACGCGCCGCGCGCGTTGTGGGAAAAATGGGCGGCACCGGACGAGCTCAATCGCATCGAGCTGGCTTGCCGCGCACTGCTTGCCAGTCCGCTGGAAGGCAAGACGGTGCTGTTCGAAACCGGTATCGGGGCGTTTTTCGACCCGCGCATGCGCGAGCGTTACGGCGTGCAGGAAAGCCAGCACGTGCTGATCGATTCTCTGCGCGAGGCCGGCTTCGAGCACGAGGATATCGACGTGGTGGTGCTCAGCCACCTGCACTTCGACCATGCCGGTGGCCTGTTGGCGGCGTGGAGCGAAGGGCGTCAGCCGGAGCTGCTGTTCCCCAACGCGACCTACGTGGTGGGTGCGCAGCATTGGCAACGCGCCATGCAGCCGCATCCGCGCGACCGGGCCAGCTTCATTCCGGAGCTGCCTGGCCTGCTGCAGGCCAGCGGCCGCCTGGAAGTGGTGGACGGCGAGTGTTCCAAAGCCCTGGGCCGCAGCGTGCGCTTCAGCTACAGCGATGGGCATACGCCGGGGCTGATGCTGGCCGAGATCGTCGGCCACGCGCACGCCGGCGAGGTTGCGCACGGTGGGGTGGTGTTCTGTGCGGACCTGATTCCCGGTCGCTCATGGGTGCACGTGCCGATCACCATGGGCTACGACCGCAACGCCGAACTGCTGATCGACGAGAAGCGGCAGTTCCTCGAAGACAAGCTGGCGCGCAACGTACATCTGTTCTTCACCCACGACCCGCAGGTGGCGCTGGCGCAGCTGGGCCGCGATGACAAAGGCCGTTTCGTGACCCTGCACGAGCAGGGCGAACTGAAGGCGTGCGCGCTGGGGTGAGGGGTGTCGTCGGCAGGGCTTGCAGCCCCGCCTCTGACGGTTGGCTGCGATCTGTCGGGGTCGGATCCCGTTGCTGCGCAACGGGCTCTGACCCCATTTGATTGATCTGGACGAGCGATGCTACGAGGCCTTCAGGCAGCTGCTCATGAAGGTTTTGCGCGCATCACCGGCCAGCTTCTTGGCACCCGCGTCAGCGTTGCACTTGCGCATGCGTTCCTGCTGCGCATTGGCCGGCTTGGCTTCGGCGGCGTGGCCACTGAGGCAGGAACTCTGCGCGGTCTTGTAGGCGTCACCCTTCAGGCCCTTGTTCTTTGCCGAGCAGTCGGCCATGCGCTGCTGCTGCGGCGTGGTGGCATTGGCGGCCAAGGGCAGGCTGACCAGCAGGACAGCGGCCAGCAGGAATGAAGCTTTCATCGGGGACACTCCAAGCGGTGGCGGGTGCGCGGAGCATTGGCCTGCTGGCAGCAAGGCCACGTGAAGATTGCTGCCCCGGCCGCCGCAGCCGGCCTGTAGTACAGCGCTTGGGGTAGCGCCTGGGGTCAGATCCCTTTCGGCACGAAAGGGCTCTGACCCCGGTTCGCCGGATCAACCGACGCGGGTACCGAAGATGCGATCGCCGGCATCGCCCAGGCCCGGCAGGATGTAGCCCTTGTCGTTGAGCTGGGCATCGATGGCCGCGGTGTAGATCTCCACGTCCGGGTGCACGGCCTTGACCGCCTCGATGCCTTCCGGCGCGGCCACCAGGAAGATGCCCTTGATGCGGCGGGCACCGGCACGCTTGAGCATGTCGATGGTGGCGATCAGGGTGCCGCCGGTGGCAAGCATCGGGTCCAGGATCAACGCATCGCGCTCTTCCAGTCGGCCGGTCAGGCGCTCGAAGTAGGGCACCGGCTGCAGGGTTTCCTCATCGCGCTGCAGGCCGACCACGCTGACCCGGGCGGCCGGGATCAGCGACAGCACGCCGCTGAGCATGCCCAGGCCAGCGCGCAGGATCGGCACCACGGTGATCTTGGCACCCGCGATGCGCTGCACGGTGACCGGACCGGCCCAACCGGGCAGGGTGTGCGGTTCGGTGTCCAGGTCGGCGGTGGCCTCATAGGCCAGCAGGGTGCCCAGCTCGTTGGCCAGTTCGCGGAAATCCTTGGTGCTGAGCGCGGCGTTGCGCATCAGGCCGATCTTGTGCTGCACCAGCGGGTGGCGCACTTCGACGATCTTCATGGTCGGGAAGGGGAAGAAGGAGAGAGGCCGCCATTTTGCCGGATTGGCCGCCCAACCCCAAACCAGCGCCGGAGGTGGCCTGCATGAAATGTGCAGATCGGTGTCACGGCCATGCAACCTTGCGGACATACCGTGCAGACCCATTCTTAACAGGAATGGGGATTCCCAGTGCATATCAAGACTCCGTTGGCCGTTGCCATCAGCCTGACCCTGGCGATGGGGGCTGCGGCACCGCTGCAGGCCGCCGGGCAGCAGGCGGTCGCCGCCACCGGCGCGGTGGCCACCGATGCGGTCGACCTGGACCGCATCGAAGTGCGCGCCCAGCTCGAATCGCAGATCCGTGCGGTGGACCTCAAGCGCAGCAGCGACGCGATCGAGGACGCGGTGTCCTCCGATGCCCTGGGCCAGTACCCGGACAAGAACGTGGCCGAATCGCTGCAGCGCCTGCCGGGCATCAGCGTCACCCGCGACCAGGGCGAGGGCCGCTTCGTGGTCATTCGTGGCCTGGATGCCAATCTCAACAGTGTAAGCGTGGATGGCATCGCCGTGGGCACGCCGGAGGATTCCAGTCGCGCCGCCCCGCTGGACGTCATCCCGTCCGATTCCACCGAGCGCCTGCGCGTGGTCAAGTCGCCCACGCCGGACATGCCCGGCGATGCCATCGGCGGCGCCGTGCTGGTGGAATCGGCTTCGGCCTTTGACCGCGACGGCCGCAGCCTGCGCGGCAAGATCGAAGGCAGCCACCAGCAGCTGTCCGGCGAGACCAGTCCGAAGGCGGCCTTCAACTACAGCGAAGTGTTCAACGACACCTTCGGCGTGGCGCTGGGCGTGAACTATCAGAAGCGCAAGTTCGAGTCGGACAACACCGAAGTGGAGTACGACGGCGAGGATGACGCCGCACCTGGCGACGTCACCGCGATCAACCTGCAGCACCGCAAGTATGAGATCGAGCGCAAGCGCATCGGCGCCAACCTCAACCTCGACTGGCGCCCGAACGAAGACAGCAGGTACTACCTGCGCACGCTGTACAGCCAGTTCGACGATGCCGAAACCCGCCAGCGTGTGATCTTCAACTTCGACGACGCCAAGATGGTCAAGACCGGTACCGATCAGTACCGCCTGGACGGCATGCCTAAGGATTCGATCGACAAGCGCATGCGCTATCGCACCAAGAAGGAGAACACCTTCGCGGCCAGCCTGGGCGGTGAGAACACGCTGACCAACGCGGTGGTCGACTACAAGGTGGGCTACACCCGCACCGAGGAGCGGGTGAATGACGAGATGGAAGCGCGCTTCAAGCTCAACGGCAAGGCCTTCAATGGCACGCTTGACCAGAGCAGCCGCCTGCCCAGCTACAGTTTCGACAATCCGCAGTGGCTGGACAACAGCAACTATGCCTTCGACCGCTTCGTGCTCTCGCCCAAGCAGGTGAATGACAAGGAACACAGCGCGCAGGTCAACGTGCGTTTCGACGGCGACAGCGGCAGCATCAAGATCGGCCTGCTGGGCCGCTGGCGCGACCGCGACGTCAACGTCGACGAGAACGAACTGCGCGTCGGCCCCAAGGTCGCTCTGTCGAGCTGGAGCACCTCCTCGCCCGAACACCGCCACGGCACCTTGGGCGACGGCATGGACTCGGCGGCGATGCGCGCGTTCCGGGCGGCCAATGGCAGCCAGTACAGCGCCCGCCCCCAGGACATTGGCGGCAACGCGATGACCTCGCTGGAAGAAGACTACGTGGCCAGCGAGGACATCTTCGCCAGCTACGCGATGGGCACCTGGGACATCGGTGCACTGCGCATCATCGGCGGCGTGCGCGTGGAGAACACCCAGTTCAAGGCGACCGGGAACCAGGTGGACGCGGCGGCCAACGGCCGCAGCTTCACCGTCACCCCGCGCGTGGCCAACAGCAGCTACACCAACGTGCTGCCGGGCCTGCAACTGCGCTACGACGCCGCAGACGATTGGGTGCTGCGTGCCTCGGCCAACAAGACCGTATCTCGCCCCTCGTTCGGTGACATTTCACCGCGCGTGGGCTACAGCCGGGGTGACGAGGAAGTGCGTCTGGGCAATCCGGAACTGGACCCGTACGAATCGAAGAACATCGACCTGTCGGTGGAGAAGTACATCGGCACCAGCGGCATCGTCTCGCTGGGCCTGTTCCACAAGTCGATCGACGGCTACATCGTGGAAACCGTGCGCACCAATGATCCGGCCTATGGCGGTTTCGACGTGACCCAGCCGATCAACGGCCGCAAGGCCACCGTGCGTGGTGCCGAGTTCAACTGGCAGCAGCAGCTGGCCTTCCTGCCTTCCGGCCTGGATGGACTGCTGGTCGGTGCCAGCGGCACCTGGCTGGACACCACGTTCGATGCCGGCATCAAGGACCGCTCAGGCGAGGACTTCACCCTGCCGCGTGCCTCCAAGCACGTCTACAGTGCCCATATCGGCTATGAGAAGTACGGTCTGAGTACGCGGCTGGCGGCGGTATACCGCAGCGAGTACCTGGACAGCATCGGCAAGGGCCGCGCCTTCGACATCTACGTTGCGCCGAATACCCAGCTCGACTTCTCGCTGGACTACAAGTTCACCCCGCGCGTGAGCATGTACCTGGAAGCACAGAACCTGCTGGACAAGCCGCTTGAGCTGTACCAGGGCACGCGCTCGCGCACCCTGCAGATGGAAGAGTATGGCCGTACCTACGCGCTGGGCCTGAAGGTGGCACTGTGACGGGGCGTCGCATCACCGTCATGGCCGCGGCGCTGGCGGCTGCCCTGCTGGCGGGCTGCACGCCGGCCGCCGGCATTGATCCGGCCGCGGCCACGACCACGGCGAAGGCCACCGCCGGTCGCACGGTCGTTACCATCGCCGAGGCGTTTCTTTCGCCGATGACGCCAGCGGACAACATTGATTCGCCGGCCGCCTGGCGTGCACCCGACGGAAAGCTGTGGCTGATCGCCACTGCCAAGGCCACCGACAAGCTGGTGGTCTACGACGGCAGCACCGGCCAGCACCTGCGCGACGTCGGCAGCAGCGGCACCGCGCCAGGGCAGTTCGACCGCCCAAACGGCATCGCGGTGACCGACGATCTGCTGTGGGTCGTGGAGCGCGACAATCACCGCGTACAGGTGCTGGGCCTGCCGGACTTCACCCCGCTGGCGACCTTCGCTGCGGACGACCTGCGCAAGCCGTACGGGCTGTGGGTCGACCGCCGTGCCGATGGCTACAGCGTCTACGTCACCGACTCCTGGGACAACGGCGAGGATGCACAGGGCCGTGACATCCTGCCGCCGCTGGCGGAGCTGGACAAGCGCGTGCGCCAGTACCAGGTGACCCGCGACGGTGCGAAGGTCGAAGCGAAACGTGTGGCCAGCATTGGTGACACCAGTGAGGCGGGTGCCCTGCGCGTGGTCGAATCGATCTGGGGCGACCCCGAGAACGACCGCCTGCTGATCGCTGAGGAGGACGAGAGCTACGCCAGCGAGTTCAAGGTCTACACGCTGGCGGGGCGTTTCACCGGCACCACCTTCGGGCGTGATGTGTTCAAGGCACAGGCCGAAGGCGTGACCCTGCGCACCTGTGGCAAGGACGGCTGGTGGATCACCACCGAACAGGGCAAGCAGCGCAGCGTGTTCCACCTGTTCGATCGCCATACCCTGAAGCCGGTGGGCGCATTCCAGGGCAATACCGTGGCCAACACCGACGGCATCTGGATGATGCAGCAACCCAGCGCACGCTTCCCGCACGGTGCGCTGTACGCGGTGCACGACGACCAGGGCGTGGTGGCGTTTGACTGGGAAAGCATCGCCAAGCAGCTGGCGCTGCCGCTGGAGTGTGGCGCATGAGCCGGCCTTGCGTGATGTACACGCTGGTGTTGGGCCTGCTGTTGGCCGTGCCGTCGCTGTCGTTCGCCGCGGCTGAACCGAACACCCAGGTTCCTGCGGGCAGCCGCCATTACGCGGCAACCACGGTGCCTGACCGCATCGTGGCTTCGCCTGCAGCCGATCCCAGCCACGGTTTCGCCGTGGCATGGCGCACCGATGGCAGCGTGCAGGCGCCGCTGCTGGAGATTGCCATCGCCGGTGATTCACCGGCCATCGAAGGCATCCGGCAGGCGCGTGCCACGACACGCGCGCTGCAGACCGAGAACGGGCTGTCGCACCACCACCGCGCCGACATCGGCGGCCTGCAACCGGATACCCAGTACGTCTATCGCGTGCAGGGCAATGGCAGCTGGAGCGCCTGGAACCAGCTGCGCACGCTGGCCGCCGCCGACCAGCCGCTGACCCTGCTGTACTTCGGCGACACCCAGAACAAGAACGTCAGCCATGTCAGCCGGGTAGTGCGTGCCGCGCTGAAGGCTGCACCGCAGGCGCGGATGAGCCTGTTTGCCGGCGATCTGGTCAGCGGCGGCGACAACATGGATGACAGCGAGTGGGGCGAGTGGTTTGCTGCGACCAGCTGGCTGGCGCAGGAAACGCTGGTGGCGCCTGCGATCGGCAACCACGAGTACTTCGAGGAGTTCGAGGACACGCCGCAGGAGCGCCGCGTGCTGGGCAAGCATTGGCCGGTCACGTTCGCGCTGCCGGGCAATGGCGCCAGCGCCGCACAGCAGACCAGCTACTGGTTCGATGCGCAGGGCGTGCGCGTGGCGGTGGTCGATGGCACGTCGGCACTCGATCTGGGCACCGCCAAGGCACAGGCACAATGGCTGGACAAGGTGCTGACCGGCAATCCGCAGCCATGGACCCTCGTGCTGCTGCACCAGCCGTTCTATTCGCCGCGCGAAGGACGCGAGAACGCTGCGCTGCGCGACGTGCTGCTGCCGGTGGTGCGCCGCCACAACGTCGATCTGGTGCTGCAGGGCCACGATCACACCTACGGTCGCCGTGGCGAAGGGCAGGCCGCGCCGCCACAGTACGTGGTGACCGTGGCGGGGCCAAAGCAGTACCGTCTCTCTGACGAGGCACGAAAGACGATGGATCCGGTGGCCGAGGATACCCAGTTGTTCCAGGTGCTGCACATCGACCCACAGCACCTGCGCTATGAGGCGCGTACCGTGACCGGTCGTCTCTACGATGCCTTCGAGCTGCGTCGCGATGCCAAGGGGGGCAAGCAGCGCACGGAGCTGACTGAAGGCCGCATTACGCCACGCGACTGCCCGCGCGCACAGACCGCCAAGGGTCGTACCGACCGCTGCTGGGAATGAGGAGATGCCGATGACCACGCCCCACCGCATCCTGCCGTTCGCCGCCATCGGCGCTGCCCTGCTGTTGCTGGCCAGTACGGTGACCGCTGCCGATTCCGTGCTGCATCCCTTCCTGGCGGCGCAGCCGAAGCAGGCACCGCAGGAAGTGAATCTGGCGGTGGAGATTCCGGCAGGGAGCTTCACCAAGTACGAAATCAAGGAAGACGGCCTGATGCATGTGGATCGTTTCCAGTCGATGCCGGTCGCCTATCCGGCCAACTACGGTTCGATGCCGCGCACGTTGGCGGGCGACAACGATCCGCTGGACGCCCTGGTGCTGACCCGCGAACCCCTGCATCCGGGCGTGATCGTGCGCTTCCGGCCAATCGGCTACCTGAAGATGATCGACGGCGGTGAGCACGACGAGAAGATCATCGGCGTGCCGACCGACAAGGTGGATCCGACCTACGCCAACATCCGCGATCTGAAGGATCTGCCGGAGATCGAACGGCAGCGCATCGAAGCGTTCTTCCGGGTCTACAAGGACCTGCCGGCCGGGCGCAACCCGGTGCAGCTCAACGGATGGGGCAACGCTGCCGAGGCGCGGGCGCTGATCAGCGAGGCGATGCAGCGCTTCGAAAAGTAGAACCAGGCCCTGCGTGGATTCACCCCATCAGCGATTGAATGAAGCTCTCAGCGTCCAGGCGGTTGCCCAGCACCTGCGCAACCGCCTGCAACGCCGCTTCCCTCATGCACGGCGCGGATGCCGCCATCGTCGTCATCGTTGTAGAGGTCGTCACCCGCATCCAGATACACGGTGCCGGCGGCCACCAGCGCGGCCACCAGAATCGGCACGTCGGCGGCGATCTCGCCGGCATCCAGCAGGCCGGCACCGTGATGGCTGAACAGCACACGGCCGTCATCCAGGTCGAGGATGAACGGATCGGCGCCGCGATCGGCAATCACCAGCCAGTTCGATGGCCAGTTGTCGATCGGCTCGCCGCTGACGCCATGCCAGCGATAGCCGGCCTGGTGACCCCACAGACGCCGCAGCGGCGGTATCCAGACATCGAGGCCCGGAAGGGTGATGCCGGCATTGCCCACCTTCGCATTGATCTCATGACCCAGCGGTCCCACCTGCGCGTAGAACCGCGCCAGTACAGGCGGCAGCGGGAAAGGACCCTGCCAGTCACCCTCGTGCTGGGCCCGTAGCAGGCCGAAGCGGGCGAATGGGGCATGCAGATCATCCATGTCAGGGTCCAGCGAGGGGGCGGCCCGGCAGCCTAGCAGAGGGTGTCTGCGTGCAGCGCCTTCACCACCGCTGGCTATCATGTCCGCCTTCAACAACAAAGGCGGTGTCTGTGTCGGTAGCGTTGGTATGGTTCCGCTGTGATCTGCGGCTGCAGGACAATCCGGCCCTGCAGGCCGCGCTGGATGCAGGGCACGACGTAGTGCCGGTCTACATCCATGCGCCGCACGAAGAAGGCGAGTGGGCGCCGGGCGCGGCCTCCGATGCGTGGCGCCATCGTTCCCTGGCCGCGTTGGATGCGGGTCTGCGCGCGCGCGGTTCCTCGCTGGTGCTGCGCAGCGGTGACAGCCTGCCGACGCTGCAGGCCCTGATCGAGCAGACCGGCGCCGAAGCCGTGTACTGGAACCGCAAGTACGAGCCTGCGACCCAGCCACGCGATGCCACCATCAAGCGCACGCTGCGTGAGCAGGGCATCGACGCGCAGAGCTGCAATGGCAGCCTGTTGTTCGAGCCCTGGGATATCGCCACCCAGCAGGGACAGCCGTACAAGGTATTCACCCCGTACTGGCGCAACGTACTCAGCCATTGGCGTTTGCCAGCATTGCAGGCCGCGCCGGAGACGCTGCCGGCACATTCGGTCGACAGCCTCGTACTGGATGATCTCCAGCTGGCACCGACGCTGGACTGGGACACCGGCTTCTGGGAGCACTGGCAGCCGGGCGAAACCGGTGCGCTGGAGGCGCTGTCGGTATTCAAGGACGGCGCGCTGCGCGGCTACCGCGAACAGCGTGACCTCCCGGACCGTGTCGGCACCTCGCGGCTGTCGCCGCACCTGCATTTCGGCGAAATCGCACCCTGGCGCATCGCCCGTGCGCTGGAGGGCTTACGCAACGCCGGCACCGACGCCGACATCGATGGCTACCTGCGCCAACTGGGCTGGCGCGACTTTGCCTACCACCTGCTGCATCACTTCCCGAAGACGCCGACCGACAACCTCAACCCGCGCTTTGACCGCTTTCCGTGGGCAGACCCCAGTGCCACGCAGCTGCACGACTGGCAGCGCGGGAACACCGGTGTGCCGATCGTCGATGCCGGTCTGCGCGAGCTGTGGCACACCGGCTACATGCACAACCGGGTGCGGATGATCGTTGCCAGCTACCTGTGCAAGCACCTGCGTGCGCACTGGCTGCACGGCGCGCGCTGGTTCTGGGACACCCTGGTCGATGCCGACCTGGCCAACAACACGATGGGCTGGCAGTGGGTGGCAGGGACCGGCGCAGATGCCGCACCCTACTTCCGCGTCTTCAACCCGGTCACCCAGGCCGAGAAGTTCGATCCGCAGGCCCGTTACATCAGCCGTTGGGTACCCGAGCTGGCGGCGCTGCCGGTGAAGGCACGCTTTGCGCCCTGGCAGCATCCGCTGCTGCTGGCCGCACACGCACCGGACTATCCGCGCACGCCGCTGGTGGATCTGGCTGCGGGCCGCGACGCCGCGCTGGCGGCTTACCGCCAGTCGGGGGCGGGGGTAAAGGGCGACCTGAGCGATCCGGTCAGTTAGCTGAACGCGGGCCTGTCATCGGGCGGGATCATCATCCCGACATCGCATTTGCCTGTTTATTCTCTTTGCGCCCGCAAGCCGTCGGCCCGACCGGAAACCAAGGAGAACCCCATGATCCGCAACACCACCCGCAACGTCGCACTGGCCCTGATGAGTGCGGCCGTCCTGTCGGCCTGCGCCACCGGCGGCTCCTATGTGCAGAGTGACCAGTACGGCAACCCGACCGAGCAGCAGAACCGCACCGGCCGCAATGCGCTGATCGGTACCGCCATCGGCGTGGCCGCCGGCCTGCTCACCGGCGACAGCGCCACCGAGCGCCGCCAGCACGCGCTGATCGGCGCAGGTATCGGCGCGCTCAGCGGCGCCGCCGTCGGCCAGTACCAGGATCGCCAGGAACGCGCCCTGCGTGAGCGCACTGCCAATACCGGCATCGATGTGCAGCGCCAGGGCGACAACATCATGCTGAACCTGCCGGACGGCATCACCTTCGACTTCGGCAAGGCGACCCTGAAGCCGCAGTTCTACGGCTCGCTCAATGGCGTCGCCGGTACGCTGCGTGAGTACAACCAGACCATGATCGAAGTGGTCGGCCACACCGACAGCATCGGCAGCGACGCTGTGAACAACCGACTGTCGAAGGAACGCGCCGACTCGGTCGCCCAGTACCTGATCGGCCAGGGCGTGCAGAGCGTGCGTATCGAAACCCTGGGCGCCGGCAAGGCGTATCCGATTGCCGACAACAGCACCGACGCCGGCCGTGCAAAGAACCGCCGCGTCGAGATCCGCGTGATTCCGCTGAAGCAGTAACGCGCAGCGTTACAGTTCCGGCGTAGCCGGAACGAAAATGCCGCCCTTGCAGGCGGCATTTTTGCAGGTGCCGAGCGTGCTCGGCACGCCGATAGCGTTCCCGTTCGCGGCTTGTGCGAACGGCGCCGGCCAAGGTCGGCATCTACCGGAAGCCAGTCATAGCCGGACCGAAAATGCCGCCCTTGCAGGCGGCATTTTTGTAGGTGCCGAGCTTGCCCGGCACGCCGATGGCTCGACTCTACGCGTCCTTTCCCCACCTCACACCGTCGCGGTAGGTCGCACTACGATCTCATTCACATCCACATCGGCCGGTTGCTCGATGGCGAACCGCACCGCGCGTCCAATCGCATCCGGCTGCAGCGCGATGGCGCGGTAGCCGACCATCAGCTCGGCTGCAGCAGGATCGGTGATGCTGTCCGCCAACTCGCTCTCGACCACGCCAGGATGGATGCAGGTCACCCGCAACTCGCGGTGCTCCTGGCGAAGGCCCTCGGAGATCGCACGCACCGCATATTTTGTCGCGCAGTACACCGCTGCAGTGGGCGATACGCTCAGTGCGCCAACCGAGGCGATGTTGATGATCTGGCCACCACGCTGCGCGATCATCCCGGGCAGCACGGCGGCAATGCCGTAGAGCACGCCGCGGATGTTGACGTCGATCATCCGGTCCCATTCCTCCACTTTCAGCGACGCCATCCGGGACAAGGGCATCACGCCGGCATTGTTGACGATCACATCGATTGAACCGAAGTGCTGCCGCGCGGCCTCGGCGAACGCCTCGACCTGCGTCCGCTGGGTTACGTCGAGCGCGTGGACCTGCACCTCGGCACCTTGTTGGCGCAGTTCGTCGGCAAGTGCGTGCAGGCGATCCACTCGGCGGGCACCGAGTACCAGGCGCGCACCTGGTCGGGCGAGGGCGCGGGCGATGCCGGCGCCGATGCCGCTGGAGGCACCGGTGATCAGGATGGTTCGGGAAAGGCTCATGGCAGTGTCTCTGAAGGAGTGGGGAGTGCCGGGGCGTGCCCGGTGCAACCACGGTAGACGCCGCACCTTGTCGCGATAAGATGGCTACTGCTGATCACCTTGTTCAGAGTTGCTAAACAATGCCGATCGACCTCAATGCCCTGGCGGTCTTCCAGCGGGTGGCGGATTGCGCCAGCTTCACGGGTGCGGCCCAGCAACTGGGGGTGACCCGCTCGGCGGTCAGCCAGACCATCGCCAAGCTGGAACAGTCGCTGGGTGTTGCCCTGGTGCAGCGCACGACGCGCAGCGTCAGCCTCACTGACGCCGGGCAGTCCCTGCTGGTTTCGGTCAGCCCTGCGCTGGCGGAGCTGGGCGATGCGCTGGAGGCCAGCGTGCGCCGCCAGGCCGCCGTCTCCGGGCAATTGCGGCTTGCGGTGTCCTCCATCGCCGAGGCGTTCCTGGCGGGCCCGTTGCTGGCCACGTTCGCGGCACGTTATCCGGCGCTGCAGGTGGACATCACGGTGACCGACGACGTGTTCGACATCGTCGGCGCAGGCTTCGACGCCGGGGTGCGTCTGGGCGAGGTCATTGCCCAGGACATGGTCGCGGTTCCGGTGTCGGCGCGGCAACGCCAGCTTGTGGTGTGCTCGCCGGACTATCGCGACGCGCACGTGCTGCCGACCCATCCGCGTGAGCTGGCCGCCCATCGCTGCATCGGCTGGCGCAGCGCGCCGGGCAGGGCGCCTTATCGCTGGGAGTTCGAGGAGCGCGGCCGGGAGTTCAGTGTCGATGTGCAGCCGGAAATCACCAGCAACGACATGGGCGTAATGCTCAGGTTGGCGTTGGCCGGGGCGGGGCTGGCCATCGGCATGGAAGAAACCTGGCGCCCTTGGCTGCAGCGCGGCGAACTGGTGTCCGTGCTGGATGCGTTCTGCCCGCGGTTCGCAGGCTTCTTCCTGTACTACCCCAGCCGTCGCCAATCCGAGCCGAAACTGCGCGCGCTGGTCGAACACGTGCTTGCACAGCGGCCGGGGTAGTTCCACGCCATGCGTGGATACCCTCGGTCATGCCGCCGAAGCGGCCACCTTCTCCAGGATGCGCTTGCCGCTGCTTTCCAGTGCCGCGTCTTCCTGCGCCTTCTGCTGCTGTGCCAGCTTCGCGCCCGGGCATTGGGCCAGCATGTAGTTGGCGTCGAAGTTGAGCTTCTCGACCAGGAAGTCGACGAACGCACGCACCTTCGGCGAGACCAGGCGGCCACCGGCGAACACGGCGTTGAAGTCCACTTCCGGGCCGGTCCAGCCGGCCAGTACGCGGCGCACCATGCCCGACTCGACGAACGGCTTGGCCATCACGTCGCCGGTCAGCAGCAGGCCTTCGCCACACACCAGCGCGCCATTCAACGCAGACATGTCGTTGGCCGTCATCAGCGGGGTGACCGGGAAGTCGCGCAGTTCGCCGCCGTTCTCGCCCAGCTGCCAGGTGAAGCGCGGGGAGTTGCCGGTGTGGTACGGCTTGCGCATGGCCAGGATGCGATGGAACTGCAGCTCTTCCGGATGCAGCGGCTCGCCATAGCGTTCGATGTAGGCCGGGCTGGCGAACACCTGCGTGCGCAGGCTGCCGAGCTTGCGCGCGACCAGGTTGGAATCGGGCAGGGCACCCACGCGCAGTGCAAGATCCGCTTCACCTGCAATCAGGTCCAGCTTCTCGTTGCCCATGTGCATGTCCAGGCGGATCTCTGGATACTGCGCATGGAACTGGCCCAGCAGCGGGGCGATCCAGGTGATGCCGATCGAGTAGGGCACGGTGAAGCGCAGCCAGCCGCGCGGGCCGGACTGCAACTGGCTCACCGCGCTCTCGGCTTCTTCTAGCTCGCGGGCGATGCGCTGGCAATGCTCGTGATAGATCGAACCGGCCTCGGTCAGGCCGAGGCGTCGCGTGGTCCGGTGCAGCAGTCGCGCGCCCAGGCGCGTTTCCAGCTCCTGCACTTTGCGGCTGACCGTGGTCTTGGGCAGGCCGAGCGATTTGGCAGCGGCAATGAAGCTGCCTTGCTCGACCACCTTGACGAAGATCAGCGTCTCGTTGAGATCGTGGGACATGGTCGGGGGTCCTGGACGTCGGGGATGGGACAATCGTGACAGAACGATTGGACCGGGTGCGGGATGATTATTCCCCTTAATCAGGACTAATCAAGTAAAGGTTTGAGGTCTATCGTGGCGCCATTCGCTAATTGGAGCCCGTCCCCCATGAGCCTGCGCAACATTCTTGCCCGACTCCGGAACGCCGGCCAGAACACCCTGGACCTGGCGATGACCGTCGAAGCCCGTCCGAGTTCCTTGGTGCACAAGGACTTTCGTGAGTTTACCGCCCCCATGCGTCAGCAGCGTGGCGGCGCGATCCGCCTGGCCCCGCACAAGGGCGACCGCCTGCGTCGAATCGGGACTATCCCGGATTTGGGAGGAAATGTCCCGTGAATGGGATACTGACGCCCGAAGTCCTGGTTCTCGGTGGCACCGGTGCGGTCGGCCAGGGCGTGGTCGGCGCATTGCTGGAGGCCGGCAGCCCTGTGCTTGTGGTTGGCCGCGACCCGGGCCGGCTGGCGGCACTGCACGAGCAGTTTGCCGATGAGCCGGGCCTGGAGACGGTGCTGGGTTCGCTCAGCGACGATGGATCGGCGCGCGCGCTGGCCGAACGCATCGCGCAGCGCCCGCGACCGCTGGCGGCGGTGATCGCCGCGATGGGCGGCCCGTACCGCCGCGGCCGGGTGACCGATCGCAACGGTGATGAACTGATGGGCGCGATGCAGGCCGATCTGATGCCGCACGTACACGCGGTGCGTCACCTGCTGCCGCTGCTGCAGGACAACGTGCACGCGCGCCGCTACGTGATGATCGGCAGCCCGGCCAACGCCAAGCCATGGGCGGGCTACGGCGAAACCTCGATCACCACCGCTGCACTGCGCATGTATGCGCAGGTGGTGCACCAGGAAGCGCAGGCGCTGGGCGTGCGCGCGCAGATGCTGGAAGTGTGCAGCCCGGTGTGCACGCCGGCCAACGCCGCCAACGCCTGCATCGAGTGGCCCAGCTCGCTGCTGGTCGGCCGCCGCGTGGTCTCACTGCTGGATGGTTGCCGTGACAACCGCGCCATCGTCCGGTGTGACAGCAGCGATGCCGAATTGCCGCGCGGCCTGCTGCACCTTGAAGTCCCCCCTTTGTGGCGCGATACCGCAGGCGTCGCTTGACCTCGACCAAGGTTGAGGTCGCAGTATGCGGCGCCGATTTTTGCAACACGTTCTCATATAGCTGTACCACCCCTCCGTACGGATGCATGCCATGACTTCCCCCAATACCACCCCACATCGTTTCGGCCATCGCATCGCGATGGTCGGCGTGTCGATCCTCGCCGCGGCCGTGCTGGCGGCCTGCAGCGGCGGCCATGCCGAAGAAGCCGGTGCACCACCTCCGCCGCAGGTCAGCGCAGCGCCGGTGCTGGTCAAGCAGGTCAGCCAGTGGGACGAATTCAGCGGCCGCGTCGAAGCGGTACAGAGCGTTGAACTGCGTCCGCGCGTGTCCGGCTACATCGACAAGGTCAACTACGTCGAAGGCCAGGAAGTGAAGAAGGGCGAAGTGCTCTTCACCATCGACGCGCGCAGCTACCAGGCCGAGTACGATCGCGCTGCGGCCGAGCTGGCCCGGGCACGTACCCAGGCCACGCTGGCCCGCAGCGAGTCCGAGCGTGCCAAGCGGCTGTCCGAGCAGCAGGCGATCTCCACCGAGACCGCCGAGCAGCGTCGTGCCGCCGCCGACCAGTCCGGCGCCGCCGTTCAGGCCGCGCAGGCGGCGCTGGATGCGGCCCGCCTCAACCTGGAGTTCACCAAGGTGCGTGCACCGATCGACGGCCGTGCCGGCCGCGCGATGGTCACCGCCGGCAACCTGGTCACCGCCGGCGACAGCGCCAGCGTGCTGACCACGCTGGTCTCGCTGGATACCGTGTTCGTCTACTTCGATGCCGACGAAAGCACCTTCCTGCGCTATGCCCAGATGGCACGCAAGGGTGAGCGCCCGAGCGAGCGTGACAGCGAACTGCCGGTGAAGGTCGGCCTGTCCGGTGAAGAAGGCTACCCGCACGCGGGCAAGGTCGACTTCCTCGACAACCAGGTTGCCCGCAGCACTGGCACCATCCGCGTCCGCGCACTGCTGGACAACGCCGACCGCCAGTTCACGCCGGGCCTGTTCGCCCGCGTGCAGCTGCTCGGCAGCGGCCAGTTCCAGGCCCTGCTGATCGACGACAAGGCGGTGCTGACCGACCAGGACCGCAAGTACGTCTACGTGGTCGACAAGGATGGCAAGGCCCAGCGCCGCGACATCCAGCTCGGCCGCACCGCCGACGGCCTGCGTATCGTCGAGCACGGCCTGGCCGCCGGTGACAAGGTGATCATCGACGGCGTGCAGAAGGTCTTCATGCCGGGCATGCCGGTGCAGGCCAAGGCGGTGGTGATGCAGCCACAGCCGGCGCCGGCACCGGGCCGCGATGCCACTGCTGCCCTGAAGCACTGATCCGCCGTCTCCTGATCCGCGTCCCCGCTTAGCTGCCGGCGCCAGCGGCAGCCTTCCCTGCCTTCGTCATCCCGGCGAGGGGCAGGGTGGCTGTTGCCCGCCGTCAGCCTTTCCCAGGAATTCCTCCATGGACTTTTCCCGTTTCTTCATCGACAGGCCGATCTTCGCGGCGGTGCTGTCGATCGTGATCTTCGCCGCAGGCCTGATCACGATTCCGATCCTGCCGATCAGCGAGTACCCCGAAGTGGTGCCGCCGTCGGTGGTCGTGCGCACGGTGTATCCGGGCGCCAACCCCAAGGTCATTGCCGAGACCGTCGCCACGCCGCTTGAAGAAGCCATCAACGGCGTTGAAGGCATGATGTACCTGAAGTCGGTCGCCGGCTCGGACGGCGTGCTGCAGATGACCGTCACCTTCCGCCCGGGCACCGACCCGGACGCGGCGGCGGTGAAGGTGCAGAATCGCGTGGCGCAGGCGCAGGCGCGCCTGCCCGAAGACGTGCGCCGGCAGGGCGTGACCACGCAGAAGCAGTCGCCGACCTTCCTGATGGTGGTGCACCTGACCTCGCCGCAAGGCAAGTACGACACCCTGTACCTGCGCAACTACGCACGCCTGCACGTCAAGGACGCGCTGGCGCGTATTCCGGGCGTGGGTGACGCGCAGATCTTCGGTGGCGGCGACTACGCCATGCGCGCCTGGCTGGACCCGGACAAGGTGGCATCGCGCGGGCTGACCGCCAGCGACGTCGTGCGCGCCATGCGCGAGCAGAACGTGCAGGTGTCGGCCGGCCAGCTCGGCGCCGAACCGCTGCCGGACAGCAAGTTCCTGACCCTGATCAATGCCCAGGGCCGGCTGAAGACCGAGAAGGAATTCGGCGACATCGTGCTCAAGAGCGGCACCGATGGCGAGATCGTGCGCCTGTCCGACGTGGCCCGCCTGGAACTGGGTGCGGGTGACTACACCCTGCGTTCGCAGCTGGACGGCAAGAACGCGGTCGGTATCGGTATCTTCCAGTCGCCGGGTGCGAACGCGCTGGAGATTCGTGACCATGTCATCTCGACGATGGACGAGATGCAGAAGACCATGCCGGCCGACGTCAAGTACGAAGCCGTGTATGACACCACCATCTTCGTGCGCGATTCGATCAAGGCCGTGGTCTCCACGCTGCTGGAAGCCATCGCGCTGGTGGTGCTGGTGGTGATCCTGTTCCTGCAGACCTGGCGTGCCTCGATCATCCCGTTGATCGCGGTGCCGGTGTCGGTAGTCGGTACCTTTGCTGCGCTGTACCTGCTGGGCTTCTCGATCAATACGCTGAGCCTGTTCGGCCTGGTGCTGGCGATCGGCATCGTGGTCGACGACGCGATCGTGGTGGTGGAGAACGTCGAACGCAACATCGAGGAAGGGCTGTCGCCCACCGCGGCGGCACACCAGGCCATGCGTGAAGTGTCCGGCCCGATCGTGGCGATCGCGCTGGTGCTGTGTGCCGTGTTCGTGCCGATGGCGTTCCTGTCCGGTGTCACCGGTCAGTTCTACAAGCAGTTCGCGGTCACCATCGCCATTTCCACGGTGATCTCGGCGATCAACTCGCTGACCCTGTCGCCGGCGCTGGCCGCGCGCCTGCTGAAGGCCCATGGCGCACCGAAGGACGGCCCGAGCCGCCTGATCGATCGCCTGTTCGGCTGGGTGTTCCGTCCGTTCAACCGCTTCTTCAAGTCCAGCTCGGAGAAGTACGAGCGTGGCGTGGCCCGCATCCTTGGCCGTCGCGGTGCGGTGTTCGTGGTCTACGCGATCCTGCTGGTCGGTACCGGTGTGATCTTCAAGCTGGTACCGCCGGGCTTCATCCCGACCCAGGACAAGCTGTACCTGATTGCCGGTGTGAAGCTGCCGGAAGGCTCATCGATCGCGCGCACCGATGAAATGCTGCGCAAGGTCGCCAAGATCGCCCAGGAAACCGACGGCGTGGCCCACACCATCTCGTTCCCGGGTTTGAACGCGCTGCAGTTCACCAACACGCCGAACACCGGTGTGGCGTTCATTCCGCTCAAGCCGTTCGCCGAGCGTCATGGCCGTACCGCTGCGCAGATCAATGCCGAGATCAACCAGAAGATCGCCGGGCTGCAGGAAGGCTTCGCCTTCGCGATGATGCCGCCGCCGATCCTCGGCCTGGGTAACGGCAACGGCTACCAGATGTTCATCGAGGACCGTGGCAACCTGGGTTACGGCGCGCTGCAGAATGCCGTGCAGGCGATGCAGGGTACCGTTGCGCAGACGCCGGGCATGGCCTTCCCGATTTCCAGCTACCAGGCCAACGTGCCGCAGCTGGATGCCGAGGTGGACCGCGTCAAGGCCAAGGCACAGGGCGTGCAGCTCACCGAACTGTTCGACACGCTGCAGACCTACCTGGGTTCGGCGTATGTGAACGACTTCAACCAGTTCGGCCGTACCTGGCAGGTGATCGCACAGGCCGACGGTCCGTTCCGCGAGACGGTGGAGGACATCGGCAAGCTGCGTACCCGCAATGACCGCGGCGAAATGGTGCCGATCGGTTCGATGGTCACCATCAAGCAGACCTTCGGCCCGGACCCGGTGCTGCGCTTCAATGGCTACCCGGCTGCGGACCTGGCTGGTGAAGCCGACCCGCGCCTGCTGTCCTCGGCCGAAGCGATGAACAAGCTGACCGAGATTGCCGGCAAGGTGCTGCCGGTGGGCATGACCACCGAATGGACCGACCTGAGCTACCAGCAGGCAACGCAGGGCAAGGCCGCCTTCATTGTGTTCCCGGTGGCGATCATGCTGGCCTTCCTGGTGCTCGCTGCGCTGTACGAGAGCTGGTCGCTGCCGCTGGCGGTGATCCTGATCGTGCCGATGACCCTGCTGTCCGCGCTGTTTGGCGTGTGGCTGACCGGTGGTGACAACAACGTGTTCGTGCAGGTCGGCCTGGTGGTGCTGATGGGCCTGGCGTGCAAGAACGCGATCCTGATCGTCGAATTCGCCAGAGAGCTGGAGATGGGCGGCAAGGGCATCGTTGAAGCCGCGCTGGAAGCCTGCCGCCTGCGCCTGCGCCCGATCGTGATGACCTCCATCGCGTTCATCGCCGGCACCGTGCCGCTGGTGCTGTCGCACGGTGCAGGCGCCGAAGTGCGCTCGGTGACCGGTATCACCGTGTTCGCCGGCATGCTGGGCGTGACCCTGTTCGGCCTGTTCCTCACCCCGGTGTTCTACGTCGCCCTGCGCAAGTTCGTCACCCGCAACGGTGGTGGCCAGCTGGTGCAGCACGGCGAGCCGACCATCCACCACTGACATGGAACCCCGTCGCCGCCGGTCACCGGCCGGCGGCGGCCTCCCCCTCACAAGGCATGAATCCATGAATACCCATCAGAACAAGATCGCGCTGGTCACCGGCGCCACCCGCGGCATCGGTGCCGAGACCGTGCGCCAGCTGGCCCAGGCCGGCGTGCACACGCTGCTGGCCGGCCGCAAGCGCGAGACCGCCGTGGAGCAGGCGCTGAAGCTGCAGGCCGAGGGCCTGCCGGTGGAAGCCATCCAGCTGGACGTGACCGATGCGGCCAGCATCGCCGAAGCGGTCGAGCAGGTGCGCCAGCGCCATGGCCGCCTCGACATCCTGGTCAACAACGCCGGCATCATGATCGAGAACCCGGCGCAGGCGCCGTCGGAGCAGTCGCTCGATACCTGGAAGCGTACCTTCGACACCAACGTGTATGCGCTGGTAGCGGTGACCCAGGCGTTCCTGCCGCTGGTCAAGCAGGCCAAGTCCGGCCGCATCGTCAACGTATCGAGCATGCTCGGCTCGCAGACCCTGCACGCCGACCCGGCGTCGGGCATCTACGATTTCAAGATCCCGGCCTACAACGCCTCCAAGGCGGCGGTGAACAGCTGGACCCTGAGCCTGGCCTACGAACTGCGCAACACCCCGATCAAGGTCAACACCGTGCATCCGGGGTACGTGAAGACCGACATGAACGGCGGCAACGGCGAAATCGAAATCAGCGAAGGCGCACGTTCCAGCGTGGAAATGGCACTGATCGGTGAATCCGGCGCCAGCGGCAGCTTCACCTACCTGGGCGAGGTGCTGCCATGGTGATCCGCACGTTGGCGATGGCCGTCTCCAGCCTGGTGCTGGCGGGCTGTGTCAGCGTCGGCCCGAACTACAAGGCGCCCGTGCAGGAGCCGGTGGTGCTGCAGGGTGCGCAGCAGCCGGTATTCAGCACCACCTCGCCGGTGGCCAGCTGGTGGGCGCAGTTCGATGACCCGGTGCTGGAAGAACTGGTGCACGGTGCCCTGTCGGACAACCTCGATCTGCGCGTGGCGGTGGCCCGCGTCAGCCAGGCCCGGGCGGTGTTCGTCGAAAGCCGTTTCGACCAGGCCCCGCACATCACCGCAGGCGGCAGCTACGACCGCCGCAAGCAACCCGATCCGCAGCTGGGTGGGCAGCGGGTGTTCAGTGAAAGCTACCAGCTCGGCTTCGACGCCGGCTGGGAGCTGGATCTGTTCGGCCGCAAGCGCCGTGCTGCAGAAGCCGCGCGAGCCGACCTCGACGCCGAGCAGGCCAACCTGGCCGATGCACAGGTACTGGTCGCCGCCGAAGTGGCGCGCAACTACTTCGAGCTGCGTGGCACGCAGAAGCGCATCGCCGTGGCCCAGCACACGCTGGAGAACCTGCGCGATACGCAGAAGCTGACCGAGGCGCGCTGGGAGCTGGGCGCCGGCAGCGAGCTGGATGTGCAGAGCAGCCGTGCCCGCCTGAAGGCGATCGAGGCCGACATACCGCTGCTGGAAGTGGCCGAGACGCAGTCGCGCAACCGTCTGGCGGTATTGCTGGGCCAGCGGCCGGAAGTGTTGACGGCAATGCTGGCACCGCATGAAGTGCCGGCCTTCGCCAAAGCGTTGCCACTGGGCGATACCCGTGAACTGCTGCGCCAGCGTGCCGACGTGCGCGTGGCGGAGCGTCGCCTGGCCGCTGCCACGGCACGCGTGGGCGTGGCCACCGCCGATCTGTTCCCGCGGCTGTCGCTGTCCGGCTTCGTCGGCTTCCTCGGTGGCGACGCCAGCGGCCTGGTCAACGGCAACAACAAGGCGTGGTCGCTGACGCCGTCGCTGAGCTGGGCGGCATTCGATTTCGGCACCGTGCGTGCTCGCCTGCGTGCCAGCAAGGCCGAGGCCGAAGGCGTGGCCGCGCAGTACGAGCAGGCGGTGCTGCTGGCGCTGGAAGACACCGAGAACGCACTGACCCGCTACTCCAAGCAACAGGCACGGCTGGCGATCGTGGTCGAGCAGGCACAGGCGGCGCGGCGTGCCGAATCGCTGGCGCAGATCCGCTATCGCGAGGGTTCGGAAGATTTCCTGACCCTGCTTGACGCGCAGCGCACGCAGCTGGCGGCCG
The DNA here is from genome assembly GCF_059371655.1 of Stenotrophomonas sp. YJH_SMC_17. NCBI lineage: Bacteria > Pseudomonadati > Pseudomonadota > Gammaproteobacteria > Lysobacterales > Lysobacteraceae > Stenotrophomonas > Stenotrophomonas sp. YJH_SMC_17. The sequence continues at coordinate 253,086 of NZ_JCAFUU010000001.1, read as the reverse complement.
ATGACGCGTTGGCGGCTGCCGAAGCCGAGGTCAATGTCAGTGTGGTCGGCGTGTACAAGGCGCTGGGCGGCTGGGGTCAGTCGCCGCAGCTACCGAGCGTGGCGCAGGTGCAGTAACCGGCAGGGGACGGAAGCGATGGCTTCCGTCCCCTTGTTCTTTCAGGGCCGATGCCGGGCTGCCACGCGTCCGGCTCGCACGGGGGGCACGCTGCAGGCCACGGTTCGCGACCGCAGTCAGGGTCGCCGTCGCGCATGCTGTGCGCCTTATCACAGTTATGACGCTTCTGACTCTGCCGTAACACGTGTCCACGGTGTAACTAGTGGGGCAGGCTTCTGGGAGGGAAGGTCATGACCGATGGCAAACGAGATACCCGGTGGATGCTGTTCGGTGATCCGGGACCTCACGGTGCCGGGCTGTCGGTGGCGGTCGTGGTGCTGATGGTGCTGGCCACGATGGCTGCTGCGGTGGGCTTCATGCGCCTGCAGGACCCGATGCTGGGGCTGGGCCTGATCGGCATCTCCGTATTTCTGGCGGTCGGTGCCCGCATCTGCCAGGCGCGCAACCAGCATCAGGCGCTGTACCGCCTGTTGTCGCGGCAGCCGCCGCCTTAGCCGCGGCTGCCGTACAGGTTCAGTGCTTCGGCCAGTCCAGCTCGACCACCAGCGGGAAGTGATCCGATGGCAGCACGCCGCCGATGCGGCGGTCATCGGTGAGGAAGCGGCGCGCGTGGAAGCCACGCACCAGCACCCAGTCCAGCTGCACGGTGGCCTTGCCGGTGAAATCGTGGAACGTCAGGCGCGGGCCCTGCGGAGTCTTCACCTGGGTGCGGGTGTCCTGCAGCAGACGGGTGAACGCCTTGTAGGTGTCGCCGCCGGGCTCGCTGTTGAAATCACCGGTCAGCACCACGGGCAGGTCGGCCGGCAGGGTCGCCAGATGCCTGCCGATCAGTTCGGCACCCTTTACCCGGCGCGGCTCGTCTTCGTCGCGGTAGGGCAGGTGGGTGTCCATGAAATAGAAGCGACGGCCATCGTCCAGCCGTCGGAACAACGCCCAGGTGACCATGCGCGGATACAGGTTGCCCCAGGTGATGCTGCCGGGTACGTACGGCGTGTCGGACAGCCAGAAGTTGCCGGACTGTTCGATCGCCAGCACCTTGCTGTCGTAGAACACGCCCATGTGTTCGTCACCGCTGCCACCGCGGCGCCCTTCGCCGAACCAGCGATAGCCGGGCAGGTGCTCGGAGAGGTAGTCAGCCTGTTCCTTCACCAGCTCCTGGGTGCCGATCACCGCCGGGTGCGCATCGAGGATGACCTTGACCATCGCATCGCGGCGATCGGGCCAGCGCTTGCCCGGTTCGGTATCGGCCGGGGTGCGGACGTTGAACGACATCACTTTCAGCGGTGCCGGTGCAGCGGCCAGGGTAACGGCGGGTAGAGCAAGCGCCAGCAGCGCACACAGCGCAGGGCGACGGAGACGCGACAACATCGTGGAATCCCTCCATTCCATGAAAACGGTTTCACGGAGCATGCCATGGAAGGCGAAGGCAGCGGTATGCCGGGATGGGCGGCTGGGAGATGCCGGGCGGGGGATCAACGCCCCGCCCGGCGGACCGCGCAGGGCGATCAGGGGTCGTAGATCATCCCGTTCTCGTCACGGTTGTAATGCCCGGTCACTTCGCGGGTGCCATCGTCGTAGAGCACGTACGACGTGCAGCGCTGGTGGAACACGTTGCCAGCGATGCGGAAGGGCACGCACTCTTCCTGGACCTCGACGACTTCGGCCGCCGCGGTGGTGGCGACCGGGGCCAGCATCGACACGGCCAACACGGCGGCAAACGAACATGCCGACCAACCTTCATGCAGTCTCATCTTCACGCTCCTTGTCGATGGGGGCTTACTTCAGATAGGGGTTGCCGTACTCGTCGATCCAGTACTCGGCTTCGTGCACATTGCCCTGTTCGTCGACATAAGTCTCCGTGCAATGCTGGTGGACGCGGTTGCGATCCACGTTCACGGGTACACACGAGACGCTCGATCCCGGTACTCCGGCATTGGCATCCGCCACCGGACCCAGGGTTGCAGTTGCCACAACCAACGCGGCCATCGTGGCCAGTTGCAGTTTCATGAGCACCATCCCTGCGTTCTGCAATCGCGCACATGCGCATGGCGTGTGTAACACGCGGATCCTGCTGCCGGAAGTGCCCGCCCTGATCAGTCTTCGATCTCGCCGCGTCGGCTGGCAGCGCGTACCGCCTGTGCGGTGGTTGCCACACCCAGGCGCTGGCGCGCGCGACGCAGATGGTTCTCCACGGTGCGCGCCGACAGCCCAAGCGTGGCCGCGATCTCGGCCTGCCGGCGTCCGGCGGCCACCCAGCGAAGCACCTCGCGCTCGCGTGTGCTCAGCGTACGTCCCGAGAGCGCGACGGGCGATTCGGCCAAACGGCGTGCAGCCCGGAATGCTGCGGTTGCAGCAGCATCCAGCTGCAGCCGCGCGCTGGCCGATGCATCTATGGATGTTCCCGCAAAACTGATCGCGCCTTCCAGGCCGCTGGTGCCGAACACCGGCACCTGCAGGCCATGCAGGCCTTCGCCACGCGGCTGCTTCACTACCTGATAGCGTTCGCCGCGAGCGCCCTGGCGCTTGCTCCAGAAGAACGCCGCGTCGCTGTCCAGGACGTGGCGATTGACCGGGCAGGCGTGCAGGTAGCGCGCAAGGTCGGTGTCGCTGCCATCGCCGAGCCAGTCACCCTCGATCCAGTACACGCGTTGCGTGCCGCGCTCCAGGCCGGTGCCGGTGGCGAACACCAGCACGCGGTCATAGCCAAGGGGGGCTGCAATGCCGCGCAGGACCGCACCCACCGCGCTCAGCGAGCGGGCGCGTTCCAGTTCCAGCAGCGCCTGCACCAGTGCTGTCATCCGTATCAGCGCCCGGCCAGTGCATCCAGCAGGGTACGTGCGGCCAGTTTGCCCAGCGCATTGCCGGCCAGCGGACTGTCGCCGGTCAACAGCAGGCGATCCTGCAGCACGCTGCCATCGATGCCGTCGTTGACGATCTGCACGCCCTGCTGCGCCAGGCGTTCACCGAAGAACCAAGGCAGCTGCCCGGGCATGTAGCCGATCTCTGGCGTCTGCCGGTCCATCGCATCGGGGAAGGCGCAGATGCGGTAGCCGCGGAACAGCGCGCCGCCATCGGCCTCGTCGACGCCTGCAGCGAGGAGTGCGGCCGGCCCGTGGCAAAGGGTGATGATGTGGCGTTGTTCGGCCATGGCCCAGTGCAGGACCGATTTCACGGCGCGGCTCTGCGGCAGGCCGATCAGTGCACCATGGCCACCGGGAATGAACACTGCCGCGTAATCCGAATCCGCAGCGAGGCCGGCGACCACCTCGTCCAGCGGCAGCGGCTGGCGGAAGCGGTGTTCATAACGCGCGTACAGTCCGCCGATTTCCTTGTCCTCATGCGGGAACGCCCACCACTCGAACTTGGCGGCGTTGCCGGACAGCGTGGCTACGTCGATGTCGAAGCCGGCCTTGTCCAGGTGGTACATCGGCAGCAGGGTTTCCACCGGATGGTTGCCGGTGGAGAACAGCTGGCCGTTGGCGGTGGGCAGGTAGCGCTCGTCGGCGGCGATCATCAGCACCTTCCAGCGGCCGTCGCGGCGTGCGTCCGGGTAGTCGGCACCGGAAAGGTCGCTCCTGGGCGAGGTGAACTGTGACAGCGAGTAGGGCGACGGGAAGAACGCGTCGCGCTCGGCCGGATCGGGGCTGGGCTGGCGGCTGGGTTCCTGCGTGTTCATGCGGACCTCCATTGGGGAGAAAGTGTGCCCAGCATAGGAGGCCGGGTGCGCAGGCGCGATGAGGGATTCCCCTCAATCGACCGGCCGGAATGCTGCGTCGCGCCACCGGGCCGGTTGGACAGCGGGATTATGTCGTGTTATCTAGCCCGTGCCGGGATAATCCCGGCATAACCACACAGCAAGCAAAGGAATGAAAATGAAGAGATTCGCCCGAGCATTGCGCGTCACTCTGAATATCCATCCGAACGAGAAGAGCAGTGTGTGGAATACCTGGCCGCTCTGGATCGAGTTCTGATCCTGCGGGGCAACCCCGCGATTGAGCGGTAGCAAGACGAAGGGACTCGTCTTTCGAGTCCCTTCCTGCCGGAGACGCACTGCATGCAAGGGATGTCGAATGAAGGCAGCACCATTGCTGCCGAGCGCCTGGCTGCGCGCGTGGAGCGCGAAGGACCGGTGCTGAAACTGGAAACGGGCGGTATCGGGGTGTTCTGCCCGGAGCTGGCCGGCAAGGTCGACAAGGAGAATTCCGAGCACCTGTTCGTGGTCGAGTCGCTGGCCGATCTGTTCCGCCGGCACGAGCGCGTGCGCTGGACCGAAGTACGCAGCCTGATCGCCGCCTGCAGTGCTGAGCTCACCGGGGCGCAGACCCTGGAGGCGCTGCAGTCGCGCATGCGGCAGGCCCTGGACGCACTGTGCGGGCACGAGCTGGATGCCACGCCTGCGGTGTGGAAAGTGATGGCGCATCCGCTGGTGCCGCTGGTGATCGACGGCCTCGACGCGCGCGGTACCGCAGCCATCGAGCGTGCCCTGCATCTGCGCTACAGCACCCAGGTCGAGCAGGTCATCCATCGGCGTCATCTGCTGCGCAACTTTCTCATCGGTCGTGGCGAATCGCGGGCGATCGCCGCCGAACTCAAGCGCCGCGTCCGCAGCGGACGTTCGGCGCTGGACTACGCGCAGTCACTGCTGACCCTGCGCGCGCGCATCGGCCTGGACAAGGTCACCTATCTGGTGACCGTGCAGCTGATCGCCATTTCCGGCGTGCCTGGCATGATGGCCGCCTGCCTGCTGCTGGCGCTGCAGATGCATCCACAATGGCGCCAACGCATCGAGGAGGAATTCGCGCCGCTCTCGGATGCGGAGATCCATGCACTGCCGATCGCCAGGATTCCCTGCACCATGCGCTTCCTGAAGGAAGTGATGCGACTGTATTCCACGCCCTTCAACAACCGTCGCGTGGCCGCCTGCGACCTGCAGGTGGAAGGGCAGGCCATCGCCGAAGGCACAGTGTTCGAACTGAGCTCGTTCATCCAGCATCGCTCGGCGAAGTACTGGGATGACCCGCTGCAGTTCGATCCCGACCGCTGGCTGCCCGAGCGCCGCAAGCGCACCGCCGGCATCTATGTGCCTTACGGTTTCCCCTCGCGCTCCTGCGTGGGATCGGCGGTGGGGAATGCGCAACTGGTGTTGCTGTGCGCGCTGTTGGCACGCGAATTCCGTTTCACCCCCAGCGCCGCCTTCCAGCCTGAGGTGCGCATGGAGGGCTTCGCCATTCCGGCGGCGCTGCACGGCACCTTCTCGCGGCGCGCGCCGACGGCCTGATCCGCAGGAAAGATCGGTTACTTTCCCGCTCGCCCGTGTTCCTGCATGTCCTCATGCAGGATCCGGCGCAGCTCGACGATGGCCGGCGTAGCTTCCTGCACGCTGTGCCCGGACACGATCACCTTCTCCGACGCCGCGTGCGGCAGGTGCGAGCTCCAGTACGGCACCAGCCCGTCGTCGGTCTTTTCCAGCGGGCCCTCGGCCTTGGCGCGCGCGATGATCGAGTGGTAGTGCACCTTCGGCGACATCGGCAGGTCGGCCACGGCGCGGACGAACGGATCGTCCTTGTCGAGGTTCTGGATGCTGTTCATCTGGTAGCCGTGCTTGCCGTCATTGCGGTCGATCTGACCGTCGTTGGCGATGGTGGCCACGTCTTCCAGTACCGTCAGGGGCAGCCGCACCAGGCGTCCGATCCAGCGGCCCAGGCGGGTGCCCGCCACGTCGGTACCGCGGTGTGGCGTAGCGATGAACACCACACGCGACACTTCCGGTTCCGGCAGGAAGGTCAGCACCGGCGCGCCCTTGGTGCGCAGCAGTTCGCGCTGTGCGGGCGTCATCTGCGCGGTGGCGAGCAGGGTATCGACCAGGTGGTCGCCCGAGGAAGAGATCATCAGCCGAGCGATAACGCCGCCCATGCTGTGCCCCACCAGCACCATGTCATGCGAGGCCTGCGCCTTGCCGCTGGGGTCGAAGTGCCTTAACACTTCGGCCAGCGTACGACGCATCGCATCGTGGCTCATCGCGATGGGCATGTTGGTGGGGTAGTAGAACTGCCAGATCTGGAAATCCTGGCGGATCTCGTCGTCACGCATCAGTTCGTTGGCAACGTTCACCCAGGCTTCCGGGCTGCTGGCCAGGCCATGGATCATCAGCAGCACGCGGCGGTTCGGATCGTAGGGCTGCATCATGTACAGATGCGGTGTTTCGATGCCGCCCTTGCCGCCGAACAGCGAGCGCAGCGACTGGTGGCTGAAGTTGGAGCGGGCCAGCCACAATGCATAGCCGGCGGTGAAGTTCGCGGCCAGCGGCACTTGCTGTCCGTGCAGGGTCACTTCCGTGACCTGGTAGGGATCGTGGATCTCCAGTTCCGGCTCGTCATCGTGCAGCACTTCCCACAGGTTCTTCCCGGAGAAGCGCAACAGCACCGTCATCGATGGCGAGGGCATCTCGCTCCAGCTCTGCGTGGCCGAAGCGCTGGCCTGCGCGGCAGGGGGCGAGGTGGTCGAGGCGGTCGCTGGATCGTCCATCACCGCCACCAGCTCGGCACCGAAGCCATCGCGGCGATGCACGCTGCGCAGCGTGCCGGTGAACGACAGCGAGGCTGCGGGAACCAGCTCGCTCGGCGTGCGTGTTTCCAAGGGCGATGCGTCTGTGGGCGGCGCCAGCACGAAGGTCCAGCGACCCAGCGTCAGGTGGCTGGCATCATTGCGTACGCGCCCGGTCGCATACGCGTTGTACAGCTGCACCGATGCCTCCTGCACAGCCAGGTTGTAATAGTCGCGCACCTGGGTCTGGCGGTCTTCGAAGCCACGCTGGTTGGCCGTGCGTTCGGTGAAGAAAAGATAGGCGTAGGCCTGCCGCGCCACCTGCATCCACGCGTCCAGGCGCGGCTGGAAGTCGGCATCCAGTTCGGTGATGGCGGTCTTGGCGCGGCCCGAAGCCGAGTACTCGCGCTTTGGCGCGGGCAGGGTCATCGCGTACTGCAGCCACAGTTCGGCCAGGCTTGAACGCTTGTCTTCCTCGCGCACCAGGATGCTGGCTTCCATCGCCTCGATGCAGGGCAGGCCGGGCTTGGCGCAGAGGCCTTCATCGAGGCCGGCCACGCGCAGCGTTTCCATCGTGGCCGAGCTGAGCTTGCCGGTGGTGAGGATGTCACCCCGCTTGAGCGCGATGTACTGGCCCGGCGTGACCGAGGCGACCTGCACCGATGGACCGAACTGGCGCAGCGTCGCGCAGCCGCCCAGGCCGAGCAGCACGATAATGATGAGGGTCGTGCGGCCGATGAAGCCCAAGCCCGTGGTAGCCATTCGATCCTCCTGCGCGGTGGCGCCACTCTAGCGGTTGGCCTGTCAAAGCGGAAGATACCGGGCGGTCGGTTTGGGCCCCTGGGCCGCTGCCATGCAAGCGATTCAGGCAGGTTCGTGTGACACTGGGGTGAATGGAGCGATGCAGGGACTGCGATGAGGTGGCTTGAGACCCGGATCCCGCCGCCGCTGGTGATGTTGTTGTGCGCAGGCCTCGGCTGGCTGGGCAGCCGACTGTGGCCGGGTGCGATGTTGCCTCTGCCGGTGCCGGCAGTGCTGGCCACCGGGGTGGTGGCCATCGGCGTGATGTTGAACCTGCTGCCGAAGCTGGCGTTCCAGCGCGCGCGTACCACGGTCAATCCGCTGCGCCCGTCGGCATCGAGCGCGTTGGTCACGCGCGGCGTGTACCGCTACACGCGCAATCCGATGTATCTGGGCCAGGCGACGGTCCTGGCCGGCGCGATGTTGTACCTGCAGAGCGCGATCGCGTTGCTGGCTGTGCCGTTGTTCGTGCTGTACATCACCTGGCTGCAGATCATGCCGGAGGAGCGGGCGTTGCTGGCCCGCTTCCCCGAGGTGTATCCGTTGTTCCGCCAACGCGTGCGGCGTTGGCTGTAGCGCAGGTGGTGCCGTTACCGGGTGATCTGGCACTTCACGGCAGCGGAATAGCCTTCGTAGTCGTCGCCTGCGATCACGTGCAGGGTGTGTCGCTTGTCGATGGCCTTCACGTATGAAGGCTCCTCGGTGTTGGCGTGCTCGTTGACCGTGGTCACTGACCACGCCTTGGCCAGTCGCTTGGAGTCAACGCCGTTCAAGTAGACGAAGAGGCTCTTCTCGCCCTCGGCCACGTTCACATCAGCACTGGTGACGGTACCGCCGAACAGGGCGACCGGCGTGTCCTCCGGCTCGAAGGTGCCACCCGGTTTCCTGGCCAGGCCAGCGGCCTGCAGTGCATCGATGGCGTCGGCCTCGCTGAAGTTCGATCCGGCCTTGCAGGCCAGCAGGGCCTCCAGCGTGGCGGTGCCAGCGGGCGCGATGGCCGGTGCGGCGGCGTGCGCGGCCGGAGTCGCGGCGAATGCGCCGAAGAGCAGTGCGAGGGCGAGGGGGGCTTTCATGGCAGGTCCTTCTGTTGAGAGCAGGCAACGCGTGCGGCGATATTGGCACATGCTCCGCGGCAGGAGGTGCAGGTTTCAAGTACCCGCGCTCCTGCCCAAGCCATCCACAGGTTTTTTACACCTCAAGGGAATGAACTCTGTGAACCGAACTGGCCCCGTCGCTCAGACACCACCTGCGTAAGCGCTGTTCCCGCCGCTGGGCGGCGCTTTCATCGTCTTTCCCATCATCGCGTCTGTGATGATGGATCCGGGTCCTGTTGCAGACGCCAGGATGGTCCTCATGATCCTGGCAGGGGACGAGGAACCTCAAGCGCGACAAGGTGTAGGGGTGGGTTGCCGGCATGCGCTGATGAAGGAGGGTGACGGCGGGAAACAAAAAAGCCGGAACTCCGTTGCGGGAGATCCGGCTTCTTGCGGCCTCGACAGGCCATACAGATGGTGGAGGTGGGCCCTACCGCAATATGAACGTAAGTTGTTGATGGTGAAGGTGGTTGGTGCTGGTGTCGGAAACCGATACCCCCAGCAATACCCCCACTCTATGCAGCCTTGGCGGGTTCAATTCCATCCCGCTCGGCAACCCGTGCGGCCTGCCAGGCGTCCACCTCAGCCTCGACCCAGCCTACCGCGTTGCCGCCGAGCGGCACAGGCGCAGGGAAGGTGCCGGCACTGATCCGGTCGTAGATCGTGGTCTTTCCCAAACCCGTGCGGCGCCTGACCTCGGGCATCTTGATGAAAACGAGCGGCTCAGTAGCCATGGTGTCCTCCTTCAGATCGAAGCCAGCGCCGCGCGCTGGGTCTTGGCTTTGCGCTCGGCCAGGCCGAGCTGGAACTGCAGGACGTTGTCGGCCGCCGCAGCCGCCGCGGGCGGGCGCGCGCTGCGCTCTGGCCGGTTGAGCCGTCGCCACGCTGCGATGGCCTTGTCGGGATCGGCGTGCTTGCTGGTCGACCTGCAGGCGCACTCGACCAAGTGGCCACCGCCGGCGGAGGCGCAGCGCTTGTCGTGGATGTGGCGCGCTCGGTGGCCGGCGGCGCAGTTCGGCAACCCTTGCGGGTGGCTGATATGTTCCTGGGTCATGGCTTCTTGCACTCCGGGTAATGGGCCTCAAGCTGCTCGATCAGGAAGGCAGCTTGCTTGGCCCGGTGTTCGCGGTCGTAACGGTTGAGGGCGCCAGGTCCGGCGTCACGCAGCCACCGCAAGGGCTGAAGCAGCCAACGGGGATCGAATGGCAGCTTTGCGCGCGGGTCAACGGGTGTGGGTAGCGGCATGCAGTCGGGCCCGGCCCAGTCCTCGGGATCGCCGCACCTGGTGCAGGTGCCGCCCTTGAAGTGGTGGTCGCGTTCGGGCTGGATGACGCGCGGGGTTTCCCACAGAGCGCGCACGACCCACCCCCGCTTCGGGGCGTGATAGAAGTGCTCAGGGGTAGCAGTCACCCAGCACCCTGGCCCCACGTCGCTCTTGTTGCGGTACTCCCAGCGCACGGGCGGTTGTGAGTACAGATCCTGCAGGAGGATGTCTCCCCACTCCCGAACCTGGTCCGCCGAGATCGGCGCGCCGGCGGCGCCCAGGCGGCGCATGGTGGTGACGACCGCTGCGACACGTGACGATGCCTTGGTGGCCTCGACAACGGTGGCGGGGGAAACGGGCAGTGATGCGGTCATGCGAATAGGTCCAGTTGGGCCGGCAGTGCAGCTGCGCGCGGTGGTGCCGGCAGCGGTGCGGGGGCGGTAGCGCGCAAACGCGCGCGCTGAGCGGCGTTGAACGAGAACCAGTAGCCAAGGCCATTCCTCCGCGCTCGCGCCTCGCTGAGGAAGACGCGCGCTGTGTGCTTGGCCCGTGCAGCGGCGAGCAACTGGTCAGTCACAGTCAGCGTCCCTCGGAGTCGCGGGCATGGCAGAATGCGCGAGATTCCACAGATGGAACTGTAGATGTCCGACTTCCAGTACCTGACTCCCTGCTTCGAGGCGACCGCCTCCTGCAATCTCGATTGGGCCGCAGTTTCCGCTATCGGCGGATGGGCTGCTGCGATCGCCACGCTGGCGGCAGTGATAGTTGCCTTGAAGGCCGCCGGAGCACAGGTTGAAGCAGCCAAACGGGCTGTGACCGCCGAGCGAGAAAAGGCAGAGGCAATTCAGCAGCGAGAGTGGGATGCGACGAAACAAGCGCAGCGCACGATAGCGACACAACTGGCTCGCGCTTTTGCCAGGGAGCTTGCGTATGCAAAGCGGGCGCTGGTGCCTAAGCTCCTTACCTGGAGCCCTTTCATTACAGAAGAGATTGCTTCTTCTACTGTTGCAAGTTTTGCGGCCCGTACGCCGCTCAACGACCTCGTCTTTCTGCGCAGTTGTGCCGATCGACTGCAAGGTTTCGACGATAGAGATGCATTCTTGCTCCTGTCTGTGCTGACGACTTGGCAGTTTTTCAATCAAAGTCCGGGCGTAGAACCTTCCGTTATCGAGTCGAAAGCTCAGGAACATTGGAGGGAAATGGCGTACCCCAGAGTAAAATTTGGGCTCGACCTGCTCGATCTTATTGATTCTGCGATAGAAGCGATGGAGCGTTATAGCGTCGGCCATGCTGAAGCCGCGATAGGCGATATGGAACGGTTGACCGCTCGCTCGGAGGCTGGGTTGAAAATTCTGCGAGCGGAAATGGCGGCTGCGCCGGAGGCTAAGGCCGCCGAGCCGGAGGAAAGTGCAAACGGCTAATCTAGCCATTGCCCACCGCTTGGCTGTCGATCACGTCCAGCAGCTCGCGCAGTGTCTCGCGCTCGGTGCTGTTTGGATGGGACAAACCCAGCGAAGTCATGACGGCCGGACGGAAGCGTTCCAGGTCCACGGCCTGCGCGGGCGGAGCGGCGTAGAGCGATTGCACCTCAACGTCACTTTCGTACATTGGGCGTTCGCGGTGGTACATCCATATGCCCACTCGATCCGATTCAATGTACCGCGAACGGTACCCCACCGGCTCCCCCACCGGCTGGCGGGCGGCGAGGGCGGCGCGGATCACGGCGACGTGGCGATCCACCGTTGCTGCGTCGTCGCTACAGAACGCAGCCAGATCATCCAGCGCCTTCAACGCATCCCCCTGCCCCCCCGGGGAGGGCTGGGCGGAGAGGGCAGAGGTAGCCGCGTCCAATGCTGCGGTGCGCGACGGGCTGCCGGCATCGGTGAACCGGGTACGCAGCTCCTGCAGCACCAGAACATGCGCATTGCGGCGCAGCTCGGTGGTGCTGATGGCCTGATCCTCCAGCCTCACCCTCCCACCGGGCTTCACGTCCGCCAGGGTCTTCTTTTCGTTGCTCATGCCTGCATGTCCTTGCTGTTGGTGGAGCGCACGCTGTGCGCGGCGAGGTGTTCCCAGCGTTCGGCCTCGCCCACGTAGTACGCGTGGCGTTCCTGCCGGACGGTGGCGGTGAACTGCACGTCGTGCAGTGCGCGTTCGGCGGCCGCGCGGTTGGCCGCTGCCATGCGGGCTGGGCCGTGGTCGAAGATGTCGAGCTGGTTACGCACGCTGGACTCCTGGAATGGGTTGCCGGCTGGTGGAATCCGGCCGGCGCGGGTTCCCTGCCCTACAGGGGGCGAGCGCAGGGCAGGGATCAGTGGGTGTCGTCGGCGGAGAGCGGGCCGCGCTGTCGTTCATCGCTGCGGCGCTGCATCTCGGCCTTGAACGCCGGCCAGCTGGTTTGGAGGTCTTCCCAGCAGCGCCAGGCGAAGAACACGGCGCCGATGGCGCAGGCGAGGGCGATGGCGTCGACCTGGTTGCGCAGGGCCCAAGCGAGCAGGGGGAGGAGCAGGCCGACTGCGACCGCGCAGTAGAAGGGCAGGGCCAGGTGGCGCATTACTCGGTCTCCTGTGCGGCGGCAGGCTCGGCCGGCGCGGGCGCCGGGCTGACGGGCGGGGTGATGGGCGGGATGCCGACGGTCATGGCGGCGAAGAAGTCGTGGTCGGTCACGCGGCTGCTCCTTCGGCGATGTGGCTGTCCACCGCCTTTGACGCGAGCCAGAGTGGCATCGAGATCCGCCGTGCGGGTGTGGATCAATGCCTCGGGGCCCCGATCACTTCAACGTCGAGGTGCGCCCTGTGAGCGAGCCGGTGGCCGAGGCGGGCTGGTATCTGGCCTACGGCTACGGGATCAAGCCGCTTGTGGTCTACGCCACGCGCGGTATGACGGTCTGGACCTACGACCTGGGCGCGACTGGCACCAGCTGGCCGACCACGGAAGGACGTGCCGGCGGCACGTGTGTGCGCTTCGATCCGGGGGCCATCAACTACGTTGATGGCTACCCGGCCGGCATCTACCTGTTCGGCTCGCCTGGTGAGACGGTCGAATGGTGGGTGTTTGCCGAGCCTCAAGGCGCTCCCAGCAACGTCGGCTTGAAGATCTACAACGCTGCTCAACAGCTGATGTTCGACGCCGGCAAGAAGGTGGCCAGGGTGGTAGATCTCAGGGCTGGGCCAGGAAATGGCAACTGGCAGGGCAACATCGGGATGCCTGCCGGTGGACGGAAGTGGGCCGTCCTGCCGCTGGTCAATGCGTTCTCCTCAGTAATGACCTTCACCCGTGCAGGCGCTGGTGGCCCGGATCAGTACTGGCAGCGCGAGAACGTCAGCGTGGCAGGCGGAGCGGTGCTGGGCGATAAGGTAGTACTGGGCATGACCCCGCAGTCAATGCGGCAGTACGGTCCATACACCGGCACGCAGGTGCCGGCCGGCTACACCGTGGCCTCTCAGAACGCGGCCATGGCTGTGATGGACATGACCGGCTACTGATTGGCGACTGGGTTATCTGGCCAGGTCATCACGGCCGCCACACGCTGGGTTAGCCAGATTGCGCCCATGTGCTACTCCGCCCAGATCACCGCCGCCTATCAGAAGCTGGTCAGGATGACCGGCGCCACCCTGTCGCTGCAGGAGTTCGCCGCGCTCTACGCACACGACCCGGGCAAGAAGCGGCCCAAGACGCCGAAGGCCATGGATGACGCCTTCCGGGCCGGCGCGAGCCCAGCGGAGTTGGCGGTGTGGGCCGAGGTCGAGCAATGGAACAGGGCCGAGGCCGCCATCCTGGAGCAGGAACTGTTCGCCAATCGCAAGCGGCTGGCCGACGCTGAGCGCGCGCTGCAGGTGAAGGAGACGAAGAAGGCCCGGGAGGACGTGCGGATCGCCGGCAACAAGATTGAGCGGGCGAAGGCGCGGCTGGCGGACCTGCAACGCGTTGAGCCGAAGGACCGCGACAGCCGCATATTTCCCGGCGTCTACGCCCCGGTGATCGTCTCCGAGGGCGGGAAGCTGGTCATCAAGCCGATGCGCTACCAGTGCCGCCTGGCTGGCAAGCCGGCCAACTACGACCAGCGCTTCCCCGGCACCTACAACGCCCGTCGCGACAGCCTGGAGAAGTTCTGGGCGCCGGCGTTCGGACACACCCACGGCCTGATGGTGGTCGACACGTTCTACGAGAACGTCGAAGGCCCGGACGGGAAGAACCAGGTGGTGCAGTTCACCCCGCGCACGGGCGAGCCGATGCTGGTGGCGTGCCTGTGGTCGCACTGGAAGGATCCGGCTGGCAAAGAGCCGGATCTGCTGTCGTTTGCCGCCATCACCGACGACCCCGAGCCCGAGGTGGCCGCCGCCGGCCACGACCGGACCGTCATCAACATCAAGCCCGAGCACGTGGATGCCTGGCTCAACCCGGATCCGGCCAATCTGGCTGCGCTGTACCGGGTCTTCGACGACAAGCGGCACCCGTTCTATGAGCACCGGTTGGCGGCGTAGGCATGTGCAGTCACAGCTGATGGTTGCTAACTACCCCCTAATGGCTCGTGTGACAGGCCTACCGAACCGATCGGCTGGTGTGTCGAGCTAAGACGTGGATGCGACAAAAAATGCCTTCCGTAGCTCAGTGAATTGGCGCAAACGAATATTTCAAAGACTTCAGGTGCTCATGGAGCTTCTCGATTGTTCCCAAGTCTCGCAAAGTTGGAGTGCCCATAACTCTGGCTATCGCCTGCCGCACCATCCATCGGAACTCCTCAACGTCGGACGGGCTGACGTTGTTCTTGCCGGAATGGGCGATGGCGGATCTAGTGCTGTAGTGATCCTTCAACCTCTTCTCTAAAGATATACGGGTCTTCAGGTCATCGCCTAGGATGCACGCTACTGATTCTGATATCGAGCTCAAAATAGATGGGCTAATTATGGACTTTTCATTTGATGTGAATAATACCTCTAGGGCAATTGCGGCCTTAATAAATGCACTCGCTTTGTCGCTTTCTAGATAAGAGTCTCCAAGCCACTTCGCGGCGTTCATGAGGCGTTGGTGGAGGGCTGGGGTGCTTGAATTCTTAGTCGCATTCCAGAGCAAATTCATTCCGGTCTCTTCTTTCCGGAAGTGTTCGTCATCCAGTGGTAGCGACTGTATTGATCCCTTCCAGGCAAATTGTTGAGACAGTGGGCGTCCGTCCGAGAAAATGTAGGCGTTCTCGCTGTATCTGCCATGAGCGCCAAATACGTTAACCTCGAAGTGTGTATTGGGGCCGACCATAAAGCGAACTAGGCGTTCAAATACCTCAAATTGCTCGTCGGCTTTTTGCTTGGCGCGCTCAATTGTTTTTGCTTCGACATTAATTCCTATCAGGTACTCTGCGTGGCCATCGATTTGTGGATCCACCTCGGCATTGGGATGAATGTGGTTTTTGTGAAGTTTATAGTTGTAGATAATAAATGGGCCGAGCGTCAGTGGTCCTGAGCTGTTGGCAAGGTGTGCTCCATGAAGCTCTCTTGTTACCAGGCAGGAGAATGTTTTCTCGCTCTCAAGTGTCTTCAAGAACTCTTTAAGCTCGCTGTCTGTTGGCGGGTCTTCATTTTGTACAGATTTAAAGAAATTGCTGACTACTCGCTTTTCGAAATCGGCGTAGTCGTAGTCGTGGGCTGCTTTTGATTCGTGTGCAGCACGGCTGCATTCCACATATCTTGATGCACCTGCGGTTTCAACGTGGATGCCGTCTGCTTGAAATCCCCACGATTTAAATGAATTCTCGTCGTCATGGCCGATTCCTCCCGGGCGTAGCAGCGAAACCATCTCCCTCAGGTTGTCAATAGTTTTCCTTTCAGCGTTCACTTAGTCGTGCCTTTTTGATGTTCGGACTTTGGAGGACCCGGTGCTCGGATTGCAATTTCTCGACGTGCGGCCTTTAACGCTGTCGCATTATGCATATGATGAGCAACGGGAGCGTGTCTGAGGCGAATTCTCTCGATTGGTACGCTTCTCGACGTCTTAGGTGACCGCTCTGTTCGCAGGATCTGCGATGGCTGTTCGTATCCTTCCCCCCATGCAGTCCTCCCACGGCTCCCGCAGCGCCCCGATTCGTTCTGGCTGGGTCCAGACGGGTGAGCGCTGGGCGCTTTGGTACATCGGCCGGGAGACGGCTGGCGTCGAACTCGATGGTAGTCCTGGGGTGCGCTTATGGCTGGAAGGCCACAAATTTTGGGAGGTGAAGGAAGTGCGCGCGGTCAACGTCCGGCAGGCGAAGCGGTACGCTGAGCGCTGGTGTGCGGCCAGGCTCTACCCTGATCTGCCCCTGCGCCAGGCGGTTGCCCGGCTGACCGATAGCACGCCGATCGAACCGGAGCCCCCGCTGCCCGGCCTGCCGCCGACCCGTGAGCAGCAGCAACAGGCCCGGCGTCTGGCCGAGGCTGGGGCGAAGGAGGTCGAGCGGATCAAGGCAGCGCTTGAACCACGCAAGCCGCCGGCAGAGACCAAGCCCCGAGCGAGGGACGTCCGCACCAAGGCGTGGGTGAGGGCAGGGCTGCAGCAGATGCAGCGCGGCGTGTAGGCATCATCCAGCCCGCAGCTTCACCACGTTGCCATCGCGTAGGCCATCGAGGTAATCCGCCCAGACCTGCATCATCCGCACGCGCTCCTGCAGGTGCGATGTGCGGTTGTAGGCCCGGCCGTTGGGATCCTTCACCGCGTGAGCAAGCTGGTGCTCGATGATGTCCGGGCGGAAGTGCAGGACCTCGTCCAGAATGGTACGAGCCGTCGCGCGGAAGCCGTGGCCGGTCATCATCGTGCGGTCGTAACCCATGTTGCGCAGCGCTGCAGTAACGGCGTTCTCCGACATCGGGCGTTTGGCATCGCGGGCGCCAGAGAACACCCACTTGTGCCGGCCGGTAATCGGCTTGATGTCCTCCAGGATCTGCAGCGCCTGCCTGGACAGCGGCACCAGGTGCGCAGCAAGCATCTTCATCTTGCTGGCAGGGATGGTCCACACGGCCGCGTCGAGGTCGAACTCCTCCCATTCCGCATGCCGCAGTTCGCCAGGACGCAGGAACACCAGCGGCGCCAGCCGCAGCGCCGCCCGGGTGATGGCAGATCCGCCGTATGCCTCGATGGAGCGCAGCAGGCCACCCAGCTGCACGGGGTCGGTAATCGCTGTGTGGTGGGCTTCCTTCGGCGGCGCGAGCGCTCCCTTCAGGTCGGCAACCGGGTTTCGCTCGGCCCGGCCAGTGGCCACGGCGTACCGCATGATCTGGCCGCAGTTCTGCATGATCCGGTGCGCGGACTCGATCGCGCCGCGGTCCTCGATGCGCCGGGCCACCCGGAGGAAGTCAGGCGCGGTGAGGTCGGCGACAGAGCGTGACCCAATCCAGGGGTACACGTCGTTCTTCATCCAAGCTTCGACCTTCTCCGCATAGCTGGACACCCAGGGGCGTGTGGCCAGCCACTCATTGGCGATGGTCTCGAAGCTGTCCGAGCCCAAGGCGGATTGGGCGAGGGCAGCGGCCTTCTTCTGCGCGCCCGGGTCGACGCCTCGGGCCAGCAGCCGGCGGGCTTCGTCGCGGGCCTCGCGCGCGCGCGCCAGGGAGACATCCGGGTACAGGCCGATCGACAGCAGCTTCTCCTTGCCGGCGACGCGGTACTTCCAGCGCCAGCTGCGCGCGCCGGTCGGGGTGAGGTAGAGGTACAGGCCGCCACCGTCGGTGATTTTCTGCGGCTTGTCGCTGGGCTTGGCGCGCCTGATGGCTGCGTCGGTCAGAGGCATTGGGGGTATCGCTTCAGTGGGTGCGGTCGGATACCCCTTGATATACCCCCACCGTCTCATGGATTGAAACGGATTGCCCCGGTCAGCTGCGGACAATAAAAAAGCCCGGAAACCCTTGTGATGCGGGGGTTTCCGGGCTTCTCCGGTCCTTGACGAACCGTTCGTTGGTGGAGGTGGGCGGAATTGAACCGCCGTCCGAAGGCACTCCATCCCCAGCACTACATGCTTAGCTCACCGTTGGATCTCGTCCCCGAACAGCACGGCGTGCAAAGCGCATCCGGGAACCAGCCTGTTGTGTTCTAGTGCCGGACTGACAGGCAGCCACCCAGCGCGATTCCATGATAGTGACTCTACACCGCGAGCATGGACACAAGCGGTTTCGAGGCTTAGGCCTTAAGCGGCCAGAGCGTAGTTGTCGTCGTTGGCAACTAGAGTTTTGCAGCTGGATTTACGAGGAAAGCTACCCCCTCGGCATGCGCCAGGCGACTTCACAACCCCCGTCGAAACCAATGCACCCCCGGTTTCTACAGTGCTGCAAGGTACAGGGCCGATCCCGCGTTGCCACGGTCAGAGCCTGCCCAACGCTGGTAATGCTACGGCAAAACGCCTGAACAGTCACCTTGGCATCCGCAACAAGTTGTAGAGCCGCCGTCATAGCGGATTGGTAACGTCATTGGCACGAATTTGCGACACACTGGCGACGACCATCCGAGCCAGGACAGATACGGAGACTGTGGGTGACCGATGCAAGCCAACAACGCAGCCTGCGACAGCTGATCGGCCCGGTCGGTGCCGATTACCAGCGGCGGGCGTTGCCGCCAGGCTGGGTCTGGGCGGTGCTGGCGCTGCTGCTGGCGGCCACCTGGCTGACTGAGCTGCCGGCGACGGCAGCTGCGGCACTCGTCGCCAGCGCGGTGGTGGTGCATTGGTCACAGCGCGGGCGCATCCATTGGCTGGGCTGGCGCCTGCCGGGCCTTGCGGTGCTGGCGGCCCTGCTGTGGGGTCCGGAAGTGCTGTCGCAGTGGTTCGAGCATGGCCTGGCCGTGGTCCTGATGTCGCTGGCCAGTCTCAGTATCGGTGTCCACGTATGGCAGTCGCGGCAGATGGCCCGCCAGCTGCAGGGCGCTGCCGATCTGCTGGATGATGCCCAGCTGCTGGCGCTGTTGCCTGCCGATGCCGCCGAACTGGCCCGGCAGTGGCGCGCAGGTGATGATCGCCATGCGCCGGAACTGGCGGTGGTGATGCACCTGGCGGTGATGCATGCGGCGCTGGCGCCGCGCATGCGCGGGCAGGGCATGCTGGCGGGCTGACCCGCCTTTTTTACAGCCGAGCCTGCGCTCGGCTGCCCTTCTTGCCGAAGCCGAGCATGGCTCGGCGCTACAGCCTTACGCGTCGCGGTTGCCGCGACGCATCACGCGCTGCTTCTCGATCGCCCAGTCGCGGTCCTTGGCGGCGTCGCGCTTGTCGTGGGTCTGCTTGCCCTTGGCCAGCGCGACTTCGAGCTTGATCTTGTTCTTGCTCCAGTACATCGCGGTGGGCACGATCGTGTAGCCATCGCGCTCGACCTTGCCGACCAGCTTGTCGATCTCGCTCCGGTGCAGCAGCAGCTTGCGCTCGCGCCGGTCGTTGGCCACCACGTGGGTGGAAGCCTGGATCAACGGGGTGATCTGCGCGCCGATCAGGAAGATCTCGCCGCGCTTCACGTAGGCGTAGGCGTCGATGATGTTGCCGCGGCCAGCGCGGATCGACTTCACCTCCCAACCCTGCAGGGCCAGGCCGGCCTCGAAGCGCTCTTCGATGTGGTACTCGTGGCGGGCACGCTTGTTCAACGCGATGGTCTTGTTGGCCGTCGCGCTCTTTGCTTTATCCTTGCCGCTGTTCTTGCTCATTTCCGTATTGTCTCCGATTCGGGCCCGCCCGGTCGATTGCCGAAACGTCCTGTATTCATGCCTACTATCCGCCGCAGCGCCCTGGTCGAGCATTCGTCCGCTCGCATGTTCGATCTGGTCAACGATGTCCAGGCCTATCCGCGCCGCTTCCGCTGGTGCTCGGCTGCCCAGATCCTGGAGCAGGGCGAGGACCGGCTGGTGGCGCGTCTTGACCTGGGCCTGGGTTCGTTCAGCACCTGGTTCCAGACCGAGAACATCCTGCAGCGCCCGCACAGCATCGATATGCAGCTGCGCGACGGCCCGTTCAAGCAGCTGCACGGCCGCTGGGAGTTCCATGCGCTGGCCGAGGATGCCTGCAAGGTCACCCTCACCCTGGAATTCGAACCCAGCTCGCGCCTGCTCGGTCCGGCCCTGGCGATCGGCTTCCAGGGGCTGGCCGATCGCATGGTCAATGATTTCGTCCGCGTCGCCGACGAGGCCTGATCGATGATCGAGGTCGAAGTGGTGCTGGCCTGGCCGCAGCGGGTGCTGTCGCGCCGCTTGCAGCTGGAAGAGGGTGCGACCGTCGCCGACGCCATTGCCGCCGCCGCGCTTGAAGGCAGTGCCGATTGTCCGGCCGCCGCCGTGCATGGCGTGCTGGCACGTCCACAGCAGGCGCTGCTGGACGGGGACCGCATCGAGCTGCTGCGCCCCCTGCTGGCCGATCCCAAGGACAACCGCCGGCGTCGCGCGCTCGGCGGTTGATCCCGGCAACCCGTCCCTGCGGACGGGCAGGAGCCTCAGCGGCCCTTCTTCTTCTTGTCCTTCGGCAGGTTGCGGCCGAACTGGCGCACGGTCTGCTGGGCCAGGGCCTTGTCGTTGCCCGGGAAGTAGTCGCCTTCCCAACGGGTCACGGCGTCATTCTCGAAGAACACCACGAAGTTCTTCACTTCGGTACGGCCCAGGCGGTTCACGCGCTGGCTGGAGGTGTAGTCCCAGCGCTGGGCGTGGAACGGGTCGGGAATGGACGGGGTGCCCAGCAGCGCGGTGACCTGCTGCTTGCTCTGCCCGACCTGCAGCTTGGCCACGGCATCTTCCCGGATCAGGTTGCCCTGATAGATGGGTTGCTTGTAGATGATGCCGCACCCGGTGGTGGACAGGGCGACGGCGGCGACCAACAGGAGATTGCGCATCGGGACTGGCGGTTGGGGAAATCAAACCGATGATACACTCCCGGCGTGCCACCGCGACCCAATCCGAGGCAGCTGGCGCTAAATCGCCAATGAACGGAGACCTATGGAAACCCACGACCTGCGTAAAGTCGGCCTGAAGGTGACCCATCCGCGGATGCGGATCCTGGCGCTGCTTGAACAGCGCAATGCCCAGCACCACATGACCGCCGAAGACATCTACCGCCAGCTGCTGGAGCATGGCGATGAGATCGGCCTGGCGACGGTCTACCGGGTGCTGACCCAGTTCGAGGCCGCCGGCCTCGTGCTCAAGCACAATTTCGAGGGCGGTCAGGCCGTCTACGAGCTGGACCGTGGCGGCCACCACGACCATATGGTCGACGTGGACAGCGGCAAGATCATCGAGTTCGAGAGCCACGAGATCGAGGAGCTGCAGCGCAAGATCGCAGCCGACCACGGCTACGAGCTGGAAGAGCACTCGCTGGTGCTGTACGTGCGCAAGAAGCGCAAGTAGGCCGATCCAGCAGCCAGATGCGACGAGACCCCGGGCCTGCCCGGGGTTTTTCGTTGCCGGGTCGCGTGCTGGGGTCAGAGCCCTTTGCTGGCGCAAAGGGATCCGACCCCAGCCGACCCCTGACCTCCAAGCAGCACGTCCAGATCCACCGCCCCGGCCATCGCCCGGTTGCCTGCATCCCCCGGATGAAGGTGGTCACCGGAGTCATACGCGGTGGCCATCCGCGACGGATCGGCTGGGTCGCGCATTGCGGTGTCCAGGTCGATCACCGCATCGAACGGGCTGTCCGAGCGCAGCCAGGCATTGAGCCGCTGGCGCAGGGCGTCCTTGTCCGGCTGGTAGTAATCGTCCAGCGGCGTGCCGGGGAGGGCCCCGGCAAACGGCGGCAGGGTCGCGCCCACGATCCGAATGCCCCGGCGGTGGGCTTGTTCGGCCAGCGCGAGATAGCCCGTCTGCAGCTCGGCCAGCGTGGGCCGGGGCTGCTCGCGGGCGAACGCGGTGCCGGGCCAGCTGATGTCGTTGATGCCGATCAGCACGATCACGCTGGCCACGCCAGGTTGATCCAGCGCATCGCGCCGGAAGCGGGCCAGTGCGGATGCGCCCATGCCGTCGCGCAGCAGCCGGCCACCTGAGATGCCGGCGTTGACCACGGCGATGCCCCGCGGTGCCAGACGCGCGGCCAAGTGGTCGGTCCAGCGCTGGTCCCGGTCGAGGCTGGCGGTCGCGCCGTCGGTGATCGAATCGCCGATCACCACCACGCTGCGTGTGCTGGCCGGCGCCTCGACCTCGATGCCGGTCAGGAACAATCGGGCCGTGGTGGCGGTGGCATCGCTCAGGTCGCGTGCCAGGTGCTGGTCGCCGGGGGCGATCCAGCTGGTCTGGCGGCCGTCCCAGTGGAAGGTCTGCAGCGGCGTCGGCGCCGGCACAAAGACGCTGACCTGCAGCGCCTGACCACCCTGCACAGCCAGCGGCAGCGGATCGCTCAGCCGTTCCTGGCCGGGGCCGATCAACACCCCTGGCCGGCCATCGAAGCGGAGCTGTTGCGGCGTCGCACCGGCCTGCGGAGCGACGCTGGCGCCACCGATCCGCAGCGGCTGCGTGCCATAAGCATTGCTCAGTCGGATGCGCAGGCGTGTGCCGCCCAGGCTGATGCGCGCGGTCTGGCGGAAAGTCTGGTCGTGCAGCGACGCCGGTATCAGGGGCGGGAACAGGAAATCCGCGCCCCAGACCGGTTGCGGGCTGGCCTGCCAGCTGGCGACCCAAGGCGGGGCCGGGGCGGCGCTGGCGGCGCCGGACAGGACGATCAATGCGGGGACGGCGAGCTGGCTGAAGCGGTTCATCGGGCAATCCTGGGTGGAGGGAAGGCCATGGTGATTCCGCCCTCATCTGTGAACTAGACTGCGCACGGATAATCATCTGTGAACTGGATTCATCACCATGGCGCGCTCCGACATCAACCGATCCGGCGAACTGGAAGTGTTCGTGCGGGTGATCGAGACCGGTGGCTTTTCCGCGGCCGCCCGCACGCTGGACATGACCCCCTCGGCGGTCAGCAAGCTGGTGGCACGGCTGGAGCAACGGCTGGGCACCCGCCTGCTGCAGCGTTCCACCCGCCAGCTGCAGCTGACTCCGGAGGGCTGCGCGTTCTACGAGCGCGGCCTGCGCGTGCTGGCCGATCTGGACGAGGCCGAGCGCTGCGCCAGTGCCCATGCCGAGCCGCGCGGACGCCTGCGGGTCAACTCCAATGTGCCGTTCGGCCAGCATTTCCTGTTGCCGCTGCTGCCGGCGTTCCTGCAGCGCAACCCGCAGGTGGGCGTGGACCTGACCCTCAACGACGAGGTGATCGACCTGCTGGAGCAGCGCACCGACGTGGCGGTGCGGGCTGGCCCGCTCAAAAGCTCCAGCCTGGTGGCGCGGCGGCTGGGCGCGACGCGGATGATGATCGTGGCCGCGCCGGCCTATGCGCAGCGGCATGGCCTGCCGGCCACCGTGGAAGCGTTGCAGTCGCACAACCGGCTGGACATTGGCCATGCGCGGGCGATGCAGGGGTGGCCGCTGCTGCAGGACGGTCGCGAACGGATGCTGCTGCCCAGCGGCAATGCCCGTGCCAGCAACGGCGATGCACTGCGCCAGCTGGTGCTGGGTGGGCTGGGCATGGCACGGCTGGCAGCGTTCCAGGTGCAGGCCGACATCGCCGCCGGACGCCTGCTGCCGGTGCTGGAGGAAGCCAATCCCGGTGACCTGGAAGAGGTGCACGCGGTGTTTCTGGGGCAGGGCGGCTACCTGCCGCTGCGGGTGCGCGCGTTCCTGGATTACCTGGTGGAAACGGTGGACCTGGCGCGGCCCTTGGGGTGAGAGCGCCGGCGGACAGAAGCCGAGCATGGGCTCGGCTCTACATGTCGGTTTCGTTCGGGATGTTCCTGTAGAGCCGAGCCCATGCTCGGCCCGGTCGGCGTTACACCTGCAGCAGCTTGCGCGCAGCGGCGCGCGCCTCCTTGCTCACTTCCACGCCACCGAGCATGCGCGCCAGCTCTTCCTCGCGCGCCTTGCTGTCCAGCTTCTCCACGGCGCTCTGGGTCATGCCTTCCACCGGCGCCTTGCTGACCCGGTAGTGCGCGTGGCCCTTGGAGGCGACCTGCGGCAGGTGGGTCACGCACAGTACCTGGCGCTTCTCGCCGAGGGCGCGCAGCTTCTGGCCGACGATGTCGGCCACGGCGCCACCGATGCCGGAATCAACTTCGTCGAACACCATGGTCGGCACCGCATCCAGGTCCAGCGCAGCCACTTCGATGGCCAGCGAGATACGCGATAGTTCACCGCCCGAGGCGACCTTGCGCAGGGCGCGCGGCGGCTGCCCGGCGTTGGCGGCGACCAGGAATTCCACGCGCTCGGCACCCTGCGGATCGGGCTTGCCGGCATCCTGCGGCTCCAGCTCGATCAGGAACTGGCCACCGCCCATGCCGAGCTCGGCGATGATCCCGGTGGTGGTGGCCGACAGCTCGGCAGCGGCATTGCGGCGGCTGGCGGTCAGTGCCTCGGCCTGCACGCGCCAGGCCGCGGCGGCCTTGTCGATCTCGCCGGCCAGGCGCTGCAGGCGCTCGTCGGCGCCGCGCAGCTGTTCCACTTCGGCATGCATGCGCTCGCGCTGCGCGCCCAGCTCGTCCATCGGCACGCGATGCTTGCGCGCCAGGTCGTGCAGGCGGCCGAGACGGCGTTCGTTCTCTTCGAACTGCTCCGGGTCTGCGTCGAGGTCGTCGTGCACCCGGTCGAGCAGCGACAGGGCTTCGTGCAGCTGGATCGACGCGTTCTCGATCAGGCCATCCACCTCGCCCAGGCGCGGGTCGTGTTCGATCAGGCGTGACAGTTCGTGGCGTACCTGCTGCAGCAGGTCCAGTGCGGAGCTGCCGTCGTCGCCGTTGAGCTGGTTGCTGGCCGCCTGGCAGGCGCTCAGCAGGGCGCTGGCGTGGGCCTGGCGGCGGTGGCTGGCGCCGAGCGCGGCGATCGACTCCGGCTCCAGGTCTTCACGGTCCAGCTCGCGCAGCTGGTGCTCCAGGAAGCCGATCCGGTCACTGACGTCACCCTGTTGCGACAGCGCCAGCGATTCATCGACCAGTGCCTGCCAGGCCGCGGCGGCCCGGCGCACCTGGCGGCGTTCGTTTTCGTTGCGTGCATAGGCGTCGAGCAGGGCCAGCTGCGACGGGCGCGTCAGCAGGGCCTGCTGTTCGTGCTGCCCGTGGATCTCCACCAGCAGCGAGGCCAGGTCGCCCAGCTGCGCCAGGGTCACCGGGCGGCCATTGATCCAGGCCCGCGAACCGCCATCGGCGCGGATCACGCGGCGCAGCTGGCACTGTTCCTCATCGTCCAGTTCGTTGTCGGCCAGCCACTGGCGCGCGGCCTGCAGCTGCTCCAGCGCGAACTCGGCGGAAAGCTCGGCACGGGCGGCGCCATGGCGGACTACGCCGCTGTCGGCGCGCAGGCCGGACAGGAAGCCCAGCGCGTCGACCATCAGCGACTTGCCGGCGCCGGTCTCGCCTGAAACGACGGTCATGCCGGGCCCGAACTCCAGTTCGGTGGCGCGGACGACGGCGAAATCCTTGATCGAAAGATGTCTGAGCATGGGTAAGGGGGTATCAGCAGCCGCGCAACGCTAGCACGCGGGCGAGGGAGGTCCAATGACTTGCCAAGGTGATGCGCCGCCATTATCTAGTGTCCGTGTCTCACAGGTTGATTCCATGCACGGTTCTCCCGACCAGCTTGCCCCGCGTGCGCGCCATCTGCTGCGCACGCTGATCGCGCGTTACATCCAGGACGGTGAGCCGGTCGGCTCGCAGACGCTGGCGCGCGTGGCCGGGCTGGAGGTCAGCCCGGCCACCATCCGCAACATCCTCGGCGACCTGGAGGACCTGGGCCTGCTGGCCTCGCCGCACACCTCGGCCGGGCGCGTCCCGACCGCGCATGGCTACCGGGTGTTCGTCGACAGCCTGCTGCAGATGCAGCCGCCGGGCGAGGGCGAGTTGGCCCGGTTGCGCCAGGAGCTGGCCGGCGGCGGCAGCACCCAGGCCCTGCTCGGCAGCGCTTCGGAGCTGTTGTCGGCGATGAGCCACTTCGTCGGCGTGGTCAGCGCACCGCGGCGCGAGCAGTTCGCCTTCCGCCAGATCGATTTCGTGGCGCTGGACGGGCGCCGCGTGCTGGCGATCCTGGTGTTTGCCGACAACGAGGTGCAGAACCGGGTCATCGAGACCCGCCAGGAGTTCGCGCCGGGCCAGCTGGAGCAGGTGGCCAACTACCTCAATGCCCATTTCGCCGGCCTGCCGATGGCCGAGATCCGCACCCGCCTGCTGCTGGAGCTGCGCGACGCCCGTTCCGAGCTGGAACAGCTGCTGGCGCACAGCATCGAGCTGGCCGAGCAGGCCCTGCAGCCGGCGGCCGACGACATGCTGGTGGCCGGGCAGACCCGGCTGATGGGGGTGCAGGACCTGTCCGACCTGGAGCGCCTGCGCGAGCTGTTCGAGCTGTTCTCCAGCAAGCGCGAGATCCTGCAGCTGCTGGAGCGGACCATCCAGGCGCCGGGCGTGCGCATCTTCATCGGCGAGGAAACCGGGATGATGCCGCTGCAGGGCGTCTCGCTGGTCACTGCGCCGTACACGGCCAACGGCCAGGTGCTGGGCGTGCTGGGCGTGATCGGCCCCA
This sequence comes from Stenotrophomonas sp. YJH_SMC_17, assembly GCF_059371655.1. Taxonomy (NCBI): domain Bacteria; kingdom Pseudomonadati; phylum Pseudomonadota; class Gammaproteobacteria; order Lysobacterales; family Lysobacteraceae; genus Stenotrophomonas; species Stenotrophomonas sp. YJH_SMC_17. Next base: position 226,752 of record NZ_JCAFUU010000001.1, on the reverse strand, counting down.
AGCGGATGGCCTACGACCGCATGATCCCGCTGGTCCAGGCCACCGCCGATGTGCTCGGCGCGGCCTTTTCACCGACCGGACGCACGCCGGGAACATCCGACGCTTGAAACGCAGCATCCCGCCCACACTAGGGTGGTTGGAGGCGGAGAGTGACCGCCAGGGACCCAGACATGAACCACGAACAGCCAGATATCGAATCCCAGCAGAGTGCCGCCGATGCGGCTGCCACCGCCGGCGCCAGCGACGAAATCGAGCGCCTGCGCGCCGAAATCGAACAGGTCAAGGCCGATGCGCTGCGTGAGCGCGCCGACCTGGACAACCAGCGCAAGCGCGTTGCCCGTGACATCGAGCAGGCCCGCAAGTTCGCCAACGAGAAGCTGCTGGGCGAGCTGCTGCCGGTGTTCGACAGCCTGGATGCCGGCCTGAAAGCCGCCGGCGACGACCCGCACCCGCTGCGCGAAGGCCTGGAGCTGACCTACAAGCAGCTGCTGAAGGTCGCCGCCGACAACGGCCTGGTGCTGCTGGACCCGATCGGCCAGCCGTTCAACCCGGAACACCACCAGGCCATCAGCCAGGTGCCGACCCCCGGCGCTGCCCCGGGCAGCGTGGTGACCGTGTTCCAGAAGGGCTACCTGCTCAACGAGCGCCTGCTGCGGCCGGCGCTGGTGGTGGTGGCCGCCGATTGATCCCGCAGGGCCGGGCGGCGGGAATGACCCGTCACCCGGCCCGACGCTGAACGCGGCGGACGACCGGAAACACAGCGTTCGGGAGATGGCTTGAATGTTCCACGAGCCTCCCCCACATCGTATTCATCCACCGGCCGAACGGCCGGACTGACCCCAACAAGCATCCTCAGGAGTCTCCCCCATGGGCAAGATCATTGGTATCGACCTCGGCACCACCAACTCGTGCGTGGCGATCATGGACGGCGGCAAGGCCCGCGTCATCGAGAATTCGGAAGGCGATCGCACCACCCCGTCGATCGTCGCCTACACCAAGGACGGCGAAGTCCTGGTCGGTGCCTCGGCCAAGCGCCAGGCCGTGACCAACCCGAAGAACACCTTCTACGCGGTGAAGCGCCTGATCGGCCGCAAGTTCACCGACGCCGAAGTGCAGAAGGACATCGCGCACGTCCCGTACAGCATCCTGGCCCATGACAATGGCGACGCCTGGGTGGCCACCAGCGACGGCAAGAAGATGGCCCCGCAGGAAATCTCGGCCAAGGTGCTGGAAAAGATGAAGAAGACCGCCGAGGACTTCCTCGGTGAGAAGGTCACCGAAGCGGTCATCACCGTGCCGGCCTACTTCAACGACAGCCAGCGCCAGGCGACCAAGGACGCCGGCCGCATCGCCGGCCTGGACGTCAAGCGCATCATCAACGAGCCGACCGCGGCCGCGCTGGCCTATGGCCTGGACAAGGGCGACAACAAGGATCGCAAGATCGTGGTGTACGACCTGGGCGGCGGCACCTTCGACGTCTCGGTGATCGAGATCGCCAACGTCGACGGTGAGAAGCAGTTCGAAGTGCTGGCCACCAACGGCGACACCTTCCTGGGTGGCGAGGACTTCGACAACCGCGTCATCGAGTACCTGGTTGAAGAATTCAACAAGGACCAGGGCATCGACCTGCGCAAGGATCCGCTGGCCCTGCAGCGCCTCAAGGATGCTGCCGAGCGCGCCAAGATCGAGCTGTCCAGCGCCCAGCAGACCGAAGTGAACCTGCCGTACGTCACTGCCGACGCGTCGGGTCCGAAGCACCTGAACATCAAGCTGACCCGCGCCAAGCTGGAAGCGCTGGTGGACGACCTGATCAAGAAGTCGATCGAGCCGTGCCGCGTCGCCCTGAACGATGCCGGCCTGCGTTCGAGCGACATCAGCGAAGTGATCCTGGTCGGCGGCCAGACCCGCATGCCGAAGGTGCAGCAGGCGGTGACCGAGTTCTTCGGCAAGGAACCGCGCAAGGACGTCAACCCGGACGAAGCCGTGGCACTGGGTGCGGCGATCCAGGGCGGCGTGCTGGGCGGCGACGTCAAGGACGTGCTGCTGCTGGACGTGACCCCGCTGTCGCTGGGTATCGAAACCATGGGTGGCGTGTTCACCAAGATCATCGAGAAGAACACCACCATCCCGACCAAGGCCTCGCAGGTGTTCTCCACCGCCGAGGACAACCAGTCGGCCGTGACCGTGCACGTGCTGCAGGGTGAGCGCGAACAGGCCCGCTTCAACAAGTCGCTGGCCAAGTTCGACCTGTCCGGCATCGAGCCGGCCCCGCGTGGCCTGCCGCAGGTGGAAGTGTCCTTCGACATCGACGCCAACGGCATCCTGCACGTGTCGGCCAAGGACAAGAAGACCAACAAGGAACAGAAGGTCGAGATCAAGGCCGGTTCGGGTCTGTCCGAGGAAGAGATCGCACGCATGGTCGCCGACGCGGAAGCCAACCGCGAAGAAGACAAGAAGTTCCAGGAACTGGTGCAGGCCCGCAACCAGGCCGATGCCCTGATCCACGGCACCCGCAGCGCCATCACCGAGCACGGCAGCAAGGTCGGCGGCGATGTCATCGGCAAGGTCGAGGCGGCACTGGCCGACCTGGAAACCGCGATGAAGGGCGACGACAAGGCACAGATCGAAGCGAAGTCGAAGGTGCTGGAAGAAGCCGGCCAGGCGCTGTTCGCCGCTGCTTCGGCTGACCAGGGTGGTGCCCCGGGTGGCGACGCCGGCAACGCAGGCAAGGCGGCGGATGACGTGGTGGACGCCGAGTTCACCGAAGTCAAGGACGACAAGAAGTCCTGATCCGGACCGACACGGGGCGCTGCCTGCCAGCGTCCCGTTGTCGTACCAGGGTCCTGACCGCCGCCCGGCGTGTCGGGGCGCCCGACGCAAGAGCGGACCTGGTTCCGCTCTTCCGCTTTGACGAATCCCGACTTTCCGGAAACTGATTCACCTTATGAGCAAGCGCGACTACTACGAAGTGCTGGGCGTTGCCCGCACCGCCAGCGACGAAGAACTGAAGAAGGCCTACCGTCGCTGCGCGATGAAGTTCCACCCGGACCGCAACCCGGGTGATGCGGCGGCCGAAGCCTCCTTCAAGGAGTGCAAGGAAGCCTACGAAGTGCTGTCCGACGGCAACAAGCGCCGCATGTATGACAGCCACGGCCACGCCGCGTTCGAGCATGGCATGGGCGGTGGTGGCGGTCCGGGCGGTCCGGACATGAACGATATCTTCGGCGATATCTTCGGCAACATCTTTGGCGGCGGTGGCGGTGGTCCGCGCCAGGCCCGTCGCGGTGCCGACATCGGCTACGTGATGGAGCTGGACCTGGAAGAGGCCGTGCGCGGCGTCGAGCGCCGGATCGAGATCCCGACCCTGGCCGAATGCGGCGACTGCGATGGCAGTGGCTCCGAAGACGGCAAGGTCGAGACCTGCAATGTGTGCCATGGCCGCGGCCAGGTGCGCATCCAGCGCGGCATCTTCGCCATGCAGCAGGCCTGCCACAACTGCGGCGGCCGCGGCCAGATCATCGCCAAGCCCTGCAAGACCTGCCACGGCAACGGCCGTGTCGAGGAAGACAAGGTGCTGTCGGTGAAGGTGCCGGCCGGCGTCGACACCGGCGACCGCATCCGCCTGCAGGGCGAGGGCGAGGCCGGCCCGGCCGGTACGCCGCCGGGTGATCTGTACGTGGAAGTGCGCGTGCGCGAGCATGCCATCTTCCAGCGCGATGGCGATGATCTGCACTGCGAAGTGCCGATCCGTATCTCGCAGGCGGCGCTTGGCGACACCGTGCGCGTGGCCACCCTCGGTGGCGAAGCGGAGATCCGCATCCCGGCCGAGACCCAGACCGGCAAGCTGTTCCGCCTGCGCGGCAAGGGCGTGCGTTCGGTGCGCAGCCGCAGCGAAGGCGACCTGTACTGCCGCGTGGTGGTGGAGACGCCGGTAAACCTCACCAACGAGCAGCGCAAGCTGCTGGAACAGTTCGAAGCCACCTTCGTCGGCGAGGAAGCGCGCAAGCATTCGCCGAAATCGGCCACTTTCATCGACGGCGTGAAGGGCTTCTGGGACCGGATGACGTCCTGAGTTTTTCGACGGAAGCGATGAACGATAGCGCCGGGCCATGCCCGGCGTTGTCGTTTGTGGTGCAGTGGATTCACGCCTTGCGTGGATGCCGTTCAAAGGATCATCGGAAAAACGCCGCCGGCGTCTGCCCCAGCTGCCGTTTGAACATGCTGGTGAACGCGCTCGGGCTGTCGTAGCCCATCGCCAGCGCCACATCGATGACCTTGTCGCCGACCGCCAGTCGCTCCAAGGCGGCCAGAAGCCGCGCCTGCTGCCGCCACTGCCCGAAGGTCATGCCCAGTTCGCCGGCGAAATGCCGCTGGATGGTTTTCACGTCCACCTCCAGCGCCTGCGCCCAGTCGAGCAGCGTGGCGTCGTCACCCGGATGCTTCTGCAGGTGTTGGCAGATCCGCTGCAGGCGCGGGTCGCTTGGCGCAGGCAGGTGCAGTGGCAATACGTCCATGCGATGCAGTTCGTCCAACAGCAGGCGCACCACGCGGCCATCGCGGCTGTCCTCGATGTGCTCGCCCTTGATCAGGGTGGCTGCCTGCAGCAGTTCGCGCAGCAGCGGTGCCACCTGCACCGCGAAGGGCTCGGCCGGCAGTTGCGGCGCGAACGACGGATCGATGTACAGGCTGCGCATGTGCACGGCGGCAATGCAGTCCACCGCGTGCACCATGCCGGCCGGCATCCAGATCGCGCGGGTGGAGGGCACGACCCAGCGACCGACTTCCGAGCGCACCACCATCAGCCCGGAGATGGCGTAGACCAGCTGGTGGCGCTGGTGCTTGTGGCCTGCGATGTGGGTGCCGGCAGGGTATTGGGTCACGCGGTAGGTGACCGGGCGGTGCAGCGGCACATCGCGCCACGGTGCGGCCGGGTCGACGTCGCCGGCAATGTCCTTTTTGCGATAGGCCATGACCCGAACGCGGCAGAAGGGAAGAGAGCGCAACCGTAGCATGCGTGGCTCGCCCCCAACCTGACCTGCGTCCATGTCTGCCTTGGTTTCCCCCGCAACACCCTCACGCCCGGTGGCTCCCGGCGTGCTGGCCGCCATTTCCACCTCGCATGTGGTCAACGACATGATGCAGTCGCTGATCCTGGCCATCTATCCGGTGATCAAGGGCGGCTTCAACCTCAGCTTCACCCAGATCGGCCTGATCACGCTGACCTACCAGCTGACCGCCTCGATCTTCCAGCCATTGGTCGGCGCGGCCACCGACCGCCGCCCGGCGCCGTACTCGCTGCCGATCGGCATGGCCTCGACCCTGTGCGGCATGCTGCTGCTCGGCTTCGCACCGAACTACGCGGTGGTGCTGATGGCCGCAGCGTTGGTCGGTATTGGTTCGGCCATCTTCCACCCGGAAGCTTCGCGCATCGCGCGGCTGGCCTCTGGGGGGCGCCATGGCTTCGCGCAGTCGGTGTTCCAGGTCGGCGGCAACTTCGGTACCGCGCTCGGCCCGCTGATCGCTGCGGCGGTGATCGTGCCGTATGGCCAGCATGCCGCGTCGTGGTTTGCCGGCGCCGCACTGATCGGCATCGCGCTGCTGACCTATGTTGGCCGCTGGTACGCGCTGCACCTGGGCGCCCCGCGTCCGGCCAGCACCGCGTCAATGGCCCCGCGCCACCCGTCGCGCACCGTGGCCAAGGTGCTGGCGATCCTGCTGGTGCTGATCTTCAGCAAGTACTTCTACATGGCCAGCATCGGAAGCTACTTCACCTTCTACCTGATCCATCACTTCGGCATTCCGGTGGCGCAGGCCCAGCTGCACCTGTTCGCGTTCCTGGTCGCATCCGCTGCCGGTGGCTTCCTGGGGGGGCCGCTGGGTGACCGCATCGGGCGCAAGCCGATCATCTGGACTTCAATCCTGGGCGTGGCGCCGTTCGCACTGATGCTGCCGCATGCGGATCTGTTCTGGACCACGGTGCTGGCGGTGCTGATCGGCTTCGTGCTTTCGTCGGCGTTCTCGGCGATCGTGGTCTATGCGCAGGAGATGATGCCGCACCGCATTGGCATGGTGTCGGGGCTGTTCTTCGGTTTTGCATTCGGGATGGGCGGACTGGGGGCGGCGGTGCTCGGCCTGCTGGCGGACAAGACCAGCATCGAATACGTCTACCAGCTGACCGCGTTCCTGCCGTTGCTCGGCATCGTGGCGGCGTGGCTGCCGCCGTCGCGGCCTGCTGTTCACTGAGGGAGGGTGGGTTTGCAGGGCTTGCAGCCCTGCACCTGCTGAATCAACGTCACCGTCAAAAGCCCACATTCCGTGGGATGGCGGGGTGGGCCCGGTTGCGGGGGACGCTGCAAGTACGTCCCTGTAGGCTTGGCAGCGGCATCCATGCCGCTGACACCCCGCACTCCGACACCGCCCCGCCATCTCATGGAATGCCGCTCTGGCTTTGGCTTTTGCCGTTGCATTGAGCAGGTGCAGGGCTGCAAGCCCTGCCGAAAACCCCCTTGGGCGTAGAATGCGGTCATGAGCGAATCCCTTGATAGCCACCTGGTCCACGGCCGCCGCCAGCGGCCCGACGGCCCGTCGCCGATCGATGTCATCTCGGTTCAGTCGCAGCTTGTCTACGGCCACGCCGGCAACAGCGCCGCCGTGCCACCGATGCGCGCCCTCGGCGTGCGCGTAGCCGAAATCCCGACCGTGCTGCTCAGCAATGCGCCGTTCTACGACACCACCCGTGGCCGCGTGCTGCCGGCCGACTGGTTCGCCGACCTGCTGCTGGGTACCCGCGAACGTGGCCTGCCGCAGCGGGCGAAGATGCTCGTCTCCGGTTACTTCGGCAGCACTGCCAACGGCGCCGCGTTTGCCGACTGGCTGGACGATATCCTGCCGGCCTGCCCGCAGCTGCGTTACTGCCTGGATCCGGTCATTGGTGACACCCACACCGGCCCCTATGTGGAGCCGGGCCTGGAAGCGATCTTCGCCGAGCGCCTGCTGCCGCATGCGTGGCTGGTCACACCGAACGCCTTCGAACTCAATCGCCTCACCGGCATGCCGGCATTGGCCGAGGCCGATGCCATCGCCGCCGCACGCACGCTGCTGGACCGTGGCCCGCACTGGGTGATCGCGCACAGCGTGGGCGGCAATCCGGGCGAACTGGTGACGCTGGCCGTCGGTCGCGAGGAAACCTGGCGATGGACTTCGCCGCTGCTGCCGGTGGACGTGGCCGGCACCGGCGATGTGCTGATGTCGCTGGTGGTGTCGTTCCTGCTGCGCGGTGAATCGATGCAGCAGGCGATCTCGCGTGCGATCGCGGGTACCCATGCGGCGCTGGAAGCAACCCTGGCCCATGGCTTCGAGGAGTTCGACGTGATCGCTGCGGCGCCTGCAGCATTGGCTGAAGGCACGCGCTTCCGCGCCGAACGCGTGGCATGAGCGGTTTGCACACGCGCACGCCACGCACGGTCGGCATCGTGGGTAGTGCTGGCGCCTACGGGCGCTGGTTGACCGGCTTCTTCCAGCAGCACATGCAGCTGCCGGTGATCGGCCACGATCCGGCGGATCCGCAATCGCATACGCCGGAGCAGTTGCTGGCGCAGGCCGACGTGCTGGTGTTCTCGGCGCCGATCCGGCACACGCCCGCATTGATCGCCGAGTACGTGCGGCAGTCCGCAGGCCGTGAACGCGACCGACTGTGGCTGGACGTGACCTCGGTGAAGGAGGCGCCGGTGCAGGCGATGTTGGCCTCGCTGGCGGAGGTGGTCGGGCTGCACCCGATGACCGCGCCGCCCAAGGCACCCACCTTGAAGGGCCGGGTGATGGTGGTCTGCGAAGCGCGGCTGCAGGACTGGCAGCCGTGGGTCGATACGCTGTGCGAGGCGTTGCAGGCCGAATGCGTGCGCGCCACGCCGCAGCACCACGACCAGATGATGGCGCTGGTGCAGGCGATGGTGCATGCGACCCACCTGGCCCAGGCCGGCGTGCTGCGCCAGTATCAGCCGCAGCTGGGTGATCTGGCCGCGATGATGCCCTACCGTTCGGCGTCGTTCGAGCTGGATACCGCGATCATCTCGCGCATCCTGTCACTGAACCCGGCGATCTACGAGGACATCCAGTTCGGCAACCCGTACGTGGCGCCGATGCTGGAGCGCTTGGTCGCCCACCTGCAGGCCCTGCAGGCCCAAGTGGGGCAGGGTGACGACGCTGCACGCAGCGCATTCCGTGAGCAGCTGCTGTCGGCCAATCGCAGTGCGTTCGGCGAGCAGGCGCTGGCCGAGGGCAACTACACCTTTGAACGGGTGGGCTATCTGCTGGCCGACCTGACCGAGCGCAATGCGCTGTCGGTGCACCTGCCGGAAGACCGGCCGGGGTCGTTGCGTGAACTGCTGAACGTGTTCGAGCAGCACCGCATCAGCCTGGCGTCGATCCATTCTTCGCGCACGCCCGGCGGCGAAGTCCATTTCCGTATTGGATTCGTTGCAGGCAGCGATGCGGTGGCGATCGCAACGGCGGCGGCCGAGGTGGACGCCAGCGGCATTGGGCGGGTGCTCGGCTGAGCGCATTCATCCACAGGCGGTGTGGATGATTTCTGCGCAAACATGTGGATAACCGCGCGCAACCCTTGGCAGCCAAGGCTGTCAAGATGGTTGGTCAAAAATTGATCACGCCTTTTTGTGGCGTCGAGTCGTGCACGGCTGCGTCCGGCGAAAAGCGTGTCGACCCAGGTCGACACCCGCCAGGGCAGCGCGATGCGAAATCCGGTAGCGCCGAGCCATGCCCCGCGAACCTCAGATCGTCAGCCTCAACTCGCCACCACTGGTGGTGAATTCGCGGCCATTGCGCACCAGCAGTCGGCCGTCGTCGAGCTCGTAGCGCGGCGTGGCTTCGGAATGGTGCCCGCTGCCGTTCGCCTCGGGCTTGAACTCGATGATGATGTGGCTTTCGCCATGGCTGTCGACGGCCGGGAACTGACGGAACGACATCGCGCACCTCCTTCAGTGGATGCTGTTGATGCGCCGCCAGCTTCGCCCTGGCGATGTTAGGCGGCCGTCATCAATCGATGAACTGCAGGCGTGCCAGTTCAGCGTACAGACCGCCTTCGGCCAGCAGTTGCGCGTGCGTACCTTCGGCTACGATGCGGCCCTGGTCCATCACCACGATACGGTCGGCCTTGAGCACGGTGGCCAGGCGGTGCGCTATCACCAGCGTGGTACGGCCGGCCATCAGCCGTTCCAGTGCCTGCTGCACGCCGTACTCGCTCTGGGCGTCAAGTGCGCTGGTGGCTTCGTCCAGCAGCAGGATCGGTGCGTCCTTCAGCAGTGCACGTGCAATTGCCACACGCTGCTGCTGGCCGCCGGACAGGCGTGCGCCACGCTCGCCCAGCTCGCTGTCGTAGCCTTGCGGCAGCGCGCGCAGGAAACCATCGGCCTCGGCCGCGCGCGCGGCATCCTCGACCTCGGCATCGCTGGCCTGCAGGCGGCCGTAGCGGATGTTGTCGCGTGCACTGGCGGCGAACAGCGTCGGCTGCTGCGGCACCAGCGCCAGCTGACCACGCAGTTCGGCCGGGTCGACCTGGCGCACGTCCATACCATCCACGCAGATGCGCCCGGCAGCCGGATCGTGGAAGCGCAGCAGCATCGACAGCACCGTGCTCTTGCCGGCACCCGAGGGGCCGACCAGGGCCACAGTCTCACCGGGGCGCACATGCAGGTTGAAGTGATCCAGCGCAGCCTGGTCCGGTCGCTGCGGATAGTGGAAGACCACGTCGTCGAACTGGATCTCGCCGCGCAGCGGCTGCGGCAGCGCATGCGGCTGTGCCGGCGCACGGATCTCGATGTCTTCCTCCAGCAGCTCGCCGATCCGGCCCATGCCGCCGGCCGCGCGCTGCAGTTCGTTCCATACTTCGGCCAGCGCGCCCACCGAGCCACCACCGATCAGCGCGTACAGCACGAACTGGCCCAGGGTGCCGGCGCTCAGGCGGCCTTCGATGACATCGTGGGCGCCCAGCCACAGCACGCCGACGATGGCACCGAATACCAGCAGGATGGCGCTGGCGGTGACCAGCGACTGCGCACCGATGCGGCGGCGTGCGGCCTTGATGGCATCGCCCAGTGCGTGGTCGAAGCGGCCACGCTCGTACGGCTCGCGCGCATGTGCCTGCACCGTACGCACCGCGCCCAGCGTCTCGCTGGCCAGGCTGTTGGCATCGGCGATGCGGTCCTGGCTGTTGCGGGCGACGGTGCGCAGTTTGCGCGCGCCGATGATGATCGGCAGCACGGCCAGCGGAATGCCCAGCAGCGACCACGCCGCCAGCCGCGGGCTGGTGACGAACAGCATGGCCAGGCTGCCGACCACGGTCACGCTGCTGCGCAGGGCGACCGACATGGTCGAGCCGACCACGCTGCGCAGCAGTTCGGTGTCGGCGGTCAGTCGCGAAACCAGTTCGCCACTGCGGCTGCGGTCATGGAAACCTGCGCCGAGGTGGATCAGGTGGGCGTACAGTTGGCTGCGCAGATCGGCCACCACCTTCTCGCCCAGCAGCGACACGAAGTAGAAGCGTGCGGCCGTGCCCAGCGCCATCACCACCGCCACCAGCATGAGCAGGGCAAAGGCGCGGTTGATCTGGCCGCCGCTGCTGAAACCGTGATCGATCATCTGCTTCACGGCCGGTGGCAGGCTGAGCGTCGCCGCCGAAGAGACGGCCAGGGCCAGCAGCCAGGCGGTGAACAGGCCGCTGTGGCGGCGCACGAACGGCCACAGCGTACGCAGGCTGCCGAGGCGGCGCAGCGGCGGGGTCGAAGCGGGAGCGTCGTCCTTGTCAGTCATCCTGGTCGTCATCTTGTATGCGGATACGGTCACGGGTGGCGTCGCGCAGGCGGATTTTCAATGCGTCGACCTGATCAGCCGGCAATTCGACCCTCAGGCACACCCCGCTGGCGTCGAACTGTTCGTCGCGCTTGTCCGCGCCGAAGGCGGGCAGGGCAGCATGCAGAGTGCCCAGATCCTCGAAGCCGGCCAGCAGCCGCAGGCGCGCCATGGCCACCAGGGGCAGGCGCGGCGCGGTGCGTAGGCACTCGGCGGCGGCGCCGCCATAAGCGCGGACCAGGCCGCCCGCCCCGAGCTTGATGCCGCCGAACCAGCGCGTCACCACCACCATCACCCGGTCGAAGCCCTGGCCGTCGATCGCCGCAAGGATCGGTCGTCCGGCCGTGCCGGCGGGCTCGCCATCGTCGCTGGAGCGATAGTCCTGCCCGTGCCGGTAGGCCCAGCAGTTGTGCGTGGCGTCGATCACCGCCACCTGCTGCAGGAATGCCATCGCCGCCGTAGCGCCGTCGATCGGCGTGGCATGGGCGATGAAACGGCTGTGTTTGACTTCCAGCGTGTGGCTGACCGGCTGGGCGAGGGTATCGGGCATCCCCGTCATTCTACGGGGTTGCCGGAGGTCACTGTCCGATTCAGTCGTCCAGCAGCGGACGCAGGTCGCGCGGCAGGCGTGCTTCCGGATACTGCTGTACGTAGCGCTCCAGGCTGGCGCGGGCCAGGTCGCGCTGGCCGTCGTCGCGGCGCGCGCGGATCTTCTGCAGCCACTGGCGGCGCGGCAGTTGTGCGTCGGCGTCCACTTCGGCCTGCACCGCATCCGCACTGAGCCCCGGATCGGCGCCACGGCGCATGATGCCGGGGGCAGACCGGCTCGGGGCCTGGCGCTTCATCGAGGTGATCTCTACCCGATCCAGCGCCCGCGCCCGTCCGGCATCGGCACCGTTGGCCGCCGGCGCCTCGGCAGTACGTGCTTTCAACGCGCCTGCCGGGGCGGGCGCCAATGCCGGTGCAGGTGCAGGTGCAGGTGCAGGCGCAGGTGCGGGTACCGAGTAGGCGGCGGGTGCGGGCGGTGCTGCTGCCGGCGCTGCGGCCGGGGCGGGCGGGGCGGGCGGGAGCGTGGCAAAGGACGTATCGGCGGCCGCATCCGCCGCCATCGAACGAGCAGCCTGGGCGGGTACTTCAGCGATTTCGGCCGGCGCAGGCCTGGGTGCGCGCGCGGCGGACGGTGCCGGAGGGGCGGCAACAGGGGCTGCCTGCGGTGCCGCGGGTGCGGCGGCGGTTTCCGAAGCGGCAGCCGTGCTGTCGGCTGCACTGCTCTCAGCGACCTGATTGGCGGCCGCGACGTCTGCCGCAGCCGGTGCCGCAGCGACAGCGGCCTCGCCTGCCGGAACCGGCGGCGGTTCCGGACGCAGCTGCCAGGCGATGCCGATCGCGAACACCATCGAGGCGGCGATACCGAACACCGCCGGCCAGCGCGGGCGCGTGCGCTGCCTGCGTGGTGCATCCGGCGCGGCCGCCGCCGCCGGCGCGTCCACGGCTGCGCGGGCCGCGGCCAGGATGGCGGCGTCCAGCGCGGGCGGCGGTGCCTGTTCGGCGCGACGGCCGAGCAGGCGCGCCAGCTCGCGTTCTTCCGGCGTCAGGTGTTCGTCTCGGTTCATGCGTTCAGTCCCGCACGCAGCTTGTCCATCGCATAGCGCAGCCGCGATTTCACGGTTTCCCGGCCGACGCCGGTGATCTGGCCGATCTCCTCAAGGCTCAGTTCCTGATCCAGTCGCAGCTGCAGCACTTCGCGCTGCTCGGGCGGCAGTTGCTCCATCGCCAGCTGGATGCGGCGACGTTGTTCGAATTCGGAAAGCTCTGCTTCCGGGGTCTGCCCATCTTCGATCGCCGCCAGGCGCAGGTCGGCGTCGGCCGGGGCAGTCGGGCGGTGCCGGGCCGCACGCCAATGGTCGTTCAGGCGGTTGTGGGCGATCCGGAACAGCCAGGTGCTGAATGCGGCCTCCGGCTGCCAGCCGGCGCGCGCGCTGATCACCCGCTGCCACACGTCCTGGAAGATCTCTTCGGCCAGCGCGTTGTCGCGCAGCTGCCGCAGCAGGAAGCCGAACAGGCGCTTGCGGTGGCGTGCATACAGGCTCTCGAACGCGCGCAGGTCGCCACCGGCCCAGGCCAGCATCAAGGCTTCATCGGTTGGCAGTGCGCTGGCTTCCACGACGTACAGGGTAAGGCCTGCAGACGATGGCGCATAGCCGGTGGCGGGGGCGGGCAGGGCGAGATTCATGGCTCGGAAGGGGCTGCGGACAGCAGGAAAAACGCACGGGCGCACGAATCGGGGTTTACGGGCTTCCATTGCCCCCCGGGTGGCGCGCTATGCTCGGCGGCTCAGGGGAGGCGCCGCTTAGACGGCGCCAAGAGATTGTCATTTGTCCACGCATGCAGAACCGGCGGAAGAGCCACCACACGAGGCCGTGCTGAGCACGGCGCTGGTGCGGGCGTTGCATGCGCTGCTGCCTGAATCGGCGGTGGTCCGGGTCGGTTGGGACGACCCGCAGCTGGGGCGTGGCCAGCGCGGCTGGCCCTCGGTCGTGAACGACGGCGCCGCGTTCGTGGAACCCGGCGTTGGCGATGGCCAGCACGGTTGGGAGTACGACGGTGCACGGCTGCTGTTGTCGGTGGCCAATGCAGCGCCTTCGCCGGCCTGGTGGGGGCTGGCCCGGCAGGCGATGGAGCTGGCCCTGCAGCGCGGGCGACAGGCTGGGCAGATCAAGGCCCTGGAAGAGGCTGAGCGGCTGCAGCAGGCGTTGTTCCAGATCGCCGATCTGGCCGGCGCCGACCTGGAGATGGGCGAGATGCTGCGCCACGTGCACGGGGTGCTGGGCACGCTGATGTACGCGGAGAACTGCTACATCGTCGAGTACGACGACGCGCGCGACCAGATCCGCTTCCTGTACTTCGCCGACCAGGTGGATGACTTTGTTGCCGATCCCTCGCAGAGCCACGATGCCAGCGAGATGCCGCGCAGCCTGACCGTGGCGCTGCTGCGTCATGGCAAGCCGCTCAGTGGCCCGTCACGCGAGCTGCTGGCGCAGGTGGTGGAACAGGAGCACGACCCGCAGCGCGGCCCCGAAAGCCTGGACTGGCTGGGCGTGCCGATGCTGCGCGATGGCCGTGTCTGTGGCGCCATCGTGGTACAGAGCTATGAGCGTGCCGCCCGCTATGGCGAGGCCGAGCGCGCCCTGTTGGGGTTCGTCGCGCAGCACGTACAGACCGCGATGGACCGCCGCCAGGCGCAGGTACGGCTGGAGCAGCAGGTGGAGCGGCGCACCCAGGAGCTGCAGCGCGCCAACCGCAGCCTGCAGGACGAAGTAGCCGAACGGCGCCGTGCCGAGCAGCTGCAGACCGCGCTCTACAACATCGCCGAGATGGCGATGTCGGCCGACAGCCTGGCTCAGTTCTATGGCCAGGTGCACGGCGTGGTCGGGCGCCTGCTCGATGCGCGCAATTTCTACATCGCCCTGGTCAACGCCGCCGGTAACGGCCTGGACTTCGTGTATTCGGTGGACGAGCACAACGCCAGCCGCGCACCGCGGCCGTTCAGCCGCGGCCTGACCGAATACGTGGTGCGCAACCGGCGCCCGCTGCTGGCTTCGCGCGCGCAGATCGATGCCCTGCTGGCGGCCGGCGAAGTGCGCGAGCACGGTGCGCGCTCGCACTGCTGGCTGGGCGTGCCGCTGCTGCGCGACGACGAAGTGGTCGGCGCGATCGTGGTGCAGAGCTACAGCCAGAACAGCACTTTCAGCGTGCACGACCAGCGCCTGCTGACCTTCGTTGCGCAGAACATCGGTACCGGGCTGGCCCGCCAGCGCGACCAGCAGCGGCTGCGTTCGGCGCATGCCGAGCTGGAAAAGCGCGTGGAAGAACGCACCCGCGAACTGGCTGAAGTGAACGAGAAACTGCTTGGCCAGATCGGCGAGCGCCTGCGTGCGGAGCAGCGGCTGACCCACCAGGCCATGCACGATGCCCTGACCGGCCTGCCCAACCGCCTGCACCTGCTGGATCGGCTGCAGGACGCGCTGGCACTGGCCAAGCGTGAGGGCGGGCCGGTGTTCGCCGTTCTGTTCCTCGACCTTGACCGCTTCAAGCTGGTCAACGACAGCATCGGCCATGCCGCCGGTGATCGCATGCTGGTGGAGGTGGCCAAGCGCATCGTGTCGATGGCCGGTGCCGAGGACGTCGTTGCACGATTGGGCGGTGATGAGTTCGCGGTGCTGCTGCAGTGTCCGCAGGGCCTGGCGCAGGCGTTGGACTTCGGCCAGCGCCTGCTGCTGGCGTTGCAGGAATCGATGTGGATCGCCGGGCGCGAGCTGTTCCCGTCGGGCAGTCTCGGCATCGCCCTGTGGAATCCGCGCTACCGCACGGGTGAAGAACTGCTGCGCGATGCGGATGCGGCGATGTACCGGGCCAAGGCACAGGGCCATGATCGCTGCTCGATCTTCGACGAGGACATGCGCGAGGAAGCCATGCGCAGCCTGGACCTGGAAGCCGATCTGCGCCGTGCGATCAACAACCGCGACTTCCTGCCGTTCTACCAGCCGATCGTGCGCCTGTCCGACGGCGAAGTG
This sequence comes from Stenotrophomonas sp. YJH_SMC_17, assembly GCF_059371655.1. Lineage (NCBI taxonomy): Bacteria > Pseudomonadati > Pseudomonadota > Gammaproteobacteria > Lysobacterales > Lysobacteraceae > Stenotrophomonas > Stenotrophomonas sp. YJH_SMC_17. The sequence continues at coordinate 211,315 of NZ_JCAFUU010000001.1, read as the reverse complement.
GTCGGTCATGAGGCGCTGCTGCGTTGGCAGCACGAACGCCGTGGCCTGCTGCTGCCGGGCGCATTCCTGGAGCTGGGTGAAGAGAGCGGCCTGATCGAACAGGTCGACTGGCTGATCTACGAGCAGGTCATCGCAGGGCTGGCGCAGGGGGGCGAAGGCTACGTCTCGGTGAACGTCTCGCCCCGGCATTTCCGCTCCGCCGAGTTCAGTGACCGCCTGTTCGGACTGCTCGACAGCTGCGGTGCCGATCCGCGCCGGCTGCGGCTGGAGATCACCGAAGTGGCGCTGCTCGACGATGCCCCGCACACGCTGCGCATCCTGCAGGGCCTGCGCGAGCGCGGCATCCAGGTGCAGCTGGATGATTTCGGCACCGGCTTCTCGGCGCTGTCCTACCTGCACCGATTCCCGATCAGCACCTTGAAGATCGACCAGAGCTTCATCGCCGGCCTGCATGGCCCGGAAATGCAGAGCACGCGCGCGCTGGTCGAGGGCGTGCTGTCGCTGGCGCGTACGCTGGGCATCGAGACCATTGGCGAAGGCATCGAGACCGAGGCGCAGCGGAATACACTGCGTGAACTGGGTTGCGATTACGGCCAGGGGTATCTGCTGGGCCGGCCCGCACCGTGGGCGCACGCGGCAGCCTGAGCTGCCGCGTGCGGTTACCTCAACGCAGGGCGGCGCGGCGCTTTTCGTCGATCCACTTTGATGCCTGGGCCGGCTGGTAGTTCTTCATCCACACCAGCATTTCTTCGATGTCCGAGCCGTACCACAGGTCCTGGCGCTGGTCCGGGTGCAGGAAGCGTTCTTCCACCATGCGGTCGATCATGCCGATCAGCGGGGCGTAGAAGCCATCCACATCGAGGAAGGCGCAGGGCTTGTTGCCGATTCCCAGCTGGCGCCAGGTCAGCATCTCGAAGATCTCTTCCATGGTGCCGAAGCCGCCGGGCAGGGCGACGAAACCATCGGCCAGGTCGAACATGCGCGACTTGCGCTCATGCATCGAGCCGACGATTTCCAGTTCGGTCAGGCCGCGGTGGGCCACTTCCCAATCGGCCAACTGGCGCGGGATCACGCCGGTCACCTCGCCACCGGCGGCGAGTACGGCATTGGCCACGGTGCCCATCAGGCCGACGTTGCCACCGCCGTACACCAGGCGCAGGCCGTCGCGGGCGATACGGTCGCCCAGCGCAATGGCGCGTTCGGTATAGGCCGGCTTGCTGCCAGCGTTGGAGCCGCAGTACACACAGATCGATTTCATGGATATTCCTGTTTCTTGGCCGGAAACGAAAACGCCCCGTCACCGACCAAAAGGCGGTCAGGGACGGGGTGTGCGTAGAGTATGAGGCCTTGAGAGGCCTTCTGTAGAGCCGAGCCATGCTCGGCTGCTCTTCGTTCAGATCGCGGCAATGTCCCAGCCGAGCATGGGCTATGCCGGTCGTCCTGCCCGGCACCCTCCGGGCCGTAGCCAGCGACGTTGGCAGCGGCTCCTGCCGCTGCCTTCGGCTCTACAAAAAGCGGGGGCTTACGCCGCCGCCGCCTGCTCGCGGCGCGGGCCTTCGCGCAGGGCGCGGCCGACCATGCCCACCAGCAGGTCCAGCTCCTGGCTGTCCATGCCGAAGTGCGGGGTGAAGCGCAGCGAGTTCTCGCCACCGTGGATCACGTTGATGCCGTGCTGGCGCAGCCATTCCTCGGTGGAGTTGGCACCGTAGCACTTGAACTGCGGGGCCAGCTCGCAGGAGAACAGCAGCCCGGTGCCCTGCACCTTGGTGATCAGGCCACCCAGCTCGCTCTTGAGCTGCTCCAGCTTGCGCACGGCCTCGGCACCGCGTTCGGCGATGTTGGCACGCACCTGCGGGGTCAGCTGGGCCAGCGTGGCACAGGCAACGTCCAGCGCACGTGGGTTGCTGGTCATGGTGTTGCCGTAGATGCCCTTGCGGTACAGCTGCGCGGCATGCTCGGTCACCGCCAGCACCGACAGCGGGTACTGCGCGGCGTTGAGTGCCTTGGAGTAGGTCTCCATGTCCGGCGGGTCCAGACCTTCGAAGCCCGGGTAGTCCACCATCGACAGCACGCCATGCGCGCGCAGGCCGGCCTGGATCGAGTCGATCAGCAGCAGGCTGCCGTGCGCATGGGTCAGCTCGCGGGCAACGGCATAGAACGCTGGCGGCACCGAACGGCCCGGGTCGCCTTCGCCCATCACCGGCTCCAGGAACACTGCCTCGATGAACCACTGGTTGCGTGCGGCATCCTCGAACACCTTGCGCAGGCCGGCCTCGTCGTAAGGCGCCACGGTGATCACCGAATCCTCGCCACGGTAGCTGGCCAGGTGCTGCATGTAGCTCTTACGGCTGGAATCGGAATACAGGGCCGGGCGGTCGGTGCGGCCATGGAAGCTGCCCTTGACCACCACGCGCTTGATCGCGGCACCGGCGTGGCGAGCGCCGGGGTCGGTCTGCAGCTTGGCATTGACGTCGGCGATGCGCGCGGCCAGGCCGACCGCTTCGGAGCCGGAATTCAGGCACATGAAACGGGCGAACGGGCAGCCGCCACGGCGGTGGCCGATCTCGGCGCGCAGGGCAGTAATGAAGCGCTGCTGCGACAGGCTGGGCGTCATGATGTTGGCCATCACCTGCGGGCGGGCCATCGCCTCCAGCACGGCATCCGGGGTATGCCCGAAGCCGAGCATGCCGTAGCCGCCGGCGTCATACAGCACGGCGCCCTTCAGGGTGACCACCCACGGGCCGCGCGCGGCCAGCGCCACGTAGGGCGTCACCGCGTCATCGGCGTAGAAATTGACGAAGCCGTCCTGCATCGCGTCGATCTGCGCCTGTTCGTCCTGCGCCAGCAGCGGCCCCATGTCGGCCTGCACGCGCGTGAATTCCTCGGCAGCGGCGTCCACCGCGGCGATCAGCTGCGGGTGGTGGGCGGACAGGGCGGTCAGGGTGGCGTCGTCCAGGCCGGTGGTGAGGCGGGTGCCGGGCTGGCTGCGCAGGGGGGCGAGGCGTTCGATGAAGCTCATTGCAGATCTCCTGAAACAATGGGTCGCACGGGTCTTCAAAAGCAAAACGCGCGTCATCACGCGCGCTTGGGGCAGGCTCGTGCAGCGGACTTCCAACTCGATGCTAGCACTTGTTTTTTTGCGCGATAACCCTGCAGAAACCTGCTGCATAGCAGCATTTTGCGCGACGTTCGCCGCGAAGCGCACCGGCTCGCAGACGCTGGACGTACAATGTGCGCCATTGTCGACCTGTTGCCGCCCACCGCCTTGAAGAAGTCCGATTTCCATTACGACCTGCCGGCTGAACTGATCGCGCAGGCTCCTCTGGCCGAACGTTCCGCCAGCCGACTGATGCTGGTGCCACCGGCACCGGCCGCCTTCACCGATCTGCAGGTGCGCGACCTGCCGTCGCTGCTGCAGCGGGGCGACCTGCTGGTGTTCAACGACACCCGGGTGATCCCGGCGCGCCTGTTCGGGCAGAAGGCCAGCGGTGGCCGCGTGGAGATCCTGATCGAGCGCCTGCTCGGCGGCCAGCAGGCCCGAGCGCAGGTCGGCGCCAGCAAGTCGCCCAAGGCAGGCAGCCGCATCGCCCTGGACGCCGGTGGCGAAGCCGAGGTGCTGGGCCGCGACGGCGAGTTCTACGTGCTGCAGTTCCATGTGCCCGAGTCGCTGGAACAGTGGCTGCTGCACGCCGGCCGCCTGCCGCTGCCGCCCTACATCCAGCGCGAGCCGGGCGTAGATGACCGTGAGCGCTACCAGACCGTGTTCGCGCGCGAAGTGGGCGCGGTGGCGGCACCGACCGCTGGCCTGCATTTCGACGAGCCGCTGCTGGCGGCGCTGAAGGCCAAGGGCGTGGAGTTCGGCCACGTCACCCTGCATGTCGGCGCCGGTACCTTCCAGCCGGTGCGCGCCGATGACCTGAAGGACCACGTGATGCACCGCGAGTGGCTGAACGTGGGCGCTGAGCTGGTGCAGCAGGTGCGGCGCACGCGCGCGGCCGGCGGCCGGGTGATCGGCGTCGGCACCACCGTGGTGCGCGCGCTGGAGAGCGCGATGCGCGATGGCGAACTGTTGCCGTTTGCCGGCGAGACCCAGATCTTCATCACCCCGGGCTACCGCATCCGCAGCGTCGACGCGATGGTGACCAACTTCCACCTGCCGGAAAGCACGCTGCTGATGATGATCTCCGCGTTCGCCGGCAAGGAAAGGGTGTTCGAGGCGTACCAGCACGCGATCGAGCAGCGCTACCGCTTCTTCAGCTACGGCGACGCCATGCTGCTGTTCCCGCAGGCGGGGTAGGGGGCCCTGGGAGCGGCGGGCCCCCTGTGGGTGCGCACCTTGGTGCGCACGCCTTCTTGGGAGACAATAGGCAACTATTTGCCTGAACGACCGCTCCATGTCCCGACTGCAGTTCCAGCTCAAGACCCGCGACGGCCGTGCCCGCCGTGGCCGCCTGACTTTCCCGCGTGGCACGGTGGAAACGCCGGCCTTCATGCCGGTGGGAACCTATGGCTCGGTCAAGGGCATCCTGCCGGACCAGGTGCGCGCGCTGGGCGCCGAGATCATCCTCGGCAACACTTTCCACCTGTACCTGCGCCCGGGCCTGGACATCATCGCCGACCACGGCGGCCTGCACGGCTTCTGCCGCTGGGATGGCCCGATCCTGACGGACTCCGGCGGCTTCCAGGTGTTCTCGCTGGCCCACCGCCGCAAGATCACCGAGCAGGGCGTGACCTTCGCCTCGCCCACCGATGGCGCCCGTGTGTTCCTGGGTCCGGAAGAGAGCATGAAGATCCAGAAGGTGCTCGATTCGGACGTGGTGATGATCTTCGACGAGTGCACCCCGTACCCGGCCACCGAGGACGTCGCCCGTCGCTCGATGGAGCTGAGCCTGCGCTGGGCCCAGCGCAGCCGCAACGCGCATGACGAGCTGGGCAACGATGCGGCCCTGTTCGGCATCGTCCAGGGCGGCGTTCACACCGACCTGCGCAGCCGCTCGGCCGAGGCCCTGCAGGCGATCGGCTTCGACGGCTATGCCATCGGCGGCCTGGCCGTGGGCGAGCCGGAGCACGAGCGCAACGCCATGCTGGACCACCTGGACCCGGAGCTGCCGGGTGACCGCCCGCGCTACCTGATGGGCGTGGGACGGCCGGAGGACCTGGTGGAGGGTGTCGCACGTGGCGTGGACATGTTCGACTGCGTGATGCCCACCCGCAACGCCCGCAACGGCCACTATTTCACCTCGTTCGGTACCGTCCGCATCCGCAACTCCCAGTACGCGCGGGACATGGACCCGATCGAGCCGGGCTGCGGCTGCGTGGCCTGCACCGGCGGCTACACCCGCTCCTACCTGCGCCACCTGGACCGCTGCAACGAGATGCTGGCGCCGATGCTGGGCACGCTGCACAACCTGTTCTATTACGAAAAGCTCATGGCCGACATCCGCGCGGCGATCGAGGCGGGAACCTTCCTGGCCTTCCGTGAGTCTTTCTACGCGGCACGCGGAGCGGTCGCGCCGGCCCTGTAACCCGGACGCCCCCTGCCAAACGGCCCAAGGACGAACGCCCGGGGCCGTGGCATACTTCAAGGCTGACCCAGATCCGCGGTCGACACCCCCGCCCCTGAAGGGACGGGAGCGCCGCCCAACCAAAGGACCAACGATGAACCTGCTTGCCTTCCTGATTCCCGCCGCCCACGCCCAGGCCGCCGGCGGCCAACCGCAGGGCATGGGCCTGACCACGCTGCTGTTCCCGATCATCCTGATCGCCATCATGTACTTCCTGATGATCCGCCCGCAGATGAAGCGGCAGAAGGAGCACAAGGCCATGCTGGAGAAGATCAAGCGCGGCGACGAAGTGCTGACCAACGGCGGCATCGCCGGCATCGTCACCGACATCGGCGACAACTTCATCACCATCGAAGTGGCTGACAACGTGCGCATCCGCGTGCAGAAGGGCGCTGTCGGCAACGTGCTGCCGGCCGGTACCCTGAAGTCGGCCCAGTAAGCCACCCCCTTTCCGATGCACAACCGCGGCGCCGGGGATGGCGCCGCGCGGGACCCAAGCAATGCTCGAATTTCCACGCTGGAAGTACGTCGTCATCCTGATCGTACTGGCGCTCAGCGCGCTGTACGCGCTGCCCAACATCTACCAGAAGGACCCGGCCGTCCAGATCACCGCCAACCGTGGCGGACAGGTCGACGACGCGCTGCGCGACCGTGTGCTGGCCGACCTGAAGAAGGCCGGTATCACCCCCGTCGGTGCCGAGAAGGAAGGGGAGAGCCTGATCGTCCGCCTGCCGGACCTGAAGGCGCAGTCCGCCGCCAGCGACGCCCTGCGTGACACCGTCGGCGAGAACTACACCGTGGCCCTGAACCTGGCCTCGACCGTGCCGGACTGGCTGGCCAACCTCGGCGGTCGTCCGATGGTGCTGGGTCTGGACCTGCAGGGTGGTGTGCACTTCGTGCTGCAGGTCGACCAGAAAGCTGCCCTGGACAAGCGTCTGGACGCCTACACCGAAGACGTGCGCAGCACCCTGCGTGACGCGCGCATCGCCTACCAGTCGGTGGAGCGTCGCGCCGACAACAGCATCGTGGCCAACCTCAGCCCGTCGGCCGGCGATGATGCCGCGCAGCGTGCCCGCGCGGCCCTGGCCAAGGCGCAGCCGACCCTCGGCTACGACGTCAGCGGCAATCGCATCACGGTCACCGTACCGGAAACCGAGATCACCCAGATCGCCAACGGCGCCATCGAGCAGAACATCAACACCCTGCGCAACCGCGTGAACCAGCTGGGTGTGGCCGAGCCGATCATCCAGCGCCAGGGTGCCGACCGCGTGGTCGTGCAGCTGCCGGGCGTGCAGGACACCGCCGAAGCCAAGCGCATGATCGGTGCTACTGCCACGCTGGAATACCGTGCGGTGGTCGAGGGCAATGCGCAGGACGCCATCGCCTCCGGCCGCATCCCGCCGGAAGCCAAGGTCTACCAGCAGCGCGACGGCCGCGGCCCGATCCTGCTGAACAAGCGCGTGATCGTCACCGGTGACCAGATGGTCGGTGCGCAGGCCGTGACCGATTCGAACAGCGGTTCGCCGGCGGTCAGCGTGACGCTGAACAACGTCGGCGGTCAGCGCATGTTCGACTTCACCAGCGCCAACGTGAACAAGCCGATGGCGGTGGTCTACACCGAGCGCGTGCCGACCGTGACCGTCGTCGACGGCCAGGAAGTGCGTGGCTTCAAGGTCAACGAGGAAGTGATCTCGGTGGCCAACATCAATGGCGTGTTCGGCAAGAACTTCCAGACCACCGGTCTGCAGAAGAAGGAAGCCGAGGACCTGGCCAAGCTGCTGAAGTCCGGCTCGCTGGCCGCGCCGATGGACTTCGTCGAAGAACGCGTGGTCGGCCCGAGCCTGGGCGCGGAGAACGTCAAGAACGGTATGCGCGCGGTCGTGTTCGCATTCCTGTTCACCCTGGTGTTCTTCAGCGTGTACTACCGCATGTTCGGTGTGATCACCTCGGCGGCGATGCTGTTCAACCTGCTGATCGTGGTGGCGGTGATGTCGCTGTTCGGCGCGACCATGACCCTGCCGGGCTTCGCCGGCCTGGCGTTGTCGGTCGGCCTGTCGGTGGACGCCAACGTGCTGATCAACGAGCGTATCCGTGAAGAACTGCGTGCCGGCGTGCCGGGCAAGACCGCGATCGTGACTGGTTACGAGCGCGCCTCCGGCACCATCCTCGACGCCAACCTGACCGGCCTGATCGTCGGTGTGGCGCTGTTCGCATTCGGTACCGGTCCGCTGAAGGGCTTCGCGCTGACCATGATCATCGGTATTTTCGCCTCCATGTTCACTGCGATCACCGTGTCGCGTGCGCTGGCGACGCTGATCTACGGCCGTCGCAAGAAGCTCCAGAACGTGGCCATCTGACGGGACGACACGCACAATGAAACTGTTTCCGCTGCACATCCTCCCGAACGACACCAAGATCGACTTCATGCGCTGGCGCCATGTCGCCATGGCAGTCACCATCGTGGTGTTCCTGGCCTCGATTGCCATCATCGGCATCAAGGGCTTCAACTACGCACTGGACTTCACCGGCGGCACGCTGATCGAAGCGCGCTTCGACAAGCCGGTGGACGTCGAGCAGGTCCGTACCAAGCTGGAGCAGAATGGCTTCGACGGTGCCCAGGTGCAGAGCGTCGGTGGCAACACCGACCTGCTGATCCGCCTGGCGCCGCACGGCGAACATGCTCCGGGCACGGGTGCTGCCGCCAGCGAAGACAAGGCCACCGCTGCAGCCGTGGTGAAGGCGCTGTCCACGGCCGACAACCAGGCCACCGTGCTGCGCAACGAGTTCGTGGGCCCGCAGATCGGCAAGGACCTGGCGATGAATGGCCTGTACGCCACCATCTTCATGCTGGCCGGCTTCCTGATCTACATCGCGGTGCGCTTCGAATGGAAGTTCGCGGTCACCGCCAGCATCGTGGCCATGTTCGACCTGATCGTGACGGTGGCTTACGTGTCCCTGCTGGGCCGTGAGTTCGACCTGACCGTGCTGGCCGGCCTGCTGTCGGTGATGGGCTTTGCGATCAACGACATCATCGTGGTCTTCGACCGCGTCCGCGAGAACTTCCGCAGCCTGCGCGTGGACTCGATGGAAGTGCTGAACCGTTCGATCAACCAGACGCTGTCGCGTACGGTGATCACCGCGGTGATGTTCTTCCTGTCCGCGCTGGCCCTGTACCTGTACGGCGGCAGCTCGATGGAAGGCCTGGCCGAGACGCACATGATCGGTGCGGTGATCGTGGTGCTGTCCTCGATCCTGGTGGCGGTGCCGATGCTGACGATCGGCTTCCTGCGCGTGAGCAAGCAGGATCTGCTGCCGAAGGCGAAGGACGTCGAGGCCCTGGCCCGTCGCCCGTAATTGCCTGCTGCATGCAGCACACAGAGAACCCCGCGCAAGCGGGGTTTTTTGTTGGCAGGGCTGGTACGCGTCATCGCATGCGAGCTGTCGCTCCCACGCTTCGCTGCGCGAACCGAGGGCCCCACTTACCAGCTCCCAGACCCCCGCCGCTTCGCGGCCGCCCCCTGACTCAGGGGGCTCTGCCCCAGATCATTTCCTGCGGCTGTTGGTAGGTGTCGACCTTGGTCGACACATCTGCCGGATATCGCTGATCAAATTTGGATCAGTTCTGCCGTGTCGACCAAGGTCGACACCCACCAGAGCAGAATGCCGTCCTGACAGATCGCGGAAGTCTGTCGAAGGCGGGGTGGGTCCGGTTGAGGGGGCGTGAGCCGCATGGATGCGGCGACCGAGCTTACATGGGTGAGGGCGCTTTGCTTGCGAAGCATTGCTTCGCAAGCGCCCGAACGCACAGCCGCCAGCGGCTGGGCCGGGCCCCGGAGGGGGACTTGCAGCGTCCCCCTCAACCGGACCCACCCCGCCCACCGCCAGGAACCCAGCTTTTGACGTTGCTCTGGCTGTGGCCGTTGCTCCGGCCTCTGCGGGTGCAGGGTGCAACCCTGCAGAACGAACACCACCCTACGGCAGCGTCGGTTGTGCAATCTTCCCCCGCGCACTACGATCCTGCGGTTCGCGCGCGCAGGCGCGCGCCCATATTCCTGCTGAGCGCCCCGTGCGCCGCATCTGCCAACCCGAGGTATCCATGGTCATCAAACCGCGCGTCCGCGGCTTCATCTGCGTCACCACCCACCCGACCGGCTGCGAAGCCGCGGTCAAGCAGCAGATCGACTACATCCGCGCGCGCCCGCCGATCCAGAACGGCCCCAAGCGCGTGCTGGTCATCGGCGCGTCCACCGGTTACGGCCTGGCGGCGCGCATCACCGCCGCGTTCGGCAGCGGTGCCGCGACTCTGGGCATCTTCTTCGAGCGCCCCGGCACTGAGTCCAAGCCGGGCACCGCCGGTTGGTACAACTCGGCCGCGTTCCACAAGTACGCCGACGAAGCCGGCCTGTACGCCAAGAGCATCAACGGCGATGCCTTCTCCGATGAAGTGAAGGCCAGGACCATCGAGATGATCAAGGCCGATCTTGGCCAGGTCGACCAGGTGGTCTACAGCCTGGCTGCGCCGCGGCGCAAGCATCCGAAGACCGGTGAGATCATCAGCTCCACGCTGAAGCCGATCGGTGAGCCGATCACCCTGCGCGGCCTGGATACCGACAAGGAAGTGCTGACCGAAACCCATCTGCAGCCGGCCACTCCGGAAGAAATCGCCGGTACCGTTGCGGTGATGGGCGGCGAAGACTGGCAGATGTGGATCGACGCGCTGGCCGATGCCGGCGTGCTGGCCAACGGCTGCACCACCACCGCCTTCACCTACGTGGGCGAAGAGATCACCCAGGCCATCTACTGGAACGGCTCGATCGGCGCCGCCAAGAAGGATCTGGACAACAAGGTGCTGGGCCTGCGCGAGAAGCTGGCGAAAATCGGTGGCGACGCGCGCGTGTCGGTGCTGAAGGCGGTGGTCACCCAGGCCAGCTCGGCCATTCCGACCATGCCGCTGTACCTGTCGCTGCTGTTCAAGGTAATGAAGGAGAAGGGCACCCACGAAGGCTGCATTGAGCAGCTCGACGTGCTGTACGACATCCTCTACGGCGGCAAGGCCGACGGCGTGGCGATCGATCGCCTGCGACAGGATCTGGTCGATGGTGATGGCCATACCGTCGCGCTGGTCGACGAGGAAGGGCGCCTGCGTGCCGACTACAAGGAAATGGCGGCGGACGTGCAGGGCAAGGTGGTCGCGCTGTGGCCGCAGGTGACCAACGAGAACCTGTACGAGATCAGCGACCTGGCCGGTTACAAGGCCGATTTCCTGCGTCTGTTCGGCTTCGGTGTGGAGGGCGTCGACTACGAGGCCGACGTCAACCCGGACGTGAAGATCGACAATCTGGTCGACATGACCTGATCAATGAAAAGGCCGGCGAATGCCGGCCTTCTCGTTTGTGTAGAGCCGAGCCATGCTCGGCTGCTCTTCGCTTGAGTCCCGCAGCCGAGCGTGGCTCGGCTCTACAGAGAGGCGTCACCCAAACTCGAACCCCATCTCCGGCAATGCCGGGCCGACGAAGTCGCCCTGCACGTAGTCCACGCCGGCACTGAACAGCAGGGTCATCGAATTGGCGTCGCTGACGAACTCGGCGATGGTGCGGATGCCGGCTTCCTGCGCGCGTGCGGTGATCTGGCTGATGCGGTCGATGTTTTCGCGGGTGGCCGCCAGATCGCTGGTGAAACCGCGGTCCAGCTTGAGGAACTGCGGCTGGAAGTGGGCCAGCAGCTGGAACGAATCCAACCCCGAACCAAACTGCTCCAGGCCGATGCGGCAACCCAGCGGCGCCACTTCGGCAAGGAACTGCTGTGCACTGCGCAGGTGAGTGAACACCTTCGCTTCCGGGGCATGCAGCCACAGCCGTTCGCCGGGTACACCCTGCGCCTGCAGTTCGCGCCGCAGGGTGGCGATCATCTGCGGGTCGTCGAACGATTCCGGCGTCACCTTCACCAGCACCTGGGTGGCATGGCCCTGGCGCGCACGCTGGCCCAGCACTGCGATGGCCTGCGAAACCACCCAGCGGTTGATGTCGGCCAGCAGGCCGTGCTCCTCGGCGATGCCCAGGAACGCGGTGGGGCTCAACAGCTCGCCGTTGTGCTCCAGGCGCAGGTAGGCCTCGTACAGTTCCAGCGGCTCGCCCTGCAGGTTCAGCACCGGCTGGTAGTGCAGCTGGAAGCCGTCGCCGGCCAGCGCTTCACGGATGCGCGCGACCCAGCGCAGCACGCGTTCTTCCTCGACGCGGTCGGCGGCGGCCGGGTCGAAGATGCGGCAGGTATTGCCCAGTTCGGCGGCAGCCTGCGTACATTCGCTGGCACGCGCCAGCACCTGGCCGATGCTGGCGATCTTCTCGCCCACCTGCACGCCACCGATGCTGACCGTTACCGTGGCCGAGCGCGCGCCGATGCTGAAGACGTGCGCGGCATAGGCTTCGCGGATGCGATCTGCCAGCGCCACGGTCTGTGCGTAGGGCCCGGCCTGCAGCACGGCGAAATTGTGTTCACCGAAGCGGGCCAGCTGTGCATCCTCGCCGCCCACCTCGGCCAGCAGGGCGGCAAGGGCACCGATCAGGGTGTCGGCCGATGCCAGGCCGATATCCGGCAACAGGCGTGCGTAGTGGTCAGGCTCGATCAGCAGCAGGCCGAACTGGCCCTCGCTGCGCCCGGCCTGGGCCACTGCGCTTTCCAGCTGCAGCATGAAGGTCGGTCGGTTGAGCAGCCCGGTGACCTGGTCGCGCTGGCGCAGGTCCTCGACCTCGCGCGCCAGTTCCGGGTCGAACTCCATGCGGCGGCGGAGCACCACCTGCAGGCAGGATTCGCCCTCGTAGGTGGCGGCGGTGAATTCCATCGTCGCCGGGAACGCGCTGCCATCTTCGTGGCGTGCATCGAGCTGGTACTGCGGCGGCGGCGCCTCGCCACGGCTGAGGCCCTTCAGCAGCTGCTTGAAGCCTTCCACGTGCTGCGCGGCGACCATGTCCAGCAGCGAGATCCCCTCGATGTCGTCGAAATGCTCGTAACCGAACATTTCCAGATAGGCGTCGTTGGCGCGGATGTGCATGCCCTCATGCACGTAGGCGATGGGATCCCGCGAAGAGGCGATCAGCGCATCGCAGCGGCGCTCGGTCTCGCGCATCTGCGCCTCGATACGGCGCAGGCCACGCCGTGCCTGCAGGTCCACCCACTGGTCGCGGACCACGGCCAGCAGGTGCTCGGGGCGCTGGCGCAGGGCGAGGGCGCGGATGCCGTGACTGCTGGCCTGTACCAGCTCGTCCTCGTCGATGCGTTCGGCCAGCAGCACCAGCGGGATGTCCTTGCCGCTGGCGGCAATGTGCTGGGCCACCAGCGGCAGCGGAATACCCGGCGAGGGCGAAGCCAGCACCAGGTCGATGGCCTGGCTGGACAGCACCTGGGCCAGCTCGGCGGCATCCTGCGGGCGCCACGGGCGCACCGCGATGCCGCTGTTGCGCAGGGTGCTGACGATGGCTTCGGCATTCTCGCCGCTGTCATCGACGATCAGCAGGCGGATGGTGATGTCGTTCGCGTTCTGCATGCACTGCTCCCCAATCTGCGAAACTAGATACACGATGCGCGGCGAACCGTCCATGCGCGCACCCCTTGCGCGCATCGAACGGCGATCTGGTTCACACCACGCCGCCGGCGGCGTGGCCGCTGGCCCAGGCCCACTGGAAGTTGTAGCCGCCCAGCCAGCCGGTCACATCCAGCACCTCGCCGACGAAATGCAGGCCGGGCACGCGCTTGGATTCCATCGTCGAGGACGACACCTCGGCGGTATCCACGCCGCCCAGGGTGACTTCGGCGGTGCGGTAGCCCTCGGTGCCGCTGGCCACCAGCGGGAACGCGCCCAGCAGCTGCGCAGCCTGGCGCAGCACCGGCTCGTCCAGCTGGCGCACGGGGCGGTCGGGCAACCAGTGTTCGCACAGGCGCTGCGCCAGTCGCTTGGGCAGCACCTCACCCAGTACCGTGCGCAGCTCGGCGGCCGGGCGCTCGCGCTTCATCTGGCGCAGCCACTCGCCGGCATCCTGGCCGGGCAGCAGGTCCAGCTCCAGTGCATCGCCGGGTTGCCAGAACGAGGAGATCTGCAGGATCGCCGGGCCACTCACGCCGCGATGGGTCAGCAGCATGGAGTTCTGGAAGCGCTTGCCATTGCAGCGTGCCTCGATCGGCAGGGCGACACCACTCAGATCGGCCAGCCGCTCCTGGTGCTTGCCGCTGAGCGTGAGCGGCACCAGTCCTGCGCGGGTCGGCAACACCTCGTGGCCGAACTGGCGGGCAATCTCGTAGCCGAAGCCGGTGGCGCCCATGCTCGGAATCGACAGGCCGCCGGTGGCCACCACCAGCGAGGCGCAGTGGAACAGGCCATGGGTGGTGTGCACGCGGAACCCGTCGCTGCCGTGCTCGATGCGCTGCACGCTGCATTCGGTGCGGATCTGGGCACCGGCCGCCTGGCATTCGTCCACCAGCATCTTCACGATCTGCTTGGACGAAATGTCGCAGAACAGCTGGCCCAGTTCCTTTTCGTGATAGGCGATGCCGTGCTTGCTGACCAGCTCGATGAAGTGCCAAGGCGTGTAGCGCGCCAGCGCCGACTTGCAGAAGTGCGGGTTGGCCGACAGGAAGTTGGCCGGGGTGGTGCCGGTGTTGGTGAAATTGCAGCGGCCGCCGCCGGACATCAGGATCTTCTTGCCGACCTTGTTGGCATGGTCGATCACCTGCACCTGGCGACCGCGCTGGCCAGCCGTGATCGCGGTCATCAGCCCGGCCGCGCCAGCGCCGATGACCACCACGTCGCAGCGGATCGTGCTCATGCCTTGGCGCGCTTGCGCCAGTCAGGGATCACGTCGAGCTGCATCTGATCGTTGAGCAGCTGCACTTCACCGTCCTGGATCAGCACGCTCCAGCGCATGGCGCGCTGGATCTGCTGGCCCCACAGTTCTACGAAGGCACCATCGAGGTCGACCACCGACAGGTTGTCGAAGCGCGCCAGGCCCTTGCTCTGCTTGTTCCACCAGATCTCCGAAGCGTTGCCGCCGTAGTTGATCACCTGCACCTGGCGGCTGCGGTTGCAGGCCTTGCGGATGCGGGATTCGTCGGGATGACCCAGGTCGATCCACTGCAGGATGTCGCCGGTGTAGTCGTGTTCCCACAGGTCCGGCTCATCGTCGGTGCTCAGGCCACGGCCGAACTCCAGGCGATCACCGGCATTGAGGGCGAAGGCGAGCAGGCGCACCATCAGGCGTTCGTCGGTCTCGGACGGGTGCTGGGCCACGGTCAGGTTGTGGGTCGCGTAGTAGCCGCGATCCATGTCGCTGATCTGCAGTTCGGCCTTGCGGATGGTGGCGGTAAGAGCCATGGGGGATCCGTGGACTAAAGACGACAATGATAGAGGTTTGCTCCCGGGGTGTCCGTTGCCAGGCTGTCTGCGGGACGTCAACGTGGCACGCTTGCACGCTTTCCCGCCGCAGAAGTGGATGCGATGACCCTGCCCAGCCGCCTGCAGCTGCCACCCGGCCACTGGCCCAGCCTGCTTGATGGCCTGTGCGCACGGTTCCCGCGCATCGACCGTGCGCAATGGCAGGACCGGTTCGCGCGTGGCCGCGTGCAGGATGTGCAGGGCAGGGCGCTGTCGCCGGACATGCCCTGGCAGGTGGGGCTGGAGATCCAGTACTTCCGCGAAGTGGCCGACGAACCGGTGATTCACTTCGCCGAAACCCTCCTGCATCTGGATGAGCACCTGCTGGTGGCCGACAAGCCGCACTTCCTGCCGGTGGCGCCAGCCGGCAGCTACGTGCGCGAAACCCTGCTGGCGCGCCTGGTCGCCCGCACCGGCAACACGGATCTGGTACCACTGCACCGCCTGGACCGGCTCACGGCGGGGCTGGTGTTGTTTTCGACCCAGCCGGCGACACGCGATGCCTATCAGCGCTTGTTCCGCGAGCGCCGCATTGAAAAGACCTACGAGGCGCTGGCACCGGCGCTGCCTGGGCTGGCGTTCCCGCTGCTGCGGCACAGCCGGCTGGCGCCAGACGAGCCGTTCTTCCGCATGGCTGAAGTGCCGGGCGAGCCCAATGCGCGCAGCCGGGTCGAACTGGTCGAAGCCGAGGGGGCGATCTGGCGCTACCGGCTGCTGCCGGAAACCGGCCGCAAGCACCAGCTGCGGGTGCACATGGCGATGCTGGGTGCGCCCATCGTGGGCGACGACCTGTATCCGCAGCTCAGAGTGCGCCCGGAGGGGGCGGACGAGCCGCCCCTGCAGCTGCTGGCGCAGGGCTTGGCCTTTAATGATCCGTTGAGCGGGCAGCGACGGCGCTTCCGCAGCCAGCACCGCCTGGTGCTGCCCGGTCAGGGCGACTAGGCCCGTTCAGCGGGCCGGTCGCCGCGCCAGCCAGCGGTCCAGCTCGGCGGCGAACAGCTGCCGGTCGCGCGGGCCCAGCGGCGGCGGGCCGCCGGTCTGCACCCCGGCGCCGCGCAGTTCCTCCATGAAATTGCGCATCGACAGCCGCTCGGCCATGTTGTTCGGGGTGTACAGCTGGCCGCGCGGGTTCAGCGCTACGGCCTTCTTCTCCAGCACCAGTGCGGCCAGCGGGATGTCCTGGGTGACCACCAGGTCACCGGCGGCCACCCGTTCGACGATGGCACTGTCGGCCACGTCCAGGCCCTGCGGCACCTGGATCGAGCGCAGCCAGCGCGAGGGCGGGGTGCGGATCCACTGGTTGGCGACCAGGGTCAGCTCGATCCCGACCCGTTCAGCGGCCCGGAACAGGATGTCGCGAATGACGGTGGGGCAGGCGTCCGCGTCCACCCAGATGCGGGGGAGGGCGGGTTCAGCTTGGGTTTCAGCTTCAGTCATTTACCCAGTGTAGGGTAGGAAAAACCTGAATGGGGACTCGGGGTTAGGCTTGACCGGTTGCCAAGCCTTGCCACGCCTAGCGGGCGGGGTTTGCCCATGAACGTCTGGGCTATCGCTTTTTGCAGAAAACACGCGTATCGTTCGACCCACTGTGTTTGCTAGGGTCACCGTGAATCGTGGCCTGGTGCAGTTGATCTCACGATCCGCTCATCGATCCGCTTTACCAACGCCTGCAACTCAGTCTCGGCCCCGATACCCGGTGGCTGCGATTTTTTTCAACATGTGTTTCAGGAGTTAGTCAAATGTCTGATCGTCAGACCGGCACCGTCAAGTGGTTCAACGACGCCAAGGGCTTCGGCTTCATCACCCCGGAAAGCGGCCCGGACCTGTTCGTGCACTTCCGTGCCATCCAGGGCACCGGCTTCAAGACCCTGCAGGAAGGCCAGAAGGTTACCTTCATCGCCGTCCAGGGCCAGAAGGGTATGCAGGCTGACCAGGTGCAGGCGGTCTAATCCGTCTGCTACCGTTTGGTAGCCAGAACGCCGGAAGCGAAAGCTCCCGGCGTTTTTTTTTGCCCGCTGTTCTCTAACGTCGAGCATGGCTTGACTCTACAAAAGGCATGCAGCCGGGCGCGCTAACATCGGGCGACTCCTTCCGTCGCGGAACCACCCATGCGCATCGTCCACCACCTTGAAAACTCCCGTTCCCTGCGCGTGCTGTGGATGCTGGAGGAGCTCGGGCTGGACTACGAACTGCGCCGCTATCCGCGTGATCCGAAGACGCTGCTGGCGCCGCCGGAGCTGCGCAGCGTGCATCCGCTGGGCAAGTCGCCGGTGCTGCAGGATGGCGAGCTGGTACTGGCCGAGTCCGGCGCGATCCTCGACTACCTCGCTGACCGCTACGACACGCAGCGCCAACTGTCGCCGCCACCGATGCCGGCCGATGGTGCCGAACGCATCGCTTATCGCTACTGGCTGCACTACGCCGAAGGTTCGGCGATGCCGCCGCTGTTGCTGACCCTGGTGATGGGCCGCATCCGCAACGCGCCGATGCCGTTCTTCGCCCGCCCGATCGCGCGCAGCATCGCCGACAAGGCCGAGCGTGGCTTCATCGGCCCGCAACGGCGCCTGCACCTGGACTGGATGGAGCGCCGCTTGGCCGAGAGCCCGTGGTTCGCGGGTGAGCGGTTCAGCGCAGCCGACATCCAGATGAGCTTCCCGATCCAGGCTGCGGCCGCACGGGGCGGTGGCCTCGACGACAAGCCGGCACTGCGCGATTTCCTCAAGCGTATCGGTGAGCGCCCGGCCTACCAGCGCGCCGAGGCCCACGGCGGCCACCTTCAGGCACTCAGCGGCAATTGAGGCGGGCGGCGGTCGCCCCCATCTCAGGCCCATGGATACCGACATCCCCCGTTTCGACAATCGCCTGCTGAATGCCCTGCCGGGTGACCCCGAATCCGGCCCGCGCCGCCGCGAAGTGCTGGGCGCCGCCTGGTCGCCGGTGATGCCGACGCCGGTGGCGGCGCCCACGCTGCTGGCCTGGTCGCCGGAGGCGGCGGCGATGCTCGGCTTCGATACCGATGAAGTGGAGAGCGAAGGCTTCGCGCGCGTGTTCGGTGGCAATGCGCTGTACCCCGGCATGCAGCCGTGGGCGGCCAATTATGGCGGGCACCAGTTCGGCCACTGGGCGGGGCAGCTGGGGGATGGCCGCGCGATCTCGCTGGGCGAACTGGTCGCGCCGGATGGCGGTCATTGGGAGCTGCAGCTGAAGGGTGCCGGCCCGACCCCGTATTCGCGGGGTGCCGATGGGCGCGCGGTGCTGCGCTCGTCCATCCGCGAATTCCTGTGCAGCGAGGCCATGCACCACCTGGGCGTGCCGACCACGCGCGCGCTGTCGCTGGTCGGCACCGGCGACGACGTGGTGCGCGACATGTTCTACGACGGCCACCCGCGTGCCGAGCCCGGCGCCATCGTGTGCCGTGTCTCGCCCTCGTTCCTGCGCTTCGGCTCATTCGAACTGCCGGCCTCGCGTGGTGAAACCGCGTTGCTGCAGGAGCTCGTTGATGTCTGCATTGCCCGCGACTTCCCCGGCCTGCAAGGGCAGGGCGAGGCGCTGTACGCTGACTGGTTCGCGCAGATCGCGGTGCGCACTGCCGAGATGATCGCGCACTGGATGCGCGTCGGCTTCGTGCATGGCGTGATGAACACCGACAACCTGTCCGTGCTCGGCCTGACGCTGGATTACGGTCCCTATGGATGGGTCGAGGACTTCGATCCGGACTGGACGCCGAACACTACCGACGCCCACGGCCGGCGCTATCGTTTCGGCACCCAGCCGCAGGTGGCGTACTGGAACCTGAGCCGATTGGCGCAGGCGTTGTCGCCATTGTTTGCCAATGTCGAACCGTTGCAGGCGGGGCTGGCGGCGTACCAGTCCACGTTCGTTGCCTGCACCCGTCGCGATGCAGCGGCCAAGCTCGGGCTGGCAGCGGCGGATGATGAGGACCTGCAGCTCTACCTGCGCTGGCAGCAGCTGATGCAGGGCGGAAGCATGGACATGACGCTGGCCTGGCGCGCGCTGATGCGCGTTGATCCAACGTCGCCCGATGTGGGCGTGCTTGACGCGGTGTACTACGACGAGGCGCGCCAGCAGTCGGTGCAGGCACCGCTGCAGCAGTGGTTGCAGGACTACGCGGCGCGACTGCGCGTGGATCCGCTGTCGGCCAGCGAGCGCACGGCGAAAATGGCCGCGGCCAATCCGCTGTACGTGCTGCGCAACTGGCTGGCCCAGGAGGCCATCGATCGCGCCGAGCAGGGTGACCTGGGCGGTGTTCACGCATTGCAGGACGTACTGCGTGACCCGTATACCGAACGCGCCGGGCTGGAGCACTTTGCCGGCAAGCGCCCGGCGTGGGCCGACAACCGCGCCGGCTGCTCGATGCTGTCCTGCAGTTCCTGAGGGTGGGTTTCGGCAGGGCTGCGCCCTGCACCCGCAGAGGCCATGGCCAAAGCTAAAGCCAAAGCCAAAGCCAAAGCCAAAGCGGCGTTGGATTGCTGAAGGTCTGGCGGGGCGGTGTAGGGCTGCAGGACACGCCGTAAACCCGTCCCTGGGGGCTCGATGGCGCCATCCATGGCGCCAACGGTCCTGCAGCCCCACACCGCCCACCTCCGACAGATTCCCGCTGCTGTGGGTAGGTGTCGACCTTGGTCGACACATCTGTCAGATATCGATATACGAGAATGGGGTCAGATCCGTTTTCCGCAGGAAAACGGATCTGACCCCACGAGCCGTTCCGACAGATCGCAGGAAACTATCGAAGGCGGGGTGGGTCCGGTTGCGGGGGCGTGAGCCGCATGGATGCGGCGACCGAGCTTACATGGACGTACTTGCAGCGGCCCCCGCAACCGGGCCCACCCCTCCATCCCTCGGAATACGGCATTTGCTTTCGCATTTGCTTGCGCGGTGGCCTCTGCAGGTGCCGGGCGCAGCCCGGCCGAACATCCCCCAACAGGCAGCCGGCGCCCGGAACAGGTACCCTATGCCGCCATCAGATAGCCAACGTGACATGACCGACGCCCTCGTCGCTCCGCAGTGGGCCTCCCGCCTGCGCGACATCGCCGACTTCCCCAAGCCCGGCATCCTCTTCAAGGACATCATGCCGCTGCTCGCCCACGGCGAGGACTTCCGCGGTGCCATCATCGCGATGGCCGACCGTTGGCGCGACCAGAAGCTGGACGCGGTGGTGGGCATCGAATCGCGCGGCTTCATCCTCGGCGCCGCGATGGCGCTGGAACTGGGGGTGGGCTTCGTGCCGGTGCGCAAGCCGGGCAAGCTGCCGGGCCAGGTGCTGCGCGAGGAATACACGCTCGAATACCGCAGCGACTGCATCGAGGTGCATGCCGATGCGCTGCCGGCCGGCGCACGCGTGGCGATCATCGACGACGTGCTGGCCACCGGCGGTACGCTGGTTGCGGCGTTGTCGCTGGTGCGCCGCCTGGGTGTCGAGGTGGTGGGTGCCGGCGTGCTGGTCGAGTTGGACGGCCTCGGCGGCCGCGCACGCTGGGAAGCGGACCTGCCACTGCACACCGAACTGGTGTTCTGAGCCTGTCGCCGGGCGTGGCCCGGCGCTACACACGGCATGCCGGTAGCGCCGGGCCATGCCCGGCGACCACCCTGTTCCTTACATCACCCGCACGCGGAAACGACGGCCCTTGATCTTGCCGGCTTCCAGCTTGGCCACGGCCTTGTTGGCCTGCTCACGGGCGATCGCCACGTAGGAGCGGGTCGGGAAGATCGCAATCTTGCCGATGAACTTGGCTGACAGGCCGGCGTCGCCGGTCAATGCGCCTAGAATGTCACCCGGGCGCAGCTTGTCGGTCTTGCCGCCATCGATGCGCAGCGTGCGCATCGCTGCCTGCGGCAGCTCGGCCGGGCGCGCCGTCGCCAGCGGCGTCTTCTGCCAGTCCAGCGGCTGCCCCATCTGTGCCTCGATGGCTTCGGCGCGGGTCTTCTCGCGGCCTGCCACCAGGCTGATCGCCAGGCCACTGGCACCGGCACGGCCGGTACGGCCCACGCGGTGCTGGTAGCTCTCCACGTCGGTCGGCAGCTCGTAGTTGATCACCGCGGCCAGCTCTTCCACGTCCAGGCCACGTGCGGCCACGTCGCTGGCGACCAGCACGTTGCAGCTGCGGTTGGCCAGGCGCAGCAGCACTTCCTCGCGGTCACGCTGCTCCATGTCGCCATGCAGGGCCAGCGCCGAGAAGCCGAACTGCTGCAGCGAGTTGGCGACCTCGTCCACGTCCTTGCGGGTGTTGCAGAACACCACCGCCGATTCCGGCGTGTACTTCAGCAGCAGGCCGGCCAGCGCCTTCTGCCGGTGCGCCGGTTCCACTTCACAGAACAGGTGGCGGATGGCCGGGGCCTGGTCGGCGCCTTCCACGGTCACTTCCAGCGCATCGCGCAGCAGGTCACGCGCCATGGCGCGGATGCTGTCGGGGAAGGTGGCAGAGAACAGCAGGCTCTGGCGATCCTTGTGGGTGCGGCCGGCGATCTCGCGGATCGGTTCCTCGAAGCCCATGTCGAGCATGCGGTCGGCTTCGTCCAGCACCAGCGTGCGTACCGCACCCAGATTCAGCGCGCGCTTGCGTGCCAGCTCCTGCACGCGGCCGGGCGTGCCGACCACTACGTGCGGGTCGTGGCCTTCCAGCGACGCCAGCTGCGGGCCCAGCGGCACCCCGCCGACCAGCAGCAGCAGCTTCAGGTTGGGGATGCCGGTAGCCAGCTTGCGGATCTGCTTGCCGACCTGGTCGGCCAGTTCGCGGGTCGGGCACAGCACCAGTGCCTGCACGCGGATCAGGCTGGGATCGATGGCCTGCAGCAGGCCCAGGCCGAAGGCGGCGGTCTTGCCGCTGCCGGTCGGCGCCTGTGCGATCACATCGCGGCCATCGAGGATGGCCGGCAGGCTCTGCGCCTGCACGGGGGTGAGGGTGGTGTAGCCGAGGGCATCCAGGCCGGGCTGCAGGGCCGGGCTCAGCGGCAGGGTCGAGAAGTCAGTCATGGCGCATTGTACCTGCCTGCGCGGCCGGTCCCGCCTGATGGGGTGGGGTCGGCCTCCTTTCCGCAGGAAAGGGCTCTGACCCCCCACTGGGCCCGCCATTCACGCATGGCGTGGATCTACGGGTGGGTGTCGACCGCTGGTCGGCACGCTCCTGCTCAGCCCAGCACCGCCAGCACGCCCTGATGAATCGCCAGGCCACCGAACAGCAGCCAGGCGAACAGGATCAGCGCCAGCAGCAGCGGCCTCAGGCCCGCCTGACGCAGCGCCGAGACGTGGGTGGTCAGGCCCAGCGCGGCCATCGCCATCGCCAGCAGCGCGGTATCCAGCTGCACCAGCCCGGCCTGCAGGCCGGCCGGCAGCAGGTGCAGCGAGTTGAACCCGGCCACCGCCACGAAACCGAACGCAAACCACGGCACCACGATGCGTGCCTTGCTGCCGTCGGCGCTGGCCTTGCCGCCACGCGCCAGCCACAGCGACAGGGCGACCAGGAACGGTGCCAGCAGCATCACCCTCACCATCTTGGTGATCACGGCAGTATCAGCCGCAGCTTCGTTGACCGCACGGCCGGCCGCCACCACCTGTGCCACTTCATGCACCGTCGCACCGGTGAACAGGCCGTACTGCCGCGCGTCCATCACCAGCCAGCCGTGCGATTGCACCAGCGCATACAGCGCCGGGTACAGGAACATCGCCAGCGTGCCGAACACCACCACCGTAGAGACCGCCACCGTGACCTGCGCCGCACGGCCACGCACTACCGGTTCGGCGGCCATCACTGCCGCTGCACCGCAGATTGCGCTGCCGGCGCCGATCAACATCGCCGCCTCGCGTTCCATCTTGAACACGCGCACGCCCAGCCAGCAGGCCAGGCCGAAGGTGCTGGCCACTACCAGCACGTCCATCAGCACGCCACTGACGCCGACGTGGCCGATGTCCTGGAAGGTCAGGCGCAGGCCGTACAGCACGATGCCGGCACGCAGCAGCCAGTGCTTGGAAAAGCCCACGCCCGCCGCGCTGCTCGGTGCCAGCCGCGGGTAGAAGATGTTGCCGACCACGATGCCGGCCACGATGGCCACGGTCAGCGCGCTCAAGCCGTGTGCCTGCAGCCAGGGCAGCTCGGCCAGGTACAGCGACGCCGCCGCGACCAGGCCGACCAGCAGCAGGCCGGGCAGGCGCGGCAGCCAGCGTTGGCGCAGGGCGGGCAGGGACCAGGGGGAGAGAGCGGGGGCGTTCATGGCAACGGCAGGTCTGGAATGGCCAGGCAAGCGTGCGCCTGCATGGCTGACCTGTAAAACGAATAATATGGGTGAAATCTACCTATCAAGCGGGTAAATGACATGCGCCTGACCTTGCGCCAGCTTCAGGTCTTCGTCGCCATCGCCGATCACGGCAGCACCACCGCCGCTGGCCAGGCCATCGCGCTGTCGCAGTCGGCCAGCAGTGCTGCGCTGCAGGAACTGGAGGCACACTTCGGTACCCCGTTGTTCGACCGCATCGGCCGCCGCTTGGCCCTGAACGGCCACGGCCGCGCGCTGCTGGAGCCTGCCCGCACGCTGCTGGTCAACGCCGCTGACCTGGAGCGGCAGCTGGCCGCCGGCGGCGATCCGGGGCAGGGCGCGCCGCTGCGGCTGGTGCTGGCCGCCAGTACCACCATCGGCAACTACCTGTTGCCGCCGCGCATCGCCGAGCTGCTGCGACAGGCGCCGCAGGCCGAGGTTGATCTGCGCATCGACAACAGTGCTGGCGTGGTCGCCGCCGTGCAGCGCCTGGACGTCGACGCCGGCTTGATCGAAGGCCCGTGCCACGAGCGTGGCCTCCAGGTCACGGCCTGGCAGCAGGACCCGCTGGTGATCGTCGCCGCCGCCGACGCCCCCGCACGCTGGTCGCTGGACGACCTGCGCCGCGCACGCTGGCTGTTGCGCGAGCCCGGCTCGGGTACCCGCGAAGCGGTGGAGCAGGCGTTGTTGCCGCACCTGCGCGGCTTCGCCCAGACCCTGCAGCTGGGCAATACCGAGGCGATCAAGCAGGCCGCCATCGCCGGCCTCGGCCTGGCCTGCCTGTCCCGTCACGCACTGGAAGAGCCGCTGGCGCTGGGCCGCCTGCGCGTACTCGAGACCCCGCTACCGCCCCTGCAGCGTACCCTCTGGCTGGTACGCCACCCGGGCAAGCAATGGTTGCCGGGGTTGCAGGCGTTGCTGGGGGAGGGGGAGGGGTAGAAGCGCCGTTTTGTAGAGTCGACCGTTGGTCGACTATCGCGCGCAGCGCGGGCTTTTCGCGGGTCTCAGGGAAGAGCAGTCGACTGAAAGTCGACTCTACCGAAGACATCGTCGGGGGACATCGCGCACAGGGCGGAATCGCAGGCCGGCACGCCGCCGAGATTCCGACTGACCTCCCCAGCCCTTACACTATGGGGATGCCTCTGATTACTCTGCAGAACGTCGACTTCAGCGTTGGCGGCCCGTTGTTGCTGGAAAAGGCCGAACTGTCGATCGAGCCGGGCGAACGCATCGCCCTGATCGGCCGCAACGGCGCCGGCAAATCCACCCTGCTCAAGCTGCTGTCCGGCGACCACAAGCCCGATGACGGCGAAGTCCGCGTGCAGCAGGGCGTGCGCGTCACCCGCCTGGAGCAGGAGGTGCCGCACGGCGCCGCTGGCTCGGTGTTCGACGTCGTCGCCGATGGCCTGGGCGAACTGGGCCAGTGGCTGGCCGAGTTCCACCACCTGAGCCATGCCGAGGTATTCGACGGCGAAGCCCTCGGCAACGTGCAGGCCAAGATCGACGCCGCCAACGGCTGGGGCCTGGACCAGCGCGTCAGCGAAACCCTGACCAAGCTCGACCTGGACGGCGAGGCCGAGTTCGGTCGCCTGTCCGGCGGCATGAAGCGCCGCGTGCTGCTGGCCCGCGCGCTCGTGTCCAGCCCGGACGTGCTGCTGCTGGACGAACCGACCAACCACCTGGACATCGAAGCCATCGACTGGCTCGAAGCGTTCCTGAAAGGCTGGAGCGGCAGCGTGGTGTTCGTCACCCACGATCGCCGCTTCCTGCGTGCGCTGGCCACCCGCATCGTCGAGATCGACCGCGGCCAGGTCACCAGCTGGCCGGGCGACTGGGCCAACTACGAGCGCCGCCGCGAGGAACGCCTCAATGCGCAGGCGCAGGAAAACGCGCGCTTCGACAAGCTGCTGGCGCAGGAAGAAGTATGGATCCGGCAGGGCATCAAGGCCCGTCGTACCCGCGATGAAGGCCGCGTGCGCCGCCTGAAGGCGATGCGCGTGGAGCGCTCGCAGCGCCGCGACCTCAGCGGCAACGTCAAGATGGAAGCCGCGCAGGGCGTCAGCTCCGGCAAGAAGGTCATCGACGTCAAGGACATTTCGTTCGCCTTCGGCGAGCGCACCATGGTCCGCGATTTCACCACGACCATTCTGCGTGGCGACCGCATCGGCCTGATCGGCCCCAACGGCAGCGGCAAGACCACGCTGCTGAAGCTGCTGCTGGGTGAACTGCAGCCGGCCAAGGGCGAAGTCAACGCCGGCACCAATCTGCAGATCGCGTACTTCGACCAGTACCGCGCGGTGCTGCGCGAAGACTGGAGCGCGATCGAAAACGTGGCCGAAGGCCGTGATTTCCTCGAGTTCAACGGCAAGCGCAAGCACGTGCATGCCTACCTGCAGGACTTCATGTTCACCCCGGAGCGCGCGCGTGCGCCGATCACCCGCCTGTCCGGTGGCGAGCGCAACCGCCTGCTGCTGGCCAAGCTGTTCGCGCAGCCGTCCAACCTGCTGGTGATGGACGAACCGACCAACGACCTCGACGTGGAAACCCTGGAGTTGCTGGAAGAGCTGCTGGGCGAGTACACCGGCACGCTGCTGCTGGTCAGCCACGACCGTGACTTCATCGACAACGTGGTGACCTCCACGCTGGTGATGGAAGGCGACGGCGTGATCGGCGAGTACGTGGGTGGCTACAGCGACTGGCAGCGTTATGCGGCCCGCGTGGCAGCCCCTGCCGCGACCCCCGCCGCCAAGCCGGCGGCCGCAGCACCTGCCGCGCCGGCAGCTGCTCAGGCGGCACCCAAGCGGAAGCTGGCCTACAAGGAAGCACGCGAACTGGAGCAGCTGCCGAAGACCATCGAGAAGCTGGAAGGCGACGTCGAAGGACTGACCTCGGCGATGAACGACCCGTCGTTCTACACCCGCAGCAGCGCCGAAGTGACCGCGCACACCCAGCAGCTGGCCAAGGTGCAGGCCGAACTGGATGCCGCGTACGCGCGCTGGGAAGAGCTGGAAGGCTGAGCGTTGACCGGCGCCAGCGATCGCGCCGATTGATGTAGAGCCGAGCTTACGCTCGGCTCATCGTGATCTGACCGGAGAGCAGCCGAGCGTAGGCTCGGCTCTACCGAGGCATGCCAGCGGACGTTGTAGAGCCGAGCCTACGCTCGGCTGGTAGATCCACGCCATGCGTGGATGGCGGCATCAGTGCGGACCAAGGTCCGCACCCACCAAAGCGGATTCCGCACCCATCGGGGGGCGGTCATTTAACCCCGTGCAGATCCCGCAGCTGGCTGGGCCGGCTACCGAAGTACGCCGCCAGATCGGCGATGTCCTGGTCACTCAGGTCCTTCGCCTGCGGCGTCATCAGCATGTGCTGGCGGTCACCGGCGCGGTAGGCCTGCAGCGCGTGCGCCAGGTAGTCACCGTACTGCCCGCCCAGCTTGGGGTAGGTCGGGTCGATCGGCGCGTTGCCGTCGGCCCCGTGGCAGTCGATGCAGCTCTGGTTGGTGGCCTTGCCCTTCACCTTGGCGCGGGCTTCACCGGCGGCCTCGCGGCCTGCGGGCAGGCCGGCCGAAGAAGAAGAGCCGTGTTCGCCGCTGGCATGGCCCGGGTCGGCGGCGGATTTCTCGCTGTTTTCCACCTGCGACTGCGAACAGGCGGCCAGCAGCAGGGCAACGGACAGGGCGATGGCATGACGCATCGGATGCGCGGCTTTCGACATGGGCGGGCCTTACTTGACGGTGGACAGGTAAACAGAGAGATCGGCGATCTCCTGTTCGCTGAAGCTCATCGACTGCGCCTGCATCGTCGGATGCCGGCGCTTGCCCTGGCGGTACTCGGTCAGGGCCTGGGCCAGGTACTGCTGGGTCTGGCCGCCGATCTTCGGCACCCGGTAGCTGGGGTAGGCGTTCTTGTAGCCGGTGATGCCGTGGCACCCCTGGCAGGTGTAGGCCAGCACGCGGCCATTGTCGAAGTTGCCGGTGGGCGCGGCAGGCGCCGGCGCGGCGGCGGGAGCCGGGGCCGGAGCGGGTGTGGCAGGAGCAGGAGCGGGCTGTGCGGCGGCCCCAAAGGGCAGGAGGACGGCCAGAGCGAGACAAGCGGCGAGCGGCTGCGGGCGCATGGTGTCGTTTCCGGGGATTCGGGTCTGGTCGTTCCGGCGTGGGGTACGGAACGACCCGAGTATAGCCTCAGGTTTCATCTAGCTGAAATGGGGTCGTTCCCACCGGTGGCGTGAAGGCACCATGACCTTTGGGATATGGTGTTGCCGTGAAGTGGTGCATTACTTTGCTACAACACCTGTCCACGCATCCATCAGGGACCTGACGATGTCGCACCCATTCTTCCTGTCCGGCCGTCGCAGCGGAATCTGCGCTGCCGCACTGCTGATCTCCACCTCCCTGCTGCTGGGCGGTTGCGCCGCAGGGCCCAATTCCGAAGCCAAGGCCGCCGAGACCAAGGAGGAGAAGAAGGTCGACGCGGTGCCGGTCGAAGTGGCGGTCGCCAGTCACCGCGCGGTCGCCGCCAGCTACACGGGTACCGCCGCGCTGGAGCCGCGCGCCGAGTCGCAGGTGGTCGCAAAGACCTCGGGCGTGGCGCTGGCGGTGCTGGTCGAGGAAGGCCAGCGCGTCACCGCCGGCCAGCCGCTGGTGCGCCTGGATCCGGACCGCGCACGCCTGGCCGTTGCCCAGAGCGAAGCGCAGATGCGCAAGCTGGAGAACAACTACCAGCGCGCTCAGAAGCTGGTGGGCCAGCAGATGGTCAGCGCCGCCGATGTCGACCAGCTGCGTTTCGACCTGGAGAACGTCCGCGCGCAGTACCGCCTGGCCACGCTGGAACTGTCCTACACCACGGTGGTGGCGCCGATCTCCGGCGTGATCGCTTCGCGCTCGATCAAGACCGGCAACTTCGTGCAGATCAACACCCCGATCTTCCGCATCGTCGACAACTCGCGGCTGGAGGCCACCCTCAACGTGCCCGAGCGCGAGCTGGCCACGTTGCGCGCCGGTCAGCCGGTAACCCTGGCCGCCGATGCACTGCCGGGCCAGAGCTTCACCGGCACCGTCGACCGCATCGCGCCGGTGGTGGATTCGGGCAGCGGCACGTTTCGCGTGGTCAGCGCCTTCGACGGCGCCGCGCACGCGCTGCAGCCCGGCATGTTCGGGCGCATCCGCATCGATTACGACCAGCGTGCCGATGCGCTGGTGGTGCCGCGCCTGGCGCTGCTCGACGACGGTGAGCCGGCGGTGTTCCGGGTGCGCGAAGGCAAGGTCGCACGCGTTCCGGTCAAGCTGGGTTACGCCGAGGGCCCGTGGGTGGAGATCCGTGATGGCCTTGCGGCCGGTGATCAGGTGGTCACCGCCGGCAAGGTCGCGCTGCGCGACGGCACCACGGTGCAGGTGATCGCCGATCCGAAGGCAAAGGCGAAGACGGTTGCAGCCGCCGCCAAGCCCGCAGACAAGGGCGGGAGCAAGCAATGACCGCCCCGGGCCACGACCACGGTGCCTCGCCGGCGAGCGACGGCGCCGCCGCCGGCATGCGCGGCGGCCTGGTGGAATTCGCCACCCGCCGCCGCGTGACCATCGCCATGTGCACGGTCACGCTGCTGCTGTTCGGCCTGATCGCACTGGGCAACCTCAAGGTCAACCTGCTGCCGGACCTGAGCTACCCGACGCTGACCGTGCGTACCGAGTACACCGGTGCGGCGCCGACCGAAATCGAAACCCTGATCACCCAGCCGGTCGAAGAAGCGGTGGGCGTGGTCAAGAACCTGCGCAAGCTGAAGTCGGTCTCGCGCACCGGCCAGAGCGACGTGGTGCTGGAGTTCGCCTGGGGCACCAACATGGATCAGGCCAGCCTGGAGGTGCGCGATAAGATGGAAGCGCTGAACCTGCCACTGGAGGCCAAGGCCCCGGTGCTGCTGCGCTTCAATCCTTCCACCGAACCGATCATGCGCCTGGTGCTGTCGAACAAGGTGGCACCGGCCAGCGATGCCGACGCGATCCGCGAGCTGACCGGCCTGCGCCGCTATGCCGATGAAGACCTGAAGAAGAAGCTGGAGCCGGTCACCGGCGTGGCAGCAGTGAAGGTGGGCGGCGGCCTGGAAGACGAGATCCAGGTCGACATCGACCAGCAGAAGCTGGCGCAGCTGAACCTGCCGATCGACACCGTCATCAAGCGCCTGAAGGACGAGAACATCAACATCTCCGGCGGTCGCCTGGAGGAGGGCTCGCAGCGCTTCCTGGTGCGTACCGTCAACCAGTTCGCCGACCTGGAGGAGATCCGCAACCTGCTGGTCACCACCCAGGCATCGAACGGCAGCGCGGCCGACTCGGCCATGCAGCAGATGTTCAACATCGCCGCGTCGACCGGTTCGGCGGCGGCCATCGCGGCGGCATCGGCGGCGCAGAGCGCGTCGTCCGGCGGCAGCTCCAGCGTGGTCGCCAACGGTGTGCCGGTGCGCCTGAAGGACGTGGCGACCGTGCGCCAGGGCTACAAGGAACGCGAAGCGGTGATCCGCCTGGGCGGCAAGGAATCGGTTGAACTGGCCATCTACAAGGAAGGCGATGCCAACACCGTGTCCACCGCCGAAGCGCTCCGCAAGCGCCTGGAGCAGATCAAGGGCACGTTCCCGACCGATGTCGAGATGACCACCATCGAGGACCAGTCGCGCTTCATCGAGCACGCCATCGCCGACGTCAAGAAGGATGCAGTGATCGGTGGCCTGCTGGCGATCCTGATCATCTTCCTGTTCCTGCGTGATGGCTGGAGCACGTTCGTGATCAGCCTGTCGCTGCCGGTCTCGATCATCGCCACGTTCTTCTTCATGGGCCAGATGGGCCTGAGCCTGAACGTGATGTCGCTGGGCGGCCTGGCGCTGGCCACCGGCCTGGTGGTGGACGACTCGATCGTGGTGCTGGAGAGCATCGCCAAGGCCCGCGAGCGTGGCCTGGGCATCCTGCAGGCGGCCATCGTCGGTACCCGCGAAGTGAGCATGGCGGTGGTCGCCTCGACCCTGACCACCATCGCGGTGTTCCTGCCGCTGGTGTTCGTCGACGGCATCGCCGGCCAGCTGTTCCGCGACCAGGCACTGACCGTGGCGATCGCCATCGCGATCTCGCTGCTGGTGTCGATGACCCTGATCCCGATGCTCAGCTCGCTGAAGGGACGGCCGCCGCTGGCGTTCCCGGAAGAGGCGCCGAACGAACCGTGGCAGCCGCAGAACCGCTGGCAGAAACCGGTGGCGCTGGGTCGTCGTGGTGCCGTCGCAACCGCGCGCTGGAGCTTCTATGCGCTGGCCTGGCTGGTCGTGCGTGCGTGGCGTGGCGTGGTGGCGGTGGTCGGCCCGGTGATGCGCAAGGCCAGCGACCTGGCGATGAAGCCCTATGCCGGTGCCGAGCGCGGCTACCTGCGGCTGCTGCCAAGCGCGCTGGCCCATCCGGGCAAGGTGCTGGGCGTGGCCACGATCATCTTCGTGGCGACCATGGCGCTGGTGCCGATGCTCGGTGCCGACCTGATTCCGCAGCTGGCACAGGACCGTTTCGAAATGACGGTGAAGCTGCCGGCCGGCACGCCGCTGAAGCAGACCGATGCGCTGGTGCGTGAGCTGCAACTGGCCCACGGCAACGGCGAGGGGGTTGCCTCGCTGTATGGCGTCAGCGGCAGCGGCACCCGCCTGGATGCCAGCCCGACCGAGAGCGGCGAGAACATCGGCAAGCTGACCGTGGTGATGGAAGGCGGTGGCAACGCGCGTACCGAAGCGGAGATCACCGAGCGCCTGCGTGACACCATGGGCCAGCATCCGGGTGCGCAGGTCGACTTCGCGCGGCCGGCGTTGTTCAGCTTCTCCACGCCGCTGGAAATCGAGCTGCGCGGGCAGGACATGGCGACGCTGGAAGTGGCTGGCCAGCGCCTGGCGGCGATGCTGCGCGGCAATGCGCACTACGCCGACGTGAAGTCCACGGTGGAAGAGGGCTTCCCGGAAATCCAGATCCGCTTCGACCAGGAGCGTGCCGGTGCACTGGGCCTGACCACCCGCCAGATCGCCGATGTGGTGGTGAAGAAGGTGCGCGGCGACGTGGCCACCCGCTACAGCTTCCGTGACCGCAAGATCGACGTGCTGGTGCGGGCGCAGGAAGGCGACCGCGCCAGTGTGGAGAGCATCCGCCGGCTGATCGTCAATCCGGGCAGCACCCGTCCGGTCACGCTGGACGCAGTCGCCGACGTGGTCGCCACCACCGGCCCCAGCGAGATCCATCGCGCCGACCAGACCCGCGTGGCCGTGGTCTCGGCCAATCTGCGCGACATCGACCTGGGCGCTGCCATGCGCGAAGTGCAGCAGATGGTGGCCGAGCAGCCGCTGGGCGCGGGCGTCGGCCTGCACATCGGCGGCCAGGGCGAGGAGCTGGCGCAGGCGGCGAAGTCGCTGATCTTCGCCTTCGGCCTGGCGATCTTCCTGGTCTACCTGGTGATGGCCTCGCAGTTCGAGTCGCTGCTGCATCCGTTCGTGATCCTGTTCACCATCCCGCTGGCACTGGTCGGCGCGATCCTGGCGCTGATGCTGACCGGCAAGCCCATCTCGGTGGTGGTGTTCATCGGCTTGATCCTGCTGGTCGGCCTGGTCACCAAGAACGCGATCATCCTGATCGACAAGGTCAACCAGCTGCGCGAGGCCGGCGTGGCCAAGCATGAGGCGCTGGTAGAGGGCGCACGTTCGCGCCTGCGGCCGATCATCATGACCACGCTGTGCACGCTGTTCGGCTTCCTGCCGCTGGCGGTGGCGATGGGCGAGGGCGCCGAAGTGCGCGCGCCGATGGCGATCACCGTGATCGGTGGCCTGCTGGTGTCGACCCTGCTGACCCTGCTGGTGATCCCGGTGGTGTACGACCTGATGGATCGCCGCGGCGATGCCTATTACCGCGAGCGCGGCCGCACGCACGCCGGTGAGATCGAGCCGGGTGCGGCGGGCACCGCGGCGGGTGCGGAGGAACCGGCATGAGTGTTGCCGAGTTCTCCATCCGCCGCCCGGTCACCACCATCATGTGTTTCGTGTCACTGGTGGTGATCGGCCTGATCGCCTCGTTCCGGCTGCCGCTGGAAGCGCTGCCGGACATCTCCGCGCCGTTCCTGTTCGTGCAGATTCCGTACACCGGTTCAACCCCGGAGGAAGTGGAGCGGACCATCATCCGCCCGGTGGAGGAATCGCTGGCGACGATGACCGGCATCAAGCGCATGCGTTCGTCGGCCACCTCCGAAGCGGCGCTGATCTTCATCGAGTTCAGCGACTGGGACCGCGACATCGCCATCGCCGCCTCCGATGCCCGCGAACGCATCGATGCGATCCGCAGCGACCTGCCCGATGACCTGCAGCGCTACAACGTGTTCAAGTGGTCCAGCAGCGACCAGCCGGTGCTGAAGGTGCGGTTGGCCAGCACCACCGACCTGACCACCGCGTACGACATGCTCGACCGCGAATTCAAGCGGCGCATCGAGCGTATCCCCGGCGTGGCCCGCGTCGACATCACCGGCGCGCCGCCGAACGAAGTCGAGATTGCCATCGACCCGAACCGCCTCAACGCGCATGGGCTGAGCATCAACGAACTGAGCGAGCGCCTGCGCACGCTGAACTTCTCGATCTCGGCCGGGCAGATCGACGACAACGGCCAGCGCGTGCGCGTGCAGCCGGTGGGCGAGATCACCGACCTGCAGGAAATGCGTGACCTGGTGATCAACGCCAAGGGCCTGCGCCTGGGCGACATCGCCGACGTGCGCCTGAAGCCTGCGCGGATGAACTATGGGCGGCGCCTGGACGGCAACCCGGCGGTCGGCCTGGACATCTTCAAGGAGCGCAGCGCCAACCTGGTGGAGGTGTCGCGCGCGGCGCTGGCCGAGGTCGAAGCGATCCGCGCCGAAGCGTCGATGCGCGACGTCCAGATCAAGGTGATCGACAACCAGGGCAAGGCGGTGACGTCCTCGCTGCTGGAACTGGCCGAAGCCGGTGCGGTCGGCCTGATCCTGTCGGTCACCGTGCTGTTCTTCTTCCTGCGCCATTGGCCGTCCACGCTGATGGTGACCCTGGCCATCCCGATCTGCTTCACCATCACCCTGGGCTTCATGTACTTCGTCGGGGTGACGCTGAACATCCTGACCATGATGGGCCTGCTGTTGGCCGTGGGCATGCTGGTCGACAACGCCGTGGTGGTGGTGGAGAGCATCTACCAGGAACGCGAGCGCCTTCCGGACCAGCCACGCCTGGCCTCGATCATCGGCACCCGCAATGTGGCCATCGCCCTCAGTGCGGGCACCCTGTGCCACTGCATCGTGTTCGTGCCGAACCTGTTCGGCGAGACCAACAACATCAGCATTTTCATGGCGCAGATCGCCATCACCATCTCGGTCTCGCTGCTGGCGTCGTGGCTGGTGGCGGTCAGCCTGATCCCGATGCTGTCCGCGCGCATGGCCACGCCCAAGCTGCTGCACTCGCAGACCGGCGTGATCGCGCGCCTGCAGCGCCGCTACGCCCGGCTGCTGGACTGGTCATTGCGCCATCGCGGCTGGAGCCTGCTCGGCATCGTGCTGGTGGTGCTGGTCAGCCTGGTGCCGATGAAGCTGACCAAGGTCGACATGTTTGGCGGCGAAGGTGGCAAGGACATCTTCATCGGCTACATGTGGAAGGGCGCCTACACCTACCGGCAGATGTCCGAGGAAGTGGCGCGGGTGGAGAACTGGATCGACGCCAACCGTGAACGCCTGCACGTCAAGCAGGTCTATTCCTGGTACAGCGAACAGGAAGGCAGCTCGACCGTGGTCACCCTGGACGAAAAGTACGCCAAGGACATCAAGGCGCTGCAGGAAGAGCTGCGCAAGGGCCTGCCGAAGTCGGCGCGGACCGACTACTTCGTCGGCAACCAGGGCGGTGATGGCGGCGGTGGCGGCAACCAGGGCGTGCAGGTGCAGCTGGTCGGAGATTCCAGTTCGATGCTGCAGGAGATCGGCCAGGAAGTGGTGCCGCTGCTGGCCCAGCGTGCCGAGCTGCGCGACGTGCGCATCGACAACGGCGAGAAGGGTGGTGAGCTGAAGGTACGTGTCGACCGCGAGCGTGCGGCGGCGTTCGGCTTCAACGCCGAGCAGGTGGCCAGCTTTGTCGGGCTGGCGCTGCGCGGTGCACCGATGCGCGAGTTCCGCCGTGGCGACAACGAAGTGCCGGTGTGGGTGCGTTTCGCCGGTGCCGAGCAGAGCAGCCCGGAAGACCTGGCCGGTTTCAGCGTGCGTACCGGCGATGGCCGCAGCGTGCCGCTGCTGAGCCTGGTCACCGTTGACGTCGGCTCGTCGGCCACCCAGATCGGTCGCACCAACCGCCAGACCACGCTGACCATCAAGGCCAACCTGGCCGAGAAGGTCACCGCGCCGGACGGTCGCAAGGCGATGGAGTCGGTGCTCAAACCGATGAACTTCCCGGCCGGCTATGGCTACACCTTCGATGGTGGCGACTACGGCAACGATGACGAGGCCATGCAGCAGATGGTGTTCAACCTGCTGATCGCGCTGGTGATGATCTACGTGGTGATGGCGGCGGTGTTCGAGTCGCTGCTGTTCCCGGCGGCGATCATGAGCGGCGTGCTGTTCTCGATCTTCGGCGTGTTCTGGCTGTTCTGGATCACCGGCACTTCGTTCGGGATCATGTCCTTCATCGGCATCCTGGTACTGATGGGCGTGGTGGTGAACAACGGCATCGTGATGATCGAGCACATCAACAACCTGCGGCGCGGCGGCATGGGCCGGACGCAGGCACTGGTGGAAGGCTCACGCGAGCGGTTGCGCCCGATCATGATGACCATGGGCACGGCGATCCTGGCGATGGTGCCGATCTCGCTGACCAATACGCAGATGTTCGGCAACGGCCCGGAGTACGCACCGATGGCGCGCGCGATTGCCGGCGGCCTGGCGTTCTCGACCGTGGTCAGCCTGCTGTTCCTGCCGACGATCTACGCCGTGCTGGATGACCTGCGCAATGCCGTGACGCGGCTGATCCGACGCGCGCGCGGCCTGGAGGTCGTGGCGGGTACCCCGGTGTAGTGGTCGAGCTTGCTCGACCGTAATGCGCGGCAACGTGTTGTGGTGTGGGGGAGGCCGGTCGTAGTGGGGCGGCCTCCCCCTTTTTTTCGTTCGCCGCGTGTGTTTTCCCATGTAGAGCCGAGCCCATGCTCGGCTGCTGTTCGCCACATCGCGGCGCCGCGCGAGCATGGGCTCGGGCGCAACAGATGCCGTGCCGATGTAGAGCCGAGCCCATGCTCGGCTGCTGTTCGCCGCGTCGCGGCGCCGCCCGAGCGTGGGCTCGGGCGCTACAGACTCCGCGCCCATGTAGAGCCGAGCCGATGCTCGGCTGCTGTTCGCCGTGTTGCGGCGCCGCCCGAGCGTGGGCTCGGGCGCTACAGATGCCGTGCCCAGGTAGAGCCGAGCCGATGCTCGGCTGCTGTTCGCCACATCGCGGCGCCGCCCGAGCATGGGCTCGGGCGCAACAGATTCTGTGGCCGGTTGAGGTTTACCCCGCGACCTTGCCCCACACCTTGAACGTGGTCAGCCACAGGCCGAGCATGCTGCCGATGTTGGTCAGCATGAAGGTCAGCACCACGCGGGTGACGCGATTGCGGTACCAGCCTTTCAGGCTCTGCGCATCGTCGCGCAGCTTGAGGAAGTCTTCGTAGGCCGGCTTGCGCAGGCGCGCTTCCACCAGCGCCGAGAACGCGCCGGTGGGGATGCTCAGGCGGAACGGCTTGAACGGCGCCACCGCGATTGCAGTGAGGATGCTCAGGGGATGGCCGCCGGCCAGCAGGCAGCCCAGGCCCGCCAGGCCGCCGGTATACATCGCCCAGGTCGCCAGCAGTTCGGTACCGACGCCGAGCCCGCCGCGGTAGAAGCCCACGCCGATGCCGGTCGCCACGATCGCCAGGATGCCCAGCGTGAACCACGGAATGTTGCGCTTCTTCGGTACTGCTTCCAGCTCGGCGCGCAGCGGCGCCGGTGCCTCGGTGTCGGTTTCCAGGTAACGCGCCAGCCCTGCAAGGTGGCCCGCACCGACAACCGCCAGCACTTCACGCTGCTGCGGGTTGTGTTCCTCGCGCAGGCGCGTGGCCATGTAGCGGTCGCGTTCGCCGATGATGGTCTCGTACAGCGCCGGGCTCTCGCTGGCGAACTCGCCGAAGCTCGATTCCAGCATGTCGCCCTGCTTGAGCTTCTCGATCTCGTTTTCGCCCACTTCCTCGGACGAGAACAGGCCAGCGCCGAGCCCCGCGACCAGCTTCAGCTTGCCGAAGAAGCCCAGCCGCTGCGAGGCACGGCGGAAGGTCAGGCCGACCTCGCGGTCGATCAGGTGCACGGGCAGGTCGCGTTCGCGGGCCAGTTCCACCGCGCGCTTCAGTTCGGCGCCTGGCTCGATGTCCAGCTGTTCGGCCAGGCGTCGCTGGTAGGCGGACAGGGCCAGGTTGGCGGCGAACAGGGCAACGCGACCCTTGCGGATCACCTCGACCAGGTCGAGCTTGGCCAGCGTGTCCGGGTCGCTTAGTGCCTGCAGGCGCTGCGGGTCCAGCTCGACCGCCACCGCGTCGAAACGGCCGCTGTCGATGGCTTTCTCCACGGCTTCAACGCTGGCGCGCGAAACATGGGCGGTGCCCAGCAGGGTGTAGCGCACGCCGTCGCGTTCGATGACGCGCACCGGCTGGCCGGCGAACAGATCGTCGCCGGTTTCGGGAAGGGTTTCGGTCATGGGTTCATTCATTGGAAGGTGCGGTGTCGGCGCCGTCGCCGAGCGCGCGCTGCATCTGCACGGTATCCAGCCAGCGGCCGTGCTTGCGGCCGAGGCCACGGAACACGCCGACCAGCTCGAAGCCGAACCGTTCGTGCAGCTTGATTGAAGCGGTATTGGTCGGTTCGCCGATCACCGCCACCATCTGCCGGTAGCCACGCGCCACGCAGGCGTCGATCAGGGCCTGCAGCAGGCCGGTGCCGACGCCCTTGCCCTGGAAGCGGGCATCGACGTAGACCGAGTTCTCCACGGTCCACTGGTACGCGACGCGGGTGCGGTAGGTGTTGGCATAGGCATAGCCGGCCACCTGGCCGTCGATCTCGGCGACCAGGTAGGGGAAACCACGATCGATGATGTCGCGCATGCGGCGCAGCATCTCGGTCGCATCCGGGATGTCGTACTCGTAGGTGTTGACGAAGTCGGTCACTTCCACCGCGTAGATCGCGGTGATTGCGTCGATGTCGGCCG
Organism: Stenotrophomonas sp. YJH_SMC_17; assembly: GCF_059371655.1. NCBI lineage: Bacteria > Pseudomonadati > Pseudomonadota > Gammaproteobacteria > Lysobacterales > Lysobacteraceae > Stenotrophomonas > Stenotrophomonas sp. YJH_SMC_17. Next base: position 173,797 of record NZ_JCAFUU010000001.1, on the reverse strand, counting down.
GGCCGGCATCACGGATGAGGACGGCCATGCGCGGCTCCGGCTCAGTCGATGTAGCGCTTGAGCAGGTCGCCGTACGCGTCGATGCGACGGTCGCGCAGGAACGGCCAGATGCGGCGCACGTGCTCGCTGCGCTGCAGGTCGACATCGCACAGCAGAACCGTGGCATCGGTGCCGGCTTCGGCCAGGAACTCGCCCTGCGGGCCCAGCACGTGGCTGTTGCCCCAGAACTGGATGCCCGACGCACCCAGCGGTGAGGCTTCATGGCCGACGCGGTTGCAGCTCAGCACCGGCAGGCCGTTGGCCACGGCATGGCCGCGGTGGCTCAGCACCCAGGCGTCGCGCTGGCGGGTCTTCTCGTCCTGCACGTCGTCCGGGTCCCAACCGATCGCGGTCGGGTAGAGCAGCAGTTCGGCACCGGCCAGCGCCATCAGGCGCGCCGCTTCCGGGTACCACTGGTCCCAGCAGACCAGCACGCCGAGGCGACCCACCGAGGTGTCGATCGGCGTGAAGCCGATGTCGCCCGGGGTGAAGTAGAACTTTTCGTAGAAGCCCGGATCGTCCGGGATATGCATCTTGCGGTACTTGCCGAGCAGCGTGCCGTCCTTCTCGAACACCACGGCGGTGTTGTGGTACAGGCCAGCGGCGCGGCGTTCGAACAGCGAGCCGACCAGCACCACGCCATGCTTCTTCGCCAGCGCGCCCAGGCGCTCGGTGCTCGGGCCCGGAATCGGCTCGGCCAGGTCGAACTCGTCCACCGACTCGTGCTGGCAGAAATACGGACCGTTATGCAGTTCCTGCAGCAGCACCAGCTTGGCACCCTGCGCAGCCGCCTCGGCCACGCGTGCTTCGATCACCGCCAGGTTGGCGGCGGCATCACCGTGGTTGCGCTCCTGGATCAGGGCGACGGTAAGGGGGCTGCGCGAGTTCATGCGGGGCGTTCCTGCGGGGGAAAACCTGCATGTTAGCGCGGATGGGCGGCAACGGCGTGTCGCGCGCTGAATGGGCCGGTGTTGTAGAGCCGAGCCCATGCTCGGCTGCGTTCTGCTCCGGTTGCGCGAGCGCCCCAGCCGAGCGTGGGCTCGGCTCTACAAAAGGCCAGTCGAGCATGGCTCGACTCTACAAAAGCGGCGCCGGGCGGGGCCCGACGTCATCCATCAGGCCTTCAACAGCCCTGCCGGCAGCTGCATGGTGATGCAGTGCAGGCTGCCGTTCTGCCAGATCAGCGAGCGGCAGGGCACCTGCACGATCTCGCGGCCCGGGTGCGCCTGCGCCAGCACGTCGCGGGCCTGGTCATCGGCCGGATCGCCATAGGCCGGCATCAGCACCGCACCATTGACGATCAGGTAATTGGCATACGACGCGGCCAGGCGGCGGCCCTCGTCGATCACCGGCTGGGCCCACGGCAGCGGGAACAGGCGGTACGGCTGGCCATCCTTCGTGCGCAGCGCGGCCAGTTCGTTGCCCATTGCCTGCAGCTCGGCGTAGTGCGAGTCGCTCTCGTCGTCGCAGGCCTGGTAGACGATGCTGTCGACCGAAGCGAAGCGGGCGAGGGTGTCGATGTGCGCGTCGGTGTCGTCGCCTTCCAGATAGCCGTGGTCCAGCCACAGCACGCGGTCCTGCTGCAGCCAGTCGGCCAGGTCGGCGCTCAGGCTGTCGCGGTCGCGGTCCGGGTGGCGCTCGTGCAGGCACTTCCAGGTGGTCAGCAGGGTGCCTTCGCCGTCGGTTTCGATGCCGCCGCCTTCCAGCGCAAACGGGATGCTGCGCACTGGCGCGTCGTTGAACACGCCGGCCTGGTCGAGCACCCCCACCAGCTGGTCATCCAGGGTGGCATCGAACTTGCCGCCCCAGCCGGTGAAGCGGAAGTCCAGCAGCTGGAAACCGCCGTCGGCGCGGCGCAGGGTGATCGGGCCGGAGTCGCGCAGCCAGGTATCGTCGTAGGCGGCCGTGGTGAAGTGGACCTTGCCCATGTCGATGCGGTTGGAGCGCAGCCGCATTTCGGCATAGGTCTCCACATCGTCGTCGGCCACGCAGATCAGTACCGGCTGGAAGCGGGTGATGGCCGCGACCAGGGCGATGTAGGTCTCTTCCACCTGGCCCAGGCGGTCGGCCCAGTCGGTGTCGGCGGTGGGCCAGGCAATCAGGACGCCGCTCTGGGCTTCCCACTCGGCAGGAAAACGAAGGGTCTGGTTCATGGTCTCGCTACACAGGCCCGCCCACGGCGGGTAAAGGGATCAACGGATCGGCGGTTTCGGGCCGATTTCGTTCGGGTCCGCCTGGTTGGCCACCACGTCGATCACCTTCTGCTTCTCGAAGTAGACGGTGAACTGCGGGTACACCCAGCGGTTGATGGTCGGCCATTGCCGCTTCTGCCCGCCGCGCGGCTGCAGCTGTTCGCTCGGCGCGCCGAACTGCGCCTGCACCTGCTGCATGCTCTGGCCGCGCACGGGCAGGGCACCGGCCGGCTTCTCGCGGGCGCGGTCGACAAGCAGGGTATCGGCCATCGCCGGCGTAGCGGCGGCCAGGGTGGCCATCACGGCCAGGGCGGACAGGTAACGCTTCATCTCGATCTACTCCCCAGTGGTCAAGAAAGGCGATTACAGCAAAAACGGCAGGAAAAAGCCGCATAAACAAAAAACCGCCCGAAGGCGGTTTCTTGCATCGGGTCGGCCCCGCGTAGGGCCAGCCGCAGCCGCGAGGGCTGTTGGGCTTAGCGCTGACGCGCCTTGAAACGCGGGTTCGACTTGCAGATGACGAAGATCTTGCCGCGACGACGGACGACCTTGCAGTCGCGGTGACGGGCCTTCGCCGACTTCAGGGAGGACAGGACTTTCATGGCATACCTCGGCGTAAACAGTAGTTGTTCGGGTGGAGCGTGGCCGCGATATGCGAAAGACAATCGGCAGTTGACGCTCGTTCAAGCCCGCCATTCTACCGGGCTTTTTGTCGATGTTTCAAGTGGTTGCACGAAAGTCGCCGCGCGGGGCCTCGGGCAGGGGCTAGAATGACCCCTTCACACGCTCTGGGAACCCCATGAATCCACTCGCTCCCGTCCTGACCATCGACGGCCCTTCCGGGGCTGGCAAGGGTACCATCAGCCGCATCATCGCGCGCCGGATGGGCTGGCATTACCTGGATTCGGGTGCGCTTTACCGCGCAGTGGGCGTGGCCGCGAGCTGGGCCGACATCGACACCTCCGACGCCTCGGCGCTGGTGCGCTGCACCTTCGACACCCATGTTCAGTTTGTTGAACGGGGCGAGTCAATGCGGGTCATGGTCAACGGCACCGATGCCACCGACGAGCTGCGCCTGGAGACCACCGGCGCCCTGGCCTCGGCCATTGCCGCCATTCCCGAGGTCCGCGCGGCCCTGAAGGAGCGCCAGCGCGCATTCAGGGAGCTGCCCGGCCTGGTCGCCGACGGCCGCGACATGGGCACGGTGATCTTCAAGGACGCCCCCTACAAGGTCTTCCTGACCGCCAGTGCCGAGGAGCGCGCCGAGCGCCGGCATAAGCAGTTGAAAGACAAGGGGGTTTCTGTTAACTTTGATGACCTCCTGCGCGAGATCATGGCCCGCGACGCCCGTGATGCTCAGCGTACCGTGGCGCCGCTGAAGCCGGCAGACGATGCTGTCCTCATCGACACCACAGGCATCGGCATCGATGATGTCGTTGCCCGAGTGATGGATCTGCTTCCGGTTCCGGCTGCCTGATCCGTTCGTGCGGGAGCACTGCCAGCTGCATCGGTGGTGGTTGCGCAAAGCAGTGCTGTACCAGCTCCGCCGCGCAATGATGCGTGGCGGTTTTCCTACTACACACGACCTGCGTTTCCGGGGTCGACCAACAGGCGGGCGGTCGCCATTCCCCTGAAGGGGACGCCACCGACCCATGTGTCCAACAGAGTAAATCTAATGACCGAATCATTTGCCGAACTGTTTGAAGCCAGCCAGGCCAACCTGGCCAAGCTGAAGCCGGGCGCCATCGTCAGCGGTACCGTTGTTGAAGTCCGCGGCGACGTCGTGGTGATCAACGCTGGCCTGAAGTCCGAAGGCATCGTGCCGATCGAACAGTTCCGTAACGACGCTGGCGAAATCGACGTCGCCGAAGGCGACATCGTCAAGGTCGCCCTCGACTCGATCGAGAACGGCTTCGGCGAAACCGTCCTGTCGCGCGAGAAGGCCAAGCGCGCGATGGTGTGGGACGAGCTGGAAGAAGCGTTGGAAAAGAACGAAACCATCACCGGCCGCATCAGCGGCAAGGTCAAGGGTGGTTTCACCGTGGACATCAAGGATGTCCGCGCCTTCCTGCCGGGTTCCCTGGTCGATGTGCGCCCGGTGCGCGATCCGGCCTACCTGGAAGGCAAGGAACTCGAGTTCAAGCTCATCAAGCTGGACCGCAAGCGTAACAACGTCGTGGTCTCGCGCCGCGCTGTCGTCGAAAGCGAGCACTCGGAAGAGCGCGAGCAGCTGATGGACAAGCTGCAGGAAGGCGCGATCCTGAAGGGTGTGGTCAAGAACCTGACCGACTACGGCGCGTTCGTGGACCTGGGCGGTATCGACGGCCTGCTGCACATCACCGACATGGCGTGGAAGCGCGTGCGTCACCCGTCGGAAGTCGTGAACGTCGGCGACGAGCTGGACGTCCGCGTGCTGAAGTTCGACCGCGAGCGCAACCGCGTTTCGCTGGGCCTGAAGCAGCTGGGCGAGGATCCGTGGGACAACATCGGCCGTCGTTACCCGGCCAACAGCCGCGTCTTCGGCAAGGTCTCCAACGTCACCGATTACGGTGCGTTCGTTGAGATCGAGCCGGGCGTCGAAGGCCTGGTGCACGTCTCCGAGATGGATTGGACCAACAAGAACGTCAACCCGTCCAAGGTTGTCCAGGTTGGTGATGAAGTCGAAGTGATGGTGCTGGACGTCGATGAAGAGCGTCGCCGCATCTCGCTGGGCATGAAGCAGGTTGCCGCCAATCCGTGGGAAACCTTCGCTGCCACCCACAAGAAGGGTGACAAGGTGTCGGGCCAGATCAAGTCGATCACCGACTTCGGCATCTTCATCGGCCTGGACGGCGGCATCGACGGCCTGGTCCACCTGTCCGACATCAGCTGGAACACCACCGGCGAAGACGTCGTTCGCAACTTCAAGAAGGGCGATACCCTGGACGCCGTCGTCCTGGCTGTCGATCCGGAGCGCGAGCGCATCTCCCTGGGCGTGAAGCAGCTGGAGCAGGATCCGTTCGGCCAGTACATGGCTGCCAATCCGAAGGGCTCCAAGGTCGAAGGCGTGGTGAAGGAAGTCGACGCCAAGGGCGCGATCATCGAGCTGGCTGACGGCATCGAAGGTTACGTCTCGGCGCGCGACATCGCCAACGAGCGCGTTGACGACGCCACCCAGCACCTGAAGGTCGGCGACAAGATCGAAGCCAAGTTCGTGGGCATGGACCGCAAGGGCCGTACCCTGCAGCTGTCGATCAAGGCCAAGGACGACGCGGAAATGCGCGAAGTGCTGGAGGAATACCAGTCCTCTTCGGCTTCCAGCGGCACCACCCAGCTGGGCGCGCTGCTGCGTGCACAGCTGAACGGCAACAAGTCCGAGTAATCGGCCTTACGCTGTTTGTTGTTTCCTGGACGGCCCGGGCTTCTGCCCGGGCCGTTTCAGGCTGAGATGCCCCTGATGTGAGCCGGTAATGACCAAATCCGAACTGATCGAAATCCTTGCGCGCCGCCAGGCGCACCTGAAGGCCGATGATGTCGATCTGGCGGTGAAGTCATTGCTGGAAATGATGGGTGGATCGCTGTCCGCCGGGGATCGCATCGAAATCCGTGGTTTTGGCAGCTTCTCGCTGCACTATCGTCCGCCGCGCCTGGGTCGCAACCCGAAGACCGGCGAATCGGTTGCCCTGCCGGGCAAGCACGTCCCCCATTTCAAGCCGGGCAAGGAACTGCGCGAGCGGGTCAGCAGTGTGCTGCCGCTGGACGCCGATCCGGCCTGAGCCTCCGTCGCGCCACCGCGTGCGAATCCAGCCGCGGGTCGGATAAGCTACGGACTCCTGCCACTGGAGCTGTCGCATGAAGGTCTTTCGTCTGCTGGTCCTGCTGGCGGTCCTGATCCTTGGGCTGATCATTGGTGCGGTCAACATGACCGCGATGTCGATCAACCTGCTGTTTACCCAGTTGAATACCTCCGTGGGCGTGGCGCTGATTGCGGCCCTGCTGATCGGTGTCATCGTCGGTGCCGGCCTGGTGCTGGTGAGCGTGGTCATTCCGCTCTACGGCCAGCTGCGCCGTGCCAACAAGTCCGCCGCCACGCCGGCCGCGGGTGTTTCCCCCCAATCTTTTGATGGACGCTGATCGAAGATGGATTTCGTCACCGAGTGGCTGTGGTTTTTCCTGTTCGTTCCGCTGGCCGCACTGGCCGGGTGGGTGATTGGCCGGCGTGGCGGCCAGCGCCACGGTGACAACCAGGTCAGCCGACTGTCCAGCACCTACTTCCGTGGCCTGAACTACCTGCTCAACGAGCAGCCGGACAAGGCCATCGAACTGTTCCTGCACATCGCCGAGCTGGACAAGGAAACCTTCGAGACCCAGGTTGCGCTGGGCCACCTGTTCCGCCGCCGCGGTGAAGTGGACCGCGCCATCCGCCTGCACCAGGGGCTGGTCAACCGCCATGACCTGAGCGACGCGCAGCGCGTGCAGGCCCTGCTGGCGCTGGGCGAGGACTACATGAAGTCCGGCCTGCTGGACCGTGCAGAGACTGTGTTCACCGAGTTGGCGCAGCTGGACCAGCGCGCTCCGCAGGCGCTCAAGCACCTGATCGGCATCTACCAGGCCGAGCGTGACTGGGAAAAGGCGATCGACAACGCCACCCGCTTCGAAGACGTCACCGGCGAGCCGATGGGCAAGCTGATCGGTCAGTTCGAATGCGAGCTGGCCGAACGCTTCCGTGGCGCCGGCAAGCTGGAAGAGGCGAGGGCGGCGATCGCCCGCGCCTACCAGGCCGACGCCATGTCGGTGCGCGCCGGCATCATCGAAGGTCGACTTGAGACGGATGCGGGTAATGCCGAAGCCGCCGTGCGTGCATTCGAACGCGCCGCGCGCAACGATCCGGAGTACCTGCCCGAGCTGCTGCCGGCGCTGATGGAAAACTACCGCAAGGTCGGCGACCTGGGGGGCGCGCGTGCGTTCCTGTCGGAAATGACCGAACACTACCGTGGCATTGCCCCGGTGCTGGCCCTGACCCGGCTGATGGAAGAGCAGGAGGGTGTGGCTCCGGCCCGTGCCTACCTTGGCCGCCAGCTCAAGGATCGTCCGTCGGTGCGTGGCGAATCGGCGCTGATCGACCTGACCCTGGCCGAGGGCGCCGATTCCACCGCGACCCTGCACGACCTCAAGCACATCACCGACCAGTTGCTGGTGCGCAACCCTGCCTACCGCTGCACCCGCTGCGGCTTCGGCGCACGCACCCACCACTGGCAGTGCCCGAGCTGCAAGGAATGGGGCACGGTCAAGCCACTGCTGAACTACGCGGTGCTCTGATCCATGCCGTGGCTCGTGATGGGCGCGCTGCTGGGGCTTGCCCTGCTGAGTGCCGGATTGACCTGGGCGGCACGTGGCTATGCCCTGCGCCAGCAACTGATGGATCAGCCCGGCGAGCGTCGCAGCCATAGCGTGGCAACGCCGCGCGGCGGCGGAATCGCGATCGTCATCAGCCTGCTTGTCACTGCTGGCGTGGCGATGTGGGTCTGGCCCGAATCGGCGCCAAGCCTGCTGGTCGCCAGCATCGGCCTGGTGCTGGTCGCGGGCATCGGCTGGTGGGACGACCACCGGCCGTTGCCGGCCATGCGCCGCCTGCTGGTGCATTTCATTGCCGCCGCACTGCTGGCTGCGCTGGTGAAGGTGCACGGTGGCAGCTGGCTGCTGGCCGGGCTGGTGTTGGTGTTCACCGCGTCGCTGATCAACATCTGGAACTTCATGGATGGCATCAACGGTATTGCTGCCAGCCAGGCCATCGTGGTCGCGCTGGGCCTGGCGCCGGTGCTGCCCTGGCCCTATTCGCTGGCCGCCGTCGCGCTCGGCCTGGCCTGCCTGGGCTTTCTGCCGTTCAATTTTCCACGGGCGCGGATCTTCATGGGCGATGTCGGAAGTGGCGCGCTGGGCTATGCCGTTGCCGTCGTTCTGGCCATCGCCGCGGTGCGTACCGATATCCACTGGATCCTGCTGCTGGTGCCGGCCTCGGCGTTCCTTGTGGACGCTGGCTTCACACTGGCGGCGCGCATCATTTCAGGACAACGCTGGATGGAACCCCATACCCAGCATGTCTACCAGCGGGCGGTACAGGCAGGAGCCAGTCATGCCCAGGTGACAGGGATGTACTTTGCTTTGGGCCTGTTCAGCATTACAGTGCTTAATGTCTGCTCCAATTTGCAGCCGAGGTGGGAGGCTGTCCTGGCGGTCGCGTGGTTTGCCGCGCTGAGCGTCGTTTGGCTCCTCCTGCGCAATGGATTGCGTCACCGACAAGGATCTACCTGACTTATGGCTTCACCCCTGCGGGACAGAATTCTGGGCCTGATGCCGCGCTCGGCCATTGTCTGCCATGACCTGTTCATGGTCTGGGCATGCTGGCAGCTGCTTCACGCGGGGCGCTACTCGATTCTGCCCAACGCGCCCGCGCTGCCCCTCTGGAACGTCGATACCACCCTGGTGCTGCTGCTGCAGGGCTTGGTGTTCTGGCGCGTGGGCCTGTATCGCGGGCTGTGGCGTTTCGCCAGCGTCAGCGACCTGCTGAACATCTTCAAGGCCAGCTTCATCGGCCTGGTCGGCATCGTGCTGGTGCTGATGTGGAAGCGCTTCGACGGCGTGCCGATGTCGGTGCTGGTGATCTATCCGTTCGCGCTGTCGGCGCTGCTGGGCGCGCCGCGCCTGCTGTACCGGGCCTGGAAGGACTACCAGGCACTGCAGTCCGATTCGAGCGCGCGCCGCGTGCTGATCCTCGGTGCCGGGCAGGCAGCCGAGACCCTGGTCCGCGATCTGCGCCGTTCCGGCAACTTCGAGCCGGTCGGCCTGCTGGATGATGCACCCCACCTGCGTGGCGCCAATCTGCAGGGCCTGCCGATCCTCGGCAGTCTGGATGATGCCCCGACGGTGGTCCGCGAGACGGCGGCCAAGCTGCTGGTGATCGCCATGCCTTCGCTGGATGCCGCGGGCATGCAGCGTGTGGTCGCCATCTGTGAAAGCACCGGCGTGCCGTTCCGCACGGTGCCCAAGCTCAGCGACATCCTGCAGGGCCAGTCGCTGCCAGGCCAGCTGAAGGAAGTGGCGATCGAGGACCTGCTTGGCCGCAAGCCGATCACCCCGGACTGGAACCTGATCCGTGGCTGGTTGGGCGGGCGCACCGTGATGGTCACCGGTGCCGGTGGTTCGATCGGCTCGGAGCTGTGCCGCCAGTGCGCACGCCACGGTGCCGGCCGCATCGTCCTGCTGGAGATCAGCGAGCTGCTGCTGCTGACCATCGAAGGTGAGCTGCGCCGCAGCTTCCCCGATATCGAGATCGAAGCGGTGCTGGGCGACTGTGGCGACCCCGCGGTGATCCGCCATGCACTCTCGCTGCATCCGGTCGACACCGCATTCCATGCCGCTGCCTACAAGCATGTGCCGGTGCTGGAACGGCAGCTGCGCGAAGCAGTGCGCAACAACATTCTGGCGACCGAGAACGTGGCCCGTGCCTGCCTTGAAGCACGCGTCGAGCATTTCGTGTTCATCTCCACCGACAAGGCGGTCGATCCAGTCAACGCGCTGGGTGCGAGCAAGCGCTACGCCGAGATGATCTGCCAGAGCCTGGACCAGAAGTCCACGCACACCCGTTTCGTCACGGTACGTTTCGGCAACGTGCTGGCCTCGGCCGGCAGTGTGGTGCCGCTGTTCCGCGAACAGATCCTGCGCGGCGGCCCGGTCACGGTCACCGACCCGGAAGTCAGCCGCTACTTCATGACCATCCCCGAGGCCTGCCAGCTGATCCTGCAGGCAGCGGCGTCGGCATCGCATGGTGCGATCTACACGCTCGACATGGGTGAGCCGGTGCCGATCCGCCTCCTGGCCGAGCAGATGATCCGCCTGGCGGGCAAGCAGCCGTACAAGGATGTGCAGATCATCTATACCGGCCTGCGCCCGGGCGAGAAGCTGCACGAGACGCTGTTCTACTCGGACGAGGACTACCGCGCCACCGCGCATCCGAAGATCCTCGAAGCCGGCGTGCGCACGTTCTCGCGCGATCTGGTGCTGGGCAACGTCCCGCGCCTGCGCGACGCGGTGTGCAGCTATGACACCGACACCATCAAGGAACTCCTGTTTGCGACGATGCCGGAGTTCTCTCCGATCGAACAGGATGCTTACATCTCATCCGCTAAAGTCGTGCCTTTTCCGGCACGTGAGGCCAACAGGCACCAATGAGCAAGCGAATTCGCAAAGCGGTTTTCCCGGTGGCAGGACTCGGGACGCGTTTTTTGCCAGCAACCAAGACCGTACCGAAGGAGATGCTGCCGATCATTGATCGGCCGCTGATCCAGTACGCGGTCGATGAGGCGATCGAAGCGGGCTGTGACACGCTGGTGTTCATCACCAACCGCTACAAGCACGCGGTCGCCGACTACTTCGACAAGGCCTACGAGCTGGAGCAGAAGCTCGAGCGCGCCGGCAAGCAGGAACAGCTGGAGATGATCCGCCACGTGCTGCCCAACGGCGTGCGTGCGATCTTCGTGACCCAGGCCGAGGCCCTGGGCCTGGGCCATGCGGTGCTGTGTGCGAAGGCCGTGATCGGTGACGAGCCGTTTGCAGTGCTGCTGCCGGACGACCTGATCTGGAACCGGGGCGACGGCGCGCTGAAGCAGATGGCCGATCTGAACGAAGCCAGTGGCGCCAGCGTCATCGCCGTTGAAGATGTGCCGCACGACAAGACCGCCAGCTATGGCATCGTCGCAACCGAGGCCTTCGATGGCCGCAAGGGGCGCATTTCGCAGATCGTGGAGAAGCCGAAGCCGGAGGACGCGCCGAGCGACCTGGCCGTGGTCGGCCGCTACGTGCTGAGCCCGAAGATCTTCGAGCTGCTGGAAAATACCGGCAGCGGCGCCGGCGGTGAGATCCAGCTGACCGATGCGATCGCGCAGCTGCTGAAGACCGAAGAAGTCGATGCCTATCGTTTCGAGGGCACGCGCTTCGACTGCGGCACGCACCTGGGGCTGGTCGAAGCGACGATCCGTTTCGCGCTGGACAACCCGAAGCTGGCAGGGCCGGCGCGGGAGAAGCTGGCGGCGATGTTGGCGGAATAAGGTTTATCGAGCGCTCCGTTCGCGGCGCCTTGATTGATACGTGGGGGAGGGGGCGGATGGCCCTCTCCAAAACACGCCAAAGCCCTTCCATGGTGCTCGATGGCGCCTTGCTCGTGTGCGCTGTCCTGCGCACACGGCAAGACCGGGGTTGGGCGTCCTGCCCAACCCGCCGGAGGCATGCCTCGGGCCCATGGCGCCAACGGTTTTGGAGAGGGCCATCCGCCCCCTCTCGACCGTTTCCGTGCGGCGCGGACGCGAAGGGCGGAATCAAGGGCAGAAACAAAAAAGGCAGCCGATGGCTGCCTTTTTCGTTTCCAGAGCAGGATCAAAAGCATCCACGCACGGCGTGGATCTACTGCTCTTGCCTTTGCTCACCCTCCGCCGCGCGGAATGCTGGATGGCGCGGGTGGGTGAGGCTGACCGGGACTGTCAGCGGCATGGATGCCGCTGCCAAGCCCCCAGGGACGGGTTTACGGCGTGTCCCGGGCAGCCTCACCCACCCGGGCACCCCAGCAAACCGAAACGTCCGCCGGCAACGCTTTGAAACTTACAGCGCCTCGAAAATACCCGCTGCGCCCATGCCGGTGCCGATGCACATCGTCACCATGCCGTACTTCTGCTGGCGACGACGCAGGCCGTGCAGCAGGGTGGCGGTACGGATCGCGCCGGTCGCACCCAGCGGGTGGCCCAGGGCGATCGCGCCGCCCAGCGGGTTGACCTTGCTCGGGTCCAGGCCGCAATCGCGGATCACCGCCAGCGACTGCGCGGCGAAGGCTTCGTTGAGCTCGATCCAGTCCAGCTGGTCCTGGGTCAGGCCGGCCTGCTTCAGGGCCTTCGGGATCGCGGCGATCGGGCCGATGCCCATCACTTCCGGACGCACGCCGGCCACCGAGAAGCTGACGAAACGGGCCAGCGGGGTCAGGCCGTAATCCTTGATCGCCTGCTCCGACGCCAGCAGCACGGCACCGGCGCCATCGCTCATCTGCGAGGAGTTGCCGGCGGTCACGGTGCCGCCGAACTGGCCGTTACGGAACACCGGGCGCAGCTTGGCCAGGCCTTCAGCCGAGGAATCCGGGCGCGGGCCTTCGTCGGTGTCGGCAATCTTGTTGCGGGTGATGATGCGCTGGCCATCGGCCAGGTCCGGCAGGTGCGAGACGATCTCGTACGGGCTGATCTCGTCCTTGAACTCGCCGTTCTGGATCGCGGCCATGGCCTTCTGGTGCGAGGCCAGGGCGAAGGCGTCCTGGTCTTCGCGCGAGACCTTCCACTCTTCGGCCACCTTCTCGGCGGTGATGCCCATGCCGTAGGCGATGGCCACGTGGTCGTTGTCGAACACGCTGGGGGCCATCGCGATCTTGTTGCCCATCATCGGCACCATCGACATCGATTCGGTGCCGCCGGCCAGCATCAGGTCGGCGTTGCCCAGGCGGATCGCATCGGCGGCCTGCGCCACGGCCTGCAGGCCGGAGGAGCAGAAGCGGTTCACGGTCTGCGCGGCGATGGTGTTGGGCAGGCCAGCCAGCAGCACGCCGATGCGCGCCACGTTCATGCCCTGCTCGGCTTCCGGCATGGCGCAGCCGATGATCGCGTCATCGATGCGGTTGACGTCCACGCCCGGGGCCTGCGCGACGACGCTGCGCAGCACGTGCGCAAGCATGTCGTCGGGGCGGGTGTTGCGGAACATGCCCTTGGGCGCCTTGCCGACCGGGGTACGGGTGGCGGCGACGATGTAGGCGTCCTGGATTTGCTTGGTCATTGCAGTGATCTCTCGAAGTTTTTGCCGGTGTGCCCACCAGGGTGGGCACCTACCAGAGGCGGAGGAGTGCCGGCCAACGGCCGGCACCCGCCATCAATCAGTTACGCAGCGGCTTGCCGGTCTTCAGCATGTGCGCGATGCGGGCCTGGGTCTTTTCCTGCTGGGCCAGTTCGACGAAGTGCTTGCGCTCCAGCGTCAGCAGCCACTCTTCGTCCACCAGGGTGCCGCGATCGACCTTGCCGCCGCACAGCACGGTGGCGATGCGCTCGGCGATCTCGTAGTCGTACGGGCTGATGAAACGGCCTTCCAGCATGTTGACCAGCATCATCTTGAAGGTGGCGATGCCCACGTCGCCGGCCACCTGGATGCGGCGTGCCGGCAGCGGCGGACGATAGCCCGCTTCGGCCAGCGCGCGTGCTTCGGCCTTGGCGATGTAAAGCGCTTCGTAGCTGTTGAACACCACCTTGTCGGTGCTGCGCAGCAGGCCCAGTTCCTTGGCGTTGACCGCCGAGTTGGACACCTTGGCCATCGCCACGGTCTCGAAGGTCTTCTTCAGTTCGGCGAACACATCGCCGCCCGGACCCGCGGCCTGCGAGGCGCGCACGGCCAGTTCCTTCAGGCCACCACCGGCCGGCAGCAGGCCGACGCCGGCCTCGACCAGGCCGATGTAGCTTTCCAGGAAGGCCACGGTCTTGGCGCTGTGCATCTGGAATTCGCAGCCGCCACCCAGGGCCAGGCCGCGCACGGCCGCAACCACCGGCACCAGCGAGTACTTGATGCGCTGGCTGGTGCGCTGGAAGTTGGCGACCATTTCCTCGAACTGGTCGACCTTGCCGGCCTGCAGCAGGCCAAGGGCACCGGCCAGGTCGGCACCGGCAGAGAAGGGTTCCTTCTGCTGCCAGATCACCAGGCCCTGGAAGTCCTTCTCGGCGCGGCTGACGCATTCCTGCAGGCCATCGAGCACCTGGTCGGACACGGTGTTCATCTTGGTCTTGAAGCTGACCACGGCGATGCCGTCGCCGTCGTGCCACATGCGCAGGCCGTCGTTCTCGAACACGGTCTCGCCCGGCGCGAACTTCTCGCCCAGCAGCGGATCCGGGAAACGCTGGCGCTGGTACACCGGCAGCGACGAGCGCGGCAGCTTGGCGTTGCGCGACGGGCTGTAGCTGCCCTCGGCGGCGTGCACGCCGTCGCGGCCATCGAACACCCAGTCCGGCAGCGGGGCGTTGCTCATGCTCTTGCCGGCGACGATGTCATCGGCAATCCACTGCGCAACCTGCTTCCAGCCGGCCGCCTGCCAGGTTTCGAACGGGCCCAGCGACCAGCCGTAGCCCCAGCGGATGGCCAGATCGACGTCGCGTGCGGTTTCGGCGATATCAGCCAGGTGGTAGGCGCTGTAGTGGAACAGGTCGCGGAAGGTCGCCCACAGGAACTGCGCCTGCGGGTGCTGGCTCTCGCGCAGCTTGGCGAACTTCTCGGCCGGGTTCTTGATCTTGAGGATTTCGACCACTTCCGGTGCGGCGGTGCGGTCGGCCGGGCGGTAGTCCTGCTTTTCCAGGTCGAGAACAACGATGTCCTTGCCGACCTTGCGGAAGATGCCGGCGCCGGTCTTCTGGCCCAGCGCGCCCTTGGAAATCAGGGCGTCCAGCCACTTCGGCGACTTGAAGAATTCATGCCACGGATCATTCGGCAGGGTGTCGCCCATGGTCTTGATGACGTGGGCCATGGTGTCCAGGCCGACCACGTCGGAGGTGCGGTAGGTGGCCGACTTCGGGCGGCCGACCAGCGGGCCGGTCAGGCCGTCCACTTCATCGAAGCCCAGGCCGAATTCCTGGGTGTGGTGGATGGTGGACAGGATCGAGAACACACCGATGCGGTTGCCGATGAAGTTCGGGGTGTCCTTGGCGTACACCACGCCCTTGCCCAGGGTAGTGACCAGGAAGGCTTCCAGGCCTTCCAGCACAGCGGCATCGGTGGTGGTGGCCGGGATCAGCTCGGCCAGGTGCATGTAGCGCGGCGGGTTGAAGAAGTGCACGCCGCAGAAGCGGTGGCGCAGCTGCTCCGGCAGCACGTCGGCGAGCTTGTTGATGCCCAGGCCCGAGGTGTTGGAGGCCAGCACCGCGTGGTCGGCCACGAACGGGGCGATCTTCTTGTACAGGTCCTGCTTCCAGTCCATGCGCTCGGCGATGGCCTCGATGATCAGGTCGCAGTCCTTCAGCTGCTCCAGGCCGGACTCGTAGTTGGCCGGGGTGATGGCTTCGGCCAGCGACTTGCTGGCCAGCGGTGCCGGGCTCAGCTTGCCCAGGTTGGCGATCGCCTTCAGCACGATGCCGTCGGCCGGGCCTTCCTTGGCAGGCAGGTCGAACAGCACGGTGTCTACGCCCGCGTTGGTGAGGTGAGCGGCGATCTGGGCACCCATGACGCCGGCACCCAGCACGGCGGCGCGGCGGACTAGCAGGGAATTGGACATGGTGTAGGGCCTTTGTTGGTCAGCAGTTACTGGGTGGAATCAAAGGGAAGCGGGCAGGGCGCTGGCGCGTGCGGCGGCGCGGAACCCGGCTTCGGCGAAATGGATCAGTTCGTGGGCGGCATGGGCACGATGCGCCGCTTCGGTGACACCGGCGGGACGCTTGATCAGCCCGAAGTCGGCCATGGCATAGGTGAGCGAGCCGGCCAGGAAGTCCAGGCGCCAGTACAGCTCTTCCTTGCTCAGGCCGGGCACGCACTCGCCGATGGCCTTGCCGAACGCACGCAGCACGTGGCCGTAGTGGTCGGACAGGAACTTGCGCAGGTTGTCGTTCTTCTCGGCGTAGGCGCGGGCGATCACGCGCACGAAGGCGCCGCCGTTCTGGCGGTCCTGGGCCAGCGCCAGAGCGGGCTCGACGAAGGCGGCCAGCACCGGGCGCAGTTCGCCCGGATGCTCCGCGCGGGCGCGCTCGAGCTGTGACAGGCGGGCGCCGGTCATCTCGTCCATGCGGCGGCGGAAGACCTCGTTGACCAGGTTTTCCTTGGAGCCGAAGTGGTAGTTGACCGCCGCGATGTTGACGTCGGCCTGGCTGGTGACCTGACGCAGCGAGGTGCCGGCGAAGCCGTGCTGGGCGAACAGCTCCTCGGCGGCACCGAGGATCCGGTCCTTGGTCGAGAAGTGGGCGGGCTTGGCCATCGGTGGGCGGACCTTAATCAAACGATTGTTTGATACTAGAACCAGACGGTACCGTATGGCATTTTGCAGTGCAGCAAAACTGTGCAGGGTGGTCAGAATCCGCTCAGGTGGGTGAATGGGTGGGCGTGAAACTGTAGAGCCGAGCCCGCGCTCGGCTGCTCTTCGGCGCAAAGGCCAGCCGAGCATGGGCTCGGCTCTACAACGGGGCCGCACGGCCCTCTACCACCCGGCCACGTTATCTTTTACAATTCGCCTACGTTTATCAGGCTAAGCCCGCGTCCCGACGCGGGTTTTTTTCATGTTACCCTTCGGGCCATCAGCGGCCCGATTCCATTGGAGACATCCCATGGCGCTGGAGCGCACCCTTTCGATCATCAAGCCGGACGCCGTTGCCAAGAACGTCATCGGCGAAATCTACGCCCGCTTCGAGAAGGCCGGCCTGAAGGTCGTGGCCGCCAAGTACAAGCAGCTGTCGCGCCGTGAAGCCGAAGGCTTCTACGCCGTCCACCGCGAGCGTCCGTTCTTCAACGCGCTGGTCGAGTTCATGATCTCCGGCCCGGTGATGATCCAGGCCCTGGAAGGCGAGAACGCCGTCCTGGCCCACCGCGACCTGCTGGGCGCCACCAACCCGAAGGAAGCCGCCGCCGGTACCATCCGCGCCGACTTCGCCGAATCCATCGATGCCAACGCCGCCCACGGCTCGGACTCGGTCGAGAATGCCGCGATTGAAATCGCCTACTTCTTCGCCGCCACCGAAGTCGTTTCGCGCTGAGAGTAATGCCGTGAACGAGGTCGTACAGTCCCCCGCCATCCAGCCGCTGCCGAAGTCGGCACCCACGGCTGGCAAGCAGAACCTGCTCGACCTCGATCGCGCGGGCCTGGAACAGTTTTTCGTCGAAAAGCTCGGCGAGAAGAAGTTCCGTGCCCATCAGGTGATGAAGTGGATCCACCATCGCTACGTCACCGACTTCGATGAAATGACCGATCTCGGCAAGGTCCTGCGCGCCAAGCTGCAGGCCCATGCCGAGGTCGTTGTCCCCAACATCGTGTTCGACAAGCCCTCCGCCGACGGCACCCACAAGTGGCTGCTGGCGATGGGCGTGGATGGCAAGAACGCCATCGAGACCGTGTACATCCCGGACAAGACCCGCGGCACGCTGTGCGTGTCCTCGCAGGTCGGTTGCGGCCTGAACTGCACGTTCTGCTCCACCGCCACCCAGGGCTTCAACCGCAACCTGACCACCGCCGAGATCATCGGCCAGGTGTGGGTTGCCGCGCGCCACCTGGGTAACGTGCCGCACCAGATGCGCCGTCTCACCAACGTGGTGATGATGGGCATGGGCGAGCCGCTGATGAATTTCGACAACGTCGTGCGCGCCATGAGCGTGATGCGTGACGATCTGGGCTACGGCCTGGCCAACAAGCGCGTGACCCTGTCGACCTCCGGCCTGGTGCCGCAGATCGACCGCCTGTCCGCCGAAAGCGACGTGTCGCTGGCCGTTTCCCTGCATGCGCCGAATGACGCACTGCGCGAAACGCTGGTGCCGTTGAACAAGAAGTACCCGATCGCCGAGCTGATGGCCTCGTGTGCCCGTTACCTGCGCGCCAACAAGCGCCGCGAATCGGTCACCTTCGAGTACACCCTTATGAAGGGCATCAACGACAAGCCCGAGCATGCCCGCGAACTGGCCCGCCTGATGCACCAGTTCGACAACGCGGTGCAGGCCAGGGACTCGGGCAAGGTCAACCTGATCCCCTTCAACCCGTTCCCGGGCACCCGCTACGAGCGCTCCGACGAGGCGCAAATCCGCGCTTTCCAGAAGATCCTGCTCGACAGCAACGTGCTGACCATGGTCCGCCGCACCCGTGGCGACGACATCGACGCCGCCTGTGGCCAGCTCAAGGGCCAGGTGATGGACCGTACCCGCCGCCAGGCCGAATTCAACAAGACGCTGCAGGCGGGGAAGGGGAGCGATGCCGCGGCCTGACCGCCTCTGGCTGGTTCTGCTCGCAGGCACGCTGGCTCTCGCGGTCGGCGGCTGCAAATCCCATCCAAAAGCCCAGCTGGGCCCCAGTGAGGCGCCGGTCTACTCCGTCCGTGACCCGGACGGGGTACGGCAGCAGGTGCGCTGGCAGGAGTTGCTGTCCCTGGCTGGCCGCGACATCCAGGCCGGTAATCTCGATGCTGCCGAGCGCAAGGCGCGCGAAGCCCAGAAGCTGATGCCCACGTCCCCCGACGCTCTGGTGCTGCTTGCCGGCATCGACGAGCGTCGCGGTCGCAGCCAGCAGGCTGGCGAGAACTTCCGCAAGGCCGCGGAACTGGCGCCGCAACGCGGCGACGTGCTCAACAACTATGGTGCCTGGCTTTGCCAGCAGGGCCAGGCGGCCGAATCGCTGATCTGGTTTGATCGTGCCCAGAAGGCGCCGGGCAACGCCGCTGCGGCCGAAGCACAGGCCAACGCCGGCGGCTGTGCGCTGGATGCAGGGCAGTTCGAGCGTGCCGAGCGCGACCTGCGCGCGGCGCTGGCGACCTTGCCAGGCAACCCGGTCGCATTGGAGGCCATGGCCCAGCTCAGCTTCCGCCAAGGCCGCTACATGGAGGCCCGGGCCTTCGCCGAACGTAGGATTGCGGCTGCACCCGCAACGCGTTCCGTGTTACAACTTGCGTCTCAAATCGAAGCGCGGCTTGGGGATAGGGCGGCATCTGACCGCTATCTCCAGCGGATTCGACAGGAATTTCCGCAGGAAGCGGGCTCCTAACTCCAGGGTTGATGCATTGTGATTGATGACCAGACTGTGAGCGCTCTCGAGACTGCGGCCGGCTGCGGCACCCGCCTGCGCCAGGCCCGTGAAGCGGCCGGACTGACCCTTGAGGATGTCGGCTCGCGCCTGCGCATGCCGGTCCAGGTGGTCAAGTCGCTGGAAGAGGAACAGTGGCAGAAGCTGGGGGCGCCGGTATTCGTGCGCGGCCAGCTGCGCAGCTACGCGCGCCTGCTGGGCGTGGATATCAGCCAGCTGCTGGAACAGGCCCAGGTCGGGCCCGTAGTGCCGCCCACGCTGGTCAGCCATACCCATACCCCGCGTGCACGCCGCATTGCCGAGAACCTCGGCCGTCGCATGCTGTATGTCGGCATCACCGCGGTGCTGGCCGTGCCGGTGTGGTTCGCCACCCGCGGCCATTTCGATGGCAGCGCCACCCCGTCGCCGAATACCGCCTCACTGGACGCCATCCCGGCTGCCGTGCCGGTAACCCCGTCGGCTGCGGGTGTCGAGCCCTCGGCACCGGCTGAAGTCGCGAGTGCCCCGGCCAGCAAGCCGGCAGCGACCCCGTACGTGGCCTCGCTGGCCCCGGTGCCGCGTTCGGCCCCGGCCGCCCCGGCCGCTGTCGGCAATACGCTGGAGATGCAGTTCAGCGGCGACAGCTGGGTCGATATCGGTGGTCCGGACGGCGCCACCGTCGAAAAGGCGCTGATCAAGTCCGGCGAGAGCCGCAGCTTCACCCCGGGCCAGGTGACCCGGGTGACCCTGGGCAACGCTTCGGCGGTCCAGGTTCAGCAGAACGGCGCTATCGTCGATCTGACCCCCTACCAGCGAGCCAACGTGGCACGCTTTCAGGTATCCTCTGAAGGCTCCGTAGTCCCGGTTTCGCACTGAGGCGCGGTTTCACCACCTTCGATTAAACCCAATGGTCCCTCCCGATGGGCGGGGCGAGAGTACGCATGGCGATCGACGATCTGCTCGACGAGCACGAACAAAGTGAACGCGTCCGCAGCTGGCTGCGGAAGAATGGCGCCAGCATCCTCGGTGGCGTGGTCATCGCCATCGGTGCCATTGCCGGCTGGCAGTGGTACCAGAAGGATCAGGGCGGCAAGCTGGCCTCGGCCAACGTCGAGTACCAGAAGGCCCTGGTCGGCCTGCAGCAGAACAAGCTCGACGACGCTGCCAAGGCAGTGAAGGCGCTCGAAGCCGGTCCGTCCAGCATCTACGGCGACCTCGCGGCGCTGCAGCTGGCCAAGGCCCAGGTCGACGCCGGCAAGAATGAAGAAGCGCTGGCCACCCTGCGCGGCGTGAAGGTCGAAGGCGACCTGCAGCGCGTGGTCGACCAGCGTGTGGCCCGCCTGCTGGTGGCCACCGGCAAGAGCGACGAAGCCATCAAGCTGCTGGGCAGCGCCACCGACAGCAGCAGCCTGGAAATCCATGGCGACGCGCTGATGGCGCAGGGCAAGCGCGATGGTGCCCGTGAACAGTACGAGAAGGCGCTGAAGTCGCTGGACGTGGCAGCGCCGCAGCGGCGCCTGCTGGAAACCAAGGTTATGGATGCCGGCGGCACGGTCGCCGCCCCTGCGGAGTCGGTTTGATGAGTCAGAAGGTCATGATCACCCGCGTCGGCACCGTGCTCCTGATGGGCATGGCCCTGACCGGCTGCAGCACCATGAAGGGCTGGTTCGCCGGCAAGGACGCAGCAGCGAAGAAGGCGCAGGAGCCGGCTGAGCTGGTCAAGTTCGAGCCGAGCGTCAAGGTCAACAAGGCCTGGTCGGTCAACCTCGGCAAGGGCGAGCGCCGCATCGGCGTGCGCCAGGGCCCGGCCGTTGCCAATGGCCATGTGTTCGCTGCGGCGATCACCGGTGGCGTGCACGCCATCGACCTGCAGACCGGCAAGAAGGTCTGGACCTGGGAACCGACCAAGGAAAAGAAGAAGCCGAAGCTGCGCCTGTCCGGCGGCCCGGGTGTCGGTGAGAACCTGGTCGTGATCGGCACGCTCGATGGCCAGGTCATTGCCCTGGACATCAACGACGGCAGCGAAAAGTGGCGCGCCCGTGTTCCGGGTGAAGTGATTGCCGCGCCGGCCGTGGCCCAGGGCCTGGTGTTCGTGCGCAGCAACGACGGCCGCGTGACCGCCTTCGATGCCGGCAACGGCACCCAGAAGTGGTTCAACCCGAGCGAGCTGCCGGCGCTGACCGTGCGCGGCAACGCGCCGGTGGTGACCGGCCCGGGCGTGCTGTTCATCGGCAAGGACGAAGGCGCGGTTGCCGCGCTCGCCATGCAGGATGGCCGCACCCTGTGGGAGCAGAACATCGGCAACGGCGAAGGCCGTACCGAGCTGGAGCGCATGGCCGACGTGGACGGCGCCCCCGTGCTGGACGGCAACACCCTCTTCGTGAGCAGCTTCAAGAACCAGACCATGGCCATCGAGGGCCCGACCGGTCGCCCGCTGTGGGCGCGTGACCATGGCGGTGCAGGTGGCGTGGCGGTGTCGTCGGGCAATGTGTTCGTCACCGACAACAAGGGTGGCGTGTTCGGCCTGGACAAGGCGACCGGCGCTGCCATGTGGTCGCAGACCGAGCTGGCGCGTCGTTCGCTGACCGGTCCGGCGCTGCACGGTGATTACGTGGTCGTTGGCGACTACAAGGGATACGTGCACTGGTTGAAGACCTCCGATGGTGCGATGGCGGCACGGGCGAAGAGCGGCGGCGACGCCCTGCTGGCCCAGCCGGTCGTCGTCGACGGGGTGCTGCTGGTGCAGAACGTGGATGGCAAGCTGACCGCCTTCCGGTTGGCAAATTAAAAATTGGAGTAATCGCGATGCTGCCTTTGGTCGCCCTGGTTGGACGGCCGAATGTCGGCAAGTCGACTATTTTCAATGCGCTTACGCGCACCCGCGACGCGCTGGTCCATGACCAGCCCGGCGTTACCCGTGACCGCAACTACGGCGTCTGCCGCCTCGACGAGGACAACCATTTCCTCGTCGTGGATACCGGCGGTATCGCCGGCGAGGACGAAGGCCTGGCGGGCGCCACCACGCGCCAGGCGCGTGCTGCCGCGGCCGAAGCCGATCTGATCCTGTTCGTCGTCGACGCCCGCGAGGGCACCTCGGCGCTGGACGACGAGATCCTGGCCTGGCTGCGCAAGCTGTCGCGCCCGACGCTGCTGCTGATCAACAAGATCGACGGCACCGACGAGGACAGCGTGCGGTCCGAGTTCGCCCGTTACGGCTTCGGCGAAATGCTGACCGTCTCGGCCGCGCATCGCCAGGGCCTGGACGATCTGCTGGACGAAGTGATCCAGCGCCTGCCGGAAGAAGGCAGCGGCGAAGAACTGGACAACGATCCGAACCGGATCCGCATTGCCTTCGTCGGCCGCCCGAACGTGGGCAAGTCGACTCTGGTCAACCGCATCCTCGGCGAGGAGCGCATGATCGCCTCCGACGTGCCGGGCACCACCCGCGACTCGATTGCAGTGGACCTCGAGCGCGACGGTCGCGAATACCGCCTGATCGACACCGCCGGCCTGCGCCGCCGTTCGCGCGTGGACGAGGTCGTCGAGAAGTTCTCGGTGGTCAAGACCATGCAGTCCATCGAGCAGTGCCAGGTGGCCGTGCTGATGCTGGATGCCACCGAAGGCGTGACCGACCAGGACGCCACTGTGCTCGGTGCGGTGCTCGACGCCGGCCGTGCGCTGGTGATCGCCATCAACAAGTGGGATGGCCTGACCGAGTACCAGCGCGAGCAGGCCGAGACCATGCTGTCGCTGAAGCTGGGCTTCGTGCCGTGGGCTGAATCGGTGCGCATCTCGGCCAAGCACGGCTCGGGCCTGCGCGAGCTGTTCCGCGCGGTGCACCGCGCGCACGAATCGGCGAACAAGACCTTCACCACCAGCGAAGTGAACAAGGCGCTGGAAGTGGCCTACGAGACCAACCCGCCGCCGACCATCCGCGGCCACGTCTCCAAGCTGCGCTACGTGCACCCGGCCGGCGCCAACCCGCCGACCTTCATCGTGCACGGCACGCGCCTGAAGGAACTGCAGGAGTCGTACAAGCGCTACCTGGAGAACTTCTTCCGCAAGCGTTTCAAGCTGATCGGCACGCCGGTGAGCTTCATCTTCCGCGAGGGTACCAACCCGTACGAGGGCAAGAAGAACGTCCTCACCGAGCGGCAGGTCAAGGCCAAGCGGCGCTTGATGAAGCACGTCAAGGGCAAGTGATTCACGAGAAGGCGGCCGCAGGGCCGCCTTTTTCGTGTAGCGCCGAGCCCATGCTCGGTTCCTCGGAGGTCGGCAGAAAGGCAGCCGACCGTGGGCTCGGCTCTACAATCGGGCCGGACGCTACCCGGGTAGAGCCGAGCCTACGCTCGGCTCAGCAGGGGCTCGGGCTCTACAATGGGCGCATGAGCATTCCCGAGCTTTCCCCGCAGCAGGCGCATGAACGCCTCGCCCACGGCGCCGTGCTGATCGATGTGCGCGAGGCGCACGAACGGGCCGGCGGCATGGCCGAAGGCGCGCGTGGCGTGGCCAAGGCCGAGCTGCAGGCCGACCCGGCCGCGCATCTGCCACGGCAGGACCAGCACATCCTGTTGATCTGCCAGAGCGGCAAGCGCTCGGCCGATGCCGCGCAGTTCCTGCTGGAGGCAGGCTACACAAATGTCGCTTCCGTGACCGGCGGCACCGTGGCCTGGCGCGAACAGTCGCTGCCGTTGGTGCAGCCGCTGTCCAGCGCCGCCGACCGTGATTTCTTTGATCGTTATTCACGCCACCTGCTGCTGCCGCAGGTCGGCGAAGCCGGGCAGCGCCGGTTGCAGCAATCACGCGTGCTGGTGCTGGGCGCGGGCGGCCTGGGTGCGCCGGCCGGCTTCTATCTGGCCGCAGCCGGGGTAGGGCATCTGCGTTTTGCCGACCATGACCGCGTGGAGCGCAGCAACCTGCACCGGCAGATCGTGCATACCGAGGCCAGCGTCGGCCAGCTCAAGGTCGATTCGGCGCGCGAGCGGTTGCTGGCACTCAACCCGTCGATCGAGGTCGAGGCCGTGCCTGAGCGGGTCACATCCGAGAACGTGGATGTGCTGCTGGACGGCGTGGACGTGGTGCTGGACGGCTCGGACAACTTCCCGCTGCGCTACCTGCTCAACGATGCCTGCATCAAGCACGCCAAGCCGCTGGTGTATGCCGCCATCGAGCGCTTTGACGGCCAGGTAAGCGTGTTTGACGCTGGCCGCCAGCGTGGCGTGGCGCCGTGCTACCGCTGCCTGTTCCCCGAACCGCCGCCGCCGGAGTTTGCGCCGAACTGTTCCGAGGCCGGTGTGCTCGGCGTGTTGCCCGGCCTGGCTGGGGTGCTGCAGGCCACCGAGGTGCTGAAGCTGCTGCTCGGCATCGGCGAGCCGCTGGTCGGCCGCCTGCTGCGCTTCGATGCGCTGGGCATGCGCTTCCGCGAGACCGGCATCCGGCCCGACCCGCAGTGCCCGGTGTGCGCGCCGGGCGTGCCGTTCCCGGGGTATATCGATTACGCCGCCTTCTGCCGGGGCGGGTGAATCCGACCGGGGATTCATCCACGCATGGCGTGGATCTACCGGGGCATGACGGCTGGGCGTCCATCCACGCATGGCGTGGATCTACTGTAGAGCCGAGCCCACGCTCGGCTGCTCTTCGTGCCGAGGCCAGAAGCAGCCGAGCATGGGCTCGGCTCTACAGGTAATGGCGCCCACCGAAGCATGTGCATGGTTTCGGGATGATGCCGGGGCTCACCCGCTGCATCGTTCCATCGCCAAGACAATCCGACGCAACATGCGTGCTATTGCCGTCATCGGCATTGCTCTATTGTTGACCCCGATTCTGGATCTTGGGGAACACACCGCATGGCGGTAGAAGCAGCGACCAGCGAGCTGGTCAAGGTCGTCGCCCTGTTGGGCGCGGCGGTGGTGATGGTGCCCCTGTTCCGCCGGGCCGGCCTGGGCTCGGTGCTGGGCTACTTCGCCGCTGGCCTGGCGATCGGACCGTTCGGGCTGGGCTGGTTCTCCGACCCGCAGGCGATCCTGCATACCGCCGAGCTCGGCGTGGTGATGTTCCTGTTCGTGATCGGCCTGGAAATGCGGCCTTCGCACCTGTGGAGCCTGCGCAAGGAAATCTTCGGGCTGGGCACGCTGCAGATCGCCACCTGTGCGCTGGTGCTGACCAGCATCGCCAAGCTGTTCGGCCTGCCGTGGCAGGTGGCCTTCATCGGCGCCACCGGCTTCGTGCTCACCTCCACCGCAGTGGTGATGCAACTATTGGCCGAGCGCGGTGACATCGCGCTGCCGTCGGGGCAGAAGATCGTTTCGATTCTGCTGTTCGAAGACCTGCTGATCGTGCCGTTGCTGGCGCTGGTGGCCTGGATGGCGCCGGGCGCGGGCAGTGCCGATGGCGAGGGCTCGCGCTGGTTGTCGGTGGCGATTGGCGTCGGCGCCATCGTCGGCCTGGTGCTGGTCGGCCGCTTCCTGCTCAATCCGCTGTTCCGCCTGCTTGCCGAATCGAAGGCGCGCGAGGTGATGACTGCTGCCGCGTTGCTGGTGGTGCTGGGCGCGGCGCTGCTGATGCAGCTGTCCGGCCTGTCGATGGCGATGGGCGCGTTCCTGGCCGGCGTGCTGCTGAGCGAGTCGACCTTCCGCCACCAGATCGAAGCGGACATCGAGCCGTTCCGCGGCATCCTGCTCGGCCTGTTCTTCCTCAGCGTGGGCATGGCGCTGGACCTGGGCGTGGTGGCGGGAAACTGGCCGCTGATCCTGGGCCTGGTGCTGGCGCTGATGGCGGCCAAGGCGCTGTGCATCTACGTGGTCGCGCGCATCATGGGCAGTGATCACGCACAGGCGCTGGATCGCGGTGTCCTGATGGCGCAGGGCGGCGAGTTCGCCTTCGTACTGTTCTCTGCTGCGGCCAGTGCCGGCGTCATCGACGTGGACATCAATGCCAACTTCACCGCCGTGGTGGTGCTGTCGATGGCGCTGACCCCGCTGGTGGTGCTGGTCTACAAGCGCATCGCGCCGAAGCCGACGGTGAACATGGACGGCGTGGACGAGGCCGATGGCCTTTCCGGCAGCGTGCTGATGATCGGTTTCGGCCGCTTCGGCCAGGTCGCCAGCCAGTCGCTGCTGGCGCGCGACGTGGACGTGACCATCATCGACAACGATGTGGAGATGATCCACAACGCCGAGCGTTTTGGTTTCAAGATCTATTACGGCGATGGCACCCGCCTGGACGTGCTGCATGCTTCCGGCGCCGCTACCGCGCGGGCCATCGCGGTGTGCGTGAACAACGCCGAGGATGCCGACCGCATCGTTGAACTGGTGGCGCATGAGTTCCCGCAGGCCAAGCTGCTGGTGCGCTCGTTCGACCGCGAGCACTCGCTGCGGTTGATCCATGCCGGCGTCGATTTCCAGATCCGCGAAACGTTTGAATCGGCGCTGATGTTCGGCCAGGCCGCACTGATGGAGCTGGGTGCGGACGAGGACGACGCGCAGGAGATCGCCGAACAGATCCGCGAGCGCGATGCCGAGCGGTTCGAACTGGAAATGGCCGGCGGCAGTCTGCGTGCCGGCGCGCACATGGTGTTCGGCAGCGCGCTGCCGGGCGTGCCGACGCCGACCCCGTTCACCGCGCCCAAGCGCAAGGCCCGCACGTTGAATGCGGACCAGGTGCCGGAAGAAGAAGAGTAGAGCCAAGCCCACGCTCGGCTTGCTCTTCAGTCAGGTTGCGATAAAGCCGCGCTGCGCGCGTGAGCCGAGCGTAGGCTCGGCTCTACAAGGGCGGGCCGGTCGGCTGTAGAGCCGAGCCCATGCTCGGCTGCTCTTCGGTCAGGTTGCGATAAAGCCGCGCTGCGCGCGTGAGCCGAGCGTAGGCTCGGCTCTACAAGGGCAGGCCGGTTGGCTGTAGAGCCGAGCCCATGCTCGGCTGCTCTTCGGTCAGGTTGCGATAGAGCCGCGCTGCGCGCGTGAGCCGAGCGTAGGCTCGGCTCTACAAGGGCGGGCCGGTTGGCTGTAGAGCCGAGCCCATGCTCGGCTTGCTCTTCGGTCAGGTTGCGATAAAGCCGCGCTGCGCGCGTGTGCCGAGCGTGGGCTCGGCTTGCTCTTCGGTCAGGTTGCGATAAAGCCGCGCTGCGCGCGTGTGCCGAGCGTAGGCTCGGCTCTACAAGTGCAGGCCGGTCGGCTGTAGAGCCTAGCCCATGCTCGGCTTGCTCTTCGGTCAGGTTGCGATAAAGCCGCGCTGCGCGCGTGAGCCGAGCGTAGGCTCGGCTCTACAAGGGCGGGCGGATCGGTGCCGTGGCGGTGGGCGAGGGGGCCTGAATCGGGGACAATAGCGTCCCCGCCGCCCCACGCCTGCCCCCGATGACCGATTCCGCCCCCCAGCATCCTGCCCGCATCCTTGATGGCCGCCGTATCGCCGAGGACCTGCTCGACAGCCTGAAGGTGCGCGTCGACGCCCGCGTGGCGGCCGGTGGCAGCCGCCCGGGCCTGGCCGTGGTGCTGGTCGGTGGCGACCCGGCCTCGACCGTATACGTGCGCAACAAGCGCCGTGCCGCCGAGAAGGTCGGCATCGAGGCACACGACTACGATCTGCCGGCCGGTACCACCGAGGCCGAGCTGCTCGAGCTGATCGACCAGCTCAACGCCGACCCGAAGATCAACGGCATCCTGATCCAGCTGCCGCTGCCGGGCATCCCCGACGCGCGCCGGCTGATCCAGCGCATCGACCCGCGCAAGGACGTGGACGGTTTCCACCCGGAAAACGTCGGCCACCTGGCCCTGCGCGAGTTCGGCCTGCGCCCGTGCACCCCGCGCGGCATCACCACGCTGCTGGGCCACACCGACCAGCCGGTACGCGGCCGCAACGCCACCATCGTGGGCGTGAGCAACCATGTCGGCCGCCCGATGGGCCTGGAGCTGCTGATCGCCGGCTGCACCGTGACCAGCTGTCACAAGTTCACCCCCAAGGACGTGCTGGAACAGGCCGTGCGCAACGCCGACATCCTGGTGGTGGCGGTGGGCCGCCCGGGCATCGTGCCGGGCGAGTGGGTGAAGCCGGGCGCGGTGGTGATCGACGTCGGCATCAACCGCTTGGACGACGGCCGGCTGGTGGGTGATGTTGGGTTTGAGGCGGCCGCCCAGCGGGCGAGCTGGATCACCCCGGTGCCGGGCGGCGTGGGCCCGATGACCGTGGCCACGCTGATGCAGAACACCCTGGAGGCGGCGGAAGCGCTGAGCTGACCTGCTGTTGGCACCTACCAAGGGCGGCACCGCGCCTCGGGCCTCCTGTAGAGCCGAGCCTATGCTCGGCTCATCGCGGTCTGGCGGAAAGCAGCCGAGCATGGGCTCGGCCCTACAGGTGAGCGGGTGCGACACTGTGTCGCGCGAAGTCCCAGTTCTGGCTACCAAAAATGCTGTTCTTGGCCTCTGAAAAGGGGTAAAATGTCGCGCTTCCCCACATCTCGGGTATGCCGATGCTGCGCATCCAGGCTGAAGCACTCACTTACGACGACGTCTCGCTCGTCCCCGCCCACTCGACCATCCTGCCCAAGGACGTCAACCTCGAAACGCGGTTGACTCGCGACCTGAAGCTGAAGCTTCCGATCCTGTCCGCAGCCATGGATACCGTCACCGAAGCCCGCCTGGCCATCGCCATGGCCCAGCTCGGCGGCATGGGCATCATCCACAAGAATCTCAGCCTGGAACAGCAGGCCGCGGAAGTGGCCAAGGTCAAGAAGTTCGAGGCCGGCGTCATCCGCGACCCGATCACCGTCGGCCCGGAAACCACCATCCGCGACGTGCTGGCCCTGACCCAGGCGCACAACATCTCCGGCGTGCCGGTGGTGGGCAGCGACGGCCAGCTGGCCGGCATCGTGACCCACCGCGACATGCGCTTCGAGACCGAGCTGGACGATCCGGTCCGCCACATCATGACCAAGAAGGATCGCCTGATCACGGTCAAGGAAGGCGCCGCGTCTGATGAAGTGCTGCAGCTGCTGCACCGCAACCGCATCGAAAAGGTGCTGGTGGTCAATGATTCGTTCGAACTGCGTGGCCTGATCACCGTCAAGGACATCCAGAAGAACACCGACTTCCCGAACGCTGCCAAGGATCTGTCGACCCGCCTGCTGGTCGGCGCTGCCGTCGGCGTGGGTGGCGATACCGATCGTCGCGTGGAAGCGCTGGTCGCTGCCGGCGTGGATGTGATCGTGGTCGATACCGCGCATGGCCACTCGCAGGGCGTGCTGGACCGCGTCAGCTGGGTCAAGAAGAACTTCCCGAACGTGCAGGTCATCGGTGGCAACATCTGCACCGGCGAAGCCGCACTGGCGCTGCTGGACAGCGGCGCGGACGCAGTGAAGGTCGGCATCGGCCCGGGCTCGATCTGCACCACCCGCGTCGTCGCCGGCGTCGGCGTGCCGCAGGTCACCGCCATCGACCTGGTGGCCGAAGCGCTGCAGGACCGCATCCCGCTGATCGCCGACGGTGGCATCCGCTACTCGGGCGACATCGGCAAGGCGCTGGCCGCCGGTGCCTCGACCATCATGGTCGGTGGCCTGCTGGCCGGTACCGAAGAATCGCCGGGCGAGACCGAGCTGTACCAGGGCCGTTCGTACAAGAGCTACCGCGGCATGGGTTCGCTGGCTGCGATGGAGAAGGGGTCGAAGGACCGCTACTTCCAGGACGCCGCCACCGCCGACAAGCTGGTGCCGGAAGGCATCGAAGGCCGCGTGCCGTACCGCGGCCCGGTGGGCGGCATCATCCACCAGCTGATGGGCGGCCTGCGCGCCACCATGGGCTACGTGGGCTGCGCCACCATCGAAGACATGCGCAGCAAGCCCAAGTTCGTGAAGATCAGCGGCGCCGGCCAGCGTGAGAGCCACGTCCACGACGTGACGATCACCAAAGAGCCGCCGAACTACCGCGCCTGATGCGCTTGCGAACTGCTCTTGCGATTACGGGCAGCCTGCTGATGGCAGGCTGTTCGTTGTCCGAACCGCCGCCGCGCTCCGGGTCTCCGGGCGCGGCGGTTTCGCAAGTGAAGGACGTGCAGGCGTGCCAGAACGCGTTCTCGCTGCCGAAGGGCTGGCAGGTGCAGGCCGCTGGCGAGCAGCGCTGGCGGCTGAAAGGTACCGGCGAGCGCCCGCTGCAGGTGATCCTGCGGTGCGTTACCGATCTGGGTGACAGGCTTGAAGATCCTGTGGTCACCGCCGAGCTGGGGCCGCTGGAGCCGAAGCGGATGAGCGTGCAGTCCGCGTTCTGGGGCAACGCCGTGGATTCCGGTTACCCGATGCACACGCTGCAACGGCGCATCGTGCCTGGCACCGAAGTGCAGGAAATCGCCGAGCTGCCGCGCGCCGACCGCGCCAACCCCAACGCACCGCACGGCCTGCTGATGTTGCGCTGGGACGAGGAAGACCCCTCACATATTCAACAACGCGAGGCGTTCATCGCCACGCTGACGCAGAGCCTTGAAGCGCCGGGCACTGCGAAAAACACCACTGGAACGGCACCATGACCAACATCCATAACGACAAGATCCTCATCCTCGATTTCGGCGCGCAGTACACGCAGCTGATCGCCCGCCGCATCCGCGAGCTGGGCGTCTACTGCGAAATCTGGGCGTGGGACCACAACCCGGCCGAGATCGCCGGCTTCGGCGCCAAGGGCATCATCCTGTCCGGTGGCCCGGAATCGACCACGCTGCCGGGCGCGCCGGCCGCGCCGCAGGAAGTGTTCGACAGCGGCCTGCCGATCTTCGGCATCTGCTACGGCATGCAGACCCTGGCCGCCCAGCTGGGCGGTGCCACCGAAGCGGCGGATCAGCGCGAGTTCGGCCACGCCGAAGTGAACGTGATCAACCCGGATGCGCTGTTCAAGGGCCTGAGCGACCACGGCGGCGAGCCGAAGCTGAATGTCTGGATGAGCCACGGCGACCACGTCTCCGTTGCACCGCCGGGCTTCACCATCACCGCCACCACCGACCGCATTCCGGTGGCCGCCATGGCCAACGAAGAAAAGCGCTGGTACGGCGTGCAGTTCCACCCGGAAGTGACCCACACCCTGCAGGGCCAGGCGCTGCTGCGCCGCTTCGTGGTGGATGTGTGCGGCTGCCAGACCCTGTGGACCGCCGCCAACATCATCGACGACCAGATCGCCCGCGTGCGCGAGCAGGTGGGCGATGACGAAGTGATCCTGGGCCTGTCCGGCGGCGTGGATTCGTCCGTGGTGGCCGCGCTGCTGCACAAGGCCATCGGCGAGAAGCTGACCTGCGTGTTCGTGGATACCGGCCTGCTGCGCTGGCAGGAAGGCGACCAGGTGATGGCGATGTTTGCCGAGCACATGGGCGTGAAGGTCGTGCGTGTGAATGCCGCCGACCGTTACTTCGCCGCGCTGGAAGGCGTGAGCGACCCGGAAGCCAAGCGCAAGATCATCGGCAACCTGTTCGTTGAGATCTTCGACGAAGAGTCGAACAAGCTGAAGAACGCCAAGTGGCTGGCGCAGGGCACCATCTACCCGGACGTGATCGAGTCGGCCGGCAGCAAGACCGGTAAGGCACACGTGATCAAGAGCCACCACAACGTGGGCGGCCTGCCGGAGCACATGAAGCTGGGCCTGGTGGAGCCGCTGCGCGAGCTGTTCAAGGACGAAGTGCGCCGCCTGGGCGTGGAGCTGGGCCTGCCGCGCACCATGGTCTACCGCCATCCGTTCCCGGGCCCGGGCCTGGGCGTACGTATCCTGGGTGAAGTGAAGCGCGAATACGCCGAACTGCTGGCCAAGGCCGATGCCATCTTCATTGATGAGCTGCGCAAGGCGGACCTGTACGACAAGACCAGCCAGGCGTTTGCCGTGTTCCTGCCGGTGAAGTCGGTGGGCGTGGTGGGTGATGCGCGCGCTTATGAGTGGGTGATTGCGCTGCGGGCCGTAGAGACGATCGACTTCATGACGGCGCATTGGGCGCATCTGCCGTATGAGTTCCTGGGGACGGTGAGCAACCGGATCATCAATGAGCTGCGGGGGGTGTCGCGGGTTGTCTATGACATCTCGGGGAAGCCGCCGGCGACTATTGAGTGGGAATGAGTTGAAAGAACGAGGGCGCCGAGAGGCGCCCTTGTTGTTCTGCTATGACTCCAGTAGTGCATTCCGCTTGGCTACGTTAACTCCAGGTGCGGCTGGTCTGTCAATTGGTAGGGCCGGCGCGATACAGGCTCGTGCCTTCCGAAACTTGATCCGGCTTCCCCTTGCGTGGCTCCGATGTGGCCCTTGGGAAAGGCTCGCCAAGGAGTCATCATGGCAAAGATCAAGCCCACCAAGCATGCTGGGAATGAGTCGCTTGAAGGGAGTTCTACTGCATAATGTCATCATCTTGATGATGTTAGTTGTCTAAAAATGGATAGCCCTCAAGCTAGCAACAGTCTTTCGATTGCTCTTCTAAGATGAGGCCACCGGTGAATCAACTCCGGCGCGTCGAGAGCTTGAGCCACGCCCAGCGTGAACGGCTGGCCTACATCGACTTCCGGCTCTATTTCTTCGGGGAGATTGGACGTCCAGACCTGATTGAGCGCTTCAGCGTGGCTCCGGCCGGGGCCACGCGCGACTTAGCTCTGTACCGGGAAATCGCGTCGCAGAACATCATCTTCGATGGCAGCAACAAGATCTATCGCATCGGGCAGGTGTTCGCCCCGCTGTTCGACCACGCATCTCAGCGTGTTCTGTCAGCGCTGGCTCTGGGCTTCGGCGATGGTGTGAACGGCGCAGCGCAGCCACTGCTGCCGTGCGTGTCGCCCTCGGCGCTGAGTAGCCCGAGGATGGAGGTGCTGGCACCGGTCTGCCGGGCGATCCACGCCAGGCGGCCAATCGCCATTCGCTATCACTCGTTGAGCAGAGGTAAGTCCGAGCGGGTCATCGTTCCCTTTGCGCTCGTGGACACCGGACTGCGCTGGCACGTCCGGGCTTTTGATAGAAAGAACAGGGAGTTCCGGGACTTTGTCATCACGCGGATCGAAGCTCCGACCTTGCTTGATGAGGAGCCGCAGGCCAACGAACGTCCGGACAACGATATCCAGTGGACACGCGTCGTCGAGCTGGACTTCGTGCCGCACCCCCGACTTGAGCGACCCAAAATTATCAAGATGGACTACGGGATGACCGGCGGCTCGATCCGGATGCGTGTGCGCGCCGCCGTCGCGGGCTACATGCTGCTGCGCTGGAGCGTGGACTGCTCGCCCGACCATCGTCTCAAGGAAGAACAGTACCGCTTGTGGCTCAGAGATCCGCTGGCGCTGTACGGCGTTGAGAACGCAAAGCTCGCGCCGGGTTATCAATCCAGCGGCGAGGATGGCAAAGGATAGAACGCGATGACACAGACCGATTCGAGTAAAAGACAGATCTCTGCTGATCTCACAATTTGGAGGCTTGGCTCATGACAACGATAGAAAACCAGATCGAGCAGAATCTGATCTCCAAGCTGGAAGATCTCAAATACACGTCACGCCCTGACATCCGCGACCGCGCTGCCCTGGAACAGAATTTTCGCCAGCACTTCGAGGCGCTCAACCGCGTTCGTCTAACCGATGGTGAATTCACCCGTCTGCTGGAATCCATCGTCAATCCGGATGTCTTTGCTGCTGCTAAGCACCTGCGCGAGCACAACACCTTCATGCGCGACGACGGCACGCCGCTCTACTACACACTCGTCAACATCAAGGACTGGTGTAAGAACAACTTCGAGGTGGTCAACCAGCTGCGCATCAGTACCGACTACAGCCACCATCGTTATGACGTGATCTTGTTGATCAATGGTGTGCCCGTAGTACAGATCGAACTGAAAACGCTGGCCATCAGCCCTCGCCGGGCAATGCAGCAGATCGTCGACTACAAGAACGACCCTGGTAATGGCTACACGAAGACCTTGTTGTGCTTCTTGCAATTGTTCATCGTCAGCAATCGTTCGGACACTTGGTATTTCGCCAACAACAACAGTCGTCACTTCAGCTTCAATGCCGATGAGCGCTTCCTGCCGCTTTATCAATTTGCAGCAGAGGACAACAGCAAAATCACACACCTGGACAGCTTTGCAGACGCCTTCCTTGCCAAATGTACGCTGGGGCAGATGATCAGCCGCTATATGGTGCTGGTGGCCAGCGAGCATAAGCTGCTGATGATGCGCCCGTATCAGATCTATGCGGTCAAGGCGATTGTCGAGTGCATTCACCAGCGCTGCGGCAACGGCTATATCTGGCACACCACTGGCAGCGGCAAAACGCTGACCTCGTTCAAGGCATCCACGCTGCTGAAAGACAACCCGGACATCGACAAATGCCTGTTCGTGGTCGACCGCAAAGACCTCGACCGGCAGACACGGGAGGAATTCAATAAATTTCAGGAGGATTGCGTCGAGGAGAACACCAACACCGAAACGCTGGTGCGCCGTCTGCTTTCTGATGATTACGCCGACAAGGTGATTGTCACCACCATTCAGAAGTTAGGCTTGGCGCTGGATGGTGGCTCCAAGAAAAACTACAAAGAGCGACTGGAGCCGCTACGCAGCCAGCGCATGGTGTTTATCTTCGATGAATGCCATCGCTCGCAATTTGGCGAGAACCACAAAGCTATCAAGGAGTTCTTTCCCGACGCGCAGCTGTTTGGCTTTACCGGCACACCCATCTTTGAAGACAACGCCAGCTATCAGCAAATCGAGGGGCAACAGGCCACCTTCAAGACCACGGCGGACATCTTTCAACAGCAACTGCACGCCTACACCATCACCCACGCTATCGAAGATCGCAATGTCCTGCGCTTCCACGTGGACTACTACAAACCGGACAAAAAGCTCGGCGGCAAGAAGGGGGCCAAGCCCGGCGAGCCGCTGGCCAAGCGCGCCATCGTCGAGGCCATTCTCGCTAAGCATGATGCCGCTACCAACGGGCGCAAGTTCAACGCTGTGTTGGCAACTGCCAGCATCAACGACGCCATCGAGTACCATGAGTTGTTCAAGACTCTGCAGGCTGAGAAGCTGGCAGATGGCTCAGGCTTCCAGTCTCTGAACATTGCCTGCGTATTCTCCCCGCCCGCCGAGGGCAATAAAGACGTACAGCAGATTCAGGAAGACCTGCTGCAGGAAAAAGCTGACAATGAAGAAGCTCCGGACGAAAAAAAAGCCGCGCTGAAAGCCATTATTGCCGACTACAACGCCCAATACGGCAGCAACTTTCAGCTCGGTGAGTTCGATCTCTATTATCAGGACGTGCAAAAGCGCATCAAGGATCAGCAATGGCCCAATGCTGATCTGCCGCACGCGCAGAAGATCGACATCACCATCGTGGTGGATATGCTGCTCACCGGTTTCGACTCTAAATACCTGAACACGCTATACGTCGACAAAAGCCTCAAGTTTCACGGTTTGATTCAGGCGTTTTCACGTACTAACCGTGTGCTGAACGACACCAAGCCTTACGGCAACATTCTTGACTTTCGTCAACAGCAGGATGCAGTCGATACCGCTATTGGCCTGTTCTCCGGCCAAGTCAGCAAGCCCGCCAAGGAAATCTGGCTGGTGGACAAGGCTCCAGTGGTCATCGAAAAACTGCAAACTGCCGTGCAAGCCTTAGACACGTTCATGCAATCCCAAGGGCTGGAAAACAAGCCCGAAGCGGTCGCCAACCTCAAGGGCGATGCTGCGCGCGCGCAGTTTATCAATCTATTCAAAGAGGTGCAGCGCCTCAACACTCAGCTTGACCAGTACACCGACCTGACGCCAGACAACAAGACGAGCATTGAGAGGATCCTGCCAAAAGATCAGTTGCAGGGCTTCAAGGGTATGTACATCGACACGGCCCAGCGTCTCAAGGAAAAGCAAGACATCGGCGGCAACAAGGCCGATCCGACGGTGCAGCAGCTCGACTTTGAATTTGTGCTATTCGCCAGCAGCATCATCGACTACGACTACATCATGGAGTTGATTGCGCGCTACTCTAGCCAGGCACCTGGCAACCAGAAGATGAGTCGAGAGCAGTTGATTGGCGTGATTCAGGCCGATGCCAAGTTTATCGACGAGCGTGACGATATCGCCGAGTACATCAGCACGCTGGAAGTAGGTAAGGCGCTGGATGAGAAGGCCGTCCGCGCCGGGTTTGACAGCTTCAAGGCCGAAAAGCATGCGAAAGTTCTTGCTGACGTTGCTGCCAAGCACTCGTTGAATGCCGCTGATCTGCAAGCGTTTGTGGAAACTACCATGCGCCGCATGGTGTTCGATGGTGACCAATTGAGCGAACTGTTCACCCCGCTAGAACTGGGCTGGAAGACGCGCACCAAGGCGGAATTGGCCTTGATGGAAGACTTAATTCCGCTATTTAAGAAGCTCGCCCAGGGGCGGGAGATTTCAGGGTTGGGTGCATATGAACAGTAAAGAGGAAGGCATGAAAATGCAGCCAGAAAAGGGAAAAAGTTGCGCGCCAAAGCTGCGGTTCCCCGAGTTTGTGGGTGCAGTAGAGTGGAAACTCGTTCCACTAAAAAAGCTGGCGAAACGCTGCACTCAGAGAAATCGGGGAGGCGCCATAACACGAGTCCTAACGAACTCAGCGGAATACGGCGTAGTTGATCAACGCGATTACTTCGACAAGGATATCGCCACGCAAGGAAACTTGGAAAATTACTACGTTGTAGAGAAGGGTGACTACGTATACAATCCTAGAATATCTGCGCGTGCGCCAGTGGGGCCAATTTCAAGGAATAATGTCGCAACCGGCGTTATGTCCCCCCTGTACTCCGTATTTAGGTTTGGCGAGGTTAATAATGAATTCTACGCCTATTATTTTAAGACCACGGGCTGGCATCAATATATGCGCCAGGCATCCAGTACCGGGGCTCGGCACGACAGAATGGCTATTTCAAATGATGATTTCATGGCCATGCCTCTTCCTGTATCAACGCCGGAAGAGCAACAGAACATTGCTGACTGCATCGCCTCGCTCGATGAGTGCCTCACCCTGGAATCGAAAAAGCTTGGTGAGCTAAATGCTCATAAGAATGGATTGATGCAGCGACTTTTTCCCATCTACGGCAAAACACTGCCGGAGCTGAGATTTCCCGAATTTGTTGGTGCGGGTGAGTGGAAAGAAAAGCAGCTTGAAGATATTGCCACCTTCCATAAGGGAAAAGGCATTGCAAAGGCGGATATTGATCCTAACGGGGCAAGGCAATGTATTCGCTACGGCGAGCTTTATACCTCCTATGGTGAGGTTATTGATGAGGTTGTTTCAAGAACAAATGTTCAACCCGCTGAGTCATTTCTAAGTCGCCGTAACGACGTTCTAATTCCGTCGTCAGGCGAGACCAAGCAGGACATCGCAAAGGCATCCTGCGTGCTGGTTGACGATGTTGCTTTGGGTG
This sequence comes from Stenotrophomonas sp. YJH_SMC_17, assembly GCF_059371655.1. NCBI lineage: Bacteria > Pseudomonadati > Pseudomonadota > Gammaproteobacteria > Lysobacterales > Lysobacteraceae > Stenotrophomonas > Stenotrophomonas sp. YJH_SMC_17. Next base: position 136,409 of record NZ_JCAFUU010000001.1, on the reverse strand, counting down.
GGGATTTAAATGTTCTTAGATCGACCGAGGACGGCATTTTCTTGAGTTATTTGCTGAATGGTTCCTGTAGTAACGAGATTGCAAGAATTGCGCAGGGCGATGCTGTTGTTCATTTGTACGCGAGCCAGTTGAAGTTGCTTACTGTTGCAATTCCAGAATTGAAGGAACAAAGGAAAATCGCTGATTGCCTTGTTTCCTTTGACAATCTGATCGCCAGCCAGGCGCAAAAGATCACTGCGCTCGAGTGCCATAAGAACGGACTAATGCAGAAGATTTTTCCAGCGATGAGTGAGGTGCATGAATGAGCGCCACCCTAGCCAGCATGAATGATCTGGCCATGCATCTGCGTACTGAGTTGGATGAGAAAAAGTTTGTACTGCTCTACGCCTACAACGGCACCGGAAAGACACGGCTGTCGATGGCATTCAAGGACATCGGCAAGCAAGGCGAAGGAGAGGACGCTATGCGTGACACGCTCTACTTCAACGCTTATACCGAGGATTTATTTACTTGGGACAATGACTTGGAAGGCGACAGCGCACGCGCGCTAAAGATGAACGCGTCCTCCCGATTCTTTGCAGGGCTGGATGCCCTGGAGATGGAAAATCGCATTCGCCCCTTCCTTCATCGGTATGCCGATTTTGATTTCACTATCGACTACAGCGATTGGTCGATCCACTTCTCGCGCGATATTCACGTGGGTGAGGTCACGCGGACCATTGACAATATCAAGGTGTCGCGTGGCGAGGAGAGCCTGTTTATCTGGTGCTTCTTTCTAGCCATCGTTCAACTTGCAATGGATGGTGCGGAAGCCTATCAGTGGGTCAAGTATATCTACATCGACGATCCAATTACTTCGCTGGATGAGCATAACGCAATTGCAGTGGGCAATCACTTGGCTCAGTTCCTAAAGCGAAAAGATCACGCCATAAGAACGGTTATCTCATCGCATCACACGCTTTTTTTTAATGTGCTTTGGAATGAGTTGCGGGAAATTGACCGTAAGAAGTTTTCGCCCCATTTTCTGTCTCACACCCGGAAGACTGGCCAGTATTACCTTTCTTACACCGGTGATACGCCTTTCTTTCATCACCTGACGCTGTTGCAGGAAATTTGGCGAGCAAATGAAGTGGGCGAAATTTATACGCACCACTTTAATGCCCTGCGCAGTCTTCTGGAAAAATCATCCATCTTCCACGGTCACAAGAAATTCACCGTATGCATCAAACAGCAGGATGACGACCCGGACGACACCATGTACGGGAGGCTCGTCAACATTCTCAGTCACGGTAATTACTCGTTTTATGATCCCGTGGAAATGCTGCCGGAAAATAAGGCGCACTTCGAAAAAATACTGGCAGACTTTCTGGAATTTTATCCCTTCAACCCGGAACTGATGCCCGCTACGCAAGAACAGGAAGCTACACCATGACCGAACAAGACCAAAAGCAACTGGGCACCACCTTGTGGGGGATTGCCGACTCCTTGCGTGGGGCAATGAATGCGGACGACTTCCGCGATTACATGCTCTCCTTCCTGTTCCTGCGCTATCTGTCCGACAATTATGAGGCGGCGGCGCAGAAGGAACTTGGAACGGATTATCCGAAGTTGAGCGAGGGTGATCGCCGTGCACCGTTATCCGTGTGGTATGCGCAAAACTCGGAGGATTTAGCGGAATTTGAAAAGCAGATGCGCCGCAAGGTGCATTACGTAATTCAACCCGCCTACCTGTGGAGCAGCATTGCCGAGATGGCGCGCACGCAAGACGGTGAGCTGCTGCGCACCCTGCAAAAAGGCTTTGATTACATCGAGAACGAATCCTTCGCCAGCACCTTCAGCGGCCTGTTTTCCGAGATCGACCTGAATTCGGAAAAGCTGGGCAGAGGCTATACCGCGCAGAACGCTAAGCTTTGCACGGTGATCAAGGCGATTGCCGATGGATTGGAGAAATTTTCGACCGACAAGGACACGCTGGGCGATGCGTATGAATACCTGATCGGTCAGTTTGCAGCGGGTAGTGGTAAGAAGGCCGGCGAGTTCTACACGCCGCAGCAGATCTCCAGCATCCTCTCGGGGATTGTCACGTTGGACAGTCAGGAACCCGCCACCGGCCAAAGGAAGCATCTGGAAAGCGTGTTCGACTTGGCCTGTGGTTCGGGTTCTCTTCTGCTAAACGTGCGCCACCGTATGGGGCCGCATGGTATCGGAAAAATCGTTGGCCAGGAGAAGAACATCACCACCTACAACTTGGCGCGCATGAACATGCTGCTGCACGGGGTGAAGGATTCTGAGTTCGAGATCTATCACGGGGATACGCTCACAAACGAATGGGATGCGTTGCGGGAAATGAACCCGGCCAAGCAGCCAAGGTTTGATGCGGTAGTGGCGAATCCGCCGTTTAGCTACCGCTGGGAGCAGACCGAGGCGCTTGGCGAGGATATGCGCTTCAAGAATTACGGTCTGGCTCCAAAGTCTGCTGCGGATTTCGCTTTCTTGCTGCACGGCTTCCACTACCTGAAGCAAGACGGCGTGATGGCCATCATCCTGCCTCACGGCGTGCTTTTCCGTGGTGGTGCAGAGGAGCGCATTCGTACCAAACTGCTGAAGGATGGCCATATCGATACGGTGATCGGCCTGCCCGCCAATTTGTTTTTCTCCACCGGCATCCCAGTGTGCATTCTCGTGCTTAAAAAGTGCAAAAAGCCCGATGACGTGCTGTTCATCAACGCGGCCAAACACTTTGAACCTGGCAAGCGGCAGAACCGACTGCTGCCCAAGCACATCGACAAGATTCTCGACACATACCAGCACCGCCGCGAAGAGGACCGCTACTCGATGCGCGTGTCGATGGAGCGTATCGAGAAGGAAGGCTATAACCTGAACATCTCGCGCTACGTGAGCACGGCGGAGGCCGAGGAGGAGGTTGACCTCACTGCGGTGAATTCGGAGCTGGTTTCGCTGGAAGAGAAGATCAAGGCAGCCACCAAGCGGCACAACGAGTTCCTTAAGGAACTTGGATTGCCAACGCTGCCCTAAACGAGCCCTCGCTGCATTAGCAGGAAGCAAGTTGAACTGCGTTGAATCTGGGACGGTGCTCACGGCCTGCGTGAAAGATCGCCCGGAATAGGAATTAAGCGTGGGGCGAATTTGCTCCGTGGACCATGCTGTCCCAGGTTCGCCATTCGCTCATCTCTAGCGCCTTCGACCGGGCTTTCAGCTTCAGGCCAGCGAGCTTGGACTTTACACTGTAAAAGCCAATGTCGTGTCTAGCCGTCTAGACTGATCTCATTGTCATATCCGCGACCGTTGTCCGATACCGTGCACCCCCAAGGCGCGAGTGTAGTGAACCATTCGTTTCCTGCTTAGGTGTTATTTTTTCCGAGGGAAACATCGGGGATGATCCCAGGTGCGGCCTATGCCACTTCATTAGATGCATGACCTGAGAAAATTATGGCGGGCCATTATATGTGTCGGAATGAGTTTATAATTGCCACAAACTGCGCGACGCGAAGGCGAATTTGATGATTCCAACCTACGACAAGTTCATTGATCCGGTGTTGCGCTTCCTCGAGGGACATCTTGGAGGCGTTCCTGCTGCCGCGGCATATGATGCTGCGGCCAGAGTCTTGGGGCTGACTGAGGAGCAGAAGCTCCGGGTGTTGGATAGCGGTGCGCAGGTCTATAAGAATCGAGCGGCTTGGGCACATGATCGGCTGAAGCGCGCTGGCCTTTCGTCCAGCCCGAGACGCGGTGTCTGGCAGTTGACGGAGGCTGGCAGAAATTACGTTAGCGATCATCCGTTACCGCTGGACGATGCGGAGGTTGGGAGAATCGCAAATGGCTATCTCTCGGTTAAGCTTCGATCTTCGGTGGATGCTGCGGCGCTAGATGGCCCTGCCTCCAGTGAACTAGCTCTTGGGTCTCCCGTTTTGAGCCCCGATGATCGACTTGATAGTGCGCTTGCTGAATTGAAATCGGCCACAGCGGCGGAGCTTCTGGACTGTCTGTTGCGCGTTTCTCCCGGGCGGTTCGAAATCATCGTTCTTGATATCCTGCATCGACTGGGATACGGCGCGAGCCGCTCTGACTTGCTACGCGTCGGAGGAGCTGGAGATGGTGGAATCGATGGCGTGATCTCGCTGGATAAGCTCGGGCTGGACAAGGTCTATGTGCAGGCGAAGCGTTGGAAGAGCACGGTTGGCAGGCCCGAGCTACAGGCCTTCTATGGGGCGCTAGCCGGACAGAAGGCCAAACGCGGAATTTTCATAACCACGTCTGGCTTCACGCCTCAGGCTGTTGACTTCGTTGGCTCTGTTGAGGGCATTGTGATCGTCGATGGAAATCGATTGGTTGGTCTCATGATCGACAATGAGGTAGGTGTGAGCTCGCGTATTCTTCGGGTCCCATCCGTGGATGGCGATTATTTTGACGAAGATGCTTGATTCGCATTCAGGGGACGTTTCCGAGGAAAGAGGCGCGAGCTCTGTTGGACTGATTTCGGGCCTTTGGAGCGGATGTCGCCTCATTCCGGTCGTACCTCATGACAAGCCCACTCAGCCAAGCCCCGGCAAGCCAGAAACAATCCATCCACAACCCCCTCATCCAGATGCCGTTCCGGGTCCGCTGCCACCCGGCAGCGGTCCGCCGCGTGCAGCAGCTCCAGCACCGTCAGCGCCCCCACCATTGCACGCTCGCTCCTGGCAAGGCTCACGCGACGGCCGGGTGACACATCGGTTTCTGGCCAGGGATGCCCATCAGCACCCTCGCAGCCGCGCATGCGCTTGAGTATGCCGAGGAGGTAGTTCAGGTCGGGCAGGGAAGCGTCGTCGTTGATGGGCTCAACAACGGAGTAGGCGGAGGGGATGTCGGAATCGTTCATGGCGTCGGTTTCCTTGGCTGTGCTTAACAGCGCCACCGCGTGAGCGGGGTGGCGGACGATGCGTGGCTGCAAACCGGGACGAAGTAGTGCCATGACCGGTGGGTCCGAAGACCCCCACGCACCGCCCGCCATACAGGCCGACGGATTGCCCGCCGGCACCGGTTAAGGACGGTGCCGACGGGCAAGCGTAAACAACAGGCACAACAATCGTCGCGGGTTTGCAGACCCGGAGCCACCCGTTGTCGGTGGCACGTCATACTGGTTACGCGGCCGCTTCGAATGCCAATAGAAATTCGCGAAGGAATCGCGGTATTCGAAAGCGAAGAACTATTGTGGCACGCACCATTCGTGCAGCACGCGACACCGCCAGACGTATTCACGCAACTGCTCTGTTGATTGCGATTCAGAATGACGCAATCGCCCGCGCCCCAAGCGAATAGCGCGACGGCCTTCTTTACAACAGTTCTTAGTCTTGCTCGGCAGGCAACGGTGCCCGACCAGCCTCACGCCCTGAAAAGCGGTTCAAACGCGACACCCCCAGCAGGCAGCGCAGCCTCAACCAGCAACGTCCGAAGCCACAGCTGCATTGCCCACCAGCAATTCAATCATCGCCCGCGCCGCCGCCGACTGCCGCCGATGCGGCGCGTAGATCACCGAGAACGGCCGCGATCGTCCCCTCAGCTGCGGCAACACCTCCACCAGCTGCCCACGCATCAATCGCTCCCGCACGATGAACTCATAGCTCTGGCAGATGCCGATACCCTGTTCGGCCAGCGACACCACGCCCAGCACGTCGTCGGAGGTCTCGATGGACGAACGCGGCAACCAGTCCACGTCGCGCCCACCGTCGCGGAAGATCCATGGCGCCAGCCGCCCGGTGCGCGGCATCACGAAGGGCAGGCACAGGTGCTGCTGCAGGTCGTCCAGCGTCTGCGGCGTGCCGCGGCGTTTCAGATAATCGGGCGCGGCCACCAGCAACAGTGGCGCGTCTTCCAGCTTCCGCCCCACCAGCCCGCTGTCCGGCAGCTGGCCCAGGCGGATGGCCAGGTCGAAGCCTTCGGCCACCAGGTCCACGTTGCGGTTGGTGATGTTCAGTTCCACCTGCACCTGCGGGTACTGCTGCGCAAAGCGCGCCAGCACGGGTGGCAGCCGGTAGTGGCCATAGGTGGTGGGCACGCTCAGGCGCACGCGGCCGGCCAGCGCACCGTCCTGGGCCAGTACGTCGCGCTCGGCGTCGTCCAGCAGGCCGAAGGCGGTGCGCACCTGTTCCAGATAGAGCCGCCCGGCGTCGGTCAGGCCCACGCGGCGGGTGGTCCGCTGCAGCAGCTGCCGGCCCAGCCGCGCTTCCAGGCGGGTGACCGCGCGGCTCAGCACCGACGGAGTGGTGGACAGCGCCACCGCGCCGGCCGTGAACGAGCCGTGCTCGACCACCGCCAGGAACACCTCCACATCGCCCAGGTAGTCGAACTTGCGGCTCATTTGGCTCTCCGGGGAACAGATGTTTTGCGATGGGGCCAATTTATCGCCGCTGGGGTGATGAATAAAGTGGCGGCCATTCCCCGATAGGAGCTCCCCATGAACCTGATGACCCGGCTGGCCGCTGCGCTGGCCCTGACCCTGGGCGCGACCGGCGCGCATGCCGCCAACGTGCTGGTGGTGCTGTCCGATGAAAACCACCTGGACCTGAAGGACGGCAAGGTGCTGTCCACCGGCTTCTATCTCAACGAGCTGATGCAGCCGGTCAAGCTGTTGCTGGACGCGGGCCACGAGGTGACCTTCGCCACGCCGCAGGGCCGGGCGCCGACGGTGGATGCGTCCTCGGTGACGCCGGCGTACTTCGGCAACGATGCCGCGCAGCTGACGCTGCACAAGGACCTGCTGGACAAGCTGGCACTGACCTCGCCGACGGCGTCGCCGGTGGTCAGCCTGGCGCGCGTGGAGCAGCAGGGCTATGCGCGTTTCGATGCGGTCTACATTCCCGGTGGCCACGCGCCGATGCAGGACCTGCTGAATAGCCCGGCGCTGGGCCGGCTGCTGGCCGACTTCCACCAGCGCAACAAGACCACCGCGCTGGTCTGCCACGGGCCGATCGCGCTGCTGTCCACGCTGCCGGACGCCGATGGTTTCGTGGCGAAGCTGGACGCGGGGGCGACGCCGGCCACGCCGAAGTGGATCTACAGCGGCTACCAGATGACGGTGATCAGCAACCAGGAAGAGGAGCAGGCCAAGCCGCTGCTGGGTGGTGGCGAGATGAAGTTCTACCCGCAGACGGCGTTGCAGCGAGCGGGTGCGACGTTCAGTAGCAACACCACGCCGTGGACGGGGCATGTGGTGGTGGACCGCGAGCTGATTACCGGGCAGAACCCGGCTTCGGCGCTGGAGGTGGGGCAGCGGTTGGTGGAGCGGTTGAAGTAGGGCGGGTTCTGCATCGCATGCGGTGCCGTGGCACCATGGTGGGCTGGCTTCGTCCTTCGGGGCGGGGCCGGTTTTCCAGGGGAGCCCACGAGCACGACATGCGAACGTCTTTTTTCATTCTCTCCGCCTTGTGCCTTGGCTTGCTGTCCGGCTGTGCCAGTGGCCCGGAGGAGCATGCCTCAAGCCGCGAGATCACCAGTGCGTTCGTGGCCGACGACGGCCAGTTGTACCTGCTGCCGCGCTATGACGAGCCCATGCGCTTCAATGCCGCGCCGTTCCGCGAGTACCGGGCGCTGATGGACAGCCCGCTGCGCGAAGCGGTGGCCTGCGCGCAGATGTACTTCCACGAGGACTGGCGCGACCCGGCCAACAAGGCCAAGGTGCATGGCAGCTATGCGCTGCTGCTGCGGCAGGAGCAGGTAACGGCGGAGCAGGCCGCGCAGTTCAAGCTGGAGCGGATTGAGGTCGCCCCGCGTGAGGCCAAGGCCGCGGAGGAGCGGGCGCGCTACTACCTGCCGATGGACCGGACCCGCTACGCGCTGGCGTTTGACCGGGCCTGCAATCTTTCAAGGAAGGGCGGCAGCTATTACAGCGCGCTGTTCGAGGGCGACGGCGAGCAGGTGCAGTTGCCGGATGCTGCGGCGCTGGTAGAGAAGGGGAAGCTGGCACAGCCGATCAGTGCGCGGGCGCAGCGGATCCTGCCGGAGAGGGAGGACAAGCCGGGTGTGGGTTCGGCGGCTGGCAAGGTGCTCGGCGCGGCGTTGATCCCTGTGGCGGTGCCGGTGTTTGTGTTGAGCCTGCCGTTCCTGGGGCCGGATCATTGGAAGTGATGGGGCGTTGAAGCCAGAGCATCCACGCGTGCCGTGGATCTAGTCGGGCCTTGCAAGTGCCTGAACGTTCATCCTGGAGATCTGTGTGCCCAGCACGCTGGAAACTGTTTTGAAGACCGTAGGTTTCATTGTCCTTGCGGCACTTCCGTTGGTGATCCTCTGGTTTACCCTTCGGCGAATGTCGGCAACTGCTCGCTCGTCCGTGAAATCGGGGCTGCGTTTGGATCCTCCTCGCCGGATCTCCGGTGCATCCATGACCTTGGTGATGGTGGATGGCAAAGAGGATCGCGAGCACTATTTCTTTGATACAGAATCCTTCTACCTGCGGCGGGGCCCGGTACCCACGGCGGTTCCTCTTTCGCAGATCACCTCAGTCACACGAACGTCCGACAGGATCTACGGGCGCTATGTCTGGCAGGTGTGCTTCAGCAAGGCATCGGGCAGAAAGTGCGTGACGTTCACCAACAACCTGACGCTGTTCAACCGCGATTTCCTGCTGTTCCTGGAGACGGTGCGGAAGGCCAATCCGCTGGCGACCGTTGATCGGGCGGGCATCCTCTTCTAGAGCGTGTTTGAACTTCGGTATGAACAGTGTCACTGCAATGGCATCACAGGGCGCAGCCACTGTTTGACCGATGTGATCGATGAGAAATGGGCGTTGTCCGCTCGTTCCTGCGCGCGACGCAAAGCGTGGGCCTTGGTACCTGTGACGAAGACGCATTTGAGATAATTGTCGAGACGACTTACGTTTATGGCATGCGGCCAATCTCTGCGGAGTAGTTCCTGATGATGTGCCGATCGACGCTGGACGTATCCCTGATTCACGCCTATGCGCTTCCTCTCGGCATATGCGTGGCAGCAGCCGTGGTTCTGATCGCAATATGGCTTGCATCCCGCTCTGGCGGGGTGCCAGCCAGGAGTATTGCGCTCGGCTCGGCGCTGGCCGTTGTTGTCGTAGTTGCCTTTGGCCTCGTATATCAAGCGCGGACAGCGTACATCGCCATTACAGATGGCCAGCTGATTGGGTCAGCAGCGTTTGTCCGACTGCAGCTCCCGCTTTCCAGTGTCGCGTGGCAGGACGCTTCCGATGCTTCAAGGATCACGCTGCCTCACCGGCAACGTGGGACCAGCACCGGGGGCGTTGAACTTGGCAAGTTCGGCATGCAGAACGGTCGCAACGTCTTCGTGCTGCGCACGGATCGTAGCTCTGTTCTCGTCACAGCCAGAGGGGATATTGACTTGATTCTGGACCGGCGTCTTTACGAACAGCTCAAAGCATGCTTGGATCAGGTGAGTGAGACCGGTGGCCATCGAGGAACACTGCAATGATCAGCAGGAAGTACTGGTTTACCAGGAAGAAGTACGGATGGGGCTGGGGGATGCCGTGCGCGTGGCAAGGCTGGCTTGTGTACGCAGTCGCATTCGGCCTGCTACTGGCGGGTCCGTTTCTGTTCTCTCCATTTCGCGAGCCCATCGCGTTTCAGCTCTACACGTGGGCCGTGGTGTTGGCGCTTGTCCTTATCTGCTGGATGAAAGGCGCCCCGCCCGGTTGGCGGTGGGGGGAGTAGAACGGCCGCAGAAGCTATTTTCGGACGTGTTCGATCCGCCGGGCAAAGCATGGATGCATTGCCCTTGTGGGAGTCGGACAGCATCGCCAGCGGGCCACGGATGCGTCCCCTCTGAGGCGTACCGTCCGTTTTGAAAGAACGCTGGACACTTCCCTCGGCGGCTACCCAACGCGTTCTAACCGTTAATTGACCAATGTAGCGTCGCTGAAGCGGGGCGCCGGCAAAGCTACACTGACCACCTACGCCCAATGGAAGCTCACCCATGTTCAGTGGAAAGGTTGCGGTGGTTACCGGCTCCACCAGTGGTATCGGTCTTGGCATTGCCACCGCGCTGGCCGGGCAAGGGGCCGACATCGTGTTGAATGGCTTCGGCGATGCGGCGGCGATCGAACGCACCCGTGCCCGCCTGGAAGCCGAGTTCGGCGTACGGGTGGTGCATGACGGTGCCGACCTGTCCAAGGGCGAGGCGGTGCGAGGGATGATCGACCACGCCGTCGCGACGATGGGGCGCATCGATATCCTGGTGAACAACGCGGGCATCCAGCACACCGCATCGATCGAGGAATTCCCGGTCGAGAAGTGGGATGCGATCCTGGCGCTGAACCTGTCGGCGGTGTTCCATGCCACTGCGGCGGCCTTGCCGCACATGAAGCAGCAGGGCGCTGGCCGCATCATCAACATTGCGTCGGTGCACGGGCTGGTCGGCTCGGTGAACAAATCGGCCTATGTGGCGGCCAAGCATGGCGTGGTGGGGTTCACCAAGGTGACCGCGCTTGAGAATGCGGGCACCGGCATCACCGCAAACGCGATCTGCCCAGGCTGGGTGCGAACGGCGCTGGTCGAGCAGCAGATCACCGCGTTGGCCGAGCGCGAGGGCACGGATCAGGAGTCCGCCGCGCGCGCGCTGCTGGCCGAGAAGCAGCCGTCGTTGCAGTTCGTGACGCCCGAGCAGCTGGGCGAGATGGTGGTGTTCCTGGCCTCGGACGCCGCAGCGCAGATCACCGGCACGGCACTGCCCATGGATGGGGGCTGGACGGCGCGCTAGCTGGCCGACACGGGAAGACGTGCCAGCAGGGCATCCCAGTCGGACACGAAGCAGCCGTTGTGGCCGCGGTTGCATTCGGTGATCCACGCGTCCAGTGATTCGCTTTGTGCGCGGTAAGCGCTGACATCGCCCAGCACGGCGAAACGCAGGCGGTAGTTCACCAGCATCTGCAGCCATTGCCCGGCCATGCCGGAGCGAAGCTCGAAGAAGTCTGCCGAAAGGCGCTGCACCGGCACGGCAATCCACTCGGCCTGATGCCCAAGGGCGTCGCCGACCAGATCGCGCAGGCCGTTGGCATCGAGTGCGGGGCCCTGCGGCGCGATGCGCAGGAGGCGGGTGGTGCCGAAGTGTTCAATGGAATCATTCATGCTGGAGGTTCTGCAGTTGACGCAGCCGGGCGAGGATGTCTTCGCGCAGGCCGGGGATGTAGTGATAGGCGTCTGCGAGCAGGGTGACGTCCGCCGTCGGGACGAGCCGCTTCATGCGTTCGGCGGCGGCAGGGGTGTCGATGAGGGCATCACGCGCGCCCATGACAAGAGCTACCGGCGGATGCAACGCAGCCAGGCGCTCGTCGCTGATGCGGGGAATGCGCAGCGGACGTGGCCGAACCTCGGCACGGATCAATGCCAGCAGGTTGAGCAACGGCTGCGCGCGTGCAGGTGCATGCAGTGGCGCGGGACCCATGACCGCACGGCGCAGGCGCTCGCGTCCCCATCGGCCAAGCAGCAACAGTGGCAGCGCCTTGAGCAGGAATGCACGCTGGCGCCCGATACCCGAGGGGCTGACCAGGACCAGTGCGTTGACCCGGGCAGGCCTTCGCAGCGCGTAGTCCAGTGCCAGGAAGCCGCCGAACGACAGGCCCACGAATGCTGCACTTTCCATGCCGAGTGCGTCGAGAACATCATCCAGCCATTGCGCATGCGCATCGCTGTCCAGCGCAGGTTGCGTGCCTTCGCTGAGGCCCGGTTCGCCAATGATGTCGACGGCATGCACGCGGTAGTACTCGCTCCAACGTTCGGCATCGAACATCCAGCTGGCGGCATTGCTGAGGGTGCCATGCAGCAGCACCAGGGCAGGGCCGTGTTCCGGGCCGCAGCTGACCACGAATGTCGAGCCGGCGCGGGTGGCGAGATGGTGCGATTCGTGTGGTCCCGGCCAGTCCGAAAGCACCTGGCGGTAGGCGGCAAGTACGTGCTGCGTGGGAATGCCGGGGCGCTGCCGCTTCATGCGCTGCGGTCCTGCAGCAGACGCTGCAGGCTGACCAGCAGCGCCGTGGAACCCGCCAGGCCACCGATCACGATCAGCTTGAGCACATCGTGCTCAGGCGAATAGATCGTCTCCATGCGCAGCGGCTCATCGTCGGCCTCGCGGCCGGTGACGCGCGCATGCAGGGCACGGACCAGGTCGGCGGCACGTGCCGCACCGCATCCGGGAATATCCACCACCGTGGTCAGCTGTGGGCGCGCAGCGGAGGGCTCACGCACGGTGCCGGTGAACACGTCGAGGTCTTCAGCGGTGATGCGATAGGACTTGCCGATGCGGGTCGCGCGCAGTTGGCCGCTACGGATATGCCGCAGGACAGTTTTGGGGTGCAGGCTGAGCTGCTGGGCAGCCTGATCGACGGTCAGCAACGCGGGGGACATATCGGAACTCGAGAACCATGTGCTCCCTATTGGTCCATGAAATTCAATTGTTGGGAGCGATTGGGGATTGCGCGGCGGCGGTGACAGGAGGGCATCTACCCAGTGCCGCCCGCGCGGGCCAACCATCCCGATGACTACGCTGGCTTCGCAAACACATCCAGCCCCTTGCCCGTCTCCAGCAGCGACTTCAGGCTCGACAGCACGATCGGCCAGCCCTGGCGGATGCCGGTATCCATGCCGCTGCCCGGTTCAAGCTCGTCGTGGGTAACGGTCAGCCGCACCATGTCCTGGTAAGGCACGATCTCGAAGGTGACCCGGCTGTAGGCAGCGGGATTGTCGGCCTGTGAGGCGGCGGCCCAGGTGATGACCAGCCGCGAGGGCGGGGTGCTTTCCACCACCTCGCCGACCAGTTCGACCGAGCGCGTTTCGTTGGCGCGCACGTGCTGCCAGCGCGAGCCGGGTTTCCAGTCGGAGACGTTCTCGTGGCCCCAGTAGCGGCTGGCGATCTCGGGGCGGGTGATGGCCTCGAACACCTTCTGTGGCGTGGAGGCGATGTAGATCACGTGGATGAAGCGGGTCGATTCAACGGACATCGTCATTCTCCTTCCAGCTCGCGTTTCAGGTCATGCAGCAGGCTCAGGCGCTGCTGCTCGAACTTGCGTACCCACCGCTCATAGACTTCATGCAGCGGCACCGGGTTGATGAAGTGCAGCTTCTCGCGGCCACGGCGCACGGTGCTGATCAGGTTGGCGTCTTCCAGCAGGCCCAGGTGCTGGGTGACCGATTGCCGGGCCATGTCCAGGTGTTCGCACAGCTGGCCCAGGGTCTGGCCGTTGGTTTCGCAGAGCAGGTCCAGCAGCGTTCTGCGCGTGGGGTCGGCCAGTGCCTTGAACACCTTGTCTGCATTCATGCGGGGCGTCTTCAGTTCCAGTTGTCGATCCTGATGTCGTGTGGGTTGGGCTGGCCCTTGCCGGTTTCCAGCAGGGCTTTGAGGCTCATCAGGAACACCGCCCACTTGGTGCTGCAGTGGGAGGTGAACTCGACGCGTTCCTTCCAGCCTTCGTGGCTGAACAGCACGATGCAGTAGTCGCCTTCCTGTTTCAGCACGAAACGCGCATGCGTGCCGATCCATTCGGCGGGGCCGGCCAGGAACTTCCAGAGCACCAGCTCGCCGGGAATGAGCTGTTCCAGCAGCATTTCCATGGCGCCGATTTCCTGGCCGTTGTTCGTGAAGCGCACCCTGACCGTGCTGCCGACGTTGCGGTCGCCGTGGGTGTCTTCAGCCCACCAGGCCGCCACGCCTTCGGGGGTGGCCAGGGCCTGGTACACCTGGCTTACGGGGGCCTTGATGCCGACCCGGTGTGCGATATCCACCATTGCAGGTTCCTCGCATGGGCCGGCAGGTGCCGCCCTTGAGTGGACTATATGCAGGTAACTACCTGCATGTCAAAGCCGGCCACGAACGCCCGGATGCGGTAGTGCCGGCCGCTGGCCGGCATCCCGGTGGAGTTGGGTGCGTACAGTTGCCGGCCAGCGGCCGGCACTACCAGATGCTGCCGACCCCGCAGCGGAGAGTTGACAGTGGGTCAACCTACTAGTAGGTTGGCGACATGAAAGAGTCGCTCTCGCCCAAGGCCCAGGAGATCCTGGCCCATGCCCGCTCGCTGCTGGAGGCCGGTGGCTACAACGGCTTCAGCTACGCCGACGTGTCCGCGCGGGTGAACATCAGCAAGGCCAGCATCCATCACCACTTCCCCAGCAAGGCGGACCTGGTGCGCACGGTGGTTGAACTGTACCGGGCCGAGGCGCGCGAAGGCTTGGCGCTGCTGGACCGGCAGCTGGACGACCCGCTGCGGGAGCTCAACGCTTATGTGGAGTACTGGTCCAGCTGTATTGCCGGGGGGACGTCTTCGTTCTGCATCTGCGCGATGCTGGCAGCCGAGGCGCCGATGATTCCTGCCGAGATTGCCGAAGAAGTGCGCGGGCATTTCGAGGATCTGAGCGGGTGGCTGACGGTGACGCTGGAGAAGGGCGCGGCGCTGGGCCAGTTGCGCCTGCAGGGTTCCCCTGCGGACGAGGCCAGGGCGTTCATGTCGTCGGTGCATGGCGCGATGCTGGCCGCGCGCGGTTTTGGTGACGCGGCGACCTTCGCGGCACTGGCACGGTTGGCGATCGCGCGGGTGAGCGCGACTGCCTGAGCGGCGTGTGGTGGGCCTGCGGCAACGTAGGCCCTTTTTTTGAACTCGACACCTACCTACTAGTAGGTTCAAACACTCCCTGGAGATGTTTCATGTCGCATCCTCTATCCACGCTTGGTGTGTTCCATACCGTTGTCAGCCTGATCCCGGTTCTCAGCGGTCTGTATGCCTTCATTCGCCATCGTGCCATCGACCCTGCCACACGCTCGGGCAAGGTGTACCTGACGGGACTGGTGCTGTCGGTGGCGACGTCATTCACCGTCTCCAGCACGGGTGGCCTTAATCCAGGCCACGCGTTCGGCGTGATCGTGCTGCTGGTGGCGTTCGGCGGCGTGCTGGCCGCGCGGCTGCGCTGCCTGGGTCGCGCAGCGCGCTACGTGTCGCCATTTGCACTGTCTTTCAGCTTCCTGCTGTCGCTGGTGCCAGGCGTGAATGAAACGCTGACGCGGTTGCCGGCTGCGCACCCGATTGCCGCGGCGCCGATGGCACCGGTGGTGCTGCACACGCTGCTGGCCTGCCTGGTGGTATTCGTGATCGGCTTTGCCGCGCAGTGCTGGAGGCTGCGAAACCATGCCCTGGCAGGACGATCCTGAGACGCCGCCAGTCACCCCCGCGTCGCAAGTGCGCCCAGCAGTGCCAGCGGTTCGATCAGTGCAGCCGAGCGCGCCGGGTCAAGTTGAATGTGCCGGCTGCAGAAGCCGAACGATAGGCCTGCGGCACGCTCGGGGACGCGTGTGGTCGCGTCCGGTGTCTCAATCTCCAGCACTTCGTCCACGGCCAGCGCCAAGGTTGCAGTACCGGCGTTGATCAACAGCATGGCCGGGCTGCCGCCATCGAATGCCGGTTGCCCGCTGAGCCTGCGCAGGTCGGCCACCGGCAATGGCTGCCCACGTACCTCCAAGTTCCGCCTGCCATGCTGATCTGCGGGGCCGAAGGTCTCGGGGCCGCGTATTTCCAGGGCGGTCTGGACATCGATCGCGAACAGGGCCGTGCCTGCGCGCATGACGACGACCTCGAACAGCTCGGCGGGCGAGGTGCGTGTTTCCGTTGAAGGCTGAGCAGGTACAGGCATGCGGTGTAGGTGGCAAAGACGATGGACTGCGCAGCTTGAATGATGACGCGTGCAGGGAAGACGCGGGTGCGCGGGCGCGCGCGCGCAAGGCGGTGGTTCAGCTGTATCCAGCGCACGCACGTTGAGCGCCGACGGTGCCGATGCGCGGGAAGTGCGGACGCAGCAGGCCGACGAGCTGATCCATGCCCGGAACGGAATGGCCAAATTCGTCCCATCGCGCATTGACCAGGCCGGACACCATGATCTGCCCGGTCTCGATGCGGGTCATGGCCCAATAGGGGACAGCACGCGTGCTGATCGCCATGTCCAGGACCGGCACGATGGCAGCATGTGCTCGGCTGTCATGGATGCGTCGCTTGACCGCCTCCAGCCCGTCGGGAGGACCTTCGACGTACTGGAAAAACCGCTGCCCATCGACGAGCAATGCACCGGTCACGTCCACCCGGCGGTTGAACGCGGCAGATCGGTAAACGATCTGCTGGAGGAATTCATCGGAAAGCCCAGCCGACATATGGCTGGCGTAAGCAAATGCGTGGAGCATGGAAGGGGCTTCTTGTGACGCTCATCACTATACGTGCGGCGCCGCAGCCCGCCGTGAGCCTTTCCTCACGTGGTGCTGGCAAGCAGTGCGTTGGCTCAGCAGCCCAGCAACCGATCCGCGCCGACACCGCCGCGATGCTGGTTGCGGTACTCGGTCGGGCTGGCGTCGGCCTGGCTGCGGAAATGGCGGCGGAACGACTCCTGCGAGCCGAAGCCGGCCTGTTCGGCGATCCACTGCAGCGGCCGGTCCGTGGTTTCCAGCAGCTCGCGCGCAAATGCGACGCGCTCGCGGATCAGCCAGTCGATGGGTGACAGGCCGGTGGCTTCCAGGAACTGCCGTTGCAGGGTGCGTTGGCTGAGTGCAGCCTGCTCAGCGAGACTACCGAGCGAGTGCGGTTCACGCAGATTGCGGCGCATCCACTCCATCAACTTCGCCAACCGCGTGGGCTCGCCATTGGGAATGGCCCGGCTGACGCGCTGGCTGCGCCCGGCATCGCGCCACGGCGCCAGCACCAGCCGTTCGGCGACGAGGTTGGCCACGCGCGCGCCGTAATCCTTGCGCACCATGTGCAGCATCATGTCCATGCCGGTGGCCGAACCTGCGGAGGTAATGATGTTGCCGGTGTCCACGTACAGCACATCTTCGCGTACGTGGATACGCGGGAAGTCGCGTGCCAGCGCTTCGGTGAGGCGCCAGTGGGTGGTGGCCTGGCGCCCATCGAGCAGCCCGGCCCACGCCAGCACGAACGCACCGGAGCAGATCGAAGCGATGCGTGCGCCGCGGCCGTGCGCGCGGATAAGCGTATCGAGCAGCGCCTGCGGCGGACGCTCGCTGGGTTCGCGCCAGCCGGGAATGACGATGATGTCGGCGTCGTCGACGGCATCCAGCGCGCAGGGCAGTTGTACCTGCGTGCCACCCAGCATGCGTATCGCACCCGGTTCGCCCGCACACAGTTGGGTGCGGTACCAGGCCACGCCGAGTTCCGGGCGCACGGGCGCGAACAGGCCGACCGCACAGCCGAACTCGAACAGCCCCTGGCCGTGGCAGGCGACGATGGCGACGAGCGGGGCGGTGGGATCGGCAGGTGGGCTGGGCATGGCGTGATGCTACGGGCGGTGATGCGCGGTGCGGAGAGGTGCGCGGGCATGAGGTGATGCCTGTGGAGCATGTGCGGCCCCGGGGGCGGATCCCTTCCTGTAGAGCCGAGCCCACGCTCTGCTCAAAACTGGCAGAAGTGGATGCACGCCGTCGCGAAGAGCAGCCGAGCGTGGGCTCGGCTCTATAGACAGCAGTGCACCGGCGCGGGCTGCCTAACCTCATTACCAGCAGTCATGTGGGTGGCCGGATGTTACGCCTGGGTGACGCGATCGCGCCTGTCGCGGTGGGTGAACAGGCCCTTGAATGGAAGCGTGTCTCCGGCCCACCCCCACGAGCCCCCATGCCTGCCGCCCATACTCCTGTCCTGAGCTCTCTTGCTGTCCTGATCGCGGCCACCCTGGCCCCGTCGCCCAGCCATGCCGCTGAAGCCGATGCGGATCCTGCCACCACGGCGGCAACCGCCAATGTGACGGCATCCACGCTGGATGCGGTGGTGGTGACGGGCTCGCGTACCAGCACGCGTACAGTGAAGAACAGCTCCACGCCGATCGATGTGATCTCCGCCGAAGACCTCACCGCCACCGGCCAGGCCAACCTGCTCGAAGCACTGCAACGCGCGCTGCCGTCGCTCAGCCAGATCGGTGGCTACCAGAGCGACCAGGAGAGCCTGATCCGCGGTTACCAGCTGCGCAACCTGTCGCCGGGCTACACGCTGGTGCTGGTGAACGGCAAGCGCCGCAATGCCAGCGCCTACGTCAGTGGCGCAAACGGTGGCGGCTTTCCGGGCCATGCCTGGGCCGACCTGGCGCTGATTCCGGTCTCGGCCATTGACCATGTGGAAGTGCTGCGCGACGGTGCATCGGCCATCTATGGTTCGGACGCGATCACCGGTGTGGTCAACGTGATCCTGAAGTCCCAGGCGCACGGTGGCGAGTTCGCCGTGGAAAGCGGGCAGAGCATCGACGGTGACGGTTCGCGCACCAGCGTGCGGGCCAACGTGGGCCTGCCGTGGGGCGCCGATGGCTTCGTCAACCTCTCGGGCGAGACCACGCGGCAGCACCATGCGATCCGTACCCGTCGCTACATCGATGGCTACCTGAGCTATCCGGCCGTGGATGCCAACGGCAATCTGGTTGCGCTGCGCCCGAACAACCGGTTGCCGGCCGGTGCCTCGCCCAACCCGGCGGAAGCCAGCCGCAATGCAGAGGCCAACACGATCCTCAGTTCCCCGTCGTACGCGTTGAAGGCGTTTGCGGTGAACGTGGGCCATGGCCTGGGCGAGAGCGCACAGTTCTACGCCAATGCCACCGCCAGCGACCGCACCGCGCAGGCGATCCAGAACTTCCGTCTGCCGGCGACCATCTTCACCACCTACAAGGCACCCGGCGTGCTGAGTGTGTTTCCCGATGGGTTCCTGCCGGTGCTGGAAACCAAGGAGAAGCAGTACACCGGCACCGCGGGCGTGAAAGGCCAGGTCGCGGGATGGGACTACGACGCCAGCCTGACCGGCAACCGCAGTACGGTGCGCACCTACACCCGCAACTCGGTGAACTATTCGCTGCCTTACCCGGGATCGCCCACTGACTTCTACGACGGCAAGCTGGACTACCAGCAGGGCATCGCCAACCTGGATCTGCGCCGTGGTTTCGAGGTGGCGGCGTTTGCCTCGCCGTTGGAAGTGAGCGCGGGCGCGGAGTATCAGCACGAACAGTACGAACGCGGGGCAGGGCAGTGGGAGTCGTATACCGGCTTCGGCGCGGCCGCCTTCGTGGGCTACTCCACCGCCGATGCGGTGAAGGCCACCCGCAACAGCAAGGCGGTCTATGTGGGCGCCGCCACCAACATCACCTCGCGCTGGTACCTGGATGCCGCCGCGCGCTGGGAAGACCATTCCGACTTTGGCAGCGTGTCCACCGGGCGCTTGACCACGCGCTTCGACGTCACCGATGCGCTGGGCGTGCGGGCCACGGTCAGCAACGGCTTCCATGCGCCCAGCCTGGGCGCGCAGTTCTACCAGGCCACCGGCAGCTGCCCCTGCGGCACCACGCTGGTGGCACAGGTGTCGTCGCCGGCGGCGATCGCACTGGGTGCCACGCCGCTGAAGCCTGAGAAAGCCACCAATTACAGCCTCGGCGTGACCTGGGACCCGAGCCCGGCCTTCCACCTGGCCGTGGATGCGTACCAGATCGATATCCGTGGCCAGCTCGGCCAGTCCAGCCAGATCGGCTACAACGCGCAGGACCCGGCGCGCATCACCGACAACAGCGGCACGGTGCTGAGTGCGGCGCAGAAGAACACCATCGATGCACTGCTGGGATCGGCGGGTATCAGCATCCTGCCGGGTGATGCCTTCTATGCCAGCTACTTCACCAACGTGGGCAACACGCGTACGCGCGGTGTCGAGTTGACCCTGGAGGCCAACCAGGAAACCGCGTGGGGCAAGCTGCGCTGGAGCTACGCGGCCAACGTGGGCCGCACCACCATCCAGAAGGTCAGCGACATTCCGGCGGCGCTGCAGGGGTTGCCGAACATCAACCTGCTGACCAGGAGCAGCGAGTACGCGCTGCGCTTCCGCACGCCCAGCTACACGCAGGTGGCCGGACTGGGCTGGCAGAACGGACGCTGGCGCTCGAACGTCGATTTCACCTATTACGGCCCGATCAAGCGCCTGAACAATGGCGTGGAGTACAGGCAGCCGCCGGTACTGGTGACCAACCTGTCCGGTGGGGTGGAACTGGGTGCGGGCTGGAGTGCGGCACTGGGTATCCACAACGTGTTCGACAAGCGCACGCGCAAGGTGCCGGACTACGCGCGCAGTGCCACCGATGTGGCCAGCATCGAGACGACGTGGGATTCGGGCGACGTGCTGAGCCGGATCGGAGCGTTCTGGTACGGGCGGATCAATTACCGGTTCTGATCTGGAGCAGTCGAGCATGGCTCGACTCTGCAAAGGCGAAAGCAGCCGAGCATGGCTCGGCTCTACACAAGGCGAAAGGCGGCCGGCGGTAGTTCGGCATCATCGAGGAGCATTTCATGTCTTCTGCATTGAAGGTGGTTGCAGTGGTGGGGTCGCCGACCAGTTCGGCGACGTCGCGCACATTGCTGCTGGTACGGCACCTGCTGGCGTCGTTGCAGCAGCGGGTGCATGCCAGTGTGGACCTGGTGGAGCTGGCGCCGATCGCGCGCTCGCTGGGGCAGGCGTTGTCGCGCGATGAAGCGGAGCCCGCCGTGGAGCAGGCGCTGCGGACGATCGAGGCGGCCGGGCTGCTGGTAGTGGCTGCGCCCGTCTATCGGGGATCGTATCCGGGGCTGTTCAAGCATCTGGTCGACTTCATCGGGCTTGAAGCGCTGGTGGATACGCCGGTACTGCTGGCGGCAACCGGCGGCAGCGAGCGCCACGCGCTGGTGATCGACCACCAGCTGCGGCCATTGTTCAGTTTCCTGCAGGCGCACACGCTGCCAATCGGGGTGTACGCCACGCCGGCCGACTTCGAGGGCGAGCACATCACCAGTGTGGCCTTGCAGGCGCGGATCGCGCTGGCGACCGAGCGTGCGGCCGCGCATCTGACCGCACGGACGCTGGCGGTACCGGCGCCGCTGCGCCGCATCGCCTGACGGCATAACCGGCGGCGCTTTGCTTATGGCCAAGGCGCATCTGCGTGGCCGGATCTGACCGTCGATTGTCGCCTGGCATCGCTGTCGCGGTCGCGGTCATCTCTAGCATCGATATCGAAGCGGCATCGCATTGCCGCCCCCCGATGAGGACGACCCCGTGAGTCTGGACGCAACCGATAAGCCCATCCTGTTCCTGCTCGATCGTGAGTTCGAGGATGGACAGATTCCCGGCCAGCGCTTCTTCTGCCGGCACAGCCTGCTGCTGGAAGGGGCGCTGTCGAGCATCGACGGCCTGGATGCGCAGCTGGACGTGCGCCGCATCGGCTTCGCGCGGCCGCGCCGCGAGGTGATCGCCGAGATCGGCGAGCAGGACCAGTCGTTGCCGAAGCTGGTGCTGCCGCAGGGCGTGCGCAGCGAACTGGCCAGCGGCGCGCACCGGGACCGCCAGTACGTTTCCGGTGCCGAACCGATCCTGGCCGCGCTGAACGGGTTGCTCGGCATCCCCGTGGCCCACCCCTGAGCGAGGACGCGAGGATGAGCTATCAGATCAGCGTATTGGACAAGAGCCCGGTAGCCGAGGGCGCCTCGCCGGAACAGGCGCTGCGCAACAGCCTGCAGCTGGCGCAGCGCGCCGAACAGCTGGGCTATCACCGCTACTGGTTTGCCGAGCACCATGCCGCGCCGACGCTGGCCAGCCCGGCGCCGGAAGTGCTGGCGGCCTGGGTGCTGGCACAGACCCGCCGCATCCGCATCGGAAGCGGCGGAGTGATGCTGCGCCACTACGCGCCGTACAAGGTGGCGGAGAACTTCAACCTGCTGGCCGCGCTGGCGCCGGGGCGCGTGGATCTGGGCGTGGGCAAGGCGCCCGGTGGCCTGCCGGCCTCTACGGCGGCATTGGCAGCGGGGCGACCGGTGTTTGCCGATTTCGACCAGCAACTGCGCGACCTGGAGGACTATCTTTCCAGCACCGACACCGAGGCGGTGGCACGCCCGATCCCGCGGCAGGCACCGGAGCGTTTCCTGCTCGGTGCCAGCCCGCAGAGCGCGCGGCAGGCAGCCGAACTGGGCTGGCGCTTCGTCTACGCCGCGCACTTTGATGGCGACCCGAAACACATCGAGGCGGCGTTCGACGCCTACCGCGATGTCTCCACGCAGCTACCGCTGTTGGCGACGGTAGCCTTCGCAGCTCCGACCGCCGAAGCGGCTGCCCGCCATATCGGCGCATTGCGGGTCTACAAGCTGCACCTCGGCCCCGGCCAGGCGGTGAACCTGCCCAGCCCCGAGGCGGCCGCCGAATATGCGCGCCAGGTGGGCGTGGCCGACTTCCGCATCGAGGAAACGCGCCCGAGCGTGCTGTCGGGTGATGCGCAGCATGTGCGTGACGAACTGGATGTGCTGCACCGGCGCTTCGGCGTGGGCGAATTCATCCTCGACGCGCCGGTGGCCGACCTCGACGCACGCCTGACTTCCCTTGAGCTGCTGTCGCCCGCGCCGCGCGCGGCGGTGGCCTGACCAGCAGGAGCGATTCCCAATGAGCACCACCCCGCGCCACATTCCGTTCGGCATCATGCTGCAGGGTCCCGGCAGCCACATGCATGCCTGGAAACATCCGTCCAATCCGGCTGACGCCAGCGTCAACCTGCAGTTCTACATCGACATCGCGCGCACCGCCGAGGACAACGGCATCGCCTTCGGCTTCGTGGCCGATGGCCTGTACATCAACGAGAAGTCGATCCCGCACTTCCTCAACCGCTTCGAGCCGATCTCGCTGCTGTCGGCGCTGGCCACGGCAACGAAGAAGATCGGCCTGGCGGGCACGCTGTCGACGTCCTACAGCGATCCGTTCACCGTGGCACGGCAGTTCGCTTCGCTGGATCTACTCAGCGGCGGCCGCGCCGGCTGGAACGTGGTGACCTCGCCACTGGAAGGTTCGGGCCGCAACTACGGCCGGCCGCACCCGGAGCACGCGCTGCGCTACCAGATCGCCGATGAGTATCTGGATGTCGTGCAGGGGCTGTGGGATTCGTGGGATGACGATGCCTTCGTGCGCGAGCGTAACAGTGGCACCTTTTTCCCACCGGAGAAGTTCCGCCGCCTTGATCACAAGGGCCGCTTCTTCCAGGTGGAAGGGCCACTCAACATCCAGCGCTCGCCGCAGGGACAGCCGGTGATCTTCCAGGCCGGTTCTTCCGACGATGGCATCGCGCTGGCCGGAAAGTACGCCGATGCGGTGTTCACCCATTCGCCGTCGCTGGAGGAGACCCGCGCGTTCACCCAGAAGGTGAAGAATTCGGCGATCGCGCATGGCCGCAGCGGCAACGACGTGAAGATCTTCCCGGGCATCGGCCCCATCGTCGGCCGCACCGTCGAGGAGGCCGAAGCCAAATACCAGGCGATTGCCGCGCTGGCCACGCTGGAAGATGCGCTGGCCTACCTCGGGCGCTTCTTCGATCACCACGATTTCAGCCAGTACGACCCGGACGCGCCGTTCCCGGAGCTGGGTGACATCGGCAGCAATTCGTTCCGTTCCACCACCGACCGCATCAAGCAGGACGCGCGTGAGAAGGGCCTGAGCCTGCGCCGGGTGGCACTGGAAGCGGTGAGCCCGCGGCCGAACTTCATCGGCACACCGGAGCATGTGGCCGATGAGCTGATCCGCTGGTTCGATGCCGGTGCCAGCGATGGCTTCATCCTCGGCTTCGCCGCGCAGCGCGAGGGCCTGGACGATTTCGTGACCCAAGTGTTGCCGATCCTGCAGGCGCGTGGCTACCACCAGCGTGAACTGGAAGGGCAGACCCTGCGCGAGCACCTCGGCCTGCCGTACAAGGCCAGCCGCCATGCGACCGACGCCGAACCGGCGCGAAAGGCGGGATAAGGCGATGAGCGGAGAGAACTCGGTCGCGCCGGGCCATGCCCGGCGGGATCCCGCGTCCATCGGCGTGCTGCCGGAAATTGCAGCACGCGCCGAGGCCGCCATCGCGATCCGCCATGACCTGCACCGGCACCCGGAGCTGGCCTTCGAGGAGCATCGCACCAGTGCCCGCGTGGCCGAGCTGCTGCAGCACTGGGGTTATGAGGTGACCACCGGGCTCGGCGGCACCGGCGTGGTCGGCACGCTGCAGCGCGGGCGGGGCAGCCGTCGCCTCGGCCTTCGTGCCGACATCGACGCACTGCCGATCCATGAGGACTCCGGCCTGGCCTATGCCAGCCAGACCGAGGGCCTGATGCATGCCTGCGGCCACGATGGCCATACCGCCATCCTGCTGTCCGCGGCGCACTATCTGGCCCATCACGGCGATATCGATGGCACCTTGCAGCTGGTGTTCCAGCCGGCCGAAGAAACCGGCTCGGGGGCGTCGAAGATGATGGCCGACGGCCTGTTCGAGCGCTTCCCGGTGGATGCGATCTATGGCCTGCACAACTGGCCGGGCGTGCCGGTGGGCCATTTCGGCTTCGTCGATGGCCCAGCAATGGCCTCGGTGGACTGGGCGCGTTTGAAGGTGATCGGCAAGGGCGGCCACGGCGCCGAGCCACAGGGCAGCGTCGATCCAATCCTGGTCGCCGCGCACATCATCACTGCGCTGCAGAGCGTGGTGTCGCGCAATGTCGACCCGCGGCAGATGGGCGTGGTTACCGTGGGCTCGATCCATGGCGGGCAGGCGGCCAATGTGATTCCGGACGTGGTCGAGCTGAAGCTGACCGTGCGCGCCTACCTGCCGGAAGTGCGCGACACCCTGCGGCGCCGGGTCACCGAGCTTGCCGAGCAGACCGCTGCGGCGTTCGGGGCGCGCGCCGAGATCGAGTTCCCACGTGGCTTCCCCAGCGTGATCAACCACCCGCAGCAGACCGCCTACATCCGCGAGGTGGCGGTGCAGGGCTTCGGTGCCGAACAGGTCGTTCCCGAATTTGCGCCGCGCACCGCCAGCGAGGATTTCGCCTTCCTGCTGCAGGCGCGGCCCGGCAGCTTCGTGTTCGTCGGCAACGGCGACAGTGCACCGCTGCACAGCCCGCGCTATGTGTTCAACGATGCCGCCATCGCACCCGCTGCCAGCCTGTGGGCGCGGCTGGCCGAGGACTATCTGGTGAAGGACGCAGCATGAGCAGCAACGAACGCTTCCTCTATACCTCGGTGGATGACCCGCTGGCGCGGCCTTTGTTCGATGGCCTGGAGCAGGAGTACGACAGCCGCTACGCGGACGTGCGCCGCCGCATCGGCGGTAGCGCCCGCGAGGAGCTGCAGCGCTACCCGGCGCAGGCCTTCGCCGCGCCGGTAGGGGCGTTCGTGCTGCTGCTGCGTGATGGCCGTGCCGTCTCGGGTGGCGCCTTCATGCCGCACCGCGATCCGGATACCGCCGAATTCAAGCGCATCTGGACGCTGCCGGGCCTGCGCCGGCAGGGCATCGCGCGGCGCGTGTTGCAGGAGCTGGAAGACCAGGCGGCACGCCAGGGCTATCGGCGGGTGTTCCTGACCACCGGCTTCCGCCAGCCCGAGGCGGTCGGCCTGTACCTCAGCCATGGCTACACCGCGCTGTTCGATCTGGACGCGGATCCGGAGACCATCGCGCATCTGCCCTTCGAGAAGCATCTTGGACAACCGGCGGCGGTACTTTCGCCGTCGCAGGTCGTGCTGCACGGAGCCCACGCATGAGTACGCCTTCGTCCGCGCTTGAGGGAATCACTGCGCGTCCTTCACCGACGCCGGCGCTGAAGATCGTGCCGGCGCGCCATCCGTTGCAGGTGGTCGGAACGGTCCTGGCGCTCGCGCTGATCCTGATCGGCCTTCAATCGGTATTGGGCAATCCGCGTTGGGGCTGGGGCACCTTTGCCGAATGGTTCTTCGCACGCCCGGTGCTCGAGGGCCTGGGCCGCACGTTGCTGCTGACCGCGCTTGGTACCGGCCTCGGTTTCGCATTGGGTACCTTGCTGGCGCTGGCCCGGGTGTCCGGTTCGCCGCTGCTGTCGGCGGTGTCGTGGGGCTATGTGTGGTTGTTCCGTTCGATTCCGCTGCTGGTGCTGTTGCTGCTGCTGAACAACCTGGGCTACCTGTACAGCACCATCGAGATGGGCGTTCCGTTCACCGGCATCAGCCTGTTCTCGTACCCGACCACGCAGCTGATCGGCGTGTTCACGGCAGCTGTATTGGGTCTGACTCTGAACCAGGCGGCGTTCTCGGCCGAGGTGATTCGTGGCGGCATTCTCTCGGTCGACCACGGACAGTATGAGGCGGCCGCCGCGCTGGGCCTGCCGCGTGGCCGCCAGGTGCGACGCATCATCCTGCCGCAGGCGATGCGCTCGATCCTGCCGGCCGCGTTCAACGATGTGATCGGCCTGGCCAAGAGCACGTCGGTGGTCTACGTGCTGGCGCTGCCGGAGCTGTTCTACACCGTGCAGGTGATCTACCGCCGCAATCTGGAGGTGGTGCCGCTGCTGATGGTGGCCACGGTCTGGTACCTGGTGATCCTGACCGTGCTGTCGCTGTTGCAGCGGCGCGTGGAGCAGCGCTTCGCGCGCGGCCAGCTGCAGCGTGAGCGCTCGGTGTCGCGGGTGGCATCGCCGGTGCGCACATCCAGCGATGCTCCGCCGCGGATGGCCAACCGCCCGCGCATCGCCACCCAGGTCGAAGCGGGCGAGGGTGCTGCGGTATCACTGCAGGGCGTGGGCAAGGCGTTCGGCGAGCAGGCGGTACTGGAAGACGTGAACCTGGACCTGCGCGCCGGCAGCGTGACCGTGCTGATCGGTCCATCCGGTGCAGGGAAGTCCACGCTGCTGCGGCTGATCAACCACCTGGAACGTGCCGACAGCGGCTACGTGACCGTCGGCGGGCAGCTGATCGGCTACCGCCGCGACGGTGACACCCTGTACGAACTGCCGGAGCGAGAAATCCGTCGCCGTCGTGCCGAGGTGGGCATGGTGTTCCAGGGCTTCAATCTGTTTCCGCACCTGACCGCACTGGAGAACATCATCGAGGCGCCGATCGCCGTGCGTGGCGTACCACGTGCGCAGGCCGAGGAGCAGGCACGCACGCTGCTGGAGCGGGTCGGCCTGGCCGACAGGGCGGATGCGTTCCCGCGCCAGTTGTCCGGTGGCCAGCAACAGCGCATCGCGATCGCGCGCGCGCTGGCGCTGCAGCCGAAGGTACTGCTGTTCGATGAGCCGACCTCGGCGCTGGACCCGGAACTGGTGGCCGAGGTGCTGAGCGTGATCGAGGAACTGGCCCGTTCCGGCACCACGCTGGTGATCGTCACCCATGAGCTGGGCTTCGCCCGCCGCGTGGCCGACCACGTGGTGATGATGGACCAGGGGCGGGTGATCGAGCAGGGTACGCCGGAGGTCCTGTTCGAGCGCCCGCGCCAGCAGCGCACGGCCGATTTCCTGGCCAAGACCCTATAGCCCTGAAAGGAACACCATGAGCCCTGCAGCACCGCGTCGCCCCTCGCGCAGCACCCTGTTGATCGTGGGCGTGCTGGTCATCGGCATCGCCGGCATCGTCTACTCGCGCGTGCGCCAGGCCCCGGAGGCTGCGGCGGTGGTCGCGACCAGCCTGGCGGGAGCGAACAGCCCAGTGCTGAAGGGAACGCTCGATCCCAAGGCGCAGGCCTTGATTCCCGCGGGCTACCGCTTCGTCACGCCGGGGGCGTTCACGGTGGCGACCCATCCGGGACAGTTGCCATTGGCCGACTACGGCGCCGACAGCAAGGACGTGGTCGGCATCGAGCCCGACATCGCGCGCCTGATCGCCGATGCGCTGGGCCTGAAGCTGGTGATCGTGCCGGTGGCCTGGGCCGACTGGCCGCTGGGGCTGGAATCGGGCAAGTACGATGCGGTGCTGTCAAACGTGACGGTCACTGAAGAGCGCAAGAAGAAGTTCGATTTCTCCAGCTATCGTTACGACCTGCTGGGCATCTACACGCGCACGGATGGACCGATCCAGAAGATCGAGAGGCCGGCGGATGTGGCGGGCCTGAAGGTGGTGGTGGGCGCCAGTACCAATCAGGATCAGATCCTGCGCCAGTGGGACCAGCAGAACATCGCCGCTGGCCTGAAGCCGGTGGAGTACCAGTACTTCGACGACGCGGTGGTCGGCCGTTTGGCGGTGATCACCGGCCGCGCCGATGTCTCGTTCGAGCCCAATGCCACCGGCGCGTACTCAGCACGCGATGGCAAGGTGCGGCGCGTGGGCCTGTTCCCTGGCGGCTGGCCGAACGCCGCGGCGATCTCGGTGACCACACGGAAGGGCAGTGGCCTGGCCGACGCGGTGACGCAGGCGCTGAACACGCAGATTGGCAGTGGTACCTATGCGCAGGCGCTGAAACGCTGGAACGTGGCCGAGGAAGCGGTGCCGCAGTCGCAGACCAATCCGCCGGGATTGCCGACGCTGCAATGAGGCCGGGCGTGGCCGGCGCTACCTCCGTCTTTGTAGAGCCGAGCCATGCTCGGCTGCGGTTCGCGCGGTTCGCGGCAGAAGCATCCACGCATGGCGTGGATCTACTCGCGGAATCTGCCTTCTGTAGAGCCGAGCCATGCTCGGCTGCTCTACCAACGCGCCTCCAGCGTCTTGAAGGGCTTTGCCAGGCGCACACTCTCGGCATCGAACGCGGTAACCGCACGTCCATCCACACGCACCGTTTTCGGCATCGTCCGCGCCGGCCACCAGACCTTCACCACGGTCCCGCTGCGCAGCCCCTCGCCAAGCGCCACCGTCAGCACGCCGTCGCGTTGCCGCGCCTGCATCTGCAACGTGCCATACGCAGTCGGCAGGCGTTCCACCGCCAAGCCATCTCCCGCCACCCACGACGGCGGCGTGCCTGGCAGCAGCGACAGCGAATCATCGTCTTCGCGCATCAGCATGCCGAACAGCGTACGGCCGTATTCCGCACCGATCCACGTATGCGGCATGTCACCCAGATAGCGCGGGAAGCGCAGCCGTGAATGCACCACTTCGGCCAGCACCTGCCATTGAAGTGGGCGCCGATCATGCAGCAGGCCCTGCAGCAGTTCATCGGCTACCTGTGGCTGGCCAAGGTGCACGTAACTCAGCACGTTGCGGATCTCGTACGGCGTGTAGGCGTACAGCGCACCGGGCTGGCCGCGCTTCCGCACATCGTCCAGATAGCGGTCGAAGGTGGTACGCAAGGCTTCTGCGGGCAGTACGCTCTGCGCGCCGGTGGGGTCCAGCGCGATCGACACGCCAGTGGGATCGCCATCGCCAAGGTCGGCCGAGGAGGGAATGAAGTCGATGCCCTTCCACGCCATCGTTGCCCGGATCGAGGCGTGCAGCGCGTCGTAAAGCAGTTTGTACTGTTCGCGTGCCCACACTGCGGTCTCGTGGTCGCCCAGCGATTCGGCCAGCCATGCGCCATCGTGCCAGCCCTTCAGTCCCCAGTAGTCATCCCAGTAGCTGTGGGTGGGCGAGGGGTAGCCCTCATGGCTGATCGACGGCGCAAGAATGCCTGCGAAGCGCTCCGGCGCTGGCTGGTCGGCCTTGTAGCCGGGCACCAGCGTGCGCTCGCGCAGTTCCTGCAGGAAACGCAGCGCCGCCTTCACTTTCGGCAGATAGGTACGCACCGATTCCGGTCCGCCATCAAGGCGCGCGACATCGGCCACCAGCGCGACGTACTGGCCCTGGCTGTCGTACTCGATGTCCGAGCCGAAACCGGTGTTGACGCTGCCATCGTCGTTGAGGATCGGCGAGACCAGGCCGTTGGCATGTACCCCGTGTTCGCTGTACCAGGCCAGATAGTCACGCGCGACCTTGGCTTCGCCCATGCGCAGCAGCACCGCCGAGGTGGCCATGCCGTCGCGGATGAAGGAACGGTTGTAGTTGCGCGGGCCGGGCTGCATGGCCGGGCCGGTCTGGTTGATCAGCATGTACGCGGCCTGCGCGCGCAGCATGTCCACCAGTGAGGGATCGGGCAGGCGCAGCCCGACCTGGCCCAGCCGTGCCTGCCAGTCCGCAGAGGCCTGTGTGGCCAGCGCATCGAACGCGGCGCTGGCATCGCGGGGGAGCGTGGCCAGATCAAGCGCGGGTGCTTCCGGCAGCGCACCGTTGGCGTCTGCGGCGGCATTACCCAGCGGGAAGGCGACCACGACGGCATCGCTGGCACCCGGATCCAGCGAGATACGGTAGTCCAGAGCGGCGGCGGCCAGACCCTGCTCATCGCGTGTCTGCTGGGTGGAAGGCAGCTTCCCCGCGGCGAGAGCTGAGGTGATTTCCGTAGCACCGTCCTTTCCGAAGGGCGCCGCACCAGACGCCGCTACCGGCGTGAGCGAATACAACAACGTGCGGCCATTGATGCGCACGGCCTGACGGTCTACAGCAACGTCGCGGATCGGCGACAGGCCACCGTTCTGCCATGGCGGATTCATCTGCATCGGGCGCACGACGAGGCTGAGCGTGCCTTCGATCCTGGTGCTGCCGGTGTTGTGCAGGCGATGGCGCAGGAAGGTCACCGGCTGGCCATCACGTTCGATGGCGAACACTTCGCTGCGCAGTTCCAGCCCAGGCTGCGGTGACCACGTAGCGGATGGCATCGGCTTCCAGCCATCACGCAATGCATGCTGCACGTTCTGCCCGGCGGCACCTGCAGTGCTCCCATTGGCGCTGCGCCAGATCGGCTGCACCAACGGCGCGCCCTTGAAGGCTTCCAGATTGCCGTACTCGTCGAAGATCGACTTCTGTCGTCCGCCATGCACGCCGACCGCAGTCCAGTAGGTCTGCTGCATCTGCAGCGAGGCCGGGAACAACGCGCGCTGCGCGCCGCTGGCGGCAATCTGGTACTGCTTCATCGGTGTCATCACGGCTTTCGGGCCAAGCAGGCGCAGGCGTGCCACCGTGGGTGCAGAACCATCCACGCTCAGGCGGAATGCACGCACGGACTGTGCGGTATTGGCCGCGAGCCAGCTCTGCCTGTGATCGGCCGCCTGCGCATCGTGGGCCAGTTCCTGCCAGCGGCCTTGGGCGCCCTGCGCCTGCAGGCGGGCCGCACCGCGTGCGCCATCGGCCCATTCCACCAACAGGCCGGCGGTGGACAGCGCACGTGGCAGGGTGACTTCGAGCATGTGGCTGCCGCCTTTCCCGGTCGGCAGGGCGACCGCACGGCCGCCTTGCCAGAGTGCGGCTGCCTGCGTTGCATCAATACCGGCGACGCGTGCGCTGAGTGTGCTGTCCAGCGGCTCCATCTCGAAGATCGACACGCCCCAGTCGGAGGTGCGCTGCGGGCTGGCCAGCCGCAGGTAGCGCGCCTGGCGCGGCGCGAAATACAGCGTTTCCACGTCGCCCAGCGAATCGGCCATGGTGTACGCGGTCTGCCACTGCTGGCCGTCGAGCGAGGTCTGCAGCGAATAGCCTTCCGGGTTGGAGACATCCCAGGTGAGGCGGACGCCGGCCATCATCGCGGGGGCCCCCAGATCGATCTGGAACCAGTGGCCAGGACTGAAGGCACCGCCGGTGACGGTCTTCGGGTCGCCGTCGATCAGGTGGCTGATCGCCATCGCCGGCACCTGCTGAGAGGAACTGCTGGCCTGCCATTGGCTGCGCGGGGGAAGGGTCTGTGCCTGTGCCGAGGACGCCAGAGCGGCGAGCAGCAGGGTGGCGGCAGATCGCCACGGAATGGCTGAACGGGAGACCTTGGAGCGTTCGGCGCGCAACGTCATTACGGACAGCCTCGCAGGTTCGACCGGGATCGGGCGAGCGCTACGCTAGCAAGGGATGTAATCGGTTACATGACGCGCTGCAGCGCCGCGGGCATTTTTGTGTAGAGCCGAGCCTGCGCTCGGCTGCCGTTCGGGTAGACGCAGCCGAGCATGGCTCGGCTCTACAGGGTTCGCGGCAGGTCAAGGGGTACCCCGTTACAACTCCACCTGCTCCCACCAGCGCGTACCCGCCTCCGGCGCCTGCATGTCCAGCGCTTCACCCATCATCGGCGTGGCCACCGGCACGTTCTTCGCCGCGGCCAAGGCGGTGATGCGTTCGAACGGCTGCTGCCACGCGTGCAGCGCCAGGTCGAAGGTGCCGTTGTGGATCGGCAGCAGCCACTTGCCACGCAGGTCCAGGTGCGCCTGCAGGGTCTGCTCCGGCTGCATGTGCACGAACGCCCAGCGCGGGTCGTAGGCGCCGGTTTCGATCATGGTCATGTCGAAAGGACCGTACTTCTCGCCGATGGCCTTGAAACCATCGAAGTAGCCGGTGTCGCCGCTGAAGTAGATGCGGAAGTCGCCATCCTGGATCACCCATGACGCCCACAGGCTGCGGTCGCTGTCACCCAGCCCGCGACCGGAAAAATGCTGGCCCGGGGTGGCGGTCAGGTGCAGGCCGCTGGCCTCGGTCGATTGCCACCAGTCCAGCTGCTCGACCTTGCTGGCATCCACGCCCCAGGCGATCAACTGGTCGCCCACGCCGAGCGGAGCAATGAAGCGCGCGGTCTTGCCGGCCAACTGCATCACTGCGGCGTGGTCGAGGTGGTCGTAGTGGTTGTGCGAGAGGATCACGCCGGCAATCGGTGGCAGCTCGTCGATGCTGATCGGCGGCGCATGGAAGCGGGCCGGGCCCATCCACTGCACCGGCGAGGCGCGCTCGGAAAACACCGGGTCGGTCAGCCAGTACTGGCCGCGCAGCTTCAGCAGGATCGTGGAGTGGCCGATGCGGAACAGGCTGCGGTCAGGCGCGGCATCCAGCGTGGCGCGGTCCAGAGGCTGCACGGGAATCGGGCGATTGGGTACGGTGCCCTTGGGCTTGTTGAACAGGAAGCTCCACCAGATCTCCAGGCCGTCGCGCAGGCCCATGGCCGGCTTCGGCAGGGCGTTGCGGAACCTGCCGTCGCGGTACTGCGGCGAGTCGGGGAAGTCGGGGAGGGACCAGGATTTGCAGAAGGTGTAGGCGGTCACGGCGAGGATTCCGAGCAGGAGGACAAGGAGCAGGCGCTTCATGGGTGACGTCCGCTGGGTACACTGCACAGTGTAGTTTCCGTTTTTTGAAAAGTACACTGGCAAGTGTAAAATGGGCGCATCCGTTCAGCTATCCGGTTTCCGCCATGTCCCGTGTCCCGCAACGCCTGACCGACCGCAAACGCGAAGCCATCGTGCGCGCGGCGGTGGAGGAGTTCCGCGCCTCGGGCTACGAGGCGACCAGCATGGACCGCATCGCTGAGGTTGCCGGGGTCTCCAAGCGCACCGTCTACAACCACTTCCCGAGCAAGGAAGCGTTGTTCTCGATGATCCTGGAGGAGCTGTGGGAGCGCAGCGTGGCCAGCGATACGTTGCCGTACCGGCCTGACCAGACCCTGCAGGCGCAGTTGCTGCAGCTGGTAGGGCAGAAGCTTGAACTGCTCAGCGATGCCAATTTCATTGATCTGGCGCGGGTGGCGATGGCCGAGATCATCCATTCGCCGGAACGCGCGCAGGCCATCGTCTGCCGCATGGGCGAGAAGGAAAGCGGCGAGAGTGCCTGGATCCGCGCGGCCATCGCCGATGGCCGGCTGCGCGAGGTCGACCCGGAATTTGCCGGCCACCAGCTGCACGGCCTGGTGAAGAGCTTCGCGTTCTGGCCGCAGGTAACGATGGGGCAGGCGCCGTTGACTGTGCAGGAACGTGCACGCGTGGCCGAGTCGGCGGTTGCGATGTTCCTGGGCTTCTACGCAGTCTAGTTGGCGGCGAAACGACGGAACTCGTCGGCCGGCAGCGCTGCCGAGTACAGATAGCCCTGGCCGACATCCACGCCCAGTGCACGCAGTTGTTGTTCCTGCGCCAGGGTCTCGGTGCCCTCGGCCACGACAACCGCACCGCAGCGGTGCGCGACTTCGACGATGAAGCGCACGATCGACTGCGACTTGGCGTCGGACAGCGTGGCGATCAGCGCCTGCTCGATCTTGACCTCGGCAATGGCCAGCTGCGAAAGCAGGATCAGGGTTGAATAGCCGGCACCGAAATCATCCAGCGACAGGCTGACCTCGGCCGCCAGCAACTGTGCGATGTTGGCATCGACCACGTCGCGCTCGACGATCTCGGTCCATTCGACAATCTCCAGGCGCAGCATCGCGCCAGGCACATCGTGCAGCTGCAGCAGTTCCTGCAGGCGCTGGCCAAAGCCAGGCTGGCGCAGGGACTCGGCGGAAACGTTGACGGCAATGGTCAATGCTGTGGCATCAGGCCGGCACTCCTGCATGAAATGGATGGCCGACTGCAGCGTTGCCCATTCCAGCTCGGCCAGCCGCCCATGACGGCGCAACAGCGAGATCACCCGCATCGGCGCGATCAGCCGGCCCTCGCCGTCGCGCATGCGCAGCAGGGCCTCGGCGCCGACCAGCCTGCGATCCTGCAGGCGATGCTTGGGCTGGTAGCACAGCGGCGCATCCCCCTGCCGCAACCAGCGTTCGAGTGAGTGCTCGATCAGCGCGTCGATCTCGCTGTCGCGCTGGATCGGGTCATCGAAGAACACCACGCCCGATTCGACCGCGCTGAGCGCCAGGGTGATCGCGCGGAACGGCAAGTGGCCGTCGTCTGCAGCGGTGGGGGGCTTGAGTTCCACCACCGCGCAGCGGAACACCGGGCGGAAACCGGGCCAGTCACGGCCGACCCGATCGGCCAGGTTGCTGGCCAGCGCGGTGATCTGCGGCTGCATGCGCAGTTCGGACAAGCTCAGATCGCGTACCAGGATCGCCAGCGCGGCGTCGCCGAACTGATGGATCTCCAGCTGTCCGGTCGGCAGCGCGGGCAGCAACCGGTGCACCTCGTCGGTGGTGTCGCGCTGCCACAGGCCGTTGTCCTGCAGAGGACCGTAGCGCAGGCGCAGATCGCGCAGGTTGCCCATCTCGGCCACGATCAGGCAGGCCTTGCCGATGCCGTCGTTGTCGCGCCAGAAGTGCTGCAGGCGTTCGCCGAGCGCGCGCATGTTGGGCAGGCCACTGATCGGATCGATGCGCAGCCAGGCGTGTTCGCGCTGACGCTGTGCATCGATCTGCGCATCGTTGTAGACCAGTGCGAACACCGCGCCCAGCATCAGCAGCGATAGTGGCAGTGCCAGCAGGCGCTGGATTGCCAACTCCTCCACGGGTAGCTGATTGGCGCCGATGATTGCGACGCCCAGTGCCAGGCCCAACGCAGTGACGACGATACGCACGCCCCAGGCCTGCAGGATCATGCGCAGCGAGAGTTCATTGAGCATGCGCGGGTGCAGGCGCCTGCGCAGCCAGACGCCTGCCATCATCTGCAGTGCGGCCTCCAGGCCAGCAGGCAGGAAGTACAGCGTGCCGGCGAACTGATAGCGGGCCAGCAGGCTGGCGCCGAGGCAGGTCAGGCCGCCGCGCCAGCCGCCAAGCAGGCCACTGACCAGCAGGATGTCGAAGCCCAGATGGAGCTTGACCACCCCCTCGGTATAGCGGGCCACGAACCAGGAATTGAACAGGTAGATCAGGCCCAGCGCTACGCCTACGTACAGCCGGCGGCCGTCAATGGCGTGGCCGGCGCGACGGGTGGCGATCAGCAGCACGCCGATCATGCCGATCACCGCTGTGGCCTGCAGCAGGTACAGCGGCAGGCTGGGCAGGGCGCTGTCCAGGACCTGGGCCGCAACCCGTGAAAGCGCATCCATAGCAGGTTCCCGCCTGTGACCGACGGCAAGTGAGGAGCAGGGTAAACCACGGCCGCCTGTGCGGCCACCGCGGGTACCCTGTGCTGCCCATGGGGTCAGTAGCGCGGGTCGGCGATGGCGGGCAGTACCAGTTCACGTACGAAGCCGGACGGCGACAGCTGCAGCAGCGCACGCACCATGGTCACCACGTCGTGTACCGGCACAAGTTCGCCATCGCCGCGTGCTGCGGCCTCCGCTACGGGAACCGACAGTACGTCGTCGGTGTTGAGGTAACCCAGCTGCAGGCTGGTCACGGCCAGGCGGCGGTCACGGAAGCCCTCGCGCAATGCATCGGCAATGCCGCTGAGTGCGAACTTCGAGGCACCAAAGGCGACTTCCGGGCGACCGCTGCGTGGCAACGCCGAGGTCGAACCGGTCAACACCAGTTGCGGGCGCGGTGCGCCCAGGACGCGCGGCAGCAGGCGGCGCAGCAGCATCAGGGTCGCGGTGATGTTGACGTCGATCAGCTGTGCGAGGGCACTATCGGATTCATCGAGGAAGGCGTAATCGTCGCTGAAGGCGTTCGCTTCCCAGATGCCCAGGTTGTGGATCAGCACGTCGATATCGACCGGTGCCTGCGCCGCGATATGGTCGGCGGCCAGGGTTGGTTGGGCCAGGTCGGCTTCGATCCACTGCAGGGTGACGCCCGCGGGGCATTGGATGTCGCGCGGGCGACTGCGGGAGACGCCGACAACGGTATCGCCGGGTTGGCACAGGCCTTCAATGAATGCCCGACCCAGGCCCCTGCTGGCGCCGATGACCATCAACTTCATGTTGCTTCCTTGTCGTTGGGACTTGCAGCGGCTGCTGCTGCCTGTACGGGGCCGGCTACTGTGGACGGCGCGCGGCGATTCGTCCATTGCGTGCGCGTCGGCGTACTCATTCCGTTCAGCGCGGTGCCACGCCAGCCGCACCTTTGCAGGGAGGGACGCGGACCGGCAGGGTGCGCGACAATCGGCAGTGCTATCCACCTGCTTGGGGCGTTGAATGCACATGGACGAAAACGAAGCGGTCCCCTGCGGGATGCAGCTGCCGCAGGCATGGCAGGAAATGCTGACCGACGCCTGCATCGAACGGCAGTCGATCGGTGTGTCGCGCGCGGATGTCGCCCGCGTGCATCGACCGGGCCAGGCGGATGCGTTCCTCAAATCGGAAGTGATCGATGCCTTCAGTGAACTGGGCGATGAGATCGACCGCCTGCGCTGGCTGCAGGCGCAGGGACTACCGGCGCCGACCGTGATCGCCACGATCGAGGAGGGCGGACGGCGCTGGTTGATGATGAGCGCGCTGCCCGGCCGCGACCTGGCCTCGTCACCGGAGCTGGCGCCGAGGCAGGTGGCAGATCTGCTGGCTGACGCACTGCGCGGCCTGCATGCCGTGCCTGTAGCCAACTGCCCGTTCGACCAGCGGTTGGCATCGCGGCTGCAGGCCGCACAGGCACGCGTCGAGGCGGGGCTGGTCGATGCCGATGACTTTGATGAAGAGCGGCTGGGCCAGAGCCCGCAGCAGGTTTTCGCCGAGCTGCGCGCTACCCAGCCCGCTCATGAAAATCTGGTGGTCAGTCATGGTGACGCCTGCCTGCCCAACCTGATAGTGGCCGATGGGCGGTTCACCGGCTTCATCGATTGTGGCCGGTTGGGCGTGGCCGACCGCTGTCAGGACCTGGCCCTGGCCGCGCGCAGCCTGGTCCACAATTTCGGAGATACCCGCTGGGTAGTGCCGCTGTTCCAGCGCTATGGCTCGATTCCTGACGAGCGGCGCTTGGCGTTCTATCGATTGCTCGATGAGTTCTTCTGAGGCTGCAGACGGGCTGAACGCTTGCCTGCCGGTGTGTGGATGCGCCCTTCAAAATGCACGAACGTTCGTTCACTATTTACGCCATGAGCCGAACCGACCGCAACGAGCGACGCATCGCGCAGATCCTGCAGGCCGCCCTGCAGTGCTTCCTCGTCAAGGGATTCCACCAGACCAGCATGCGTGACATCGCACAGGCGGCCGGGGTCAGCCTGGGCAATCTCTACAACCACTTCCCGGGCAAGGAAGCGATCATCCTCGCGGTGGCGGTGGCCGAGCGCGCAGAATTGGCACCGTTGCTGCAGCGCCTGGCCGTGTCTGACGGCGACCGCGCACAGGTGCTGGCGCTCCTGCAGGAGTTCCACACACTGTGCCGGCAGCCGCAATGGGCGATGCTTGCCGTTGAAGTGCTGGCCGAAAGTGCGCGCAATCCCGCTGTGGCCGAGGCCTTCGCGGCCAATCGCAGGCAACTGCAGCAGGCGCTGGCTGAGGCGCTGCAGCGCGTGGCGCAACGCGAACGTCGGCGCCCGGCGTTGGCACCGGCAGTGCAGTCGCAGGTGCTGCTGGATGCCATCGAGAGCGACGCGATGCGTCGGGGGCTGGGCGAAGCCGGTGGCACCGATGAGGCATCGCTGGATCTTGGCCTGCTCGCGCTGCTGCTCGGGGCACGCGCATGAGCGCTGTTGATCGGCGGTTGCACGGGCTGGACCTGGCGCGCTATCTGGCGCTGGCCGGCATGGTGCTGGTCAACTTCCGCCTGGCGATGGCCGTGCCGGCAGAGGGTGAGGGCTGGTTGGCAGGGTTCTTCCATCTGCTGGAAGGCAAAGCCTCGGCGACCTTCGTCACCCTGGCCGGTCTTGGCCTGGTGCTGGCCACGCAGCGGCAGGGTTGGTGGCCGGCCAGCGTGCAGACCTGGCGGCGCGCGCTGTTCCTGCTGGTGCTGGGCCTGCTCAACCTGACTCTGTTCCCGGCCGATATCCTGCACTACTACGCGGTGTATTTCGCGTTGGCCGTGGTGTGGCTGCGTGCGTCGCCGCGGGTGTTGCTGGCCAGCATCGTGGGTCTGGCGGCCTGTTCGTTCTGGGCGTTGCTGCACTGGGACTACAGCCAGGGATGGAACTGGCAGACGCTGGAGTATGCCGGCCTGTGGCAATGGCCGGGCGCGGCCCGCAACCTGCTGTTCAACGGTTTCCATCCGCTGCTGCCGTGGCTGTGCTTCTTCCTGCTGGGGATGCTGCTGGCACGCCTGCAGCTGTCACAGCCGCGGGTCCAGCGCGCGCTGCTGGTGCTGGGCCTGCTGCTGATCGCGGCTGGACATGGCGTTCAGCAGCTTGCGCAGGGAACGCCCTGGCAGGCGTGGCTGGGAACGCAGCCGATGCCACCGGGGCCGGCCTACGTACTCACGGGTGCCGGCGCGGCGTGCAGTGTCATTGCCGCCTGCATGTGGCTGACGCGCGTGCGACCGGGGGACTGGCTGGAGCCGTTCACCGCGGCCGGGCGCATGACCCTGACCCTGTACGTCGGCCACATCCTGCTGGGCATGGGCACGCTGGAAAGCCTGGGCCTGCTCGATGGCAGTGCATCGCTGGCGTCGGTGCTGCTGTGGGCACTGCTGTTCCTGATGCTGGCGACGGGTGCGGCATGGCTGTGGTCGTGGCAGTTCGCGCGCGGCCCGCTGGAGGCGGTGATGCGGCGCATCGCGGGCTAGTCCTTTGGTCGCGCCGAGGTGATGTTGTGACGGACATGTCTGTGTCGCGGCGAACGCATCTGCGATAGTGGCGGCAGGTAATACTTTCCGCTGGCATCCATGTCATTCGCTTCGGCGCAGCATCTCGGCGAAGTCCTGCAACAATCCTATGGCATTACCGCCACCGCTGTGGTGCCGCGCCCGGTGGGCGCCGACGCCAATGCCAGCGTGTATCGCGTCGACGCGCGCCACGGGCAGTGGTGGCTGAAATGCCGCACGTACCAGGTTGCTCCGGCGGTATGGGACAGCCTGCACTGGCTGCGCGGTACGCTGGACATCGAAGAAATCGTTGCACCCTGGCCGGCACTGACCGGCGGCGCCTCGGTGCAGCGTTGGGGACTGCAGTTCACGCTGTTTCCTTACATCGAAGGCCAGTCCGGGTTCGAGGCGGCGTTGAGCCATAGGCAGTGGCGACGCCTGGGCGAGGTGCTGCGGCGCCTGCACGCGGCGCAGCTGCCGACCGAACTGCAGCGAGCGCTACCGACCGCGCTGCTGGAAACTGCTGCACTTGAGACCGTTGGGCAGTGGCTGGCTGGCGAGGGCCTTGCGGCTGCAAAGGATGGGCTGGGCCGTGCATTCGTTTCCGTATGGGACCGGCAGCATGCGCGTATCACCGCGCTGCACGCGCAGGCACTGCAGCTGCACGCGGCATTGCAGGAGGTTCCGGTTGAGCTGCACCTGTGCCATACCGACCTGCATGCCGGCAATCTGCTGATGGGCAATGACGGCGGCCTGCACCTGATCGATTGGGATGGCCTGTCGCTGGCCCCGCGTGAGCGTGACCTGATGTTCATCGGTGCCGCGGTTGGCGGGCGCTGGGGACGTGAGAATCCGCTGGGCTTCGAGGAGGGCTATGGCAGCGACCGCGGCGACCCGCGCTGGATCGCGTGGTACCGGCACTGGCGCATTCTGCAGGACCTGATCGAGTTCCAGCAGGTGCTGCTGGGCAGCGACGGTGAGGAGCGTTCGCCGCAACTGCGCAGGCAGTCGCTGCACTACCTGGGCGAGCAGTTCGCACCGGGCAATGTGTTCGATGCTGCGGAGCGTGCGTATCGCACGCTGGGGTAAGGTTCCGGGCCGTTGCCAGGATCGCCCCGGGTTGCCAGGATCGCCCGGGTAGAGTCGACTGTTGGTCGACTGCTCTTCGAATGAACCAGCAATGCCCGCGCTGCGCGCGATAGTCGACTAACAGTCGACTCTACCCGCAGCCTGTCCGTGCACGACCCATGGGTTGTCCATGCAGGTGGTTTTCATTCTGCGGGCTTGACCGCTGCCGAGGCTGCGGCGCTGGCGGCACGCCGCGACAGTACGGCTTCGCGGTGGGCGATGTAGGCGTTCGCGGCGAGGATGATGCCGGCGCCGATGAGCGTCCAGCGATCCACGCTTTCGTTGAACAGCAGCCAGCCGAGCAGCGTTACCAGCGGCAGCTGCAGGAAGCTGATCGGGGTCAGCGCCGAGACTTCGCCGAGGCGCAGCGCCCGCGTCCACAGCAGCTGGCCTACAGTACCGAGCACACCCGTGGCCAGCAGCCACAGCCAGGCGATGCCGGTCGGCCAGACCCAGACGAACAGCGCTGGCACCAGCGACAGCGGCACCCAGAACACGTAGGTGTACAGCACCACGGTGTCGGCGCTGTCGACGCGGGTCAGCTGCTTGATCTGGATCGCCACCAGTGAACTGAGCACGGCGGCCGCCACCGCCACCAGGCTGCCCGCGGTGAAGCCGGCGGTACCGGGTCGCACGATCACCAGCACGCCGATGAAGCCGACCACCACTGCGGCCCAGCGCCGCACGCGCACGGTCTCGCCCAGCCACAGCACGGCGGCAATCGTGACGAACAGCGGCGTGGAATAGGACAGCGAAACCGCCTGCGCCAAAGGCAGGTGGCCCAGCGCCCAGAACGCGCACAGCATCGAGCCCAGGCCAATCGCACTGCGCACGAAATAGCGTGGCGCCTGCTGGGTCTTGAGCGGCGCGTGGCCCGGGCGCAACAGCATCGGCAGCAGGGCCAGCAGGCCAAAGGCGTTGCGGAAGAACGCCACTTCCTGGGTCGGAACGTAGCGCGTGGCATAGCGGATCGCCACCGCCATCAGGCCGAAGGCCATCGTGCTGCCGAGCATCAGCAGCGCCGCCCGCATCGGGGTGGCGCCTGTGGAAAGGGCAGGGGTGTTCACCACTGGGCGCCGAGCAGGCGGGGCTCCGGTTCGATCGGTACGCCAAACTTCTCCAGCACCGAGGCCGAGATGCGGCGTGCCAGTGCCAACAACTCCGCACCGCTGGCATTGCCATGGTTGACCAGCACCAGCGCGTGGCTGGCGGCCACGCCGGCATCGCCTTCGCGGAAGCCCTTCCAGCCACAGGATTCGATCATCCACGCCGCCGAGACCTTGCGCTTGTCATCCTGCTCGGCCGGGAACACCGGCAGGTCGGGGAAGTGCTGCAGCAGCACGTCGACCTGTTCCAGCGGCAGCACCGGGTTCTTGAAGAAGCTGCCGGCGTTGCCCAGTACATCCGGGTCGGGCAGCTTGCGGCGGCGGATCGCGATCACGGCATTGGCCACGTCGACTGCGCTCGGCAGCTCCACGCCCTGTGCCTGCAGTTCCTCGCGGATGCCGGCGTAGTCCATGCGCAGATCGTGCAGCAGTGGCAGCTTCAGTTCGATGGCGGTGATCAGGTAGCGATCGGGTTGCTGCTTGAACACGCTGTCGCGGTAGGCGAAGCCACACTGTTCATTGTCCAGCCGTACCCAGGCCTGTTCCTGGCAGTCCCAGGCTTCAACAGCCTGGATGAACTCGCCGACCTGCGCGCCATACGCACCGATGTTCTGGATCGGCGCGGCACCGGCCGTACCGGGAATCAGCGCCAGGTTTTCCAGGCCGGACAGGCCTTCCTGCAGCGACCACATCACCAGCCCGTGCCAGGGCACGCCAGCACCGGCACGGATCACCGCATGGTCGGCGCGGTGTTTAAGGAAGCTGATGTCACGGTTGCCGAACACCAGCACGGTGCCGGGCAGGTCCTCGGCGATCAGTACGTTGCTGCCGCTGCCCAGCACCAGCAGTGGGCCGTTGGCCACTTCCGGCAACGCCAGCACTTCCGGCAGCAGGGCCGCGTCGTGCAGTTCCAGCAGCTGGGCTGCACTGGCCTGCACGTGGAAGGTGTTCAGTGCCTGCAGCGGTGCATTGCGGGTGAGCGTCCAGCGCAGCGGCGCGGCGTTGTCGGTGGTATCGATGGGCGCGCTCACAGCGGGGCCACCGCACCGCGGCTCGGTGCTTCCCGGCGGCGACGGATCGCCTCCACGCATTCGGAGACCAGGGCAGGGCCACGGAAGATCAGGCCGCTGTAGCACTGCACCAGTGCTGCACCTGCGGCCATCTTGGCCACGGCGTCTGCACCGGAGAGGATGCCGCCGACGCCGACCAGCGGCACCGATTCGGGCAGGCGCGCGCGCAGTCGGCGCAGCACCAGCGTCGACTGCTCCAGCACCGGCGCACCGGACAGGCCGCCAGCCTCGTTGGCCAGCGGATCGCCGGCCACCTTGCTGTGGTCGATGGTGGTGTTGGTGGCGATCACGCCGTCCACCTGCAGTTCGCCCAGCACGCGTGCGGCGGCATCGATGTCGCGCTCGCTCAGGTCCGGCGCCACCTTCACCAGCATCGGCACACGGCGACCGTGCTGCGCCGCCAGGGTTTCCTGGCGGTCACGCAGCTGGCTGACCAGCTGGCGCAGTGCGGTCTCTTCCTGCAGCTCACGCAGGCCGGCGGTATTGGGCGAAGAGATGTTGACGGTGATGTAGTCGGCCAGCGGATACACCTTGTCCAGGCAGGCGATGTAGTCGTCCACGGCCTGTTCGTTGGGGGTGTCCTTGTTCTTGCCGATGTTGATGCCAAGCAGGCCGCGACGGTTGCGCGCGCGTTCGACATTGCGCACCAGCGCATCCACACCCGCGTTGTTGAAGCCCATGCGGTTGATGATCGCGTTGTGTTCCGGCAGCCGGAACAGGCGCGGCTGCGGATTGCCGGCCTGCGGGCGCGGGGTGATGGTGCCAATCTCGACGAAGCCGAAGCCCAGCGCGAACAGGGCATCGATGTGCTCGCCGTTCTTGTCCAGGCCGGCAGCCAGGCCGACCGGATTGGGGAACGTCAGCCCGAACACAGTGCTCGGCATCGGCGCGATGCGGGCGGCCAGCAGCGGCGTGGTGCCGGTGCGGTAGGCCAGGTCCAGTGCGGACAGGCCGAGGCCGTGGGCGCGCTCGGCGTCGAGCGAGAACAGGAAGGGGCGGGCAAGCGAATACATGCGTCGGTTCAGTCCAGCGTGCCGAGGAAGGCTCGGGTTCGATATTCAAAGGCGACCTGGCCGTCGACCGCGTGGGCGGCGAACAGGTCCTGCAGGGCGGCGATCATCGGCGCATGGCGCGGGTGACCGGGTTGCGGGGCATAGGAGGAGGACAGCAGGCGCCCGCGCAGGGCGTCGAAATCCAGATGCTGCACATTCGGCAGCTCCACCCTGCCGCGCAGGCCGGAGCCGAACCAGGCCTGCATGGTGGCGTCGTCCTGGTAGCGCTCGGCCACGGCGGTGTAGTCGGTGCCGTAGTCCAGCAGCAGCTGCTCGTAGCCGACCAGGAACGGGCTGGCGTCGAGCAGGCGCGAGTTCCAGTAGATCAGTGCCATGCCGCCCGGGCGCAGGATGTGCCGCCACTCGGCGCGCACCGCCACGGTATCGAACCAGTGGAACGCCTGCGCCACGCTGACCAGGTCAACGCTGGCATCGTCCAGCCCGGTGGCCTCGGCGCGGCCATCGACTGCGCTGAAACGTGGATACTTCGGCGCAAGCCATTCCTCGGCGGCGCCGCGCATGGCCGCATTCGGTTCAACGGCAACCACCGGATGGCCGCTGGCCAGGAACAGGCGGCTGGAGATGCCGGTGCCGGCGCCGATGTCGGCGACCACGGCCTCGTGGCTGACGCCCATCGGGCCATGCAGCCACTCCAACAGAGCGTGCGGGTAATCGGGCCGGTAGCGGACGTAATCGGCGACGCGGCTGCTGAAGCGTTCAGTGCTGTCGGAGGCGGTCATGGCGATCAGTTCGACATCGCGGCGAGCCAGGCCAGGCCGCCGAAGAACAGGATGAAGACCAGGATGGCGGCGATCACGGCACCGACCATCACCCAGCCCAGCACCAGGCCGGTGACGGCAAGGCCATCGCCTTCCAGTTCCTGCGGGCGACGGCGGATCTCGGCGCGGGCCATGTGGCCGGTGACGATGGCCACGATGCTGGCCACGAAGGGCAGGACGGTCCAGCTGGCGATGCCCATGACCAGGCTGACCACGGCCAGGGCGCTTGTCTGTCGGGGTGCCACGCTCATCGGGGTCCTCCTTGGCAGTGTGCACATGATAGTGCCTCTGCCCGGGCAATCCCATGGGCAGTGCCCCGTAGAGCCGAGCCCATGCTCGGCTGCACCCTGGACAATGCGGTGTCGACCGCGCCTCGCGCGCTAGCCGAGCGTGGGCTCGGCTCTACAGAGTCAGCCCATCAA
This sequence comes from Stenotrophomonas sp. YJH_SMC_17, assembly GCF_059371655.1. Taxonomy (NCBI): domain Bacteria; kingdom Pseudomonadati; phylum Pseudomonadota; class Gammaproteobacteria; order Lysobacterales; family Lysobacteraceae; genus Stenotrophomonas; species Stenotrophomonas sp. YJH_SMC_17. The sequence goes on along the minus strand of NZ_JCAFUU010000001.1, from coordinate 91,805 downwards.
TACCTGGCCGCCATCCACGTTGAGCACATGGCCGGTGATCCAGCGTGCCAGCGGCGAGCACAGGAACAGGGCGGCGTCGGCAATTTCGCGCGGGTGGCCGAAGCGGCCGAACGGGATCTTCGCCAAGGTGCCGTGGTAGAGCGCGGGGTCTTCGGTGCGGCGGCGGTCCCACAGGCCGTCGTCGAATTCGATGGAGCCGGGTGCGATGGCGTTGACCCGGATCCGGTCCTTGGCCAGCGCCAGTGCCTGCGAGGTGGTGTAGTGCGACAGCGCGGCCTTGGCGGCAGCGTAGGGTGCGCCACCTGGGCGTGGCTGCTGTGCGGCGATCGAGGACAGGTTGAGGATGCAGGCATCGCGGGATGCCCGCAGCCACGGCAGTGCCAGGCGCGAGGCCCGTACCGCCGCCATCAGGTCGATCTGCAGGCTGGCGGCCCAGCCATCCTCGTCATCGGCCATGCCGTAGCCAGTGGCGTTGTTGACCAGCACATCGATGCCGCCGAGTACATCGGCAGCGGCCTGCAGCCAAGCCTGGATCTGGCCGACGTCGGCCAGATCGGCGGAGACGGTATGCAGCGGAGTGCCCTGGGCCTGCGCGTCGGCACGCAGGGCATCCAGTCCGGCCTGGCCTCGCGCGCAGGCCGAGACCTGCGCACCGGCGCCAGCAAACGCCAGCGCCATTTCACGGCCGATGCCCTTGCTGCCGCCGGCGATGAGCACGCGGCCGCCGGTGAAGTCGAGGGTTGGAGCCCCGTTGGGGATCCGACCCGCAGGCATGGCCAAATCGTTCGCCATTACAGGTCGAACTTGATGCCCTGGGCCAGCGGCAGCGAATCCGAATAGTTGATGGTGTTGGTCTGGCGGCGCATATAGACCTTCCACGCATCCGAACCCGACTCGCGGCCACCGCCGGTGTCCTTCTCGCCACCGAAGGCGCCGCCGATCTCCGCACCGGACGTGCCGATGTTGATGTTGGCGATGCCGCAGTCGCTGCCGGCGGCCGACAGGAACTTCTCGGCGGTCTTCAGGTTCTGGGTGAAGATCGACGAGGACAGGCCCTGCGGCACGCCGTTCTGCATGTCGATGGCTTCGTCGAGGCTGTCGTACGGCATCACGTACAGGATCGGCGCAAAGGTCTCGTGCTGGACCACGGCATCGCTGTTCTTCAGGCCCGAGACGATCGCCGGCAGTACGAAGTTGCCGGCGCGGTCGATGCGGGTGCCGCCGGTTTCGATGGTGCCGCCAGCGGCCTTGGCCTGGGCGATGGCATCGAGGAACTGCTGCACGGCGGCGTCGCTGTTCAGCGGGCCCATCAGGTTGGCGGGATCGGTCGGGTCGCCGATCTTGCCCTCGACCTGCTTGTAGGCCTTGACCAGGGTGGCCAGCACGTCGGCGTAGATCGAGCGGTGCACGATCAGGCGGCGGGTGGTGGTGCAGCGCTGGCCAGCGGTGCCGACGGCGCCGAAGACGATGCCCGGCACGGCCAGCTTCAGGTCGGCGGTTTCGTCCAGGATGATGGCGTTGTTGCCGCCCAGTTCCAGCAGGCAGCGGCCGAGGCGGCGCGCGACCTTCTCGTTGACGGTGCGGCCGACCTGGGTCGAGCCGGTGAAGCTGATCAGCGGCACGCGGCGGTCATCGACCATCTTTTCCGACAGCGCGGTGCCGGCATCGTTGATCAGGAAGAAGATGTCCGGGAAGCCGGCTTCGCGCAGGGCGTCGTTGCAGATCTTCAGCGAGGCGATGGCGGTTAGCGGCGTCTTGTTGGACGGCTTCCAGATGCACACGTCGCCACAGATGGCGGCCAGGAACGAGTTCCAGCTCCACACCGCGACCGGGAAATTGAAGGCCGAGATGATGCCGACCAGGCCCAGAGGGTGGTACTGCTCGTACATGCGGTGGCCGGGGCGCTCGGAATGCATGGTGTAGCCGTACAGCATGCGGCTCTGGCCCACGGCGAAATCGGCGATGTCGATCATCTCCTGCACTTCGCCATCGCCTTCCGGCTTGCTCTTGCCCATTTCCAGGGCGACCAGCGAACCCAGCGCATCCTTGTGCTTGCGCAGCGCTTCGCCGCACAGGCGCACGGCTTCACCGCGGCGCGGGGCCGGCGTGGTACGCCAGACCTTGAAGGCTTCCTGGGCGCGGGCGACGACGGTCTCGTACTCGGCCTCGGTGGTCGCGCGGACCTGCGCGATCGGCTCGCCGGTGGTCGGGTTGACCGGGGTGATCAGCTCACCGCTGGTCGCGCTCGACCACTCCCCGTTGCCCAGGTACGTGCCAGCGTTGATCGCGTCCAGGCCAAGGGACTTGAGCAGCTCGAAAGACATGCAGACTCCTGTGTTTCGTTACGTTGTTTGGCGCCATCGCGGGCAGGTGGGGGACGCGATGAACAGAACCGCCGATGGTAGCAGAGGGTGGTGGTAGGGCTTTGGTGCGGTGCGGGGTGGGGCCGGCAACCCCGGGAGTGTCAAGCGGTTGGCGTTCTATGGAGGCTTGTTGACCGTTTGTGACCTAAGGTGACGTAAAACGACATCATTCGAAACGGACGAAAATGGTAACAATTCTAACGGCTTAGCTCTTGTTCGAGTGCGATCTCGGCGCCATCCGACGATCGGGTTCCTATCTTTTGCGTCCTGCTTCATCCACAATCCCTGCACATTTAATTGACGCAACCACGACATTTCCGCGCGGGCTGGGGAGTCTCGCGCGCGACAGCGAGCCGCTCGCTGTCGGGTCGGGTAGACATGGAGAAGTGCTTTGCTACATGGATCAGTAGAAGACCTTCCCGCCGAGCGGGCCCGGGCCGGCCGCCGCCGGGTCGAGGCCCGGGCTGCCCTGGAACTGGGGCTGCGCCTGGGTGATCTGTTGCTGCTGCCTGGCATGGCAGTGCTTTCGCATGTGCTGTGCTACGCCACTGAGGCGCCCAGTTCCTCCCAGCGCATCGTGTTCGGTGCGGTGATTCTCAGTGCCATCGTCTGCTTCTCAGTTGCTCCGGTCTATCGCAACTGGCGCACGCGTGGCCTGCTCGCCGACCTCTGGCTGCTGCTGCTGGCCTGGTCCAGTACGTTCGCCCTGTTCTCGCTGTACGCCGTGCTGGTCGGGCTGGGTGATGCGGTGCCGGCTCAATGGCTGGTCGCTTGGTATTTCACCGGCCTGGCCTCGATGGCGACGGTACGCGTGCTGTTGCGCGTGCAGCTGCACCGGCTGCGTTCGCGTGGCCTGGACCGGCAGCGCGTGTTGCTGGTGGGCCTGCGGGCGCCGGCGCTCAGGTTGCACCGCCTGCTGCGCGGCAAGCCGGAACTGGGCAAGGAAGTGGTCGGCTATTTCAGCAGTGCCGGCGACATCGCCACCCGCCGTGGCGGCGATGCGCCGCGCCGTCTGGGCGTGCTGGGCGACGTTCCGCAATACATGGATCTGCATCGTGGCGAGTTCGACCAGGTCTGGGTGTCGATGCCGATGGGTGATACCGCGCCGATCAAGGACATGCTCAAGCAGATCGAGCGCTTCCCTGTGCCTGTGCGCCTGATTCCCGATACCACTGGCCTGGGGGCGTTGAATCCGGGTGTGCACCAGGTGGGCGACGTGCCGATGATCGGCGTGCGCCAGGGTCTGGTGGATCATCGGTTCCGCCTGTTCAAACGGGTCGAGGACATCATTGTGGCTGGCATTGCGGTGGTCCTGCTGGCGCCGCTGTTTGCCCTGCTGGCGATCGGTGTGAAGCTGAGCTCGCCGGGGCCGGTGCTGTTCCGCCAGAAGCGTCATGGTCTGGGTGGCAAGGAATTCTGGATGCTCAAGTTCCGCTCCATGCGCGTGCATGCAGAGGGGGCTGGCCAGATTACCCAGGCGACGCGCGGTGATCCGCGAGTGACCCGGTTCGGCGCGTTCCTGCGCCGCACCAGCCTGGATGAGCTGCCACAGTTCTTCAATGTGCTGGGTGGAAACATGTCGGTGGTTGGGCCGCGGCCGCATGCGATCCAGCACAACGACCACTACGAGCGGGTGATCGAGCGCTATATGCACCGTCACTACGTCAAGCCGGGTATTACCGGTTGGGCGCAGGTGCATGGATTGCGTGGCGAGACCCCGGAGCTGCGCTCGATGAAGAAGCGCGTGCAGTACGACATCGACTACATCCGACGCTGGAGCCCGACGCTGGACGTGCGGATCATTGCGCTGACCGTGCTGAAGGTTCTAGGCCAGAAGTCGGCGTATTGAGGTGGTTGATGTCCGGAACTGCGACGTAATTCCATGAATCTGTTGGCGATTTCATCGCCTGTAATGCGCTTGTAAGGTATCCTGTGCGGCTGCCGCCGGCCCTTGTTGCTCTGGTCGGGCGCGCCGCAAGGAATGCCATAGGATCCAGGTCAGTGTTCAAGAACGTTCTTTTTGTATGTGTCGGCAATATCTGCCGCAGCCCTTCGGCTGAAGTCATGCTCAGGCAGGCCGTGGCCGGCAAGGGCATCCAGGTGTCTTCGGCGGGCCTGGGCGCGCTGGTGGGGCACGGCATCGATGCTACCGCACAGGAGTTGCTCGTGGAGCAGGGCATGGATGGGTTGGCCCACCGCGCGCGCCAGATTGATGACGCCATCCTGGGAGCCGCTGACCTCGTGCTGACCATGGAGCGCAAGCACGTGCGCCGCATCGCCGAGATCGCGCCGCAGGCGTCCGGCAAGACCTTCCTGCTGGGCAAATGGCAGCAGGATCGGGAGATTCCCGATCCGTATCGCCAGCAGCGTCCCGCGTTCGAGCATGTCTACAAGCTGATGGCTGAGGGCGTGGAGAGTTGGGCGCGTCATCTTTGATTGCTGCCTGTTCCTGGATGTATCGCCGTCCGGCAAATCGCATAACTGAACAAGAACAATGAAAACCAACTCCCGCATCACTCAGGAAGACGGAAGCGACGAACTCGATCTGCGGCAGCTTCTGGGCACGCTCCTCGATCATCGCTGGTGGATTCTGGCAAGCACCTTGGTGTTCTTTGCAGTGGCTGCGGCCTACGCGCTGCTGGCTGCGCCGATCTATCGGGCCGACGCGGTGGTCCAGGTGGAATCGAAGATGCCCTCGATTCCCGGTCTGACCGATCTAAGCAAGTCGCTGGGTCTGGGGTCCGGATCCGGCGAGGCCACGACGGAAATCGCCCTGATCAAGTCGCGAGCGGTCGTAGGCAGTGCCGTCGATGCGTTGAAGCTGGATATCGAGATTGCCCCGAAGCGCTTCCCGGTGGTGGGAGGATTCCTCGCCCGTCGTGCGGAGGCGCGCGATCCTGCCGTCCTGGCGTCGCCGATTCTCGGATTGAGCCGCTACGGCTGGGGTGGGGAGACGCTGCAGATTCACCGTCTGGACGTGCCACGTGGGCTGGTTGAAGAAACCCTGACCCTGGTTGCCGGCGAAAAAGGCGCGTTCGAGCTGCGCGGCCCCGACGGTGAGACGATCCTGGACGGTCATGTCGGGCAGCTTGGCAAAGCACGAGGTGTGATCCTGGAGGTCGCCGCGCTGCGCGCCAATCCGGGCATGCGCTTCACGGTGATCAAGCGTCGTCAGCTGGCCGTCATCAACGAGTTGCAGGAGCGGATCGGTGTTGCCGAGATCGGCAAGGATTCGGGCATCCTGGGGCTGTTCTACGAGAATCGCGACCCTGTTGCAGCCGAGAATTTCCTGCACCAAGTCGCACTGGCCTACGTCCGCCAGAACGTGGAGCGGAACTCCGCCGAGGCATCGGCCCAGCTGAGCTTCGTGAAGGAGCAGCTGCCGGGCATCCGCATGCAGGTGGAGGCCTCGCAGAAGGCATTGAGCGAGTTCCAGATGCGCGAGAACTCGGTGGACCTGTCGCTGCAGACGAAGGGTCTACTTGATCAGGGTGTGGCCGTTGAGACCAGCATCCAGCAGCTGCGCCTGCAGCAGGCTGAGATGGATCGCAAGTTCACCCGTGACCATCCGGCCTATCAGGCGTTGATGAAGCAGATTGGTGAACTGGAGGCCAGGAAGAACGGCTTCCAGGGAGAGGTAAAGCAGCTGCCCAAGGCTCAGCAGGAGCTGCTGCGCCTGACCCGTGACCTTGCGGTTGCAAACGAGATGTATACCGTCATGCTGAGCCAGGCCCAGCAGCTGGACGTTGCACGAGCGGGAACGGTCGGCAATGTGCGCGTGGTGGATGCTGCCCGCGTTGACGACAGCACGCCGGTGAAGCCGAAGAAGCAGGTGATCGCATTGGTCGGCGCATGCGCGGGCTTCCTGCTGGCCGTGCTGGCGATCCTGTTCCGCCAGATGATCAACCGTGGCATCGAGGATCCCGGCCTGATCGAGGAACTGGGCATTCCGGTGTACGCCTCCATCCCCGCGAGCGAGAATCAGGCAAAGGACTCCGTCCGTGGCAAGTTCCGCCAGGATGGCAATCTCCACCTGTTGGCGGTCAAGGATCCTGCGGATCTGGCCATCGAAGCATTGCGCAGCCTGCGAACGAGTCTCCACTTCGCGCGGCTTGAGGCCAAGAACAACATTGTACTGATCTCAGGCGCAAGCCCGAACGCCGGCAAGACGTTCGTTTCGACGAACCTGGCCACGGTCGTTGCCCAGTCCGGTCAGCGCGTGCTGATCATCGATGCCGACATGCGCAAGGGCACCATGCATCGGGCCTTCGGTGTCAGCCAGACGCCGGGCCTGTCCGAGGCGATTGCTGGCGCGGCCAAGGTCAACGATGTCATCCGCTCCTTCGCACCGGTCAACGGGCTGGACTTCATCGCCCGTGGCGAGGTGCCGCCCAATCCGTCCGAGCTGCTGATGCATCCGAACATGACGCGACTGCTGGAGGAAGTCTCTTCCCGCTATGACCTGGTCATCGTGGATACGCCGCCGATCCTGGCAGTCACCGACGCCGCCATCCTTGCCGCCCAGGCGGGTACGTCGCTTCTGGTGGCGCGATTCGGTCTGAACCAGCAGAAGGAAATCGCGCTGGCCCGGAAGCGGTTCGAGCAGAACGGCGCGGTCATCCGTGGTGCGATCTTCAATGCGGTGCAGAAGCGCGCAACCGGTTACTACAGCTACGGTTACTACGAGTACAAGTCGACCGAGTAACTGCCGCAACGGCAGGTGCCTGGAAGCGCCCTGAGCCCGCGATCTGCAACTGGCAGGAGGGCGTTACCGAACACGCCCCGAACGATCTATCCATGAAGCTTGGTCACAATCTGAAGTGGACATCACTGGCGCAGATCTCCAAGCTCTGCGCACAGTTCGTTGTCGTCTTCATGCTCGCGCGGCTGCTTGAGCCGAGCGAGTACGGCGTTGTGGCGATGGCAACGGTGGTGGTCAATTTTTCGCTGATGTTCCGTGACATGGGTCTGGGCGCGGCGATCATCCAGAAGCAGGATCTTGGCAATGGCGACATTGACGCGGCCTTCCGCGTCTCGCTCGTTGCCGGGAGTCTGGTGTGCCTGCTGGTGCTGCTCGCAGCCGTTCCCCTCGCCAGCTACTTCTCCACCCCGGGGCTGGCGCCATTGCTGGCGGTGCTGTCACTGAGTTTTCCCATCGCAGGCTGTGGAATCGTCCATCAGGCCTTGCTCGAGCGGGAAGGGCAGTTCCGTTCGATTGCCCGCATCGAAGGAAGCAGCAACCTGGTGGGTGGGGCGCTCGGATTGATGTCCGCTCTGGCGGGCGCAGGTGCCTGGAGCCTTGTTGTCCAGCTCGCGTTCGTTTCGATCGCAACCAGTGTCCAGCTTTGGCTTGCCTCGGAGTGGCGGCCGAGTGCCACGCGAGGGCTTGGGTACCGCGGGTTGGCCGAGTTCGGCTCGGGCGTGCTCGGCTTCAATCTGGTCAACTACCTGTCGCGCAACCTGGATAGCATCCTTGTCGGGCGCTTCTATTCTTCGACCGTGCTGGGAAACTATTCGCTGGCCTACAGGCTCATGCTTTTCCCGTTGCAGAGCATCACGCTGGTGGTCTCGCGATCGCTTCTTCCGGTCCTTTCGCGGCTGCAGTCGGATCGCAAGGGCAGGGTTGAGGTCTATCAGGTTGCGGTAGGCGGAATCACTCTTGTGGTCGCACCCATGATGGTCGGGTTGTACGTGCTGCGCGAGCCGTTCATCAGGCTGGCTTTTGGCGACGGCTGGGATCTGGCGGTGCAGTTGCTTGCCTGGTTCGCTCCCACCGCCCTGCTGCAGTCGGTCATGAGCGTCACTGGCGTGGTTCTGATGGCCGCGCGTCGCACCAGGACCCTGCTTCACCTTGGAGTGATCGGCGCAATGCTGCAGGTAGGCGCCTTTGCGTTGGGCATCAGGCACGGCGTCGTGGTGATGGCCGCACTGTATCTGCTGGCCAATGTGCTCAACTTCATTCCCGTCATGCTGGTCTGCGCGCGGGTGCTGGGGGCCCGCCCGTCGGAGGTGATCCAGCCGATGATTGCACCGCTCATTGCGGCGCTGATCATGGGAGGCACGCTGGAACTGTACATGCGTTTCGGTGATTCCGCGCAGGGCGCGGTCTCGCTCACGCTCGCCATCATGGCGTCGGCAGCATGGTACGTAGTTCTGGTGCTCGCATTCTCCCGGGAGTGGCGGCGACGGGTGTTCTCCGCGTTGAGTGTCTTCAGGCGCGCCACGAACGCGGCCTAGCGGGCAGCATGTCCCTGCCGATGCGATCTCACTACATGGACGTTCCTGGACCACACTCATGAAGATAGTCTGCGTACACCAGAGTGCCGAGCTGTACGGCTCTGACCGGAGCTTCCTGGCCGCCGTGGAGGCGATTGTCCAACACGCGCCGACGCCTGCGGAGGTTGAAGTCATTCTTCCCGAGCATGGGCCGTTGGCGGCTCGCATTTCGGAGGCCGGCGGCTCGGTGCACTTCGAATCCGAGGGCTACCTGAGAAGAAGCCTGCTGCGCAGGCCCCTCTCGTTCGCTGCGGGGCTGCTGGCTGCCACCCGGCGCCTTCTGCATCGTTTCCGTGGCGCCGATGTGGTCTATGTGAATACCTTGGTCTGTGCGTCGGCCCTGCTGGCTTGCGCGCTGTCCACGCGCCGCGTACGCCGCATTCTGCATGTCCGGGAGATCCCCGGGCGCAAGGAGCTTGCCTTCTTTCGCGTGCTGATCAGGCTGTCAGGCGTGGAGGTCGTTTACAACTCGCAGGCAACCCGTCTCGCCATTGGCCTGCCCGGCACTGTCGTCTACAACGGCGTGTCCGGTCCTGCCGAATGCACGCCGGAGCTTGGCGGAGATGACGGGATACGGTTGCTGATGATCGGCCGCATCAATACCTGGAAGGGGCAGAAGTTCCTTCTCCAGGCCTTGCTGCGTAGCCATAGGCGCATCCAGCTGAGAATCGTTGGATCGGCGATCGATGCGCAGGTGCACCTGGTGGAAGAGCTCCATCACATCGCCCGTTCACTGCCGGAAGGCGTGTCCTGCGAGTTCTTCGGCTTCTGCGAGGACCCCTCGGAGCACTATCGCTGGTGCCATTACGTGGTCGTTCCCTCCACCAGTCCCGAGCCGTTCGGGCGGGTAGCAATCGAGGGGTTCTCGTATGGAAAGCCGGTGATTGCCGCCGCGCATGGCGGCCTGACTGAAATTGTGGAGCATGGACAGGATGGATTCCTGTTTGAACCTGCCAGTCAGGTCGCGCTTGCACAAACGATCGAGGGCCTTCCCCGTGCCCTTTCACCTGGCCACCTGGCACTGGGCAGGCGTGCCTTCGACGTGTTCTCCTCGCGCTTCTCGGTGCAGAACTACGCAGAGCAGATTTCACAATTGGTGTTTGCTTCATCTGGACCTACGACATGATTGACTCCCAACCAGGGCATTGCGACCGAACCGCCGCAGCTACCGTTCGGACAGCCGTCCGTCATTGCGCACCTGGCATGGCGGCATTCGCATGATCTTTCTGTTGGCATGCATCGGCGCGCTGCTGATCATCCTCTACTTCCGAAAGGCCGTGCTCCTGATGCCGGCCTGGATGATGCTCACGCCCAAGGCGCTGCTGATGGTCGATGTGCCCGGCATTCCGGTGCTCAGTCTCTATCGCTTCCTGATGGCGATGGTGCTGGTCATGTATCTGATGACGCTGGCGCTTGCACGCAAGGGCTCGGTCAGGAAGGGGCCATTCTTCAACGGTTTGATGCTGTTCCTGGGCGTGGCGGCCGTTTCGGTGTTGATGAACATAGGCAGCGCCTCTGCCGGGCTGCTTACCTGGATTGCGCTGTGCCTGGAAGTGGGTGTTCCGGTCCTGGCCTTCAGTCACTTTGCCGGCGGATTGGGGCTGGCAGAAGCCAAGCGCCTGCTCAGGGTCTACGTGGTGTTCTTCAGTCTGCTGGCGGTGTATGCCATCGCGGCCTACCTGGTGAACTGGAACCCCTATATCGACTTCATCAATTCGACGACCCAGACCGGCCGCGTGATGGCAAGAACGTATGCCGACACGCTGCGGGGCATGCGCGCGCAGGGAACCACATCGCATCCGATCACCTATGGCGCGCTGGTCGCGATCATGCTGCTGACGTACTACGTCGCCCGCCTGTGTGGCCAGGTGCGGATGCGCGACATGATGGCAATGGCTGCTGTCTCAGGGTGCATCATCATTTCGATGCTTTTCACCAACTCACGCAGCCCACTGATGCTCTATTTCTTTGCCCTGCTGGTGTTCGGTGTATCGGTAGGCATCGTCAGGTCGCTGAAGTACTCGCTGCTGGGCGGCATGGCGTTCGTGATCGCATTGGCAACGTCGAATGTGTTCCTCGAGAAAGTCCTTTCCGTGGTCAATATCTTCGATGCCTCTGTAGGTGCCGAGCAGAACGGTTCTGACCTCGCCATGCGGGCAGGGCAGTTCGCCGTCTCGCTCTCCTACTTCTGGCAGTCCCCCCTCTGGGGCTTGGGTCTGGACGCGACTCGCGAACTGGTGGCCGGCGGCGCGGCGGCCGATCTGTACGATGCCGAAAGCGTTGTGTTCACCCTGCTGATCAACCAGGGATTGCTGGGCTTCATCGGCTACATCGGCTTGTTGCTTGCCGTGCTTCGAGGCGTGGGACGACTTCTGCCGACGGTAGGTTCTCGTCGAATGTTCACCGGGCTCGTGCTGGGCTACGCCTTGTTCACCATGGCCACCGGAGTGATGGATACGTTGCAGTTGTTCCTGCTCCTGTCGCTGTTTGTGGGTGCCTATGGAAGGGCATTCGCTGCTTCTGATGCCACCGATCACCGCAGGCCGGATGGACAGATGGTTCAAGCAGCAGCGATGCCGAGTTCGGCGATGCAGGATGCAGGTCAACTGGAACGAGGTGGTGTGTGAGCAAGCGCGTGTTGAGGATTCTGGGTATTCGCGGCGTTCCGGCGGCCCATGGTGGGTTTGAGACGTTCGCCGAGCATCTCGCCCTGTATCTGGTGTCGAGCGGCTGGGATGTGGTGGTGTACTGCCAGGTCGACGGCACCGGGGGTGTCTGGCGTGACGAATGGAACGGCGTGCAGCGAGTCCATATTCCTGTCTCCACCGCTGGGCCTGCAGGTACCATCATCTTTGACTGGAAGGCGAATGTTGATGCGGCCAGGCGCGGCGGCCTGTGCTTGACGCTTGGCTACAATACGGCGGTTTTCTCTGCGATGCTTCGTCTGTGCAGAGTTGTCAACGTCATCAATATGGATGGCATCGAGTGGGCCCGCGCAAAGTGGGGGCGAATCGCAAAGACCTGGTTCTGGCTCAACGAACGTTTCGGTTGCTGGATTGGAGATCACCTAGTCGCAGATCATCCGCGCATCAAGGATCACCTTTCCACCCGCGTCAGGCGCAACAAGATCACCACCATCGCCTACGGCGGTGAAGCGATCCATTCGGCGGATGCATCAATTGTTGAGGGGCTTGGGCTCACTCCGAACGGCTACTACACGGTGATTGCGCGTGCGGAGCCGGAGAACTCGCTGCTGGAGATCGTCCAGGGTTTCTCACGGCAGCCGCGGCGCAGAAAGCTTGCGGTTCTCGGCAAGTATGACCGCGACAACGACTATCACCGGAAGGTGCTCGAGGCGGCCGGAGAAGATGTGGTGTTCCTGGGGCCGATCTACGACAAGAAGGTCGTCCAGGCGCTGCGTTACTTCAGCAGTGCCTACGTTCATGGGCATCAGGTAGGCGGCACCAATCCCTCGCTGGTCGAGGCGCTCGGTGCCTCCAATCCTGTCATTGCCCACGACAATCCCTTCAATCGCTGGGTGGCCGGGCCAGGCGCGTGCTACTTCAATGGTGCGGCTTCGTTTGCATCGCTGCTTGACGAGCTTGAAGGTGACGCGCCCCGGCTGCAGGCGATGTCCGCGGCGTCGGCATCGCGCCACCAGGAGGCATTTACCTGGGAGCAGATTCTTGGTCAGTATGAGCAGCTGCTCTCGCGCTTTGCAGCAGGATCCAAGGCGCGCGCGACGGCAGTAGCGGAAGCGGAGCGGGAATGAGTCAGCCATCAGCGCAGCGTCACGTGCTTCGGATTGTGGTGGTGCTCTACGGTACTGCACCCGATCAGTCGCTTACGCTGGATACCCTTCAGTCGGCCAGCAGGTCGAACGAGGATTTTGCCGGTGAGATCGTCGTCTGGGACAACAGCCCGCAGTCGTTCGGCGCTGCCTCGCTCAATGGCTTGAGCTTCCCCGGCTTTTCGGTGAAGTACACGGCGTGTCCGCAGAACCTGGCCCTGTCGAAGGTCTACAACAACGTCGCTGCAGGCATTGCGACGGGCCATTTTCTGATTCTCGATCAGGATTCGCAGCTTCCGGCAGACTATTTCTCCGTGCTGCGGTCGCAGTTTGACGCCCATCCTGCGCAGGACCTGTTCCTGCCGGTGGTGCTGTCCAGTGGCCGGTGCGTAAGCCCGGGGGAACTCTGGTACTTCAAGGGAAAGCATCTGGCTTCACCGCGACACGGTCAGCAACGTTCCCGCAGAATGCTGGCCATTACCAGTGGCATGGTCATTCGATCCGCCTATCTTCAAGAGCCTCGCTTCGATGAGCGGTTGAGCCTGTACGGTATTGATACGCGCTTCATGCTGGACTACGCAGACAGTGGTCGAAGTGTGGTCGTGATGCCGATCGTTCTGGGGCACGACACCGCACTGTGGTCCGACATCAGTGCCGATCGCATGCTTGGCCGCGTGCAGACACTGGTGCGCTCCTGGCCGATCGTCTTCGAGAAGAGGCCGTTCGCACGGCTGCTCGCGCGATGCCATGCGCGTCTCATGTTGTTGAAGCTCGCGATCAAGTACCGCGATCCCAGATTCCTGTTTGCATGATGGCTGAAAGGCCCCGGAACCCTCCCATGACACTCCTCAGCCGCCTTGGCTCGCTCCTTTCGCTGCGCGTACAACTGGATGAGCGCGTTCCCCTTTCCTACAAGCTACGACTCTCGATGGAGTACGGCGTCTGTCTGTTCCGGGGCGCGCTCACGTGGGGTGTGCGTGAGTCGTGGCTGTCGCCGTTGTTCCGCGGGCGCGGCGTCGTGGTGCGCTGTGCCTCGCGCATCCGCCTGGGGAAGGGTGTGCGGCTGGGTGATTTCGTCGTGCTTGATGGCCTTGGCGCTTCCGGCATCACCTTCGGTGATAGCGTGAAGATCGGTGACTTTGGTCGGCTGATCTGCTCCGGCAGCCTGACCCACCTGGGGGAGGGCATATCCATCGGCCATCGCGTGGGTATTGGCGAGTTCTGCCGGATTGGTGGCTCTGGAGGCGTGTCCATTGGCGAGGACACGATCGTCGGGCAGTACTTCAGTGTGCATCCGGAGAATCATGAGTTCTCCGATAAGCAGCGCCTGATCCGTGAGCAGGGTACTGCCCGGGCGCCGGTGGTGGTCGGCGCCAACTGCTGGATCGGTGCAAAGGTCACCCTGCTTGCCGGAAGCGAAGTGGGGCACTCCAGCGTGGTGGCGGCTGGCAGCGTGGTCAATTCCCGCTTCCCGCCGTACTCGGTCATCGGTGGCGTGCCGGCCCGCCTGATCAAAAGCTACTGACCCGCCGGCCACTCGAGGGGTCGAGTGGCCGCGTCTGCTTGCAGCATCAGTCAGCAATACCCTGGATGTTCTCGTAGAAGAAGCGCTCGTCGCGCTCGCCCGTGAGGTTGTAGAGCGGGTACTTCCTTGCCAGCATGGCACCACCGTCGCGGATCAGCGGGTTCCAGGTGAGCGTAGCCCTGGCCGGGGTCGATCGAGGTAGCAGGGTGTCAAACGGAATGCTGAAGTAGATGCCCTTGTCGAAGCTGCCTTCGCCGAACTCGGCGGAGCTGACGTTGGTCTTGGTCGCGTAGGCACCCATGGTGACGCCGTTGCGGAAGACCCGCGCCACGTTGGCGGTGGCACCGTAGTCGCCTGCCAGGTACCGGCCAGCGCTCAGCGAAGCAATAACCCGCTGCTGATCTCCGAAAGCATAGTAAAGCGTCGCGTGTCCGGTGGTGGTCGAGTAGTCGCGCAAGCCAAAGCGCTGGTTGAAGTCACGCTGCTTGACCCAGTTGATGTTGGCGCTGATCGCCCAAGGCTGATCCATCGGGCGGTACAGCACTTCGCTGCCGGCGCCGGCGTACATCCACTCCAGGTAGCCTGCATAGGCGATGGCGTAGACGTCGCGGGACAGCCGTCGCGACAGGTTCAACTGCAGATTGGGAATCGTGAAGTCCGAGGTGCGCGTGTACTTGCGCACGTCGGTTCGGACGCGCGGCAGGTTGCTCGGTGCGTCGTACTTGAACTTGTCGTAGTTGTTGAGCAGGTTCTGGCTTGCACTGCCAGTCAACCAGACGTTCTTGCCAAAGAAGTAGCTGGCGCTGTAATTGGCCGACACCTGGTACAGGATGAAGCCATCCGGGCCGCCAAGGTTCTGTCGGTACCCGAAGCTGAAGCCGCTGCCAAAGGGCGAACGCTTCGGTTTGAACAGCTCGTGCCCCTCGATGGTCCCTGGCGCGCTGAGCTCGGTGCTCCGCTTGAGGGTTGCTTCGTCGACGCTGCCGTTCACATAGCCCTCAAATGCATCGCGCTTGACGGACATGTCGGCGATGGGCATGCCCAGGCGTTCGGTGCGCAGCGTGTACCAGTCGTACTGATCGCCCAGATGATGGGAGAGGACACGCGACGAGCGGCCCAGGCCTTTGGCCGGGTTGAAATAGCGCGATTGCGATCCGGTCAGGATGAGTTCCTTCCCTTGCACGGAGGCCCGCTGCAGGTTGAATCCTGCATTGGATCTCAGATCCGCCGTGATAGCCTCCCAGTCGTGCGGTGTCGGCGCTGCTCCGGTTGGGGCCGCGCTCAGTTCTCCCGCCTGGTGGTGGTCACCTTCAAGGGCGAGGGGCAGGGGGTCCAACGGTTTCGGCGCGCTACGTGAGCCGCCAGGGTTGCCACGCAACGTCAGTGAGAACATGGCGGCGTCGCCGCGCTCCCAGGCGGCCGTCAGCTCAACCACCTTGCTGGGGCGATAAACGAGGCCGACGTTGATGGGGGTGGACTGGTTGAGGTTGGCGCCGCGCGGCTCCCGGCGGTAGTCGTTGCCGTCGTATTCGACTTTCACGATGAGCTGTTCAAGCGGTGTCTGGTAGGAGACGCCGCCGAAGATCCCGACCGGACCACGGAACATCGCGCTGGCGCCAAATTTGCCTGCATTGACAATGGCGCTGGTCGGCATTGGTCGCTCCTTGAAGCGGTCGTCAATGGCGCCCAGCGGGTTGGAAAAGTCGCCGCGATTGCCGATGTAACCGGTTGCTACACCCAGTGATGCATCGAAGCTTCCGTAGCGCTTGCTGGCCACCAGATATTCGCTCGAGAACAGGCCGGTTCCGCCAAGGTCACGAACACCAAAGGCTACCTCGGGAATCCAATGGGATTCCTCGAGCAGGCGAACCTTGAAGTCGATCGACTTGTCCTTGTAATTCTGGTCACCGCTGACAGAAGGAATGCCGTAGCGGAGGTTGGCGACATTGATGTACCGGAACGAACCCTCCAGCCAGGGCAGCGGCTGCATCGTCACGTTGTAGCGGCTGTACGGCGAGTTGTGCGAAGCGGTGATCGCGATGTCGCCGTCGTCGGCCATGCGCGCGGTCGGTGTCTGCAGCAGGCCGATGCCACCCCATTCGCTGGAGGTCGGTGGTGGTGCTTCCTGCGCATGCAGGGCGGCACAGACGGACATCGATAGCAGGGACAGGGCCAGCGTGGCACGCACCTTGCGGCCCGTAGTGTTGCGGAGACTATGGATCACGGTGTGGCGGCCTGGGTCGCAATGAGAGCAGCAAGGTCTGCGTTGAATTCGGCGTCCACCGATCGGATGTACTTCGTTGCGAACGGCACCAGCACCACCCCGCCCGGCGAAACCGGTTGCGGGTCAGCGCGGTTCCAGGCAGCGGCGCCCAGCGTCTGTACGGTGCCGTCGACCTGGATGACCAGTACGGTGTCGGCATCAGCAAAGGCCGTGGCGGCGCAGTCCTTCACGTACTCCAATGCGTTGCGCAGTGGCTGATGGGGGAGGGTGCAGTGCTCGGCAACCGCTCCGACCACCTGGATGGTGGCGGGCCGCTGGAACAGGCGCACCGAATCACCTGCCTGGATCGGCGGGTTCCATCGGGGTTGCAACTGCATGAGGCGGGGGTCGGCCAACAGCGGGACACGTCCGGTGACCGGCATGTCCTCGATCCAGCGCGCCAGGCGTTCAGAGAGCTGGCGGAGCGCGTCGTCGCCGCCCTCGCTCAGTGTCTGCAGATCATGCAGCACGCCTGCCTTCAATCGAACCTGCGCCAGCCGAGCGTTCTGCCGGGCAAACAGTGTTGCCGGCAGGAACGCATCGGGCGCGGGTCGAGCAGCAAGAAGCGCGGCTGCGAGGCGTCCGCCGTCGTCGCCACGGTGCATTCCAGGCTGCTGCACGGCGCCGCTGAACAGCGCAGCGTCTGCGCCGAAACTTTTCGCCGAGGGGATCGCGATGGCCGCCAGCAATGCGGCAATCTGCAGGGTGAATCTGTACATGGATCAGCGTCCTGCCGGCCGATAGGGCTTTAGATGGACCAGGTCGACCGGATAGCCTGGGGCGAGAAACTGCCGGCTCTTCCAGATGAAGCCGTCGGCAGGGTCGACCCAATAGCTGTTGGTCGCGCGCATGTCGACCCCGCTGAGCTGTTCGTCGAAGCGCAGCAGCGTGCGGCGCTTGTCGAGGAGGGTGACCGTGTCTTCGCCCTTCGCGCGGATCGTGCCGACAACCTCGACGCCCATCGCATAGCCGGGTGTGCGGTCGTAGTGCCGGACGACGCGGGCGCCGTCGGCGGCGCTGCGAAGGTCGGCGAACAGTGCTTCGTCCTCGACGGTGGTGGCGTACTGCGCGTCCTGTTTGCTGAGGGACAGAAGCACGCCGGTCGCCGACAGGCGCAGCACGGCGTGCTTGCCCGCCATCCAGACCTGCTGGCCGTCGTCCACGTAGCCCAGCACGACCAGGCCACGGATGTCCGGGGCCTGCACATCCGCCTGCGGATACGGCGTGCGCAGCACCTGTTGCGTCGTATAGGACGGTTGGCGATGCACCAGCTGCCTGATGCTGTCAGCCGTCGCCCGGCTCGCGGTCGTGCAACCGGACAGCAGCACCGCCAGTGCCGGGGGCGCGAGCCAGAAGGCGCGTGCCCAGGTGCCGTTCCTTGGCAGGCGGCCAGCAGCGGCCGCCGACGTCTTCCATCGCATATCAGTTGCTCAGATCGTTGCGTGCGCTTGCAGCATTGCTCAGGATCGAGGTGAACGGCAGCAGCTGGTTCACGAAGCGGCTCCAGCGCGTCACGCCGGCTGCACCGACAAACACCACGTCGCCAGGCACCAGGTGGAACTGGCTGCCGACAGCGAATGCGGCCGGTGACTGCGCGTCAAGCTGGTAGACCACCGAGGGTTGTTCCAGCAGATTGCTCGATCCGCGGATGACGTAGACGGCCTTGCCGTTGGCGGTGGTCTGGCTGAGTCCGCGCGCACGGCCGATGGCCTGGTTCAGCGTCACGTCGCCCGTGCGGAAGCTGAAGGCGCCGGGCTGCCCGACTTCGCCGACAACAAAGATTTCCTTGCGATCCAGGAAGGGCACGTAGATCGAGTCGCCGTCCTTCAGGTAGATCTGACGACCACCGTAGCGGGAGGCCAGTGCTTCAAGATCGATCGTGTAACTGGCGCCGTCACGGCTGAGCTGCACGCCGGACAGGTCGGCTCCGGCCGAACTGAGGCCGGCCTGGCTGATCGCATCGGACAGCGTAAGGGGTGCGGTACCGAGCGTGACCGGTGTCGACTGCTGCGCCGCACCGGTTACCCACACGCGCTTGCTGGCGTAGGTCAGCACGGAAACGTCGACCTGCGGCGATTCGATGTACTTGGCCAAGCGGCGTGCCACTTCTTCGCGGACCTGGCTGGGGGTCTTGCCATCGGCCTCGACCACGCCGATGTAGGGGTAGAAGAACGAGCCGTCGCTCTGCACGGTGCGGCCAGCCAGATTCGGCGTCTGCTGGGGGCCCGCTGGCACGGTCAGTTCCGGGTGATCCCAGACGGTGATGTACAGCGAGTCGCCGATGCCGATGCGGTACTGGCCGGGGGCGTAATTCAGAAGGGCTTCGGGCAGTGACTGCTCACTTTCGGACGCGGCATCCATCGCGATGAGCTTGGCAGTGATCGGCACCAGCTGCAGCTGACCGTCGTCGCTGGTCTGGGAGCGGATCAGTTCAGAGCTGCGCAGATGTTGCCCGGGGGCCCACATGCAGCCGGGCAGGACAGAGGCCGCCAGCAGCGCGGCAGCGATTCGAAAGTGCGTCTTGGTCATGGCCATATCGAGAGAAAATCGGGCATAAAAAACCCTCGCCGGGGTCCGGCGAGGGCTTGGGGCAGGCTCGGGCTGGATCAGCCGCCGGTGCCGCCGGTGCCGCCCGTACCGCCAGTGCCACCGGTACCGCCGGTGCCACCGGTACCGCCGGTGCCGCCGGTGCCGTCGTTGCCACCGTTGTCGCGCTCACCGCTGGAGCTGTCACCGGCCACGCTGTACAGCACTGCGCCCGCTGCGACGGCAATGACGCTGGTGCCGACAATGGCGGCGGTGGAAATGCCCGCCGCCTCTGCACCGGCGGCGCTGGTCGCCACGGTGGTTTCGGACGAGGCTTCCACAGCCGGAACTTCCTGGGCGAACACAGGCGAGGACAGACCCAGCAGGGCCAGAGCGGCAATCATCTTCTTCATCTACGGGGTCTCCTACTCCGTGAGGTAAATTTTTTCCACCGCTATGGTGGCCAATCCGCATTTCCCCTGTCAAGGAAAGTGAAGAAATTGTGGAGTCCAGTCGACAGTTCTCAGTAGTGCGGGAAGATTTCCGCGCGTCCCGACAGTGTTTTCGCCAGCGCGATCACGGCCTTGTGCGTATGCAGGTCTGGCAGGCTGAGCGGCAAGGCCATTCCGGCCAGTGCCGCAAGGAGCAGGATGGTGGCCGCCGGCCGTCGCGTTGTATGGCACGCGCGCAACGCCCAAGTGGCGCTTCCCAGGCCCAGTACCAGCCCTGCAATGACCTCGGACAGGCTGTGGGCCTGCAACGGAATGCGCGACCATGCGATGGCTGCAGCCAGCAGGCAGCCTGAGGTGACGCCGACCGCGCGTGCGCGCCGATCCGCACCGGCCAACAGGGCACCCACCACGGGGTAGGCCACGCTGGACATGGCGGCGTGCCCGGAGAAGCCGGTGAAGTGCATGCTCTTGATGCCAATCCCCCAGCCCATGAAGGCCAGCTTTGAGGCAAGCGTGACACCGGCGGTGACGGCGATGGCAAGCAGCCATCGCCATTTCAGGCGCGCATCGGGGCGCGGCAGCGTGATCAGCAGCACCAAGGCCATGGGCAGCAGCCAGCGGCTGTCGCCAAGGGCGGAGAGGATTCGCCAGACGTCGGACATCCAGTTCACAACGGGTCGCGGCGGGCCAGCATATCCACTTCATGGGCTGTGCAGAACGACGCCCGCTTGGTCCATTCAGCCGGACGCGGTATCCTGTGCCGCTGCCAATGGCCCCGTAGCTCAGCTGGATAGAGCGTCCCCCTCCTAAGGGGAAGGTCGCCCGTTCGAATCGGGCCGGGGTCACCATGAATCAATGACGTAGGGTTGCGTTGCGCCATGCGTCCTGATCGGCCACGCCGACTGCATTCCGCCTGATGGTGCCGTGGTGTAGCACTCCTGCTTTCCAGCCGCGTTTCCAGCTGTCCCTCAGCACAATACGCTGCGCTGTGGTGATCTGAGTCGAAAGAATGACCCGTGCGCGGTGCAGTCGACGCTGAAGGAGTCGTTCTCTTTCAGGAATAACGCTCCTGAGAGGCTTTGTTCCAGTGGCCAGGAACTTGAGCTTCGCTACTGCGCAGTTGCCTCCCTGTGACTTGAGGTGACGTCTTCGCTGGCATGGAACGACTGGACCAGCGGCTGCAGGACATGTCTGCGAGGGGACCGGCGCCCTGGCCCGGGTTCACCGCAACAGGACTAGTCCGAAGGACTTCCTGCCGGCGAGAGAGGCTCCACATCCCGTGGGCAAGCGCACAGCCCTTGATCAGATGGATCGTGCAAAGGTGCTGGCTGGAGGTATGTCGGAGGACGACGCTATCCGCTTCTGGGAGCTGTACACCGAAGAGACAAATGCAATGGCCTGTGAGATCGAACAGCGGACGCGGGTTCTGCTCCAGGAGGCACATGTCCAAGAAAGCCACGCCGCAGCGATCGGAGGGTTCTTCGTTCTTGTCGTTGGGATCATCGTCATGGCGATATTCTTCGCGCGGTAGCGCGATCCTCACCTCGAAGAATCGCTTTCAATAAGCAGCCCGCTTCTGGCGGGCTTTCTTTTGAGCATCACAGTGGCTTCGCAGCGGTCCTCAAGGGCCACATGACCAGACTCCCAGCCCCCGCCCTCGACATTTCCACGTCGATTCGGATCGACCGGTGTCTGAACAACCTGCCCAGAGATCAGGCTTGCAGGAGTTTCCGTACTTCGTTGAGAAGCGCAGCGGCAACTACCGCTGCGCCGGGAAGTTACTGGAACTCGATGACTTCACGCATCGGCTGCGACCAGGTGTCGGTGACCCAGCAGTTCCCCTCGTGACAGAAGGTCTGGGTGCATCGGGCCATTCCACCGCCGCTGGGGACGCACGAAGTGTGGAAGGAAGCGGCATTGGCAGCAGGTGCAACGCCTAGGGTTCCGGCCGCTCCAGCGGCCGCAACGATCAAACCAAACAAGACACTTTGGATCTTCATGATCACTCCATTGTCAAGTTGATGAATGCCCAGAGGGCAGCTGGAAGGTCTCAGCGGGCGCGGATGCCTGCAATCGGATAACTACTTGCCGGATCGTAGGGAAATGCCTAGAGGGCTTCCTGACCGGGGTGCGGCAGGTCTGTCTTAGCAGTCAGCGCTGATGATTGAGCGAATCGCAATGGGCCGCACAGGCGTGGCAATTAAAGTGGCGCGGATCAGAAAAGTAGTGGAGCCGCGCCGGCCGCAGAAGACTGTCCGGCACGCGATGGGTGCAGGTGCTGTCAGAGCCATTGATGCTGCTGACGCCATCGCTCCTTCCGACAGGCCCAGACTGCGTGGCCTGTCATATTTACCGGCGGACATGCTGGGTAGACTCGGTTGGCACGCATGAGGCGTGCACTACGCCAATTCCGAGGACGATAGTCATGTTGAAAGGATTGAAACCTCTCGCCGCCGCAGCGCTGTGCCTGCTCGGCCTGTCCGCATTCGCCCAGAACGCCGCTGCTGCGCAATGGGTCGAGACCGGCCGCACCGCATACCTCAAATTCAGCTTCTTCGGCAGCTTCACCCAGCACACCTGTACCAATGGCACTGCGCCGATCCAGGGCTATCCGGGCAGCTGCGCCAACGATGCCTCCAGCGGCTGGACGGCTAATTACACCGCCTCCAGCGGGCTGTCCAATGAGCAGGTCATGGCCTGCGGCGTCAACCCATTCCAGCTTGGTTCTGTCTGCTATGGACTGGCGTATGCGATCAACGGCCAGGTCCAGGCCGGCGGACTGCCGGCGGCGTGCAATCTTGGTGCGCGCGCGGTAGTCACTTCCACCAGCATGGAAACCGTCGAGATCCAGTACGAAGAGCTCGACGTGGACACCATCGAGTCGGCGCGCGAGTACGTCTGCCAGTAAGGCAGTGACGGGACGCCGCCGTTGACTGCGGCGGCGTCCTGCGTGAGGCAGTTCCGCTACGCGCGTCGCTGCCGCAATCCAAGCGTCTCCAGCGCGTCGGCCACAAGCGCCCGATCATTTCCACGCAGCCCCTGCAACGGCAACGGCAGACTGTCTTCACCACACAGCCCCAACAGCGCCGCGGCACATGCCATGACGCGGATTCCACCAAACCGGTCATACAGCGCCCAGAGCGGCGCAAGCCGCTGGGACAACGCCTGCGCAGCGGCCATCTTGCCGCCAAGCGCTGCACGGGTGATCTGCAGTGCCACCTCGGGGAACAGTCCGCCCATCACCGAGTACCAGCCGTCGCAGCCTGCGGCCAGCCCGTGAACGGCAGCGGCATCGCCGCTGATGCCGAGGGTGACGTGCGCCGGAATGCAGGCGCGCAGCGCCGATACGCGAGCTGCGGCCTCCGCCGGGTCATCGGAGAGGCGCGGGATCTTGATCGAGGCGATGTTGGGCAGGGCGGCGATGCGCCCATGCAGTTCATTGGTGAACCGGAAGCGGGTGGCAACGGGGTTGTCGTAGACGCAGATCGGCGTGCGCACCGCTGCGCAGACTGATTCGAAGAGCGTGTAGACCTCATGCTCCTTCAGCAGCTGGTAGGACACGGGCGCGAGCAGCAGGCCATGCGCACCGGCATCTTCGGCATCGCGTGCCAGCTCCAGCACATCCCGGGTGCGTAGTGCGCCGATGCCGGCGATGACCGGCACGTCCCCGGCGTGGGCGAGCGCTTCGCGCAGTACGCGCTTGCGTTCGTGCTTCTCAAGATAGGCATAGCTGCCGGTGGAGCCCAGGATGCCCATCGAATCAACGCCCGAACCCGCCAGGCGCTCGACCAGTCCCGCAAAGGCCCGGAGATCGATGCCGGATTCAGAGAGGGGAGTGAGGGGAAATGCGCTGAGGCCTTTGAACATGGGATCTCCCCGGCGGGGATGAGAGGGCGCTGCCAGGCGGCGGCAGCTGGATGTCCGGAATTGTTTATTGTCCTATGACAAATATCAGGTGCCACCGGGCAGCGTGCAGGTCCGGCAGGAATCGCGCAACATGCGTGTCATGGAACCGAATTTTCGTCCTGTCCAGCCTTTGCATTACGCCACCATCGCCGGTTGGCTCGATTCGGCAGCGGCCACCCAGCGTTGGGCGGGCCCCGGCGTGCCCTTTCCCTTGCCACCGCCGCGGTTCGCGCAGGCGCTTGAACTTGAGGCGCGCCCCGGCTGGGTGCTGCTGGGCGAGCGCGATGATTGCCTGGGCTTTGGCCAGTACTGGCTGACCGACGCCAGCACCGCGCACCTGGGCCGCATCCTTGTTTCACCGTTGATGCGCGGGCGTGGCCTGGGGCGCTCGCTCATGCAGGCGCTGAGCGCCGAGGCCCTGCGATCGCCGGGCGTGCGGCGGCTGACCCTGCGCGTCTATTGTGACAACGCCCCCGCGCTCGCCCTCTATCGCGATCTCGGTTTCCAGCCGGTGGAGGCCACCTCCACGCCGGACCTGCTGTTCATGCAGCGCGCTGACGGCTGAATCGGCCCATGGACCGCATTCCCCAGCTTCTGGATCAGGACGAATCCATGCGCCTGGAGGTCAGCACGCTGGCTGAAGGGTTGGGTGTTCCGCTGTCGTTCGGACACGCGTAGCTGGCGGTGCTGGTGTGCGTGTCCGGGCGTGCGCGCCTGGCATTGAATTTCCGTGAGGTCGCGGTGCGGCGGCACGATGTGCTGGTCCTGGCAGAGGACACCTTGGCGCTGCTGCGGCAGCGCTCCCGTGGGTTCCTGGCACTGATCTGCCTGATGCCGAAGGCGCTGGCGTCGGAGGTGGCCTTCGTACTGCCGAATGCACTGTTCAAATTCCTGCACGCGCATCCGCATTGCGTGCCGTCGCCGTTGGATGTGCCGTTGTTGCCGAGGCTCTGTGCATCTCCCCGTTTTACCTTTCACAGCTCACGCGCGAGTGCTTCGGTGAGACGCCGAACGCGTTGATCGACCGTCAGGTGGTGCTGGAGCTCAAGGCACTGCTGAGCTATAGCGAGCTGCCGATCGGTCGTATTGCCGAGCGCCTGTGCTTCGAGGATGCGTCCTACCTGTGCCGCTACTTCCGGCGGCATACCGGGCAGTCACTGACCGGGTACCGCTGTGCGGGGCAGGGCGGCATCAATGCCGCACAGACAACGGCGCTGGAGCTTAAGCGAGCAGTTCCTCGCTGACGCCACCGAGCGCGCGCTTGACCACGCTTCCGCTTCCGCCAGGCAATGGGCGCGCCGAATTTGCATGGCGACTTGCCGGAAAGGGCGATGCGACTGCCGGAACCGTGCACGGGCCGCCCGTGCCCGGTTGCTACAACTGTGGTCAAGCAACAGGCGCCAGAGTTGGCAAACATTAATGTGATGCAGGTCACACATTTGTCTAAAATGTGTTAACTTGATCACAGATGTGTGTGCCCAACCAACCGGGTGCAGGGACCAAGGCAGGTGCTACGGAGCCGGCAGAACACGTAGTTGCGTGCGCCGCCGGTGCCGGGATTTCGTCCCAGGACACCCAAATGAACTTCGGCCCCTTTGCGGGCTGAGCGGGGGAATCAACATGTGGCAGTCGACGACGTCGCGCATCCGCGCGGGCGGTGGATGCGTTCATTCCGGAAAAAACCTTCAGTACCTGCAGCTGCGCCGCTGGATGGCGAGCAGTCTGTTGCTGCTGTTGGCGATGCTGGTGCCTTCGATGGCCTGGGCTGCGGCCTATGCCACTGGTGGTAGTAGCCCGTATCGCAACACGGTGCTGTGGTTGACCTGGGGTGGCGGCGCCAATGGCGTGAACAACGTCGTGCTCAACGATGGCGCGACGTCGTCCATCGACATGCCGGTCGCCGCCGGGGTGAACCTGCGCGTCGATTGCCGTCTGAACACGGCCGAGACCAATGTGCTGCGCAGCTATCGCCCCGGCAGCTTCGGCGGCGACAGCCTTGACGACCTGTACAACATCGGCGGCACCGGCACCAGCAACCAGCTGATCGCCGGCATCGCGCGTGCCAGTGGCACCTCCAGCTTCAGCATTACCTGCACGTCGACCTTGGGCGGTGCGCCGTACCGCCTGCGCGGCGTGGTGATGGCCGACGCCGAATCGATCAACAACAGCGGCGAATTCGTCGAGGCCAGTGCGCAGGGCACCTGGAACGTGGTCGAGGTCCGCAAGAACCTGGCCAATGCCACGCCCTATCTGGTGAACAAGTCGACCAGTGGTGCCAACCAGGTGATCCGCTTCGGTCCGGGCAACGACGACAACACGGCGGCGGTCACGTTCCTCAGTTTCGACAACGCCGCACACGCGCCGGGCAACCTGGCGGTGAACATGGGCTTCTCGATGCGCGGCGGCGGCACCACGGCCATCGCCATTGGCCTGCTGGTGCCGTATGCCGACTTCGGTGACGCCCCGCAGAGCTACGGCGATGCGATGCACGTGGTGGACGACCTGCAGTTCCGCTCCGACGGCATTCCGCAGAACGCCAGCAACTTCAACATCAACACCGCCGGCTACACGCCCGGTGGCCTGGCGCCGCCGCTGACCGACTTCCTCGGCAGCCTGGGCCCGGACACCGAACAGCGCAGCACCTACAGCGCCGATGCACTGGGCGACGACAACTCGCCGGTAGCGGGCAGCCGCGAGGAAGACGGGTGGCCGAGCAACTACCGGTTGACCGTGATGCAGGCCGGTACCGTGATCAACCAGCCGGTGGCCTGCGTTGGCAATGGCAGCGTGGCCGGCTGGATCGACTTCAACCGCAATGGCCAGTTCGATGCCAACGAGCGCAGCAACACCGCGCTGTGCAGCGGTAGCCAGGCCAACCTGAGCTGGACCGTGCCGGCCGCGGTCAGCGCCGGCACCAGCTACGTGCGCCTGCGTTACGCCACCAACGCCACGCAGATCCAGAACCCGACCGGCGTGGCCGATGATGGCGAAGTGGAAGACCACCGGGTCATCATCACCGCGCCGTCGCTGAAGGTGGTGAAGGGCAACAACGCGACGGGTGGCGTCTGGAACTATGGCCAGGCAGGCACCAACTATACCCTGACCGTCAGCAACACCACCGATGTGCCGACGGGCAATCCGCCGAACGTGCCGGCGGGTGTGATCACGGTTCGTGACCAGCTGCCGGCCGGGATCGTGCCGAACTGGACGGGTGTCCATGTGAGCGGCAGCTGGAGCTGTACGGCCAGTGGCCAGGACGTGACCTGCACCAGCAGCCAGGTGCTGGCCGCAGCCGGCAGCGCCGGCTCCAGCTCGGCCTTCACATTGCCGGTGACGGTCACCGCTGCTGCTACCGGCGTGCTGACCAACCATGCCGGCGTGGGCGGCGGCTACGATCCCTTCAACAACGGCAATCCGCCGGTACCCGGCAGCAGCTGCACCGACGTTGACCACTGCACGCGCAGCGATGTGACCGTGCCGGTGACACGGGTGAGCTATGCCAAGCGCTCGAACACCACCGGCCCGGTCGCTGTGGGCGCGACCGTCAGCTACACGGTGGATGTCACCGTGGCCGACGGCAATACCCGCGATGTGCTGACCCTGACCGACACCCTGGGCACCGGCCTGGATTTCGCCAGCGTCAACAGCCCGGGTGCGTTCACCTGCAATGCGGCCAATCCGTTGGTGTGCACGCTGCCGGCAGGCACCGTGCCCGGCACCTACAGCCTGAGCTACACGGCCACCGTGAATGCCCAGGCCAGTGGCCAGGTGGTCAACACCGTGGTCGGCACCGGTACCGATACGCCCACCTGCAGCAGCAACTGCACCACCACCACGCCGGTGGCGGTACCGCGCATCTCGGTGTCCAAGGCCAGCAGCACCGCCGGCCCGGTTGCCATCGGTGACAGCGTCGCCTACACCGTCACCGTGCTGGTGGCCGACTCGCGCACCACGGCGGTCACCACCCTCACCGATACGCTGGGCACCGGCCTGGACTTCGGCAGCGTCACCAGCGCCGGCAGCTTCAGCTGCGTGCCGGGCAATCCGCTGGTCTGCACGCTGCCGGCCGGCACGGTGCCGGGCAGCTATGCGTTCTCGTACACCGGCGTGGTCAACGCGCAGGCCAGTGGCCAGGTGCGCAACGCGGTGGTGCCCAGCGGCACCGACAACCCGTCCTGCGTGGGTGCGTGCGATACCACCACGCCGATGGCCGCCGCGCAGGTGGTCTATGCCAAGCAGGCGTCCACCGGTGGACCGGTACGGGTGGGTGACCGCATCGACTACACCCTGACTGCAACCGTGACGCGTGCGCGCACCAGTGCCGTGGTCACCCTGACCGATACGCTGGGCAGCGGTCTCGACTTCGCGGGTGTCAGCAGCGCGGGCGTCTTTACCTGCAACGCCGCCAATCCTCTGGTGTGCACGCTGCCGGCCGGCACCTTGCCGGGTACCTACAGCCTGACCTATGGCGCCACCGTCAACGCGCAGGCCAGCGGCAGCGTGCGCAACGCCGTGCTCGGCAGCGGCACCGACAATCCGTCGTGCAGCGTGAACTGTGACACCACCACCCCGGTGGCGACGCCGGGCGTAAGCTACGCCAAGTCGGTGAACAGCACCGGCCCGGTTGCGGTGGGTGATCGCCTGACCTACACCCTGACCACGGTGGTGACCAACTCGCGCACCACCGATGTGGTCACCCTGACCGATACCCTGGGTACCGGCCTCGACTTCGGCGCGGTGACCAGTGCGGGTGCCTACACCTGCAATGCGGCCAATCCGCTGGTGTGCACCCTGCCGGCGGGAACCGTGCCGGGCAGCTACAGCGTGACCTACACCGCCGTGGTGAATGCACAGGCCACTGGGCAGGTCACCAACGCCGTGCTCGGCAGCGGTGGTGACAACCCGTCGTGTACCGCCAACTGCGGTACCACCACGCCGGTGACCGGCAGCGCGATCGACTACCGCAAGACCTCGGCCGCAGCCGGTTCGGTGAAGGTGGGTGACAGCATCGCCTACACACTGACCGCGGTGGTCAGCAACTCGCGCACCACGACGGTGTTCACCCTCACCGATACGATGGGCCCCGGCCTGGACTTCGGTGCGGTGACCGCCAGCCAGGGCTTTGCCTGCAATGCCGCCAATCCGCTGGTGTGCACGCTGCCGGTCGGCACGGTACCGGGCACCTACACGGTGGAGTACACCGCGCGGGTGAACGCGCAGGCCAAGGGCAGCGTCAGCAATGCCGTGCTCGGCAGTGGCACCGGCATCAATACCTGCTCCAGCAACTGCGGCACCACCACGCCGGTGCTGTCGGCGGTGGTGACATACCGCAAGCAGTCGACCACCGTCGCTCCGGTGGGCGTGGGCGATGCCGTGGACTACAGCGTCGAAGTGACGGTCGCCAACTCGCAGACCCTCGATACGCTGACCCTGACCGATACCCTGGGCACCGGCCTGGACCTGCAGTCGGTCACCCAACCGGGGTCGTTCACCTGCAATGCCAGCAATCCGCTGGTCTGCACGCTGCCGGCTGGTACTGCGCCGGGCACCTATACGCTGGGCTACCGCGCGCTGGTCAATGCCCAGGCCAGCGGCAGCGTGCGCAATGCCGTACTCGGCACCGGCGGTGACACGCCCACGTGCAGCGGTGACTGCAGCACCGAGCACGCGCTGGCCGAACCGCGCGTGGTGCTGGAGAAGCAGTCCGGACCTGCCAGCGGCACCGAAGTGCGACCGGGCGACCGCCTGCGCTATACGCTGGTGGCCACGGTCGAGCGGGCGGCGCTGCGCCAGCCGCTGCAGCTGGTTGATACGCCGGACACCGGCTTGAGCATCGAAAGCCTGCCGGCCGGATGCGTCCAGCAGGGGCCCGACATCGTCTGCACGGTGCCGACGGGTACCTCGATCGGTCGCCACGAATTTGTCTACCAGGCCGTGGTCAACCAGGAGGCCCGCACCGAGGTGCTGAACCGCTTGCGCGGACAATATCCGGATGGCTCGCCGCCGCCGGACTGCACGACCTGCGAGACGCGCCACAAGGTGGTGTCCGACTTCGCCCTGCGCATCACCAAGACCGCCAGCCCGCGCCGGGTGAAGGTGGGCGACCTGGTGCGCTACCAGCTGGTGGTCGAGAACGTGGGCGGCAGCCATTGGCGTGATGGCGTGGTGGTCGACACCCCGCCGCCGGGCTTCAGCTATGTCGATGGCTCGATGCGCGTGGCCGATGATGACGGTGCGTTCTCGCTGGCCAGCAGCCAGGTACCGCTGCGCATCGGTGCGGTGGACATTGCCGTGGGCCGCAGCGCGACCATCACCTACCTGTTGCGGGTGGGCGCCGGCGTGCGCGCGGGCAACCACGTGAACCAGGCCGTGGCCACGGCTGACGATGGCACGCCGCTGTCGAACATCGCCACCGCCGAGGTGGCCATGGATGCCGATCCGTTGCTGGAAGACAGCCTGGTGTTCGGTACCGTGTTCGATGACCGCGACGGTGATGGCTGGCAGGACAGTGCCGAGCTGAGCGGCGTGCGCGTGCAGGGCGGATTCGCTGCTGCGGCCTACGTGCCGGGTTCGACCACGCTGGATAGCGGCGAAGGTCCGCAGCCGCTGGCCGATGCCAGCGCGCCGCTGCTGCACGGGGTGCAGATTGGCGTGGTGCAGGGTCGCGCGTCGACGTCCGACACCGCCGAGGCCCATCAGGTAGTGCTGCGCCAGCGCCTGCGCGAACTGTCCTTCAGCGATGACTTCGTGCTGGAAAGCGCTCAGGGCCATCGCCTGCGGATGGACGCACAGGGCGCCACGCGCGTGGAACGCAGCGGTGACGCCGGCAAGGGCCTGACCGCGGCCGAGCCGACCGTGCGCCGCGAGATCGCCCGTGTCGCCGAGGGTTACGAAGTGGCTTATGTGATCGGCAACGAAGGCATCCAGGAGCAGGGCATCCCCGGTGTGCGTCTGGCCACGGTGGAAGGCCTGCTGGTGGAGACTGATCCGTTCGGGCGCTACCACCTGGCTGACGTGCACGGAGGTGACGCGCGCCTGGGCCGCAACTTCATCATCAAGCTGGACCCGGCCACGCTGCCGGCCGGTGCTGAACTGACCACCGAGAATCCGCTGCTGCGGCGGGTGACGCAGGGCGTGCCGACCCGCTTCAGCTTCGGCGTGCGCTTGCCGCCGTCGCCGCAGGCCGCCGCCGAGCGCATGGAGATCGCGTTGGGCGAGGTGCTGTTCGCACCGGGCAGCAGCGAGCTGCAAGCCAACTATCGCCCGGTGCTGAAGAAGATGGCCGAGGTGGTCGACCGCTACCAGGGCGGCGACGTGGTGATCGCCGCCAATGGCGAAAGCCAGGCGCTGGCCTTCGCCCGCGCTGCGGTGGTGCGCGATGCGCTGCAGGCCGAGGTCGCGGAAAGTGCGCGTGCGGGCCTGACCGTGCAGCTGCGCACCGAGGTGCGTGATCCGCACTCGCTGCTCGCCGGAGTGGATGCCGGTGGTGCGCTGCTGGGCAACGTGCTGTTCGATACCGACAAGGCCAACGTACGCGACGGGTTCAAGCCGTTGCTGGCCGCCATCGCCGCGCGCCTTGAGGCTATGGGCGGCGGCCAGGTCAGCCTGGTCGGCCACACCGATGTGCGCGGCAGCCATGCCTACAACCAGGCGCTGGGCCTGCGCCGTGCCAACGCCGTGTTCGAGGCGCTGCGCAGCCAGCTCAGCCCCGCCGTGCAGCAGCGCCTGCGCGTCCGCAACGAGGAGAGCGCCGCCACCCGTGCGGCTGCCCGCCAACAGGAGGCACGCCGATGAGCGCGCATCACTCTGCCGCCCGCCGCGCGGCCCGCCTGCCGCGCGCTGCGCTGTATCAGGCCCTGCTGCTCGGCCTGGCCGGTGCCGCCCAGGCCGCGCCGCCGCCCACTGAGCCGGCGCCGATCCGTTGTGACGGCAACCAGTGCAACGCCGAGGGCGAACTGTTGTTCAGCCTGCGCTCGCGCAGCTACGACGAGCCGGTGACCGAGGGCACCTCGACGCGTTCCAGCTCGCAGGCCCTGCAGCCGGACCGCCGGGTCAGCCTGGCGATCGATGAGCCGGGCAAGGCCACCGTGCGTGGCGAGTTCATGATCCGCCTGCCGGAAGGCGGCGCGATCTGGGCCACCGAAGACCCGGCGATGGGCCAGCCGGAACTGTCGGTCTCCGCACCGGGCATGGTCGCTTTCGACGAAGGCCGCATCGTGCGGCCGGTCGAGTTCTACGTGCGCGGCAACTACACCGCCTTCATCCAGCGGCTGGAGGTCAGCGTCTACCGCGGCAGCGACACGGACCGTGTGGCAGCACTGGCGACGTTCGAACTCCCGGTGGCCGCTGTTGCCCAGGGCGTGTGGGATGGCACGTTGCCTGCCTCGACGCCGCTGCGTCGCGGCGACCGGCTGGTCTACGTGCTGCGCGCCTTCGATGCCGAGGGCAACGTGGATGAAACCACCGCGCAGTCGATGCAGCTGGTGACGCCTGCGGAATTCGAGCGCGGCAACCAGCAGTTGCGTGACGCGCTGGAAGACCGCCGCGGTACCTCGGTGGACGCCAGCCAGGCAGCTTCGTTGTCGCTGTTGCAGCAGGTGTTCGATGGCAATGGCCTGCGCCAGCAGAACATCCCGGTGTACGGCTCGCGGGTGCGCCTGCGTGGCCGCGACCTGCCGCTGTGGGCGTCGCTGAAGATCAATGGCGACAGCTATCCGCTGGACCAGGATCGCAAGTTCGCCGCCGAGTACCTGATGCCGATCGGCCATCATGCGTTCGACGTGCGCGTGGAGCGACCGGATGCGCCGGCCATCGTGCGCACGCTGGACGTCGATGTCAGCGGCCAGTACCTGTTCGGCGTCGGCCTGGCCGACATCACCGTGTACCAGAACAAGGCCAGTGGGGCAGGGCAGGACCTGGCCCGCGGCGAGCGCAATGATGACGTGCTCAGTGACGGCCGCCTGGCGTTCTACCTGAAGGCCAAGACCCGTGGCCGCTACCTGCTGACCGCACAGGCCGATACCCAGAACCGTCCGCTGGACGAGCTGTTCACGGGGTTCACCACGGCCGATCCGCGCGATCTGTTCCGCAGCCTGGACCCGGACCTGTACTACCCGACCTACGGCGATGACTCGCTGACCCAGCGTGATGTCGACAGCATGGGCCGGTTCTACCTGCGCATGGACTGGGACAAGAACCAGGCGCTGTGGGGCAACTACACCACCGGCCTGACCGGGACCGAGTACGCGCAGTACGTGCGCTCGCTGTACGGTGCGGCGCTGTCGTGGCGTTCGCGCGGTGCCAACGCCTGGGGTGATGCGCGCAGCGAGCTGCGCCTGTTCGGTTCACAGGCCGAAACGGCGCCGGGCCACAGTGAGTTCATCGGTACCGGCGGCAGTCTGTACTACCTGCGCCATGCCAGCATCCTCAGTGGCTCGGACCAGGTGGTGCTGGAAATCCGTGACCGCACCACCGGCCGCGTGGAGCAGCGCGTGCCGATGGTGAGGGGTGCCGACTACGAGATCGATGCCCTGCAGGGCCGCATCCTGCTGACCCGGCCGCTGGCCCAGGTCAGCCGCGAGAACCTGCGCCGGATCAGCCGCGACGTGCCGCTGGACGGCTATGAGCAACGCCTGATCGTCGACTACGAATGGGTGCCGACCGGCTTCGACAGCGACGACATCACTGCCGGCGTGCGCGGCAAGCACTGGTTCGGTGATCACGTGGCCGTGGGCGCCACCTACGTGGACGAGCAGCGCTCCGGTCAGGACTATTCGCTGAAGGGTGCCGACCTGACCCTGCAGGCCGGCCGTGGCACGTATCTGAAGGTCGAGCACAGCCGCAGCGAAGCGACCAGTGCGCCGGTGTTCTTCTCCGACAACGGTGGTCTGAGCTTCAGCCGGCTCAATCCGGAGGGGCCGCGCGAAGGCGAGGCGACCGCAGTGGAAGCGCGCATCAACCTTCGCGAACTGGGCTGGACCCAGCGCGACTGGAACGCCGGTGCCTGGTGGCGCCAGGTGGACGGCGGCTACTCGGTGGGCCGCTTCGATACCGGCCAGCGCGTGCGCGAGCAGGGCGCCGAGCTGCTGGGCTACGTGACCGACGACTTCAGCCTGTATGCGCGCTACAGCGAGGCGCGGCGCGGCAATGAGTCGTTGATCCAGGCCCAGGCGACGGCCGAATGGCGGATCGGCGAGAACGACCGCCTGTCGGCCGAACTGCGCCGTGTGCAGGAAGACCGTGGCCTTGGCGGCAACGTGGCCAGCGTGCTGGCTGCGGCGCGCTACTCGCACCGCATCGGCACGTCGCTGGATGTGTACGGTGGTGGCCAGCTGACCGTCGACGATGACCATGGCCGCTACGCCGACAACGATGCGGTGGTGGCCGGTGGTACCTGGACCTTCGCCAACCTGTCCACCGTCGGTGCAGAAGTCTCCGACGGCGACCGTGGCACCGCCGCGCAGGTCAACGCCGAGTACCGGCTGACCCCGCAGCACAGCTTCTATGGTGCGTTCACCCAGTCCACCGACCGTAGCGAGTACGACCCGCTGTTCAGCCCGAACGCGCAGGATGGCTGGACGCTGGGCCAGCGCTGGCGCCTGTCTGACCAGGTCAATGTGTTCAACGAAAGCCAGTTCCTGAAATCCGGGCAGGAGTCCGGCCTGGCGCACACTTTCGGCATGGACTTCTATCCGGTGGTGGGCTGGAATGCGGGCTTCACCCTGAGCAACGGCAAGCTGGACGCCAGTAGTGGCCAGGTCGATCGCAAGGCAGTCAGCCTGTCCGGTGGTCGCACCTCGCCGGGCACCGAGTGGCAGAGCAAGCTGGAATGGCGTCGCGATACGGGTGCCGAGCGGCGCACGCAATGGGTCAGCACCAACCGCCTGAGCCATCGTCTCAACGACAGCTGGCGGATCGCCGCGCGCTTCAACTACGCCGACACCGACGATGCGATCAACCCGGTGGCGGGAGCGCGCTTCATCGAGGGCAACCTGGGCTTCGCCTACCGGCCGTGGGACAACGATCGCTGGGCGCTGTTCGGTCGTTACAGCTACCTGTACGACCTGTCGACGATGGGCCAGGTGAACGGCGTGGACTACGACCAGCGCACCCAGGTGCTGTCGCTGGAAGGTGTCTACCGCATCGACCAGCGTTGGGAAGTGGCGGCCAAGGCGGCGCGCCGCGAAGGCGAAGTGCGCTACGGGCGTGGCACGGGGCCGTGGTTCGATTCGGCCACCAACTTTGCTTCGGGCCAGCTGCGCTACGACCTGTACTACCAGTGGCACGGCCTGCTGGAGTATCGCCTGCTGGACGTGCGTGACGGCGGCCGCAGGCAGGGTTGGCTGGCCGGTGTCGATCGCGATATCGGCCGCAACTTCCGCGTGGGCGTCGGCTACAACTTCACCGACTTCAGTGACGACCTGACCAGGTTCGACTACACCCATCGGGGGTGGTACCTGAACCTGGTGGGGCGCTATTGATGAAGGCAGCCGAGCGTGGGCTCGGCACTACAGGTATGAAATGCCGGGCCACGCCCGGCGTCGGGTCATTCCTGCCTGAGCAGCTGCACCAGCTGGCGCAGGCGATAGGGCTTGGGCAGGAACTCCACCTGCTCGGGCAGCGGCGGCAGCTGCGAACGCGCGTAGCCGGATGACAGGATCATCCGTGCCTGCGGCTGTTCGCGGGCGACGTGCTCGCTCAGCTCGATGCCGGACATGCCGTTGGGCATGCTGACGTCGCTGAACACCACATCGAAGCGCGCTTCGCTCTTCAGCAGTGCGGCCGCTTCGTGCGCATCCGCGGTCGTGGACACGTCGATGCCGAGATCGCGCAGCGCCAGCCCGATCATTTCACGCAGATCGGGCTGGTCTTCCACCATCAGTACGCGGATCGGGTCATCGGTCATCGGCAGGGTCCTCCATTGCGGGTAGCAGCAGGCTGACCGTGGTGCCGACACCGGGCGTGGTGGACACGTCGACGAAGCCGCCGCTCTGGGTAGTGAATCCGAACACCTGACTCAGGCCCAGGCCGCTGCCTTTGCCGATGTCCTTGGTGGTGAAGAAGGGCTCGGTGGCCCGTTCGGCGATCTCGGCCGCCATGCCGTGGCCCTCGTCGCAGACGCTGAGCGTGACATAGCCACGTTGCAGGGTGGAGTCTGCATCCGGGTCGAGGCGCCGTTCCAGTGCGGTGCCGACCAGGATGCGCCCGCCTTCGGAGGTGGCGTCCACTGCATTGGCGACCAGGTTGGCCAGTGCGGCCTGCAGCTGCATCGCATCGGTGTTCACTGCGGGCAGGCTGGGCGTCAGCCGTACATCCAGCACCACCGTGGGTGGGCAGGCGCGCTGCAGGTCCGGCAGCCATTGCCGTACCAGCGTATTGATGTCCACGGGCTCGCGGATCAGGGTCTGCCCGGTGCTGAATGCCAGCAGCTGGCGGGTCAGCAGCGCGCCGCGGTCGGTGGCGGCCTGGGCAACATCCAGCAGCTCGGCCGCGCGCGCATCGTCACCACTTACGCGCAGCGACAGCAGGTCCAGCGCGTTGCCGATAGTGGTCAGCAGGTTGTTGAACTCATGCGAGAGGCCACGGCTGAGGCGGCCGACAGTCTCGAACTGCTGGGTGTTGCGCAGCGCACGCTGGGCATCGCGCAGCAGCCGTTGTGCCTGCCACTGCTCGGTGATGTCGCGGGTGATCTTGACGAAGCCGAGCAGTTCGCCGGCTTCGACCACCGGCTCGATGACCACGCTGGCGCGGAACGATGACCCATCACGGCGTACCCGCCAGCCTTCGCTGGCGACATGGCCCTGCTGCGCCGCGACGCGAAGCAGGCGTTGCGGCTCGCCGGCCTCGCGGTCGGTGGCCAGATAGAAGCGTCCGAAGTGCGTTCCCACTACTTCAGCGGCTGAATAGCCCTTTATGCGTTCTGCGCCCGGATTCCAGCTGCACACGATGCCTTCGGGATCAAGCAGGTACAGCGCATGGTCGCGCACGCTGTCGATCAGCAGTCGCAATTGGCGGGAAGGGTCCGTCAGCACGGACGTCGTAGAAGCGGCTGCGTCCACGTGGAAATGAGTATTACCTCAGGGAGGGACGTGAAGCTAGGCACTGCAGTGTGAAGGGTGTGTGCAGGTATGGCACGTGCCAATGGTCCTGTGCGGCTGAATGCGACACGGAGTACCATCACCCACCCTTCGTCTTCTGGAACCGACCTGCATGCGTCCTGGTGCGACTCCGCGTGACCGCTGGATCTGGATGGCCTCCGCTGTGCTGCTGGCCGCGACCATCGCGTTGGAACTCGTGGTCCCGCTGGGCTACGCCGTGTGGCTGGCCTATTTCCTGGCCGTGGGCGTCACGGTGTTCCAGCGCAGTGCGCGCGCTCCGTTCATCGTGGCGGCGGTCGCCTGCGTGCTGCTGGTCATCGGATTCAACATCGCGCCCGCCAGTTCCAATTCGGCGTTCTCGTTCGTCAACCGCAGCATCGGCGGCTGCGCGTTCCTGATGATCGCGCTGATTGTCTCGCGGGCCATCCAGGCGCGGCGGGAGGCAATGCGGGCACTGTGGCTGCAGGAGGCCGAGAACGCGGTGGCGATGAGCCTGCGCGGCGACCTCGGCCCGGAGCAGATCGCCGAGGCGGCAGCCACCAGCCTGGGCGCGCAACTGGAGGCCGACGTCGGTGCCGTATACCGGCTGGACGGGGGGCGGTTGCAGCTGACCGGTGGCCTGGCGTTGCCGTCCGGCATGCCGGCGTCGCTGGCATTGCAGGAGGGCGTAGCCGGGCAGGTGGCGAGGGACGAGCGCATCCGTCACCTCCAGGGGGGCGACGACGCGGAACTTGAACTGCAGACCAGCCTCGGGCGCCTGTCGGTGCGCGAGCGCATCCTCGCGCCGATCAGCAGTGACGGCAGCGTGGTCGGCATCATTGAGCTGGGACGCGCGCGGATGGGCGAGCAGCAGGATCTGGATCGCGAGCTGCTGAAGCGCTGTGGCGAGACGATCGGCATGGCCCTGCGCGCTTCGCTGCTGCGCGCACAGCTGGTCGTGCTGCTGGAAGAATCCCAGCGCCAGGGCGAGGAACTGCAGGCGCAGCAGGAAGAGCTGCGCGTGGCCAACGAAGAGCTGGAAGAGCAGAGCCGCAGCCTGCAGCAGTCGCAGAGCCATCTGGAAGAGCAGCAGGCCGAGCTGGAGCAGAGCAACGTGCAGCTGGAAGAGCGCACCCACGAGCTGGAAGCGCAGAAGCAGGCGCTGCTGGTCGCGCAGTCGCAGCTGGTGCGCAACAGCAACGAGCTGGCGGCGACGTCGCGCTACAAGTCCGAATTCCTGGCCAACATGTCGCACGAGCTGCGCACGCCGCTGAACAGCTCGCTGATCCTGGCCAAGCTGCTGGCCGACAACAAGGACGGCACGCTCACCGAGGAGCAGGTGAAGTACGCCCGCGCGATCCTGTCGTCCAACAACGACCTGCTGGCCCTGATCAACGACATCCTCGACCTGTCCCGCATCGAGGCCGGCCATGTCGAGCTGGCCGATGAGGTGGTGGTAGTGGACAGCGTGCTGCAGCGCCTGCGCGAGACGTTCGAGCCGATGGCGCGGCAGAAGGGCCTGGCCCTGCAGATCGAGGCGGACGCGCTGGCACCGAGCCAGCTGATGGCCGACAGCCAGCGCCTGCAGCAGATCCTGAAGAATCTTCTGGCCAATGCACTGAAGTTCACCGAGCACGGCAGGGTCAGCCTGCAGGTGCGCGCCGGTGGCAACGGTCGCATCCGCTTCGAGGTCAGTGACAGTGGCATCGGCATCGCACGCGAACAGCTGCAGGTCATCTTCGAGGCATTCCGCCAGGCCGATGGCAGCACCCGCCGCCGCTACGGCGGCACCGGCCTGGGGCTGTCGATCTCGCGCGACCTGGCCGAACGCATGGGTGGCAGCATCCAGGTCGACAGTGAACCGGGGCGTGGTAGCTGCTTCATTCTGGAGCTGCCCTTGCAGGGCGCACCTGCAGCGGGCTCGACCGACATCGCCGCGGTCCCCGCGGCATCGGCAGCCCTGGCCCCGGCCCCGGCCGTGGCGCAGGCAGCGCCGATGCCGGCAACCGCTGTGCCTGCGGCGAACGCGTTTACGTCCGGTGTGGCCGACGATCGTGGCCGCCGTCAGCGTGCAGGCCGGCTCATCCTGGCTGTGGAGGACGACGCCACCTTTGCCGAGGCCCTGGTGTCGCTCGCCCATGAGCTCGACTTCGACTGTGTGGTGGCGGGTACGGCGGAGGAAGCGCTGGCCCTGGCCAGCGAACTGCGTCCGAATGGCATCCTGCTCGACATCGGCCTGCCGGATGTGTCCGGCCTGAGTGTGCTGGAACGTTTGAAGCGCAATCCGGAGACCCGCCACATCCCGGTGCATGTGGTTTCGGCGATGGATCGCAGCCAGGTTGCGCGCGAACTGGGCGCGATCGGCTTTGCGATCAAGCCGACCACGCGCGAACGCCTGGTATCGGCCATCGAACAGCTGGAGCAGACCAGCCAGCGCGACGTGCGGCGCCTGCTGATCGTCGAGGACGACAACGAGCTGCGCCACAACCTGGAGCTGCTGCTGGGTCGCGACCAGCTGCAGATCGTGGCGGTCGGTACGCTGGCCGCCGCGCTGGAGCAGCTCAGCAACGTCACCTTCGACTGCATGGTGATGGACCTGTCGCTGCCTGACGGCAGCGGCTACGACCTGCTCGAGCACATGGCCGGCAATGACGACGTTGGCTTCCCGCCGGTGATCGTCTACACCGGCCGCGCGCTCAGCCGTGAGGAAGAACAGCGCCTGCGCCGCTATTCGAAGAGCATCATCATCAAGGGCGCGCGCTCTCCAGAGCGCCTGCTGGATGAAGTGACCCTGTTCCTGCACAGCGTGGAAGCCAGCCTGCCCACCGACCAGCAGCGTCTGCTGCGCGAAGCACGTCGCCGCGACACCGTGCTCGACGGGCGCACCGTGCTGCTGGCCGAGGACGATGTGCGCAACATTTTCGCGCTGTCCAGCGTGCTTGAGCCGCTCGGCGTCACCCTGGAAATCGCCCGCAATGGCCAGGAGGCGGTGGATCGCCTGGCCGAACGCGAGGTCGACCTGGTGCTGATGGACATCATGATGCCGGAGAAGGATGGGCTGGCCGCCATGCGCGAGATCCGCGCGCAGCGCCACCTGCAGGATCTGCCGATCATCGCCCTGACCGCCAAGGCCATGCCCGACGATCGCGAGCGCTGCCTTCAGGCCGGCGCCAATGACTACATCGCCAAGCCCATCGACGTCGACAAGCTGGTCTCGCTGTGCCGCGTCTGGTGCTCGCGGCAATGAACGAGCAGGCACTGTTCGACCTGGAACTGAAGGTCCTGCTGGAAGCGCTGTACCAGCGCTACCACTACGATTTCCGCAGCTATGCAGTGTCGTCGCTGCGCCGGCGCATGCGCCAGGCCATGCAGCGCTACGAGTGCGAGCGGCTGGCCGATCTGCAGCACCGCCTGCTGCACGAGCCGGACCTGTTCGCCCAGGCGATGCAGTTCTTCACCGTGCAGGTCTCTGAGATGTTCCGCGACCCGGCCTATTTCCGTGAGCTGCGCGAACAGGTAGTGCCGGTGCTGCGCACCTATCCCTCGGTGAAGCTGTGGGTGGCCGGCTGCAGCACCGGCGAGGAAGTCTGGTCGCTGGCGATCCTGCTGCACGAGGAGGGACTGCTCGAGCGCAGCATCGTCTATGCGACCGACATCAACCCGGCGGCGCTGGCCACGGCCGAAGCCGGGGCTTACGGCATCGACCGGATGGCCCAGTTCAGCCGCAACTACCTGGCCGCCGGTGGCACCGCGTCGCTGTCCGACTACTACGCCACCGCCTACGATGGCGCGGTGTTCGACCGCCAGCTGCGCCGCAACGTGGTGTTCGCCGATCACAGCCTGGCCACCGATACCGTGTTCTCTGAAGTGCATCTGGTGTCGTGCCGCAACGTGCTGATCTATTTCAACCGCGATCTGCAGGACCGCGCCGTGGGCCTGTTCCGCGATGCGCTGGTGCATCGGGGCTTCCTCGGCCTGGGCAGCAAGGAATCGCTGCAGTTCGGTCGCCACCACGATGCCTTCGAGGTCTGTTCGCGCGAGCACCGCCTGTATCGGAAGGTGGCCTGATGGCTGCGCCGGCATGTCCCGCGCTGCTGGTGATCGGCGCGTCGGCCGGCGGTGTTGCCGCGCTGCAGACCGTCCTCGGTGCATTGCCGGCCGGGCTGTCGGCGCCGGTACTGGCCGTGCTGCACCTGCCGCGTGACCGCACCAGCCGCATCGCCGAAGTGCTGGCGCCGTACTGCGCGCTGCCGGTGCGCGAAGCCGAGGACAAGCAGCCGCTGCAGCCCGGTTCGGTGACCTTCGCGCCACCGGACTACCACCTGCTGGTGGAGGACGCCGGTTCGCTGGCGTTGTCGGTGGACGCGCCGGTGCTGTTTTCGCGCCCGGCCATCGATCCGCTGTTCGAATCGGCCGCAGCTGTGTTCGGCGCGCGCGTGCTGGCCCTGCTGCTGACCGGCGCCAGCAGCGATGGCAGCGAAGGCGTTGCTGCGGTGCGTGCGGCCGGTGGCCATGCCTGGCTGCAGTGTCCCGAGGAGGCCGAGGCATCGATGATGCCGGCGTCCGCCCTGCAATACGCCGGCGCCGACGCCGTGCTGCCCCTTGAATTGATGTGTCGCCGCCTGAAGGAGTTGTTTGCATGAACCTGCTGCCACCGGACCCTGCGCAGTCGCAGACCCCGGTCAACCTGCTGATCGTCGATGACGTACCGCAGAACCTGGTAGCCATGCAGGCCCTGCTGCAGCGCGAAGGGGTCAACCTGCTGCTGGCCGGTTCGGGCGCGCAGGCGCTGGAATTGTTGCTGGAGCACGAAGTGGCCCTGGCTCTGCTCGACGTGCACATGCCGGAGATCGATGGCTTCACCCTGGCCGAGCTGATGCGGGGTTCGCATCGCAGTCGCGATGTGCCGATCATCTTCCTGACCGCCTCGCCGGATGATCCGCTGCGCGTATTCAAGGGCTATGAAACCGGTGCGGTCGATTTCCTGCACAAGCCGGTGGCGCCGCAGGTCATCCTCAGCAAGGTCAATGTGTTCATCGAGCTGTACCAGCAGCGGCAACTGCTGAAGGCGCGCAACGAGGCGCTGGAGCGTGCGCTCAAGCTCAACGAGACGATGGCAGCGGTGCTGACCCACGACCTGCGTACGCCGCTGTCGGCCATCCTGTTGTGTGCCGACAAGCTGGCGCTGGACCTTCCCGGAGACAACACCGGCGCGCAGCAGACGCTGCAGTACCTGGAGGCCAGCACCCTGCGCATGGCACGCATGGTCGAGCAGCTGCTGGACTTCTCGCGGATCCGCAGCGGCGGCCTGCGCCTGCAGGCCAGTGCCTGCGATCTGGCCGACGTGACCCGCGCAGTGGTGGCCGAGGCGGGCAGTGCGCATGGACCGGACCGGATCCACCTGGACATGCAGGGAGATACGCGCCTGCAGGGCGATCTGGATCGCCTCGGCCAGGTCGCTGCCAATCTGGTCGGCAATGCGCTGACCCACGGCAGCGAGGCGAGGGTGGACGTGGATGGGCGCGATCCGCGCGCCGTGCTGCTGAGGGTCAGCAATGCGGGCCAGATCGACGAGGCGTTGCTGCCGCGGTTGTTCGAGCCGTTCAAGGCCAGCTTCCACCAGAGCAAGGGCCTGGGCCTGGGCCTGTACATCGTCGACCAGTTCGTGCGCGCGCATGGCGGCCGTATCGCCGCACGCAACGAAGCGGGGCAGGTGGTGTTCGAAGCGGTGCTGCCACGGCGCTTTGACGGCGCGGCGGCGACCGCAGCCTGAATCCTTCAGGCAGGGTGGCCCGGTAGTGAGACGAGCGCGCCCGCAACTGCTACTGTGGGCGCACCTCCTGCCAGGGAAGCGCCATGCCCTTGCGCGCCATCGCCTACGTCAGCCGGGCGTTGCCGGATCTTTCCGCCGAGCGCCTGCAGGAGG
Organism: Stenotrophomonas sp. YJH_SMC_17; assembly: GCF_059371655.1. Classification (NCBI taxonomy): domain Bacteria; kingdom Pseudomonadati; phylum Pseudomonadota; class Gammaproteobacteria; order Lysobacterales; family Lysobacteraceae; genus Stenotrophomonas; species Stenotrophomonas sp. YJH_SMC_17. Next base: position 49,702 of record NZ_JCAFUU010000001.1, on the reverse strand, counting down.
TGGTCGAGGACGCGGCACGTTTCAACAGGCTGGCCGGGGTGACCGGGGTGCTGCTGCATGACGGAGAGCGTTTCCTGCAGTACATCGAGGGGCCGCCGGACGGCATCGATTCGGTCTACGAGCGCATCCTGCAGGCCGGCAGCCATATCGACATCATCGAACTGGCGCGCGGCCGACTCGGCCAGCGTCAGTTTCCGTACTGGTCGATGCGTTCGTTGCCGGTGAATGCCGCGCTGTTGCGCCAGTTGTCGTCCAGCGACTGGTCGGGTTTCGCCCGCACGCTGGAGGGAGATCGTGCCGCGCCGACGCCGGTGGACCTGCTCGACGACGTCGTGCAGCCGGTGGTGCACGCCAGCTGAGCGTGTGCCGGCGGGTCAGCCGGCCGGGGCCCCGCAGTAGGCCGCGTGCAGTGCGTGCAGCACGCCCAGCGCGGGCCCTTCAACCACCCGGTAGTGGATCGCCTGCGCTTCGCGCCGGGTCGCCACGATGTCCAGCTCGCGCAGCACTGCCAGATGCTGTGACAGCGCCGATGCACTCAGCCCGGTCAGGGCCTGCAGCTCCGGTACGGGGGCCTCCCCTTCCACCAGGCGGCACAGCACGCGCAGGCGTGCCGGGTGGGCCAGGCGCTTGAGCAGGGCGGCCGCCTGCGTGGCATGTTCGGCCATCGCAGTGCTGTCGAGTTCGGCGCCGGGCATGGTTGACCTTTGTGTTTAGAAAAAGCTAATTTAGAAAAATCTAAATAAAAGGGCAAGCCAATGAATGCGACCGATGGAGGTGCGGCATGAGTCTGCCGTGGACGGCAGTGGCGGGCGGCGCGCTGATCGGGGCGGCAGCGGTCGTGCTGCTCGCTGCCACCGGGCGCGTGGCCGGAATCAGTGGGATCGCCGCGGGCACGCTGCGCGCAGGGCCGGGCGAACGTGCCTGGCGCTGGTCGTTTCTGCTTGGCCTGCTTGGCGCTGCAGGTCTCACGCTGTGGTGGCAGCACCTGCCCGGTACCGCGCCACGCATGTTGCTGCGCGATGCCATGCCCGCCTGGCAGCTGGTCGGCGCCGGCCTGCTGGTCGGCTTCGGTACGCGGCTGGGCAATGGCTGCACGAGTGGTCACGGCGTCTGCGGCATGGCCCGTGGTTCGAAGCGATCGCTGGTGGCCGTGCTGGTATTCATGGCCTGCGCGATGCTGACCACCTTCCTGATCCGCCACGGCGGAGGTCTGGCGTGAGTCGCGCGGTAACGGCCGCTGCGCTGGCGGGTGCACTGTTCGGCGCGGGGCTGGCGCTTTCGGGAATGACTGACGCGCGCCGTGTGCTTGGCTTCCTCGACATCACGGGCGATTTCGATGCCACGTTGATGTGGGTACTGGGCTCGGCGCTGCTGGTCAGTGCAGTCGGCCAGCGCTGGGTACTGCGACGACGGCAGCCGCTGTACGCGGACCGCTTCCAGTTGCCTGCCGCCCGGGCCGTCGATGCGCGCCTGTTGCTGGGTGCCGCGCTGTTCGGCATCGGCTGGGGCTGGGCAGGCTATTGCCCCGGTCCTGCCATCGCCGGGTTGGCGGTGGCATCCCGTGAAGCGTTGTGGTTCGTACCCGCGATGCTTGCAGGATTCTGGCTGCACGACCGCTTCCTCCGCTGAGGCTTCACTCCTGTGTCACCGCCCTTGCGGTCCTATGCACGGACCACGGGGAAAGGAGCGCAACGAGATGGCACGGATGACGTGGATGGGACGGACGGCGCTGGCCGTCGCGCTGGCTGCGGTGGTTGCGCCGGCAATGGCATGCACCCGCGCGGTGTATCTGGGCGACAACGGTGATGTGATCACCGCGCGCTCGATGGACTGGAAGGTCGATGTGGCGACCAACCTCTACGTACTGCCGCGTGGCATCGCGCGTACCGGCCAGGCTGGCCCGAAGTCGTTGACCTGGACCGCGCGCTACGGTTCGGTGGTGGCCACCGGCTACGATGTGTCGACCACCGATGGCATGAACGAAAAGGGCCTGGTGGCCAACCTGCTGTGGCTGGTCGAATCGGAATATCCGCAGCAGCGCGGCAACAAGCCGGGCCTGGCGATTTCGCTGTGGGCGCAGTATGTGCTGGACAACTTCGCCACGGTGGACGAGGCAGTGGCGGCGCTGAAGCGCGAACCGTATTCAATCGTCACCGACAAGGTGCCCGGCGAGGATCGCCAGGCGACGCTGCACCTGTCGCTGTCCGATGCCAGTGGCGACAGTGCCATCGTCGAGTACATAGGCGGTCGCCAGGTGATCCACCATGACCGGCGCTACCAGGTGATGACCAACTCGCCGATCTTCGAGCAGCAGCTGGCGCTCAACACCTACTGGCAGCAGATCGGTGGCACGGTGATGCTGCCGGGCACCAACCGTTCCGCCGACCGCTTCGCGCGCGCGTCCTTCTACATCAACGCCATTCCCAAGGCCGAAGACCCGGTCGTGGCGCTGGCCAGCGTGTTCAGCGTGATCCGCAATACTTCGGTGCCCTACGGCATCACCACGCCGGGCGAGCCGAACATTTCATCCACGCGCTGGCGCACCGTGGCCGACCACAAGCGGAGGTTGTACTTCTTCGAATCCGCACTGACCCCGAACACGTTCTGGGTCGATCTGAACAAGGTCGATTTCGGCGGCAAGGTGCTCAAGCTGGACCTTGGCCCGGACCAGCGCAATACCTTCTCAGGTGATGCACTGGGCCAGTTCGTGCCCAGCGCACCATTCACCTTCCTCGGCGTCGAAGGTTAGTTCGACGCCTGGCTGGCAGCCGGATACACCGCCTGGATCGTGCAGCTGCCGCGGGTGTACTGCGGCAGCGGTGCCAGTGAGGGATTGCGCAGGTCGCCGTCTTCGAAATCGGCAGTGAGGATGCGATCGCCAGGATTGCCGCAGATCATGCCGTTCTGCATGCCGGAACGGAAGCTCAACTGTGGCGCCCGGTCGAGCTGGCGGCAATGGCTGCCCAGTTCTACGCGGTAGTAGCGATGGCCGCCATTGCGACGCGGGTTGGTTTCCACCAGCATGCCCTGCGGGTCGGACGCCCAAGCACGCACGTTGCGGGCCGCGAAGCAGTAGGACGCCGAGCCGCCAAAGCCGCGGCGGACCTCCTTGCGCTCACGGATGGTCATGGCGGGCAGGGTGGCGGTGCGCAGGCGATCGCTGTCGCGGGCCACGCTGGCAAAGTCCCGGTTCTCTACCGGCGTGACCGCGCTGACGGCGCAGCTGCGGCCATCGACCACGACGCGCTCGCTGGGGCGACCGCAAGCCCAGCCCGCAGGCGCTTCCAGCTTCAAGGTGGTGGCCGCGCGGACGCCGGGGCAATCCTCGCTGAAATCGATGCGATAGGCCTGGCCGGAGGCGGCGCGCAGGGCGATCGAACGCGGTGATGCCTGCTCCACTTCCTGGACACCGACAGCGTCCATGCAATGCGGGGCCGGTGGCGTACGTTCCTGCGCGGAGGCCGTCGCGGCCAGCGCCAGGCCAAGACTGGCGAACACCTGATACAGATGCGGATGGGTCATGACCTGCACTCCCTGCGTTGGATGACGCATCGACTATAGCAGCGGTTTGCGCGGCCGTTGTTACACGCGCACACTGCCCGGATGGGCGCCATCTTCCACCTGCGGCACTACGGCCAGGCCACCGGCCTGGACCGCCATGACTATGCGCAGTGGGTGCTGCCGCTGCAGGGAGAGCTGCAGTTCGAGATGGAAGGGCGCGGTGGCCGCCTGGACCTGCTGCAGGGCGCTTTCGTCGCGGCCGGTGAAGCGCATGACCAGATGGCCGATGGCCCGAATGGTTTCGTGATCGTGGATTGTGCGCCGGGCGTGCTCGATGACGCCACCCAGGAACACCTGTGCCGCCAGCGCTGGCTGCACCTGCCGCTGGCGCTGCGCCGAAGCCTGGCCGATGTACAGGCCGGGCGGCCCATGCCGGCGCTGCTGCCGCAGTTGCTGCAGGCCTTTGCACCTGCCGGCAGTGGCGCTCGCATGCAGGGGCTGTGTGCGGCGGTGCGGGCCGAGCCGGGGCAGGCGTGGCCGGTGGCGCGCATGGCCGTGTTCGTGGGTGTCAGCGAGAGCCGGTTGCACGCGTTGTTCCAGCGGGAGTTCGGGCTCAGTCCGCAGGCCTGGCTCAGTGCGTGCCGGTTGCGCTGGGCCAAGCACCAGCTGCGCGCCAGCACCGCGTCGATCAGCGACATCGCGCTCGCTGCAGGCTATTCCGAGCAGAGCGCACTGACCCGCGCGCTGCGCCGCGAGTGCGGCCAGACCCCTGCCGCATGGCGCCGGGGTGCCATCTGATCTGTAGCGCCGAGCCCACGCTCGGCTGCCGTTATCTACACAGCGGGCAATCGCAGCCGGGCATGGGCTCGGCTCTACAGATCAGCGGCAGCGCAGGGCAGTAGCCTGGGTCAAGAGCGCCCGCTGGCCAGCGCTTACACTGCGCGGCCTGTTCTCTCCCCCCGAAGAACCCGAATGCGCAACAACCCGATGGCCCTGGGCATCGCCAATGGCGTTGCTGCCGGCGCGCTGTGGGGCGTGGTCTTTCTCGCGCCCGCCGTGCTGCAGTCCTTCAATGCCCTGCAACTATCGGCCGGCCGCTATCTGGTCTATGGCCTGATCGCGGTGGTGCTGCTGTTGCCGCGCTGGAAACGGCTGGCGACGAAGCTTGGCCGCGCCGAATGGATCGGCCTGCTATGGCTGAGCCTGGCCGGCAACCTGGTGTACTTCCTGCTGCTGGCCACCGCCGTGCAATGGGCCGGTGGTGCGGCGGCGTCGCTGATCGTCGGCCTGATTCCGGTGGTGGTCACCCTGGTCGGCGTGCGTGAGCAGGGCGCGGTGCCGCTGAAGCAGCTGCTGCCGGCGCTGGGCCTGTGCGTGCTCGGCGTGGCCCTGGTCGGCTGGGAAGCCCTGATGTCCGAGCACCTGGCAACCCCGTGGCGGCAGCGCCTGATCGGCCTGTTATGCGCGTTCGGTGCGCTGTTCTCGTGGGCGCTGTACTCGATCGGCAACAGCCGCTGGCTGGCGCGACGGCCGGACCTGTCCAGCCACGACTGGTCACTGCTGACCGGCGTCACCACCGGCGGCCTGGCCCTGCTGCTGGTGCCGATGGCCCTCATCGGCGACACCGGCAGCCATTCGGCGGCGCAATGGAGCGGGTTCTGGGCGATCAGTGCCGGTGTGGCAGTGGTGGCCTCGATCCTCGGCAACGCATTCTGGAACCGGGCCAGTCGCCTGCTGCCACTGACGCTCACCGGGCAGATGATCGTGTTCGAAACCCTGTTCGCGCTGCTGTACGCCTTCGCCTGGCAGCGGCGTTGGCCGACGCTGCTGGAGGCGCTGGCAATCGTGTTCCTGGTGGCGGGCGTGATGCTGTGCGCGCATGCACATCGCACGCCGCGGGCAATCGCCGAACATGCCGGCTGAATAGGGTCAGCAAGCGTGCTGATGTCGACTTTGTCTCAGTTGCAACCAAATGCCGGCACGTTGACCGATGATCGCCGCAGCGGATTTTTGCACCGCAGCACTTGACAGCCGCCCGGCGCGCAGTGTTTTCTGTACGCCATGGTCCTTGATGCCGCCCACGCCAGCCTGATCGCCCCCGCCACTGCGGGCCGTTCGACTGCGCCGGTCGCCACCACCACCATTACCACCACCACCGTCACCACTCGCCTGGTGCGGCCCGTCGTCTTCGTGTAACTCCCGAAAACCACGGCCCCGCACCATCCAGGTGGCGGGGAGACTCGACACCTGCATGCGACGGGGCCTCCTGCCGAGGTCTGCATGTCTTCCCACGCCCCCGCCCATCCCGTTGCCCTGGCCGATTTGGCTGCGCCGTCCACTGTCGTGCACAAGTTCGGCGGCACCTCGGTGGCCGATGCCGAACGCTATCGCCATGTTGCCGGCCTGCTGCTGGCCCGTCCCGAATCGCTGCAGGTCACTGTCGTCTCGGCGATGAAGGGCGTCACCGACGCCTTGATCGAGCTGGCGCAGCTGGCGGCCAAGGGCGATGAGGGCTGGCGCGAGGCCTGGCACGCGTTGCGCGCCCGTCATCGCGGCGCTGCCGTGGCGCTGCTCGGCGAGCAGGTGGGCGACACCGTGGACTGGATCGATGCCCGCTTCGACCAGCTCGCCGAAGTGCTGGCAGCGCTGGCGGTGATCGGCGAGCTGCCCGGCGAGGTGCTCGACCGTGTGCAGGGCCTGGGCGAAGTGTTTTCCGCTCAGCTGCTCGGCACGCATCTGCGCGCGCTGGGCGAAGACTGCGCAGTACTCGACGCGCGTGACGTGTTGGTGGTCGGGCACGGCGAACTCGGCGTGGATGTCGACTGGGAAGCCAGCGCTGACCGCTTGGCCAGATGGCGCCTGCAGCATCCCCAGTCGCGCCTGGTCGCCACCGGCTTCGTGGCCCGTGACCGCCATGACCGCATCACCACGCTCGGCCGCAACGGCAGCGACTACTCCGGTGCGATCTTCGCCGCGCTGTTCAATGCCGATGAGCTGCACATCTGGACCGATGTCGACGGCGTGCTGTCGGCCGACCCGCGGCTGGTGCCCGAGGCGGTGCAGCTGGAATCGCTGAGTTACGACGAAGCCTGCGAACTGGCCTACTTCGGCGCCAAGGTGGTGCATCCGCAGACGATGTCGCCAGCGATCCGCCTGGGCCTGCCGATCTTCATCCGCAACACGTTCCAGCCGGCGCATCCGGGTACGCGCATCTCTGCCGAGCGCTCGCCGCGTGGGCCGGTGAAGGGGCTGACCCTGAGCCCCGGGCTGGCGCTGCTGAACCTGGAAGGCACCGGCTTGATCGGTGTACCCGGTACGGCCGAGCGCGTGTTCGCGGCCCTGCGCCAGGCACAGGTGTCGGTGGTGATGATCTCGCAGGGGTCTTCGGAGCATTCGATCTGCTGCGTGGTGCGGGTCGCCGAGGCCGCACGCGGTCGCGAGGCGCTGCTGCACGCATTCGCGCACGAGCTGTCGGTGGGCCAGGTGCAGCGCGTGCAGGTCAGCGAGGGCGTCAGCGTACTGGCCGCGGTCGGCGACGGCATGGCCGGCCAGCCCGGTGTGGCGGCGCGGCTGTTCGAGGCACTGGGGCGTGCGCGGGTGAACATCCTGGCGATCGCGCAGGGCTCGTCGGAGCGCAACATTTCGGTGGCGGTGGACAGTGCCGACGCCACCCGGGCATTGCGTGCTGCACATGCCGGCTTCTGGCTGTCGCCGCAGACGTTTGCGGTGGGCGTGATCGGGCCGGGCAATGTCGGCGCGGCACTGCTGGACCAGCTGCTGGCGGCACGCCCGCAGCTGCTGGCCAAGGCCAATGTCGACCTGCGCCTGCGTGCGCTGGCCTCGCGCTCGCGCATGCGGCTGGAAGTGGACGGCCTGCATGCCGATTGGCGGGAGGCACTGCAGGAAGCGGGCGAGTGCAGCGACCTGGATCGTTTCACCGAACACCTGCTGGCCGCGCACCTGCCGCACGCGGTGGTGATCGATTGCAGTGGCAGCGCTGACGTGGCCGAGCGCTACGAGGGCTGGCTGGCGGCCGGCATCCATGTGGTCACCCCGAACAAACAGGCCGGTGCCGGGCCGCTGCCGCGCTACCAGCGCATCCGCGCCGCCGCGGCGGCCAGTGGCGCACGCTTCCGCTACGAGGCCACGGTGGGTGCGGGCCTGCCGGTAATCACCACGCTGCGTGATCTGGTGGATACGGGCGACGAGGTGCTGGCGATCGAGGGTATTTTCTCCGGTACGCTGGCTTGGCTGTTCAACCGCTTCGACGGCAGCCAGCCGTTTTCTTCGCTGGTCGCGCAGGCGCGTTCGATGGGCTACACCGAGCCGGACCCGCGCGATGACCTGTCCGGCGTGGACGTGGCACGCAAGCTGGTGATCCTGGCGCGCGAGGCCGGCCACGCGCTCAGTCTGGAGCAGGTGCAGGTAGAAAGCCTGGTGCCGGCACTGCTGCGCGCGGGCGGTGTGGATGACTTCATGGCGCGGCTGGGCGAGTCCGATGCCAGCCTGCTGCAGCGGTTGCACGATGCGCGGGCGCGCGGTGCCGTGCTGCGCTATGTGGCACGGCTGGGCGCCGATGGTGCTTCGGTCGGCCTGCAGGAACTGCCCGCCGATCACGCCTTCGCCAACCTGCGCCTGACCGACAACGTGGTGCAGTTCCGTACCCGCCGATACTGCGACAACCCGTTGGTGGTGCAGGGGCCGGGCGCTGGCCCGGAAGTGACCGCCGCCGGTGTGTTCGCCGACCTGCTGCGGGTGGCCGCCGGTGAAGGAGCACGCCTGTGATCGCACGTGCGTTCGCGCCTGCGTCGGTGGCCAATGTTGCAGTGGGCTTCGACATTCTTGGTCATGCCATCGCCGGTGTTGGCGATACGGTGAGCGTTCGCCGCATCGATGAACCGGTGGTGCGCATCGAGGCGATCCGTGGCAGCGCGGTCGAGCTGCCGTTGGAAGCGGCCGGCAATACGGCTGGAGCTGCGTTGATCTCACTGCGCGAGCAGCTGGGGCTGGCGTTCGGCTTTGCGATCGAGATCGACAAGGGCATCCCATTTGGCTCGGGCATGGGCGGATCGGCGGCGTCATGCGTGGCGGCGCTGGTGGCCGCCAACGCGCTGCTGGATGCGCCACTGTCGCGCGAGGCGCTGTACCCGTTCGCGCTGGATGGCGAGGCGGTGGCCAGCGGGGGCCGCCACGGTGACAACGTGGGTCCGTTGCTGCTGGGTGGTCTCGCGCTGTGCACCGCCGACCGCCTGCTGCCGATTCCGGTGCCGGCCAACTGGCACAGCCTGCTGGTGCATCCGCACGCGGTGCTGGAAACACGGCGCGCGCGCCAGGCGTTGCAGGGTAGCTACGCGCTGGGTGAGTTCGTGGCACAGAGTGCGAACCTCGCGCTGGTACTCAGCGGTTGCCATCGCAGCGACGCCGCGCTGGTCCGTGCCGGCCTGCGCGATGTGCTGGTGGAGCCGCGACGCGCCGGCCTGATTGCGGGCTTCGAGGCCGCACGCGATGCGGCGCTGTCTGCCCATGCGATGGGCGCGGGCATTTCGGGCGCGGGCCCCAGCGTGTTTGCCTGGTTCGAGGACGCCGACCAGGCCCGCGCCGCTGCGGTACCGGTGCAGGCCGCCTTCGCTGCCGCCGGTTTCGGCAGCGATGCCTGGGTGTCGCCGCTGGACGCGTCGGGAGCCCGGCTGTGCTGAATCCTTCTCCCTTACTGGATACCCAACCCATGCAATTTGTTTCGACCCGCGGCCAGTCTCCGGCCGTTGGCCTCAGTGCGGCCATCGCCGCAGGACTGGCGCCTGATGGTGGGCTTTATGTGCCCCAGGTGCTGCCGATGCCGCGTGAGCTGCAGGCGGGTGCGACGCTGGCCGATACCGCCACCGATCTGCTGGCACCGTTCTTTGCCGGCGATGCGCTGGCGTCCGCGCTGTCGTCAATCTGCCATGAAGCCTTCGACTTCCCGGTGCCGCTGCGCCCGCTCGGCGATGGCGACCACGTACTGGAGCTGTTCCATGGGCCGACGGCGGCGTTCAAGGATATCGGCGCGCGTTTCCTGGCCGGTACGTTGTCGCGGCTGCAGGCTGGCCAGGATCGCGACCTGACGATCGTCGTCGCCACCTCCGGCGATACCGGTGCCGCGGTGGCGGCGGCGTTCCATCGCCAGCCCGGCGTGCGGGTGGTGGTGCTGTATCCGGATGGCCGCGTGTCACCGCGCCAGGCACACCAGCTCGGCTGCTTCGGAGACAACATCCAGGCGCTGCGCGTGGCCGGTGCGTTCGACGACTGCCAAGCGATGGTCAAGCAGGCGCTGGCTGACCGCGAACTGCAGGCGCAGGTGCCGCTGAGCTCGGCCAACAGCATCAGCCTGGGTCGCTTGCTGCCGCAGATGAGCTACTACGCGCATGCGGCACTGACCCATCATGCTGAAACCCGTCGCCGGCTCAACCTGGTGGTGCCGACCGGCAACCTTGGCAATGCCATGGCCGCGGTGCTGGCGCGCGCGTTGGGCGTGCCGATCGGGCAGATCGTGCTTGCGACCAATGCCAACGCGGTGCTGCCGGCGTACTTCAATGGCGGTGACTACCAGCCGCAGGCCAGCGTGGCCACCGTGGCCAATGCCATGGACGTGGGCGCGCCGAGCAACTTCGAGCGCCTGCGCTGGCTTTACCACGGCGATGACGCCGAGCTGCGTGCGGCGTTCCGTGCGTTCGCGGTGGACGACGTGACCATTCGTGCCACCATCGCCAGTGCGCATGCGAGCCGTGGTGAGCTGTTCTGCCCGCACACGGCGACGGCGGTGAAGGTGCTGCAGGACCTGCGTGCGCGCGGCGCCAAGGGTGACTGGGCCGTGGTGGCCACTGCGCATCCGGCCAAGTTCGAAGCAGTGGTCGAGCCGTTGATCGGCGAAGCGGTGGCGGTGCCGCCGGCGCTGGATGCACTGTTGCAGCGGCCTGCGCACGCGGAACCGTTGGCCGCGGAGTATGCGGCGTTGCGCGAGGTGTTGTTGGGTTGAGCAGGAGCCACCGGGCATGGCCCGGCGCTGCCGAAGGTCAGCGAGCGGGGCAGCGCCGGGCCATGCCCGGCGAGCGCAGGCGGAGGTCAGGCCAGGCCTTCGCCCGCCAGTCCGCGCAGTCCGTCCTCGTCGAGGATCTCCACCACATTAAGGTGGGGCAGGGCGATCAGCCCCTGCTGGCGAAGCTTGGTGAAGGTGCGGCTGACCGTTTCCATGGTCAGGCCCAGGTGGTCGGCGATATCGCCACGGCCCATCGGCAGCGAGACGCGCAGGCCATCGCCGCCCAGCTTGGCCTCGCGCGCAGCCAGGCGCAGCAGGAAGTCGGCCAGTTTCTCGGCCGGCTGCAGGCGCGCCAGTGCCAGCGCGGCGTCCTGTGCAGCGTCCAGCTCCTGGCAGGCACGCTGCAGCAGCTTGCGCTCCAGATGCGGGAAGCGGCTGCGCAGCGCCTTCATCTGTGGCAGCGCGACGCGGCACACGCGGCTGTCGGCGATGGCCTCGATGTCGTAGCGGTGGTGGTCACTGCCGCTCAGCCCCAGGTAGTCGCCGGGCAGCACGAAGCCGTTGATCTGGCGGCGGCCGTCGGCCAGGGTGCGCACCAGGCGCAGTGCGCCGCCGGTCAATGTATAGACATGCTGGCGCTCTTCGCCGGTACGGGCCAGCGTGCTGCCCATCGACACCTGCTGCGAAACAGTGACCTGCTCCAGCGCCTGCACTTCATCGGGCGACAGCGCCGAGCACACCGCAAGGTGGCGAACCGAGCAGTGCAGGCAGTCCAGCGTGGTGCAGGACGGCGAGGCGGGATCGTTGGTGGCGGGCGGGGCGCCGGAAGGCCGTGACATGTTGCGGGGGCGTATCGCGGGCGGGGAGGGCCTTATGATACTTCAAGCGGCCGTTCGACCTTGCCGGAGGCGGGGGCGCTAGAATGTCGCCCCCTCCCACGTCCCGTTCCAGCAGGAGTTCCGCCCGTGATCAAGCCCCGTACCCCGCCCGGCACCCTTGAACTGCTGCCGCGCGAGCAGATTGCGTTCCAGCGCATGCTGGACGTCATCCGCCGCAACTACGAGCGCTTCGGGTTCCTGCCGGTGGAGACGCCGGTGTTCGAGCTGTCCGACGTGCTGCTGACCAAGTCCGGTGGCGAGACCGAGCGCCAGGTGTATTTCGTTCAGTCCACCGGTGCGCTGGCCAACGCCGCCGAATCGGGTGATCGTTCGCTGCCGGAAATGGCGCTGCGTTTCGACCTGACCGTGCCGCTGGCCCGCTACGTGGCCGAGCACGAACACGAGCTGACCTTCCCGTTCCGCCGCTACCAGATGCAGCGCGTGTACCGTGGCGAACGTGCCCAGCGCGGTCGTTTCCGCGAGTTCTACCAGTGCGACATCGATGTGATCGGCAAGGACAGCCTGAGCGTGCGCTACGACGCCGAAGTGCTGGCGGTCATCCATGCGGTGTTCTCGGAACTGCGCATCGGCGATTTCAGCATCCAGTTGAACAACCGCAAGCTGATGCGCGGCTTCTTCGAAAGCCTGGGCGTGGCCGAGGGCGAGCGCCAGCTGGCCGTGCTGCGTGAAGTGGACAAGCTGGACAAGCGCGGCGCCGATTACGTGCGCGACACGCTGGTGGGCGACGGCTTCGGGATTCCGGCCGAACAGGTCGAGAAGATCCTGGCGTTCGTGGCCGTGCGTTCGCAGGGCCATGCCGATGCGCTGGCCCAGCTGGCGGCGCTGGAAGCCAATGCTGCATCGTCGGACACCCTGCGCGCCGGCGTGGCCGAACTGCGCGAAGTGCTGCAGTTGGTACAGGCGCTGGGCGTGCCGGAAAGCGCGTACTGCCTGAACTTCTCCATCGCCCGCGGCCTGGATTACTACACCGGTACCGTGTACGAGACCACGCTGACCGACCATCCGCAGATCGGCTCGATCTGCTCGGGTGGCCGCTATGAAGACCTGGCCAGCCACTACAGCAAGTCCAAGTTGCCGGGCGTGGGCATCTCCATCGGCCTGTCGCGCCTGTTCTGGCAGCTGCGCGAGGCCGGCCTCATCGACGGGATCGAAGCCAGCAGCGTGCAGGCGCTGGTGGCGCTGATGGACGAGCAGGGCATGGCGCAGTCGCTGGACATTGCCCGCCGCCTGCGCGCCGGTGGCATCAACACCGAAGTGCAGATGGAGCCGAAGAAGATCGGCAAGCAGTTCCAGTACGCGGCAAAGGCGGGTATCCGCTTCGTGGTGCTGGCGGGTGAGGATGAGCTGGCGCGTGGCGTGGTGGCGGTGAAGGACCTGCTGCGCGAGCAGCAGTTCGAAGTCTCCCGCGACGAGCTGGCCAGCACCCTGCAGGTGGAGCTGGAGCAGTCCAAGGCGATGGCGTGATGCGGGCCGCCGCAGGGGCGTTGAGCGTGCTTCTGCTGGCGGGCTGCCAGAGCGACCCGGCGCTGCACAGTGCACGGATGGGGCCGGCACACTACCGGCTGCAGGTCGATCGCTGCCACGTGATCGACCGCGCGCAGCTGGAGGATGACCTGCGAGCCCTGGCCGCTCGGACGTGCGCGGCGGGCGAGGGTGTGTTGGAGAACATCCAGCCGCTGCCGAGCCGGCAGGGCAGCCTGTTCGGCGAATGCCTGCGGCGTGGGGCGCTGCAGGGCGAGGTGCGCTGCCTGCCTTGAGTCGGCCCAGGTTGTTGATTTGAAAGCAGAACGCCCGCCCTTTGGTGGGCGTTCTGCGTTTCCGGACGAAGCCCAGTCGAGCATGGCTCGACTCTACAAAAGCTGTTCTCGATCACTTTCCCAGCGAGATCCAGCAGATCGCGGAAAACTGTCGAAGGCGGGGTGGGTCCGGTTGAGGGGGCGTGAGCCGCATGGATGCGGCGACCGAGCTTACATGGACGTACTTGCAGCGCCCCCTCAACCGGATCCATCCCGCCAACCCTCAGCAACCAGCTTTGGCCTTTGCTCCAGCTTCTGCGGGTGCAGGGCAGCAGCCCTGCCGCCCCCTCAACCCTCGATTTGACGCACTGCGCAAGAATGCGCTAATGTACTAATGCGCTATTACATTGATGCATGGAAACGACCCCGTGAAAGCCCGCCCCGAGATTGCCGCCAAAGACCCGAAGGCCGACCTGGAAGCCCTGGCCCGGGCCTTTGCTGCCCTGCGCGAGCCGGAGCAGGTGGAGGCCTTCCTGCGCGACTTGTGCACCCCGGCCGAGCTGGAGGCCATGGCCGACCGTTGGAAAGTGGTGCCGCTGCTGCAGCAGGGCGTGCCTTACCGCGAGATCCACGAGCGCACCGGCGTCAGCGTGACCACCACCGGACGGGTGGCGCGAACGCTCGAGCATGGCCATCGAGGCTATGCCGCCGCCATCGACCACCTTGCTTCGCGCTGATCCGCGCCCCGTTCTGAACTTCGAGACCTCCCCCATGAGTGCAACCCAGGCAGCGCCGGCACGCGACCGGCTGCGTATCGCCATCCAGAAGAGTGGCCGGCTGGCCGAGCCCGCCCGCAACCTGCTCAGTGCCTGTGGCCTGAGCTGGCGCGAGAGCCGCGACAAGCTGTTCTGCTACGGCGAATCGCTGCCGGTGGACCTGCTGCTGGTGCGCGACGATGACATCCCCGGCCTGATCGCCGATGGCGTCTGCGACCTCGGCATCGTCGGCCGCAACGAGCTGGATGAGCAGGCCGCGGCCCGCCGTCAGATCGGCCTGCCCGATGCCTACCAGGCGCTGCGCGGGCTGGGCTTCGGCCAGTGCCGGCTGATGCTGGCGGTGCCCGAGGAATGGCAGTGGCAGGGCCCGGCGCAGCTGGCCGGCACCCGCATCGCCACCAGTTACCCGGCGATCCTCAAGCAGTGGCTGGGTGAGCAGGGCGTGGATGCGCAGGTGGTCGAGCTGTCCGGTTCGGTGGAAATCGCCCCGCGCCTGGGTACCGCCGACCTGATCTGCGACCTGGTCTCCAGCGGCGCCACGCTGCGCGCCAACCAGTTGACCCCGGTGCACAACCTGCTCGACAGCGAGGCAGTGCTGGCCGGTGCGGTTCGGGTGCCGGATGACGCACGCGCGTCGCTGCGCGCGATGCTGTTGCGCCGTCTCGACGGCGTGGTGCAGCGCCAGGACCGCAAGCTGCTGATGTTCCGCGCCAGCGAGGACCGGGTGGACGCGCTGGCGCAGCTGCTGGCCGATGCCGAACCGCTGGTGCGGCTGCCGGCCGATGGCGGTGCGCTGCGCCTGCAGACCATGTGCCCCGGCCCGTTGAGCTGGCAGCGCATGGAAGAACTGGAGCGCGCTGGCGCGCAGGGCCTGATGGTGTTGAGCGTGGAGCGGTCGCTGGCATGAATCGTCTGATCTGGTCCCGACTTGATGAAGCCGCCCGCAGCGCGGCGCTGACCCGCCCGGTGCAGACCGTGGCGCAGCAGACCCGTGATGCCGTGGCCGCGCTGATCGCGCAGGTACGGTCAGAGGGCGACGAGGCGTTGCGCGCCATCACCGCACGTTTCGATCGCGTCGAACTGACGTCGTTTGAAGTGAGCGACGCGGAGTTCGCCGCAGCCGAAGCCACCGTGCCGGCCGAACTGCGCCAGGCGATGGTCGAAGCTGCCGAGCGCATCACGCGCTTCCATGAGGCCGGCATGGGCAAGGGCTATGCCGTGGAAACCGCACCGGGCGTGGTCTGCGAGCGCATGCTGCGGCCGATCGGCCGGGTCGGCCTGTACGTGCCAGCGGGCAGCGCACCGCTGCCGTCCACTGCGTTGATGCTGGGCGTGCCGGCACAGCTGGCGGGTTGCCCGCAGGTGGTCCTGTGCACGCCGCCACGCGCCGACGGCACGGCCGATCCTGCGGTGCTGGTGGCCGCGCGGCTGACCGGCGTGCAGCGCGTGTTCAAGCTCGGCGGCGCGCAGGCGATTGCCGCGATGGCCTATGGCACCGACAGCATTCCCGCCTGCGACAAGCTGTTCGGGCCCGGCAACAGCTTCGTCACCGAAGCCAAGCAGCAGGTCGCACAGGATGGCGCCGCCGCCATCGACATGCCGGCAGGTCCGTCGGAAGTGCTGGTGATCGCCGATGCCGGTGCCAATCCGGCGTTCGTG
Organism: Stenotrophomonas sp. YJH_SMC_17; assembly: GCF_059371655.1. Classification (NCBI taxonomy): domain Bacteria; kingdom Pseudomonadati; phylum Pseudomonadota; class Gammaproteobacteria; order Lysobacterales; family Lysobacteraceae; genus Stenotrophomonas; species Stenotrophomonas sp. YJH_SMC_17. Next base: position 34,119 of record NZ_JCAFUU010000001.1, on the reverse strand, counting down.
GCGGCCGATCTTCTGTCGCAGGCCGAGCACGGCCCGGATTCGCAGGTGCTGCTGCTGACCGACGATGCGGCGATGCTGGCGGCGGTCGAGGCCGAAGTGGAGCGCCAGGTGGCCGTGCTGCCGCGCCAGCAGATCGCACGCCAGGCGCTGTCGGCCTCGCGCCTGATCCAGGTCGATTCGCTGGACGAAGCCTTCGCGATCAGCAACCGCTATGCGCCCGAGCACCTGATCCTGGCCCTGCGCGACCCGCGCGCATGGCTGGACAAGGTGCAGGCGGCCGGCTCGGTGTTCCTGGGGGATTACACCCCCGAAGCACTGGGCGACTACTGCAGCGGCACCAACCATGTGCTGCCGACCGCCGGTGCCGCGCGTGCCTACAGCGGCGTCAGCGTTGCCAGCTTCCAGAACCTGATCAGCGTGCAGAGCGCCAGCGCCGCCGGCCTGGCCGCGATCGGCGCCTGCGCGCGCGTCATCGCCAGTGCCGAGGGCCTCGACGCGCACGAACGTGCGGTCGCCCTGCGCATGGAGGCTGCCGCATGAGCACCGCCATTGATGACGTGCTGGCACTGGTGCGCCCGGACCTGCAGGCCTTTGCCGGCTACACCTCGGCGCGCAGTGCGGCGGTGCAGGGCGAGGTCTGGTTGAACGCCAATGAGTCGGCCTGGGCCAATCCCGCTGATGGTGCAGGCAGCAGCCGGCGCTATCCCGAACCACAGCCCTTGGCGCTGCGCGAAGGCCTGGCCGCACTGTATGGCGTGCAGCCGCAGCAGCTGCTGATCGGGCGCGGTAGTGACGAGGCCATCGATCTGCTGGTGCGCGCGCTGTGCGTGCCGGGCCGCGATGGCGTGCTGGTCACGCCGCCGGTGTTCGGCATGTACGCCGTCTGCGCACGCCTGCAAGGCGCCACACTGATTGAAGTGCCGCTCGTGGACAGCGAGGATGGCCTGCGTGCTGATCTGGATGCGGTGATCGACACCGCCACCGCGCGCAATGCCAAGCTGGTGTTCCTGTGTGCACCGTCGAACCCGGCCGGCAGCGATATCAGCCTGGACGAGGTAGAGCGCGTGGTGGTGGCGTTGCGCGGGCAGGCACTGGTGGTGGTGGACGAGGCCTACGTCGAGTACGCGCAGCGTCCGTCGGCAACCACGCTGCTGGCTGCGCACGCCAACCTTGCGGTACTGCGCACGCTGTCGAAGGCGCACGCGCTTGCCGCCTCGCGCATCGGTACCCTGATCGCAGCTCCGGAACTGATTGCCGTGCTGCGCCGCTGCCAGGCGCCGTACCCGGTGCCGACGCCCTGTGCGGAACTGGCGGTGCAGGCGCTGCAACCGGCCACACTGGCACGCACCGCTGAGCGCGTGGCGACGGTCATCGCCGAGCGCGAGCGGCTGCGCGTAGCGTTGCCCAGCCTGCCCGGCGTGCGCCGCGTGTATGCCTCGTCCGGCAACTACCTGCTGGTTCGCTTCAGCGATGCGCAGGCCGCATTCGATGCACTGCTGGCGGCTGGCGTGGTGGTGCGTGACCAGCGCGCCGCGCCGCAGCTGGGCGATGCCCTGCGCATCAGCATCGGCAGCCCCGAAGAAAACGACCGCGTGCTTGCGGCCCTGTCGGCGGGGAGGGCCGCAGCATGACCCCGATCCTGTTCATCGATCGCGACGGCACCCTCATCGAGGAGCCGGCCGATTTCCAGATCGACGCCTACGAAAAGCTGCGCTTCGTGCCGCAGGTGATCCCGGCCCTGCTGAAGCTGCGCGATGCCGGCTACCAGTTCGTGATCGTCACCAACCAGGATGGCCTGGGCAGCGAAAGCTACCCGCGCGCCAGCTTCGATGGCCCCAACGACCTGATGCTGCAGATCTTCGAAAGCCAGGGCATCCGCTTCCGTGACGTGCTGATCGACTGCAGTTGGCCGCAGGACAATGCACCCACGCGCAAGCCGGGCATCGGGCTGATGACAGCCTACCTGCAGGACCGCAGCATCGACTGGGCGCGCTCCGGCATGGTCGGCGATCGCCTCACCGACCTGCAGTTCGCCGATAACCTCAACATCCGGGGTTTCCAGCTGCGCACCGAACAGTTCGGCGGCGAGTGGGATTGGGCCGGTATCGCACATGCCCTGGCCGATGCACCGCGTACTGCCGTGGTCCAGCGCAACACCAAGGAGACGAAGATCCACGTCGAACTGGACCTGGACCGTGCCGGCGATGCCAACATCCACACCGGCCTGCCGTTCTTCGACCATATGCTGGAGCAGATCGGCAAGCACGGCGGCTTCGCCCTGGACATCCGGGCCGAGGGCGACCTGCATATCGACGAGCACCACACCATCGAGGACACCGGGCTGGCCCTGGGCCAGGCCCTGCGCGAAGCGCTGGGTGACAAGCGCGGCATCGGCCGCTATGGCTTCACCCTGCCGATGGACGAGTCCCTGGCCAGCGCTGCGCTGGATTTCAGCGGCCGGCCGTATTTCGTGTTCGAAGGCGAGTTCAAGCGCGAGCGGGTGGGCGACATGCCGACCGAGCTGGTGCCGCACTTCTTCCGTTCGCTGTGCGATGCCAGCGGGTTGAACCTCAACCTGCAGGTACGCGGTGACAACGACCATCACAAGGTGGAGGCCTGCTTCAAGGCGTTGGCGCGCGCGCTGCGGCCGGCGTTGGCCCGGCAGGGCACGGCGTTGCCGACCACCAAGGGGGCGCTGTGAGTGACGTTGCGCTGATCGACGCGGGCGGTGCCAATCTTGGTTCGGTGCGCTATGCGCTTGAACGCCTCGGCGCCAGCGTTCGGCTGGTGCGCGATGCCGATGGGCTGGTTGGCGCGCAGCGGGTGATCCTGCCCGGCGTCGGCGCGGCGGGTCCCGGTATGCAGCGTCTGCACGCGCAGGGCCTGGTCGAGCCGTTGCAACGGCTGGAAGTGCCGCTGATGGGGATCTGCCTCGGCATGCAGCTGCTGTTCGAACGCTCCGAGGAAGCGGGCGTGGAGACGCTGGGGCTGATTCCCGGCGTGGTGCGCAAGCTGGTGCCGGCCTGCGGCATCCGCGTGCCGCACATGGGCTGGAACCGCCTGTTGCCGCTGCGCGAATCGCTGCTGCTGCGCGGCGTCCCGGAGCGCGCCAGCGCCTATTTCGTGCACAGCTATGCGGCGCCGCTCAATACCCACACCGTCGCTGCCTGCGACCACGGCGGCCTGTTCACTGCCGTGGTGGAGCAGGGGCGCTACTACGGCGCACAGTTCCATCCCGAGCGTTCCGGCGAGACCGGCTCGCTGATGTTGCGCAATTTCCTCGAGGGCACCGCTGCATGAGTTTCATCGTCTACCCCGCGCTGGATATCCGCGATGGCCGCGTGGTGCGGCTGCGCCAGGGCGACTACGCGCAGGAAACCTCGTATGGCGACGACCCCCTGCCGCGCGCGCAGGGCTTCGCTGCGCAGGGCGCGAAGTGGATGCACCTGGTCGATCTGGATGCCGCACGTGCCGGTGGCTACACGCTGGCGCCGCTGTTGGCATCCATTCGTGCACAGACCCCGTTGCAGGTGCAGACCGGCGGTGGCGTGCGCGGCCGCGACGATGTGGCGCGCATCCTCGATGCCGGCGCCGCCCGCGTGGTGGTCGGTTCGCTGGCAGTACGTCGCCCCGACGAAGTGGTCGGCTGGCTGGAGGAGTTCGGTGCCGAGCGCATCACCATTGCGCTGGATGCCCGCCAGGATGCGCAGGGCCAATGGCAGCTGCCTGTGCACGGCTGGACCGAGAGCGCCGGGGTGACGCTGGACGACCTCGCCCTCCGCTACGCGCGCGCCGGCATGCGCCACCTGCTGTGCACCGACATCGCCCGTGACGGCATGCTGGCCGGGCCCAACATCAGCCTTTACCAGCACCTGTCGGCACTGCTGCCGGGCGTGGCGGTGCAGGCTTCTGGCGGCATTCGTGACGTGGCCGATGTTGCCGAAGCGCGAAGTGCGGGCTGCGGCGGTGCGATCCTCGGCAAGGCGCTGCTGGAACAGCGCATGGACCTGGCGGAGGCGCTGGCATGTTGAGCCGCCGCATCATTCCCTGCCTGGACGTGCGCGCTGGCCGCGTGGTCAAGGGCGTGCGTTTCCGTGACCATGTCGACATGGGCGACATCGCCGAGCTGGCGCAGCGCTACCGCGACCAGGGCGCCGACGAGCTGGTGTTCTATGACATCGGCGCCAGCCCCGAGGCACGTTCGGTGGAGGTGGCCTGGATCGAGCGCATCGCACGGCTGATTGATATCCCGTTCTGCGTGGCCGGTGGCATCGACAGCGTGGAGACCGCCCGGCGCGTGCTGTTTGCCGGTGCCGACAAGGTGTCGATCAACTCGCCCGCGCTGGGGCGCCCGGAACTGATCACCGAGCTGGCCGACGAGTTCGGCGTACAGTGCGTGGTGGTGGGCGTCGATTCGGTGCGCGAGCCCGATGGGCAATGGCGGGTGCGCCGCTTCAGCGGTGACCCGGACAAGACCCAGGCAGTGGCGTTGCGTACCCTGGACTGGATCGTCGAAGCGCAGCGCCGTGGTGCCGGCGAGATCGTATTGAACTGCATGGACAGCGACGGCGTGCGCCGTGGCTACGATGTCGTGCAGCTGCAGCAGGCGCGGGCATTGTGCCAGGTGCCGCTGATCGCCTCCGGCGGCGCCGGTGCGATGGAGCACTTCGCCGAAGCCTTCGACCAGGCCGATGTGGATGGCGCGCTGGCCGCCAGCGTGTTCCACAGCGGCGCCATCGCCATTCCGGAATTGAAGCGCTACCTGCGCGGGCAGCAGATCGAGGTGCGGGATGTCTATTGAAGTGAAGCCGTCACTGGATGCGCTGCAGGCGCTGGACTGGAGCAAGGGCGAAGGCCTGCTGCCTGCGGTGGTGCAGGATGCCGATACCCTGCAGGTGCTGATGCTGGGCTATGTGAGCGCCGAATCGCTGGCGGCGACCCTGGCCATCGGCCACATGACCTTCTTCAGCCGCAGCAAGCAGCGGCTGTGGACCAAGGGCGAGCAGTCCGGCAACGTGCTGGTGGTGCAGTCGATCAGCGTGGACTGCGATGCCGACACGCTGCTGGTGATGGCGCGCCCGGCCGGGCCGACCTGTCACACCGGTGCGGAGAGCTGCTTCGATGGCGCGCCGAAGGACTTCCTTGGCGGGCTGGGCCAGCTGGTGGCGATGCGCGAGGCGCAGCGGCCACCGGGCAGCTACACCACCAGCCTGTTCGAGGGCGGCATCCGCCGCATCGCGCAGAAGGTGGGCGAGGAGGGCGTGGAAACCGCCTTGGCGGCGGTGGCGCAGGATGACGAGGCGCTGCTCGGCGAGGCTTCGGACCTGCTGTACCACCTGCTGGTGCTGCTGCGCGCGCGCGGGCTGTCGTTGGAGGATGCGCGGGCGGTGCTGGAAAAGCGCCATCTTTGATGGGTTTGTAGAGCCTAGTCCATGCTCGGCTGCTCTGGAGCTTCAAGCCAGCCGAGCACGGGCTCGGCTCTACAGGGCGCATGCGCCACCGCGTGCGCGATGTCATCAACGGAATCTACAATAGGCGGTCTTTCTTTACCGGACCGTCCCATGAAACTGCCTGCCGCTTGGCTGTGCTGCCTGTTGCTGACCTCGCCGGCCTGGGCCGCGGACACCGTGGTCACTGGCAAGGTCTATCTGGAGCGCGACGGCAAGCCGGGCCGCGGTGCCACCGATCCGGGGCTGGCCGGGGTGCAGGTCTCCAACGGCGAGACCATCGTCAAGACCGCCGCCGATGGCAGCTACAGCCTTCCGGTGCGTGACGGCCAGACCGTGTTCGTGATCAAGCCGGATGCCTACGCCTTCCTGAAAGCGACCGATGGCCTGCCGTCGTTCTGGCGCCACTACCGCCCGAACGGCTCGCCTGCGCTGAAGTACGGCGGCATCGCCGCGACCAGCGACGTCACCCGCAACTGGGATTTCGCGCTGCAGCCGGACCGCCATGACAGCCGCCGTGGTTTCCAGATGCTGGTGTTCACCGATTCGCAGACCGCCAGCCTGAAGGACATCGGCTACTACCAGCAGTCGATCGTGGCGCCGCTGGCCGGCCAGACCAGGGCGCGCCTGGGCACCACCCTGGGCGACATCGTCAACGACGACCTGACCTTGTACCCGGCGATCAACAAGGTCACCACGTCGCTGGGCGTGCCGTGGTTCCATGTGCCAGGCAACCACGACCTCGATTTCGACGCAGCCAGCGACGAGCATTCGTTGGACAGCTGGCGCAACATCTATGGCCCCGATACCTACGCGGTGGAAGAGGGCGGCGCCAGTTTCGTGTTCCTCGATGACGTGGTGTATGACCCGAAGGCCAGGCCGAAGTACGTTGGTGGCCTGCGCGAAGATCAGTTCGCCTTCCTCGCCAGCTACCTGAAGGGCCTGCACAAGGACCGCCTGCTGGTGCTGGGCATGCACATCCCGCTGTTCGACGCGGCGCCAGGGCGCGAGACCTTCCGCCATGCCGACCGCCAGCGCCTGTTCGACCTGCTCAAGGACTTCCGCAACGTGCTGGTGCTCAGTGGCCACAGCCACACCCAGCAGCACGTCTACCACGGCAGAACCGAAGGCTGGAACGGTGACAAGCCGCTGCACGAGTACAACGTCGGCGCCAACTGCGGCGCGTTCTGGTCGGGGGTCAAGGATGCCGCCGGCGTGCCGGACAGCACCATGAGTGATGGCACGCCGAAGGGCTATGCGCTGCTGGATGTCGCCGGCAATGGCAGCTACAGGCTGCAGTACCGTGTGGCAGGCAAGCCGGCCAGCGAGCAGATCGGCCTGCATGCGCCGAAAGTGCTGCGCCAGGGCGCCTATCCGGCGTGGGGCATCTATGCCAACGTCTACATGGGCGAGGATGCCAGCGTGGTCGAGTACCGCGTCGACGGCGGCGCCTGGCAGCCGATGAAGCAGGTCAGCCAGCCCGATCCACGCCTGATGGTGGAGAACGTGGCCGACGATCTGGCTGGCAGCCTGCGCGGCTACGATCGTTCGCCGGAGGCCACCGCATCGCCTCACCTGTGGCGTGGCGCGCTGCCGACGGATCTGGCGGTGGGCAGCCACAAGGTCGAGGTACGCTCCACCCAGCCCGATGGCGCGGTGTTCACCGCCACCAGCAGCTACAGCCTGCAGACTGCCCAGCCCTGATACGCCGCAAGGCCTCTCCAGCGAAAGGACCCCGCATGGATATCCGCTTCATGGCCGGCACTACGCCGGTGACCCTCAGCCGCCACTGGTTCACTGGCGCGATGCTGCTGCAGAGCGCCACCGAGAAGGTCTGGGTGCAGCATCCGTGGCATCCGGGCACGCATTTCTCGTTCTCGCTGGTACAGTCGTGGCTGCGCCACATCGCCGGGCATGAAGTGCTTGTCGAGCGTACCCGGCCGCTGCTGTTCGCCGGTTTCCGCCCGCAGCGGCTGCGGGTGCTGGTGGATGGTGTGCAGGTGGCCGAACAGGAAGGCATGTAGGCCAACCTGAACCACTGTCACGCTAGGCAAAGCCGCCCCGATGCCTGAGAATCGGGGCGATTCAATCGATCCAAGCAGGCCAGCGTGACCATCGCAGCAGCGTCCCCGGTTTCCTCCGACTCCGCCCGCGGCGGTCTTCCGCGCAGTCTCGTTGTCGCCGATGTCGGCGGCACCTTCGCCCGCCTCGCCCTGGCGGAAACGCAACCCGGCCAGGCGCCGCGGCTGGGCAGCCATCGCACCTACGCGTGCGCCGAGCATCCCGGCCTGGCGGCGATCCTTGCTGATTTCACCGCAGGCCTCAGCCAGCCAGTGCAGACCGCGGTGGTGGCCATCGCCGGCCTGCTCGATGGCGATGTGCTGATCAATTCCAACCTGCCGTGGACGGTCTCGCTGTCGGCCACCCGCGCGCAGTCCGGTCTGCATGAGCTGCAGTTGATCAATGATTTCGAAGCGGTGGCGCTGGCCATCCCGTACCTGCAGCCGGACACCCTGGTGCCACTGAACGGCGACGCCGATCCGGCGCAGGCGTTCCCGGCACTGGTGCTGGGTGCCGGTACCGGCCTGGGCGCCGCGCTGCGTTTCGCTGATGGCGAGCGCCCGGTGCTGGCCAGCGAGATCGGCCATGCTTCCCTTGGCGCCGGCAACGCGCTTGAACTGCAGGTACTGGGCAAGCTGCTGCAGCGCTGGCCGCATGTGGACAACGAGCGTGTGCTGTCCGGCAGTGGCCTGATGAACCTGTATCCGTGCCTGTGCGAGCTGCGCGGGTCCACCCCGGCGTGGACCAGCACCGAGGCGCTGATCGGCGCCGCCCGCAGCGGCGAGGATGCGCTGGCCGTGGAGACGCTACAGGTGTTCTGTGCCTGGCTGGGCAGCCTGGCGGGCGACGCAGCGATCGCCGTCGGTGCACGTTCGGTGTACCTGGCCGGCGGCATTTCCGCGCACGTGCAGGATTTCCTGGCCGACGGTCGCTTCCGTGAGCGCTTCCTCAACAAGGGCGTGCTGACCGAAGTGCTGCGCCAGGTGCCGGTGTGGCGCGTGGAACACGGCCAGCTGGGCGTGCTCGGCGCAGCGGTCTGGCACGCCGCACGGCAGCCCACGCACGACTGATCGGCATGGCCGGCATCGGGCCGGCCGTGCATTGCAGACTGGGAGGGGAAGATGGTGGATCGCAGGCAGTTCCTGCAGGCCGGTGCACTGGCCGCAGGCATGGCGGCTTTGCCGGGCGTGCAGGCACGCACGCAGGGTGGGGCCAAGGTGGTTTCAACCTGGGATTTCGGCGTGCCGGCCAACCAGGCCGCATGGAAAGTGCTGGCGCAGGGGGGCAGCGCGCTGGACGCGGTCGAGGCCGGCGCACGCTGGGCCGAGAGCGACCTGTGCAACCCCACCGTCGGCCATTGCGGCAACCCGGATCGCGACGGCGTGCTGAGCCTGGACGCCAGCATCATGGATGGCGATGGCCGCTGTGGCGCGGTGGCCGCACTGGTCGACATCCTGCATCCGGTGTCGGTGGCCCGCAAAGTCATGGAGAACAGTCCGCATGTACTTCTGGTTGGCGAGGGCGCGCAGCAGTTCGCGGTGCAGCAGGGCTTCGAACGCCAGCACCTGCTGACGCCGCAGGCCGAGGCGGCCTGGCGCGAGTGGCTGAAGACCGAAAAGTACCAGCCGCAGATCAATGCCGAGCGCCGTGGTATTCCCGGCAACAGCGACAACCACGACACCATCGGCATGCTGGCACTGGATGCCAAGGGCCATCTGGCCGGTGCCTGCACCACCAGTGGCATGGCGTGGAAACTGCACGGTCGCGTTGGCGACAGCCCGATCATCGGTGCCGGCCTCTACGTCGACAACGACGTCGGTGCAGCCACTGCCTCGGGCGTGGGCGAGGAGATGATCCGCAACGCCGCCTCGTTCCTGGTGGTCGAACTGATGCGCCAGGGGCGCTCGCCGGCGCAGGCCTGCCGCGAAGCGATCGTCCGCGTGGTGCGCAAGCGCCCGGAAGCGAGCAGAACGTTGCAGGTGTGCTTCCTGGCCATGAACAAGCAGGGCGAGGTGGGCGCCTACGCGCTGCATCGCGGTTTCGTCTACGCCGTGTGCGATGCGCAGCGCCAGGATGACCTGCGCGACTCGCCGTCGATCTACACGAGCACCCAGGCGTGAGCACGCGCCTGACCCTGGAGATCGCCAGCAACTCGCTGGCCTCGGCGCTGGCCGCGCAGGCCGGCGGCGCCGACCGTATCGAACTGTTCGACAACCTGGCCGAGGGCGGCACCACGCCGTCCTTCGCCAGCATCGCGATCACACGCGAACGCCTGTCGATCCCGCTGTTCGTGCTGGTGCGGCCGCGCCCGGGCGACTTCCACTACGACGCGCTGGAAACCGAACTGATGCTGCGTGACATCGCGCAGTGCCGCGCGCTGGGGTGCGATGGCGTGGTGATCGGCGCGATGGATGTGCAGGGCGGTGTTGACGTGGCGTTGTGCCGCGAGCTGGTCCAGGCCGCCGGGCCGTTGCAGGTGACCTTCCATCGCGCGTTCGACGCGGCTCGCGATCTGTCGGCGGCGCTGGAGCAGGTGATCGGGCTCGGCTGCCAGCGTGTGCTGACGTCCGGCGGCCAGGTCAGCGCCGAGGCCGGCGCCGATGTTCTGGCGGGGCTGGTTACCCAGGCCGCCGGACGTATTGCGATGATGGCAGGTGCCGGGCTGGGTCCGGCCAACATCGCGGCCGTTGCGCGACGGACCGGCTGCACCGAACTGCACGCCTCGGCCAAGGGACTGCGGCGCTCGGCCATGCAGTTCCACAACCCGGCCCTGCGCGGGCTGGACCCGGACTGGAGCCAGACCGCTACCGCCACCGTGGCCTCGCTGCGGCAGGCGCTGGACGGCGCAAGGTAGCCCGCTTCTTGTGTAGAGCCGAGCCCACGCTAGGCTGCGCTTCGCGGCAAACAGCAGCCGAGCGCGGGCTCGGCTCTACAACGACGCGCTGTCGTGCGTACACGCCATCACGGACAGAACCGTTCCGCGCGGGGTGGTCGTGATCGTGTCATTGACGTGTGCGCCGGTCTCTCAGCGATGTTTCGCAACCCTTTGATTGCTATGGGTACTGGCAGCCAATAGCGGCATGTCGCTGCATGTTGCTGCGTTGCCGCATGCCGGGTGTGATTCAGCTGTGCTTTAGTTTGGATCGATCCACAGGGGAGGGTGCTGCGTCGGTCCCGAACCGATCCAGGCGCCCGGATCACCCGTAGTGCCGCACCACCACCCGTCCATGCGTCCACACTTTCGAAGAGCAACCACCCATGGCTCAGATCGTCCGCAAGCGCCGTCACCTGCTGTCCCAGGCCCTGGTCCTGGCCCTGCTTCCCCTGGCTGCCAGTGCGCAGGAGGCGGCCAGTTCGTCCACCAAGGATCTCGACGCGGTCACGGTCACCGGCTCGCGCATCAAGCGCGCCAGCGTCGAGGGCCCGGCGCCGGTCAACGTAATCAGCGCCGCGCAGATCCAGAAGGAAGGCTTCGTCAGCGTGTACGACGCGCTGAAGACCCTCACCGAGGCCACCGGCACCGTCGAGGCGGCCTCGCAATGGGGCTCGCACACGCCCAACGCCAGCGGCCTGAACCTGCGCGGCATGGGCCCGAACCGCTCGCTGCTGCTGGTCAACGGTCGTCGCGTGGCCGACTATCCGCTGCCCTATGGCGGCGAGACCAACTTCTCCAACTACGGCAACATTCCGGCCGCGGCGGTGGAGCGCATCGAAGTACTGACCGGTGGCGCCTCGGCCATCTACGGTTCCGATGCGATCGCCGGTGTGGTCAACGTCATCCTGAAAACGAACTACGACGGTGATGAAGTACGCGTACGCGGCGGCACCTCCACCGAAGGCGGCCGTGATACCTGGGACCTGTCCTGGGCCGGTGGCAGGACCGGTGACAACTGGAGCGTGACCTACGCGCTGCAGTACACCAAGCGCGATCCATTGTTCGGCCGCGACCGCCCGCAGATGGACGACGCCGATGATGCACCGTATCCGTCCTGGAACATGGAACAGCGCAAGGTTGGCTTCCGTCCCACCGCCGGCCTGGCGCTGATCGATCCGAGCAACGGCCAGCGCCTGGCGCCACCGGCCGGCACCTGCGAGAAGTTCGATGGCGAGTACTACACCGCCGATCGATTGGTCTACAACTACGCCGCCAACACCATCACCAACACCGGCCGGCTGTGCGGCATGAGCGCCGACTACGCCAACTGGCTGCTCACCGGCGGCGCCGAGAACGTGTCCGGCAACCTGTATGCCACCTTTGATTTCAGCAACGACCTGCAGGCCTGGACCAACCTGGCGGTATACCGCTCGGAGGCCATCTGGGGCACCAACCCGCCCGGCGTGTCGCTGGTCGATGATGACAACGGCTACTACTGGGATGCCAACCGCAACCGCCCGATCCTGGGCGCGCGCCAGTTCACTCCGAACGAGGTGGGCGGACTGGATACGCTGCGCAACACCAATCGCGAACTGTCCTGGGACTGGAGCGCCGGCCTGCGCGGCCGACTCGCTGACCGCTTCGACTGGAGCGCCACGGTGGGGCGGTCGTATTACCGCGTGGAAGAGCGGCAGAACGTGGTGGACAAGCAGAAGTCGTACGACTACTTCCTCGGCCCGCGCCTCGGCACCACTGCCGATGGCGAAGCGATCTACGCGTTGAACGAATCGCGCTGGTGGAATCCGCTGACGCCGGACCAGTACTGGCAGATGGGCACGGTGGCGAAGAACCGTGCGGCGTCGTGGGTCAACCAGGCCTCGGCGGACATCACCGGCGAGCTGTTCCAGGGCTGGGCCGGCCCGATCTCGTTCGCCGCCGTGGCCGAAGTCGCGCAGCAGGGCTACCACCTCCGTCCGGACCCGCGCGCCGGCATCGACTTCGACCTGCAGAACGTCGATCGCGGCGGCGGCGAGCGCACCCGCTATTCGGCCGGCGTCGAGTTCAAGATCCCGCTGCTGGAGAGCGTGACCGCCACCGCGGCCGCGCGCTATGACCGCTATGGCAACTACAAGGCCGACGACAGCAGCGAAGCGCTGGACATCGGCAGCCAGAAGGAAACCACCTGGAACGTCGGCCTGGAATGGCGCCCCGTGGAATCGCTGCTGGTGCGCGGCTCTTACGCTACCAGTTTCCATGCGCCGGACATGCACTACCTGCTGGGCCAGCCGAGCAGCTCGGAAGTACAGACCTATGACCGCCTGCGCTGCATCCAGAGTGGTGCCTACCTGGTCAACAACTGCGGCGTGGGCAACACTGATGTCTGGTACACGTTCGATGTGAACCGCCGTGGCACGCCGCTGCTGCGCTCGGAAACCGGTGATTCGTGGACCGTCGGCTTCGTCTGGGACGTGCTGCCGAACCTGTCGGTCAGCGCCGACTACTGGGCGATCAAACTGGAAGACATGATCGTCGACGTTGGCGCCGACGAGGTGCTGGCCAGCGAAGCGGGCTGTCTGACCGGCAAGAACATGGACGGTACGCCGTGGGCCAATCCGGCCGGCGGCGAGTACTGTGCCGGCATCCTGGCCCGTGTGAACCGCGACAGCAACGGGCGCCTGGTATCGATCGATCGCGGCCCGTTCAACCTGGCCAGTCGTGAGGTGCGTGGCATCGACCTGACCGCACGCTATCGCCTGGACACCGCACAGTGGGGCAGCTTCCAGCTGGGCCTGAACTACACCAACCAGATCTCCACCAAGGAACAGCGCTACGCCAACGACCCGAATCCGGAGCGCCGCGACCGTGACCTGCGCAGCAAGCTGCGCGCGAGCCTGGCCTGGCAGCGGGGCAACTGGAACGCCAATGTCTATGCCGACCGCGTCGGCTCGGTGCCGGGCGTGCGCTATCACTGGGGCACCGACCGCCTGGACAACCCCGGCGGCTGCCTGCCGTTCGCCGATGGCTACGTGCCCAGTGACAGCCCGTCGCTGAACTGCCTGGAGCCGGCGACGCGTCCCGACGGCTCGCCCAACCCGAACCCGAATGCGGGCCAGCAGACCGCCCGCTATTTCGGCAGGGTCGGGCCGTTCATCACCTGGAACTTCAACGTGGGCTACCAGGTGACCGAACACGCGAAGGTCAACGTGTACGTCAACAACGCGTTCAACTCGGCCAGCTGGAACCACAAGGATCCGTACAAGCTGGACTACGACTTCGCCCCGACCCGCCTGCTGGGTGCGGTGGGCCGCGAGTTCGCGCTGGAGTACGTGTTCACCTTCTGAGGCGGGTTTCAGGCGGTACGCCGGGCATGGCCCGGCGCTACCGGTCGATCCCGGGGCGGCTGGATTTGACCTTCCCACGATGGCAAGGTTTAGCCTGTCCGCATCCAGAAGGAACCCCGGGAATCCGATCATGAGCACGCCCCGAGCCATTGCGGCCCCCGCAAGCCCCGCCACCATCAGCCTGCCCATCGAGGGCATGACCTGCGCCAGCTGTGTGGGCCGGGTCGAGGCAGCACTGTCCAGGGTCGAGGGCGTCGGCAGCGTCTCTGTGAACCTCGCCACCGAGCGCGCGGATATCCGCGCTTCCGGTCCGGTTGATCGTGCCGCGCTGATCCAGGCGGTGGAGCGGGTGGGCTATGACGTGCCGGCCGGCACTACGGAGTTGTCGGTAGAGGGCATGACCTGCGCGTCCTGCGTGGGCCGTGTAGAACGTGCGCTGCTCGCGGTGCCGGGGGTCAGCCAGGCCAGGGTCAACCTGGCCACCGAACGCGCCACCGTGCGCGGCGTGGCGGATATCGCAGCGCTGGTCGCCGCCATCGACAAGGCCGGCTATGACGCACACGTGATCGAGGCGGGTGTGCACTCCGATGACGAGGCTGCGGAAAAGAAGGATGCCGAGCGCGCTGAACTGAAGCGCGACCTGATCGTGGCGACCGCGCTGGCGCTGCCGGTGTTCGTGCTGGAGATGGGGTCGCATCTGATTCCCGGCATGCACAAATGGGTGATGTCGACGATCGGCATGCAGGCCAGCTGGTACCTGCAGTTCGTGCTGACCGCGCTGGTGCTGGCCATTCCGGGCCGCCGTTTCTACCAGAAGGGGTTCCCGGCGCTGCTGCGGCTTGCGCCGGACATGAACTCGCTGGTGGCGGTGGGCACCGCCGCGGCGTTCGGCTATTCGGTGGTGGCGACCTTTGCACCACGGTTGTTGCCGCAGGACACGGTCAACGTCTACTACGAAGCAGCGGCAGTGATCGTCGCGCTGATCCTGCTCGGCCGCTTCCTTGAAGCGCGTGCCAAGGGCCGCACCTCCGAGGCGATCAAGCGCCTGGTCAACCTGCAGGCCAAGGTCGCGCATGTGATCCGTGACGGTCGCGCGGCCGACATCCCGGTCGATGAAGTGCTGAGCGGCGACGTGGTGGAAGTGCGCCCCGGCGAGCGCGTGCCGGTGGATGGCGAGGTGATCGAAGGCCGCAGCTACATCGACGAGTCGATGATCAGCGGCGAGCCGGCTCCGGTCGAGAAGCTGCCGGGCAGCAGCGTTGTCGGTGGCACGGTCAACCAGAAGGGCGCACTGACGGTACGTGCGACCGCAGTGGGTGCGCAGACCATGCTGGCGCAGATCATCCGCATGGTCGAACAGGCGCAGGGCTCGAAGCTGCCGATCCAGGCCGTGGTCGACAAGGTCACGTTGTGGTTCGTGCCGGCGGTAATGCTGGCGGCGCTGGCGACGTTCGCGGTCTGGTTGATCTTCGGCCCGTCGCCGGCGCTGAGCTTCGCGCTGGTCAATGCGGTGGCGGTGCTGATCATTGCCTGCCCGTGTGCGATGGGGCTGGCTACGCCGACTTCGATCATGGTCGGCACCGGTCGTGGCGCCGAACTGGGCGTGCTGTTCCGCAAGGGCGAGGCGCTGCAGCTGCTGAAGGACGCGCAGGTGGTGGCGGTGGACAAGACCGGTACGCTGACCGAGGGCCGCCCGCGCCTCACCGACTTCGAGATCACCGGCGGTTTCGATCGCAGCACGGTGCTGGCGGCGGTGGCGGCGGTGGAATCGCGCTCGGAGCATCCGATTGCCCGCGCCATCGTTGACGCGGCTACCGAGCAGGGCATCGCGTTGCCGGCGATGGCCGATTTCGAATCGGTCACCGGCATGGGCGTGCGTGCCAACGTCGATGGTGCGCGGGTGGAGGTCGGTGCCGATCGCTTCATGCGCGACCTCGGCGTCGACATCACTGTGTCTGCGACGCTGGCGGCAGCGCTGGGCAGCCAGGGCAAGTCGCCGCTGTATGCCGCCGTCGACGGTCGCCTGGCCGCGATCATCGCGGTGTCCGATCCAATCAAGCCGAGCACGCCGGCCGCGATCGCTGCACTGCATCAGCTCGGTCTGAAGGTGGCGATGATCACCGGTGACAACGCCGGTACCGCGCAGGCGATCGCGCGGCAGCTCGGCATCGACGAGGTCGTGGCCGAGGTGCTGCCGGAAGGCAAGGTCGAGGCGGTGCGCCGCTTGAAGGCCACCTACGGTCATGTAGCGTTCGTTGGAGACGGCATCAACGATGCACCCGCGCTGGCCGAGGCCGATGTCGGCCTGGCCATCGGGACCGGCACGGATATCGCAGTGGAATCGGCCGATGTGGTGCTGATGTCGGGCAATCTGCAGGGCGTGCCGAATGCCATCGCGCTCTCGAAGGCGACGCTGGGCAACATCCGGCAGAACCTGTTCTGGGCGTTCGCCTACAACACCGCGTTGATTCCGGTGGCGGCCGGTGTGCTGTACCCGGTCTGGGGCGTGCTGCTGTCGCCGGTGTTCGCGGCCGGTGCGATGGCATTGTCCAGCGTGTTCGTGCTCGGCAACGCGCTGCGCCTGCGCCGCTTTCAGCCACCGATGGCGGACGCCGCCGCTGCCACCCACTGAAGGAGATCCGCATGAATATCGGTGACGCTGCCAAGGCCTCCAGCGTGTCGGCGAAGATGATCCGCTACTACGAACAGATCGGCCTGATTCCTGCGGCCGATAGAACCGAGTCGGGCTACCGGGCTTACTCGCAGGCGGACATCCACCGCCTGCGTTTCATCCGCCGCGCACGCGATCTCGGCTTCCAGGTGGCCGAAATCACCGACTTGCTGGGCCTGTGGAATGACACTTCGCGGCACAGCGCCGACGTGAAGCGCCTGGCCGAGCAGCACATCGCCGATCTGGAGCAGCGCATCGAGCACATGCGGCAGATGGCGGACACGCTGAAATCGCTGATCAGCTGCTGCGCGGGAGACGAGCGCCCGGAGTGCCCAATCCTGCAGCGGCTGGGTGAGGACGATGAGACGCCGGTGACGGTCGATACGGCAAAGACCGGTGCGGTGCGGCGACGCAGCCAGAAGCAGTGAGTCGATATCGCGTGCACTATAAAGCCCGCCCTGTGACAGCGGATGGGGCGGGCTTCCTTGTGGACGCAGGGCAGGGGATCAGACGGTACGCGGCGGGAAACCGGCATCGTTCACCGCGGCGAACACCTGTTCCTGCGACGCGGTGGTCTGCACCTTGACCAGGCCGGTCGGCGGGTCGGCAACCACGCTGGCGTTCGGATCGATCTGCTGGATCGCGCGGGTCACGCTGCGCGCGCAACCACCGCAGGTCATGCCGTCGACATGGAATTCCATCTGTAGCTCCTTCGGTGCTCGTGAGGTGGAATCAGTGTGCACCTTCCAACGATGGCAGGGTCAAGCGCCGGGCTGAATGACGACGCACCGGTGAGCACGCACCAACGGGCACGTACCAATGAAGACGGCAGCCACCTGTACCAGCGCGGCTGCCGTGGAGGAACGTCCCCACCGGGGCGGGGCGAGGGTTGCGCCGGGGAGGGCCTGGGCAACCCGTAGTGCCTTAGAACTTCCAGGTGGCGCCGAAGTACAGCTGGCGGCCTGCGTAGGTGTTGGAGATCAGGCGGGCCTTGGTGTCGTTGCCCAGGTGCACGCGCTGCTCGGACTTGGTCGCATTGATCACCGATGCGGTCAGGGTCCAGTCCGGGGTCAGGTTGTAGGCAACATTCAGGTCCAGCTGGTCGTACGGTTCGGTGTAGACGGTGAGGCCGTTGTTGAGCCCGCCGACCACCTGGCCGCGACGGTTGAACGAAGCGCGCGCCAGGAACTTCTCGTTCTCGTAGAACACCGTCACGTTGGCCTGGTTCTTGGCGCTGCCGACCAGCGGCGAGGAGCCGATTTCCTGCCCATCAAGCACGATGGATGCCAGGTTGGTGTCGTTGTAGGTGTAGTTGGCCTGCACGCCAACACCGAAATCGAAGGTGTACTGGCCGTACAGCTCCACGCCCTGCGACACGCCATCGCGACCATTGGCCTGGGTTTCGTAGCGCTGCACGTTCACGGCTTCACCGCCGATGACCATCGGCGTGTCGCGCACCACCGGCAGGGTGAAGTTGTCCACGTTCTTGCGGAACAGGCCGACACCGGCCACCGCACCCGGCTGGAAGTACCACTCCAGGCCGAGGTCGAACTGGGTGGCCTTGAACGGTTCCAGCTGCTTGTTGCTGCCTTGGCCGACCCAGCCTGCGGTCGAGGCGCCGCCGGCAACGCGGCGGTCATTGACGTACTCGTCGCTGTAGTAGCTCAGTGCGCCCGGTGCCGCGATGTCGGTGTAGCCAGGACGGGCGATGACCTTGGAGGCGGCGCCACGCAACACGAGGGTATCGGTGATGTCCCAGGCAATGTTGAAGCTCGGCAGCACGTCGGTGTAGGTGCGGTCCACGCCGATCAGGCTGTAGGTCTTGCTCTGCGCCAGGTCGTGCGGCAGGCGCACGAAGCCGCTCTCGCAGCTGTAGGTCGGGTAGGCCGCAGCGGCCGGGTCGGTGCACGCCATCGGCGCGCCGGAGGCGTTGTCCAGGAAGTAGTCGTTGAACTTCTCGATCGAATCGGAGGACTGCGCGAACTGCTTGGTGCGCACCACGCGCACGCCCACATTGCCGCGCACGCGCTCGGTGCGGAAGTTGGCCTGGAAGTAGCCCGAGTAGATCTTCTCGTTGACGTTGTAGACGAAGTCTTCCTCGGTACGGTTGTGCGAACCGCCGTAGGTCTTGTTCAGGTAATCGATGTAGGCCGGGTAGTTGATGCCCGGGAACACGTTGGCATTGAACCCGCCCGCGATGTTGCTGATCGGATTGGACAGGAAGAAGCCGGGCTGCGCGTCGCCAGCGGTCGGATCGCAACCGCTCTGGTAACGGCTGTTGTCATAGTCGGCCGGGTCACGGCCCGGGCACACCCAATAGGTGTTGCCGGTATTGCGGTGGACCTTGCCGTCGCGATACTTGGCGCCGAACTGGATCGAGTCCAGCCAGCCGGATTCGAACAACTTGGTGACGTCGGCCTGGAAGTAGTTCTGCTTGACCTCGGTGCGCTTCCACGACGAATCGGTCGAGCCGGTGTCGACTTCGGCGATGCCGTTCATCAGCTGCTGCTGCAGGTCGGGAGAGAAGGTGGCCGAGGGCGTGCCGGTCAGATCCCAGGCGCTGTACAGATTGCCCGACAGATAGTCGTTGCCGACCTTGCGGCGCGGCTTGGCCGACATGCGGAAGTTCATCGAAGGACCACCTTCGGACCAGGTGCGGCCGCCGGTGAACGAGGCCTTCCACAGCGGGCTGATATCCCAGTCGATGGTCAGGTCAGCGGTCTGCGACAGCGCCTTTTCCTTGCTGTAGCCACCGGTCAGCTGCGGTGTGGGAACCGTGCAGTCGTCCGGGCCCCAGCCGCCGGGCTGGAGGCCGGCCGCCTTGGCCTGGTCTTCGCTGCAGTAGTAGGTCTTTCCGGCCAGCTTCTCGAACTGCGCCCCGGTGACAGTGTTGCCGCTGGGGTCGAAGTCCAGGCCGTTGAGCAGGCGGCCGCCCGCCCAGTTTCCGTCTCCGTTGAAGCGGGCCATGCTCCATTCCGGAATCTTCAGCATGTTCTGGGTGTAGTCACCCTGCAGCTCGAAGCGGAAGTAGTTGGCCGTCATCGTGACGTTGTCGACCGGCTTGAACTGGAAGGTCAGCTGGCCGCCCTTGCGCTCGCGCTTTTCTTCCTTCACGGCGAAGTTGACCGACGTCGGCATGAAGAAGTCGCTGTAGTTGCCGCCGGTCTGGTTGTTGAAGCCGGACCTGCCCCACCAGTAGTGGATGCCGTCCTGCGCCTGCACGTTGCCATAGGCATCGCGCGCCTTGCCGGCGCCATACCACTGGTAGTCCTCGGTGCTGGCTTCCATGGTGCGGGTGGTGCGCTTCTGCTGGGTCACGCCGACCAGCACGCCGAAGCGCTCATCCTTGCTGTGCCACGAGTACAACGCCGACGCCTGCGGGTCGATATCGTGGTGGGTATCGGAGGACGTACCCTCGAGCGTGACGAAGCCCGAGTTGGATTCCATGTCCAGCGGGCGACGGGTGTGCAGGATCACCGTTCCGCCGATGCCGCCTTCGTCGATGCGTGCTTCCGGCGACTTGAACAGCTCGGCGCTGGACAGCATGTTCGACGGCAGCAGGGTGTAGTTGAACGAACGGGTGGCCTCGTCGTTGGTTTCCGACGTGGCGACGTAGTTGCCGTTCAGCTGGGTCAGGGTCAGGTCCGGCGCAAGGCCGCGCACGCTGACACTCTTGCCTTCGCCACCGCTGCGGGTGATGACCACGCCCGGCACGCGCTGCAGCGCGTCGGCGACGTTCTTGTCGGGGAACTTGCCGACGTCTTCGGCGGTGATCACCTCGACCACGGCGTTGGCGTCGCGCTTCTGCTCAAGGCTCTTTTCGATGGCGTAGCGGTAGCCGGTGACCTGGACGCTGTCCAGGTTGGTGGCGTCCTGCGAGCCGGTGGAAGCGGCCTGCTGCGCGGCGGCGCCTGCCGGAATGACGGCGGCGACCAAGGCCAGCGCGATGGCCAGTGACAATGCGTCCTGGCCGTGCGTGCGTGTTGAATGCTTCATTCCCATCTCTCCCTCTCTCCTGGATTGATCCGGTGACGTGGCACGGACAACTTGAATCGATCTAATTTGAAGTGACATTGTCGCTTTCGCCATGCAGTGGCAGTAGCACCGTGCGCGTGGCCTGGTACGTCCTGTTCCTGCTTCCCCAACTCCCGGCCATCGCAACGTCGTCTTGGATCGATCTAAGCGATGGGCGGGCGTTTTGTAGCATGGGTCGCGCATGGGCGCATGCTGCTGCGCAATATGGTACTGGCGTGGCGAAGTTATGACGGTTTGCTGAAAACAGTGAAATCGTTTTCGTGCGCAGAGGAGGGTGCGTCGGCAGGCCTGCGCCCTGCACCTGCTTCAAGCCAGGGCGACGTCTACAGCCAAAGCCAAAGCCAGAACGGCTCTGGTTTTCCGTGGGTTGGGCGGGGCGGTGTCGGATTGCGGGGACGCCGTAAACCCCGCGCCGCGGTCCGGCCCAGCCGCTGGCGGCTGTGCGTTCGGGCACTTGCGAAGCAGTGCTTCGCAAGCAAAGCGCCCTCACCCTTGGGGGGTTGGCCGCGGCATCCATGCCGCGGACACCCCACAATCCGACACCGCCCCACCTTCGACAGTTTCCCGGTGACGGTTGGATTGATCCTGGTGCGGCATGGGGTCATGGGGTCAGATCCGTTTTCCTTTGGAAAACGGATCTGACCCCAATTGATTTCGCTATCTGACAGAGATTCATCCACGCATGGCGTGGATCTACAGATCGCGGAAATCTGTCGAAGGCGGGGTGGGTCCGGTTGCGGGGGTGTCCGCGGCATGGATGCCGCGGCCAAGCCCCCATGGACGGGTTTACGGCGTCCCCCGCAACCGGACCCAGCCCGACTCCCCGCAGGAAACCAGCTTCTGCTGTTGCTGTTGCTGCTGCTCCAGCTCGGAGCAGGTGCAGGGCGCAGCCCTGCCGAACATCCTCATCTCATGCTGCGCCGCAGAATGCATTCGGCTGAACCTGCATGCTCTACTTGAATCGATCTAAATCCACGGTCTGGTGGGTCGGGCGTCATTCCAGGGGGAGCTCTCTGCCGATCATGGCAGGGCTCAGCGGAAGCGAGCCGGACGGCCCCGGCCGTCTGCCTCCGTGTCATCGACTACAGGAACCCGACATGCGTCCAGTGCCGTCCGCTCCCGCCGTCCCATCGACCTCGCGCCCGCTGGCGCGCCTGGCCTGCCTGCTGGCGCTTTCGGCCATGCCGATGCTGCTGCAGGCCACGCCGGCAGCACTGGAGCGTGAGGTCAACACCTTCATCGGCAGCAAGGACGACGGCAATACCTTCCCGGGCGCGTCGGCGCCGTTCGGCCTGATCCAGGTCAGTCCGATCGGCAGCCACTATTCCGGCTGGCGCTACGACGACGAGAAGATCCGTGGCTTCGGTCATTCGTTCATTTCCGGCGCCGGTTGCTGGGAGCAGGGTGGGCAGGTGTCGATCCTGCCGGTGACCGGCAGCATCGGTCCGGGCGGTGATTTCGATACCGGCAACGCCAAGCAGTTCGATCACAAGGCGTACGCATCGAACTACACCCATGACGGCGAGATCGGCCAGGCCGGCTACTACAAGGTGCGGCTGACCAGCTATGGCGGCATCGACGCCGAGGCGACCGCGCGCACCCGCGCCGCCGCCGAGCGCTACACCTTCAGCCAGCGCCAGGGCGAAGGCCACGTGCTGGTCAATGTCGGCCAGGCCAACGAGCGCCATTCGGTGATCGGCAGCGTGGTCGACGTGGTCGGCGACCGCGTGGTGGAAGGCAAGCTGGTCACCAAGAGTTTCTGTGGCGGCCACCAGTACACCACCTGGTTCCGCATCGAGTTCGACCGCCCGTTCAAGGCGCACGGCACCTGGGGTGAGGGCGGTGGCCTTCCCGGTGCACGCCACAGCATGGAAGGCGAGCAGAAGCCGAACGGCGCCTGGCTCAGCTTCGATCTGGCCAAGGGCCAGTCGGTGACGGCGGTCAGCGCGATCTCGCACGTGGATGCCGAAGGCGCGCGCACCAACCTGCGCGCCGAGGGCATGCAGGGTGGAGCCCTGCTCGGATTCGACCGCATGCGTGCGCTGTCCCAGCAGTCCTGGCGCGAGCAGCTGGGCCGGGTGCGCGTGCAGGGGGGCAACGCCGACGACCGCGCGGTGTTCTACAGCGCGGTCTACCATGCGCTGCTGCAGCCGATGACCGGCAACGACGCCGACGGCCGCTACCGCGGCTACGACGATGGCATCCATCGTGCCGACGGCTGGACCTACTACGAGTACTTCTCGCTGTGGGATACCTACCGGGCGCAGAACCAGTGGCTTGCGCTGACCCGCCCGGACGTGGCGCGTGACATCGGCCGTACCCTGCTGGCGATCGACGAACAGGGCGGCTGGCTGCCGCGCTGGGGCTATGCCAACTTCGAGACCAACATCATGACCGGCGACCCGGTCACGCCGTTCATGGTCGACCTGTGGCGCTTCGGTGCACTCAAGGGCCGCGAATCGCAGGCCTGGGATGCGCTGCGCCGCAACGCCTTCGGCACGCCGCCGTTGAACTCGCGCATGGCTGGCCGCTCCGGCAACCCCACCTACCTGGACAAGGGTTATGTGGTCTACGACCGTGCATACCCGTCCAAGGGCATGGACGTCGATCCGCACCACGGTGGCTCGGCCACGCTGGAATACGCGCTGGCCGACTGCGCGCTCTCGCAGATGGCCGATGGCCTCGGCCACGCGCAGGATGCGGCGACGCTGCGTGAGCGCGGCCGCAACTGGCGCAAGGTGTGGGACCCGCAGGTGCGCGATGCCGAGACCGGCTTCACCGGTTTCCCGCGACCGCGTACCGAGGACGGCCAGTGGTACACCCCGGCCGATGGCCACTACAGCCCGCGTTCGCACCATGGCTTCCACGAAGGCACCGCCTGGCAGTACCAGTGGCTGGCGCAGCAGGACGTGCCGGGCCTGGTCGAAGCGATGGACGGCCGTGAGCAGGCCGGCCGCCGCCTCGATGCCTTCTTCGCGATGGACGCGCTGCAGGCCGATCCGCTCAATGCCGCCCGCAAGGAGTGGGTGGTGGGGCCGTACAGCTATTACAACCAGTTCCGCTACAACCCGAACAACGAACCGGACCTGCACTCGCCGTGGCTGTACACGCTGATCGGCCAGCCGTGGAAGACCGCCGCCGTGGTGCGCGCTGCGCAGCAGCTGTTCACCAATGCGCCGAACGGCGTGACCGGCAACGATGACCTCGGCACGATGTCGGCCTGGTACCTGTTCAGCGCCATCGGCGTGTACCCGGCGGTGCCGGGCAGCGGCCAGTTCCTGCTGCACACCCCGCGTTTCAGCAAGGTGGAAGTGGACATGGGTAACGGCCGCACGCTGCGCATCGATGCGCCGGGCGCCGATGGCCGCCGCCTGCAGTACGTGCAGGGCGTGCAGGTCGACGGCCAGGCGCATGCACCGGTGTGGCTGGACTGGGACCGCCTGCAGCAGGGCCCGCGCCTGCACTTCGCGCTCGACGGGAAGGCGCCGGAGCAGGGCTGGGGCACGGCGGTGAAGGATCTGCCGGTGTCCTGGTGCGCGGCGCCGGGCAGCCAGCTGCGCTGAGCCGGACTGTGCCGTTCGCGGTGACCCAGCGAACGGCACGGCACGACACGGCCCTGATCCATTAGGCTTGAGCCTCCAGCGGAGTCCGGGAAGACGATGAACGACAACGGCAGCAGTCCCAGCAAGCGCGCCGGCAAGGCGGTGACGGTGACCGACATCGCGCGTGCCATCGGCGTGTCACGGGCCACCGTGTCGCTGGTGCTGCGCGGCAGTCCGCTGGTCAACGTCGATACCCGGGCCAAGGTCGAGGCAGAACTGCGTCGCCAACGCTATGTCTACAACCGCGCGGCCGCCAACCTGCGTCGTCGTACCTCGTCGAGCATCGCGCTGGTGATCAACGACCTGTCCAACCCGTTCTTCGCCGAATTTGCGTCCGGCGTGGACGAGGCGTTGGGCGGGCGCGGTTACGTAACATTGCTGGGCAGCACCGGCGAATCACCGGAGCGTCAGCAGGCGGTGCTGTCCACGCTGATGGAACACACCCCGGCCGGCTTGATCCTGTCGCCGGCCGAAGGCAGCGACACCGCGCAGCTGCGCCAGGCGTTGGGTGCCAATGCCAACGTGCTGCTGTTCAACCGTGAACTGGACGGCGCCGACTGGGACTTCCTGACCCTGGACAACCAGCACGGTGCCTACCTGGCTACGCGCCACCTGATCGAGCGCGGCCATCGCCAGATCGCCTTCTTCGGCGGCCATGCGGCATCGAGCTCGTGCCACCAGCGCCGCGCCGGTTTCCAGCAGGCGCTGGCCGAGGCTGGGTTGTCGTTGCCGCCGGGCTGGATGATCGAGTCGGCGCCGAACCGCCTGGAAGCCGCGGCGCGTACCGATGAGTTGTTTGCCGACGGCCATCGACCGAGTGCGGCGGTCTGCTACAACGACACCGTCGCGCTGGGCCTGATGCTGGGCCTGAACTCGCGCGGCATCCGTCCCGGCGGTGATTTCGCGGTGACCGGCTTCGACGATATTTCCGAGGCCGCGGTGGCCGTGCCGCCGCTGACCACGCTGACCGCCGACCCGCGCGAGCGCGGTCGCCAAGCCGCCGCGCTGCTGCTGCAAAGGTTGGACGAACCGGATGCGCCTCCGAGGCGCACGGTCGCGCCGGTGCAGTTGCGCATCCGCGAAAGCAGTGCCGCACGGCCGAACTGATTCCTTCCACGTACCCCTTCCACGCAACAACGACCTTCCGCGCATCGAGGCGCGAACCGCATGCCGATCTCCGCAACGCCCCGTCCATCGGGTTCTTCGGGCAACGCACCCGCCGTCACCAACGGCAAGGCGCTGGCCGTGGTCACCACGATCTTCTTCATGTGGGGCTTCCTGACCTGCCTCAATGACATCCTGATTCCGCACCTGAAGGCGGTGTTCGAGCTGAACTACGCCAAGGCGATGCTGGTGCAGTTCACCTTCTTCGGCACCTATTTCCTGATGTCGCTGCCGGCGGGCCGGTTGGTGGCCGCGCTGGGTTACAAGAAGGGCATCGTGGCCGGGCTGGTGATCGCCGGTATCGGTGCACTGGGCTTCTGGCCCGCAGCCGAGCTGCGCGTGTACGGCGCCTTCCTTGGTGCGCTGTTCGTGCTGGCTACCGGCATCACCGTGCTGCAGGTCGCTGCCAATCCTTACGTCGCGTTGCTGGGCCCGGAGCAGACCAGCTCCAGCCGCCTGACCCTGGCGCAGGCGCTGAACTCGCTGGGCACGGCCATCGCCCCGATCTTCGGCGGCATGCTGATCCTGTCCAACACGGTCAAGAGCGCTGACGACATCGCGGCGCTGCCGGCCGCCGAGCAGCTGGCCTACCGTGCCGCCGAGGCGCAGGCCGTGCAGGGTCCGTACGTGGGCCTGGCCGTGGCGCTGGTGCTGCTGGCGCTGTTCGTGTTCCTGTTCCGCCTGCCGGCGCTGAGCGACGCCACCGAGCAGGCCGACCAGGGCCACCACCACAGCTACCTGGATGCGCTGCGCAAGCGCCACCTGCTGCTGGGCGTGCTGGGCATCTTCTTCTACGTCGGCGCCGAAGTGTCAATCGGCAGCTTCTTGGTCAACTACCTGTCGATGCCCAACATCGGTGGCTTCAGCGAACAGGAAGCCACGCACTACGTGTCGGCCTACTGGACGATGGCGATGATCGGCCGCTTCGCCGGCTCCGCGCTGCTGGCTCGCTTCTCACCGAGCCGACTGCTGGCGATCTTCGCGCTGGTCAACGTGGCGCTGCTGGTCACCACCATGCTGAGCTCCGGCAACATCGCGCTGTACTCGGTGGTGGCGATCGGCCTGTTCAATTCCATCATGTTCCCGACCATCTTCGCGCTGAGCATCGAGTGCCTGGGCCCGCTGACCAACAAGGGCTCCAGCCTGCTGATCATGGCCATCGTCGGCGGTGCCGTGGTGCCGTACCTGCAGGGCGAGCTGGCCGACCACATTGGTGTGCAGGCCAGCTTCATCCTGCCGCTGCTGTGCTACGGCTACATCATCTTCTATGGACTGGTCGGCGCACGTACGCCGGCTTCCGCAACGCAGGGAGGCTGAGTCCGGAATGGGTTCCATCGTTTGCTTCGGCGAAATTTTGATCGATCTACTAGCGCAGCCGCCGGCTTCGGCCGACGCGCCGCGCGCGTTCCTGCAGTACGCCGGTGGTGCGCCGGCCAATGTTGCAGTGGCGGCAGCGCGCCTCGGTGCGACGACCCAGTTCGTCGGCATGCTGGGCCGCGACATGTTCGGTGACTTCCTGGCCGACAGCCTGGTCGAACACGGCGTTGGCACGGATTACATCGCGCGTACCGATGCGGCCAAGACCGCGCTGGCCTTCGTTGCGCTGGATGCCAGCGGCGAGCGCAGCTTCAGTTTCTACCGCCCGCCGGCCGCCGATCTGCTGTTCCGTGACAGTGACTTCCAGGCCGCCTGCTTCGACAGCGCGCAGTGCTTCCACGTCTGTTCCAACAGCCTGACCGAGCCCTCCATCGCCGAGGCGACCTTCGCCGGCATGGAGCGCGCGCGTGCCGCCGGTGCGGTGGTCAGCCTCGACCTCAATCTTCGTCCGGCCCTCTGGCCGGCCAACGAGGACCCGACGCCGCGCCTGTGGCAGGCGCTGGAGCGTGCCGACCTGGTCAAGCTGTCGCGCGAGGAGCTGGACTACCTGGCGGCACCGCTGGGTGCCGATGGGGAGGCCGTGGTGCTGAAGCGTCTGCTGGCGGCGCAGGCACGCTGGGTCATCGTTACCGATGGCGCGGCCACGCTGCACTGGTATACCCGCGGCAACCACGGCACGGTCACCAGCTTCCGCGTGGCCACCGTCGATACCACGGCCGCCGGCGATGCCTTCGTCGGTGGCGTGCTGGTCGGCCTGCTGGAGCGGGGCGGGGCCGGTGCAGGTTTCGCCGCGTTCTGCCAGGACCCGGAGGCGATCACCGCCACGCTGCGCTTTGGCGCCGCCGTGGGTGCGCTGGCTGTTACCCGCAAGGGCGCGTTCGCCGCGATGCCCTCGCTCGATGAAGTGCAGCAGCTGCTGCAGGCCCAGGACATTACCGCATGAGCACCTCGCCCGATTTTCGTTCACCCGCGTTCCTGCGTGCGCATATCGCCGACACGATGGCGTTCTACCACCCGCGCTGCATCGATCCGAACGGCGGCTTCTTCCACTACTTCCGTGATGACGGCAGCATCTACGATGCCAGCCACCGCCACCTGGTGAGCAGCACGCGCTTCGTCTTCAACTACGCGATGGCCTACCGCGAGTTCGGCAATGCCGAGTACCGCGACGCCGTCGAGCACGGCGTGCGCTACCTGCGCGAGGTGCATCGCAATCCGGCCACTGGCGGTTACGCCTGGACCCTGCGCGACGGCAAGGTCGAGGACGACATGAACCACTGCTACGGTGTGGCGTTCGTGCTGCTGGCCTACAGTTGTGCGCTGAAGGCCGGCCTCGAGCAGGCCCGCGCGTGGATGGACGAGACCTGGCAGCTGCTGGAGGCGCGCTTCTGGGAGCCGCAGTACGGGCTCTACAAGGATGAAGCGGACGGCCAGTGGAACTTCACCGGCTATCGCGGCCAGAACGCCAACATGCACATGTGCGAGGCGATGCTGGCGGCGTTCGAGGCCAGTGGCGAGCAGCGCTACGTGGAACGCGCGCTGCAACTGGCCGAGAACATGACCCGCCGCCAGGCCGCCAAGGCCGGTGGCCTGGTCTGGGAGCACTACGATTCCAACTGGGAGATCGACTGGGACTACAACCTGGACGACCCCAAGCACCTGTTCCGCCCATGGGGCTTCCAGCCGGGCCACCAGACCGAGTGGGCCAAGCTGCTGCTGATCCTGGACCGCCATGTGCAGGCCGACTGGCTGGTGCCGACCGCGCAGCATCTGTTCGATGTGGCCGTGGCCCGCAGCTGGGATGAGTCGCGTGGCGGCCTCTACTACGGTTTCGCGCCGGAATCGCGCCGCCAGCCGGGCATGGAGGGCACCCCGATCGGTGGCGACAGCTTCGTCTGCGACGACGACAAGTACTTCTGGGTGCAGGCCGAAACGCTGGCTACCGCGGCGCTGATGGCCAAGCGCACTGGTGATGACCGCTACTGGCAGTGGTACGAGCGCATCTGGGCGTACGCGTGGGAGCACTTCGTCGACCACCAGTACGGCGCCTGGTTCCGCATCCTCGATGCCGACAACCGCAAGTACAGCGACGAGAAGAGCCCGGCTGGCAAGGTGGATTACCACACCATGGGCGCGTGCTACGAAGTGTTGAACGTGGTGCGTTGAGGTTGGTACGCCGGGCATGGCCCGGCACTGCCATGAACTGGAATTGCAGGTAGCGCCGGGCCCTGCCCGGCGGAAAAACAGGAGCATCCCGTGCATCGCCTTCCCCTCGTTGTCCGCCTGCTCCTGCTGCTGATCGCAGTCTCCGCGTTCCCTGCACTGGCGGCCCCGCTGCAGGCGCAGTGGGAATTCCGCATGCTGCCCGGCGACGCGCAGGGTGCGGCCCATCCCGGTCTACAGCAGTGGCGTGCGGCCCAGGTGCCCGGCAGCGTGCACACCGACCTGCTGGCCCACGCGCTGATCCGCGATCCCTACGTTGGCGCGCCGGAGGCCGAGCTGCAGTGGATCGGCCTGGCGGACTGGGAGTACCGCGCCCGCTTCGACGTGGATGCCGCGACGCTGGCCAAGCCCAATGCCGAACTGCGCTTCGACGGCCTGGATACCTACGCCGAGGTCGAGCTCAACGGCAAGCCGCTGCTGCGCGCGGACAACGCACACCGCACATGGCGCGCTCGGGTCGAAGGCCGCCTGCGAGCGAAAGACAATGAACTGCAGATCGTGTTCCGTTCGCCGATCCGCACGCTGTTGCCGGGCGTGCAGGCAATGCCGCACAAGATCGCCGGCAACTACCCGTCGCCGTATGGCGACGAGCCGAAGGACGCTATGGTCGGCAACTTCGCACGCAAGCCGGCTTACCACTTCGGCTGGGACTGGGGCCCGCGCTATGTCACCGCCGGCGTCTGGCGCGGTGTCGACCTGCAGGCCTGGGATACGCATCGATTGACCGATGTGGCCGTGCGCACTGATGCATTGAGCGCCGAGCAGGCGAAGCTGGCGGTGCTGCTGCAGGTCGAGCAGGGCGCGGCGGCGGGCTCGGCCGTGGTGCAGGTGGATGTGCAGGATCCGCAGGGCCGCAGCGTGGCCCAGGTGCAGCGCACGGTGCTGCTGACGCCCGGCCAGAACAGCGTCGAGGTTCCGGTTGAACTGGCCGATCCGCAGCGCTGGTGGCCAGTCGGCCACGGCGCGCAGGACCGCTACACGGTGCAGGCCCGCCTGGACGATGGTGGCACGCCGGAGCTGGCCCGTGAGCAGCGCATCGGCCTGCGCACGGTCGAACTGCGCCGTGAGGAAGACGGCAAGGGCGGGCAGGGCTTTGCCTTCGTCATCAACGGCGTGCCGATCTTCGCCAAGGGCGCCAACGTCATTCCGTTCGACGCCTTCCCCGCACGTGTCGATGCCGCACGCCTGCGCCAGGTGCTGGTGGCGGCGCGTGATGCCAACATGAACATGCTGCGCAACTGGGGTGGCGGCTATTACGAGGACGACGCGTTCTTCGACATCGCTGACGAGCTGGGGCTGCTGGTCTGGCAGGATTTCATGTTCGGCGGTGGCATGCAGCCGGGTTACGATCCGGCGTTCCGCGCCAGCGTGGTCGCCGAGGCGCGCGACAACGTGCGCCGGCTGCGCCATCACCCCAGCATCGTGCTGTGGTGTGGCAACAACGAAGAAGAAACCGCCTGGAAGGACTGGGGCCACGGCCGCGACCTGAAGGCGGCCGACCCGGCATTTGCGGCGAAGGTCTGGCAGGGTTACGTCGACCTGTTCGGCAACGACCTGCGCCAGGTGGTGGGCGAGGAGGGGCTGGGCGTGCCGTACTGGTCCAGCTCGCCCAGCAACGATCTGGACGAGAAGGCCAACGATTCCACCCGCGGCGACAAACACTACTGGCAGGTCTGGGGCAATCCGGCGTTGCCGGTGCAGGCCTATCTGCGCGAGACCCCGCGTTTCATGTCCGAGTACGGGTTGCAGGCGTGGCCGTCGGTGGCGACGGTGGACCAGATCGCCACCCGCGCCGAGCAGCGCATCGACAGCCCGGTGATCCGCGCGCACCAGAAGTTCATGGCCGGCGAGGGCAACAGTCGCCTGCTGCACTACATCGAGCTGGGCTATGGCACACCGAAGGACTTCGAGGACTTCGTCTACCTGAGTCAGGTGATGCAGGCCGATGGCATCGCCCTGGCAGCATTGCATCACCGCGCCTCGCGGCCGTACACGATGGGCTCGCTGTACTGGCAGCTCAACGACGTCTGGCCGGGCGCTTCCTGGTCCAGCGTGGACTATTTTGGCCGCTGGAAGGCACTGCATTTCGCCGCGCGGCGCTTCTTCGCGCCGGTGACCGTGGCGGCGCTGCGTGACGAGGGCCGCACGCGGGTGCGCCTGATCAATGATGGCGCCGCGCAGGATGCGCGTTGGCGGCTGCGGGTGATGGACGTGGAGGGCAAGGTGCTGCGCCGCCGTGAGGAAGCGGTCGCATTGGCGGCGGAAGGTGTTACCGCGATCGGTGATTTCCGCGACGCGGAGCTGCTGGCCGGTGCCGACCCGAGGCGTACGGTGGCGGTGTTCGAGCTGCTGCAGCACGGCACGGTGAGTGCGCGGCAGGTGGTCGGATTCGTCGAAGCCAAGGACCAGGTGCTGCCGCGGCAGAAGCTGAAGGCGACCCTCGCCATCGAAGGCGACCACTATCGTCTGCGGCTGCAGAGCGCGGCCTATGTACGTGCGGCGTGGATCGACTTCGGCGCACTGGAGGTGCAGGTGGAAGACAACCTGCTGGACCTGCTGCCGGGCGAGATCCGCGACATCGCGGTGCGTGGCCCGGTGGACCTGACGAACCTGCGCGACGCGCTGAAGGTGAAGACCCTCAACGATCGTTGAGGGGTATCCCGCTTTGGTAGGTGCCAACCAAGGTTGGCATCTACCCGTCGCTTCACAGCTGGATCTGCTGGAAGTTCTCGACCCGCTCATGGCCGTTGGCAGCCTGGCCGGTGCGCGGCAGCGGGTAGTCGTCCAGGCGGTCGATCAGGCGGGTCTGCAGGCCGGCTTCACGGGCGGCGTCCAGCTCTTCGACCACATCCGACAGGAACAGGATCTCGCCGGCCGGTACGCCGATCGCCTGCACGATGCGGCGGTAGCTGTCGGCCTCACGCTTGCCGCCGACTTCGGTATCGAACCAGCCCGACACCAGCGGGCTGAGGTCGCCGGCATCGCTGAAGCCGAAGAACAGCTTCTGCGCCGGCACCGAGCCGGAGGAGTACACGTAGAGCGGCAGGCCCGAGGCGTGCCAGCCCTTCAGCACTGCCGCCACTTCCGGGTAGAAGTGCGCGGTGTAGTCACCACGGCGGTAACCGGCATCCCAGATCCGGCCCTGCAGGGCCTTCAGCGCAGTGTGCTTGCGGTCCTGGTCGATCCAGCCCTGCAGCGTTTCGACCACCAGGCTGTCCTGGCAGGCACCCCCGATCTCGGTGGCCACCGCATCCAGCCAGCGGCGCACGTCCGGCTCCTGGCCGTGTTCGGCGACGAAGCCGGGCAGCGCCTGGCGCGCGTAGGGGAACAGCACGTTCTTGACGAACGAGATGCTGCTGGTGGTGCCTTCGATATCGGTCAGGATGACGCGGGGCTGCATGGATCAGGATGCCTGGGTGGGTACGTAACGGGGGAACTTCTGTGCGATGTCGGTGCCGGTGAAGTGACCGACCCAGCCATCCGGCTCGGTGAAGAAGCGGATCGCCACGAAGCTGGGTTCATCGCCCATGTCGAACCAATGCGTGGTGCCATCGGGCACGGCGATCAGGTCGTCCTTCACACACTCGATCTCGTAGACCTTGTCTTCCACGTGCAGGGTGAACAGGCCGGAGCCGGCGACAAAGAAGCGCACTTCGTCTTCCTTGTGGAAGTGTTCGTCGAGGAACTTCTTGCGCAGCTCGGCGCGGTTCGGGTTATCCGGGGCGATCGAGGCCACATCCACGCTCTTGAAGCCGCGCTCGGCGACCAGGCGGTCGATGTCGGCGCGGTAGGCGGCGAACACTTCATCTTGGCTGGCGCCGGGCGCGACCGGGGCAGTGGCCTGCCAGCGTTCGAAGGTGACGCCGATCTGCTTCAGCTCGGCAGCGATGCGTGCGCCGTCCTGGGTGTCCAGCAGCGGCGATTCGGGGCGGGTGTCGTCGTAGATGCGCAGTCGGCTCATGGCGGCAGCTTGAACGTCTCGGGGGGAAGACAGGGTAGCAGGGCGGGGGCGGGGCGCAGATTCCGGATCGGCATCTGCACCTGCGCGTGGGTTCAGCCGCGCAGCTTGCGCAGTTCCAGCTCGCAGTGGAACAGGAACTCGAAGGCCTCCAGGTGACGGCGGGCCTCGGCCATGTCGCGGCCCCAGGCGTACAGCCCGTGGCCATCGATCAGGTAGCCCCACAGGTTCTGCCGGTCGAGCAGGTCGTCGACCTGGGCCGACAGCACGTCCATGTCCTGGGTGTTGGCGAACACCGGTACGTCCACGGCCATTTCATGGGTGCTGTTGCCGGCGAAGGCCTTCAGCAGCTCGTAGCCCTCCAGGTGCACATGGCCCTGCGGCGCGTACAGGCGCGAGGCGATGGTCTGCACCGGCGAATGGGTGTGCAGCACGCAGCCGATTTCCGGGAAGCGGCGGTACAGCTGGGTGTGCAGCAGGGTTTCGGCGGACGGACGCAGCGGGCGGCCGACGGCCTTGCCGTCGAAGTCCACCACCATGATGTCGTCCTCGATCAGGCGGCCCTTGTCCTTGCCGGAGACGGTGATCGCGGCGTGGCGGTCGTCCAGGCGGTGCGAGAAGTTGCTGCTGGTGGCGGGGGTCCAGCCGGCCTGGGCCAGCTCGCGGACGTTGTCGATCAGCAGCTGGGCCAGTTCGCCCAGGCGGGCGGTGTCGTACGGGAAGGTGGGGGCGTTCATGCGGGTGATTTTACTGGATTCGGCCAATGGCTGAGCCCCTCGTGGCGGGTCTCAGAAGCAGATTCCGTAGGTTGGCCGGTCGGGTGGGCTGCGCAGGGGACGCCGTGAACCCGTCCATGGGGCTTAGCCGCGGCATCCATGCCGCGGACACCCCTTCACAGCCCACCCGACCGGCCATGGACAGTTTCCGTGCGCGCCAGCCACGGAGTGAAGAAGGAAGAGCGAAAAGCGGGTCGCGGCGCTGCGCTTGCTCGCAGCGGAGCATGGCTCCGCTCTACAGAGGATTCATCGACCAGAGAAAATTCATTTCCCGGATGAATTCATCCACGCATGGCGTGGATCTACCGGATACGCCGGGAGACTGTCAGGGGTGGGGAGGCATGGGTTCGCGGGGGTGTCTGATCTGGCCCCCTGAAAACGGACGCCATGAAGCCGTTTCATGCGACAGCCGGGAGCTGCCGGGCGTAGTTGTTAGGCGAGCGATAGTCCAGCGCCGAGTGTAGCCGGGCTGGATTATAGAAGCCGTGGATGTAAGCAGCGATGGATTGGCTGGCTTGTTCCCTACTGGCGTAAGGCTCGGCAGCCTCTTCTGTCTTGAGCGTCGCAAAGAAGCTCTCGGCCACCGCGT